>NC_015312.1:5162500-7096571 GCF_000196675.2 Pseudonocardia benzenivorans CB1190 | reverse complement strand
TCCACACATGTGCGTAAGACGGTACGCAGGGGCCATCGGTGGGCGCCTGGCGGGCCCACGTCGGTGTGTCGGAGCGGGTGTTCCCGATCCCCCCGGATCGAACTGTGAAGGGGGAAAGTAACAATCTCCGGGCCGCCGCCACAAGGTGGCCGCGGGACCTACCCGGTCGGCCCGGCGTGTCGGCTTGCGCGCGTCCTCGCGACGGGCCGTCGGGGGCGGTTTGACCCCCTCTTCGGCCGCTGCGTACGCTTGACGGAACCGCGTCCGAGGATCGGCACGTTCTGCGTGCCGTCGCACGGTCGCGAGGCTGCGGGGCGGATCAGTCCGCTCGGCGGCCCACCAGCGAACCAGCACGACCGCACCACCCGATCAGACGTCCATAGCGACACGACGGCCCGGGACTCCGGCGACGTCGAGCAGGAGAGCCGACAAGTGAGCAAGGGCAAGCGCACCTTCCAGCCGAACAACCGCCGTCGGGCGCGCAAGCACGGTTTCCGGCTGCGTATGCGCACTCGCGCCGGTCGCGCCATCCTCGCTGCGCGCCGCAGCAAGGGGCGCGACAAGCTCTCGGCCTGATCAGGCTGCGGAGTGTTGCCGGCCGGGGCCCGGCTCACCCGTCGGGACGAGTTCACGACGACGATGCGGCACGGCCGTCGTAGCGGTCGCTCGCGGCTGGTCGTCCACCTCGACGTGTCGGGTTCCGACGCGCCCCGCGCCGGTTTCGTCGTCAGCAAGGCCGTCGGCAACGCGGTGGTCCGCCACCGGGTGAGCCGGCGGCTTCGCCATGTCGTGGCCCCGCGGCTCGGCGCGCTGCCCGCCGGCGCACGGCTCGTTGTCCGGGCCCTGCCCGCATCGGCGACCGCGTCGTCGGCGGAGCTGGCGGCCGATCTCGACGGCGCCCTGCGCACCGCGGTCCGTCGGCTGGCCGAACCGGCGGCCCGCCGGTGAGCGAGCACAGCCACTCTCCGGACGAGACGCCGGACGACGCGACGGTTCCCGACGCGCGGCCGTCGCCGATCGCTCGCGCACTGATCGCAGTCCTGCGCTTCTACCAGAAGTGGATCTCGCCGGCCTTCCCCCCGGTGTGCCGCTTCCATCCCACGTGCAGTGCCTACGCGGTGGAGGCGTTGCAGGTCCACGGTGTGATGCGTGGGAGTTTTCTGACGGTTCGTCGGCTTCTCCGCTGCGGACCGTGGCACCCTGGCGGACTGGACCCGGTGCCACCGCGCCGGCCCCCACGCCACGACGACGACCGACGCCCGGCCGAGGACGCGGACGCCCGTCACGGCGCCGACGACGGTGAGAACCACGAGGAGCAAGTCCGGTGCTGAACTTCATCTACTACCCGGTCTCGGCCATCCTGTGGTTCTGGCACAAGGCTTTCGGCTTCGTGTTCTCGCCGACGAGCGGGGTGGCGTGGGCGCTGGCGGTCGTCTTCCTGGTCTTCACGCTGCGCGCGATCCTGTACAAGCCGTTCGTCGGCCAGGTGCGGTCGATGCGCAAGATGCAGGAGTTCCAGCCGGAGATCCAGAAGCTCCGGAAGAAGTACGCGAACGACAAGCAGAAGATGACGCAGGAGATGCAGCGCCTGCAGAGCGAGCAGGGTGTCAACCCTGTCGGCGGCTGCCTCCCCGTCCTGATCCAGGTCCCGGTCTTCATCGGCCTGTTCCACGTCCTGCGTGAGTTCAAGCCGGGCAAGACCGAGAACTACATCTTCAACGCCGAGGACGTCCGGTCCTTCGTCGACGCGGACCTGTTCGGTGCCAAGCTCGGCGCCTCGATCGTCCCGCTGCAGGGCGCACCCAGCCTGGAGAGCCTCGGCACGACGGTCGGGCAGATGCTCGTCGTCATGATCCCGCTGATGATCATGGCGGGTGTGTTCACGCACATCACCGCCCGGCACTCGGTGGCCCGCCAGACCGAGGTGCAGGCGGCGAACCCGCAGTCGGCGATCATGAACAAGCTGATGCTGTACGTCTTTCCCATCGGCGTCGTCGTCGGTGCGCCGTTCCTGCCGTTGGCCATTCTCTTCTACTGGGTGTCGAACAACCTCTGGACGCTCGCCCAGCAGCGCATCGTCTACAAGAAGATCGACGCCGAGGAAGCCGCGAAGAAGGACAAGGCCACGGCCACGCGGCAGGCCCTGGCGCCCAAGCCGGGCCAGAAGCCGGTCCGCAACGGGTCGAAGGCCGCCGACGAGGACGAGGCCGGCTCGGACGAGGTGAACCTCACCAAGGACTCCGCCGATGCGGCGCCCGCCGATGCTCCCCCGGCCAAGAAGCCGGGCGCGAAGCCGGTGAAGCCGTCGGCGTCGGGCCAGCAGCGCGGGGCCAACAACGGCTCGCCCAACGCGCGCAACGGCCGCACCACAGGCGGAGGCTCACGGCCCTCCGCGGCCCGCAAGGGCCGAAAGCGCCGCTGACCGAAGCCACGGCCGGGCCCGTCGGGGTCCGGCGCCGGAGGTCCGGCCGCAGCTCCCCCGCTGCGGTCCCGGGCCGCCCGGACGTCAGGAAGGGAGACCCACCGTGCCGAAGACCGCCGAGGACGGTTCTGCCGACACCGCCCCGAAGCCCGCGTCGGCCGAGGAACAGCTGATCCGCGAGGGCGACATCGCGGGCGACTATCTCGAGCGCCTGCTCGACCTGCTCGACTACGACGGCGACATCGACCTCGACGTCGAGGCCGGCCGCGCCATCGTCAGCATCGACGGCGGCGAGGACCTGGACAAGCTCGTCGGCGACCGGGGCGCGGTCCTCGAGTCGTTGCAGGAGCTCACCCGGCTCGCTGTGCAGCAGGCCTCCGGCAACCGCAGCCGGCTCATGCTCGACATCGCGCAATGGCGCCAAGGGCGTCGCGACGAGTTGACGGAGCTGGGCACCCGGACCGCCAAGGAGGTCCTCGACTCCGGGCAGCCCGCCAAGCTGCGGCCCATGACCCCGTTCGAGCGCAAGGTCGTCCACGACGCCGTCTCCCGGATCAAGGGCGTCAACAGCGAGAGCGAGGGCGAGGAGCCCCGCCGTCAGGTCGTCATCTTCCGCAGTGGAGGCTGAGTCCGCTTCCCCCGTCGCGTCCCCGCCGTCGGTGGCCGCCGAGATCTTCGGCGAACGGCTGCCGGCGGCGGTTCGCTATGCGGAGCACCTGGCGACGTCGGGCGTCGATCGCGGCCTCATCGGTCCGCGTGAGACGGGTCGGCTGTGGGACCGGCACATCCTCAACTGTGCGGTCGTGAACGAAACCATCCCGGAAGGGTCCCGACTGGTCGACCTGGGTTCGGGAGCGGGCCTGCCCGGGATACCGTTGGCACTGGCGCGGCCCGACCTGCGGATCGTCCTGGTCGAGCCGCTCGCGAGGCGGGTCGACTGGCTCAACGAGGTCCTCGACGACCTGGGCCTGCCGATCGAGGTGGAACGTGGACGGGCCGAGGAGACGGACGTCCGCCGGCGATGGGGAGGTGCTGACGTGGTGACCGCCCGCGCCGTGGCCCCGCTCGCCCGACTCGCCGGATGGGCGTTACCGCTGCTGCGCACAGGTGGCAGGCTGGTGGCCGTCAAGGGCGCCTCGGCCGAACGCGAGGTCGCTCGCGACGTGGTCGCCGTCCGCAAGGCCGGTGGTGGTGAGCCGCGCGTCGTGACCTGCGGCGCAGGGCTCGTCGAGGTGCCGAGCACGGTCGTGCTCGTCGAACGGGTCGACCGGCAGCGGGCGGCTCGTTCGAGCCGGAGGAGGGAGCAGCGATCGTGACCGAGGCCGACGTTTCACGTGGAACATCGGGCGGTCCGGCGCCGAGTCCGAACTGGACCCCGATCGCCGAGGAGGCCGAGCGCGCGGCACGCATGCGTCACCCGGACCGGTATTCGATGCCCCGACCCGCACACCGCCGAGTGCTGACCGTCGCGAACCAGAAGGGCGGCGTCGGCAAGACGACGAGCACGGTGAACCTCGCCGCAGCCCTTGCGCTGCACGGCGTCCGCGTGCTCGTCGTCGATCTCGACCCGCAGGGCAACGCGAGCACGGCACTCGGGGTCGAGCACCGTGCGGGGACGCCCTCGGTCTACGAGGCGCTGCTCGGGGAGATCTCCCTCCTGGAAGCGGCGGCCCCGAGCACCGCGTCGCCGGATCTGCTGTGCGTACCGGCGACGATCGACCTGGCCGGCGCGGAGATCGAACTCGTCAGCATGGTGGCGCGGGAGCAGCGGCTCAAGCAGGCGCTGAGCCCGGAGGTGCTCGACGAGCTGCGCGTCGACTACGTGTTCATCGACTGCCCGCCGTCCCTGGGGTTGCTGACCGTCAACGCGCTGGTGGCCGCGGAGGAGGTGCTCATCCCGATCCAGTGTGAGTACTACGCGCTGGAGGGCCTCGGGCAGCTGCTCAGCAACATCGACCTCGTCCGGTCGCACCTCAACCCGCGACTGCACGTCTCGACGATCCTGCTGACGATGTACGACGGGCGCACGAAGCTCGCCGACCAGGTCACGTCGGAGGTCCGCCAGCACTTCGGCAACGTCGCGCTGCGGACCGTCATCCCCCGCAGCGTGAAGGTCTCCGAGGCGCCGGGCTACAGCCAGACCGTCCTCGCCTACGACCCCGGCTCGCGCGGCTCGATGTCCTACGTCGACGCGGCACGCGAGATCGCGTTGCGGGGTGCGCAGATGGGTCCGGGCGGCACGGCAGGCGCAGAGACGAACGGGCGGTAGACGATGGCCGAGCGCAAGGGTGGACTGGGGCGTGGGCTCGCCGCGCTGATCCCGACCGGCCCCCCGGCCCCGGCCGAGCCTGGGACGCCGACCGCGGCGAACGTGCCGACCTCGTGGAGCTCCCGTCCCCCGGCGCCCCCCGTCGACGAGCCGATGCCCGTCGCCGGCGCGACGTACCGCGAGGTCGACGTCGATGCCATCGAGCCCAACCCCAAGCAGCCACGGACCGCGTTCGACGACGAGGCCCTCGCCGAGCTCGAGCACTCGATCCGCGAGTTCGGGCTGCTGCAGCCGGTCGTCGTGCGGGAGACCGGGCCCGGCCGGTTCCAGCTCATCATGGGCGAGCGGCGCTGGCGCGCCTCCCAGCGGGCCGGACTCGACCGCATCCCTGCGATCGTGCGTTCCACGGCCGACGATGCGCTTCTGCGCGACGCGCTGCTGGAGAACATCCACCGCGTGCAGCTCAACCCACTCGAGGAGGCCGCCGCCTACGAGCAGCTGCTCGCCGAGTTCGGCGTGACGCACAGCGAGCTGGCCGACCGGATCGGCCGTAGCCGGCCCGTCGTCACCAACATGATCCGGCTGTTGCGGCTGCCCGTCGCCGTCCAGCGTCGCGTCGCTGCCGGTGTCCTGACCGCCGGGCACGCCCGCGCGCTCCTCGGGCTCGACGACCCCGATCGTCAGGAAGAGCTCGCCGCACGGATCGTCGCCGAGGGCATGTCGGTGCGCGCGACCGAGGAGGCGGTCGTCCTCGCTCGCAACGAGACGCCCGCGCCCGTGCGGAAGAAGCGAAAGACGATCCACGCGCCCGGCGCCGAGCGTCTCGCCGAGCGTCTGGCCGATCGCTTCGACACCCGGGTCCGTGTCGAGCTGGGACAGCGGAAGGGCCGCATCGTCGTCGAGTTCGGCTCGGTCGAGGATCTCGAGCGCATCGCCGATCTCATGAACCCCGGCGACGCGCGCTGACGTGACCGGCTCCGGGTCGGCGAAGGGCCATCCCAGGACTCCGGAAGATCGCCGTCGTACTGTCGGATTATCACGGGGATCGAGATGGTCTGTTCGGTACCGAGCAGATAGGCGCCTCGGCGCCGGAGCCTGAGGCGAGCAACGGCCACGTTCCACCCGTGTGTGGGCTCCTCGGCGAATCGGTATGCCGCGGGGCAGGTCGATCAAACGTCCGTCTATCTGATCGACCTCGGCCGGGACTACGGCTCCTGTCCTCGCCCCGGTCGAGGAGCGGGAGTGAAGACGCCCTCCAGTGAGATGCCGCCCGGCCGGTCCGCGCGGGCGGCCCACCGGACGGACCGTGGGGCCGTTGGCAAACGTGGCCTCGCCGCGCCGCAGCCGAGAGGAGGTCCGATGCTCGGTGGAGTTGGCGGCGATCTCGTCCATCGTCGGGTCCGGCCGGCTCAAGAGCTTCCGGTCCACATGACCGGTGCAGTCGAGGTACGGCGCGCCACCGAGGCGGACCAGCCCACCGGAGACTTCGCCTGTGATCGCCGCCTGTGCCCGCCGAAGGGCGGCTCTCTCGACCGTGCGGCCACACGACCGGGTTGTTCGGCAGCTGATGCGGGATCGACGCCTGTGCCTGCCCAGCAGTCGACCGGGTCGCCGGACGGGCCTCAGCGTCCGGGGTGGAGACCGGAGTGGTGACAGCGCGACGCGCTGCTCCCGTCCGCCGTTCCTGGGGGTGTGACCCGGGGCAGCGCATGGGTCGGGTGCCCCCTGCCGGCTCCACCACGGGGCCGATGCTGACCTGGACAGCGGGCGGCGACGGCCGCTGCCGACGACGTCGCCGCGCTCTCCTCGAGGTGCATTTCCGGCGGCGGGTCGGGGCGGGGAGCGTGGAGCGGTTCCTCTCGACGCGCTCGCTCCAGGCGCTGCCTCGTCCCCGACGGCGCTCCGCCGGGATTCGCCACGCTGACACCCTTTTGCAGGAACGGCACCTTCCCGCAACTGGGCTGCGGGAAAGTGCCGTTCCTGCACTCGCGAAGCCTGGCGCAGCGCGTTTCGTGGAGTACGGCTACAGCAGATCGAAGGCCGAGGTTGTCGTTGTTGGCTGCGGACGGGTCTGGCGTGTTGAGACCGGCCAGCCCATCGCCGATTCGGTAGTGCCCCCGAACCGCGTGTGGGGCGGCCTCGGTTTCACGTGAAACACGGGGTGCGCCGAAGGAACGTCGCGACGCGGGTCCTCGTGCTGGTGGCGGACGGCCATAAGGAGCGCTTGCTCCGAACTCCCCGTCGTCCGCTTTGTTGGATGTCGCGGCCGTCCGCTCGTCGGGACGCACCTGTGCGGACAGACAGCCGCTCCGCCCCGGTGTGCGGGGCCCGGCCGCCGCGGCGGGCGACGACCGCGGCGCGGGTAGGGGGGCGATGTCGCGCATGCCGTTGACGGTGAATGGCAGGTCGTCGACCCACGCCCGGTGCGCAGCACGCGCCGGGCAGGGCGATGAGGCTGTCGGGCCACCTGGTTCGGCGTGGACGATGCTGGGCCTGCTCCTCGATGAGCGCCGCAGGCTGCGACCTCGGCGCCCCCTCCGCCCTCGTGTATCGAGGACCATAGGAGACGAGCTGGCGGACGGCGATCGGCCGATCAGGACCGGCCCAGTATCTGGGGAGGCGCCTCGATCGTGCCGGTACGTGCGCGACAGGTTGCGGAGCCGGATTGTCAGGTAGACGGTGCGGAAGGCCGCCCCGCGCCGTAGGGGACCGCGCCCGCCCGTCTCGCCGCTGTCCGAGCGCCCCCTGAGCCGCGTTCGAGCCGTCGGCGATGCCTGCCGGTGTACGCCGAGGGCCATCTCTCGGGGCCATGTCTCTCTCGCGTGGCTGCACGGTCGAGAGGGCCGCGCTCCGGCGGCGGTGCTGCCGCCGCGTCCACCGCGCCGTGGCTCCTCCCACTGCGGCGCGGCGACGCCACGGTTCGCCGACGACCTCGTGGCTCCTCCGTCAGGAGCGCCCCCGTGGTCCGGCCCGGTGGCACCTCGGAGAGGGTGCGTCGCTCTGTTCGTCGAGCCGCTCTTGTTCGCTCGCCGGCGAGTCGCTCCGGCGACGGCCCGGGAGCGGGGACGCCTGCGACCGCCGACAGGTGCGCGGAGGGCGGACGGCGGGTGTCGCGTCTCGCTCCTGAAGCGTCGTTCTCGGACGGGAGTCGGTGGGTGGCTTCTCGAGGTGATGTCCGGTCGGCCGTGAAGCGCGCGCAGGAGACGAGGACGGCGGGACTCACCGGCGCGGCCAACCGGCGCGAGATACTCGACTGCAGGAGCAGACACTTGTGTTCTCGCGGGGTGAGGTAGCCGACGAGGACGAGTTTCGGAGTTCGACCTCTCGACGTCCTGCCCTCTCGACGCGCTCGCTGCAGGCGCGGCTTGTCGTCGCGGTGCCGTGGAGATGGGCGTCGTGCAGCCGGCCCGCGAAGCGGTCTCGTGGTGTCAGTGCGACATCGGCACCCGCTGTTCGACGCTGCGCCGTTTCACGTGAAACACCGCAGCCGGTCGCCTCCGTGAGAAGGCGCTCGCCGCACTTCCAGACCGCGTCGCCTGGTTCGGGTGGACGAGCATCGGCGCGTCACTGTGGTGGGTCTCGGCACTCGACGGCTGGGGGCGAACGCCGTGGCCGTTGTCGACGGCGTCGTCCGGCAGACGGTCGAGCGACGGTGGGAGACACCGAGCCGCGCTTCCCGGTCGCGGAGCCCGGTGCGGATAGGCGGTCCTGCCGCCGCGCGCCGTGCCGGCAGCCGGCGCAGAGCGCACCGCACCGTGAGGCGGGGCATTTTGGGGCCAGCAACGTCGATGTCGGTCCGCCGCGTTTCACGTGAAACACAGGCGTGGCCCTCCTGGCCTCGGACGCAGCTCAGTCGCTCGTTTCGTCTCGGGCCCCCCGGCGCGCAAGGGCCGCATCGCCGCGGGCCCCGTCGTGAGGAGGGGCATTCTGGGGCCAGGAACGTTGACGTCGGTCTGCGTTTTACGTGAAACACAAACGTGGCGTTCCTGGCCTCGGAGGCGGCTCAGTCGCTCTTTCGCCTCGGGTCCCCCAGCGCGCTAGGTCCGCACGTCGTCATCGCCTCCTCGGACCTGCATGCGCCAGCCGCAGCGCCGCGTTCGTCGACGGTTCGCTGCGACCGACCTCGTCGTCAAGCCGATCGTCGGGGGCACTCGTCGAACACGTCCCCCGAGCCGCTGCGGATGACGGTCGTGCCCCGGGTGCCTCAAGCGAACCGGAGCGGAGCAGGTGCCTCGGCCACGCGGGACCAGGAGCGAGCGACGGCGACCTCGACCACGGCGCCGAACGCCGCCGCGATCGGCCGGCTCCGGTCCGCGACGGCCTCGGCGCGTCCGTACCCGCCGGCGGCGGCCAAGAGCGGACTGGCACGGGACGGGCGCGGGGGCGGCCCTGTCGTCCTCGTGGTCCGCCCGCGACCGCGGAAATCTCCCCACGCGCAGCGGACCCGTCGACGACCCGGTCGTCGGCGAGGGGGAAGCACGACGTCCGGACGGACGTCGTGCAGGTCGGCGTCGGCCGAGTGGCGCAGCGCCCCGACTCGGCACGGGATCTGCACTCGCCGCCAGGCACAGATCGCCCCGACGGTCTCGTTCGCCACGGTCGTCCCGCGGGCCGCGCGGTCGTAGCCTCGACAGTTCGTGCGACCCCTTCTCCCCCACAGCCGGCTTTGCCCGGACGCAGGCCCGCCGGGTTTGCCGAGTACGCGGGATCAGGCGCGGGCGACGGCGACGTCGACCAGGGCGGCGAAGAGGTCGCCGAGATCGAGGTCGGCCGCGGCGGCTGCGATCGGGAGGAGCGAGGTGTCGGTCAGGCCGGGCGACACGTTCAGCTCGAGGATCTGGACGTTCCCGTCGGCGTCGACGACGGCATCCATGCGGGACAGGTCGCGGAGCCCGAGGAGGCGGTGCGCGGACAGGGCTGCGTCCTGAACCCGGGCGAGGACGTCGGGAGCCAGCCGCGCAGGGCAGTGGAAGTCGGTGCTGCCCGGCGTGTAGCGAGCGGTGTAGTCGTAGACACCGCCCAGCGGCTCGACTTCGACCAGCGGGAGCACCTGAGGCTCCCCGTCGGTCTCGACGACCGCGACGGCGACCTCGGTGCCGTCGATGAATCGCTCGGCGAGGACGGTGTCGCTGTAGGCCAGGCAGCTGACCATCACCGAGGGCAGGTCTTCCACCGTCGTGACGACCTGTGCCCCGAGTGCGGAGCCGCCCTGGTCGGGCTTGAGCATGAGCGGCAGCCCGAGCTTGTCGACCATCGCGTCGAGCACGCTGCGTGCTCCGAGCTCGCGGAAGGTGGCGTGTGGCAGCGCGACCCAGTCGGGAGTGTCGAGGCCGGCGCGGCGGAGCTCCGACTTGGCAGTCGGCTTGTCCCAGACGCGTCGGCACGCGGGGGCGCGAGAACCGACGAACGGGACGCCGAGCAGTTCGAGGACCGCCTGGATCGCGCCGTTCTCCCCTTCCCCGCCGTGCAGTGCGATGACGACCGCGTCGGGCCGCTCGACGCGCAGACGCTCGACGAGGGAGGAGTCGACGTCCCATTCGAAGACCGTCGCCCCCGCGGCACGCAGTGAGCCCGCGACGCGACGGCCGGACCGCAGCGAGACTTCTCGTTCGTGCGAGAGCCCGCCGGCCAGTACGGCAACGATCCGGTCCGTCACGACAGCTCCTCGATCGTCGGGCGCGAGCGCCGACGTTTCACGTGAAACAACCTCAGGCGGTGTCGGGCGACGGTGCACCCGGTCCCGGCTTCAGGCTCGCGGCCCGGGTCGGTACGCCGAAGGTTCTCATGACGTCGAGCTCGGCGGTCAGCACGCCCGCCAGCCGCCGGACACCCTCGGTGATGCGCTCGGGCGTCGGGTAGCAGAACGAGAGCCGGAGCTGGCGGCTGCCGTAGCCGTCGGCGTAGAAGCCGGTCCCGGACGCGTACGCAACCCGGGCGGTGACGGCGCGCGGGAGCATCGCCTTCGTGTCCACCCCCTCGGGCACGGTGAGCCAGACGTAGAACCCGCCGTCGGGCACGTTCCAACTGCAGCCCGGGGGCAGGTACGTCTCGAGGGCGGAGAGCATGGCGTCGCGCCGCTCCCGGTAGGCCTCGGTGAACGTCTTGATCTGGCTCTGCCAGTCCTGCGTCTGCAGGTAGCGGCTGACGATCATCTGGTTGAACGTCGGGGGGCACAGGGTGGCGGACTCCGCGGCGAGGACCAGCCGGTCCCGCACCGCCGGCGGCACGAGCGCCCAGCCGACCCGCAGACCCGAGGCGAAGGTCTTCGAGAACGACCCGAGGTACACCACGTCGCGGTCCAGCGACCGCAGCGCCGGGTAGATCGTCCCGGAGAAACCGAGCAGCCCGTAGGGGTTGTCCTCGACGACGGCGACCCCGTACGAGGCGCAGATCTCCAGGATCTCCGGGCGCCGCTCCACGGCGAGCGTGACGCCCGCAGGGTTGTGGAAGTTCGGGATCGTGTACAGGAACTTGGGTGTGATCCCTTGCCGCGCAAGGGATTCGAGCGCACTCCGCAGGAGCGAGGGCACGAGTCCGTGCGCGTCCATCTCGATGTGGACGACGCGCGCCTGGTAGGCCGCGAACGAGCCGAGCGCACCCACGTACGACGGGCCCTCGGCCAGCACCACGTCGCCCGGGTCGCAGTAGATCCGGGTGATCAGGTCGAGCGCCATCTGGGAACCGACGGTGACGACGACGTCGGACGGGTCGGCGTTGATGCCCTCGAGGCGCATGACCTCGCAGATCTGCTCGCGCAGCGCGGGAGTGCCCTGCGCCGAGCCGTACTGCAGCGCGGTCTGTCCCTCGGCCGCGACGAGCTCGCCGACCTCGGAGGCCAAGGCGTCCAACGGGAGCGCGGCGAGGTTGGGCATCCCGCCGGCGAGCGAGACGACCTCCGGCCGGCTCGCGACCGCGAACAGGGCCCGGATCTCCGATGCCGTCATGCCCGCGGTCCGTGCCGCGAAACGACCGGTCGGTGCTGCCGCTGCTGCGGCGGTCCCGAGGTCGCGCGGATCAGGAACGGCGGACGGGACGAGCACCTGGGTCCTCCCGGAGGCGGGTCGGAACACGATCGGACCGGCCGAGTGTAACCAGGACGGGGGAACGCCCTGCCCTTCGGCGAGGCTGGGGGTCCGGTCGCAGCACATTCCCTGTCGATACCGACTGGATCGATCTAAGCTCGGGAGCGCCCGGCCTGTCCGGACGCACACCATGCGCTCGTCTCCTGCTGCCGGAGGTTGACTTGTCCTGGCACGTCGCCAGCATCACTCTGGACAATCTGCACGAGCTTCCCAAGCGCTGCCGTACGTGCGTCTTCTGGGAGCTCTCGGATCACCTGGGCAAGCAGGCCCGTGACTTCGGCTCGACGGAGTTCGAGAAGGAGGCCTGGGTGTCCGGCGTCCTGCTCGAGTGGGGCAGCTGCGGCAAGATCGTCCACGTCAAGGGCGCGCCCGCGGGCTACGTGATGTACGCGCCGCCGTCGGCGGTCCCCCGCGCGGCCGAGATGCCCACGGGCCCGGTCAGCGCCGACGCCGTCCTGCTCACGACCATGCAGGTGCTACCCGAGTTCGCGGGCGAGGGTCTCGGCCGGATGTTGGCGCAGGCCGTCGTCAAGGACCTGACGCGGCGCGGGGTCAAGGCCGTCGAGGTGTTCGGCGACGCCCGGCCCGGCACTGAGCCGAGCTGCGTCATCCCTGCGGAGTTCCTGCGGGGCGTCGGCTTCAAGACGATCCGTCCCCACCCGCGGTGGCCGCGGCTGCGTATGGAGCTGCGCGCGGCGATGGAGTGGAAGGAGGACGTCGAGGCCGCCCTCGAGCAGATCCTCGGCAGCGTCACGATCCCGCTGCAGTCCGCGCCGCCGGTCGAGCAGATCGTCCCGGCGCGCTAGACACCGGGCACCGCCGACGGGCCCGCTGCCGGCCTGCCGCCTGGGCGGCTCAGATCGCCTTGGCCTCGTTGCGGCCGATCTCGCGGGCCAGCACGTCGGAGAAGGTGAACGTGCCGGTCGGCTGGTCGTCCTGGCCCAACAGGTAGAGCCGCTTCACCGCGACGAGGATGCCCTCGGCGACGACATCGCGGAACTCGGGCCGCAGGAGCTTGCGCCGGTCGCCCAGGTTGGACAGGTAGCCGACCTCGACGCGCACCGTCGGCATCCGCGTGAGGCGCAGCAGCTCCCACGTCCGTCCCTGGCTGCCGCAGTCGAGCATCGACGTCCGGCTCAGCAGCTCGCGCTGGATCAGGCCGGCAAGGGCCTCCCCCACGGTCGACGTCGGCCCGGACCCGCTGCCGAAATGGAAGGTCGCGAGCCCCTGGGCGTGCATGCTGCGGTTCGCGTCCGTGTGCAGGGAGAGCACGAGATCGGCGTTGGCGCTGTTGGCGAACGCGGCCCGCTCCGCCTCGGGTGGGCAGGTGTCCTCGCGACGCGTGAGCATCGCCTCCATGCCCGTCGCCGCCATCCGGCCCACCAGCCGCCGGGCCAGGTCCCACATCAGGTCGGCCTCGTTGACCCCGCTGACGACGACACCGGTGTCCGGCCCGCCGTGACCCGGGTCGACGACGATGCGTTTGCCGCGCATCCGAGGGCCGGCCCGGCGCAGCAGCTCCTGCTCACGCAGCAGCCCCGGACGTCCGCCGGTGACCTTGCGGCCCAGCTGGCGCAGGGCGCGCAACGTCTGCGGCCCGCACACGCCGTCGGGCACGAGCCCGTAGTCGCGCTGGAAGCCCTTGAGGCCGCGCTCGGTCTGGTCGTCGAAGACACCGCCGGGACGTCCGACGTCGTACCCCAGCTCGAGGAGACGCTCCTGCAACGTGACGACATCGTCGCCACTCATCGGGGCGGAGATGAGGAGTGCGAGCATGCGGTCGCCGAGCTTCCAGCCGGCCTCGCGCAGCGCGCGGTAGGTGGCGGGCCCCACGACACCGTCGGTGATGAGGCCGCGGCGCTGCTGGAAGGCGCGTACCGCCTGCTCGACGTGCTCGTCGAACAGCTGCTCCGCGGGACCGCCGGGGGGCGCCTGCTGCCCGGCGGGAAGCCCGTAGCGGGCCAGCATCCCCCGGATCTCGGCGACCGCCGGACCACTGTCTCCGCGGCGGAGCAGCTGCATGCACCCTCGCTCGATCGTCGTCAGACCCCGCCGCCGGCGGCGTGCGGACGGCGCCCATTGTGCCCTGCGGTACCCCTACCGAGGGACAGCGGGGCGTGAACGGGCGTGTCCCACTCGTGACCTGTGGGGGCAACCATCGTCCACCTGGCGCAACGCACGAGTCCGGCCGGCCCACCGATGCGGGCCGGCCGGACTCGGTCGACAGTGGCGCGAACCTCAGCCGATGTAATCGGCCAGATCGGACAGCAGCGCGGCCTTGGGTCGGGCGCCGACGATCGTCTTCACCGGCTTGCCGTCCTTGAAGAGGATCATGGTCGGGATCGACATGACCTGATAGGCCGCGGCGGTCTTCGAGTTGACGTCGATGTCGAGCTTCGCGACCGTCAGCTTGTCGGAGTGCTCGCCGGCGATCTCGTCGAGAACCGGGGCGACCATCTTGCACGGACCGCACCAGGTGGCCCAGAAGTCCACGAGGACCGTCTTGTCGCTCTTCAGGACGTCCGCCTCGAACGAGGCGTCGGTGACGTCCACGGTGTTGTTGCCCATCGTGTTTCTGCCCTTCACGAGATGGTCGACGGAGGTGGTGGTCTGTCGGTCGGGAGCGGCGCCCGCGTCAGTGCCGCGTCAGTGCCGCGTCAGTGCGCGGCAGCCGCTGCCTCGGGAGCCGCGGTGCCGTAGCCGCCGCCCGCCAGCTCGGCCGGGATCGGCGCCTCGGCGAGCCAGCGCTCGGCGTCGATCGCCGCGGAACAGCCCGAGCCCGCCGCCGTGATCGCCTGCCTGTAGGAATGGTCGACGAGGTCACCACACGCGAAGACACCCTCGACGGCGGTGCGCGTCGACGGGGAGTCGACCCTCACGTACCCGTCGTCGTCCACGTCGAGGACATCACGGACCAGCTCGCTGCGCGGGTCGTGTCCGATCGCGACGAACATCCCCGTCACGTCGAGCGTCGACTCCTCGCCGGTCACGGTGTCGCGCAGGCGCAGGTGCGCCACCGACCCGTCGCCGTCGACGCGGACGACCTCGGCGTTGGTGCGCCACTTGATCTTCGGGTCGTTCTGGGCGCGCTCGAGCATGATGCGCGAGGCCCGGAACTCCTCCCGGCGGTGCACGATCGTCACCGAGCGGGCGAATCGGGTGAGGAAGGTGGCCTCCTCCATCGCGGAGTCGCCGCCGCCGATGACGGCGATGTCCTGCTCGCGGAAGAAGAACCCGTCACACGTGGCACAGGCCGAGACGCCGCGGCCGAGGAGCTCCTGCTCGCCGGGGACGCCCAGGTAGCGCGCAGCGGCACCCGTCGCGAGGATGACGGCGCGGGCCCGGTAGGTCTCGCCGTGAGCGGTGACGCTCTTGACG
The DNA here is from genome assembly GCF_000196675.2 of Pseudonocardia benzenivorans CB1190. Taxonomy (GTDB): domain Bacteria; phylum Actinomycetota; class Actinomycetes; order Mycobacteriales; family Pseudonocardiaceae; genus Pseudonocardia; species Pseudonocardia benzenivorans. The sequence goes on along the minus strand of NC_015312.1, from coordinate 7,081,420 downwards.
GGGCCGGTGAGGTCGACGGAGTCGACGTCCTCGGAGCGCAGCTCCGCGCCGAAACGCTTGGCCTGGTTGCGCATCTGCTCCATGAGCTCCGGGCCCATGATCCCGTCGGTGAAGCCCGGGTAGTTCTCCACCTCGGTCGTCGTCATGAGGGCGCCGCCGAACTGGGACCCCTCGAACACGAGCGGCGCGAGCTGGGCGCGCGCGGCGTAGACGGCAGCCGTGTAGCCGGCCGGGCCCGACCCGATGATGATCAGTTCCCGGACGTCGTCGGTGCTCACCGCAGCAGTCCCTTCCCCGTACGTCGGGGCGAGCCGGTCGGCCCGCCATCCGGTTGAGTCAACGCGAGTCTAGAAGTGGTCATTCCCCGTGGAGGCCCCGGTCACGTCGGGGTGGTCACCGCGCGACGACCTGGTCGGCCAGCACGTGCCCGCCGCCGGAACCGCACTCCGGATCGACGACGAGCAGCCGGAACCGGCCGAGATCCCCGGTCGGCAGGACCAGCAGGACCCCGGGAGCCCCGTCGACCAGCACCCGGCGCGTCGCGAGCGCGGGTGCCGGTGGCGTGCTCGCGGTGGACGCCGAGGGTGCGCGCACCGGGGGCGTCGCGACGCCCACCGCGGCCAGGCATGCAGCCTGCCGTGCGGGGTCGGACAACGGTCCCTCGGGTACGGCCGAGGGCGCCGCGGCCGCCCGGAGCGTGTCCGGATCCCGCGGCGTCCCGCTCGGCGACCACCACAGCACTCCTCCGACGACGGCCAGCACCACCGCGGCGACCCCCGTCCCGACCCGGACGCGGTGCGACGGGCGTCCTCCGGGTCGGTCGGGGGCTTCCCGACGACGTCGCCCCCGGCCGCCGAGGAACCGCGCCGCTCGTGTCGAGCCCGGCATGCGCGGCGCGGCTGCCCCGGTCGTGATCGTCGAGCCGGGTCCCGGCCGCGGGTCGCGATGCGGGACCGGAGTGTCCGGCCTGCCGTCGGCAGGAGGTGTGTTCCCGGGGGCGGACGGAGCCGGGCCGCCGCGATCCCGCACCGTCCCCGGACGCGTCGTCGCGCGTACTGGGCGTCCGGAAGGCCCCTCCACGGGCTGGGAGGCCGCCGGCGGGGAGAGAGCGGGTGGGGGCGCTGCTGGGTCGGACACCGCGGGTCGGGTTGGCGCCGGGTCGGACAGCCCGGGTCGGGGCGCTGCCGAGTCGGACGCGACGGGCCCGGGCACCCCGGCTGGCGACACGACAGGTTGCGACACGACAAGCGGGAGCCCGGCAGGCGCGGGCGCGGCGGGTTGGGGCCCGGCGGGTTGGGCCGCTGCCGGGTTGCGGGCCGTGGGGCCCGCGGGTGTCGGGTTGGGGACCGCGGGTCCGGGCCCGGCCGCGGGCTGCGACTCGGTGGGCTGCGACTCGGTGGGCTGCGACTCGGTGGGCTGCGACTCGGTGGGCTGCGACTCGGTGGGCTGCGACGCGGTGGGCTGCGACGCGGTGGGCTCGGGCACACCGGGTTGGGACACCGCGAGCTGGGACGCGGCGGGCTGGGCCACGACGGGCTGCGAACCGTCGGGTTGGGGCGTTGCCGGGGTGGACGCTGCGGGTTGGGGCGTTGCCGGGGTGGACGCTGCGGGTTGGGGCGTTGCCGGGGTGGACGCCGCGGGTTGGGGCGCTGCGGGGCTGGACACCGCGGGCTGGAGCGTTGTCGGGTCGGACCCCGCAGGCTCGTACACCGCGGGCTGTGCCGATCCGGGAACCACCGGGTGGGTGCTGGGGGCCCGTAGCGCCGCGGGTGTACGTCCGGAGTGCCGCAGGACATCGGCCGGCGCCGGGTACGGTTCCGCGCCCTCGGCTCGCAGCGCGGCAACGGCGTCGAGGATGCCGGTGCGGACGTCGTCCGGCATCGGGTCGCGGACGACGGCGCCGAGCTCGGACCGCACCGCGGAGAGGGCGGAGAGGACCCGTGCGGCGTCCGGGTCGGTACCGGCAGCCGCGAGCAGGTCGCAGGAGCAGTCGCCGTCGCAGCACGATCCGGCGTCGAGCTCGGCGAGGCGCAGGTGCGCGGACCAGGTCATCAGGACTCCTCGCGCAGGTGGCCGAGCAGGGTCGCGAGCCGCAGCCGGCCCCGCGCGCAACGGCTCTTCACGGTGCCCGTGGGCACGTCGAGGATCCGCGCCGCCTCGGCGACCGGGTGGCCCAGCACGTCGACGAGCTCGATCGCGAGCCGTTGGTCGACGGGCAACGTCGCGAGCGCCTGGGTCACGTCGAGGCGGGTGGCGACGGCGCGGCCGGGATCGGGGCGTCCGTCGGGGACGTCGTGCTCGGGCAGGGGGACGGTCCGCCGCCGTTGCGCGCGCCGGAGCCGGTCGAGGCAGACGTTGACGAGGATCCGGTGCAACCAGGTGCTCAGTGCGGCCTCGCCGCGAAAACCGTCAAGCCGACGAAAAGCTGTGAGCAGGGATTCCTGCACCGCGTCACGGGCTTCCTCCCGATCCCGCAGCACCCCCAACGCGACCGCCCACAGCCGGTCGCCGTGGCGGCGCACCAGCTCGTCGAAGGCCTGCGGGTCCCCCGCGCGGTGTGCCGCGACGAGGGCCACGTCGTCGAGGGCGGGGGCGGACACGCGGGCACGCTAGGTCGGCGGGGCCCACCGTCGAGCGGGTTCGGCCGAGGTGTTCGCAGGCGCGAGCGGTCAGACGCCCGCGCGCTGGAAGGTCATCTCGTCGATCTCGGTGACGTGGGTGTCGCCGTCGCCGCCGAGCTTGGTGATCCAGACCAGCAGGTGCTGGACGGGCTGGCTCTGGGCCAGCGAGACCTGGGTGACGCCGGACTGCAGGGTCGCCCGCGCGATCGGCACGGTGTCGGCGAGGTCCGCGTCGGCGCTGGTGGCCGACCGGATCTCCACGATCGTGCCGTTGCTCGGCGACTCGATCGACAGGCTCGACAGCTGCACGGCCGACGCGAAGGACACCATGACGCCGACCCCGGGCTTGAGCGCGGGGAACTGCTGCCGGTACTCGTAGGTCCGCCAGCTCGTCGTGGGGTTCCCGTCGATGACACGAGAAATGCGGCCGGCGTTGTCGGGGTCGGACGTCGTGTCGAAGACCTCGACGCCCGCGGGGGCGACGGCGCTGGTCGCGGCGGGTGGCGCCTGTTGCGGCGCAGCACCGGCCACGACCCCGCCGCCGGGCGCCGTCGGCGCGCTGACGACGATCTTCGGGGCCCCGGACGAGTCGCCGAAGACAGACCCGAGCACCAGCCCGAGGTAGCCGAGCACCACGAGTACCCCGACCCCGAGGACGACGAGCCCGATCATCAGCTTGCGGCGGCGGTCGGGGTCCGGGGGGCGCCGGGCGCGCGACGAGTCCTGCCAGACGTCGCCGGGCGCGGGCGGCAGCCCGTCGTGCACCGGCGGGAAGAGGGCGTTCTTGTCGTCCTCGCTGACGACCTCGGACAGCATCCGGTGCACGGCCGCTGCGGTCCGGACACGTTTGGGGCTCGTGGTGTCGCCGTCGGAGTCGGGAGCCAGTGCGCCGACCGCGACCGCGTCGAGCTCGACCGGCACACCGGGCCGCACGTCGGAGGGCGGGACGACCGGTCCCGTGAGCTCGGCGTCCTTGCCCTGTGTGGCGGCCGCGGAGCCGGTCGGCCGGCATCGTTCCGCGACCTCCATGCCCGCGCGCGCCGCGTCGGCACCCGAGAGCGCCCACCTGCCGGTGAGCAGTGCGTAGAGGACGGCGCCGAGACCGCGCACGTCGTCGGCGGGGGTGACGTCGGGGCGAGCGAGCACGAAGGTGAGCTGGGCGCGCCCGTCGGAGCTGATGCGGATGCGCTGGGGATGGTCGCAGCCGAGGACGAGGCCGTGCCGGTGCGCGGCGGCGGCGGCGTCGGCGAGCGGCTCGACCATCCGGGCGGCGGTCATCGGGCGCAGCATCCCGTCGGCGAGGACCTCGGCGAGGCTGCGGCCGCCCGTCCACTCGCTCACGGCCGCGCCGAGCACGTCTGCGGGCAGGGCTGCGCCGCCGGGGGCGAGGACGTCGAGCAGCCGGGCGGCGCCGCGGTGCTCGAAGCTGCCGGTGCGCAGCGCGCGCACGATCATCTCGCCGGCGCGGGCGGTGCCGTCGGGGTCGTCGGACTCGGGATCGGTGGCGAGCCGGCGCAAGAGGGTCACGGCCACGTCGCGGCGCAGGACGGTGTCCTCGGCGAGCCAGAACTCGGCGCCGGCGGCCGGCTCGGTGCCGAGTTTCTCGGTGAGGCGGTAGCGGCCCGCCAGGGTCGTCCCCGCGTCGGTGGCGGGCTGCCCGTCGGGCGGTGGGGCGGCAGGCCGGCCTGGCTGGGCGGGGACGGTCGCCATCACGGTGCGCGCGGACGCGGACTGCTCCTCCGTCTGCCCGCTCACCAGCGCCGCCTCCCCCTGCGGACGCAGCTCACACGTCCGGTTACGACTCCCCCGGGCAAGCCTACGACAGCGGCGGGCATCGCGACGACAGGACGATGCGGGCGCGTCGGACGGGAACGACCACGTGAGAGGGTTCTCGTCAGTCCGACCTGATCGGAACGGTGGGTGCGGTCGCCGCGTGCTCGGGTCGTACGGGCGTCCGGCCGACGGGTCCCGGTGGGCCGGGAAGATCGCCGGGTCCCGGCGGCGCTCCCGTCCGCGGGCCCGACGGCGGTCCGGAGCCCCCCTTGACGCGACGCAGGATCCGGCGCGCCACGAGCAGGACGAGCAGGCCGCCCGCGATCACCGTCAGCCACACGGTGACGGTGCCGTAGGCCGTAGAACGGACCTGCAGCCGCGTCGGCGGGCCGAGGATGTCGCCCTTCGGTGTCTGGACGATCGCGTCGACGGCGAACTGGCCCGCGCGCACGACCTGGGCGCTGACGCGGACCTGGATCCGGCCGAGCGGGGGCACCCGCTGGTCGGGGATCGGGCTGACCTGCAGGCCGGCGGTACTCGCGATGACGACGCGGACGTCGAGCGCGACGGGCAGCCCGTTGGACACCGTGAGCAGCAGCGGCGCGTCCGAGGTGCCCAGCGAGTAGGGCCCGGGCGGCTCCAGGACGCGCACCGTGCCGCGCAGCTCGTCGAGCCTGATGGCGGCGAGGTCGGCTGCGGTCGCCGCGAGGGCGGGCCGGCCGCGCCACGACGCCGACACCGGCCGCAGCATCGAGCGGCGCAGCGGGTCGAACACGGCCGCGGGGGTGACGTCGGCACCGGGCTCCTCGATCGCGGCCGCCGACATCGAGTCGACGTCGGCGATCAACGCGCCGACCCGATCGACGGTCGTCGCCGGAATCTCGTCGCCGCCCGCCTGCAGCGGGTAGAGCAGCGTCGCGTCGCGGCCCGTCGCGCCGGTCGCCGAGAGCGGGCGCGGGACGAGCAGGCCGTTGTCGACGAGCAGCGACGCCGCCGACAGCAGCGCGTCGGCCCCGGCGCCGTCGGCGCCCCACAGGTGCGGCGGGGCGAGGACCAGGGGCGCCTGTCCCGAGGTCCCGGAGGTCCCTGCGGCCGAGGCGCTGCCGCCGGAGGTGGCGCGGAACGCGAGCGTACCGATGGTGTCCTGAGTGGACAGGGGCGTCGAGACGGGCACCGCGGAGCTGGCGACGGGCGCACCCGAGCCGGTCGGCACATCGGTGCCGGGGGTGGCTGCGGCGGTGAGCAGGGGGTCGGTGAGCAACGCGCTCGGCCCCTCGCGCAGCGGCACGACACCCGACCGCCCGGAGCCGGCGATGCCGTCGGCGGAGAGCACGAGGCCGGTGAGCCGGGCGGACCCGGCCAGGGCGTCGACGGTCTCGTCGTCGACGACCCCGTCGGCGGGCCAGAGGATGCCGGTCTGCAGCGGGGTGTCGAGGATGTCGGCGGCGACGTCGCGCCCGCCGGTGACGGCCTCTGCCGCGGTCGTGCCCTGGCCGCCGCGGGCGAGGGCGACGAGATCGGCGTCGGCGAACGGCAGCGCGACGACACAGCCGCCGCGCACCGTCGACGTCAGCGCGGCGAGCCACTGCCGGGCGGCGTCGGCGCCGCTTCCGGGGGTGAGCGCGCCGCCGGCACCGCGGACCTGGTAGCCCTCGGCCATGGCCTCGGCCGTCTGCAGCAGATCGGGGTCGACGGCGACGCAGATCCCCGAGCGCAGCGCCGAGCCGGACGGGGCGCGCTGGGCGAGTGCGCTGACGAGCCCGTCGAGCCGCCCGCCCGGGGCGAAGGAGCGGGCGAGGTCGTCGTCGGTCAACGTGGTGGTCTCGCCGGGGACGCCCGGCAGCCGGTGCGGCACGTCGACGATCGGGTAGAGCATCGTGAAGGGCCGGGCCGGGCCGGTGGTCGTCGCCGGGACGGCGGGCTCCAGCGCGCCGTCGACCGCGTCGGCCGGCAGGGAGAGGACCGGCAGCAGCATCCGGGTCGCGGCGAGCCGGGCCCGCGGCTGACCGTCGGGCTCGCCGTTGACGTTGACCAGCAGCGGATAGGTGCCGGGCCGGTCGATCGCGAGGCCCGAGCCGCCGGTGCCGCGCAGCGGTGCCTCGACGCTGAAGTGCACGGTGTCCCCGGGCGCGAGCGTCCCCGGCACGTCGACGAACGCCGGCGTGACCGTGTCGGTGCCCGCGCGGCCGGCGAGTGCGGACTCGACGTCGGAGGCCGTGCGCAGGGCGTCGCCGCGCTGCAGTCGCACACCCAGCTGGGACACCGGCAGGGCACCGCTGTTGCGAATGGTTCCCGTCACAGTGACGAATGTGGGGCCGTCGAGGGTCGCGACCCGCGGGGTCAGCTGGTCGAGCGCCAGATCCACCGACACGGCGGGCCCGGCGTCCGGCTCCGCCGGCGCGGCGAGTGCCTGGCCGGCGAGCGGGCCGGCGAGCATCAGCAGCGCGATCGCGACCAGGGTCGCGACCGCTCTCACGCCGACTCCTCCAGCAACTGGGTGGCCCGGCGGATCAGCCGCCGTTCGTCCGCGTAGGCGAGGCGCGACTCCAGCTCCTCGAGCGGCACCCACGCCACCTCGGACACCTCGACGTCGAGATCCGACAGCTCACCACCGAGCGCGCGCAGGAGGAAGTGGTGCACGGTCTTGTGCACACGGCGGTCCTCGGCGACGAACCAGAAGTCGATGGTGCCCAGAGGTGCGACCACCCGCCCGATGATGCCGGTCTCCTCCTCGACCTCGCGCACCGCCGCCTGTTCTGCCGTCTCACCAGCCTCGATGTGCCCTTTGGGCAGCGACCAGAGCAGCCGGCCGCGCCGGTCGAGCCGGCCGATGATGGCCGCGCTGCCGCGCTCGTGGTCGACGACGAGCCCACCCGCGGACGTCTCGTCGACGGTGCGCAGCCGGCGCCTGCGCTCGGGTGGTCGACCCGCGCGGCGCCCTCCTGAGCGACCGCGCGAGGTGGACATGGCCCGATGGTAACGATCCAGGGCACGGCCGGCCCGGTACTCGCCGCGGCCCGTGAGCGGAATCCGGACGCGGGCGTCGGAACGCGTTGCCTAGACTGGCCCGCCGTGTCTTCCCCGTTGTTGATCCCCGGCTCGTCGGCCGCCTCGGTGACCGCCGAGGCGACCCCGGGCACGCCCGCCCGGCCGGGCGACGCCTCGGACGACGCGGACCTGCGTCGCGCCCAGGAGAATGTCCTCGTGGACCTGCTCGCCATCCCCGCGGTCGCCGACGAGCTCGGCGAGCGCTTCCGCGCGGCGGGCCATGTGCTCTACCTGGTCGGCGGCAGCGTCCGTGACGCGCTGCTCGGCCGCGGTGCCGCTGCCGGCGGGGACCTGGACTTCACGACGGACGCGCGCCCCGAGCGGATCCAGGAGCTGCTCGCGGGCTGGGCCGACACCGTCTGGGACACCGGCATCGACTTCGGCACGATCGGCGCGCGCCGCGGCGACCACGTCCTGGAGATCACGACGTTCCGCGCCGACGCCTACGACCGCGTCGGGCGCAACCCGATCGTCCGCTTCGGCGACTCGATCGAGGGCGACCTGGTCCGCCGCGACTTCACGGTGAACGCCATGGCGGTCGAGGTGCACGCGCCCGACGGCCAGCGCCGCTTCGTCGACCCGCACGGCGGTCTCGCCGCGCTGGCCGCCGGGACCCTCGACACCCCCGCGACCCCGCAGGAGTCGTTCGCCGACGACCCGCTGCGGATGCTGCGCGGAGCCCGCTTCGTCTCGCAGCTCGGCTTCGCGCCGGCGCCGCGCGTCGTCGAGGCGATGACGGCGATGGCGGGCGAGCTCGCGCGCATCACCAAGGAGCGGGTGCAGGCCGAGTTCTCCAAGCTGATCCTGGGCGCGCACCCGCGGCGGGCGATCGAGCTGATGGTCGACACCGGGTTGGCCGAGCTCGTCGTGCCGGAGGTGCCGGCCATGCGCCTCGCGATCGACGAGCACATGCAGCACAAGGACGTCTACACGCACTCGCTCGTGGTGCTGGAGCAGGCGATCGAGCGTGAGCAGGACGGGCCCGACCTGGTGCTGCGGCTCGCGGCGCTGCTGCACGACGTCGGCAAGCCCGACACGCGGCGCAAGGAGCCCGACGGCAGGGTGAGCTTCCACCACCACGAGGTGGTCGGCGCCAAGATGGTGCGCCGCCGGCTGCGGGAGCTGCGCTACCCGAAGGTCGTCGTCGACGAGGTGGCCCAGCTGGTGTTCCTGCACCTGCGCTTCCACGGCTACGGCAACGGCGAGTGGACCGACTCGGCCGTGCGTCGCTACGTCACCGACGCGGGCCCGCTGCTCGACCGGCTGCACAAGCTCGTCCGCTCCGACTGCACGACGCGCAACCGGCGTCGCGCGGCCGCGCTGCAGCGCAGCTACGACTCCCTCGAGGAGCGGATCGCCGCGCTGCGCGAGCAGGAGGAGCTCGACTCCATCCGGCCCGACCTCGACGGCAACGCGATCATGCAGCTGCTCGGGTTGCGGCCGGGGCCGCTCGTCGGCAAGGCGTACAAGCACCTGCTGGCGCTGCGGATGGAGCGTGGCCCGCTGTCGCACGAGGAGGCCGAGGCCGAGCTGCGGGCCTGGGCGGCCGAGAACGGCGTCTGAGACCGGTCAGCTGCCGGAGGCGCGGCGGCGCAGCTGCAGCTCGTGCGCCACGAGCCCGATGACGTAGATCCCCGCCGCCGCGCCCAGCAGGCCGGGCGCCCAGCCGTCGGGCGGGCTGAGCAGCGCCGCCGCGGCCACGGCGACGACATAGCTGATGTTGAACAGCGCGTCGTAGAGCGCGAAGACGCGGCCGCGGACGTCGTCGCCGGTCTCGCTCTGCACGGCCGCGTCGGTGCACAGCTTGACGATCTGACCGGTGGCCCCGAGCAGGAACGCGGCGGCGAGCACCGCCGGCATGCCCAGGAACGCGGCCAGCCCGATCTGGGTGAGCACGGACGCGCCCAGGGCGAGCCGGACCGTCATGGCCCGGCCGATGCGGTGCACCAGCCACGGCGTGAGCAGCGCCGCGACGCCGAGCCCCGCGGCCGCGAGCACGACGGCCTCGCCGACGCCGGTCATCCCCGCCCGCAGGACGCCGGAGTCGGCGAAGGCGTACCGGAACAGCAGCAACGACACCAGCGTGCCGATGCCGAACGCCAGCCGGTGCGCCATCAGCGCGGCGAACGAGGCCGCGACGGTCGGGGTGGCGGCGACGGCGCGCAGCCCGTCGGTCATGCCGTGGACCACGACGCGGGTCGCCGACCTCTCCGCCGCGGGGGTGGCCGGAGCGCTCGCGTCGGAGGCCGGGACGCGGTCGGGCCCGAGGCTGCCGCGGCGGAACCCGGCGGCGACGAGCGCGGCGACCAGCGGACCGGCCAGCGCGATTGCCGTGACCAGTGCGGACCCCGAGTTGCCCGAGCCGATGACGGCGCGCAGGCCGATCGCGGTGGCCCCGCCCAGCGCGGCGGTGGCGGCCCCGGCGGTGGCGGCGATCGTGTTGGCCTCGACGAGATGCCGGGGCTCGACGACGTGCGGCAGCCCCGCCGACAGCCCCGAGAGGACGAACCTGCTGGCCCCGGCCACGGCGAGCGCGGCGAGGTACAGCGGGACCCCGCCGGCGCCGGTGCCGACGAGCACCGCCACCGCGACGATCAGCAGCACGCGGACCAGGTTGGCGACGACGAGCACCCGGCGGCGGTCCCAGCGGTCGAGCAGCGCGCCCGTGAACGGGCCGATCACCGAGTACGGCAGCAGGATCACCGCGAGCCCGGCGGCGACGGCCAGCGGGTCGGCCTGCCGCTCGGGGTTGAACAGGACGGCCCCGCCGAGCGCGGCCTGGAACAACCCGTCGCCGAACTGGGTGGCGAAGCGGACGGCCAGCAGGCGGCCGTACCCGGGGGACCGCAACAGCCGCGACAGCCCCGCCTTCTCGCGGGCGCCGACGGTGGTCGTCTCCCCCGTCGTGGCGGCGGACGAGGAGGACACGACCGGAAGGCTACTGCCCCGGCGCGGGTGCGACGATGGGTGACGTGAGGGACGACCGCACCGGGACCGCTGGCTCCTCCGTGCCGGTCGCGCCGGGCACGCTGCTCGTGGCGTCGCCGGCGCTGTCGGACCCCAACTTCCGCCGGACCGTCGTGTTCGTCGTCGAGCACCGCGACGACGGCAGCCTCGGCGTCGTTCTCAACCGGCCGAGCGAGGCGGACGTCCGCGACGTGCTGCCGGCCTGGGAGGCGTTGTCCTCACAGCCACGGTCGGTGTTCGTCGGCGGGCCGGTCGACGCCCGGACCGCGCTCTGCCTGGCCGCCCTGCGCACGGGCGTCGCGACATCGGGCCTCGACGGCGTGGTCGCGGTACGGGCGCCGGTCGCGCTGGTCGACCTCGACAGCGACCCGGCGGCGCTGGCCCCGAAGCTGCGGGGGCTGCGCGTGTTCGCGGGCTACTCCGGCTGGGGCCCCGGCCAGCTCGCGGGGGAGATCGAGCGCGGCGACTGGATCGTCGTGCCCGCGCTGCCCGACGACGTCATCACCGAACGGCACGCCGACCTGTGGGGCCGGGTGCTGCGGCGGCAGGGCACTCCGCTGGCGCTGCTGGCGACGTTCCCCGCGGAGGTCGGCCTCAACTGACGCCGGTGGCGGAGCCGGTCGCGCCGGCCACGCCCGCGGGCCGGCAGCCCTCGACGAGCGAGCACCCCGCGCACGCCCCGGCGCACGCCGAGGGCTCCTCCTCGACGAGCCGCGCCGCCCGGTCGCCCAGCGCGCCGCCGATGCCGGCGAGCGCGAGCACCGCGACGACGGCGACGACGAGCAGGACGATCCCGACCGCACCCGCCGGCCGCGCGACGAGCCCGGCGCCGGCGGCGACCGCGACGGCGCCCGCGGCCCCGACCAGCGGCGCGGCCACGCGGTTCGCCGTGACGAACGCGCGCTCGGACGAGAGCGTGGCAAGGGTGCGCACCCCGGCGAAGCGGTTGGGACGCAGGACCCCGCGGGCACCCGCGACGGCGAGCGCACCGAGGCCCGCCCCGCTCACGATCAGCAGGGCGCCGAGGACGACGGTCAGGGTGGCAGGCACCGGTCAAGCCTAAGCCAACCCGTTCGCGGCCCTCCCGCCAGCGGCGTTACGCTTGACGTCGCAGATGGCCCGCGTCGACGCGGTCGCGTCGGAGGCGATCCGGCGCCGTCGCGCCGGGCCCCCGTCCCACCGGCCGGGGTCTCCGACGTCTCGCCCGCGGCTACCGATCCCGGTCCGCGGGGGACTCACCGTGGCCGTCACCGAGATCGAGCTGAGCGGACGGACATGACCACGGAGACCACCGGCGCGACCACCACGGCCGAGCGCACCGACGCCGAGGCGGGCACCCCGCCGTTCCGGTACGGCGCGGCGCTCGCCGGCCGCATCGAGCGCAAGTGGCAGGACCGCTGGGAGGCCGAGGGCACGTTCCGCGCGCCCAACCCCGGCGAGCCCGGGTCGGAGCGCAAGAAGGTCTACCTGCTCGACATGTTCCCCTACCCCTCGGGCGCCGGCCTGCACGTCGGCCACCCGCTGGGCTTCATCGGCACCGACGTCCTGGGCCGCTACCTGCGGATGACCGGGCACAACGTGCTGCACGCCATGGGTTTCGACGCGTTCGGCCTGCCCGCGGAGCAGTACGCCGTGCAGACGGGAACCCACCCGCGCACGACGACCGAGGCCAACATCGCGCGCTACCGCGAGCAGCTGCGCCAGCTGGGCCTGGCCCACGACGACCGGCGGTCGGTCGCGACCACCGACGTCGAGTTCTACCGCTGGACGCAGTGGATCTTCCTGCAGATCTTCAACTCCTGGTACGACGTCGACGCCGACCGCGCCCGCCCCGTCGAGGACCTGGTCGCGCAGTTCGAGTCGGGTTCGCGTCCCACCCCCGACGGCCGGCCCTGGGGTGAGCTCTCCGAGGTCGAGCGCCGCGCGGTCGTCGACGGGTTCCGGTTGGCCTACATCTCCGAGGCGCCCGTCAACTGGTGCCCGGGACTGGGCACGGTGCTGGCCAACGAGGAGGTCACCGCCGACGGGCGCAGCGAGCGGGGCAACTTCCCCGTCTTCCGGCGCAACCTCAAGCAGTGGATGATGCGGATCACCGCCTACTCCGACCGGCTGGTGGCCGACCTCGACCGGCTCGACTGGCCGGAGTCGGTGAAGGCCATGCAGCGCAACTGGATCGGCCGCTCGGAGGGGGCCCGCGTCCGGTTCGCCGTCGAGGGTTCCGACGAGCCGATCGAGGTCTTCACCACTCGTCCCGACACGCTGTTCGGCGCCACGTACATGGTCCTGGCGCCCGAGCACCCGCTGGTCGACGCGATCGTGCCCGCCCGCTGGCCCGGCGACGTCGACGCCCGCTGGACCGGTGGGGCCGCCACCCCGGGCGAGGCCGTCGCCGGCTACCGCGAGGCCGCGGCCCGGAAGTCGGAGCTGGACCGTCAGGAGAACAAGGAGAAGACCGGCGTCTTCACCGGCGCGTACGCGACCAATCCGGTCAACGGCGAGCGCATCCCGGTCTTCGTCGCCGACTACGTGCTCATGGGCTACGGCACCGGCGCGATCATGGCGGTCCCGGCCCAGGACACCCGCGACTGGGAGTTCGCGACGACCTTCGGACTGCCCATCGTGCGCACCGTCGATCCCGGGGAGGGCTGGGACGGCGAGGCGTTCACCGGCGACGGTCCGGCGATCAACTCGGCCAACGACGAGGTCAGCCTGAACGGCCTCGGTGTCGCCGACGCCAAGCGGACGATCATCGACTGGTTGGCGGGCAAGGGGTTCGGCGAGAGCGTCGTGCAGTACAAGCTGCGCGACTGGCTGTTCTCCCGGCAGCGCTACTGGGGTGAGCCGTTCCCGATCGTGTGGGACGAGCACGGTCCGGTCGGCCTGCCCGACTCGGAGCTGCCCGTCGAGCTGCCCGACGTCGACGACTACTCCCCCAAGACCTACGACCCCGACGACGCCGACACCGAGCCCGAGCCGCCGCTGTCGCGTGCCACCGAGTGGGTCGAGACGGAGCTGGACCTGGGCGACGGGCCGCGCGCCTACCGTCGCGAGACCAACACCATGCCGCAGTGGGCCGGCTCCTGCTGGTACTACCTGCGTTATCTGGACCCGGACAACCACGAGCGGTTCGTGTCCGAGGAGGCCGAGAAGTACTGGGTCGGCAAGGACCTGCAGCGCTCCGCGGCCGACCCGGGCGGTGTCGACCTGTACGTCGGCGGCGTCGAGCACGCCGTGCTGCACCTGCTCTACTCGCGGTTCTGGCACAAGGTGCTGTTCGACCTGGGCCACGTGAGCAGCGAGGAGCCGTTCCGCACGCTGTTCAACCAGGGCTACATCCAGGCCTACGCCTACACCGACGCGCGCGGGCTGTACGTCCCGGCCGAGGAGGTCGTCGAGGGCGACGACGGTGGTTTCACGTGGAACGGCGAGCCGGTCACCCGTGAGTACGGGAAGATGGGTAAGTCGCTGAAGAACGTCGTGACGCCCGACGAGATGTGCGACCGCTACGGTGCCGACACGTTCCGGCTGTACGAGATGTACACGGGCCCGATGGAGGCGTCGCGGCCGTGGTCGACGCGTGACGTGGTCGGTCCGCAGCGGTTCCTGCAGCGTGTGTGGCGCAACATCGTCGACGAGGAGACCGGTGAGTGCCGCGTCACCGACGACGCGCTGGACGAGGACACGCTGCGTGCCCTGCACAAGGCGATCGCCGGTGTCCACGAGGACTTCCCGGCCCTGCACTACAACACTGCCGCGGCCAAGCTGATCGAGCTCAACAACCACCTGACCAAGGTGTACGGCGGGGCGGGGGTCCCGCGCGCGGTGGCGGAGCCCCTGGTGCTGATGCTGGCCCCGCTGGCCCCGCACGTGGCCGAGGAGCTGTGGGCGATCCTGGGGCACGACGGCTCGTTGGCCTACGAGCCGTTCCCGGTGGCCGACGCGCGCTACCTGGTCGCGGAGACCGCGGAGTACCCGATCCAGTTCAACGGCAAGGTGCGCTCCCGGATCACGGTCCCCGCGGCGGCCGACGTCGCGACCGTGCAGGCCGCCGCACTGGCCGACGAGAAGATCGCCGCGCTGCTCGACGGGCGCGAGCCGCGCAAGGTCATCGTCGTGCCGGGCCGTCTGGTCAACATCGTCGGCTGACGCCGGCGAGGGGCGCCTCAGTGCGGGCGGCGACGCGGCGGCTTCGCAGGCAGCCGCGTCGCCTCGCCGCGCCGCGCCGCACTGCGCCCGGGATCGGCGAGCCACTTCTCGACCTCGGCGACCACAGTGCACGCATTCGCGACGGCGCGGGTCGCCTCGTCGGCGGGGACGGGCTCGTAGCCGTGGTCGGCCAGCAGCGTCTGGTTGAACAGCGCGCGCAGCAGCCGGCCCGCCTCCGGGTCGAGCGCCCGCTCGCGCACGACACGACGCACGAATGCCGACACGACGTCGGAGTAGTCGCCGCGCGTCTCACCCAGCACCAGCAGTGCGGTCTCGGCCGCGTGGTAGGCGGCGTGGAACGCGCGTGAGAGCGCCTGGGTGGTGAAACCGTTGTCCAGCAACAGGGTCGCGGCGTCGATCTCCTCGTGCGCCCGCTGCATCCCGGAGTTCACGTGATCCGCACCGACCCGACCTTGGCCCGGATGATCATGGGTTCGGTGGGCCGGCCCATGGCCGCCTCGGCGACGGGCAACGCGGTGATCGTCAGGCCGGTGCGTTCGGTGTGCTGCCAGAGGACGGCGTCCATCCGGTCGAGCTCCGCCCAGGTCGAGTCCACCTTGTCCAGGACGACGAGCAGGTCCAGATCGGACTCCACACCGCCCTCACCGCTGGCCCACGACCCGTAGAGCAGGACGCGGTGCAGCCGCGGACCGTAGAGGTCGGCGAGATCGGCCGCGACGGCGGCGGGGACGTCGGCGTTGCGGGGTGACGGATCGGGGTAGCGCGCCCGTGCCCGGTTCGCCGCCGCCTCGTCGATGAGCCCCTCCTCCAGGAGCCAGTCGACGGCCCCGCGGCGCGCGCGGGCGTCACGGAAGCGGTACCATTCGTCGCGGACCTCGGGGAACTCGAACAGCGCGTTCTTGAACCGGCGGAACGCGCCACGCCCGTCGATGGCCTGGTCGAGCAGCTCGGCGGCCCGCCGGTGCTGCACCGCCTCGACGAAGTCGCGCATGTCGCCGTAGCCCTCGCCGGCCTCCATGGGCGGAATGCGCCGCCAGCCGGCCGGCTCGTCCTCGTGGGCCGGGACGGCGCGGATGCGCCCGGTCGCCGGATCGATCCACCACGTCGAGCCGGGCGTCCGGTCGTCGCGGGCAGCGCCGAGCTCGGCGAGGTCCACGTCGTCCGGGTCGAGCATCCCGCGATGCTAACGCCGTCGGATCGCCGTGGGTGTCGCGAATGTAGACGACACCCACCCGTGACGCGTGCAGGTCCGGCCGGGGACACCGGCCGGACCCTGCGCGGGGAGCGAGGCCCCGGAGCCGCGGTCGACCCGCGTCAGACGCGGCGGGCTCCCGAGAACGGCATCGACGCCAGGCTGCTGATCTTCACCGGCTGGCCCGCGGTGCTGGCGTGGACCACCTGGCCATTGCCGATGTACATGGCGACGTGGCTGACCGGCTTGTAGAAGAAGACCAGGTCACCGGGCTGCAGAGCGCTCTTGGCGACCGGCGTGCCGAAGGTCGACTGCGCTCGGCTCGTGCGCGGCAGGGTGATCCCGACCTGCTTGAAGGCCCAGTACATGAGGCCGGAGCAGTCGAAGGCGCTCGGGCCCGCCGCACCGTAGCGGTACGGGGCGCCGATCTTGCTCATGACGATGGACAGCACCGAGGCCTTGCTGGCGACGTTCTCGACGGGCGTCGACACGACCTGGGCCGGCCCGGTGACGACGGCGGGGGCCTCGGCGGTCGCGACGGCCGGAGAGTCCAGGACCGCGGCTCCGGAGGCGGCGGGGGTCGTTCCCGCAGGAACGACGGCGAACGCGGCGGCCGCGGCGGTGACCGCGACGACGGCCGTCCGGATCGTGAGGAAGCGGGCGGTGTGCGTGGGCACGGGTGTTCCTTCGGGGGGTAGCACCGTCGGACACGCATGACCCTCACTCCACGGCGGGGGGGAGCGTGGGGCGGGCCGGTCTGCGGTCTGCTGGGGGTTGCAGGCCGTTCCGGGTCCCGCCCGTGTGTCCGGACGATGACCGCGTGCCCCTCTGCTCCGGGTGAGCGTCGGTCGCACACGGCCGTTCGCCAAATTACGAACAGATTTCGACAAGTAGTCATGACCAATGTCTCATTCAATACCGCGTATTCGGGTGATCGTTGTCACCGAAAGGAACCCGAACAGTCGAATGGCGACCGTGTAATTCGGTGCTTTCCGCAGTGGTAAACCGGGGAGCGGTGTGTGACCAGTCACATCAGGCTGAGTTATAGCCCCGTTATTGGTTCGGACGGGTGACAACAATTGCAGTCCGGAAGCAAGTCCAACCGTTTCGGTCCGGAAACGACGGGAGCCCCGTTCCGCGGCTGCGGAACGGGGCTCCCGGGGTGGAGCGGGGTGCGGGTCAGTCCTGGCGCTCGCCGCGGATGAACTGCTCGACCGCGTCACGGGCGATGTCGTCGCCGTACTGCTCCGGCGGGGACTTCATGAAGTAGCTCGACGCGGACAGGATCGGGCCCCCGATGCCGCGGTCCTTGGCGATCTTCGCGGCCCGCACGGCGTCGATGATGATGCCGGCGGAGTTGGGCGAGTCCCAGACCTCGAGCTTGTACTCCAGGTTCAGCGGCACGTCGCCGAACGCGCGGCCCTCGAGCCGCACGTAGGCCCACTTGCGGTCGTCGAGCCACGCGACGTAGTCCGACGGGCCGATGTGCACGTTGTCCTTGCCCATGTCCCGGTCGACCTGCGACGTCACGGACTGTGTCTTGGAGACCTTCTTGGACTCCAGACGCTCGAGCTCCTTCATGTTGAGGAAGTCCATGTTGCCGCCGACGTTGAGCTGCATCGTGCGGTCGAGCTGGACGCCGCGGTCCTCGAAGAGCTTCGCGAGGACGCGGTGCGTGATCGTCGCGCCCACCTGCGACTTGATGTCGTCCCCGACGATCGGGACGCCGGCGGCGCGGAACTTCTCCGCCCACACCGGGTCCGAGGCGATGAAGACGGGCAGCGCGTTGACGAACGCGACGCCGGCGTCGATGGCGCACTGCGCGTAGAAACGGTCGGCCGCCTCGCTGCCCACGGGCAGGTAGGAGACCAGGACGTCGGCCTCGACGTCGCGCAGCACCTGGGCGACGTCGACCGGCTCCTCGTCGGCCTCGGTGATCGTCTCGCGGTAGAAGCGGCCCAGCCCGTCGAGGGTGTGGCCACGCTGGACGGGGACGTCGAGCGGGGGCACGTCCGCGATCTTGATCGTGTTGTTCTCGCTGGCGAAGATCGCCTCGGAGAGATCGCGACCCACCTTCTTGGCGTCGACGTCGAACGCCGCGACGAAGGTGATGTCACGGACGTGATAGCCGCCGAAGTCGACGTGCATCAGGCCCGGGACCCGGGTGGACGGGTCGGCGTCCGCGTAGTACTGGACACCCTGTACCAGCGACGCCGCACAGTTGCCGACGCCGACGACGGCGACACGCACCTGGCTCATGGCCGGCTCCTCCTTCATTCCTCACGTGGATCCGGCTGCGTCGCCGGAGGATCCTGTTGTTCCGCCTGCTCGCGGCTGATCAGCTCGTTGAGCCACCGGACCTCCCGCTCGGTGCTGTCGAGCCCGAGCTGGTGCAGGTCGCGGGTGTACCGGTCGATCTGCTCGCCCGCACGACCGAGTGCGGCGCGCAGGCCTTCCCGGCGCTCCTCGACGGCGCGCCTGCGGCCCTCGAGGATGCGCATCCGGGTCTCGGCCGGGGTGCGCGAGAAGAACGCCATGTGCACGCCGAACGTCTCGTCGTCCCACGCCTGCGGGCCTGCGTCCGCGAGGAGGTCCGCGAAGCGCTCCTTACCCTCGGCGGTGATCCGGTAGACCTTCCGGCTCCGCCGTGACCACGCGCCCGCGGCGGTCTCGGCCGCCGGCTGGTCGCTGTCCTCGACGATCAGCCCGGCCCGCGTCAGCCGACGCAGCGCCGGGTAGAGCGAACCGTAGGAGAAGGCGCGGAAGCCGCCGAGGCGCAGACCGATCTGCTTGCGCAGCTCGTAGCCGTGCATCGACGCCTCGTTGAGCAGCCCGAGGATCGCGAGTTCGAGCACCGGACCACCCCCCGACCACGACGCGCGCACCACACCGGCGAAGGGTGGCGACCCGCACCACTATATCGGTCCGATACATCTGCGCTCGTGATGGAGAGCGGCATCACCTGGTCCCGGGGCCCGGTCCGGCCGGCGTCGTACGAGGTCGCGGGTCCGGGAGGCGGCGCCGCGGACCGGCGTCGGCGCGGGTGGTCGGGAGTCGTCGGAGTCCGCGCGTACCCTGGTCGGGTGCTCACGCAGCGGCAGGTCGTCGACTTCGCGCTGCAGCGTCGGGCCCTGCTCGCCGACGTGCACTCCGGCCGGACCGGGGTCGCCGAGGTCTGCGACGCGAGTCCCTACCTGCTGCGCGCGGCCCGTTTCCACGGGCAGCCCAGCGATGTCACCTGCCCGGTGTGCCGCAAGGAGAGGCTGACCCTGGTCTCGTGGATCTTCGGCGAGGAGCTCAAGCACGCGGCGGGATCCGCCCGTAAACCCGAGGAGCTCGAGCGCCTCGAGACTCTGTACGCCGAGTTCTCGGTGTACGTCGTCGAGGTGTGCCGAACCTGCAGCTGGAACCATCTCGTCCAGTCGTACGTCCTGGGTACCGGGGGCCGCAGCGGCCCGCCGGCCCGGCGGCGGTCGGCGGGGGAATGAGCGCGCGCCCCCCGATGAGCGAGCGTCAGCGAGCGGTGAGCTCGCGCGAACGAGTCGAAGTGACCGGTCCGTGCGTCGCCAGCTCCCCGGGCGACGTGCGACGGGGATGTCCCCGACGACCGCCCGCCCCCGAGCGGGACCCGTACGGACGGGGCCGGACCATTGACCACGGAGTCAGCGGTGAGTGACCAGCCTGATCCCCGATTCGACCCCGCCCGCCGGCCGGGTCCCGGCCGGCCGCCGGTGGGCCCGCCGCCACGGCCGCCGCGCCCGCAGCCGCCGGTCGGTCGGGGCGCGCCCCCGCCACCCGGTCGGCCCATGGGGGCGCCCCCGGCCCGGCCGGAGATGCCGCTGCTCACCCACGACGACACGATGCGGGGCGCCTCGCAGGAGGCGCACACCGTCGTCACGCCGCAGCGACCGCCCGCGCGCAGCGGCCCGGGTGGTCCCGGTGGCCCGCCCCGCGGCCCGGGTGGCCCCGGCGGTGGCGGCCGGGGCGGGGGCAAGGGTGACGAACCGCTGAGTCCCGAGGCCGCGCGCAAGCGGAGGTGGCGGCGCATCCGCCGGATCCTCTACGTCGCGGCGGGCGTGTTCATCCTCGGCCCGATCCTGGCGTTCGTCATCGGCTGGCTCGTCTTCCAGGTGCCCACGGCCGACGACGCGAAGATCACCCAGGTCGCGACGTTCACCTACGCCGACGGCAGCCCGCTGGCGACGGTCCGGCCCGACAACGTCAACCGCACCAACGTCACGCTGGACAAGGTCCCGCTGCAGGTCCGCCAGGCCGTGCTCGCGGCGGAGGACCGCTCCTTCTACAGCAACCCCGGCTTCGACATCACCGGCATCTTCCGGGCGGCATGGAGCCAGGTCACCGGCGGTATCGGTGGTGGCTCGACGATCACCCAGCAGTACATCAAGGTGTCCACGGGGCAGGACCAGTTCTCCCTGTGGCGCAAGTACCGGGAGGTCGTCCTCGCGGCGAAGATCTCCAAGGAGCAGTCCAAGGACCAGATCCTGGAGAACTACCTCAACGTCATCTACTGGGGCCGTGGCGCGTACGGCGTCCAGGCGGCGAGCCAGGCCTACTTCGGCAAGGACGTCCAGGACCTCACGGTGTCGGAGGGCGCGATGCTCGCCGGCATGATCCAGTCGCCGTCGCGCTGGGACCCGGCCAAGACGCCGGACAAGACGCTCGAGCGATGGAACTTCGTCCTCGACGGGATGGTCAGCCAGGGCTGGCTCTCGCCGGCCGACCGCGCCCAGGAGAAGTTCCCCGCCTGGAAGCAGCCCACCCCGACCGGCGGCGGCATCCCGGGCGACAGCCGCGGGCACATCTACAACCTGGTGCGCTCCGAGCTCGAAGCACGCGGGATCTCCGACGACGAGATCAACACCGAGGGCCTGACCATCACGACGACGATCGACCCGAAGCGCCAGCAGGACGCGATCAACGCCGCGCAGAAGGTCATGAAGGGCCAGCCGGGGAACCTGCGCTCGGCGCTGGTGTCGATCGACCCGAAGACGGGCGCCGTCGTCGCCTACTACGGCGGTGACAACGGCGTCGGGCTCGACTACGCGCAGGTGCTCAAGCAGCCGGGGTCGTCGTTCAAGCCCTTCGTGCTCGCCGCGGCGCTGCAGCAGCCCGACCCGATCGGGCTGGGGACGACCTACAACGGCTCGTCGCCCATGACGATCGCGGGCACCAAGGTGTCCAACTCCGAGGGCGTGAGCTGCGCGAACTGCTCGGTGAAGACGGCCATGACGCAGTCGATCAACACCGTCTTCTACCAGATGGCCGTCGAGATCGGCCCGCAGCGGGTCGCCGACGCGGCGCACCAGGCAGGCATCCCGAGCGACCTCCTGCCGACCCCCACGGGTGGTATCGCCCTGGGCGACAAGGAGGTCCACCCGATCGACATGGCGGCCGCGTACGCGACGTTCGCCGACGACGGGGTCCGCCACGACCCGTACCTGATCAGCAAGGTCACGGCCTCGGACGGGCGGGTCCTGTTCGACGTCGGGACCGTCCAGGGCACGACCGCGTTCCCCCAGCAGGTGGCGCGCAACGTGACCGAGTCGATGACCGACGTCGCGTCGTCGTCGTCGATCGCGCTGTCGGGCGGCCGCCCGGTCGCGGCCAAGACCGGTACCGTCCAGAGCTCGGTCGCCGGTCAGAACAACGACGCCTGGACCATCGGCTACACGCCGTCGCTCGTCACGGCCGTCTGGGTCGGCACCGACGACAACTCGCCGATCAAGAACTCGGCCGGCCGGCCGGTCTACGGCCGCATGCTGCCCGGCTCCATGTGGCAGCAGTACATGAACGCGGCGCTCAAGGGCACGCCCGTCGAGCAGTTCTCCAAGTTCGTCCCGATCGGCACACCGCCGGTCTCCGATCAGCCGACCACGCAGCCGACCGCCGACAACTCGCCGGGCGACAACGGCGACTGGTACGACAACGGCGACGGTAACAGCAACCGCGGCAACGGGAACGGCAACGGCAACGGCAACGGCAACGGCGGCCAGGGTGGTGGCGGCGGCCGTGGCGGTGGGGGCGGCGGCGGTGGTGACGGCGGCGACTGACGCCCGGCCCGCCCCGTGACCCGGACGTCCGCACCCGACGACGCCACCCGCACTGCCCGCGCGGAGGCGCCGGTGCCGGCACGCGTCGTCCCGAGCTGGACCGAGCCGATGGCGGCCGCCGCGAGCAGGCTCGTCGGCGGCCCGCTCGGGCGGCACGCGATCGTGGGGCGCAGCCGCTTCTGGACGCCGTTGCGCGTCGTTCTGCTGTTCGCCGTCGTGGTGATGGCGCTGAGCTGGCTCGGCAAGTCGCCCTGCCTGCAGCAGTACCGCGCCGGGGACGGGTCGCTGGCGCTCGACTGGCGCAACGACCGTCAGTACGTCGCCATGTGCTACTCCGACACCGTCCCGCTCTACGGGCTCGAGGGCCTCGACCGGGGCTCGGTGCCCTACCGCGACGCATGGGTCGAGGGAGCGGGCACGCCGCAGGAGACGCTGCGCTACATGGAGTACCCCGTCGTCACGGGCTTCTTCCAGTGGTTCAACGCCCGGCTCACCGACGGCTGGCTCGCCCTCGCCGACACGTTGCCGCTCCCGGTGGGGCTGCCGGTCGTCGTGTACTTCGACATCTCCGCGGCCTGGCTCGCGCTCGCATGGCTGGTCGTGGCGTGGGCGGTGTGCCGGCTGCGGCCGTCCCGCCCGTGGGACGCGACGCTCGTCGCCGTGTCGCCGCTGGTGCTCGTGCACCTGTTCACCAACTTCGACGCGCTCGCCGCCGCCTGCGCGACGGCCGGGATGCTGGCGCTCGCCCGCCGCAGACCGGTGCTCGCCGGGATCCTGATCGGGATCGGTGGCGCCGCGAAGCTCTACCCGCTGATGCTGCTGCTGCCGGTGCTGCTCGTCGGCATCCGGCGACGGGACGCCGGCGGGCTGAGACCGGCGGTCCGGACGATCGTCGCCGCGCTCGTCGCCTGGGCGGCGGTGAACCTCCCGGTCGCCCTGCTCTGGACGCCCGGCTGGTGGGAGTTCTTCCGGCTGAACCAGTCCCGACCCGCCGATCCCGACTCGATCTACTTCGCGATCAGCTACTTCACCGGCTGGCCCGGGTTCGACGGGAGCCTCGCCCCCGGGCAGACGCCGTCGATCCTCAACACCGTCACGCTGGGGTTGTTCGTCGCGGCGTGCGTGGGTGTCGTCGTGCTCGCGCTGCAGGCGCCCCGGCCGCCACGGCTCGCGTCGCTGGCGTTCCTCGTCGTCGCGTCGTTCCTGCTGGTCAACAAGGTGTGGAGCCCTCAGTACTCGCTGTGGCTCGTCCCGCTGGCGGTGCTCGCCCTCCCGCGCTGGCGGCTGCTGCTGGCGTGGATGGCGTTCGACGCGGCCGTCTGGGTGCCGCGGATGTTCTACTACCTGACCCCGGAGAAGAAGGGGCTGCCGCCCGACTGGTTCCTGGGAGCGGTGTTGATCCGCGACGCGCTCGTCGTCGTGCTGATCGTGCTGGTGGTGCGCAGCGTGCTGCGGCCGGACACCGACGCCGTCCGGCTGCACGGCTCCGACGACCCGGACTGGCCCGGCGCCGGCCCGGTCGGCGCGCTGCGCGGGGCCGTGCGGGCACCGGTCAGCGCGCGAGTCGGCGCACGAGCTTCAGGCCGGACCACGTCGCGTCGACCGCGCACACCTTGACGTCGACCCAGCCCAGCGGGAGTGCGTGCGCGCGCACTCCGTTCTCGTCGAGGTCCGTCGCGACACCCGAGGCCTTCTTCGGCCAGGCGATCCACACCGCACCCCGCTCGGTGCTGAGCACGGTCGCGCGGTCCCAGCGCCGCCGCAGCGTCGCGACGTCCGGGCAGAAGACGAGCTGCACGTCGTAGCCGCCGCCGGACGCGCGCCGATGGTGCGGTACGCCGAGCTCGAAGCCGGCGGGCGCACCGACGAGCAACGTCCGCGACCCGTCCCGGATGCCCAGTTTCCGCGGGAGCGGCGTGCCGGAGTAGCCCTCGGGTGCGGCAGGCGTCACACCCGCAGAGCGTAGGCCGCTCGGTGGCCGGTGCGGCAGTGTCGGCTGCGGGCCGTCGATCGGAGGGGCGTCGCGTGAGCAGCAGCAGGGAGGCGGTCGCCGCACGGCTGGCCGCGTTCGACCCCGTGCGCACCGACGGCCCCGGCCTCAAGCGGGCGGCCGTCGCGATCACGCTGGTCACGGCCGACGACCCGGACGCCGGAGCCGACCCCGTCCTCGACGGGCTCGCCTTCCTGCTCACCCGCCGCGCCCCGACCCTGCGCCGCCACGCCGGGCAGTGGGCGCTGCCAGGCGGCCGCCTCGATGCGGACGAGACCGAGGCCGTCGCCGCTCGCCGCGAGCTGGCCGAGGAGGTCGGGCTGTACGTGGACGACGACGCCGTGCTCGGCGTGCTCGACGACTACCCGACGCGGTCGGGCTACCTGATCACCCCCGTCGTCGTGTGGGGTGGCGCGGCGCCGGACCTGACTCCCAACCCGGCAGAGGTCGGCTCGATCCATCGGGTGCCGCTGCGCATGATCGACGTCGAGCCCCGGTTCCTGACGATCCCGGAGTCCGACGCCCCGGTGATCCAGCTGCCGTTGCTCGGCCGGTTCGTGCACGCGCCGACGGCCGCCGTGCTGCACCAGTTCCGCGAGGTCGCGCTGCAGGGCAGGTCGACGCGTGTCGCCCATCTCGAGCAGCCGGTGTTCGCCTGGCGCTGAGCGGGTCCGGTCAGGCGGCGGGGGCCGCGGCGACCGTCGGTGGGCCCTCGGGGACCGGCCCCTCCCGGTCCTCCGGGCGCAGCTCGAAGGTCGGCGGCACCCGCAGGAACAGGACGAACAATGCGACGAGCAGCGCCGCCCGGCCCCACACCCCGACCGCCACGGCCTGCGCCGCGAGCCCCTGGGTGATCTCCAGATTCGCGCCCGCCCGGACGTCGTAGAGCCAGCGGAAGATGCCGATCCCCATCACCGCGTCGGCGGCGAGGTACCCCGCCACCACACCCCACGGCACCCGCAGCAGCACGAAGAACGGCAGCAGCCAGAGGGTGTACTGGGGCGAGTGCACCTTGTGCAGCAGCAGGAACCCGCACAGCATCGCGGCGCTCACCGCGACCCACGGGTACGAGCCGACGCGCCGCATCCGCCACAGCCCGAGGGCCGCCGCCACGAGGAACGACGCGAGGACGAGCACCGGCGACAGCCACGACACGAGGTCCTGGAAGCCGATGTTGGACGGGTCGGAGTCGGGCCGGAAGCCCCAGAACCAGAACGAGTTCGTCGTGAAGTCGACCTTGCGCAGCTCCTGGAAGGTGAACGACGCCTTCCAGCCGGGGAACCCCGCGATCGCGAACGGCAGGTTGACGACGACCGCCGTCAGCACCGCCGTGCCGGCGACCCGGACCGCCCCCCACCAGTCGAGGCGGCTGCCGGGGACGCGGTCCTCGCCGCGGGTGAGGACGTAGAGCGCGAGCGGCAGCACGAACGCGCCCGGATAGAGCTTGAGCGCGAACCCGAGCCCGAGCAGCAGCGCGGCGACGTTGCCGCGCCAGACGAGCGAGCGGCTCCCGCGCAGCCCGTGCACCACCCACACCGCGCCGACCGCGCAGGCCACGACGGGCAGGTCCCAGTTGTGGAAGGCGTAGAGGACGAGGGGTGGGCCGAGCGCCCACAGCAGCGCCCGCCAGCGGGAGAGCCGGCCGAGCAGCCAGCCCGTCGCGAGCCCGAAAGGGGCCATGATCAGGGCCGACGCGAGCAGGAAGCCCGCGTCGGTGTGCGCGCCGAGCGCTGCCAGCCACATGATCATGCCGGTGAGCACCGGGTACTCCACGGTCCCGCCGGTGAGCATCCCGTTCGCGTCGATCCCGCCGTCGACGTAGGGGAAGACGTGCTCGTTGATGTCGCGACCCAGCCACAGGTGCTGGATGTCGGAGTAGCAGACGTCGCGGTCCTTGCGGTTCTCGTAGTCCGGCGCGCTGCGACCCTGCGCGTCGAACTCCGGACCCGTGCAGCGGGCCTTGTTGGCGTAGCCGAGGACGAGGGTGGCGGCGGTGAGCACGACGAGGACGGCCAGCAGCAGCGCCGAGCGCCTGCGCGGCGGCGCGGCGGCCTCGGACCCGGCGATGCGGGTGGGCCCGACGGCCGTCCCGGTCACCGCCCCAGCCGCTCGCGCAGGAACGTGATGTCGGCCGCCTGGCCCTCCGCCGGGGTCTCGACGACGATCGGGGCCCCCGCCGCCGCGGCCACCGCCGCGAGCTGGCCGGCGTCGATCGTGCCGGAGTCGATGTTGGCGTGCCGGTCGCGCGCCGAGCCGAACTCGTCGCGGGAGTTGTTGAGGTGCACCAGGTCGATCCGGCCGGTGATCGCCTTCGCCCGGTCGACGACGTCGACCAGGTCCTCCCCCGCCGCGAACGCGTGGCACGTGTCGAGACAGAACCCGACGCCGAACTCACCGACCGCGTCCCAGAGCCGGGCCAGCGCGTCGAAGCTGCGGGCCATCGCGTTGTCCCCGCCCGCGGTGTTCTCGATGAACACCGGGACCGCGAAGCCGCCCTCGTCCTGCTGGCGCTCGACGAACTTGCGCCAGTTCTCGAAGCCGACCGCCGGGTCGTCCTTCTGCGTGACGTGCCCGCCGTGCACGACCAGCCCGATCGCGCCGACGTTCGCGGCCTCGGCCGCGTGCTGCACGACGAGCTTGCGCGAGGGGATGCGGATCCGGTTGTTCGGCGAGGCGACGTTGACGACGTACGGCGAGTGCACCACGACCGTGAGGTCGCCCGAGCGGAGCTGCTCGGCCTGGGGGTGCGCCGGCGGCTTCTTCCACCCCTGCGGATCGGACAGGAAGATCTGGACGACGTCGGCCCCGCGCTCGGCCGCGGCGCCGACGGGGTCGTCGTCACGGACGTGGGCCCCGATGAGCATGGCGTCAGCCTAGACGCGGGTGCCGACACCGACCCGGCACCGTCCACAGGGCGGGCGCGGGGGCGGGCGGGACGCGTCCGGGGGCGCCGTCGGCCGCCGGATCGGCGCTGGTAGCCTCGTTGGATCACCCCGACCGGTGTCCTCCCGGACGCCGCACGACGGTCCCTCGCCGAGGCGGGGGCCCGATTTCTGTCGGGGGATGGTGAGAACCTCCTGCCGCGGATGCACCGCGGCCGCTTACGAGTCCATAGGAGGTGAGTGGTTCTCATGCGTCATTACGAGGTCATGGTCATTCTCGACCCGAGTCTCGACGAGCGCACCGTGCAGCCGTCCCTGGAGACCTTCCTCAACGTCGTCCGCACCGACGGCGGCTCGGTGGAGAAGGTCGAGGTCTGGGGCAAGCGCCGCCTGGCGTACGAGATCGCGAAGAACGCCGAGGCGATCTACGCGATCCTCGAGGTCACGGCCGAGCCGGCCACCGTCGCCGAGCTCGACCGCCAGCTGGGTCTGAACGAGTCCGTGCTGCGCACCAAGGTGCTCCGCCGGGAGCCGCGCAAGCAGCGCACCCCCGCGGCAGCCGCGAGCTGAGGAGGCCGTCTTGGCCGGCGAGACCGTCATCACCGTGGTCGGCAACCTGACCGCGGACCCCGAGCTGCGGTTCACCCCGTCGGGTGCCGCGGTCGCCAACTTCACGGTGGCATCCACCCCCCGCACGTTCGACCGTCAGTCGGGCGAGTGGAAGGACGGCGAGGCGCTCTTCCTGCGCTGCAACGTCTGGCGGCAGGCGGCGGAGAACGTTGCCGAGACCCTCACCCGCGGCATGCGGGTCATGGTGCAGGGCCGCCTCAAGCAGCGCTCGTTCGAGACCCGTGAGGGCGAGAAGCGCACCGTCGTCGAGCTCGAGGTCGACGAGGTCGGTCCTTCGCTGCGCTACGCCACGGCGAAGGTCGCCAAGGTCAGCCGTGGTGACGGCAGCGGCGGGTTCGGCGGCGGTGGCGGCGGCGGCCGTGCCTCCGGCGGCGGCGGCGGTGGCGGCGGCGGTGGCGGCGGCTACGCCGACGACCCCTGGGGTTCGGCCCCGCCCGCCGGCAGCGGCCCGGCCATGGACGACGAGCCCCCCTTCTGATCGAGACCACTCCCCGGCGCGCCGTCCAGGCGTGAGGGACACCAGCACAACCAGGAGCACAAGGAATGGCGAAGCCCGTTCTGCGCAAGCCGAAGAAGAAGGTCTGCGCGTTCTGCAAGGACAAGGCGCAGGAGATCGACTACAAGGACACCGGTCTGCTGCGCAAGTTCATCTCCGACCGCGGCAAGATCCGCGCGCGCCGGGTGACCGGCAACTGCCGTCAGCACCAGCGCGACGTGGCCGTGGCCGTCAAGAACTCCCGCGAGGTGGCGCTCCTGCCGTACACCTCGACGGCGCGCTGAGGAAGGACGTCACCGTGAAGCTCATCCTCACCGCCGACGTCCCCAACCTCGGCGCCCCCGGCGACATCGTCGAGGTCAAGGACGGCTACGGCCGCAACCTGCTGCTGCCGCGCAAGCTGGCGGTCGTCGCCACCCGTGGTGCCGAGAAGCAGGTCGCCGCGATCCGCCGCGCCCAGAAGGCCCGCGAGATTCGCGACCTCGGCCACGCCAAGGAGGTCGCCGGTCAGCTCGAGGGCTTGGCGGTCACCGTCACGGCCAAGGCCGCGGGTGACTCGGGCCGGCTGTTCGGCTCGGTCACCGCGGCGGATGTCGTCGCCGCCATCCGCAGCGCGGGTGGCCCGACGCTCGACCGGCGCGTCGTCGAGCTGCCGGCCCAGATCAAGACCGTGGGAAAGCACCCGGTCGCGGTCCGGCTGCACCCTGACGTCACCTCGACGCTCGACATCGAGGTCGTCGCCAGCTGATCACAGCGGGCGTCCGAACGCCCGGTTCGTGGTCACACTCCGTCACAAGGGCGGGGTTGCGGTTCTTCGGGATCGCGACCCCGCCCTTGTCGTGTGCGCGGGCTGCGGGCGACTCTCGGTGACGCTCCACTCGTCGCCGACGAGCGGTGGCCGTAAGGTTGCGGTCCAGAGGTACGGGCGTCGCCGAGCGACAGCCCGAGCGCGCCGGGTGACTGTTTCCGCGGTCGGCGCGACACGCCGAAGAGCAGGCCAGATCGCGACACGCCAACAGTTTTGTCCACAGGGTCACCCACAGGGATGACCTGCGATTTCGCTGATAATTCGGGATCTGCCCACATGTTGTCCACAGTGCGGTCCCGAGCGGCTCCTGGGGCGGAGCAGATCCGTCCCCAGGCCGTCCCCAGGGGCGCGCACACATCGAATTGATCGGCCTCCGGTGCGTCCGTACTCTTCGCGCGCCGGGGTGGAAGGCGTCGTCCGTGCCGCCGACCGTTCACCGACACGCCGTCGCGAGGCGAGCCGGTCCGGGGTGTGGATCGAACTTTAGTTCGATAGGCTTTCGAGTCGGGGGTGACGCTGCGTATGGCGCTGTCGGACGATCGGCCGGTCGGGCGGCCGCGTGCCGTCCGCACCGACGAGGGCGCTCCGGGCGGCGACTCGCCGTCACCGTTCGATCGTCAGCCGCCGCAGGACCTCACCGCCGAGCAGTCGGTGCTCGGTGGGATGTTGCTGAGCAAGGACGCGATCGCCGACGTCGTGGAGATCCTGCGCCCGGACGACTTCTACCGGCCGGCGCACCAGACCGTCTACGACTGCATCCTCGATCTCTACGGCCGGGGTGAGCCGGCGGATGCGGTCACGGTGTCGGCGGAGTTGCAGCGCCGTGGTGAGCTGATCCGTCTCGGTGGTGCGCCGTATCTGCACACGCTGATCGCGACGGTGCCGACGGCGGCCAACGCGGCCTACTACGCCGAGATCGTCGCGGAGAAGGCGATCCTGCGGCGGCTCGTCGAAGCCGGTACCCGGATCGTGCAGCTGGGCTACCACGGTGCCGACGGCAGTGACGTCGACGAGGTGGTCGACCGGGCGCAGGCGGCGATCTATGAGGTGACCGAGCGGACCACGAGCGAGGACTACACCCCGCTCGAGGAGCTGCTGCAGCCGACGATGGACGAGATCGACGCCATCGCCTCGCGTGGTGGGGTGGCGCTGGGGGTGCCGACGGGCTTCGCCGACCTGGACGCGGTGACCAACGGGTTGCACCCGGGGCAGATGGTGGTCGTGGCCGCGCGGCCTGGGCTCGGGAAATCGACGCTGGGACTGGATTTCGCCAGGTCGTGCTCGGTGCGCCACGGGATGACCAGCGCGGTGTTCTCGTTGGAGATGAGCAAGTCCGAGATCGTGATGCGGCTGTTGTCGGCCGAGGCGCGGATCCGGCTGGCCGACATGCGGGCGGGTCGGATGAGCGATGAGGACTGGACCCGGATGGCGCGGCGTATGTCGGAGATTTCCGAGGCGCCGTTGTTCATCGACGACTCGCCGAACCTGACGTTGATGGAGATCCGGGCCAAGGCGCGCCGGCTCAAGCAGCGCAACGACCTCAAGCTGATCATCCTGGACTATCTGCAGCTGATGACGTCCGGGCGCAAGGTGGAGTCACGGCAGCAGGAGGTTTCGGAGTTCTCCCGGCAGATCAAGTTGCTGGCCAAGGAGCTCGAGGTGCCGGTGGTGGCGATGAGCCAGCTCAACCGTGGGCCGGAGCAGCGCAACGACAAGCGTCCGATGTTGTCGGACCTGCGTGAGTCGGGCTCGATCGAGCAGGACGCGGACATGGTGATCCTGCTGCACCGGCCCGATGCGTTCGAGCGCGACGATCCGCGTGCGGGCGAGGCCGACCTGATCCTGGCCAAGCACCGTAACGGCCCGACCAGCACGATCACCGTCGCGCACCAGCTGCACTACAGCCGCTTCACCGACCTCGCGCACGGCTGATCCGCGATCCCGGTCAGGGCCGGGAACATGGGCGCACGACAGCGCCCACGTTCCGGTCCGGGGAGCGACGCCGGGTACGGGGGGTGGGAGGACGCGGAGAGAGCCTCAGGTGGCGGGGCCCGGGCGCGGCGACGGAGTGCCGACCGCGGCGAGGACGAACGCGAGCAGTGCCATCACGATCCCCGTGCCGACGACCGGGACGGCCGCGCTGATCCCGCCGAGGACGATCAGCAACAGCCCGCTGACGAGCATCAGACACGGCGCGACTCCCGCATCGCGCATGCTGCGCCTGCGGATACCGGTCTGCGCGGCGCCGCCGCGGGCACGCGGACGGACATAGGCCAGCTTCTGGAACAGGCGGGCGAGATGGGGATCGCTGCCGACGAGGTTGCGCTCGATGTCGGCCAGGACGCCGCGTTCGCGTTCGTTGAGCACGAGGACTCCGGGTATCACGGTCGGTCGGACGGTGCTTCGGGTCGATCCCGGCTCGGCGCTGATCCCGGAATCACACAGTCCGTCCAGAGTATGTGATCCAATCGTTATCTACGACTCGACCGTGGTGAACGTCGCTGATCGGAGCCTACAGCGCGTTGACTGACGTTCTCGGCGTACGCCTGAATGGGCGTCGTCACACCCCCGCGTGGGTGAGGATCAGCCGGGTGGCCGCTGCTGCGCGTTCAACGGTCGCGAGATGGGCCGCCGCCGGCAGTACCTCGAGCCGGGCACCCGGGATCGCCGCGGCGATCGTCGTCGCGTGCGGGTCGACGGGCGTGGCGAGGTCGTCCGCGCCGCCGACCACGAGCGTCGGAGCGACGATGGTGCGCAGCCGTTCCCGGTTGTCCAGCGCACCGATGGCGGCGCAGCACCCGGCGTACCCGACGTCGGAGGTGCTCGCGATCCAGCCGACGGACTCCGCCACCACGTCCGGATGGGCCGCGGCCCAGTCCGGGGTGTACCAGCGCGCGACGACGGCGTCCGCGATCGACGCCGTGCCCTCGGCCAGGACCGCGGCGCGGCGCTCGATCCACGGCGTGCTGTCGGGGTACCACGACGACGTGCAGCACAGCGTCAGCGTCCGGACGCGCTCGGGATGTTCGGCGGCCACGTACTGCCCGATCATCCCGCCCAGCGAGAGCCCGCAGTAGTGGAACCGGTCGACGCCGAGCGTGTCGAGGGTCGTCACGACGTCGTCGGCGAGGTCGGCCATCGAGTAGTCGCCCGCGGGTGCGGGCGAACCGCCGTGGCCGCGGGGGTCGAGCCGGACCACCCGCATCCGGCGCGCGAGCTCGGGGATGTTGGGGCGCCACATGTCGAGCGTGCTGCCCAACGACCCGATCAGCACCAGCACGGGTGCGTCGGCCGCGTCGATCTCGGTGGGGCCGTCGATCACGTGGTGCAGGGTGACGCTCATACCGCGGAGCCTGCCACGCCGTCGCCGGCCGTCCCCGGGGCGGGCGGGCGCAGCGACCGCACGACGGCCAGCTCCTCGGCGGTGGGCGCGGGCGTCGTCACGACCTCGGGCGCGACCTGCAGGTCCCAGCCCGTCTCCGCGCGTACCTGCTCGACGTCGACGCCGGGATGCAGTGCGGTCAGGACCAGCTCGACGGTCTCGGGATCCGGCTCGAGGACACCGAGGTCGGTGACGACCCGGACGGGGCCGCGCCCGCGCAGGCCCAGGAGCGCCCGGTCGTGCGGTCCGGTGCCGTGGCCGACGGCGGTGACGAAGTCGACCTGCTCGACGAACGAGCGCAGCCGGTGCGGGAGCAGGACGACGACCTCGCCGCACCACGCCGCCGCCTCCGCGGTCGCGCCGCCGCCGGGCAGCCGTTCGGTCGGCTCGTCGTACTCACCGAGGACGGTCGCGTTGAGGTTGGCGTGGCGGTCGATCTGCACGGCCGTCACGAAGCCGACGTCGACGCGACCGGCCTGCACCCAGCCGTCGATCTCCGCCGGGGCGACGACGGTGAGGGCTGCGTCCAGCACCGACCGCTCGGTGAGCGCGCCGTCGTCGAGCCGGACGTCGACCGCGCCGGACCGGTCGAGGACCGTCGTCCGCGGGGCGTGCGTGCGCCGGGCCAGCTGGGCGGCCACCGCCCCCGGCCCGTCGCCCTCGACGAGCACGACCTGCCCGTCGCGGACCGCCCGGGCGGCGACGACGGCCATGAGCTCCTCGGCGGTGCAGGGCGCGATCTCGACGTCCGGCGCGGTCATCGGGGCTCTCCGAGTCCGTCGAGCCACGCCGTGAAACGGTCGCGGTCGGCAGCGAGCTCGGCCCAGCCGGCGTCGCGCGGCTCGTCGTCCTGCGGCGGGACGACGGCGATCGCGGTCAGGAACGCGCCGG
Organism: Pseudonocardia benzenivorans CB1190; assembly: GCF_000196675.2. Lineage (GTDB taxonomy): Bacteria > Actinomycetota > Actinomycetes > Mycobacteriales > Pseudonocardiaceae > Pseudonocardia > Pseudonocardia benzenivorans. The sequence continues at coordinate 7,048,502 of NC_015312.1, read as the reverse complement.
GCACGACGACGGCGCCCGGTGCCGGGTCGAGGGCGTCGACGATCTCGTCGACGGTGACCAGTGCGCTACGGGCCGCGAACACGGCCTCCCGGCGCAGCCCGATGGGGACGGCGAGCTGCACGTTCCCGGCGCGATCCGCCTGTCGCGCGTGGACGATCGTGACGTCGGGCGCGAGCGCGGCGACCGCCGCGACGATCACCCCGGTGAAGGGACAGCGGACCGTCGACATCGTGTCGGTGTGGTGGGCGAGATCGGAGCCGGTGTCCCGCAGGACGCCGAACGGGAGCCCGCTCGCCGCCGCGCCGTAGCGGGCGGCGAGTGCCGGGGTGGAGTGCTCTTCCAGGCACAGCGGGCGCGGCCACTGCCGCGACAGCGCGTCGCGGAACCGGGGCGGCGGGCGGTCGCCCGGCCCGTCCGCGCGCGCGAACACCAGCGAGCCGACGCAGCCCGCGCCGACGAGCCGGTCGGCCAGTGCGTCCGCGGTGCTGCGGACGACCCTAAGGTCACGACGTCGGTACCGCACGATCTCGTGCGCCGCCGCGTAGGGGGCGAGATCGCCCGTGCCCTCCAGCGCCACCGTGGCACCGTCGCGGACGAGCTCGCCCACCACCGCCGACAGCTCCACGATCTCCGGCACGAGCGCACGCTAACCCTGCGCGGGGCGTCCGGCAACGCGTCGCACCTCGGGTGGACGTCCGTCCTGGACAGACGTATTAGACGGACGTATGAATCAGGACGATCTCGAGGCGAGCTTGGCGATCCGGCCGGCCAGCCGCGACCAGAAGCCCGGCTCGCGGGCCGCGGTCCCGAAGGTGACGACGGGATGGCCGTGGCGCGGATCGACGGCGTTGACCAGCAGCGGTGACGGCTCCGTCGGCGCGGTGAGCGAGCGCACCGCGGCCGTGATGACCGCGAGGAGCGGCACCGCGAGCAGCGCCCCGGCGATCCCGCTGATGACGACGCCGGCCGCCACCGACAGGACCACCGCGAGCGGATGCAGCGACACGGCTCGACCGAGCAGCAGGGGTTGCAGGACGTGTCCCTCGAGCTGCTGCACCGCGACGACGACGCCCAGGATGATCAACGCGGGGATGAGCCCGTTGGCCACCAGCGCGATCAGCACCGCGACCGCGCCGGTGACGACGGCGCCCACCGTCGGGATGAACGCGCCCAGGAACACCAGCGCCGCGAGCGGGACGACCAGCGGCACGCCCACCGCCCACAGCCCGATGCCGATGCCGACGGCGTCGACGATCGCCACGAGCACCGTCGCCCGGGTGTAGCCGACGAGCGAGGCGAACGCGCGCCTGCCCGCGACGTCGACCCGTTCCCGACGGGCCCGGGGGGCCGCCCGCAGCAGGAATCGCCAGATCCGCGGTCCGTCGTAGAGGAAGAAGATCAGCGAGAAGAGGGTCAACGCGAGGCCTGCGGCGATCTCGGTGACGGTCGCGGCCGTCGTCAGCGCGCCGGAGGTGAGGACGTCCCTGTTGTCGCGGATCGCCTGCTCGATCTGGGCGGGCAGGTTGTCGAGCTGCGACGTCGGGATGCGCAGCGGTGGCCCGGCCAGTAGTTGCTGGACCGACTGGAAGCTCGCCGTCAGCTGGGCCTGCAGTGCGGGGAAGCCCGCGATGAAGGTGTTGATGACGAACGACAGCAGCCCGCCCAGTAACGCGATGCCGCCGATGAGGACGAGGAACGTCGCGGGTCCGCGAGGGACCCGGCGCGCGACCAGCCAGTGCACGACCGGGGCGAGCAGCGCCGAGAGCAGCACGGCGATCGCGACGGGCACGACGACCACGCGCAGCTCGATGATGACGAAGACGAGGAGCCCGAAGGCCGCCGCGATGATCAGCACGCGGGCGCAGACCTCGGACGTCACGCGCAGCGGTGTGGGGATCAGGTCGCTGCCGCGGACACCGGAGCGCCGGTTCGGCGCGGGCGGCGCCGCATCGGTGGCGGCGATCTCGGTGGCGTCGAGTTCGGTGGCGTCGAGTTCCGGGGCGTCCGCAGTGGTGGCGTCGATCTCGGGTGTCCCGCGACCGGCCGCACCGGCACCCGTTCCGGCGTTGTCCCTCGCGCCGGTGTCCGCTGCGCCGGTTCCGGGTGCACCGGCTGTCGGCGCGTCGGACGGCTCGGGCGTGGCGTCCGACCGTGCCCGGCTCTGCGCGGCCGGGACCCCGTCTGGTCCGGTTCGCGCCGTCTCCTCGCTCATGTCGCGACGGTATCGCCAGCGCGCGACGTCCGGGCCGGGTCTGCGGTCGCGGCACTCCGTCGGGTGCGGAGGGCGGGGTGCCCGGGAGGTCCGTGGAGGCCGGTGTCGGAGGTGGCGCGGGTGTCGGTGGTGGCGCGGGGGTCGCCGGCTCGGGGCGGGCGGGCCGGGTCTGCGGCTGCGGCACTCCGTCGGACGTGGACGTCGGGGTCCTGCGGTGGCCGGGCGAGAGCCGGGCCGGGGGCGGCGGTGCGGGGCATCGGGACCGGTACCCCGCCGGAGCCCGGGTCAACCGTGCGCACTGGGCCGGACGGGCAGCAGCACCCCCGCACCGGAGCAGCGCAGGCGACCCGGTTGGGACGTAGAGCCGAATTACACCCGTGTAGTTGACCTCTGTTCGAGATCACGATGCTCCGAACGAGGAGCCACACGTAACGCTAGGTGAGAACGGACGAATCGCAGGGCGACTGCAGCGGCACCGCCGCGAGGGCTCGTGCGGGTCGCACCGTACGTCGCGTGGAGCCGACCTTCGGGCGGCGACACGCCGGGGCGAGGGGTCGATCTCTGACCTGACGTGCGCAATCGAGGGCACCGGGCCGACGCCCACGGTCGATCCGCACTGTCCGGCCGAGCCGGTCCCGGCGCAGGTGAGGGCCTGCTCGACGCCGGTGGCGTGGATCAGTACCTGGCGACGGGAAGGTCTCGGATCGGCAACGACGGTCGTTGTCAAGGATCCGTGAGCGCGTGTTGCGGGCCGCGAGGATGACACGTGCGTCGTCGACGGTCGCCCTCCGACACACTCGGGTACTCGACAGAGCGTGATCGTTTCGACGCGCCACTCGAACGAGCGAAAACGGCCGGAATCGCTGTAACGACGGCTCCGAGGCCGTTTCCCCGGGCGTGTGACCCCGTTGTGGGTGTCAGAGTGCGCCGAACGGCCCCACCTCTCGCGTCTGCTCGGAGGGACCGGACCTGTGGCGCGCATCGCAGGGGAACGGACACGGAGGTGGGCGTGACGGATCAGATGAGGGGTGTCGGGGCGGTCGTCGCACGACGCCGCGTGATGCTCGGGGTCGAGGACAGCGGTCCCTTCCCGGGGCGGCACGCCAGCCGGACCGAGATCGCGGCGGAGACGCCGATCTTCCATTCGCTGACGGTCGGCGGATGGCGTAGCCGGCAGCACGAGCCTGCGGCCGAGCAGCCGCGGCGCCGCGCACGCACCTCGCGCGAGAGCGACCCGCTGACCGAGTTCCGCCGCGATCCGCTCACGGCGCCGGTCCCCGCGCAGGCCTACACGGCCGCCGCCGCGCAGGCGGCGCTGCGGACCGGTCGGCACGGGCTGCCCGAGGCCGGCGCGCGCGAGTCGCGCCGCGAGGCCCGCCGCGAGGGTGGCCGGCACAGCCGCTACGAGGCGGCGATGCGGTCCGGAGCGGCAATGGGCTGGTAGCCGAGCTGTGCCCCTCCGTCCGGTCGAACCGGGCAGGGCCGGGACGACGGGCCGGAGGGGATCGGTGATCTGCTGGGGAGCGGGTCACCTGCACGACGCGGGCCGGGTGCCCGTGACGACCGGAGGGGAGACCCGGTCGTCACGGCCCCGGCCTTCGCGCGCTACCCGGGACACCGCGCTACCTGGGCCGCGCTCCCCGGACCGCGCCGCGCGAACGGCGTGTCGACCGCGCTTCCCGGACACCGCGCCGGGCCACGCTCCCATGCACTGGAACCACCGGAGCGTGGGAGTCAGGCCTGCGCGTGCAGCCGCCTCGCGACGGCCCGTGTCGCCGCGAACGCCGCGGGCGCGTCGACCCGGGTGGGCAGGCCCGCGTCGAGCACCTGCTCGCCCGCGACCCAGACGTCGCGCACGGCCCGCGCGCCGCCCGCCCACACCAGGTTCGACAGCAGCTGCGCGTCGTCGTCGGGATCGAGGAAGGCGGGATCGTCGAGGTCGATGTGCACGAGATCGGCCCAGCGACCGGTTTCGAGCGCGCCGATGTCGTCGCGCCCCAGTGCCTCGGCTCCGTCGCGGGTGGCGAGGAGGAGCAGGTCGGCGGCGGTGAGGGCCGCCGCGTCGTCGGTGCCGAGCCGGGCCAGCAGGCCGGCGAGCCGGGCCTGGTGCCAGAGGTCGAGATCGTCACCCGATGCCGGGCCGTCGGTGCCCAGCCCGACCCGCACACCCGCGGCCCGCAGCGCCGACACCCGCGCGATCCCCGCGGCGAGCTTGCCGTTGGAACCCGGGCAGTGCGCGACCGCGGCGCCGCGCCGGGCGAGCAGGGTGACGTCGTCGTCGGAGAGGTGGACGCCGTGCGCCGCGAGCAGCCGGCCCCCGAGCAGGCCGGACGCGTCGAGCAGCGCCGGGACCGACCCGTGCTCGGCGCGGATCTGCGCGTCCTCCTGCGCCGACTCGGCGACGTGGATGTGGACCAGCGCGCCGCGGTGCGCGGCGTGCTCCGCGACGGAGGCGAGCGCGGGGGCGGGCAGCGTGTAGGCGGCATGCGGGCCGTAGCCCAGCTCGATCCGCTCGCCCGGGCCATGACGCAGGCCGTCGGCGTCGATGCGCGCGGAGACGTCGTCGCGCATCTGTTCCCACGTTCCCAGGCGGTCCCAGCCGGGCGCGTCGATGATCCCCGGCGTGACGACGGCCCGCGTTCCGACGGCGAGGACCGCCTCGATCACGGCGTCCGTGAAGAAGTACATCTCGGTGCTGGTCGTGCACCCGGTCCGCAGCAGCTCGATGCAGCCCGACGTCATGCCCGCGCGGACGTCGTCGCCGGTCAGGCGGGCCTCCGCCGGCCACATCACCCCGGTCAGCCACTGCATGAGCGGCAGGTCCCCGCCCATCCCCCGCAGCACCGTCATCGGCGTGTGGCAGTGGGTGTTGACCAGACCGGGGATCAGCAGCCCGGGGAGTGCACGGACCGGCGCGGTGGACGCCGGCGCCTGCGCGCGCGGGCCGACCCAGCCGATCCGGCCGTCGGCGCGCACGTCGACGACCGCGTCACGCACGACGGGACAGCCCGCGCCACAGGTCAGCGCGACGGGCGCGGTGAGCCGGGCCGCCGTCACCGCCGGGGGTCGAGCAACGACCGCAGCGAGCGGAACGGCGGGAGCCACGCGCCGCCGTCGGGCAGCGTGTCGAGGGTCATGCGCGGCAACGGCTCGCGGAAGACGCCGTCGATGTCCTCGAGGTCGACGAACTCGAGGACCTCCGAGTTGAGCGCGAAGGTCGCGTACTCGCGGAAGCCGATGACGGTGACGCCGGCGCCCTTGGCGACCAGCTCCTCCAGCGGCTCGCGGAAGGCCCGCCCGTCGCCCGAGGCGACGACGACGTGCCGCAGCACGCCCTCGTCGGCACGCAGCTGGATGTGCCGCAGCATGTCCTCGTCGACGTCGGAGTCCTCGGTGGTCTTCGGCTTGGCGAAGACGGCGAAACCGACGTTGCGCAGCGCCTCGACCCACGGCCGCACGACCTCGGTGCTGCCGGGGACGACGTTGGTGAACACGGTGGCCTCGGCGGTCGCCTCCGGGCCGGCGAGGTCGAGCAGCCAGCGGCCGACGGCGTCGAACCGTGGCCGGAACGTCGACGTGGGGCGCGCGCCGAGCAGGGAGCCGAGGCTCATGTCCATGTTCGGTGCGTCCCAGACCAGCAGTACCCGGGGTGGCGGGGTTCCGCCGGACTCACTCATGCACGCGACCCTATCCGTGCCCCACCGTCGTCCGGTCCGAGGAACCCGCGCCCGTGCGCAGCACGTGCACGGTGCCGGTCACCGAGACGGTCGTCGCCTCGCCCGGGCGGGGCGCGCCGGCGTCGGCGGGGACACGGGCCGTCGCGGTGGTCCCGTCGGCCACGGCGAGCCGCACCAGCCGGGCGTGGCCGTGGAACTCGACTGCCACCACCAGCGCGGACACGCCGGGTTCCCCGAGCCTGACCTGCTCCGGCCGGACCACCGCCGTCACGACGCCCGGCCGTCCGGGACGGTGCCGGACCGGTCCGAGGGGGGTGTCGACGACGGCGCCGTCGCTCTCGCCCCGCAGCAGGGTCGCGGCGCCGACGAACCGGGCCAGCCACTCCGTCGCCGGTGCGGAGTAGAGGATCTCGGGCTCGTCGTCCTGCACGATCCGGCCCTCGTGCAGGACGGCGACGCGGTCGGAGACGGAGAACGCCTCGTCCTGGTCGTGGGTGATGAGGATGGCCGCGGTGCCCGCGGCGCGCAGCGTGGCGACGACGTCGGCGCGCACCGCGGCCCGCAGCCCCGCGTCGAGGTTGGCGAAGGGCTCGTCGAGCAGGACGACGGCCGGTTCGGGCGCCAGCGCCCGGGCCAGCGCCACCCGTTGGCGCTGCCCGCCGGAGAGCTCGTGCGGCATGCGGCCGGCGAGCCCGTCGAGCTCCAGGCGGGCGAGCAGCTCCGCCACCCGCCTCGCCCGTTCCGGGCCGCGCAGCCGGCGCAGCCCGTAGCCGACGTTGCGCGCCACCGTGAGATGGCCGAACAGCGCACCCTCCTGCGGAACCAGCCCGATGCCGCGGTGCTGTGGCGCAACCCGGGCGAGGTCGCGGCCCCGCATCTCGACGGTGCCGGTCGCCACCGGGTGCAGTCCGGCCACGGTGCGCAGCAGCGTCGTCTTCCCGCTGCCGCTCACGCCCAGGACGCTGACGAACTCACCGGCGTGCACGTCGAGGTCGACGTCGCGCAGGACGAGCGGGCCGCGCCGTCCGCCGTACCCGGCGGACACCCCGCGCACCCGCAGGACGATCCCGTCGCCGGTCACCGGCGCCGCCCCCGCTCGGACAGGAACCACGCGGGCACGCTCGCCACGAGGACCAGCAGCAGCGCCGCGGGTGCGGCGGCGCCGTAGGCCCCCATCGAAGTGTGCTGCCACAGGTCCGTCGCCAGGGTGTCGAGTCCGATGGGCCGCAACATGAGCGTCGCCGGGAGCTCCTTCATCGTCGTGACCGCCACGAGCAGGCCGCCCGCGGCGATCCCGGGCCAGGCCTGACGGCCGGTCACCGCGAACCACGTCCCCAGCGCGGACCGGCCGAGCGTGCGGGAGACCTCCTCGACCGACGTCGGCACCCGTTCGACGGCGGCCCGGGTCGCGCCGACCGCCTTGGGCAGGAACAGGACCGCGTAGGCGAAGACCAGCACCGGCGCCGTCTGGTAGAGCGCGGGGAGCAGGCCGAGGGACAGGAACACCAGCGCCAGCCCGACAACGATGCCCGGCAGCCCGTGGCCGAGGTATGCGAGCGACTCGACGACGCCGACCGATCGCCCCCGGTACCGGGCCGCCAGCACGCCCACCGGGACGGCGAGCACCACGACGAGGGCCGCGGCCACGGCCCCCAGGGCCAGCGTCGTGACGGCGCTGCGGGCCAGGTCCACCCAGTCGGGCGCCGTCCCCGCCCGCAGGATCCGGCTCGCCAGGACGGCAGGCGGCAGCAGCAGCGACAGCGCGGCGACGGCGGCGAGCCCCGTCGCGGTCGCGGCCGTCGCCCACGGGCCCAGGGACACGGGGTCGGCCCGCCGGGTCGCGACGACCGCACGGCCGGCCGTGGCCCGCCGCCGCACCCGGCGTTCGGCCAGCACCATCGCCAGCGCGAACGCCGTCAGGACCAGCGCGAGGACGGCGGCGGTGACGCGGTCCAGGGTGCCCGTGTAGGAGGCGTGCACCGCCCAGGTGAGGGCCTGGTAGCGCAGCAGCGCGATCGCGCCGAAGTCGGAGAGCGTGTAGAGCGCGACGAGCAGCGATCCGGCCAGCGCCGCGGGCAGCACCTGCGGGAGCGTCACCGTCGCGAAGGCCGCGACCGGGCCGCGGCCCAGCGTCCGCGCCACGTCCTCGGGCCCGGCGTCGGCCAGCCGCAGTGCCGCCAGCACCGGGATCGTGACGTACGGCGTGCACGCCAGCACCATCACCCCGACGACCGGCCAGAACCCGTTGAGGCCCGGCCACGCGGCGAGCCAGGCGAACGCCGTGATGTACGACGGGATCGCCAGCGGCAACGAGGCCAGCACCCACCAGAGGCCCGGCGCGGGCAGTCGGATGCGCACGACGAGCACGGCCGTTGTGACGCCCAGGACGAGGCAGCCCAGACACACCGCCGCGACGAGCAACACCGTGTTCGCGGCGAGCTCCCAGGTCCGCGGCCGGGTGAGCACGGCGACGACGCGGTCACCACCTGCCTGGCCCGCGCGCACGACGAGGTAGACCAGCGGAAGGGCGGCGAGGACGGCGACCGCCGCCCCCGCCGCGAGCAACGGTCCGGGTGGACGGTGCCCCGTCCACCCGGACCGCGGGTTCGGCCGCGCGGTCAGACGAGACCCTCCTGCGTGAGCATCTCGACCGTCGTCCGGACCGACGACAGCTGGGCCAGGTCGATGTCCGGGCCACCGAGGCGGTCCAGCGGCGGCACGGCCTTCGGCGCGCCGGCGCCCGCGACGAGCGGGTACTCCGCAGTCTTCTCCGCGAAGTACTTCTGGGCCTGCGGCGACACCAGGAACTTCACGAACTCGGCCGCCTCCGGGGATTGCGCCGCACCCTTCAGGATGCCCGCCCCGGTCACGTTGACCAGCGCGCTCACCGAGCCGGGGTCGCCGAACTTCAGCTGTGCGCGCAGCGTCGTCGGGTCGGTCTCCGACCGGGCCCAGTAGTAGTGGTTGATCAGGCCGAGACCCGCGGTGCCCGCGTTGACGGCCTCGAGGATCGCGGTGTTGTTGCGGTGGATCTGCGGCTCGTTGGCCTTCAGCCCCTGCACCCAGGCCCGGGCGGCCTCCTCGCCCGCGGTCACGCGCAGTGCGGTGACGTGGGCCTGGAACGAGGCGTTGGTCGGTGCGATCGCGATCTTGCCCTTCCACTGCGGCTGGACCAGCTCGGTGATGTCGCCGGGCACCTGGTCGGCCGCGTACGTCCGGCTGTCGTAGGCGATGACGCGGGCCCGGCCGGTGAGACCGACCCACGACCCGTCCTTCGACGTGTAGTTGGCGGGGACGGCCGAGGTCACGTCGGCCGGGAGCGTGGTGAGGTGGCCGGCGGCGGCGACCGCTCCGAGGGCACCCGACTCCTGGGAGAGGAACACCTGCGCCGGCGTGCGGTCACCCTCCTCGAGCAGCTGGGCCGCGAGCTCGGTGGTCGACCCGTACCGGGTCTCGACCTTGATCCCCGACGTCTGTTCGAACTGCTTGATCAGCTCTCCGACGAGTGCCTCCTCACGACCCGAGTAGACGACGAGCGTCCGGTCGCCGGAGGCCGCGGTGGTCGCGGGGGCGGCGGGTGTCGAGCCGCCGCCGCAGGCCGAGAGGGCCAGAGCCGCGGTGAGCGCGCCGGCCAGGAGGGCCAGCCGTCGCCGTGGTGTGGACATCGCAGGTGCACCTGTTTCTTCGGACGAGGGGTGGGGAGGAATTAGGTGAGGCTAAACTTCCGGTATGTCCGAGTCGTCCCCCCAAAATTCGGGGGTGCACACGCCCAACGGCCACGCTCGCGGCACCGCGCGCCGCCGGTCGGTCTTCGTGCTCGACGACCATCGGGTCTTCACCGACATGCTGTCGTTGACCCTCGGCATGCAGCCCGACCTGCGCTGCGTCGCGGTCGCCCACTCGCTCGCCGACGCGGCCCGCGTCACGGAGACCACCGAGTTCGACGTCGCCATCGTCGACCTGCAGCTGCCCGACGGCGACGGCCTCTGCCTGCTGCCCCGGCTGCGCACACTGCGACCGCACGTGCGCACCGTCGTCCTGACCGCGCACCCCCGGCCCGACGCCGCCGCGCGGGCGTTCGCCGAGGGCGCCGTGGCCTTCCTGCCCAAGGACGGCGCGCTGAGCGAGATCCTCGGCGCCGTCCGGGGCGGCGCCCGCGAGGTCACCGACGACCCGGCTCCCGCGCCCAACCTCACCGGCCGCGAACACGACGTGCTGCGCGCACTCGCCCGCGGCCTCGACGCCCACCGCATCGCGGGCGACCTCGGCATCTCCCTCTACACCACCCGCGACCACATCAAGATGCTGCTGGCCAAGCTGGGGGCGCACACCCAGCTCGAGGCCGTCGTCACCGCGCACCGGCTCGGCGTCGTCGAGCTCGACGGTCCCCGCTGACGTGCGGCCGGTCGTCCGCCGGGCACTCGTCCGGCACGCCGTCCTCACCGCGGTCGTCGCGGCCGTCCTGTCGGCGATCACCGTCGGCGGGCTCTGGCTGTTCGCCAACGGCGAGGCCCACCGCACCGCCCGGGACGTCGCCGGCCGCGTCGCGACCGCCGTCGGGGTCGCCCTCTCCGCGCACCACTACGACCCCGTCCACCCGACCTCCCGCGACGAGATCCTCCGCGGCCTCGCCCCGTTCGTGGACTCGGGAATGCTCGCGCGGGTCAAGATCTGGCGGGTCGTCGGCGACCAGGTGCAGGTCGTGGTGTCCGACGAGCCACGCATCGAGGGCGAACGCCGCCGCTTCGACGCCGATCTCGCCCGCCGGCTCGACGCGGGCGAGATCGTCGTGCTGCGGGTCCCCGACGATCCCGAGCACCGCTACGAGCGGGCCGAGGACCGCGCCCTGCTGGAGGCGTTCGTCGGCTTCCGCGACGCGTGGGGCGTGCCCATGCGACTCGAGGTCTACGTGCCGGTCGACACCGCCGCGACCGTCCGCAGCGCGATGGCGCACCTGTTGCCGCTCGTGATCGGGAGCCTGCTCGTCCTCGCCGCCGCGACCGTCCCGATCACGCTGTCGCTGGCCCGCCGCGTGGAACGCGACCAGCGGGATCGGCAGGCCGTGCTGCACTACGGCCTCGCCGCCTCCGAACGCGAGCGCCGCGAGCTCGCCCAGGTCCTGCACGACGGTGTCGTCCAGGACCTCGCCGGCACCGGGCTGCTGCTCGACGCGCTGCTGCTCGACGAGACCGACGGCGGGCGCCGCGAGCTGCTCGGCCGCGCCCACGGGCTCGTGGAACGCGACGTCGGACTGCTGCGCGGCCTGCTCACCGAGCTCGCGCCCGGAGGACTGGGCATCCCCGACATCCGGACGTCGCTGCAGGAGCTCGCCGCCGAGCACGAGCGCGGCGCGGCCGGAACGCCGCTGGAGACGACCGTCGACGTCGCCGACGAGCCCGACGCGCAGGTCGTCGCCCTCCTGCACCGGATCGGCCGGGAGCTGCTGCGCAACGCCGTCCGCCACGGCGCGCCCGGCGTCGTGCGGGTCGCCGTCGACACGCCCGGGCCGGGGCGGGTGCGGATGACCGTCACCGACGACGGGCGCGGGTTCGACCCGACCGCGCCCCCGGGGGACGGGCACGTCGGCCTGCGACTGGTGGCGCTGGCCGTCGAGGAGCGCGGCGGGACCCTCGACGTGCGCAGCGCGCCCGGCGACGGGACGGTCGTCGAGGTGACGCTGCCCGCCCGGCTGCCGGAGCTGCTCCCGTCACCCCTCGGATCCCCGGAGCGCTGACCGGGCAGACTGTCGTCCGTGCCTGCCCCCGAGAACTCCGCCGCCGATGCGCTCCGGGTCGCCCGGGACGCGGCGGCCGCGATGGAGCACGCCGACGTCGCAGCCCGGGAGGCCGGGGTCCGGCTGGTCGACGTCGGCCCGGGCCGGGCCGTCACGGCGTTGACCGTGACCGAGAAGCACCTCAACGGGCACGGCATCTGCCACGGCGGATACGTGTTCCTGCTGGCCGACGCGGCGTTCGCGTACGCGTGCAACAGCTTCGGGGTGTCCACGGTCGCCGCGGGCGCCGACGTCGCCTTCCTGCGGCCGGCCGCGAGCGGCGACGAGATGGTCGCCGAGGCGTGGCACCGCGCCGGGTCGGGACGGTCGGGCATCTACGACGTCACCGTCCGCGTCGGCGACACTGTGATCGCCGAGTTCCGTGGCCGGAGCCGGACGGTTCCCGGCCTGGCCGCGCCGCCCCCCGCGCCGGCCTGACCTCCGTCAGCCCGCGGTCGGCGGGTCGAGCAACGGGTCGGCGCCGGGCGGCAGGAACGCCGGGCGCTCGTCGGGGCGCGGGTCGTCGTAGTAGCGGTGGAACACCTTGGTCTGCCCGCCCGAGAGCGGCGGCACGATCCACGTCCAGTCGGCCGGGCAGGACCGGCCGGCCTTCTCCTCCTTCTCGACGTGGGTGAGGAAGCGCTCGGACTCCGTGTGGTGGTCGGCCATCGTGACCCCGGCCGCGTCGAACGAGTGCTGCACCGCCCGGGTCAGCTCGACGAGGGCGCGGTCGCGCCACAGCGTCCGCACCGAGCTCGTGTCCAGGCCCATCCGCCGCGCGACCGCCGGGAGCAGGTCGTAGCGGTCGTCGTCGGCGAGGTTGCGGGCACCGATCTCCGTGTTGAGGTACCAGCCGTTGAACGGTGCGGCCGGGTAGCGAACGCCGCCGACGACGAGGGGCATGTTGCTGATCGCCGGTACCGCGTGCCAGCGCAGCCGCAGGTCGGCGAACCACGCGAGGTCTGGGTGGGTCAGCGGGACCTCGAGGACGGCGTCCTCCGGCAGGTCGAACAGCTGCGGGCGACCGTCGGGACCCGACACGAGCAGGGGCAGCACGTCGAACCGGCCGCGGGGCTCGGGACGCCGCCAGCCGAGACGTTCGACGAGGTCGGTGAAGTCGGCCAGCCGGGGGTCGCCGCGCACGATGCCGTCGGGGAGCCGGTGCCCGGCATAGCGGATGAGCTGCTCGTTGTGGATGCGGGGCCCGGGGCGCTCGGGCACGTCAGGGGCGAACACCGTGATCGTCGACCGGATGCGGCCGCCGCGCGTGGCCTCGCGCAGGTGCTCGATGCACTCGGCCGCGACGTCCGACGGTGCCGTGAGGTGCCTGCGGTCGCGGACGTGCAACGTCTTCCAGTACAGCCGCCCGATGCACCGGGCCGAGTTCCGCCACGCGACCTGCGCGCCGAACGCCAGCTCCCGGCTGGTGTGCCGGTAGGTCCCGGTGCTCGCGATCTCCTCGAGGACGGCCTCGCGCCTGCGCTCGTACCGCTCGCCCGCGGCGTCGGGCTGCTCGGTGTGGAACTGCTCCAGGAACTCGAGCGCCTCGTCCGGGTCGACGGGCCTGGGGCCGGTATCGGGCGTGCCCGCGTCGGGGCGGCCCCGACCGGTCATCGGGCAGTGCTGCTGCGGGACGAGGACGGCGTCGGTCTCCGGGGGGCCGTCCGACGATCGCTGACCACCGACCGCTGCGGTCAAGGATCGCCTCCGGGGAGTCACTCGATGGGTACAGGCTGCTACCTGAGTCTTTCTACTATGTGACTCTCGGTATGTCAGCCTTCGCCCATCAGTGATGCTTTTCGTACATCAGGTCCGATACTTCGCGACCTTCCGTGATCGCTCGCTGCTCGAACTTCGAGACCGGCCGCCAATCGGGCCGCGGCACGAAGCCGTTCGGACCGGCCTCGGGTGCGCGCTGCAGACGCCGTTCGGCGTCGGCGACATCGCGCATCTGGACGGCGTAGTCCGCCCAGTCGGTCGCCATGTGCAGGATCGCCCCAGGCCGCAGGCGGGACGCGGCCAAACCGACGAAACCGGGCTGTACCAGGCGACGCTTCCGGTGCCGGCGCTTCGGCCACGGGTCGGGGAAGAAGATGCGGATGCCGTCCAGCGAATCCACCGGGATGCAGGCGTCCAGCAGGGCGACGGCGTCACCCCGCAGCAGGAGCAGGTTCGTCAGGTCGGACGACTCGACGCGCAGCAGGAGCTGTGCCAGGCCGGGCTCGAAGACCTCGACGGCCATGTGGTCGACGTCCGGCGCCGCGGCGGCGAGCGCCGCCGTCGACTCGCCCATCCCCGACCCGATCTCGAGCACCAGCGGTGCCGTGCGGCCGAACCAGGCGGGCGGGTCGTAGGGCTCGCGACCCTCGACGAGATCGGCGACGTCGCGGCCGTGCCGGTGCCACAACCGGTCCCACGCCGACTGCTGGCCCTCGGTGAGCCGGTTGCGCTGGTGGACGAAGCTCGGGATCCGGTCCGTCCGCGGCGCCGGCGCCGTCTCGGCTCCCACGGTCATCGTCTCCTTGCTCCCCCTGCTGGTCATCGTGACCGGCCGATTGTCCCCGACGCCGCCGTCGCCGCCGACGGGCCCCGTCGCCGTGGCGGCGCCACGACCGTGACCGAGCCGTGACCTTCGAAGCGTGGTACTACGCATCCGCGGCGCCCCGATGATCGCCATTCTCTGCGGTGTGTCCGATTCGCAGGTGTCAGACGACAGGCTGACCGCCGTCGCCGCCGAGCTCGGAAGGCTCGGCCGGCGACTCGACGATCTCGGCGTCGAACTGCTGGCGCTGCGTAGCTCGTCGCCGGGTCCCGCACCGGGCGGGGGGTCCGGAGCAGGACCCGGCGACGTTCTCACGGGCCCGTCCGGCGTCGGTGCCGCACCGGCGCCCGACCGGTCCGGCCCGCCCGCGTGGCCCGCGCCCCCGACCCGCCCCGGCCCGCCGGGGGTCGCGGGGACGCCGGCCACCGCGGGGACGCCGGGGGTCGCGGGGACGCCGGGGGCCGCTGCGGCGCCGCCCTGGGTGGCCCGCGGACCCGTCGCGCCCCAGGGGCCGTGGCCGGGCCGTCCGCCGCGGGCGGCTGCGTCGCCCGCGGTGTTCGCGGGGACCGGTGCGCCCTGGACCCGGCCGGGACCGGCGGTGCCCACCGGCCCACCCGCGCCGCAGCGGCCCGGTTGGTGGGCGTCGCTCTCGGGAGCGCGGTTGCTCGCGTGGACCGGCGGCGGGGTCACGCTGCTCGGTCTCGTCATGCTCCTGGTGCTCGCCGCCTCGCGGGGCTGGTTCTCCCCCGTCGCCAGGCTCGTCGCCGGCGCCGTTCTGGGACTCGCGCTGCTCGGGCTCGCGGTGTGGCTGCACCGCAAGGAGTCCGCCCGGGCCGGAGCGGTCGCCGTCGCCGGGACCGGGGTGGCGGCGCTGTACCTGGTCGTCGCCTCGGGGACCGCGCAGTACCACTACCTGCCGGCCGCCGTCGGCCTCGTGCTGGGGCTGGTCGTCGCCGCGGGCGGGCTCGGGCTCGCCGACCACTGGCGCAGCGCGGCGCTCGCGATCGGCGCGGTGGTCGGCGCGGGGCTGCTGATGCCCGTCGTCACCGAGGGCTGGGGGCCGCTGCTGGCCGCGCTCACCGTCGTGCTGGAGATCGTCGCCGGGATCGTCGCGCTGCGCCGGGGATGGCCGTGGCTGCTCGTCGTCGGTGCCGCGTGGGCCGTCCTGTACGCGTCGCTGGCCGCAGGCGTGGCCGGGTCCGCCGAGCTGTGGCCGGCCGGTGGCGCGGCGGGGGCGGTGCTCGTCGTCGGGTGCGCTCTCGCCCTGTACGCGCTGGTCACGAGTTCGACGAACGCTCCGGCGTACGGCGTGCTCGCCTCCGCCGCGGTGCCGGTGCTGATCATGGGCGGCCGGCTCGACGGCTGGCGCGGTGCCGCCGTCGCCGGTGGCGCCGCGGTCGTGATGCTCGGTGTCGCGCTCGTCCCCCGTCTCGACCGCCCGGTGCGGATCGTCGCGCTGACGGTCGGTGCGGTGGCGCTGCTCGAGGCCACCGGACTGCTGTTCTCCGGGGATGTCGCCGTCGCCGTCATCGTCGGGGAGGGCATCGGGTTCGCGGTGGCCGCGGCGCTGCTGCGCAGCCGGCCCACCCTGCTGTTCGCGGCCGGCTTCGGCGTCATGGGCGTCCTCGGCGCGCTGGCCCTGCCGCTGCCGCCGGGTGTCCTCGCCGGGTACCCCGCGTGGCCCTTCACCCGTGGCGGTCTGCTGCAGACCGGCCCGCTGGTCACGGGCCTGATCGTCGCGGTGCTGACCGTCGGCCTGGCTGTTGCGATGCTGGTCGCGCTGGCGCGCACGGGCCTGCTCGGGTCGGGCGACGGCCGGGCGGCCATGTGGGTCGTCACCGGGCTGGTCGGGCTGTACGGGCTGACCGGGTTCGTCGTCGGCCTCGCGCTCCTCGTCTCGCCCGACCGGGGCGGGTTCGTCGCCGGGCACGCCGTCGTGACGGTGCTGTGGACGGTGCTCGCGCTGGTGCTGCTGGCGCGGGGCATCCGGAACACCCCGCTGCGCGTCGCGGGCCTCGTCCTGGTGGCCGCCGCGGTCGCGAAGCTGATCCTCTTCGACCTCGTCTCCCTCGACGGCCTCGCCCGCGTCGGGGCGTTCCTCGGTGCCGGGCTGGTGCTGCTGTTCGCCGGGGTGCGGTACGCGCGGCTCGTCTCCGAGGCCGAGACGGCGACCGGTCCGGCGACGCCGCCCACGGGGGTGGCCGCTCCGGCCGGGGGCCCGGAGCAGGCGGCGGGCGACGACGGGCGTGGCACCTGGGGACCGCCCGACGCCCGGACCTGATCGGATTCGCAGGCGCGAACCCGGTACGCGACGGGGTCCGGGCGCACGGGGCCGGATGCCACGGTGGGCACATGCCCGACCGGTATGCCGACGCGGTGCGCATGGCGCGCGCGGAACTGCGCGCCCGTCGCCTGGCCCTGCCCGGTCACGCCGCGGAGGTCCGCGCGGCGTGCAGCCTGGCGCGGGTCGCGGCGGCGGCCCGCTCGGCCACGGCGGTGGCGGCCCTGTCGGCCGAGCTGTTCGGCTACCTCGACCGCGCGGGCCGGGCCGACCGTGCGCTGCTGCCGCGGCACGCGGCGGCGGCCGCCGAACGGATCGTCGCCGACGTGCTCGACCGGGCCGGCCAGGGGCTGGTGCCCGAGCTGCGGCGGATCGCCTCGGCGCGGGGGCTGCCGACCTCGGCCGGCGAGGGCTGGGTGCCCGGTCCGGTGCACATCCTGATCCCGCCCGCCCCGCCGCCGCCGGGCCTCTGGCAGACGGCGGCGACGGGCGGCGCCCTGTGGCGCACCGCGCTGCTGCCGCTCGCCGGGCTGCCCGTGGTGGGGCTCCCGGCGGTGGCCGGGGGCGCGGGATCTCCCGCGGTCTGGGCGGGTGCGGCGGCCGGCGTGGTGACGCTGGTCGCCGCGGTCCTGGGGCGTCGCGGCGCTGCCGACCGCGAACGCTGGCGACGGTGGGTCCCGGGCGTCACGGCGTCGCTGCGGGCGGCCCTCGAGTCGGCTCTGCTGACGGCGCTGCTGCACACCGAGCGGCAGGTCGTCGCCGCGCTGGACCCCGCCGTCGTCCGCCGGGCCGGGGAGATCGACGCGCAGCTGCGTGGGTTGACGGGCCCGCCGGGGGAACGGGCGGCCCCCGCGAGAGAGGAGCAGCACACGTGACCGACCCTGCTGCCGTTCCCGACCCTGCTGCCGTGCGGGATCCCGCTGCCGTCGACGATCTCGACGCACCGGATGCGCACACCCTCCCGGGCCTGCCCGTCGCCGGTGGTGCCGACACCGACGCCGACGGCCGCGCCGACACCGTGGCGGTGCTCGACGGACCCGACCTGCTGCTGCACACCGACCTCGACGGCGACGGGCTCGTCGACGAGGTCCTGCGGCTGGGCGCCGGGGTCCTGCCCGGTCTCGCGGACGCGCCCGACGAGGGCGGGTACGGCGGCGGCGGGGACGGCGACGGCTGGTGGTCCTGGCTGCCCTGGTTCTCGGGTGGGGACGGCTCGTTCCGGTAGTCGATCTCGCCGTCGGTGCCCGTCGGTAGGTTGCGGGGGTGGCACCAGATCCGAGGATCGACCCGGCGTTCCGGGAGCTCCCGCTCGACGCGCTGGCCGACGCGGCGCTGCAGCGCGCCCGTGAGCTCGGCGCCGGACACGCCGACGTGCGGGTCGAGCGGGCCGTCTCGCAGTCGATCGCCTTGCGCGACGGCGCCGTCACCGGGGTGTCCGACTCGACGTCGGTCGGCCTCGCGGTGCGCGTCGTCGTCGACGGTGTGTGGGGCTTCGCGTCGCACGTGGAGCTGACGGCGGAGCGGGCGGCGGCGACGGCCGAGCAGGCGGTGGCCGTGGCGCGGACGTTGGCCCCGGTGGCGCGCGAGCGGGTCGAGCGGGCCGACGAGCCGGTGTACCCCGCGGCCGAGTGGGTGTCGTCGTACGCGACGGACCCGTTCGCGGTGCCGACGCGGGAGAAGGTAGAGCTGCTCGCCGAATGGTCGCAGCGGCTGCTGGCGGCCGACGGGGTCGACCACGTGCAGGCGTCGGTCGGGCAGGTGCGGGAGACCAAGTTCTACGCCGACCTCGCGGGCACCCGGACGCTCCAGCAGCGGGTCCGGGTCGAGCCGGCCGTCACGGCGACGACGGTCGACCGGGCAGCGGGCGGCTTCGAGACGATGAGCTCGCTCGCCCCGCCCGCGGGCCGCGGCTGGGAGTACCTCACGGGCCAGGGGTGGGACTGGGACGGCGAGCTCGCCGCGATCCCCGAGCTGCTCGCGGAGAAGACCAAGGCGCCGACGGTGCAGGCCGGCCCGACCGACCTGGTGATCGACCCCACGAACCTGTGGCTGACCATCCACGAGTCGATCGGCCACGCCACGGAGTACGACAGGGCGATCGGCTACGAGGCCGCCTACGCCGGCACCAGCTTCGCCACCCCCGACAAGCTCGGCACCCTGCGCTACGGCTCACCGGTCATGCACGTCACCGGCGACCGCACCGTCGAGCACGGGCTGGCGACGGTCGGGTTCGACGACGACGGCGTCGCCACGGGCGAGTGGGACCTGGTGCGCGACGGGGTGCTCGTCGGGTACCAGCTCGACCGGACGTTCGCGCCGCGGCTGGGGCTGCAGCGGTCCAACGGCTGCGCCTACGCCGACTCCCCGCACCACGTGCCGATCCAGCGGATGGCCAACGTGTCCCTGCAGCCCGACCCGGACCGCGACACGACCACCGAGGACCTGATCGGGCGGGTCGACCGGGGCATCTACGTCGTCGGCGACAAGTCCTGGTCGATCGACATGCAGCGCTACAACTTCCAGTTCACCGGGCAGCGCTTCTACCGGATCGAGGGCGGCCGGCTCGCCGGCCAGCTGCGCGACGTCGCCTACCAGGCCACGACGACCGACTTCTGGGGGTCGATGGAGGCGGTCGGCGGCCCGTCGAGCTGGCGCCTCGGCGGCACGATGAGCTGCGGCAAGGCCCAGCCGGGCCAGGTCGCGCCGGTCAGCCACGGCTGCCCGTCCGCGCTGTTCCGCGGGGTCAACGTCCTGAACACGCAGGAGGAGGGCCGATGACCACGCTGTCGACCGCGCTCGCGCCGCAGGAGATCGTCGAGCGGGTGCTCGGGGCAGGCCACGGCGGCGCCGACCTCGCGGGCCGTGTCGTCGTGGTGTCGGAGACGAGCGAGGCCGCCGTGCGCTGGGCGAACTCGACGATGACCACGAACGGTCTCGGTACCTCCCGGCGGACGACGGTGATCTCGCTCCTGCGGGTCGACGGCGGCACGGCGGCGGGCGTCGTCAGCTCCGCGGTGTCGATCACCGACCCGGCGCAACTGGCCGACCTGGTCGCGGCGAGTGAGCAGGCCGCGCGCGAGGCCGGCCCGGCGGACGACGCCGCGGAGCTGCCCGCCGAGATCGTCGACGACCCGGCCTGGTCCGACGCCGCGGCGGCGACGTCGATCGGCGTCTTCGGCAACCTCGCGACCGGCCTGGCCGAGGTGCTGGGCGGGGACCTGCGGCAGTACGGCTTCGCCAGCCACTCGCTCACCACGGTCTGGCTCGGCACGTCGACGGGTGTGCGGCGACGCTGGGTGCAGCCGACGGGATCGGTGGAGCTCAACGTCAAGACACCCGACCTGGAGCGCTCGGCGTGGACGGCGACGGGGTCGCAGGACTTCACCGACGTCGACGTCGTCGCGCTCGCGGCCGACGCGGCGCGACGGCTGGAGTGGGGCGACCGGAAGGTGACGCTGCCACCGGGCCGCTACGAGACGCTGCTGCCGCCGTCGGCCGTCGCCGACCTGATGATCTACCTCTTCTGGTCGATGGAGGGCCGGGCGGCGCAGGAGGGGCACAGCGCGCTCTCGGGTCCCGACGGGGTGCGCGTGGGCGAGCGGCTCACCGACCTCCCGCTCACGCTGACCAGCGATCCCGCCGCCCGCGGCCTGGAGTACGAGCCGTTCGTGGTGGCGACGAGCTCGGGCGGCGGCACGAGCGTCTTCGACAACGGCGCACCGACCCGGGCGGTCGACTGGGTGCGCGACGGGGTCGTCAACGAGCTGGTGTACTCCCGTGCCGAGGCCGCCGAGTTCGGCACGGCGTTCACCCCCGCGGGCGACAACCTGCTCCTGCGGGGTGGCCCGTCGGGCACGGCCTCGTCGATCGACGAGATGGTCGCCGGCACCGAGCGGGCCCTGTTGCTCACCTGCCTCTGGTACATCCGCGCCGTCGACCCGACGACGCTGCTGCTCACCGGCCTCACCCGCGACGGCGTGTACCTCGTGGAGAACGGCGAGGTGGTCGCGGAGGTCGACCACAACTTCCGGTTCAACCACTCCCCGCTCGACGTGCTGCGCGGCACCACGGAGGTCGGGGCCACGGTGCCGACGATCGGCCGGGAGTGGAAGGACTGGTTCACCCGCTCGGCGATGCCCCCGCTGCGCGTGCCGGACTTCAACATGTCGTCGGTGTCGCTGGGCCGTTGACGTGCAGGCGTGACGGCGCTGTCCCCGCTCACGGGCCGACGGGGAGCCACGACGACAGGTGTCGGCGCCGAGCGGTCGCGGGCCGCCCGGCGCCCGCGGCGGCCGTCACGGGTCGGCGCAGTGCGGCCACCGTCCGGCGCGCCTGTGTCCGCTGTCCGGCGTCATGCCTCACCCTGGACCCGCACGATGCACGCCGTCCTGGTACCCCGCCGATGCCGCCGCGGTCCCGTGAGCCGAGGGAGTTTCCGCCTGTGTCGTACGACGTGGTCAGCGCCTACACGCTGGTGATCGGTGACGACTCCGGCGAACCGGCGGTGAGCGTCCACGGATCGGCGGCCGAGGCCTGGCGGGAGCTCGACCGGGAGGTCCGCAGGCGTTCCCGGATGCGCCCGCGCCCGCGCCGGGTGGTCGACGAGGAGTCCGCGACGCGGCTGGCGTCGGCATGGCGGGCGGCCGATCCGGACACCCGGTTCTGGAACGTCACGGCCCACCGGCTGCCCATCCTGCTGCCGGTCATCGCGCGCGAGGCCGGGGCGGTGGCCGCGCGCGCCCGTTGAAGAGCGCTCAGCCCGCGGGCGGGACGGGCTCGCCGCCGCCGGTCGTGGGCATCGTCGTGGATCGCGCCTTCTGCTCGGCGATCCGGACCTGAACGTTCTCGGACGTGATCGCGGCGCGCCGGCGCTCGCGGACCTTGAGCAGCACGAGCATCGACACCCCGTAGGCGACGCCGACGACGACGAGCACGATGCCGAACTTCGTGACCATCGTCTGCACGACGCCCTCCACGGGGACGTCGACCGTCGAGATGATCGCGAGCACGCCCAGCGTGAGCAGATGGAACAGCACCGTGAGCAGCACGTTCAGCGAACGTGCGGTCTCGTTGCTCTGGAAGACCTCTTCGAGGAAGGGCTCCCCGGACAGGAACAGCACTCGCCCCACGGCGACGGTGAGCGCCACCGCGACCACGAGGAACACCAGATACTGGGCGGTGGTCACGATGGGCCTCCTGCACTCGGTGTCGTCACGACGGCACGCCTCGACAAGACCTACCCCGTCGGCATGTTCATCATGCAGGCCGAGGCCGGGCATTCCGACGCGGTTCGTCACATCCGGTGCTGTTCCCGTCGCGGTGCGTCCGGCCGGTGGTCCGCCGCACCGCCGGATGCGCCGCCGGACGTGTCGTCGGATCGGGCGGCCCGATCCGCGATCCCGGCGGCCAGCCGCGCGCTGCCCTCACCGATGGTGAGCTCCCGCAGCGGGAGGCCGTCCTCGAGCCGCATCATGACGCGGTCGAGGACGTCGATGTAGGCCTCGCCGGAGCGGTCGGCGAGGGCCTGCGCGGCCAGCCGGGCACCTGCGACGACACCTGCGAAGAGCAGGACGTCGAGGTCGTCGTGCGGCCGGCCGTAGGTGTCGGCGACCTGGTCGGCGATGGCGGTGACGGTCAGCCCGCTGCGCTCGCGTGCGGCGGCCTGCAGCTCGGGGGCGCTGCGCACCAGTGCCATCCGCACCTCCTCGAGCTCGCGCTTCTCGGGTGGCAGCCGCCGGAACGCGGTGGTGACGCCGGTGCGCAGGGCCGTCAGCAACGGGGTGTCGGGGGGCAGCTCGGCGAACGCCTCGGCCATGAGCGGGTCGACGTCGTCGAACAGGACGACGTCCTCCTTGGTCGCGAAGTACCGGAAGAACGTGCTGCGCGAGACGTCGGCGGCGGCGGCGATCTCGTCGACGGTCGTCTCGGCGAAGCCCTGTTCGCGGAACAGCCGCAGCGCGTGCCGCTGCAGTTCCGCCCGGGTACGGGCCTTCTTCCGTTCGCGCAGTCCGGGGTTCGGGGGTCTCACGTCCCGCAGTATGTCCGGTCCTGCGACTCAGGGCTGAATAATACTCAGTATTTTATGAGACTCAGTTCCATAATAGTGGTAGCGTCGGGCGCATGGACATCGACGCTCTCGTGGTGGGGGCAGGCCCGACTGGCCTGACACTGGGATGCGAGCTTGCGCGCCGCGGCGTGCGGGTCCGGGTGGTCGACGCGGCCGCCGGGCCCTTCACCGGGTCACGCGGCAAGGGGTTGCAGCCGCGGACGCTGGAGGTGCTCGACCTGCTCGGGGTCGGGCGGCGGCTGCTGGGCCTCGGCCGGTTCCGGCTGCCCATGCGGGTGCCCGACGGCGCGGGCGGGTTCGAGGTCAGGGACCTGCACCCGGATGCGGCTCCGACACCGTCGAGCCCGTACGCACGGCCGCTGATCATCCCGCAGTTCCGGGTCGAGGAGACGCTGCGCGACGCGCTGGCCGGCCACGGCGTCCAGGTGGAGTTCGGTCGCCGGCTGACCGGTCTGGCCCAGGGCGACGGGTCCGCGACGGCGATGTTCGACGACGGCGCCCGGATCGCGGCGCGCTGGGTCGTCGGCTGTGACGGCGGGTCCAGCACGGTCCGCCACCTCGGTGGGTTCACCTTCCTCGGGCAGACCGACGAGACCATCCGGATGCTGATCGCCGACGTCCGCGTCGAGGGCGTCGACCGCGACCACTGGCACGCGTGGGGAGGCGCCGAGGGCGCGTTCATCGCGCTGTGCCCGCTGGCCTCGACCGACCGGTTCCAGTTCCAGGCCTCGACGGCTGCCGACGACGACCGCGAGCCGACCCGCGAGGTGGTGCAGGAACTGCTCGACCGCGCGACCGGGGGCCAGGTGCAGGTCGTCGACGTCGGCTGGTCGTCGCGCTGGCGGCTCAACGAGCGGATGGTCGACCGTTACCGCGCGGGGAGGGTGCTGCTCGCGGGCGACGCGGCGCACGTGCACTCGCCCGCGGGTGGCCAGGGCATGAACACCGGCATTCAGGACGCGGCGAACCTCGGGTGGAAGCTCGCCGCCGTCGTCGCGGGCGCCGATCCGGCGCTGCTCGACACCTACGAGGCCGAGCGGCTGCCCGTCGCGGCCGAGGTGCTGGGCCTGTCGGCGCGCCTCACCCGGCGGACGCTGCTCGACCGCGGCGAGGACGGCACACGCGCCCTCCAGCTGGGACTCACCTATCGCGGCGGCCCGCTGGCACCCGACGGGGGCGCGACGGCGGCCGGCCCACGGCCCGGCGACCGTGCCCCGGACGCGACCGAGCTGCTGTGCGGTGAGCCCGGGGCGCGACCGGTCCGGCTGTTCGACCTGCTCAGGGGCTCGACGTGGACCGTGCTGGGCTTCGGCGCGATGCCGCCGGAGGTCGGGATCGGCGTGCGCCGGGTCGGGATCGCGGGCCCGGGTGGCGCGGCCGGGGTCGTCGACACCCAGGGGCACGCCCACGATGCGTACCGGCCCGTCGACGGCGAGCTCGTCCTGGTGCGCCCCGACGGTCACATCGGCCTGCGGACGACCGACCCCGACGCGGTCCGCGCCTACCTCTCGGCCGTGCTCCCGCCCGACGAGGCACTGACGAGCGCGCGCAGCACCGCGACGAGGTCCTCGACGTCGCCGACCCCCGTGATCGGCGCCCCGGTGAGCGTCCTGAGGTAGAGGCCGTCGCCGACGAGCTGGACGAGCCAGGCGAGCATGGGGTCGGGGACCTCGGAGCGCAGCGCGGCCAGCCCGTCGGCGTCGACGGCGGCGATGGCGTCGCGCGCGGCGAGGCCGGTGGGGCTGGCGTCGGCGATGCGCAGTGCGGCGAGGTAGGTGCGGGTCAGTCCGACGGGTGAGGCCCGGCCCGGCACCGAGGTGCGCAGGTAGTAGGCGACGACGCCATCGGGGTCGGCCCGCATCGCGTCGGCGTCGGCGGCGCTGCGGGCGCGCAGGCGTTCGAGCAGCCCGGCGGCGAGTGCGTCCTTCGACGCGAAGTGGTAGAGCAGCCCACCCTTGGAGACGTCGGCGGCCGCGGCGACGGCGTCGAGCGTCGTGCTGCCCGGGCCTGCCTCGATGAGCAGCGTCTCGTAGGCGTCGAGAACGCGATCACGGGCGCCGGCCACCGCGCGAGTCTAGGGGGGCGCCACGGGGTTCTCCGGTCGACCGGGCGCCGGGCGGGTCGGCCGTCCGGCGGGCCGGGCGCCGCGGCGGTCCGGCCGGGCCGGGTACCGGTTGCGTCGGGGACCGGTGGCGCGTCGCACATCTGGCCGATGGCGGGAACAACCTGCGAAACTGTACCGTCTGGACGGTATAGAGACCCGGAACTTGCACCACCGCACGAGGACCCCCGAATGACCGTCACGCTCCCGCGCGCCCACGCGCGTCCGATCCCCGCGCGCGCGGGCGCCCGGCAGTGGCTCGCACTCGCCGTGCTGTTCCTGCCGACGCTGCTCGTCGCCGTCGACAACACCGTGCTGAGCTTCGCGCTGCCCGCGATCACCACCGCGCTCGTGCCGAGCGCGACGACCTTGCTGTGGATGGTCGACGCGTACCCGCTCGTGCTGGCCGGGCTGCTGGTCACGATGGGCACCGTCGGCGACCGCATCGGTGTGCGGCGGCTGCTGGTCGTCGGCGTCAGCGGGTTCGGGATCGTGTCGCTCGCCGCGTCCTTCGCGACCGACGCCGCGCACCTCGTCGCGGCCCGCGCGCTGCTGGGGTTCTTCGGCGCCATGCTGATGCCGAGCACGCTCGCGTTGATCCGCTCGCTGTTCACCGACCGCGACGAGCGCCGGCTGGCCCTGGCGATCTGGGCGACCGGTTTCGCCGCGGGCGCCGCACTGGGCCCGCTGGTCGGCGGCGTGCTGCTCGCGCACTTCTGGTGGGGATCGGTCTTCCTGGTCAACGTGCCGGTGACGGTGCTGATCGCCGTGCTCGCCGTCGTGATGCTGCCCGAGGCGCGGCATCCGCTGGCCGGTCGGCTCGACCTGGTGGGCGTCGCACTGTCGCTGCTCGCGGTCGCGCCGATCGTGCTGGCGGTCAAGCTCGTGGGGTCCGGCGGGTCGCTGCCGCTCGCCGTGGCGGCGCTGGCCGTCGGTGTCGGCGCGGCCGCGGGCTTCGTCCGGCGCGCGCGCAGGCTGACGGCCGCGGGGCGCGACCCGGTGCTGGACGTCCGGCTGCTGCGCTCACCGGTGCTGCGCGTCGCGATGCTCGCCAACCTCACGACGATGGCGGCCCTGACCGGCCTGCTCTTCTTCTCCGCGCAGTACCTGCAACTGGTGCTGGGACTCGACCCGATGCGCAGCGGCCTGCTGCTGCTCCCCGGGTTCGTCGCGACGGTCGTCGCCGGCCTGGGCGCGGCCGCGCTCGCCCGCCGCTTCCCCATCAGGACGCTCGTGCCGGCGGGCCTCGCGACCGCCGGGGCCGGGTACGCGCTGTGCGTCCTGCTCGGCACGGGCACGACGGGCGGCCTGCTCGTCGCGGCGGGCGTGCTCGTCGGGTCCGGGATCGGGCTGACCGAGACGCTGACCAACGACGTCGTCCTCACCGCCGCACCCGTCGAGCGGGCGGGATCGGCCTCGGCCATGTCGGAGACGGCCTACGAGCTGGGCGCGGTGCTCGGCACGGCCGTCCTCGGCAGCGTGCTCACCGCCGTCTACCGCGGACGTGTCGACGCGCCCGCGGGCCCTGCGCGCGAGACCCTCGGCGGTGCCGTCGACGTCGCGACGGTCACCGGTGACCCCGCCCTGCTCGACTCGGCCCGTGGTGCGTTCACGCTGGCCGTCGACGTCACCGCGGGCGTCGGCGCCGGCTGGCTCGTCGCGGTCGCCGTCACGGCCTGGGTGGTCCTGCACCGCTCACGACCCCGTGGTCCGGTCTCCTTCCGCGGGGCTCAGCTCAGCCGACGAGCAGCCCGACGCCGAGCGCCAGCATCGTGACGGCGACGGCGCCGTCGAGCACCCGCCAGGCCCGCGGGGACCGCAGCCACCGGCCGGCGAGCCGGGCACCGAAGGCGAGCGTGGTGAACCAGGTGATGCTGGCGACGACCGCGCCGACCGCGAACCACCAGCGGTCCGTCCCGTGTGCGCTGCCGACGGTCCCGAGCAGCAGCACGTCCAGGTAGACGTGCGGGTTGAGCCAGGTCAGCGCGAGGCAGGTGGCCAGCACCGGCACGATCGGCCGGGCACGGACGACGGTCCCCGGCGAGCCTCCCGCCGTCCCGCCGGTCGGACCGGTGCCGGTCGGGCCCGGGCCGGCGCCGGGGTCGACGACCAGTGCCGCTCCCGACGGCCGCCAGGCCCTGCGTGCGGCGAGCAGCCCGTAGCCGACGAGGAACGCCGCGCCCGCCCACCGCACCACCGTGACCAGCCACGGCGCCGCGGCCAGCACCGCCCCGACGCCCGCGACCGCCGCGGTGATCAGGACGGCGTCGCTGCCCATGCACACGAGCGCGACGGCGGCCACGTGCTCGCGACGGACGCCCTGGCGCAGCACGAAGGCGTTCTGCGCGCCGATGGCGACGATGAGGGACAGGCCGAGTCCGAGGCCGGAGAGCAGGGCGGGCACGGACGCCGACGCTAGGAGCGGGAGCAGCCGCAATCTAGCTCAGGATTCTTCAGTGCCATTAGCGTAGCTTCACATGAGGCTGGCGCACGAGCTCGTGGAGACGGTCGCGACGATCGTCGACGAGGGAACGTTCGAGGCGGCGGCGCAGCGGCTGCACCTCACGCCGTCGGCGGTGAGCCAGCGTGTCCGGCGGCTGGAGGACCAGCTCGGACGGATCCTGCTGGTCCGCTCGAAGCCGGTGCGGCCCACCGAGGCCGGCGCGGCCGTCGTGCGGCTCGCGCGGCAGACCGCGCTGCTGGAGCACGAGGCGCTGAGCGGGCTCGGCAGCGCGGAGCCCGACGACGCCGCACCCGTCCGGCTCGCCCTCGCCGTCAACGCCGACTCCCTCGGCACCTGGTTCCTCGCGCCCCTGGGTCGCGTCGCGCGCCGGCACGCCGTCGTCTTCGAGTTGCACCGCGACGACCAGGACTTCACCGCAGGCCTGCTCGCCGACGGCACCGTCACCGCGGCCGTCACCGCGCAGGGGACGCCGGTCGCGGGGTGCGCGGTGACCCCGCTCGGCGTCATGCGCTACGACGCCGTCGCCACCCCCGAGTTCGCGGCCCGGTGGTTCCCCGAGGGGCCGACCGCCGACGCGCTCGCGCGGGCGCCGCTGGTCGACTACGACCGGCGCGACGACCTGCAGACTCGCTGGCTGCGCGCCCGGGGTGCCGACCCGGCCGCGCCGCCGCGCAACCTCGTGCCCGCGACGAGCGACTTCGCGGCCGCGGTCCGGATGGGCCTGGGATGGGGGCTGCTGATGCCGCCGCAGTCGCGCGGTGCGCTCGCGTCGGGAGCGCTGGTGAGCCTGGGCGGCCCGCCGGTCACCGTGCCGCTGTTCTGGCAACGTTGGCGGTTGCGTTCCCCGCTGCTCGACGCCGTCGCGGACGAGGTCGTCGCCGAGGCCCGCGCGGTGCTCGACCCTGTCCGGGCCGGACCACGACCGCCACGGCGCGCCGGCCGCGCGGCGCCCGGCGCGCCACCGGCGTCGGGTGGGTCGTGAGCGCGGACCGGACAGCACCGTCGACACGGCGCGGCCCGGGTTCGACGCGACCCGCAGCGGCCGGCCGGCGGCACCGGCCGGCGGCACCGGTCCAGCGGCACCGGCCCGGCCGCGGCGCCGACAGGCTCAGGTGGCGCCCATATCGCGCAACAGCCTCTGCGCCAGGGCGCGCACCTCGTCGCGCAGCGCGTCGGGCGCGACGACGGTCAGGCCCACGCCCAGGCCCGCGAGCATCCGGGCGGCACCGTCGAGGTGCTCGACGCGCCCCCGGAACTGCGACCCCGACGGGTGCGCGGCGAGCGTGCCGGCGGTGCGCGGCACCAGCTGCCGGGCCCGGTCGAGCGGCACGTGCAGGACCACCTCGACCTCGTGGGCCCAGCCGA
Source organism: Pseudonocardia benzenivorans CB1190 (assembly GCF_000196675.2). Taxonomy (GTDB): domain Bacteria; phylum Actinomycetota; class Actinomycetes; order Mycobacteriales; family Pseudonocardiaceae; genus Pseudonocardia; species Pseudonocardia benzenivorans. Next base: position 7,020,020 of record NC_015312.1, on the reverse strand, counting down.
CCGCCGCGATCCCGGTGACGACCTGCTCGGCGGCGTCGAACCCTGCCGGCGCCGGCGTGCCGGGCCCGACCGCCTCGACCTGCAGCACCCGGTCGACGCGGAAGGTGCGGACGGCGTCGCGCGCATGGTCGTGCCCGCTGACGTACCACCGGCCGGCGTGGAACGTCAGGCCCCACGGGTCGAGCTCCCGCTGGGTGGCGTCCCCGCGCCACGACCGATACGCGATGCGGACCCGTTCGACGTCTCGGGCCGCGGTGCCGAGCGCGAGCAGGACGGCCGCGTCGGGGGCCGCGCCGTCGTAGGCGGTGGCGGTGAACCCGAGCACCTCGGCGACGGCGTCGACCCTGTCGCGCAGGGTCTCGGGCAGGACCCGGCCGATCTTCGCCCGCGCGCTCGCGACGGCGGGCGCCGCGGCGTGCAGGCCCGTGCGCTCCGCGGCGAGCAACCCGAGCACGACGGCGACCGCCTCGTCGCCCGACAGCATCAGCGGCGGCAGCCGGTAGCCGGGCAGCAGCCGGTAGCCGCCGTACCGGCCCCGGCTCGCGACGACGGGCACCCCGAGCTCCTCGAGGGTCCGCACGTGCCGCCGGACGGTTCGCGCGTCGACGTCCAGGCGTTGGGCCAGTTCGGGTCCGGTGATCCCGGGCCGGGCCTGCAGGAGTTCCAGCAGGGCGAGCACCCGGCTCGCCGACGAGGTCATGGCGACATTCTGCCGTGAATCAGGACCGGTTCGGCCCGCATCACGTCGTACCGTCGCAGACATGACGACATATGTGCTGGTCCCGGGGTTCTGGTTGGGCGCGTGGGCGTGGGACGGGGTGGCCGCCGAGCTGCGGGCCGCGGGTCACGAGGTGCGGGCGTTGACGCCGCTGGGTGTCGCCGAGCGCGCGACGACGGCCGAGGTCAGCGCGGCCGACCAGGTCGCCGATGTCGTTGCGACGATCCGCCGCGAGGCGGAGCCGGTCGTGCTCGTCGGGCACAGCGGGGCCGGCCCTGTGGTCGTCGCCGCGGCGGAGGAGGCGCGCGAGCAGGTGGCCGGGCTCGTCCTCGTCGACACGGGTCCGATGCCGGAGGGCGTGGCGCACATCGACTTCCACCCGCCGGAGATGCAGACGTGGATCCGCGAGCGCATCGCCGCCCACGGCGGCTGGTACCCGATGCCCACACCCGAGGAGCTGCGCACGTCCGGTGCGAGCCTCGACGGCCTCGACACCGACACCCTGGAGACGCTGGTCCGGCGCGCGGCGCCGGAACCGGCCGGTGTCGTCCTCGGCCCGGTGCGACGCGGTGTCAACGACCCGTCGCTGCCCAAGATCCTCGTGGCGTCCAGCTTTCCGGGACAACAGGTCCGCGAGCTCGCTGCCGCGGGCGTGCCGGCCTTCGCCCAGCTCGCGGACCCGGAGTGGGACATCCGGGACCTTCCGACCGGCCACTGGCCGATGTTGTCGGAACCGCACGAGCTGGCCGTCGTCCTCGCCGACGTCGCGCCTGGTCGGCCGCTGTCACGTCTTCGTGAGGCCCCGGGGTCGGGCGTGTAAACCCGCCCCGGTACCGGCCGCTCCTGCCTGTGCGCTTGCTCTCTGAATCGATTACCTGATCGGTCTTGTGAGCCGGTCTACAGCTCTCACCCAGGGATACAACAGCGTTTTCCGGGTAGCCTCCATTGTCATCTTCCTTTGCCGCGCGTGGCTCTGACGGGTCACGCGGGCGACGGCATTCCCAGGGTCGGCGGCACCCGACCAGGCAGGAGAACGCACACCAGATGACCACTGCAGCCGTTCGAGGTATCGACACAGCGCCGACGACGAACGCCCAGCTGATCGACTGGGTCCGCGAGGTCGCCGATCTGACGGGCCCGGACGAGGTCGTCTGGTGCGACGGTTCCGACGCCGAGTGGAACCGCATGACGAGCCGCCTGGTGGACGCCGGGACGTTCGTCAAGCTCGACGAGAAGAAGAAACCCAACTCGTTCCTCGCCGTCTCCGACCCCGACGACGTCGCGCGGGTCGAGGAGCGGACCTTCATCTGCACCGTCGACGAGGCCGGCGCGGGCCCGACCAACAACTGGGTCGACCCCGCCGAGATGAAGTCGACGATGTCGGAGCTCTACCGCGGTTCGATGCGTGGCCGCACGATGTACGTCATCCCGTTCTGCATGGGTCCGCTCGACGCGAACCCGCCGATGCTGGGCGTGGAGATCACCGATTCCGAGTACGTCGTCGCGTCCATGAAGATCATGACGCGAATGGGTGCCGACGTCATCAAGCTGCTCGACGACCGCGGCGACCAGTTCGTGAAGTGCCTGCACTCGGTCGGTGCCCCGCTCGAGCCCGGTCAGGCCGACGTCGCGTGGCCCTGCAACGACACCAAGTACATCAGCCACTTCCCCGAGACCCGTGAGATCTGGAGCTACGGCTCGGGCTACGGCGGCAACGCCCTGCTGGGCAAGAAGTGCTACGCGCTGCGCATCGCGTCGGCCATCGCGCACGACGAGGGCTGGCTCGCCGAGCACATGCTGATCCTCAAGCTGATCAGCCCGGAGGACAAGGCGTACTACGTCGCGGCGGCGTTCCCGTCGGCCTGCGGCAAGACCAACCTCGCGATGCTGCAGCCCACGATCCCGGGCTGGCGGGCCGAGACCGTCGGTGACGACATCGCGTGGATGCGGTTCGGCGAGGACGGCCGGCTCTACGCGGTCAACCCGGAGTTCGGCTTCTTCGGTGTCGCGCCCGGGACGAACTGGAAGACCAACCCCAACGCGATGCGCACCATCGAGAAGGGGAACTCGCTGTTCACCAACGTCGCGCTGACCGACGACGGCGACGTCTGGTGGGAGGGGCTGGAGGGCGAGCCGCAGCACCTCACGAGCTGGACCGGTGAGAGCTGGACGCCCGAGTCGGACAAGCCGGCCGCGCACCCCAACTCCCGCTACACCACGCCGATCAGCCAGTGCCCCGTCGTCGCGCCGGAGTGGGAGGACCCGAACGGCGTGCCGATCTCGGCGATCCTGTTCGGCGGCCGCCGCAAGACGACGGTCCCGCTGGTCACCGAGGCCCGCGACTGGCAGCACGGCACGTTCATGGGCGCCACCATGTCGAGCGAGACGACCGCGGCGGCCAAGGGCAACGTGGGCCAGGTGCGCCGCGACCCGATGGCGATGCTGCCGTTCCTCGGCTACAACGTCGGCGACTACTTCCAGCACTGGATCAACGTCGGCAAGGGCGCGGACGCCGACAAGCTGCCGAAGATCTTCTACGTCAACTGGTTCCGCCGCGGCGAGGACGGGCGCTTCCTGTGGCCGGGCTTCGGTGAGAACAGCCGCGTCCTCAAGTGGGCGATCGAGCGGATCGAGGGCAAGGCCGCCGCGGAGGAGACCGCGATCGGGTACGTCCCGACGCCCGAGGCGCTCGACATCGACGGTCTCGACACCGCGCTCGAGGACGTCCAGGCCGCTCTCGAGGTCGACCCGGAGGAGTGGAAGGCGGAGCTCCCGATGATCGAGGAGTGGTTCGAGAAGGTCGGCGACACGCTGCCGACGTCGATGCGTGACGAGCTGGAGGCCCTGCGCCTGCGCCTCGGCGACTGACGGATCCCGACAAACCCGGCGGCCCGTCGCACCTCCCGGTGCGGCGGGCCGCCGTCGTCGTCGGGGAGGCCGACCTCCCGCGCTGCACGATCGGGTGACCAGCCCTACGATCCGCCCGCCGTATCGGATCGGGGGAGGGCTCACCTCATGTCGGACACGACGCCGCGGCCGTCGCCGAGGCCCGCGGAACGCAGCGGGTGGCGGTTCAGCGCGTGGAACCTGTTGTTGCTGGTGCCGCTGTTGATGCTGGTCACGCCGTGGTTCAACACGGTGACGCCGAGGCTGTTCGGGATGCCGTTCTTCTACTGGGTCCAGTTCGTCTGGGTCGTCGTCGGTGTCGCCTGTGTCGCGATCGTCTACCGCATGACGCGCGACGAGCCGGTGACGAACGCGCCCGACGAGCTCGGCGTCGACGACCTCGACGAGAGGAACGTCCGATGACCAACTGGGTCGAGCTCGTCGTCTTCCTCGTCCTCTTCCTGGTCGTCACCGTGCTGGGCTTCCTGGCGGCGCGGTGGCAGCGCGGCGGCCACTTGGAGCACCTCGACGAATGGGGTCTCGGCGGCCGCAAGTTCGGCTCGTGGGTCACGTGGTTCCTCGTCGGCGGCGACCTCTACACCGCGTACACGTTCGTCGCCGTCCCCGCGCTGCTGTTCAGCTCGGGCGCGCTCGGCTTCTACGCGTTGCCCTACACCGTCGTGCTCTACCCGTTGGTGTTCCTGCCGGTGCTCCGGATGTGGTCGGTCTCGCGGGTGCACGGGTACGTGACGCCGGCCGACTTCGTGCGCGGCCGATACGGCAGCTCGCTGCTGGCCCTGATCGTCGCGATCACCGGCATCGTCGCGACGATGCCCTACATCGCGCTGCAGCTCGTCGGCCTGGAGGCAGTGCTGCGCACGATGGGGATCAACGCGTCCGGCATCCTGGGGCACCTGCCGCTGCTGATCGCCTTCGTCATCCTCGCCGTCTACACCTACCAGTCGGGGCTGCGGGCGCCCGCGCTGATCGCGTTCGTCAAGGACATCCTGATCTACGCCGTCATCCTCGTGGCGGTGCTGTACCTGCCCGCCAAGCTGGGCGGCTGGGCGTCGATCTTCGACTCCGCGCAGGCAAAGCTCTCGCAGCCGAGCGCGACGAGCGGGGGCAAGCCGCAGGGGTCGATCCTGCTCACGGGGTCGAACCAGCTGCAGTACATCACCCTGGCGCTCGGGTCCGCGCTCGCGCTGTTCCTCTACCCGCACTCGGTGACCGGTGTGCTGGCCTCGCGCGGGCGGGCGGTGCTGAAGCGCAACATGGTCGCGCTGCCGGCGTACTCGCTCCTGCTGGGTCTCCTCGCGCTGCTCGGCTACGTCGCGATCGCGGCGGGGGTCAAGCCCGTCACCAACAACGCGACCGGCCGGCCGGACGCCAACACGATCATCCCGGCGCTGTTCGACTCGCAGTTCGGCTCGCTGTTCGCGGGCATCGCGTTCGCTGCCATCGGCATCGGCGCCCTGGTACCGGCGGCCATCATGTCGATCGCGGCGGCGAACCTGTGGACGCGCAACGTCTACAAGGAGTACCTGCACCGGAGCGCGACGCCTCGGCAGGAGGCGCGCCAGGCCAAGCTGGCGTCGCTCGTGGTCAAGTTCGGCGCGGTCGCGTTCATCCTGTTCATCGACCCGCAGTTCTCGATCGACCTGCAGCTCATCGGCGGCGTGATCATCCTGCAGACGCTGCCCGCCGTCGCCATCGCGCTCTACACGCGCTGGCTGCACCGTTGGGCGCTGCTGGCGGGCTGGGTCGTCGGCATGACCTACGGCATGTACCTGCTCAGCATCATCCCCAACCCGGCCACGGGCCGGCGGCACTTCGGCGGGTCGGCGCTGACGCTGGACAAGCTGACGATCCTCGGCTGGCACCCGTTCGCCGGCTCGACGGTCCAGATCTACGTCGGCTTCGTGGCGCTGGTGGTCAACCTGGTCGTCGCCGTCGTCGTCACGTGGTTGCTCCGGGCGGCAGGGGTCTTCAACGGTCCGGACCAGACCGCTCCCGCCGACTACCACGCGGACGAGGGCTCGCCGCGGCTCAAGCCGGTCGCGGACGCCGTCGCGGGCGCGCCGGGCGCGAAGGTCGTCGCGAGCGAATGACCGCGGTGCCGGCTACCTGCCGGGGCCGGTCGGATGGGCGTCACCGACGGTGACGTCCATCCGGACATTTCGGGCCTGCCGCTTGGGCGCAGCGATCGCCCCGCTCGGCGCATCGATCCAGCGTCTTGCGCACTCCGTTACGACACGTGGACGGGGTGTCACTCCGACGAGTGTCCGGATCCGGATGCAAGGCCTGCCACGCACCGCAGAGAGTCACCGTTCAGCGGCGCGGCGTTGCAGTCGTACACGATCGGGGTGGAACATTGCGTAATTCTGCGCGATACATCCTGTGACCGTCGCCGAACCCCCGGCAGGCGGGACCAGGTGGAGGTGACACTGGTGCTGGACGTCGGACCCTCGAGCTCGCTCGGGGTGGACGCGCATCTCGCGGCCTTCGTCGACCGGCTCGCCGGCGACGCCGCGACCGGACCGGCCGACGCAGCACGTCGCCGGATCCAGGCGTCCATCACCGCCGGTGCCGTACCGCCCGGCCTGCGCAGGCTCGCCGAGGCGCTCGCCGCCGACGCCGAGGGCATGCCGCGGCCCCGCCACCCCGTCGAGGACGCCGACTCCGTCGCCGGGGCACTGCGCACCAACAGCCTCGTCGTCCTCGACGACTTCGACGTCGACGCCGTCGTCGGCGCGCTCGCGGCGCTGCTGCGTGACGGCCGTCGCGTCGCCGTCACCGCGGCGGACCGGGCCGACCTGACCGCGTTGCGCGACGCCCTGACCCCGGCGATCGTCCGGTGCTGCGCCGACGCCCTCCCCTCGCTCTCGGCCGCCGAGCAGCGAGAGCTGCGCCGGCTGCTCGCCACTGCCAGCCCCGAGCGCCGCGCCCGCCGCGGTACCCAGCTCCCGCCCGCCGACCGCTTCCCGCCCGTCGACGACGTCGCCACCCTCGTCGCCCGCGCGACCGGGACCAGCGCGGCCGACCAGGGGCTGCTCGGCGGGCTGCTGTCGGGCATGGACGCCGGTCGCCGCGCCGCGGTCGTCGACGTCGCCCGCACCGTCGACGCCGCGCTGGCGGCACTCGGTCCGCGCGTCCCCGGCGAGTGGTCGTGGACGTTGCTGCGCAACCTCGTGCACAACACGTACGCGGGCGTGTTCGACGCCCTCCTCGAGCAGGTCGGCCAGGCGCTCGCCGAGAGCCGCCACGTGCAGGCGGCACCCCCGGTCGCGGTCCTCGGCGGGCTGCCGCCGCACGCGCCGTACACCCTGCGGCGCTACGCGGAGTTCCTCCGCGCCGGTGGCCGCAACCGCTCGTACTTCCGCAACCCCGCCCAGCGCGACGTCCAGCCCGTGCTGCGCCAGCTGCGCGTCGGCGACGCCGTCCCGGAGACCCCCGAGCAGATCGAGGTGGCACTGCGGCACCTCGAGCTGGCCGACCGGCTGCGCGACATCGATGCCGCCTGCCGCCAGGCCGGTGTGCCGGCGCCGCGGTCGGCCGCCGATCTCGTCGACCTCGACGGGGCGCTGCGTCGCGTGGGCACGGCGGCCCGTGCCGTCGGGACCCTGCGCCACGACGTGCTGTTCATCCACCCCAACTCGCCGGTCTCGGTGCCGGACCTCGACAGCGCGCAGCAGGTCACCGCAGCGATCCTCGACTACGACGCGCACGGCTCCGCCGACGAGGCGGCCCGCCGGCTCGAGGCGATGGTCGGCGAGCTGGCCCGGCTCATCCCCGTGACCCGGATGGCGCCCGAACACACCCGCGCCGTCGAGGCGTTGCGCGCCAATGACGTCACGGGCTACGCCGCCGCACTCGACGACCTCGCCGCCGCCCGCAGCATCGCGGCCGCCGAGAACCGCTGCGCGGAGCTCACCGAACGGCTGCGCCGCGAGCTGCCCCGCGTCGCCGAGGCCTGGGAGGCCGCCAGCGCGGACCGTCAGGGCGGCTTCGGGCTGGCCTGGTTCGTCGAGGCCGACCGGCTGCTCGAGAACCTGCCCGAGGCCGACACCGTCGACGTCGTGCTGCTGCTCGGCGCGGCGGAGGTCGGCGTCGACCGGCTGCTGCTGACGGCCGTCGCGCCGCGGCTGGCCGCCGTCGTCGCACCGGGGGTGCGGCCCGCCGAGGGCCCGACCCTGCTGAGCGTCGTGCAGCGCGCGTCGGCGCTCGTTGTCGCGGGCCGTCCCGAACCGTCGGCCCCGGCCGCGCGGGTCGTCCGGCTCAGCGACGCGGCCCGGGCGCGGGCCGCCGCCGGATCGGCCCGCCAGGACCCGGCCTGAGGTCTCCCGCCGGGCGGCTCGGCGCACCGCGTCCGGCGACCGGTCCCCGGCTACCGTCAGGGGTATGACCGACACGCACCCCGTGAGCCGCTTCGGCGTCGTCGAGCTCGACGACATGCCCGACGACCTGCGCGAGCGCATCGGGGCCGTCGCCGAGAAGTCCGGCTTCGTCCCCAACGTGTTCAAGGCGCTGGCCCGACGCCCGCGCGAGCTGCGCGCCTTCCTCGACTACCACGACGCGCTCATGGACAGCGACGAGGGACTGTCGAAGGCCGAGCGCGAGCTGGTCGTCGTCGCGACCTCGGGCGCCAACCACTGCACGTACTGCGTCGTCGCGCACGGGGCGATCCTGCGGGTGCGCACGAAGGACACCGAGATCGCCGACCGCGTCGCGACGAACCCCTACGGCGTCGAGCTCAGCCCGCGCGAGCGCGCGATCGTCGACCTCGCGCTGATCGTCGCGACCGACTCGTCGTCGCTCACCGAGGCCGAGCTCGACGACGCCCGCGCCGCGGGTCTCACCGACGAGGAGATCTGGGACATCGGGGCCATCACCGCCCTCTTCGCGATGTCCAACCGGCTCGCGCACCTCACCGCCCTGCGGCCGAACCCGGAGTTCTTCCTGATGGGCCGGCTCCCCCGGTAGCGCCGGGCGGCTACAGCACCTTCGACAGGAACGAGCGGGTGCGTTCGTGCCGCGGGGCGGACAGCACGTCCCGCGGCACGCCGGACTCGACGATCACGCCCTCGTCCATGAAGACCAGGCTGTCGCCGACCTCCCGCGCGAAGCCCATCTCGTGGGTCACGACGAGCATCGTCATGCCGTCCGCGGCCAGCCCGCGCATGACGTCGAGCACCTCGCCGACGAGCTCGGGGTCGAGCGCGGACGTCGGCTCGTCGAACAGCATGAGCCGCGGCTGCATCGCCAGCGCCCGGGCGATCGCCACACGCTGCTGCTGGCCACCGGAGAGCTGCCCGGGGTACGCGTCGCGGCGGGCGGCGAGCCCGACCCGGTCGAGGAGCGCGTCGGCCTCCTTGCGCGCGGCCGACCGCGACCGGCCGAGCACCGTCCGGGGCGCCTCCATGACGTTCTCGGCCGCCGTCATGTGCGGGAACAGGTTGAACCGCTGGAACACCATCCCGATGTCGCGCCGCTGCCGCGCCACCTCGGACTCGCGCAGCTCGTGCAGCTTGCCGCCGCTCTCGCGGTAGCCGACCAGGCTGCCGTCGACCCGCATCCGGCCCGCGTCGATGCGTTCCAGGTGGTTCACGCACCGCAGCAGGGTCGACTTCCCCGAGCCCGACGGCCCGATGATGCAGCAGACCTCCCCGGGCTCGACGACGAGGTCGATGCCCCGCAACACCTCCGTGCGCCCGAACGACTTGTGGATGCCGGTCGCCTCGACCATCGGCGTCACGTGTTCACCGCCCGCGACAGCAGCCTGCTCCCCGGCCGGTCGGGAACGAACCCGCGCCCGAAGCGGCGTTCGACGAAGCCCTGCCCGATCGTCAGCAGCGACGTCAGCACCAGGTACCAGAACGCGGCGACGATGAGCAGCGGGATGACCTGGAAGTTCTGGTTGGAGATGCGCTGTGCCGACGTCAGCAGCTCGAAGTAGCCGATGACCACGACGAGGGACGTGGTCTTCAGCATGGAGATCGTCTCGTTGCCGGTCGGCGGCACGATCACCCGCATGGCCTGCGGCAACACGATGCGGCGCATCGTCTGCGACCGCGTCATGCCCAGCGCGCCCGCCGCCTCGGCCTGCCCGCGGTCGACCGACAGCATGCCACCGCGGACGATCTCGGCCATGTAGGCGGCCTCGTTGAGCCCCAGCCCGAGCAGACAGGCGGCGAACTGCGTGATCAGCACGTTGGTGTCGACGGAGATGAACTCCGGCCCGAACGGCACGCCCAGCGACAGCCGCGGGTAGAGCGCCGCAAGGAAGTTCCAGAACAGCAGCTGCGCGATGAGCGGGGTGCCGCGGAAGAGCCAGATGTACGTGGCCGCGGCGCCGCTCACGACGGGGTTCGGCGACTGCCGCATCACCGCCAGCCCGACGCCGCCGACGATGCCGATGGCCATCGACAGCACCGTCAGGACCAGCGTGTTGCGCAGCCCGTTGAGGATCGGCGCGGAGAACAGGTAGTTCCCGACGACGTCCCAGCCGAACCGCTCGTTGGTGAGGACGGTGTGCACCAGCATCGCCGCCAGCACCGCGAGGACCGCGACGGCCACCCAGCGGCCCGGGTGCCGGACCGGGACGGCGCGGATCTCCTGCCGCTCCCGCCCGGCCGGTTCGGCCCCGGGCCGGTCGGTCACGCTCAGCTCCGGACCTCGGACGTCGGGATCGCGCCGTCGCCGACGCCCCACTTGTCGAGGATCTTCCGGTAGGTGCCGTCGGCGATGAGCGCCTGTACCGCCTGCTGGACGGCCTGCGGGTACTGGCCCTGGTTCTTGTTGACGACGACCCCGTACGGCGCGGTGTCGTACGCGGACCCGACGACCTGCAGCTGGTCGCCCGTCGTCTTGACGGCGTAGGCGATGACCGGCGAGTCGGCGAGCATGCCGACGATGCGGTTCGACGTCAGCGCCAGCGTCACGTCGGTCTGCTGCTGCAGCTCGGTGGACTGGATCGCGGGCTTGCCGGCGTCGGTGCAGGCCTTGCTGCGGGTGGCGATGTCGTCGACCTGGACCGTGCCGGCCTGCACGCCGATCGCCTTGCCGCACAGGTCGTCGATGCTCAGCCCGTCGGGGTTGCCCTTCTTCGTCGCAAGGCTGGTGCCCGCGCTGAAGTAGCTGATCATGTCGACGAGCTGCACCCGCTCGTCGTTGATCGTGAACGACGACAGCGCCATCTCGTACTTGCCGCCCTGGATGCCCGGGATGATGCCCGGGAACGCGCTGTTCTGGAACTCCGGCGTCAGCCCGAACTTCTGGGCGATCGCCGTGCCCATGTCGACGTCCATCCCGACGATCGTCGTGCCGTCGGTGTCGACGAACTCGTTCGGCGGGTACGACGCGTCCACACCGAACACCAGCTTGCCGTCCGAGGTGACGCTCGCCGGGACCATCGCGGCGAGCGCCGCGTCCTTCGCGACCGTCGGGATCGCCGCCGCGGACGTCGTGGGGGCGCTGCCACCGCCGCCGCCACCGGAGCCGTCGCCGCCCGCGCCGCATGCCCCGAGCGTGGCGGCGAGTGCGGCGACGGCCAACGCGGAGCCCAGCCTTGTACGACGAGTCACGAGAAACCTCCGGGTTTCCTCGATCGGGGTAATCCGGATGGTGCCACCGACACCGACCGGTGGCACCCTGTGCGGCCCGGTCGTAACCCGACCGATTCCGGAGGGACACCCGGCGGATGGCTCGCGATTCGCCCGGCACGGCGGTGGGTACGGGGAACGGGACGGGCGGACCGGACGTTCCACAGGCGACGGACACCCGAACGAGGAGGACCACGATGGGGCTGATGAAGAAGCTCGCCGTGATCGGCGGGGCCGCCGAGGCTGCGCGCCGGTACGCCCGGAAGAACCCGGACAAGGCCGGCCGCTACGTCGACCAGGCCGCCGAGTTCGTCGACAAACAGACGAAGGGCAAGTACAAGGGCCAGATCAGCGGTGTCGCGGGAAAGGTCAAGGGCGCGGCCGGGATCCAGCGGCCCGGACCCCAGGTCTGACCGACCAGCGGTGACCCGTCCCGCGACGGCCGCACGGCCGCCGCGGGACGTTGCGCGTCCGCCACAATCCGGCCACTGATCTTGTGGTGCGGTGTGCTGCGGCGCGGCCCCGCAGCGTGCCAGGATCGTGGCACCAGCATCGTCGAGTGCCGGGTCGCCCGCCCTCACCGGGGCGGGGCCCGGTGCCGTCCGGGTCTGTCGCCACGAGCGGGCCGGGCGGCCGTGCGCGAGGAGGCACCGTGTCCGTCTCTGATCGTCCCCAGGCCTGGAACCCGGCCGATCCCCGGTCCCGTCCCAACCGCGAACAGGTCCTCGCCGGCCTGCGCGGCACCGACGCGGGCGGTCCCGAGCTCGTCCAGCTGCTGACCCCCGAGGGCGAGCGGGTCTCCGACCCCCGCTTCGACGCCTACGCCGACGACGTCGACGTCGAGGCGCTCACGTCGCTGTACCGCGACATGGTCCTGGTCCGCAGGGCCGACCGCGAGGGCAACGCCCTGCAGCGCCAGGGCCAGCTGGGCATCTGGGTCCCGCTGCTCGGCCAGGAGGCCGCCCAGATCGGCGCCGGCCGCGCGCTGCTGCCCACCGACATGGTCTTCCCGAGCTACCGCGAGCACGGTGTGGCCTGGTGCCGCGGCATCGACCCGACCGACCTGCTCGGCATCTTCCGCGGGACCGACCACGGCAGCTGGGACCCGTTGGAGAAGCGGTTCCACCTCTACACGATCGTCATCGGCAACCAGTGCCTCAACGCCACCGGCTACGCCATGGGTCAGCGCTTCGAGGGCCGGGTCGGCAACGGCGACGGCGCCCCCGAGGGCTCGCCGGACGAGGCGACGATGTGCTTCTTCGGCGACGGCGCCACCTCGCAGGGCGACGTCCACGAGGGCTTCGTCTGGGCCGCCGCGTACGACGCGCCCGTCGTCTTCTACTGCCAGAACAACCAGTGGGCCATCTCGGTGCCGCTGTCGCGCCAGACCCGGGTGCCGCTGCACGAGCGCGCCCGCGGGTACGGCTTCCCCGGTGTGCGCGTCGACGGCAACGACGTCATCGCCTGCCTCGCCGTGTCGCGCTGGGCGCTCGAGGAGTGCCGCAGCGGCAACGGGCCGGTGCTCATCGAGGCGTTCACCTACCGGATGGACGCCCACACCACCTCCGACGACCCCAGCCGGTACCGGCTCGCCGACGAGCTGGAGCTCTGGAAGCTCAAGGACCCCATCGAGCGCGTGCGCGTCAACCTGGTCCGCGAGCACGGCGTCGGGCAGGAGTTCTTCGACGGCGTCGCCGCCGAGGCCGACGAGCTCGCCGCCCGGCTGCGGGAGTTCTGCCTCGCCATGCCCGAGCCGGCACCCGACCGGATGTTCTCCGAGGTCTACGCCGAGCCGTCGCCGCTGGTCGAGGCGCAGCGCGAGGAGTTCCTGGCCTACCACGCCTCGTTCGCCGACGAGCCGCTCGCGGGTTCGGGTGTCGGTGCGGAGGGGGAGGTCTGACATGGCCGTCCTGACGATGGCGAAGGCCCTCAACGACGGGCTGCGCAAGGCCATGGAGGCCGACCCGCGGGTGCTCGTGATGGGTGAGGACGTCGGCAAGCTCGGGGGCGTCTTCCGTATCACCGACGGGTTGCAGAAGGACTTCGGCGAGCAGCGCGTCCTCGACACCCCGCTCTCGGAGTCCGGGATCATCGGCACCGCCGTCGGGCTCGCCATCCGCGGGTTCCGGCCGGTGTGCGAGATCCAGTTCGACGGCTTCGTCTTCCCCGGCTACGACCAGATCGTCTCCCAGCTGGCGAAGGTGCACTTCCGGTCGCAGGGCAAGGTGCCCATGCCCGTCGTCGTGCGCATCCCGTTCGGCGGCGGCATCGGTGCGGTCGAGCACCACAGCGAGTCCCCCGAGTCGTTGTTCGCGCACGTCGCGGGGCTGAAGGTCGTCGCGTGCTCCAACCCGTCCGACGCCTACTGGATGATCCAGCAGGCCATCGCCACCGACGACCCGGTGATCTTCTTCGAGCCCAAGCGCCGGTACTGGGAGAAGGCCGAGGTCGAGCCGGACGCCACCCCGCCACCGCTGCTGCGCTCGCGGGTGCTGCGGGAGGGCACCGACGTCACGGTCGCGACGTACGGGCCGCTCGTGCGGACGTGCCTCGACGCGTCGGTGGCCGCGGCGGCCGACGGCACGTCGCTCGAGGTCATCGACCTGCGGGCGCTCTCGCCGCTCGATCTCGCGCCGGTCTACGACTCCGTGCGGCGGACCGGCAGGCTCGTCGTCGTCTCGGAGGCGCCGTCGGAGAGTTCGGTGACGGCCGAGGTCGCCGCCCGCGTCCAGCAGGACTGCTTCCACTCCCTCGAGGCGCCCGTGCTGCGGGTGACGGGGTTCGACACCCCGTACCCGCCCTCCAAGTGCGAGGACGACTACCTGCCCGACCTCGACCGGGTGCTCGACGCCGTCGACCGCTCGAAGGCCTGGTGACGCACGTGCGCCGCGAGTTCCGCATGCCCGACGTCGGCGAGGGGCTGACCGAGGCCGAGGTCGTGAGCTGGCGGGTCGCCCCGGGCGACACCGTCACCGTCAACCAGATCCTGGTCGAGATCGAGACGGCCAAGGCCGTCGTCGAGCTGCCGTCCCCGTACGCGGGGACGGTGGGCGAGCTGCTGGCCGAGCCGGGGGTGACCGTCGAGGTCGGCACCCCGATCATCGCCATCGAGACCGCCGAGGCCGGCTCGCCCGAGCCGGCCGCCGCTGCGGCCCCGTCGGACGAGGGCGGGGCGAAGATCGGCGAGGCGGGTGCCGACGGGCGGATCGCCACGCTGGTCGGGTACGGCCCGCGGCAGGGGACCGTGGCGCGGCGTCCGCGCCGTGGCTCCCCGGGCGCGGCGGCCCGGCCCGCCGCTCTGGCCGACGCCGCCGTCGCGCCCGCCGAGGTCGAGCCGCCCGCCCCCGAGGCGCCCTCGCAGGCCGCACCCGCGTCGGTCGGGGGCCCGGCTCAGACGCCGGGCGCCGATCCCTGGGGCGACCTCGTCCCGCTGGCCAAGCCGCCCGTCCGCAAGCTGGCCCGCGACCTCGGCGTCGACCTCCGGCAGGTCACGGGCACCGGCGCCGGGGGCGTCATCACGCGCGACGACGTGCAGGCGTTCACCGCGGCCCCCGCCACCGAGCCGGCGGCCGCGGCAGGGCCCGCGGTCGGCCGCGAGGACCGGCGCGAGGCCATCCGCGGCGTCCGGAAGGCGACGGCGGCGGCGATGGTGTCGTCGGCGTTCACCGCTCCGCACGTCACCGAGTTCCTGTCCGTCGACGTCACCGCGACCATGGACCTGCGCGACCGGCTGCGCGCGGGCCGCGAGTTCCGTGACGTCAAGCTGACGCCACTGGCGTTCGTCGCGAAGGCCGTGTGCCTGGCGGCGAAGCGCACACCGGCGATCAACGCGACCTGGGACGCCGACGCGGGAGAGATCGTCTACCACGGCGCCGTGCACCTGGGGATCGCCGCCGCGACCCCGCGCGGGTTGATCGTCCCCAAGATCCGCGACGCCGACCTGCTCGACCTGCGCGCGCTCGCGACGGGGCTGTCCGAGCTCACCGAGACCGCCAGGGCCGGGAAGACCCCGCCCACCGACCTCGTCGGCGGCACGTTCACGATCACCAACGTGGGGGTGTTCGGCGTCGACACGGGGACCCCGATCATCAACCCGGGCGAGGCGGCGATCCTGGCGGTCGGCGCCATCAAGCCGATGCCGTGGGTCGTCGACGGGGAGCTCGCGGTCCGGACGGTCTGCCAGCTCTCGCTGTCGTTCGACCACCGGCTCGTCGACGGCGAACAGGGATCCCGGTTCCTCGCCGACGTCGGGGCGTTGCTGGAGGACCCGGGGGTCGCGCTCACCTGGTGACCTGACGCACCGTATCGCGGTCGTTACCGGAATCGGGCACGCGGACGGCATCCCGTTCGTTGGACGGACATGCCGTACGTGCTGCTGTACCTCGTCGTCGAGATCGTCGCGCTGGTCGCGCTCGGCTCGTGGATCGGTGTCGGCGCGACGCTGCTCGTCCTGCTCGCCGGGTCGATCATCGGCATCGCGCTGGCCCGTCGTGAGGGGCTGCGTGCCGCCCAGGCGTTCAGCCAGGCGGTCCGCGACCGTCGGGTGGCCCACGCCGAGCTCACCGACGGGATGCTCGTGGCCGCGGCAGGCGTGCTCATCTTCGTGCCCGGACTGGTCACCGACGTCGCCGGCCTGCTGCTGCTCGTGCCGCCGGTCCGCAAGCTCGTGCGCAACCGCCTCGTGCGGGCCGCCGAGCGGGCGAACCCGGACCTGCAGCGCGCCCGGATCTACGGCGAGGGCCCGGTCGTCGACGGCGACGTCGTCGGCCGCGACGGCAACCCGGCCGGGGGCGAGGGTGCCGCGGATCGCGGCGTCGTCCGGACGCTCCCCCGCAGCACGGTCGTCGACGGCGAGGTGGTCGGCGAGGTGGTCGGCGAGGTGGTCGAGGGGACCGTCGTCGACGGCGCTCCCGGCGACCCGGCCGACCGTGTCGACGACCGGCGAGACGGCCCGTCCGGGGCGGTCGGCAGGGCGAGCTGACCCGGCCCGCGCGGGCGCGGACGCGGCGTCCGCGCCGGCCGGCCCGTCGCGGCGCGGCCGGCGCGAACCGGAAGAAGGTCAGCGGTCCTGCACGAACGCGGCAGGAACGGGAGCGTCGTTCTGAGAGGCGTGGGCCAGCCCGACGGCCGTACCCGTCAGTAGGAGCAGGCCCACGGTGCCGGCCAGCAGTGCGCGGACTACGGCGACGGGCCCGCGGCGGCCCGCGCCACGGTCGTGAGGCCGGTCGTTCGGTCGCAGCCGGATCTCGGCCCGGGTGGAGCGATGGAGGCGGTGTCGTGCGCGGCGGCGGCTCATCGAATCGCACCCCTTCCCGATCCGGGGGACCCCGGATGTCGGCGTGCAGCGATTAGGCCGTTCGAGTGTCCATCGTTTGGACGCGAGAATTCCAGTCGACGCGCGTTGTTCACCCCATCGGGGCGGCTCAGGGGATTCGACCGCTCCACAGCGGCTCGACACGCGCCCATTCGCGGTCCCACTGCTCGCTGTCGACCTCGTCGAGTCGCATACGGACAGTCACGAACACGAGGAACAGCGTCGCGAGCGCGACGACGATCCACGCCATTCCCAGCGCGATCCCGACGTTGCGGGCGACCCCCGGCGAGCTCGGCGGCTCCCCGGGTGTGCCCGACCTGTCGACCCAGAGCGTGATCGGTGCCGGGTCGTCGGCGGCCCAGGGCACGACCGTCGTGAGGACACGCCCGTCGGGGGCCACGTAGCGGACGGTCGTCGACGACGTGAGCGCCGCGCCGACCGGATCGACCGGAGGACTCTGCAGCGCGGGGTCGGCGGTCTGCGCCGGCGTGACGATCTGCGCGGCGACGGGGGCGAGCGTCGCGGCCGCGGTGGCGGACCGCTTCTGCTCCCAGTTGTGGGCCAGCATCCCGACGGGGACGGCCAGCAGCACGACGAGGACCGCGGCCGACAGCACGATGCGGCGCAGCCGGGTCCGGGCACGGTCGGTGGGGCGCCGCAGGCCCGCATCGGGCGTCCTCACGGCTGCGGGGTGGTGAGCGCCCACGTCGTCGTGCAGCGGGCGCTCACCCGGACCGGCTCGGGCTCGAGCCCCAGCTCCGTGACGTCGACCTGGCCACGGGCGGCGGCGTCGAACGCCGCGGCCCGCATCATCATCGGTGCCGGCCCGCTGTGGTCGGCCTCGGTCAGCTGGACGAGTGCGCCCAGCGCCGCGCCCAGTGCCCCGGCGTACCCCTCGGCCCGGGTCCGGGCGTCGGCCACCGCGTTGTGCTGTGCCGCGACGAGCGCGGCCGCGGGATCGGCGAGCGTCCAGCGAGGCCCGTCGAGCGAGGCGGGCTCGGCGCTCAGCAGGGCGCCGAGCACGTCCTCCAGCACCGTCAGGTCGGTGATCCGCAGCGCGATGTCCTCCGAGGCGCGGGCGCCCGACTGCTTGCGGCCCCGCCACTCCGTGCCGACGTGCAGCCTGCGGCCGCGCACCTCGACGCCCGCCTTCGCGAGCACGGGCTCCACCACGGCGACGGCGCGCCCCAGGTCCCGGACGGCCGAGGCGCGGTCCTTGCTCGTCGCGGCGAACGACACGTCGATCTCCGCGCGGTCGGCGAGCTGCTCGTGCCAGCCCGTCCCCACCGTCACGATCTGCGGATCCCCCACGACCCCAGTTTGCCGGATCAGCTCGTATCACGGCGTCTAGCAGATCCGTGATACTGCCCTCGACAGTGCGATCGGCCACGTTCCATCCGCCCGTATCCAGTTCTCTCGGATCTCGACTAGAAATGCGTAGACGGGGCGATCGGCGACACGCCATCGGGCTCGATAGCGAAATCTAGGGTCGGCCCAAGACAGCCGGATACCGTCCGATCCATGGACCCGGTCCGCAATCCCTTCGCCCCAGGAGCCGGACAGCGCCCACCCGAGCTCGCCGGAAGGGACAAGGAGGTCGACGCGTTCGAGATCGTCCTGGAGCGCGTCGCACGCGGACGTCCCGAGCGCAGCCTCGTCCTCACCGGGCTGCGCGGCGTCGGGAAGACGGTCCTGCTCGGCGAGCTGCGGTCCATGGCCGTCCGCGCTGGCTGGGGCGCGGGGAAGATCGAGGCGCGCCCCGACGCCGATTTGCGCCGCCCGCTCTCTGCCGCGCTGCACCGTGCGATCCGCGACCTCGCCGTCCGGCACCGCAACCCCGAGCGCGTCGACGAGGTCCTCGGGGTGCTCAAGGCGTTCGCGCTGCGGGCCGCGCCCGATGGCGCCAAGCTCCGGGACCGCTGGCAGCCGGGCATCGACGTCCCCGTCAAGAACGGCCGCGCCGACTCCGGCGACATCGAGATCGACCTCGTCGAGCTGTTCACCGAGGTCGCCGAGCTCGCCGCGGACGTGGGCACCGGCGTGGCCCTGTTCATCGACGAGATGCAGGACCTGCGCCCCGACGACGTCTCCGCACTCTGCGCCGCCTGCCACGAGCTGTCGCAGTCGCGGGCGCCGCTGGTGGTCGTCGGCGCGGGACTGCCGCACCTGCCGGCCGTCCTCTCGGCGTCCAAGTCGTACTCGGAGCGCCTGTTCACCTACAGCCGGATCGGCCGGCTCGACCGCGTCGACGCCGACACCGCGCTGCTGGCCCCCGCGCGGCGCGAGGACGCCGCGTTCGACGGTGAGGCCCTCGACTCCCTCTACGAGCGCTCCGGCGGCTACCCGTACTTCATCCAGGCCTACGGCAAGGCCGCGTGGGACGCCGCGCCCACCAACCCCATCGGCCGTCGCGACGTCGCCGTCGCCGCGCCGGAGGCCGAGGCCGAGCTGGCCGTCGGGTTCTTCGGGTCGCGGTTCGAGCGGGCCACCCCGGCCGAGCGCGAGTACCTGCGGGCGATGGCGGAGCTGTCGGAGGGGCGCGACGAGCCCGTCGTCACATCGGGTATCGCCGACCATCTGGCACGTCGGGCGTCCTCGCTCTCGCCCGCCCGCGACAGCCTCCTGAAGAAGGGGCTCGTGTTCTCGGCGCAGCGTGGTCAGATCGCCTTCACCGTGCCGCACTTCGGTCGCTATCTGTTGACCCAAACCTGAGAGTTAGTTACGCCGAACGAGTGAATCCTCGAAGTCGGGCCAACCGGTGTAACGCCAGGGCCCGCCCGACCGACTCCCTGTACAGCCCCGTGGTGCTGTCGGACCCCCGACCTGGCAGCCCCGCGGGGTTCTTTCTTTTCTCAGGTTCGGGCCCTGCGCCCGGAACGTCGCGGACGCCGGATCCCGCACATGGCCCGGATGGGGTGACCCGTAGCATCTGCCCGGTGCCGGACCCACGCCTCGAGATCCAGATGCTCCACGACCGGGTACTGGTCCGGGTCGTCGAGGGTGCGGGCGAACGGCGCAGCTCCGCAGGCATCGTCATCCCCGCCACGGCGCAGGTCGCGAAGCGGCTCGTCTGGGGAGAGGTGTTCGGCGTCGGGCAGCACGCACGGACGGTCAAGGTCGGGGACCGTGTCCTGCTCAACCCCGAGGACCAGTACGAGGTCGAGGTGCAGGGCTCCTCGTACCTGATCCTGCGCGAGCGCGACCTGCACGCCGTCGCGGCGGAGCGCGCCGAGCACGGCACCGGTCTGTACCTGTGACGCCCGGCCCGCGGGCCGACCACATCTGGTGAAGAGGGGACGACGGAGTTCATGGCCGAGCGCGAGCCCGCGGTCGACGGTGACAGCACGCGGACGAAGGCCGGCCCGACCGCGCCGCTGTCCGGTGACGACCTGTTCGCGTCGCCCACACCGTCCGACGGCGGGTCCACGTCGGCAACGGTGAGCGCCCCGCCCGAGGACGCCTCGTCGCGGGGTCCCGCGTCGCCCGTGGTCGCGATGGTGCCGGGGGCCGACGCGGCCGCGCGCACCGCGCAGAAGCCCGCCGCCCCCGCCGCGGACGCGACACCCGCGGCCCCCGCGGTGAGCGGCCCCTCCACCGGGGCGCCGACGCCCGACGAGGACGGCCGTTCGGAAGCCGCGGCCGCGTGGGCCGGGGCGTCCGCGGCCGCCGGACCGGCATTCGCTACGCCGACCGGCGCCGCCGAGCCCGCCGTGGCCCCTGCTGACGAGGCGGAGCCGACCGCCTCCGACCGCGCGCCGGACGCTCGGGCCGCGGTCACCGCGGAGTCCGCCGCCGCGACGACGGCCGGGGACGGCACTCCCGCCCCGACCGCCGACACCCCGGCACCCGCCGCTCCTGGGCCGGCTGCGACCGGGTCCGGCACCGCCGGGTCCGGCACCGCCGGGTCGGGTGGATCCGCTGCCGGGTCGGCTGCCGCCGGTTCTTCGACCGGGCCGGCCGGGGCCGCGTCCGGTGGGTCTGCTGCCGCTGGAGTCACGGCCGCCGTGTCTTCGGCCGAGCCGGGTGGGTCGGCCCCCACCGGGTCCGCTGCCGCCGGATCGTCGGTCGGGCCGGCGGGGTCTGCTGCGGCCGGGTCTTCGGCCGCCGGGTCTCCGGTCGCTGGGTCGGCCGCCGCTGAAGCCTCCGCCGGAGCCGCTGCCGGACCCGGCACCGCTGGGCCGGGTGGGTCGGCTTCCGGTGCGTCCGCCGCCGCCGGGTCCTCCTCCGGGCCGGCTGGGTCCGCACCCGCCGGGTCGTCCGCCGGGCCCGCCGCCGGGGGCGCCGCTGGGACTGCCGGCGTCGGAGCCGTCGGGTCGTCCGCCGGCGCCGCCACACAGCGGCCCGCTGGACCGGTGTCCGCCACGACCGGGGCCGCGACCGTCGAGCCCGTCCCTGCAGAACCTGCCGCGGGGCCGGGATCCGCCGATGCCGCCGCGGCGCCCGCGTCCGCCCGGCCCGTCACGCCAGGGACGGCTCCTGCCGAACCCGCCGCGGCGGGGCGGGCGCCCGTCGGACCGGCGGCGACCGCGCCCGCGTCCGCCCGGCCCACCTCCGTCGAACCCGCTGCCGGTGACCCGGCTGCCGCCGGGTCCGGCGCGGCGGCACCCGGCACGGCCCCCGCAACCGCCGACAAGGCGGCCGCAACCGGCGGCCGGGCGGCCGCCGACCGCTCGGCCGGCGCCGGATCCGGCGAGCCGTGGTTCAGGACCGACGGCGAGGCGACGACCGTTCTGCCCGCGGTGACACGCATCGCCACGGCCGGGTCCGCGGCCGCGGCGACGTCGTCCCCGGCGGTGAACCGTCCGGTCGCGGCGGCTGCGTCGGTCGACCCGGCGACGGTCCGGATCCGCGCCGCCGCGGACCGTCCGACGCAGGTGATCCCCGCGACCGCCCCCGCCTCACCGCCCGCGACCCAGAACCGGCCCTCGATCCCGGGCTCGCCGTCCCCGGCGCGGCCGGCCGGTGCCGCTGACGCACCGACGGTCGTCGCGGCCGCTGCCGCAGCCGGACCGACGCCCGAGCCGACGGGTGGGACCGCCGGCGGGCCAGGGACGGATTCACCACCACCGGCCTCCCCGAACGGTCAGGACGGCGACGGGCCGAACGGCCCGGACGGCGGTGACGGCAGCCCCACGCGCAGGCGCCGCCGCCGGCCGCTGCTCGTCGCGGCGGCGGTCGTCGGGCTGCTCGCGGTGCTCTACGTTCTCGACCTCGTCCTCGGCTCCGGCACCATGCCGCGCGGGGTGTCGGTCGCCGGCCAGCACGTCGGCGGGCTCTCCCACGAGGAGGCCGAGGCGCAGCTGCGCGCGACGATCGAACCGCGCGCGTCGCAGGCCGTCGACGTCACCGCGGGCGACGTCCGGACCCGGATCGACGCGGCGGCGGCGGGCCTGGGCGTCGACTGGGGCGCCACGATCGAGCGGGCGGGCGTCCAGCCGCTCAACCCGGTCACCCGCATCACGTCGTTCTTCACCGATCGCGACTTCGACGTCGTCAGCTCGGCCGACGACCGCGCGATCGCCGCGGCGCTGGAGGGGCTGGCGCCGCTCGTCGACAAGGAGCCGACCGAGGGCACGGTGCGTTTCGACGGACTGGAACCCGTCCCGGTGATGCCCGAGGACGGGCACCGTCTCGACGTCGCGGCCGCGGTGCCCGTCGTCGAGACGCAGTGGGCGCGCGGCGGCCCGATCGAGCTGCCGCTCGCGGTGCTGCACCCCACGACGACGGCCGACGACGTGCGCCAGGTCGTCGACTCCGTCGCGCGGCCCGCGGTGTCGGCGCCGGTGACGGTCACCGGCGAGGGCGCGCAGGGCACGTTGGAGCCCGCCGACATCGCGAAGGCGCTGACGTTCCGCGCCGACGGCGCCGCGACACCGCGGCTGGTGCCGGAGCTGAACCCCGACGTCGTGTCCGACGCGCTGGCGCCCCAGCTCGCGAGCACCGAGAAGCCCGGGCGCGACGCGACGCTCGACGTCAGCGGCCCCACGCCGGTCGTCGTCCCCTCCCAGGACGGTCGCGGCATCGACTACCCCGCGACCCTGAAGGCGATGGTCCCGGTCCTCACCACGTCGGCACCGCGGCAGGTCGCGGCCGTCTACGGCGACGAGCCCGCCAAGGTGACCACCGAGGACATCGAGAAGCTCGGCATCGCGGGCGAGATCAGCACGTTCACCACCGGGGGCTTCGCCGCCGACTCCGGGCGCAACATCAAGCGCGCTGCCGAGCAGATCGACGGCACGATCGTGAAGCCCGGCGAGACGTTCTCGCTCAACAAGGCGACGAACCCGCGCAACGCGGCCAACGGCTACGTCGAGGCCGGGATCATCGAGGACGGGCATCCGGCGCGCGGTGTCGGCGGCGGCGTCTCCCAGGTCGCGACGACGCTCTACAACGCCGCGTACTTCGCCGGCATGGTCGACGTGGCCCACAAGGAGCACAGCTTCTACATCGGGCGCTACCCGGTGGCCCGCGAGGCGACGGTCTTCGACGACGTCATCGACCTCAGGTTCCGCAACGACGGACCGACGGGCGTCCTGATCAAGACGATCTGGACCCCGTCGAGCCTCACGGTGAAGATCTTCGGCACCAAGCGCTACGAGGTGACCTCGACGACCGGGCCGCGGACCAACGAGGTCCCGCCGAGCCCGGTGACCATCCCCGCGGGGCAGCCGTGTTCACCCAGCCAGGGTGCTCCCGGTTTCACCGCGTCGGACACGCGCACGCTGCGCAACATCCAGACGGGTGAGGTGCGCACGGAGAAGCGGACTGTCCATTACAACCCGTCGCCGATCGTCATCTGCGGCGGCTAGTCGATCTCCGGCCGACCGCCGGTCGGGTGTTCCGGCTTTCGAGATGGTCGTCACATTCGTACCCTCGGCGGTGACAGTCTCGTCACCGACGATCGGGGACTCCGATGCGAATATCGGATGTACTGCGCAACAAGGGCTCGGCCGTGGCGACGATCGGGGCCGACGCCTCGGTCGGCGACGTCATCGCCGTGTTGACGACGGGCAACTACGGTGCGCTGCCCGTCATGGACGGGGCTCGGCTCGCGGGGATCGTGTCCGAGCGGGACGTGGTGCGCAAGCTGCACGAGCTGGGGCCCGACCTGGTCCGTACCCCTGTCGCCGACATCATGACGGCCGACGTCGTGACCTGTTCGCCGGGTGACAGCGCGCTGGAGCTGTCGCGCGTCATGACCGAGCGACGCATCCGCCATCTGCCCGTGATCGCCGACGGTGAGCTCGTCGGCATCGTGAGCATCGGCGACATGGTCAAGGCGCGGATCGACTCCCTCGAGGTCGAGCGAGAACAGCTGCAGTCCTACATCGCCTCGTAGGGCCGCGACACACGCGTGTGACGACGGACGGGCCCGGCTCCGCACCGGGCCCGTCCGTGGTGTGTCCGGCGGCGGGTCAGAACGCCGCTTCGGGGAGCTCCATCAGCGCGTTGTCGGCGTTCTCGACGATCTTGCGGTCGGCGGTGAGCCGCGGCAGCACCGTCTTGGCGAAGAAGTGCGCGGCGCCGATCTTGCCCTCGTAGAACGCCGTGTCCTTGGCGGACACCTCGCCGCCGAGCTTCTCGAGCGCGACGGTGGCCTGCCGCAGCAGCAGCCACGCGACGAGCAGGTCGCCGACGGCCATGAGGAACCGCACCGAGTGCTGGCCGACCTTGTAGAGCTCGGTCGGGTCCTGCGCCGATCCCTTCAGCGTCGCGGTGAACGCACCGAGCATGCCCTGCACGTCGCCGAGCGCGCGCGCGAGCAGCTCGCGCTCCTCCTTGAGCCGCCCGTTGCCGGAGTCGGCGGCCAGGAACGCCTGGATCTCGCCGGCCACGTGCAGCAGGGCCTGGCCGTTGTCGCGCACGATCTTGCGGAACACCAGGTCCAGCGACTGGATCGCCGTCGTGCCCTCGTAGAGCGAGTCGATCTTGGCGTCGCGGATGTACTGCTCGATCGGGTAGTCCTGGAGGTAGCCCGAGCCGCCGAGGGTCTGCAGCGACAGCAGCAGCATCTCGCTGGCCCGCTCCGACCCGACACCCTTGACGACGGGCAGCAGCAGGTCGTTGACCTTCTCCGCCAGCGCGGTGTCGCCGCCGGCGCGGATGCGGTCCTGGTAGGTCGCCGTGTAGGTGTACAGCGCGCGCAGGCCCTCGGCGTAGGCCTTCTGCAGCATGAGGATGCGGCGCACGTCGGGGTGGTGGGTGATGGTGACGCGGGGCGCGGTCTTGTCGAGCATCTGCGTCAGGTCGGCACCCTGGACGCGCTCCTTGGCGTACTCGAGCGCGGCGAGGTAGCCGGCCGACAGCGTCCCGATCGCCTTCGTGCCCACCATCATCCGGGCGTACTCGATGACCTGGAACATCTGGGCGATGCCGTCGTGCACGTCGCCGAGCAGCCAGCCGACGGCCGGGACCCCGTGCTGGCCGAACGTGAGCTCGCACGTCGTCGACCCCTTGAGGCCCATCTTGTGCTCGACGCCGGTGACGAAGGCGCCGTTGCGCTCGCCGGGCTCACCGGTCTGCGAGTCGAAGTGGAACTTCGGGACGAGGAACAGCGACAGGCCCTTCGTGCCGGCCTTGGCGCCCTCGGGGCGGGCGAGCACGAGGTGCATGATGTTCTCGGTCATGTCCTGCTCGGCCGAGGTGATGAAGCGCTTCACGCCCTCGATGTGCCAGGTCCCGTCGGCCTGCTGGATCGCCTTGGTCCGGCCGGCGCCGACGTCGGAGCCCGCGTCGGGCTCGGTGAGCACCATCGTGGCGCCCCAGCCGCGCCCGATCATCAGCTCGGCCCAGTGCTTCTGCTCGTCGGTCCCGTTGCGGTGCAGGATCGAGGCGAAGTTCGGGCCCGCCATGTACATGAAGGCGACGGGGTTGGAGCCGAGGATCAGCTCCGCGGCCGCCCACTGGACCGACGGCGGGATGCCGTAGCCGCCGAGCTCGGCGGGCAGCGACAGCCGCCACCACTCACCGTCCCACAGCACCTTGTAGGCGTCCTTGAGCGACTGCGGCAGCGTCACCGAGTGCGTCGCCGGGTCGAAGACGGGCGGGTTGCGGTCGGCGTCCACGAACGACTCCGCCAGCGGTCCCGTCGCGACCGTGTCGAGCTCGGACAGCACGCCGCGGAGCGTGTCGAGGTCGACCTCGGAGTCCGCTGCCAGCGCATCCTCCTGCACACGGAACACCTCGAACAGGTTGAACTCGAGGTCGCGCAGGTTGCTCCTGTAGTGGCCCATCGCGTGGTCACCGCCGTTCCCGCTCGGCCGACGGGTCGTCATCGTCAACGACCTACTCGCCGGTAACCCCAGGATATTACCGACGGGTAACTGAAGGCAACCGCCGCCGCTCGGCGAGACGGTCTCACTCCTTCGGGTCCACCTGTTGTGCACGCTGCGTATGTGCTGAATGGTGCTCATGGTGTTTCTGTGACTGAGGTGGTCACCTGGACGAGCGGAGGGGCGATCGTGGGACGTTTCGAGGTCACCCGCCGTGGCTTCCTCACCGGCGGCCTCGCGCTCGCCGGCACCGCCGTACTGGGTGCCACCGTCGGCGCGGGGACCGCCTGGGCTTTCGACGGCCCGCCCATCACCGACTGCGCGGGCTGGGGCGCCCGGCCCAACAGCGCCGTCGTCCCGATCTGGAACCAGCGGCCCGTCAAGATCCTCGTGCACCACACCGCGACGCCGAACGTCACCGACTACAGCCAGGGCGCCGCGTTCGCGCTGGCGCGCAGCATCCAGAACTTCCACATGGACACCCGCGGCTGGCTCGACACCGGCCAGCACTTCACGATCAGCCGCGGCGGCGACGTCATGGAGGGCCGGCACCGCAGCCTCGAGGTCCTGCGCATCGGGCAGCGCCAGGTCGAGGGGGCGCACTGCACCGGTCAGAACATCGTGTCGGTCGGCATCGAGAACGAGGGCACCTACATCGACACCGACCCGACCGACGCCCTGTGGACCAGCCTGCGCACGACCTGCGCCTACATCTGTAGCCAGTACGGCATCGCCCCCACCGAGCTCTACGGCCACCGCGACTTCAAGAACACCGCGTGCCCGGGTGACCGGCTCTACGGGATGCTCCCCCGGCTGCGCCGCGAGGTCGCGGGGCTGCTCGGGAAGAACGTCGAGGGTGGCGCGACGCAGAAGGCGTCGTGGCCGCTGCTGCGCCCCGGGGACGTCGGCGTCGACGTGCAGGCCGCCCAGTACCTGCTGCGCGACCACGGCATGACCGAGGTCGTGCCCCACGGCCGCTACGACGCGGCGACGGCCGACGCCGTCGTCGCGTTCGAGCAGGCGACCGGGGCGGAGGACGTCGGGATGCTCGGCGGGGAGACCTGGCCCGTGCTGGCGCGCACCGTGCGCAGCAGCGAACGCAGCGAGGCGGCGAAGGCCGTCGAGACCCTCGCCGCACGCCGCAACGCCGAGAGCGTGCCCGACGTCGTCACCCGGCCCGACTGGCAGCGGCTGCTCGGGACCGGAGGTTCGCCCGCCGACACGTCCGTCGACCGCGTCGGCCCGCCGCGCTGACGCCGCCTGTCGCAGATCGGGCGCGTCCCGTCGCCGCGGCCCAGGACCGTCCGCTGACCGCGTCCATCACCCGCCCGGGCGACTTCGCGACGTCGTGACCCGGGCCGGGGCCGTCGCCGGCGCTACTCTCGTGGGCCGCGACCCTGATCGGGTGATGCGAGGGGGCGCGTCGAACGGGGAGGGGCGAGGTGAGCGTGACGGCCCGGTCGGCGGGACCGGGGGCGGGTTCCGAGCCGTCCCGGGCCGAGCAGGCCGCGCCCGATCGAGCTCCGGAGCGCGACGGCGCGCTGGCGGGCGCCACAGCCGCCCGACGCCTCTACCGGGAGATCGTCACCGATCCCGCGGCGCCGCGCCGGGTCGACGTCGTCGGACCCGCCGGGCACGGCAAGACGGTCCTGCTCGACCTCGTCGCGGACGCCTACCGCGCGTCGGGGGCCGTCGTGCTGCGCGCGCTCCCACCGGAGGACGTGGCCGCCGACGACGTACTCGTGCTCGACGACGTGCACCTCCTGCCCGGCGCCGACCTGCGCAGGCTCCGCGACATCGCGCTCGCCCGCACCCAGCGGCTCGTCGTCGCGCACCGGCCGTGGCCCTCGGGTCCCGACGTCGCCGCGCTCGGCGGGGCCATCGCCGCCGGTGGCGCGCTACTGGTCCTCGGTGCGCTCGACCGACCGGGCGTCGCGGCCCGGGCCGCCCGGGCCCTGCGCGAGCGCCCACCCGTCCCGCTCGTCGACCACGTGCAGGCGCAGACGGCGGGCCTCCCGGCCCTCGTCGACCGCTTCCTGGCCGGCCTGCTCGACCAGATCGGCCCCGACCGCACCCGGCTCGAGCGGCCCGGCGGCCTGCCGTCGCGGCCGCCGCAGCAGCTCGTCCAGCAGCTCGGCTACGCCGTCTACGGCATGGAGCAGCGGGTCCGCGAGCTGCTCGTCGCGCTCGCGCTGGGCGCCCCGCGCGACACCGAGGTGCTCGTGCCGCTGCTCGGGCTCGCCGACGCGGCCGGTGGCGGCATCGACGAGATCGACGAGCTCGTCGAGGAGGCCCGCTCGGCTGGCCACCTCACCGCGGACGGCGCGCTCCCCCCGATCGTCGCCACGGCGATCCGGCAGCGGGTGCCCGGCGCCCGGAGGCTGGAGATCCGGCGGACCCTCGCCGAGATCGAGCTCGACCGCGGCGGATCGGTCCTCACCGCGGCCCGCGGGTTGCTCGACACCGGCGCGACGGGCGCGCGGGCCGCGGAGGTGTTCGTCGCGGGTGCCGACGAGGCGGCCCGGGCGGGCGACCCCGTCGCCGGGCGGCTGTACGCCGCGGCCGTCGCGGCCGGGGCCCCCGCGTTGCGGCTGGCCGCCCGCCGCGCCGAGGCCGCGGTGCGGGCCGGCGACCTCGATCTCGCGCTCGCCCAGGCCGACCAGGTGCTCTCGCACGTCGACTCCGTCGAGGTCGAGGACGCGGTGCTCGCCGGGACCGCCGCCGCCGCGGTGCTCGCCCACCGCGGTCTGCTGGCCCGCAGCGCCGAGCTGTACCGCTGGATGAGTGCGGCCGACACCGGGGGCGAGACGGCGGCGCTCGCGGTGCCGGCCTTGATCGGGACGGGCGCCCTCGAGGAGGCGCGCGCCCTGCTCGCACCCGCCGCACCGCCCACTCCCGCACCGCCGCCGCCCGGTCAGGGGGCGTCGGTGCTCGGGCCGCCCCCGTCGCTGTTCGGGGATCCCGTCGGCGGCTCTGCCCCGGTACTCGGCCGGCCGCCGACGCTGCTGGCCTCCGCCGAGGAGCTCATGGCCGCTGGGGTGCTCGACTCCGTCGCCGGCTCGCCGACGCGCGCGATGTCGCAGCTCGCCCGCTCGGCGTCGCTGCTCGAATCGTCGAACCGCGCCGCGCTGCTGCCCGACACGCCCGCTGCCCTCGCCGCGCTGGTGGCGGTGCACTGCGGCGAGCTCGACGTCGCGCAGTCGGTGCTCGACCGCGCCGTCGTCGCCGAGCTCGGCGGACCCGCGGCGGTGGCGCGGCACCAGCTGCTGCTCGCGTGGATCGCGGTGTTCCGCGGCGCGATCGGCTCCGCGCGCGCGATCCTCGCGGCGACGTCGGCGGACGATGCCCGGCTCGAACCGCGCGACGAGTTCCTCGCCGCCGCGTTGGAGGTCTCCATCGCCCGCCGCGACGGCGACCTCGCCGCGCTCATGCCCGCCTGGGCGAGGGCCCGCGAGGCGATCGTGCGCCATCCCGTCGACCTCTTCGTCCTGCAGCCGCTCGGCGAGCTGGCGATCGCCGCGACGCGGCTCCGGGAGACCAGCTGGGTGCGGCCCCACCTCGACGAGGCCGCGACGTTGCTCGACCGGCTGGGCCGGCCCGCCCTCTGGTCGGCTCCGCTGCACTGGTCGCAGCTGCACGCCGCGATCGTCGCCGACGACCGCGAGGACGCCGCCCGCCACGCCGAGGCCCTGCGCGTCGCCGCGCCCGTCAGCCGGTACGCGACGGCGATGGCCGAGGCCGCGCCACACTGGGTGCGGATGATGGACTCCGACGTCGACGCTGACGCCGTCGAGGCCGCGGCCCGCGGGCTGCATGCCGTCGGGCTGTCCTGGGAGGGCGGGAAACTCGCAGGTCAGGCCGCGATTCGCACCCGTGACCGCAAGGCCATGACCGCTCTGCTCGGAGCCGCGCGGGCGATGCAGTCCGGGAGCCCGGCTCCCGCCCCGGCCCCGGTCCCGCCCCGCCCGTCGGAGCCGTCCCCGGAGCCCGCTCCCGCCCGCCGTCCCGCCCCCGAACCCGACGACCTGGGCGACGGCCCGCTCAGCGAGCGGGAGCGGGAGGTCGCGAAACTGGTGCTGGAGGGACTCACCTACAAGCAGGTCGGCGAGCGGCTGTTCATCAGCGCGAAGACCGTGGAGCACCACGTCGCGCGGATGCGTCAGCGGCTGGGCTCCGGCTCCCGCGGCGAGCTCTTCGCGCACCTGCGCCAGATCGTCGGCCCGGCGGGCTCGTCCTCGTCCGCCGACTGACCCGAGACGCCTGCGCCGCTGCGCCCCGGTCGTGGTTCGCCCCGGACCGGGCGCAACCTGGTCGTCGTCGTCGGCGCTCGGGGCAGCGCCGGGGTTGCGCGTGCCGTGCCGAGGTGGAGCGCGACATCGACGAGGCGTTGCCCTCGGGGCGCGGCTGCCGCGCCGGATCGGGGCGCCCGAGCGCCGGCCCGGGGCGGCGCACCGGGCCGCCGAGCTCGTCGGACGCCGCGCCGACCGGGCTCGCGCGATGACCGGACGTGCCGCAACGGACGCCTCGCTTCCGGTGTCGGGCCCGATTCCGGCGCTTATTCCCTAACTACGCTGTGCCAGCGGCCGGGTCGCGGTCCATGACTGCCCGGCGAAGACGTTGCGATCCGGGACGAACCGCCTGCTCACCCTCGTCGGCCGGGCGTCTGCACGCCGCTGCGCGGGCTCCAGTCCGAACCCGCGGTTGTGCTGCACGACCTGCCGGAAAGCCGCTCCTTCGCTGCCATCTCGAGCATGTGCCCCCCGCGACACGCTCACTCTTTCGGGTTGGTCTTCAGATAATTGGGGCTTCTGTGCGAAACCCTCACGAAACCCCCTCGTTGAGGGCTACGTCGCTAGCCATATGACGCCGCCACGCGTCGCGCGACGCTGCTGAACGAGTGACATCCCGGACAACGTGGCCCGGAGAGATTCGAGTCGCGACGTCATCACTCGGGGCCGGTCCGTCACGCGACTGACGTGCGGCACGGGCCTCTGCTCCCTCCCGGAGGACTGCGACCCGATGACTCGACACGACCGAACCCCGGCCACCACCGCCGAACGACCTCGGATGCTCGAGGTCGCCCTGGGGCGGCGGCGGTTCATGACCTACCTTCTCGGCGTCCCCGCACTGGCCGTCGCCACCCGGATCACCTTCGACGCAGTTGCCCCCGACGCCGCTGCGGCCGCGCTACCCTCCGCGCCGAGCGTCGAGGAGATGTTCGACATCGGTGAGGCACTGGTGGTGGCGTCCGCACCGACGATGCCGCTGGTCAAGCTGGAGATCGGCGAGGACGGCGTCGCCAGGATGGGCGTTCCCCGGATCGAGATGGGTCAAGGCATCACGACCGCGCTGGGCATGCTGATCGCGGAAGAGCTCGACCTGCGGATGGACCAGGTCGAGGTCACCTGCGCCGACGCCCGCCCCGAGCTCGTGCTCAACCAGATGACGGCGGGCTCCTCGACGATCCGGGCGTTCTACGACCCCGTCCGCGTCCTCGCCGCGACCGCGCGCGCCCGGATGCTGGCGGCCGCCGCCGTCGAGTGGGGTCTGCCCGTCGGGTCGCTGACCACGTCGGGCGGGTCCGTGACCTCCGACGACGGACGCACGGCCACGTTCGGCGAGCTCTCGCGCCCGGCGGCGGACCCCGCGCTGCAGGTCGGCGCGGTCGTCCCCAAGGCCGCGTCCGACCACAAGATCGTCGGCACGCCGGTCCGGCGTGTCGACGCGTTGGACATCGTGACCGGGCGCAAGCGCTTCACGATGGACCTCCAGGTGCCAGGCGCGCTCCCGACGATGATCCGCCGGGCCCCCACCTGGAACGGCACGTTCCGGTCGCTGGCCAACCGCGGTGCGATCGAGGCGATGCCCGGGGTCCTCGCGGTCGCCACGATCCCCTCGGGGGTCGCCGTGGTCGCCGAGACGTTCGAGCAGGCACGCGCCGCCGTGTGCGCGGTCGACGCCACGTTCTCCGCGGGTCCGGTCCCGAACGAGTCCAACGACTCGATCATGCAGAAGCTGAAGAAGGCCGCGCTGCCGTTCGCCGCGCCCGCGCTCGGGGCCGTCACCGTCGAGGCCTCGTACGAGTGGCCGTCGGCGTCGCACGCGTTCCTCGAGACCGAATGCGCGATCGCGGACGTGCGGCCGGGCGGCGCGGAGATCTGGAGCGGCTTCCAGGCGCCGATCGTCGCCCAGCAGAAGATTGCGGTCGAACTGGGCCTGCCGCAGAAGGCCGTGAAGGCGCATGTCGTGCCTTGCGGCGGCGGATTCGGCCGGCGGGTCTTCTTCGACACGGCCATGGAGGCGGCGCTCATCTCGAAGGCCGTCGGCAAACCGATCAAGCTCATGTGGCACCGCACCGACGACATGCGCCACGGCCGGTGCCGGCCTGCCAACGTCCAGAACTTCCGGGCGACGCTCGTCGCGGGACAGGTCGCGACCCTCGAGCAACGCGTCTGCGGGGTGTCGACCGACTACCGCCACGGGCTCGGCGAGATCCTCACAGCAACCGCGACCGCGCTACCCGAGGGCGCGAAGCAGGCCGTGGCCAACGACGCGTTCGGGCAGGCCGTGTTCCTGACCTTCGTGGCCTCGCCGTACAACTTCGGGGTCTACGACAAGCGGCAGACCGAACTGTCGCTGGGCATCCCGACGAGCAGCTACCGCAGCGTGCCGAACCAGACCGCGCGCGGAAGCGAGGAGA
This sequence comes from Pseudonocardia benzenivorans CB1190, assembly GCF_000196675.2. Lineage (GTDB taxonomy): Bacteria > Actinomycetota > Actinomycetes > Mycobacteriales > Pseudonocardiaceae > Pseudonocardia > Pseudonocardia benzenivorans. The sequence goes on along the minus strand of NC_015312.1, from coordinate 6,987,529 downwards.
TGTTCGTCGACGAGATCGCCGAGCGGCTCGGCGTCGACCCCGTCGAGTTCCGCCGCTCCACACTGAAGTCGGAGCGGACCCGCGCCGTCCTCGACGCCGTCGTCGATGCCGGGGACTGGGGCCGCCGCATGCCCACCGGCTTCGCGCAGGGCATCGGCGTCCACGTCGAGAGCCGCAGCCACACCGCGGCGCTGATCGAGCTCGACTGCCGCGACCCGAAGAACCCTCTGGTGACGAAGGCGGTCATGGCCGTGGACGTCGGCAAGGTGATCAACCCGCTCGGCCTGGAGGCGCAGATGCAGGGTGGGCTCGCCGAGGCGATCTCGTTGACGCTCAAGGCCGGCCTGCACGTCGTCGACGGGCTGCCGCTGGAGGGCAGCTACAGCCAGTACCACTTCGCGCGGCAGAAGGACTTCCCCTCCGATCTGGAGATCATCATCATGCCGTCCCACGACGGTCCGCTCGGCGGTGCGGGCGAGGTCGGCAGTTCCGCGCCGACCGGTGCCATCGCGAACGCCTACGCCCGCGCGACCGGCGTGCGCCCGCGTACGTTCCCGATCAACCACCCGATCGACTTCGATCCGTTCCCGCCCGGCCAGCTCCCCCCGCCGGCCTTCCCCGAAGGGTGATCAGATGCCCGTCTACGGATTCACTCTCAACGGCAACCCCGTCACCGTCGACGCCCCCGAGGATCTCCCGCTGCTGTGGGCCCTCCGGGACAAGTTGGGGGTGACCGGGCCGAAGTACGGGTGCGGCATCAACGTCTGCAAGGCGTGCACGAGCTTTCTCGACGGTGAGGACATCCGTCCCTGCTCGGTGAAGGTGTCGGCCGCAGAGGGGCGCGAGGTCACGACGATCGAGGGCCTTGCCGACGGCGACAAGCTCCACCCGGTCCAGGAAGCGTGGCTGGAGTACGACGTCGCCCAGTGCGGCTACTGCCAGCCCGGTCAGATCATGGCCGCGGTGGCGTTGCTGAAGCGCACCAGCTCTCCCACGGACGAGGACATCCGGGCGATCGAGAACGTCTGCCGATGCGGCACCTACTTCCGCATCCGCGAGGCGATCATGAGCGCGGCCGAGAAGATGTCCTAGGAACCCGGGGTGGCGTCGCCTCCAGCCCGGCGCCACCCCGACCCGAGGCGACCACGACCACGAGGCTGACCCGGTCGGGTCGGTTTCCGGACGCTCCTCGACGGGCGGTCAGTAGCGCTGCAGGCTCGCCAGCATCCCCTCGCAGCTGCGGACGACGATGCGCGCGGCGTCGGCGGTCGCCCGGCTCGACAGCGGGCTCTCGGCGCGGCGCTTCCAGCGGGTCGCGGCCTCGAGGGCCGCGCGGCGCAGGTCCTCGGGATGGATCCCCGGGTCGAGCCCGAGGCGCGCCGCCGCGGAGCCGCCCTCGCCCCCGAGCAGGCGCTCGGCCTCGTCGAGAGCGTCGGACGGGAGCTTGACGGCGCCGGCACGCAGCGCCGACAGCATCCGCAGCTCGACGAACTCGTGCGCCCCCGCAAGGATGCGCTCCACCTCTGCCGCCAGCGCGGTGGCCGCGGGGCGCGGCTCGCGCTGCAGGACCAGCTCGACGGCCAGCAGCGCCGACCGCGACTTCAGCAGGTCACGACGCTCGGTGAACTGCGTCGACAGCACCTGCCGGAGATCCTCGAGGCCACTGCGGCGGACGAGCTCCTCGGCGATGCGCGTCGGGTCGGTGATGCCCTGCCGGACCAGCGTCACGCCGAGCCGGACACCGAACAGGCCGAAGCGCTCGATGAGCCGGGCCCGGGCGTCGGTGTCGGGATGCGCGAGTTCGACACCCTCGCCCCGGACGAACCGGTCGACCGACAGCAACAGCGAGTCCATGTCGGCACGCGGCAGCTCCGCGAGCGCGACGAGGGCGGCGAACTCGTCCTGCCGCATCGTCCGCCCCGACTGGGCGAGCAGGCCCGCGACGGCGACGACGGTCTGGCACAGGCCGCGGATCTTGTCGTCGGACCGGTAGCGACGGGCGATGCGCCGGGCCGAGGTGAGCGCGTCGAGCCTGCCGACGCCGATCTCGTCGGCCCGCGACAGCACCGCGATCGTGTTGACCGGTGTGGCCCTGGCGACGCCCTGGTCGAAGAACGACTCGAGGAACCGCACGTCGGTGGCGTGCAGGTGGCGCATCAGGTAGATCACGGCGTCGGCGGGCGTGGGGGCGTCGTCCGGGGTGAGGAACGCGCCCGCGCGCATCGACGTGTCGCTCGACAGCGAGGCGATCCCGGGTGTGTCGATCAGCGTCGTCGACCGGAGGTTCTGCGAGGGCCAGTCGACGACGAGCCGGTCGACCTGGTCGGTCGGGGTCCCCATCAGGTCGAACGAGAGCGAGCCGCGGTTGCGGTGGATCGTCAGCTGCTTGGGCGCGGCAGCCTTCGGGTACATGAGCACCCGCGGCGAGTGCCCGTCCTGGTACCAGGTGACGACGCGCGTGCACTCCCCCGCGTCGGTCGGCGCGATCTCCTCCCCGACCAGCGCGTTGAGCAGCGTCGACTTGCCCGCCTTGACCTTTCCGGCGATCGCGACGCGCAGGGGCTCGTCGAAACGGTCGAGATGGTGGCGCAGCCAGCCGAGGGCCTGCGGGCTGTCGGAGTAGGCCTCCATGGTGTGCCGCAACAGCAGCCGGACGGTCGAGCCGAGCGGCGGGGCCTGCCCGACGACGGGCGCGCTCACGACTGCACCTGCCCGGACGGGACCTGGCCGGGCTGGGCGGCCGCGATCTGACCGGCCCCCGCCGCGAGCTTGCGGGCCCGCTCGGCGAGCGCCTCGACCCGGCTCAGCTCCGCGCGCAGGTCCTGGATGCGGGCCTGCCGCACGTTGACGTCGGTGTTGACCGCGGACTGGGCGGCGGCCACGGACGTGGCGAGCGACGTCGACACCTCCTCGGCCAGGACCGTGAAGTGGTCGCGCAGGTCGCGCTGGATGCGGCGGAGCATGTCCCGGGAGTCCTTGGAGACCTGGAAGGTCACCTCGTCGATGTGGCGGCGCAGCGCGTTCTTCGACTCGGCCTGCCGGCGTTGCTTCATCCGTTTGCGCTCGTCGCGGACCGTCTTGCCACCGAACAGGAGGCCGGCCCCGATCGAGATGGGGTTGAGCAGGGTGAGGCCGGCGATGCTCGTGGCCAGACCGATCATGAGCAGGCCGCCGTACCCGCCGCGCATACCGGTGAACAGCTTCTGGCCGATGCCGAACTTCTCGTCGACGGGCTGTTCCAGCGCCCCGACGCGGCCGCCCATGGTGCCGACGGTGTCCTCGAACCGCAACGCGGGCAACGAGATCTCCGCGCCCTCGGCGAAGTGCTCGGCGACCTGTCCGGCCAGGTAGCGGGCCCGCTCGGCCGTCCATACGAAGTTGGCCGACGCCGCCGCGGACACCTGCTGGTGCAACCACTCCGCGAACTGGTCCCAGATGTCGGCGGGGTCGGCGTCCTCGAGCAGCTGCTCGCCGTCGCGGGCGATGGCGCGCAGGCGGTCACGCAGGTCGTAGTCGATGTCGGCGATGAGGTCGGCGACGCCGTCGTTGAGCGTCGTCTGCCACCGGGCGGAGCGCTGGCGCAGCGCGTCGGCCCGGGCCTTCGCCGCCGTGAGGTCGGCGACGAGCGCCTCGGCCCGCTCCGGGTCCTCCTGCGCGGTGAGCTCGGACTTCATCGTGGTCGCGAGCTGCTCGCAGACGTCGAGCACGTCCTGGGCGGTGGAGCGGCGGTCGAGGTCGTCGGCGCGGGCGACGACCCGGTTGAGCAGGAAGCCGATCAGCTCCTTGAAGCCCGACTCCTCCATCAGCGCCGCGTCCTGGGTCTGCGCGGCGTGCAGGCGCAGCGTCGAGGACACCGGGAACGTCGTGGCCGTGACGCCCGCCCGCTGCAGGTGGCCCTGGTCGAGCTCGACGATCCGGCGCCAGTGCGGGTAGAGGTCGGTCTTGGTGACGACGCACGCCACGTTCGGGCACAGCTTCATCGCCGCGCCGAGGAACTCCATCTCGGGCGCGGTGTACTCCTGGGCCGCGTCGGAGACGAGCAGCACCGCGTCGGCGCTGGGCAGCACCGACATCGTCGCCGCGCCGTGGGCGGACCCCAGGCCACCGACGCCCGGGGTGTCGACGAGCACCAGACCGCCCGCCAGGAGCTTGCGCGGCAACGAGACCTCGGCGTAGCTGAGCTTCGCGCGGTTGTCGGGGTTGCCGGCCTCGGAGACGAACTCGGCGAGCCGCCCGATGGGCACCTCGGTGCGCTCCGGGGGCCGGTCGTCGTCGGGGCCGTTGTCGCGGACCAGCGACACCGCCGCCGTCTCCCCGTACTTCACGACGGTGGGCACCGACGTGGCGATGTCGTCGTCCACCGGGCAGACCGGGGCGTTGACGAGCGCGTTGACCAGCTGGGACTTGCCCTGCTTGAACTCGCCGACGATCAGCACCCGGACGGTGGGGTCGGCGAGGCGCTTGCGGGTGTGCTGGAGCCGCAGTCCCAGGTCGGGCCGCTGGTAGGCCGTGGTCGCCTTGAGCGCCAGGTCGACCAGGTCGACAGCTGCCGGAACCGCCACGGAGTTCCCGCCCCCTCACCGGCCGCCGGACGGCGACCTCGACTGCGTTCCGTTCCTTGTTACACGACGAGACCGGCCCCACCGTCCCGGGTCCGGGAGAAGGCGGGGCCGGTCGTCGTGTCGCACGTGAAGGCTACTCCGTGCGGCAGCCTGCGCCGGTCGGGTCGGGCCGTGTCAGAGGACGTCGACCACGTCGTTGTCGTTGGCCTGGCTGTTGTCGGTGTTGTGCGAGAGCACGTCGTTGTTCGACAGCACCGTCGCGTCGTCGTCGCTCTGGAACGAGTCGTCGATGTTGAAGCTGTCGGTGTTGTGCGAGTTGGTGTGCGTGGTGGTGTTGGTCGTCGAGTTGTCGACGGCCTGGGTCGTGGCCTGGGTCGCGGTGCCGCCCGCGCCGGCGGTGTTGACCGCGACGGCGCCGTCGCCGAAGTTGGTGACGGTCGAGGTGGTGTCGTTGTCCTCGTAGTTGCCCGAGGCGTCGCCGCCGAAGGAGATGGCGCCGCCGTCGCCCGCGGTCACGTCGCCGGTCTGGGTGACGTTGCCGCCGGCCAGGATGTTGTCGTCGCCGGAGACGATGGTGTTGTCGCGGACGTCGTTGCCCGCGGCCACCGCGCCGTCGCCGGACGCGACGACGGAGTCGACGTCGATGTCCTGGTTGAAGATGCCGCCGCGGTTGTCGATGTTCTGGTTGATCGAGTTGTCGACGATGGTGTCGCGGTCGTCGATGTAGTTGTTCGTGACGTAGGTGTTCAGGTACTTGACCGCCACCTCGTGCGGGTCCTCGCCGGGCTTCGGGTGCGGCGGCGGGGGCAGCTGCGGGTGGTGGTGCCCGCCGGTGTTGTAGTCGCGGTCGAAGCTGGCGTCGTGGCTGTCGCGCAGCAGGACGAGCGCCTCGTGGACGTCGCCGGGCTCGAGGTCGGTGATGCCGCAGGACGCGAGGAACGCATCGGGGTTCGCCTGGAAGGCGGCGAGCTGCTCCTCGTCCTCGAACAGGCTGAGCAGGAGCTGGATGAGGGACTGCGAGGCCATGGTGATCTCCGTGGTGTGCGGTCCGGCGCGCGGCCGGCAACTGGGTCAGGAAGTCGGTGTCGTGCGGTGGAGCGGTGGTGGTGGGGGCCGGCCGTGCCGGCCCCCACCGGACGCGGGAGGCGTCAGCCGATGTCGAGCCCGTCGTTGTCGTTGGCCTGGCTGTTGTCGGTGTTGTGCGAGGCGACGTCGTTGTAGGAGCCGAGCGTGAAGTCGTCGTCGCTCTGGAACGAGTCGCTGATGTTGCCGCTGTCGGTGTTGTGCGAGTTGGTGTGCGTGGTGGTGTTGGTCGTCGAGTTGTCGACGGCCTGGGTCGTGGTCTGGGTCGCGGTGCCGCCCGCGCCGGCGGTGTTGACCGCGACGGCGCCGTCGCCGAAGTTGGTGACGGTCGAGGTGGTGTCGTTGTCCTCGTAGTTGCCCGTCGCGTTGCCGCCGAAGGAGATGGCGCCGCCGTCGCCCGCGGTCACGTCGCCGGTCTGGGTGACGTTGCCGCCGGCCAGGATGTTGTCGTCGCCGGAGACGATGGTGTTGTCACGGACGTCGTTGCCCGCGGCCACCGCGCCGTCGCCCGAGGCCACGACGGAGTCGACGTCGATGTCCTGGTTGAAGATGCCGCCGCGGTTGTCGATGTTCTGGTTGATCGAGTTGTCGACGATGGTGTCGCGGTCGTCGACGTAGTTGTTGGTGATGTACTTGTTGATGTACTCGACGGCTTCCTTGTGGCCGTGGCCGCCGTCGTGGTGGCCGCCGCCGCTGTAGCCCGCGTGGGCCGGGACCGGCGGGACGGTGTTGTGGAAGCCGGTGTCGTAGTTCCGGTCGAAGCTCGCCTGGTGGCTGTCCTGGGCGAGGACCAGCGCGTCGTAGACGTCCTGGGCGCTCAGGTCGGTCAGGTTGTACGCCTCGAGGGTGTCCTCGGGGTCGGCGTTGAACTCCTGACGCAGGTCGTCGTCGTTGATCAGGCGAAGCAGGAAGTCCAGCAGCGAGATGCTCTCGGCCATCGTGATCGTCTCCTCGGTGGGCCCCCGGAGTCGACCGAGGCCCGTCTCTGTGTGTGTCGTGCCGGTGTGTGCCGTGCGAGCCGGGCTCGTTGCGGCTCGGCGTTGATGCAGAAGTTAGGGACGGATCGGACAACGGCCATCGGGGAACTCCCATGGTTCGGTAAAGAGCTCGTACGGGGATCCCCGCCCCCGGGCGTTAGGGGATTCGGGGGCAGGGGGCGCCGGGGCGGCGCACGCCGGGCCGAAAGTCCCCACTTCCGGCGCCCGTTCCTGCATTGGGGTGCTAGCACCCCTTCGGTCGCTAACGAACTGCCGGGATACTCCGATGGCACCAAGCGAGGGGTTCGCGCGTTGCGAAGGGGCGCCGCGCGGACGGTCGGGGGAGGAACACGATGGGCTACCAGCTCGGAATCGACCTGGGGACGACGTACTCGGCGGCAGCCGTGTGCCGGTCGTCGGGGGACCAATGGTCGGAGCCGGAGATGGTGACCCTCGGGTCCCGCTCGGCCACCGTCCCGTCGGTGCTGTTCATCGCGCCCGACGGCTCGGTCGTGGTCGGTGAGGCCGCGGAGCGCCGCGCCCTGACCGACCCGGACCGCGTCGTCCGCGAGTTCAAGCGCCGAGTCGGCGACCCGACCCCGCTCGTCGTCGGCGGCGCCCCCTGGCCCGCCGAGGAGCTCGCCGCCCGGCTCGTCGCCTGGATCGTGCAGCAGGTCGCCGCTCGCGAGGGTGGTCCCGCCGACCGCATCGCAGTCACCCACCCCGCCGCCTGGGGCATCCACAAGAAGGACCTGTTGGCGGGCGCTCTCTCCCGGCACGGCCTCGAGGTCGTGTTCCTCGCCGAGCCCGAGGCCGCGGCACTGCACTACGCGTCGGCCGAGCGTGTCGAGGCCGGGTCCACCATCGCGGTCTACGACCTCGGCGGCGGCACCTTCGACGCCGCCGTCGTCCGCAAGGCCGCGTCCGGCTTCGGCCTGCTCGGGCGCCCCGAGGGGATCGAGCGGCTCGGGGGCATCGACTTCGACCAGGTGGTGTTCGACCACGTCGTCGGTGCCATGCCCGACGCGTTCGCCGAGCTCGACGACTCCGACCCCGACGTGCTGGCCGCCGTCGGCCGCATCCGGCGGGAGTGCACCGAGGCCAAGGAGATCCTCAGCGCCGACACCGAGGTCTCGGTGCCGGTCCTGCTGCCCGGGACACAGGGGTCCGTCCGGCTGCACCGCAGCGAGTTCGAGCAGCTCATCGGCCCGCACGTCGAGGAGACGGTGGCCGCGCTGCTGCGTGCCGTCGGCTCGGCGGGGCTGACCGCCGACATGCTCAGCGCGGTGCTGCTCGTCGGCGGGTCCTCGCGCATCCCGTTGGTCGCCCAACTGGTGTCCGAGCAGGTCGGGGGGCCCGTCGCGGTCGATGCCGACCCCAAGAACGCCATCGCCAAGGGCGCGGTGCTCAGCGTCTCCCCGCGCCAGACGATGTCGTGGCCTGCCGTCGTGATCCCGCCGGTGGAGAGCACCGGTCCCGCCCCTGCTGCCGTCGCCGCGGCGCCCCACCCGGCCCCCGCCCGCCCGGCCCCCGCACGTCCGCCCGCCCCGGCTCGCCCCGCGGTCGCGCTCGCAGGCGCCGCCGTCGCCGCCCCGTGGTCCGCCCCTGAGCGCGCCGTCGAGCCGTGGTCGCAGGGTGCTCCGCCGGCGGGTCAGGTCGCGCCCGCTGCCTTCCGCGCCCCCGTCGCCCCGCCACGGCCGCCCGTGCAGCCGCTGCCCGACTGGTCCTACGACGAGCCTCAGCACCAGAAGCCGCGCCGCGGACCGGTGGGGCTGCTCGTCGGGATCGGCGGTGCGGTCGCCGTCGCGGCCGTCACCGTCGCCGTGCTGACCTGGCCGACCGCCCGTCCCGCCTCCGCCGGCTCGTCGCTCGACGGCCCCCTCTCCACCGCCACCGCCCCGGCCGAGGCCGGTGCGGGGGTCTCGCCCGCCGCCAACCCGGTGCGGCAGCCCGTCGAGCGTGCGCCCGCGGTCCACGACAACGCCGGCGCCAAGCCCCCTGCCGCGGGGGGCAAGACCGCAGGTGGGGCCCCCGCTGTCCCGCCCGCTGCCGGGACGACGGCACCCCCCGCGGGAGCGACCGCGCCCCCGACCGCCGGCCCCACGACCAGCGCCGGTGCCGAGGGCGGGCCGACGTCCGGCGGGCCGACCTCGCCGCCGCCCGACACGGGGACGAGCTCGCCCGACAACCCGCCGCCGGTGGAGAACCCGCCGCCGGTGAACAACCCGCCCGTCACCAATCCCCCGGCGAACAACCCGCCGCCGGCGAACAACCCGCCGCCGGCGGACGCGAACGCGCCGTCGGCCCCCGCGGCGTCGTGAGCTGACCGTCGCGTCCTGAGCACCCTGCTTCCCGCGGGGTACGGGCCTGGGACCGGCGCGGGCGGGGAGCCTTCGCGCCGGTCCCAGGTTCTTCCGACGTCCGCGCAACGTTCCGCCGCCTCCCGGCGATGAAGGATCGGACCCGCGCCATCGGCGGGTGATCGACCTCGGGGAGTGTGCAGTGGCACGGATGTCGGCTCTGGTTCTCGTGATGGAGTCGCTGGCGATCCTGTTCGCGACGTGGATGTTCGGCTGGCCGGTGCTGGTCGTCGGCGTCCCCGCCCTGATCGCGACCGCGCTCCTGCTGGTCACGGCCCACGCCGCGGATCGGCGACGAATCCGTCGTGAACGGGAGGCCGCGGCCATTCCGACGCTGCCGGGCGGCCTGATGAGCGGCTTCTTCCGGCTGCCGGCGCAGCCCGTCCCGCACGAGGTCCGCGACCACTCCCGCGCCTGACGCAGCCGCCCGGGGACCGTCGTGGGGAGCCGCGGCTCGCGACGGGCCGGTCGTCGCGGCGTCGTCGTGACGTCGCACCTGCTCGGGGGGCTCCTCTTGCAGACGACCCCCGTACACACGACGCTGATCGTCGCCGGCGGGCTCGGGTGGGGGCCGAGCGTCCTCACCGCGTGGCGACGGGGACGGGTGGGGGGCGGTTCCGCGCGCGGGCGGGGCCGAGCAGGCTCCACCCGAGCGGAGGGGGCGTCACGACGTGCTGCTGGGCCTGGTCTTCGCCGTCGCGGCGATGGTCCTCAACTGCGTCGCAGGCCTCCTGCAGTCCGACGCGACCACACGGACGAGGCCGGGGCGGCCCCTCGCGCTGCAGCCGCGGTTCATCGGCGGGCTGGTGGTCGACGCCCTCGCCTGGGTGTGCACCGTCGTCGCGTTGCGGTTCCTGCCGGTGTTCGCCGTGCAGGCGATCCTCGGCGGCTCCATCGCGTTGACGGCGTTGGCGGTGCGCTGGATCTGGGGCTCGAAGCTGCACGTGCTCGACCGCGTCGCGATCGGTGGCTGCGTGATCGGGCTCGTGCTGATCGCCGGGGCCGCCGCGTCGGAACATCCCGGCGGTGCCGACACGGCCGCCGACGTGGTCATGGGCGTCGCGCTGGGCGTCCTCGCCGCGGCGACGATCGCGCTGTACAACGTCCGCGTGGCCTGGCCGTTGGCGCTGGTCGCCGGCCTGGGGTTCGGTGGGACGTCGCTGGCGGTGCGGTCCATCGACACCGGTCCCGGCGGCTTCGACGTCGTCGTCCTCCTCGGCCAGCCCGCGACCTACCTGCTGTGCGGCTACTGGCTCGTCGGCATCGTCACGTTCTCCCGGGCACTTGCTCGTGGCAACCTCGCCGTGGTCACCGCGGTCTTCACCGTCACCGAGGTCATCGTCCCGGGGCTCGTGGCGATCGGGCTCCTCGACGACCGCGTCCGCGACGGCTGGACCATTCCCTTCGCGGTCGGGCTCGCGCTCGCGGCCGGGGGCGTGGTCGTCCTCGCGGGGTCGTCGGCACAGCGCAAGGGCCAGTGGGTGCGCTGATCCCGGCGCCGTCTGGTCAGCCGGCCCGGTCGGGGAACTGGTCGGCGATGTGCGCGGCGACGGTGACGTACGCGTCGCGGGTGGCCGCCCGCAGCCGGTCGAACTCGATGCGCCCGCCGGCCGCGAGGTGCGGGTCCTGCGGGACCGTCACGACCGAGCGCACCCGGCTGGCGAAATGGCTCGCGATCCGCCCGGCGTCGACGTCACGGCTCGTCCGGTCCCCCGAGAGGACGACGACCGCGTTGCGTGCCTTCGCCGCGTACCCGTGCGACTCCAGCCAGTCGAGCGTGTGCCCGGCCCGGCTCGCGCCGTCGACGGTCGGGCCGCCGACCACGACCAGGCTGTCGGCCGTCCGCAGGGTGGGCTCCATCGTCGGGTGCGAGATGCCGGTGCCCGCGTCGGTGATGACGACGCTGAAGAACCGCCCCAGCACGCCGATCGCGGTCTCGTACTCGGCCGCGGTGAGTGCGTCGCTCACGGCCGGATCCTGGTCCGACGCCAGCACCCCGAGCCGCCCCACCGCCGACATGTAGCGCGCGACGTCGGACAACGTCGCGATGTCCTCGATGCCGCGCAGGAGATCGCGGATGGTGACACTCGTGTCGCCGGTGAGCCGGTCGGCGAGCGTGCCCGCGTCGGGGTTGGCGTCCACGACACAGACCTGGTCGCCGCGGATCTCGGCGAGCGCCGAGCCGAGGCACGCGGCCGTCGTGGTCTTGCCGATCCCCCCCTTCACGCTGATCACCGCGATCCGCCGGGACGTGAGGACCGGCCGCCGGACGCGTTCGCACAACCGCCGGCGGGCGCGTTCGACCTCGCTGACGCCCGGGTTGAGCAGGCCTCGCGATCCACGGTGAAGTGCTGCCCGCCAGCCCATCCGCGGGGTGTCGCGGCGGGGGCGGGTGAGCGCGTCGTGGGTCAGCGCGTGCTGGGTGGACTCGGGTGCGGTCGGGGTGGGTGGTGCGCCGGCGGCGTCCGCGGCTCGCGGCGTCGTGCCCACGGGTGCCGCGGCATCGCCGACGAGCCGTCCGGCCGCGGGTGCCCACCGGGATTCGGGCGCCCAGCAGGGTTCGGGGGTCGGCGAGGGTGCCGGGGCGGGCGGCGGCACGGGCGCGGCGGTCCGGAGTGCGGCGGCAGGCGGGGGTTCGGGCGCGGCGGTCCGAAGTTCGGCGGCAGGCATGGGTTCGGACGCGGGCGCGGCGGCGGTTCGGGGTTGGGCGGCAGGCGGGGGTTCGGGCGCGGGCGGGGCGGCGGTCCGGAGTTCGGGGCCCCGGCGGGGCGCCGTGGACGCTGCGGCGCGGCGGGACGCGATGTGCAGCACCGATGCGGCCGTGTCCGCGGCGTCCTGCCCGATCGTCCGCGGGGGCGGCGCGACGACGGGCCGCGGCGCGCGCCCGACCGGTCGAGGTGGGTCGTCGGTGTGGGCGCGTTGGTGCGCCGGCGACAGCGAGGGCCCGGTCGGGGCCGACGGCGCCGCGGCCGCGCTCGGGGTCGACGCGTGGGCGGTGTGCGCGTCCGCGCCGTCGGCAGGGGGCCAGCCGCCCCACGGCACGGTCTCGATGCCGCCCGGTCCGGTGACCTCGGCGTGCGCCGGACCGTCGTGGCGGCGGCGGGGACGCGGCGGCGGTGGTGCTGCGCCGGCGTCGTCCCAGTCCTGCCGGAAGAGCCCGGCGTCGTTCATGTCGTCCTCCAGGGGGTGGGTGGTCAGAGGCCGAGCTTCGTGGAGCACGCGGGCCACGCGCTGTAGCCGCCGCGGTCGTCGCGCACCTTCTCCGCGACGGCGATCTGCTGCTCGCGGGTGGCCCGGTCGGCGCTCGGGGCGTAGGCGTCACCGCCGTACGCCTTCCAGGTCGCGGCGTCGAACTGCAGGCCGCCGTGGTAGCCGTTGCCGGTGTCGATGTCCCACCTGCCGCTCGACTCGCACTGCGCGAGCCGGTCCCAGACCCCGTCGCTCTGCGTGCTGCCCGCGCCGGTGGACTCCGACGGGTCGGGCGGGGCCTGGCGACGGGCGTCGTCGGTGGCGCTGTCGGGTGCGTCGTCGGTGCCGCCGTGGACGGCCTTGTCTGTGGTGGCGCTGTCGGTGGTCTTGTCGGCGGCCGCGTCGTCGTCGGTGTCATCGGCGCGGTCATGGGTGGCGCCACCCCGGGGGTTGTCGTCCCAGGTGTTGTCGTCTCGGGTGGTGTCGTCCGCGGTGTTGCCGGTCGGCCTTCCGTGATCGGTGGCACGCGGGTCGAGGTCGGCGGAGTCCTCGATCGCGGCGAGCCGGGCGGCGAGCTCGCGGGCCTGCGGGTCGTCCGCCGCGGCGCGCAGCCGGGTCACGAGGTCGCGGGTGCGCTGCTGCCAGTCGCCGCGGGCTGCGGTTGTGGTGCCGGCGTCCGTCGCCGGCGAACGACCGTCCTCGTTCCCACTGGCCGTGGTGCCGACGACGGCGTCGTTGCCGGCCCCGTGGGCCAGGTGGTCCGCGAGGGCGGTCGCGTCGGCGTCGCCCGCATCGCGCAACGTGCCGACGAGGGCGTCCCGGGCCCGCCGCCAGTCGGTCGTCGTGACGCAGGAGTCGGTGTCGGCCCGGTCGGTCGCGTCGGCCCGGTCGGTTTCGCCGGCCTGGTGGGTTTCGTCGGCCCGGTCGACCGTATCGGCCCGGTTCGTTTCGGCGGCCCGGGCGGTTCCCTCGGCCCGTCCGGCCCCGTGCGCTCGGGTGCGGATCGCCGTTGCCAGGGCACTCTCGGTCGAGGCCTCGTCGGCCTCGTGCTCGTCCTCGTCGGCGGCGTCGGAGCGCGGAGTGTGGGCGGCCGCGGGGAGCACCAACGGGCCGTCGTCGGAGCGCGCGGCCTCGTCGCGGTCCACGGTCCCCGCGCGATCGGTCCCCGTGCGATCGGTCCCCGTGCGAACCGCCGCCACGCGGTCCGTTCCCGCGCCGTCGGTCCCTGCGCGATCGGTCTCCGTGCTGTCGGTCTTCGTGCGATCGGCACGGGAGTCGTCGGTGTCCGGGTCGCCGGCGCCGGGTTCGTCGATGTCGAGGACGTCGAGCAGGTCGGCGGGGGTCGGGGAGAAGCCGTGCCGGGCGAGGACGACGCCCACGTCGCCCGCATCGACGTCACCCGCCGCGGCGCGCCGGACGAGGTCGTCGGCGAGATCGAAGGCAGCCTGTTGCCACCCGACGGCCGATCGTGCCGGGGTGATGCCCCTGGCCCGGAGGTCGTGCACGAGTCGTGCCGCGCGGGCGTCGGACGTGGAGGTGAGTGCGGCGTCGGTGAGCAGCAGGCGCAACCCGTCGACGAGCGCGTCGGCCTGTTCCTGCGACAGCGTGCCGCTGCGGCCGACCGAGTCCCCGGTGTGCTGCGCGCACACCGAGTAAGAGGTCGGCGCGACGGGAACCGACACCGGTGGCATGACAACCGGCGCCGCCGCGATGACGGCAGCCACGGCGAGCGTGCCGACGGGTGAGACGGACATCGTTACCTCTCCTGGGTTCGGTGAGCGGCGCGCTCGGAGGTCTCGCCGGCGTCGACGAGGTAGGGCAGCTCGTCGGGCGAGCGGGGCTGGGTGCGTGTCGTCGACGCGGCGGACGCGTCCGAACAGCCGGCCTCGCCGGTCCCCGGGGTCGCGCCGGGCGGGCGTGCCGCGGGCACGAGGGCACCAGGCTCGGTGCCACCGGCCTCGTCATTCGCCGTGCCTGCCCCGCCCGTCCCGGTCCCGGTTCCGGTCCGAGTGCCGGAGCCGTTCGCGGTGCCGGAGCCCGTCCCGGTGCCGGGGTCGTCGGACCGCGAGTTGCCGGAGCGGGAGTCGGCCGAGCGGGAGTCGCCCGAGCCCGAGCCCGAGCCCGAGCCCGAGCCCGAGCCCGGGCCGGGGTCGGAATCGGAATCGGCCGAGCCGGACTCGTCGCCGGGCGTGGCGCGGGTCCCGCCGCTCCAGTCCGACAGCACCCGCAGCCGGTCCCACGGGATCGCGTCGAGCGCGACGTAGTCGCCGGACAGGCCGGCCCGTTCGTAGGCGTCGGAGTCGGGCGCGTACTCGGCGATGAACGCGGCCCGCGCGCCACCGTTGTCCCCGACGTAGGCGCCGTAGCGCTGCAGCGCCGTCGCGATCGCGGCCTGACCAGGAGTGATGCCCGGTAGCGAGGCGACGTCGACCGACGGGTCGAGCTGCACCCGGGCGCCTTCCGGGATCGGCGACCCCGAGCCGTCCATGTTGGACCCGTCGCTCTTGGTCGCCGGGTAGCGGACCTCACCGGGTTCGACGATGTTCGTCGAGAAGAACAGCGCGTGAGGGATGTCCCCGGCCGCGATCTCGGAGGCGCGGACGACCGCCGCGTACCGGGCGATCCCCGCCCCCGTCGAGCTGCCCTCGTGCTCGCGACCGTCGCCGTCGAGATCGGTTGCGGCACCCCACAGCGCGGCGAGGCCCGTACCGCTGCGGTGCGCGCCCCACAGGTTGACGACCTTCCCGCTGCGCGGATCGGCGATCGCGACGTGCGCATCCGACCCCGAGGGGATCTGCACGTCGGCGGGGACGGGGACGTCGAGACCCGCGAGCGGGTCGGGACCCCAGTCCTCCGACAACGGGACCGGAGCCCGCGGGGTGCCGGGGGTGATCTCGTCCGCGTCGACGAGCGTGACGCCGAACTCCCCGGTGTTCAGGACGTGGTCGCCGTCGGCGAGGGCCGCGGTCATCGCGGCGGACTCCGGGTCGAGCTCCGCGCCCGCCGGGATCGGCTCCCACAGCCAGTCCGCGGCCGGGAAGTAGGGCCGCCCGGCGGTCGCGCAGGTGGGGACGTCGGTCGGGCCACGGTCGCCGGGCCCGTCGGTCGGCGAGCAGCCGTCGAGGAAGCCCGGCCTGGTCACGCCGGACGCGGCCAGCTGGGCGCGAACCCGGTCGGCGGCGCGGTCGGCCGCGGGGAGTGACCGGTACAGCGCGACCGCCTCGGCCTTCCATCCGCACGACGGGCTCGCAGCGGGCGGCGTCGCCGGCACGAGCCCGGCCACGGCCATCGCCGCGGCCGCCGCGAGCGCCGCGATGCTCATCGTCGACCTCCCGGCCGGGTGGGCCCCGGCGTCAGCACGCGCCGCGCCCGTCCCGCCGCGCCGCGCCGAGGTCGACGACGAGCCCGCCCGCGCCATCGCACGCGACGGGCACACGCAGGCGCACCCACTCGGAGTCGCACGCCACCCACCCCGGGGCGACGGGCGCAGGCGCCGCCGACAGCACGGCTCCGCCCGTCGGCTCGTGCTCGGGAACCGGGTGCAGGGCCGCGACCCCGGGGAGCCGGACGAACGGCGTGACCCGGACCCGGACGTCGACCCGCACATGTGTGGCGTCGAGATGGTGCAGCGCGCCCGGGATCACGGTCTCGGACCGCTGGCGGCCGCGCCCGTCCCAGCCGAGCCGTTCGACGTCGACGACGCCGGGCAGGTAGCGGGCGAGGACGGCTGCCCGGCGGTCGGGGTTGTCCTCGTCCCAGCTGGTCAGGTCGAGTGCGAAGGCGCACGCGAGGCTCGTCGCCCCGGCCGCGTCGACAGCCCCGGATGCCGCGTCGGGCGGATCGTGCGGGCCGCGCGCCGGGGTGGTACCGGACGACGACGCGCCGTGATGGTCGGCCGGGACGGCCGCCCACGGCTGCCGATCATCGGCAGGAGCGCCCGGCGGCGAGGTTCGGCGCGGTCCGGGCGCCGGAGCCGACCGGCGCACCGTCGACCGGGGGACGTGCAGCCGGTGCGCGGCGGAGACCGCCTCCAGCGCCGCGCGGTGCGCATCGGCGACGGCAGGTGGCGGCGCTACGGGTCGTCGTCGCAGCAGCGTCATCACGTACTCCGGTGAATGGTGCGGACGGTCATGGCACTGCCCCCTGGAATGCGGTCGAGAGGGCTGTGTAGCAATTCGCGGGTGGTCGGATGCGCTGAACGCGCAATTGTGTTCGCACCGGCACACAGTCCGTCGGGCGAGTGCGAACGTCATCAGCGAGAACGCCCGCGGCGGCCCCGGACCTCGTTACCGTCCGCCCCGTTCCCCTTTCCCGACGCTCGAAAGAAGGCGACCGTGACCACATCCGGGCTGCTGATCGCCGGTGTGTTCGGGGCGTGCACGGCCGCACTGGCCGTTCGCACCCGCCGGGACCCGGGCTGCCCCGTGTCCTGGACGGCGTTCGCGACGACCCTGCTGCTCGCGGTGGCACACACCGACCTGGGCACCGCCCGCGCACCGGCCTCCGCGCTCGCCGCGACGTCCGGGGTCGTGCTGCTGCGCCTCCTGCGACGCCGGGGCCGCGCGGCGGTGATCCTCCGGCAGGAGGGCGTCGTGCTGCTGCTCGCCGCCGCCACCGCTCCGCTGTGGGCACCGGCCGCCCTGGCGGCCGTGACGGGCGGCTGGGCGGCCGTCGCCTGGGCCCGGGTCGCGGTGCACGCCGGCGGCCTGCCGGCCCGCACCCGGCGACCCGGCGACCGGGCGGCCGTCGCCGCCGGGATGATCGGCGCGACCGCGCAGGCCGTGCACCACGCGGCGACCGAGGTCGTCCCGCTCGGCACGGTAGGCCTGGTCGGAGCCGTGATCGGGACTCTGGGGCTCGGTGTCGCGGTCGTGGTCCCGGTCGCCGATCGGGTCGTCGTGGAGCTGGCCGTCGCGACCGATCGACGCCGTGTCGGGCACGCCCTGCGACCGCTGCGGACGCTGTTGTGCGACGAGTTCCCCGAGGTCGCGCTCGCCTCGTCCCGCACCCGGCAGCGCTGGCACCGGCAGGCCGCCGAGATCCGCGACGGCCTCGTCCTGCTCGGCCCGTACTACGACGCGACGATCGCCCGTGCGGCCGCCGCGGCCGCCGTCCCGGGCCACGACGCGACCGGCCCCGGCGCGGACGTGCACGCTGCGTTGATCGCGGCAGCCGTGCGCGCGCACCGCTCCGGGCGGCCGCCGGCCGAGCCGCTGCCCGAGGCCGCGACGCGCGGCGGGCGTGACTGGACCGACGAGCTCGCCTGGCTCGTCCTCGTCTCCGAGCGACTCGGGAGTGACCGTTTCCTGGCGGGGCAACCCGTCTCCGGATAAGGGCGACACCGACCGCCGATGCCGTTCGCACTCGCGAATTCTCGATATTCACGGGTGCGAACGAAATGGTGAAATCGGGGACCGGGGACCCGGCGACGTGACACAACGAACCCGACCGCGAATTCTGGCGCGAGGAGCCGACGATGCGTTCCCGATCCGACGACGACCTGTACGCCGTCGAGAACCGCTATCTCGGTCCGCCCGGGCGGCCCGTGCCGTGGCAGGCGCGTTACCGCGCCTACGGGGCGTGGGTCTGCTGGCTGCTGCCCCTCGCGGTGCTCCGGCAGACGGTCGGGGTGCTGCCGGGCCTGCTCGGCTGGGTGGTGGTCGGTGTGCTGGCGGTCGGCGGCGCCCGGCTCACGATGCGCGTTGTCGGGCCGGAGCGTCCGGCGGGCGCTGTCGTGCGGATGTTCCTGGCCGAGCTGGCCGCGCCGCGATCCCGGCAAGCGCCGGTGCGGACGTTCGTCGCCGACCCCCGCCACGTCCAGGTCCACCTCCAGGTGCACCTCCAGGTCGCCGCACGCCCTGTCCCCGGGCCGCCGCGGTGAGCCTCGTCCCGGTGCAGCGGCCGACGCTCGCGCCGCTGCGCCGCACCCCGACGGTGACCCCGGACCTCGGGCCGGTCGCCGAGCCGTTCGCGCCGCGCCGTCCCGCACGCACCGGAGCCGACCCCGCGGTACGCGAGTACACCCCGCGGCTGGCGTTGCGCGGCATCTCCGGGCATCTCGCCCACGCCACCACGGGGACGACGGCGTGGTACGCGGTCGCGCCCAGGGCGTGGTCGATGCGTCCCGACGACGAACGCGACGCCCTGATGGGCGCACTCGCCGGCGCGCTCGCGCGGCTACAGGGCAGGTGGTTGCACTGGCGGGTCACGTGGCGGCCCCACGCCGCGGCGGAGTGGGCCCGTCGGCACGACGCCTGGGCCAGGCCGCTGCCCGACGTGCCCGGTGCCGTGAGCTGGGACGCGCACCTCGTCGGCGAGCAGCGCCGGGCCCTGACCTCGCCGAAGGCGGTGAAGGAGGTCTTCCTCGGGGTCGAGGTCCGCGGACCCCGCCGTGGCCTGGGCGCGCTGGGCGACGCACTGGCGCGGCGGCTCGGCGGAGCGCGGGCGGCCGATCGACGCGTCGACGGTGAGCTCGGCGCCGACGTCCGCGACATCGACGCCGTGCTCGCGAGCTCGGCCCTCGGCGCAGCGCCGCTCCCCGCCCCGCGGATGCTGCACCTGCTGTACCGCTCGTGTGCGCTCGGGCTGCCCGCGCAGTCGGTGCTGCCTGCGGCGCCCCACGGCGAGTGGGAGCGCGAGGACGTCGCCGCCGTCGACGGTCTCGCCCGCTGGAGTGCCGATCCCTATGCGCCGACGGTGGCCGTCACCGGGGTCGTCGACGGTGCCCTCGTCACGCGGCACGTGGTGGTCGCCTCGATGGGCCGCATGGGCGACATCGACGTGCCCGGTGAGGACCTGCCGTGGATGACCGTCCCCGACGACCTGCCGGTCCCCGTCGAGTGGTCGGCGCGGATGCGGGTGCTGCCCCGTGACCGGGCGGCGCGCGGGCTGCGGCAGGCGGCGGACCGGGTGGAGGCGCAACGTCGGCACTACGAGGCCGACCACGGCCGGCAGGTCCCGTCCGCGCTGGTGCGCGGGCTGGAGGCGGCCGAGCAGGTCCGCGGGGACCTCGAGACCGACTCGCCGCTGGCCCTGCGCTGCGAGGGCTGGTGGCGGATGGCGATCCCCGGCCGCACCGAGCGGGAGGCGCTCGAGCTGTTCGACGAGGTCCGCCGCCGGTACGCACCGAAGATCGCCGTCGAACGGTCGGAGGCGCAGTACCGGCTCGCGCGCGAGTTCGTGCCGGGCGAGCCGCTCGCGACGACGGCGTTCCGCCGCCGGATGAGCCTGCGCCATGTCGCGACGGCCGTCCCGCAGGCCACGGACCTGATCGGCGACGACCACGGTCCGCTGCTGTTGCGTGCGCGCACGTCGGGCCGGCTCCTGGCGTGGGACCCGTGGCACGACGCCGGTGCGGGGCCGACGCCCGTCGTCGGTGGTCCGGGAGCGGGCAAGACGTTCCTGCTCGGGGCGGTGGCCGCGCAGCTCGTCCGGTCGTGCGGCGCGTTCGTCACACTGCTCGACCCGTCCGGTGCGCTCGGCCGGCTCGTCGACGTCCCGGAGCTGGGCGGCCACACCCGCCGACTGTCCCTGCGCGACGCGCCGCCCGGCGTACTCAACCCGTTCACCCTGGTCGACGACCCGCCGGAGCCCGCAGCGACGGCCGAGGACGCGTGGCGCCACGCCGCAGGCCGGCGGGCCGCGCTCGTCGTCGCGGTCCTCGCCGAGCTGCTGCCGGCGGCCGTCAGGAGCGGCGCCCAGGTCCGCCCGTTGCTGGTCCAGGCCGTCGAACGGGTAGGGCACGACCGTGCACACGACGCGGGCGAGGTCGTCGACGCCCTGCAGCACATGGGTGCCGAGGGCGAACGGCTCGCGGCCGCCCTGGCTCCGGCGCTGGCGGCCGCGGGTGCCCTGAGCGGCCGTTGCGACCAACCGTGGAGCGCGACGGCCGACCGGCTGCTCGTCGTCTCGACCACCGGACTCGCCGAGTCCGGTGCCGACGACCCGGTCACGTCGACGCTCGCGCGGCTCGCCGCGTGGCTCGTCCGGCAGCGCGTCCACGTGCGCGAGGGATCCGCCCCGACCCTCGTCGGCATCGACGACGTCCACCGGTTCACGGCGACGCCGGCGGGGCGCACGCTCGTCACCGGGCTGGTCCGCGACGGTCGCACCCGGACCGTCGTCACGGCCCGGCAGGCCTCCGACCTGCTGTCCCTCGTTCCCGACGACGGCGACGCGATCCCGTGGCACGACGCATTCGTCGGCCGGACCGAGCCCGGGAACCGGGCCGACGCCCTGCGGCTGCTCGGGGTGGCGCCGCACGAGGCCCAACAGCTGCCGGGACCCGCCGACGCGCCCGGCGAGTTCCACTGGCGGTCGGGACCGCACTGCGAACCCGTCCGGGTGGACCTGTCCGGGCCGCACCTCGCGGGGCTGCGCGCCGCCCTCGGGGGAGGTCCGCGGTGACACCGATGACGGCGCGGCGGGGCCTGCGCCTGTTCGGCCTCGCCGTTCCGGTCGCCGTCCTGCTCGTGCTGGCCGTGGGCGGCCCCGCCGCCGCCGATCCGGCCGCGCCCGACGACTGCGCCGCCCCACCCGCGGCCGTGCCCGCGACCGGCGGGCTCGCCGGCTCGATCGACAGCACGGTCGCCTCGGCGGGCGCCGCCCCCGCGGACCCGTACGCGCGCTTCGGGTACGGCGGGCTCACCTGGTCGACCTACGACCTGGGCTGCGGCGGATCGGCCTGGGACCCGGGCGCCTCGGTCGACACGCTCGTGGGGAACTTCCTCCTCGGTGCGGCGAAGGTCCTGTTCGCGATCCACGTGGCACTGCGCGACGCCTCCCGCACCGACGCGCCCGCGCTGGCCGACGCCGTGGCCCGGACCTCGCCCGTCGTCGCCGACTTCGTGTTCTCCCCCTGGGCGGGTGCCGCGGCCGTCGTCGCCGCGGCCGCCCTGCTCCTCGCGACCCATCGCGGGGACCTCGGTGCCGTTGTCACGCGGGGCGGCACGATCGTCGTCGCGCTGGTGGTGCTGGCGTTGTCGTTCGGGCCGGGCCCCGAGCTGTCCCGGGAGCTCGGCGGGCTGGTCCGCGGATCGGTGTGGGACGCGGGCGAACAGGTCGTGTCGCGGCTCGCGCCCGAGTCACCGCTCGGCGGTGGCGGGGTGCCCGACCGTCCCGACCGGCTGCGGACCGCCGTCTACGACCGCGTCCTCTACGACGGCTGGCTCGACGGGGAGGTCGGCTACGAGCGCTCCCCCGGGCTCACCGCACTCGGCGACCGGCTGCTGGCCGCCCAGACGATCTCCGTCGACGAGCAGCGCGCCCTCGACGCCGGCCCACCCGGTGACCGCGCGGCCCGTCGGCAGGCGCTCGCCGAGGCCAAGGCCGCCGACTGGCGCGCGGCGTTCGAGACGGCGCCACCGGACGTGCGGGACAGCCTGCGCGGGCGCGGCGTCTCGCGGACCGGTGCGGGCGTCGCGGTCCTCGCCGGGACGCTCCCGGTCACCGGCCTGCAGATCCTGGGCAGCATCGCGATCCTGCTGATGACGGTCGTCCTGCAGCTCCTCCCGGTCGCGGCGCCGCTCGCCGCGCTGCTGACGCTGGTCGCGCCCGCGACGCCGGAGCGGGCGATGCGCGTGCTCGGCGCCGTCGTCGGGGGCGGGATCGTCGCCGCGCTGTGCGTCGCCGCGCACGGCGTGGTCGTGCTGTTCCTGATCGCCGACGGCGGCGGGATCACCTCGGTCGTCCTCCTCTGGATCGCGACGGCGCTGCTGTACCGGCTGCTGAGGCCGCGGCTGCCGCTGCCGGGCCGGATGGGGACGACCGCGCCGGGCCCGGCGGGGGCGCTCGTCCGCGGTGCGACGCGGGTGGTGCGGCGGGTGATCGAGCGGACCACGCCTGCGCGACCGGTCGGACCGGCGCCGGGTGCCGTCCTCCCGCCGCCACGTCGCGCGGCGCTGCCCCGGCCGCGCGGGACGCCGGAGCTCCCAAGATGACCGGGCGACTCCTGCGACTGGTACTGGCCGACCGACGCCGGTTCGTGCTGGTCGGGGTCCTGCCGGCCGTCGTGCTCACGGTGCTCGCCGTCGTCGTGTCGCGATCCGACCGGCTCGCGGGGCCCGACGTCGCCCCGCCGAGCGTCGCCCCGCAGGTCGTCGCCACGGCGCCCGCGCCGCTCGGCGGCGGACCGGTCGTGGTCGCGACCCGGTTCGCGCAGTACTGGGTCGACACCGCCGACCCGGCGGGCTGGCTCGACCGGCTTCGTCCGTTGGCCACCGACGAGTTCGGCGGCGTCGTGCTCCCCCGCGCCGACCCGGCCGCGGTCCCGGCGACCCGTGTCACGGGACCCGCTCGCGAGCTGCCGGCCGACACCGGAGCGGCGATCGTGCTGGTCCCGCTCGACACGATGACGCTGCGCGTCGAGCTCGTGGACACCGGCCGCGGCTGGCGGGTGTCCGACGCGGCCCGCGCCGACCCGGCGCCGGACCGCTGATGGCGTTCCTGATCCCGACGCTCACCCCTCCGGTGCGGCGTCGGCGGGGGCGTCGGGTCGGGTGCGCCGTCGTCGTCGGTGCGGTCGCGTTGCTCATGGTCGCGGTCATCGGTGTCGTCCAGGCGGGGCCGCCGCCGCGGCGCCCGGTGAGCTGTGTGGCCGCGCTCGCGCCGCCGCCACCTCCCGGCAGGCCGGGCCGTGGACCGCAGTGGACCGACGAGCAGCGGCGCAACGCCTCGTCGATCGTCGAGACCGGGCGCAGCCTCGGCGTTCCCGACCGTGCCCGCTGGATCGCGGTGGCGACGGCGATGCAGGAGTCGTCGCTGCGCAACCTGGCGGGCGGCGACCGCGACAGCGCGGGCCTGTTCCAGCAGCGCCCGTCGCAGGGCTGGGGCAGTCTCGCCCAGGTCCGCGACCCCGTCCGGGCGGCCGCGTCCTTCTACGATCGGCTGCTCGCCGTCCCCGGCTGGGACCGGATGCCGCTCACCGAGGCCGCGCAGACCGTGCAGCGCAGCGCGTTTCCCGAGGCGTACGCGAGATGGGAGCAGCCGGCCGCCGACCTGCTCGCGGCACTGGGCACCGCTCGCGCCCCGATCTGCGTCCCGCCGCCGGACACCGCCGACGCCCTGCCCGCCGACGCCCTGCCCGCCGACGCCCTGCCCGCCGACGCCGCCCTCGACTTCGCCCGCGGGCAGCTCGGCAAGCCGTATGCGTGGGGTGCGGCGGGACCGTCCGCGTTCGACTGCTCGGGCCTCGTCGTGCGCGCGTGGGAGGCCGCAGGCGTGCAGCTGCCGCGAACGTCGCGGATGCAGGCGACCGCGGGCGCACGGGTGCCGCGCGCCCGGGCCCGACCCGGTGACCTTCTGTTCTGGTCGTCCAACGGGCAGGTCTCAGGGGTGCACCACGTCGCGCTCTACCTGGGAAACGACAGGATCCTGGAGGCCCCGCAGGCAGGGTCGCCCGTCCGCACGCGCGACCTCGGTAGCTCCTACGACGTCCGGGAACTGCTCGGATTCGCCGTCCGTCCGGGAGCGGCCGGATGACGCCTCGGCGACGATGTCGCCGAACACCGATTTCGGTCGGTTTCGTCTGCTACAACTGCCGGGCCGGTTCACCGATGTGGTGCGGCTGTCGTGAGGGGGAACGATGTCCAGCACGCCCGGCGGTCAGTGGCCGCAGAACCCGGAGCAGGGGCCGCCGTACGGAGGTCCGCCGCCCGGCGCGAACCAGCCGCCCGGGGGGTACGGGCAGCAGCCCCAACCCGGGGGTCCGCCGCCGGGCTACGGACAGCAGCCGGGCTACGGACAGCAGGCCGGCGGCCAGCAGCCGGGCTACGGTCAGCAGCCGGGCTACGGTCCGCCGCAGGGAGGCCCCCAGGGGTACGGGAACCCGCAGGGATACGGCGCCCCGGCACAGGGCGGGCCGAGCGAGGGGGCGTCGTCCCGGCCGGGCGGGACCGGCATGATCTTCGCGATCGTCACGGTCGTGGGCGGCCTGCTCACTGCGATCGGCTCGTTCCTCGCCTGGGTGACGGTGCAGGCGCCGATCTTCGGCTCGATCTCCGTGGCAGGCACCGAGGGTGACGGCAAGATCACGCTGGTGCTGGGCATCCTGGTGCTGATCATCGGCGTGCTGCGGCTGATCAGGCCGTCGATCCCGGCGCTGGTCCAGCGGCTGCCGATCGTCCTCGGGATCATCGCCGCCGCGCTGGGGATCTACGTGATCATCCGGCTCGGGTCGCAGATCGGCCAGATCGAGGAACTTCCGGGCGCGTCGGTCTCGGTCGGCTTCGGTCTGATCATGACCATCGTGGGTGCGGTCGTGTCCGTGGTCGGCGGGATCGTGGTGAGCTCGCAGCGGCCGACGGTCCCCGGCGGAGTCGCCGGCCTGGGGCCCGCGGGGCGGTAGGTCGAACCGGGTCGCCGGCGCGGCCGCGCGAGGGGCGGCTCCGGTCGCGTCGGCATGCCGGCGGCGCGGGCCTTCCAGGGGCCCGGTCTGGCTACTGAACGTGACGATCGAGGGCGTCGACAACGGGGGTCGGCCTGGCTCGCGCGCGCCGCGGTTCGCCTTCGGCACGCGGCGTCGAAATGTGATCTGAACCACACTTATGTCCGCGATTCGGCCGCTGATCGGGTTAGCGTCCGGCCATGGACCCGGCGACGATCGAGGCACACATCCACGCACTGGGCGGCGTCGAGACGATGACTCTCGGTGACGACCGGTTCTTCATCCACAACCCGGACGGCGACCTTCCCGACGAGCGGAAGATGCCGTTCGCGACCATCGTGACGTCCGACGCCTACGACTCCGCGTCCGATCTCGGGCGCGAGGGCGTGTACCGACTCAACATCGGTCTGCCCCGCGACTCCTACCGGAGGCTGTTCGGTACCCCGCCCGCCGCACGTGCCGACGGCGGCCCGCTCGACACCGGCCACGACGCCACGGTTCTCGACGTCGTGGTCCCACATCCCGTCTACGCGTCACAGCACTGGGTGTGTGTCCTCAACCCCGGCGACGAGACTTTCGCGACGACGGTCGGACCGCTCCTCGCCGAGGCGCACGACTTCGCCGCCCGCAAGTCCGCGAACCGCGCCGCGCGCACGGGCGGCTGAGCTGAGACCGTCAGGGCAGCCGCACGTGCCGCAGCTGCACCGCGCGACGACGCACGAAGCCGCGGACCCGGCCGTCGCGGCCGTGCGCGAGCGGGAGGTCCAGGCCGGCGGCGACGTCCTCGACGACCTCGTCGATGGTCCGTCCGTCGGTAGCAACGTGGCGGGCGAAGCGGGGCGCGGTCAGGGCCGTGACGCACCGGTCGATCTGCCGCTGTGCCCACAGGTCGCGGACGGCTCCGCCACGGGAGGCCAGTCGTCGACGAATGGTCTCGGGCGTCGCGACGAGCGTGACGTGCCGCAGGTCGTGCCCCCCGATGCGGAGCGCCTCGACGATCTCGTCGGCGTAGTCGTCGCGGACGAGCGTCATGGGCACGATGACCGGCTGGGTCGCGTCGTCCGCGTCGAGGCGGCCCAGCACGTCGCGCACCCCGACGCGCCATCCGGGCACGTCCTGGAAGTCGCCGCGCAGATGCGGCGGCAGCATGCGGTGCAGGCCGAACCCGGGGAGCTCGGGGTCGGCGATCCAGCCCCGGCCCAGACGTCGTCGCAGCTCGTGGGCGACCTGTGTCTTGCCGACGCCGAAGGCCCCGTTGACCCAGACGATCATCGACGGCTCACAGGACGTCGAACTCGTTGCCCTCGGGATCGGCCATCGTCACGTGGTCGGGCCGGTCCGCGGGCACCTCGGCGAGCACCGTGGCGCCGAGCGCGACGAGCCGCTCCACCTCGGTGACCACCCGGCGCCTGCGTTCGTCCCACGCGACGTGTCGGCCGCCGCCGACGGCGAGGTCGAGGTGCATCCGGTTCTTGACGATCTTGTCCTCGGGGACCCGCAGGAACGAGATGGCCGGGGCGACGCCGGCGGGATCGTGCAGGAACGCGCCGTCGCCACGCTCGTCGACGGGCACGTCGTGGTCGTCGAACCACGCGTCCCAGCTCGACCAGCCGGGTGGCGGCGGTGCGGGGGCGTAGCCGAGGGCCTCGGCCCAGAAGCCGGCGAGAGTGCTCGGGGACGCACAGTCGATCGTCAGGCTCCACGGCGTCGCCACGGTCCCAGGGTAGGGGCCCACGTTCGGCGAGCCGCGACGGTCACCGCCGCTGCGCGGCCAAGCCGTCCAGCACCGCGGCGAGCCCGGCCGCGAACACGGCGGCGGGATCCCCGTCGGTGCCCTCGGCGACGAAACGCTCGATCATCGGGAACCGGCCGGTCGCGAGGGTGCGCCGCAGGTAGGCGCCGTGCGCGGCCTGCCACGCAGGCTTGTCGACGCCCGTCCTGCGCGCCGCGCGCCGTTCGCCGACCTCCGCCCGCACCGCACCGGCGACGTACGCGTGGACGGTCCACAGGACGTGGCGGGCGTCGTCGACGGCCGGGAACGCGGGAAGTACCGCGGCCAGCGAACCCTCGAGCACGGCGAGCCGATTGGGGCCGAGCCGCGGTCGCCCGCCCATCAGGTCGGCGAACCACTCGTGCCGCAGTACCGCTGCCCGCGTGGCCTCGGCGAGCGCGGTGAGCGCGACCCGCCACTCGCCCGCCGGCACGCCGATCTCGCCCTGCACGGCGTCGGCCATGAGATCGAGCAGTTCGTCCTTGCTGTCGACGAACCCGTACAGCCGCATGGGCCCGGCCGAGAGCGCGGCGCCGACCTTGCGGAGCGAGACCGCGTCGAGCCCCCCGTCGTCGGCCAGCGCGATCGCCGCCGCCACGATCGCGGCCCTGCTCAGCGGGGTCGGGGCCGTCCGGGGCGGCGGCTCCGCGCGTTCCCAGACCGTCGGGCTGCCGTCATCCACCGATACAGCGTATCGTGCGATACACCGTATCGACGAGGAGGCACCGTGACGGACATGCGCATCGCGATCGTCGGTGGCGGCCCGGGTGGGCTGGTCCTGGCCAGGGTCCTGCACCGGCACGGCATCGCGGCGACCGTCCTCGAGGCCGATCCGTCGCCGACCGCCCGGCCGCAGGGCGGCAGCCTCGACCTGCATCCCGAGTCCGGTCAGCGGGCGTTGCGGGAGGCGGGGCTGGAGCGGCAGTTCCGCGCCGTCGCCCGTCCTGAGGGCCAGGACCTGCGGATACTCGACCCCACCGGCGCGGTGCTGGTCGAGCACACCAGTGCCGACGACATGGCTCGGCCTGAGGTCGAGCGGACCGGGCTGCGCGACCTGCTGCTCGACTCGCTGCCCGCCGGCACGGTCGTGTGGGGTCACCGCCTCGACCGCGCCGACACCCGGCCCGACGGCACACCGAGACTCACCTTCGCCGACGGGACCACCGCCGGCTGCGACGTCCTCGTCGGCGCCGACGGCGCGTGGTCGCGGGTCCGTCCGCTGCTCACGGACGCCGTACCGCAGCCGTCGGGCAAGATCGGGATCGACCTCGGCGCCGTCGCGGCCGACCATCCTGCGGCGGATCTCGTCGGGCGCGGGTCGCTGTGGGTGATCGGCGACGGCGTCGTCCTCTCAGGTCAACGCGCTGCCGACGGGACGGTGCGCGTCCACCTCTCGCTGCGGGCCGACCGCGACGGGCCGGACCCGACCGCGGGCTGGTCGTCGACGGTGACGGCCCTGGCCGACGCGGCGGAAGGGCCCGTCGTCAGACGGTCGCACGCCGTGCTGCCGGTGGGGCTGACCTGGGCGCCGCAGCCCTGCGTCACGCTGCTCGGCGATGCCGCGCACCTCATGCCGTCCGTGGGCGAGGGTGCCAACCAGGCGATGCTCGACGCGCTCGAGCTCGGCCTGGCGATCGCCGCGCACCGGACCGATCCCGACGCCGCGATCCGCCGCTACGAGCAGGAGATGTTCGCGCGCACGGCCCCGATCGCGGCGAGGTGCGCCGCGGTGGAGTCGATGATGCTCGGCCCGACGGCCGCGGCCGACATGACGCGCTTCTTCGCCGGCGGGCCCGTCGGCAGCTGAGTTCCCGACCTCGGCCGGCTCGACGAGCTCGCCCGGCTCCGGGCCGACCCCGCAGCGTGGGACGACGGCCTGGGTGCGACGGCCGACGTGCGCGCTGCGCTGATCATCAGCGGGCGAGGAGCGAGGCCGACCGCCGGATCCGAGCGCCGGCAGCGGGTAGCCCGGTCGCCGACGGCGACGACGAGGACGGCGCTGCGGACGCCCGTGTTCCGGTCGGCCGGCTGGCCCGCGCGGTGGGTGGATCACCGAACGACGAAGGCCCCGCTCCGGTGTGGACACCGTCTGAGCTGGGCCTTCGCGTGAGAGCGGATGACGGGAATCGAACCCGCGTATTCAGCTTGGGAAGCTGATGTTCTACCATTGAACTACATCCGCATGGCGTGCGATCACTCTAGCATCGTCACCCTCGGTCATTGAATGGTCCACCCGGCTGCGGGCCATCGGGGTGTTTCGGGCCGGGATCCGCACGGACTGTTCGGATCCGCTCGACGTCTCGCGCTCGGGTGTTCCACACTGCGTCCGACCGGGGAACGTGGCGCCGCGGCCCCCGGATGTCAGCTCCCCGCAGCGAAGGAACGGGCATGACGGGATTCGAGAGGCTCATCGGTGAGCTTCCCGACGACCACGAGCACGACGTGCTCCTGATCGCCGGGAGTCGCCCCGAGGTCGCGCGCCTCGCGCCCGTCGCCACCGCGATCGCGCAGGCCGACCGGATCCGTGGGCTCACGGTGGCCACCGGGCCGGACCCGATGACGATCCACGACGCGTTCGAGGAGCTCGGCGTCGCACCCGACATCACGCTGCTGCAGCACGAGCCGCCGGGGCACACGCCCGCGGCGATCGCGGCGTCGCTCATGGCCCGGCTCGACGCGCTGCTGGTCGACCAGGACCCGTCGGCGATCATGATCCACGGCGGGGGCATGACGGCCGTGGTCGCCGCCCAGGTCGCGTTCTGGCGGCTGATCCCGGTCGTGCACCTGCAGGCGGGGGTCGCGACCGACGACCTGCTCTGCCCGTTCCCCGAGGAGGCGAACCGGCGGATCATCGGGCAGCTCGCGTCGCTGTTCCTGACGGCGGGCGGTCCTGCGATCGGCAGCCCGCTGGGGCCGAACGTCCTGCAGGTGGGCGACACGGTCGGGGCGAACCGGCCTCCCGTGGACCCCCGCTTCGCCGACCTCGTCGCCCGGGTCTCGCGCGGCACGGCGCGCCTCGTCGTCGCCGGCCTGGACGGTCCGGGATCGACCGAGGTCGTCGGCGACCTGCCGGCGCTGCTCGCGCGCGACGACGACCTGGAGGTCGTGCTGTTCGGCGACCTGTGCGGGTCCGGGCCCGCCGAGGACCTGGCCCGGCACGGGCGCGCGGTCGTCGTGCCGCACGTGGAGCTGGGCGACCTGGTGCACCTGGTGGCGGCGGCCGAGGTGCTGATCTCCGACGACTCCGAGCTCGTCCGCGACTCGCCGGGCCTCGGGACGCCTGCGGTGCTGGTCGACGGGCCGCACGTCCCGCATCCCGGCGACTCGATCCGCTCCGTCCCACGCCGCAACGTCCTCGACGACGTCTGGCGCATCCTCGACGTCGACCCCCGTCCCGTGCCGTCGCGGCACGACGGCAAGGAGGCGCAGCGGGCCGAGGCGGCGGTCGCGTGGATGTTCGGGCTGTGCCCGTTCCCGCAGGTCGCCCCGAGGTCGTCGGACGTGTGACATAGGGTGGCGGGGGTCCGGTCGTCGACACCCCGGGAGGAACCCGCCGGTGCTGCTCTCCGACGGTGACCTGCGCAAGGAGATCGACTCCGGGCGGCTGGTCCTCGATCCCTGGGACTCGGGGATGCTGCAGCCGTCGAGCATCGACGTGCGCCTCGATCGCTTCTTCCGGGTCTTCCAGAACTCGAAGTACACCCACATCGACCCGCGTGAGCAGCAGGACGAGCTGACGACGCCGATCGAGACCGCGGGCGACGACCCGTTCGTGCTGCACCCCGGGGAGTTCGTGCTGGGGTCCACGTTCGAGGGCGTGACCCTGCCCGACGACCTCGCCGGCCGGCTCGAGGGCAAGTCGAGCCTGGGCCGGCTCGGCCTGCTGACGCACTCCACCGCGGGCTTCATCGACCCCGGCTTCACCGGCCACATCACGCTGGAGCTGTCCAACGTCGCGAACCTGCCGATCACTCTGTGGCCGGGCATGAAGATCGGGCAGCTGTGCCTGTTCCGGCTCTCCAGCCCCGCCGAGCGCCCGTACGGCAGCGACGGCGTCGGCTCGCGCTACCAGGGGCAACGCGGTCCGACGCCGTCGCGGGCGCATCTGAACTTCCACCGGGCCGACACCCGGCGCTGACCCGCCGGCAGGCCCGTGCGGGGTCAGCCGTTGCGCGGGTCCCAGCGGAAGCGGTGCGCGGCGAGCCGGATGAACACCGCCGCCCAGACCAGCAGCGACGCGGTCGCGGCGATGGTGCCCAGGGTGGGGCCGAGGCCGACCTCGCCGCCGAACATCAGCCGCACCAGCATCCCGACGCCCGCGCCCGGGACGAGCAGCAGCGCCTGCAGCCAGCCCGTCGCGGGGATGAGCACCATCGCGATCGCGGCGCCCAGCATCAGGAAGACCATCGGCAGCGTCGTGATCTGGGCGCGCTCGGGCGTCGGGGTCACGACGCTCGTCGCCAGCGCCGCGCCGACCATCAGCGCGATCCCGCCGAGCACCAGCGCGACGAGCGCCGGCCAGTTCGACGGCACCTGGTCCCCGATGACCACGTCGATGACCGCGAAGATCACGAGCTGGGCGAGTGCGATCGCCAGCGCCGGGGTCAGCGTCGCCAGCAGCAGGCCCCCGTCGGAGATCCCGCTCGTGCGCAGGCGCTGCAGGACCCGGGCGTGCCGCCGGGCGACCAGTGTCTGGGTCCCCGTCACGTACAGGCCCATCCCGAGCGTGACGGCGACCTGCAGCGCCACCACCATGGGCCACACCTCGGGCCCGTGACCGAGGGAGAACGCCCAGAACACCCCCAGTGCGATCGGGAGCAGTACCGACGACACCGCCAGCGTCCGGTTGCGGACGACGAGCGTGAGCTCCGTGCCCGCCAACGCCGTGACCTTCTGCGCGGGACCCGTTCCCGCCAGCGCCGTGGTCATCGGGCCACCTCCGTCGTGTCGGTCCCGGTGCGCGCGGCCGTCGTCCCGGTCTCGGTGCGCACCGCGTGGTAGATGTCCGCGAGCGACGCGGGCGCCGCACGCAGGTCCGACAGCCGGACCCCCCGGCCGGCCGCCCAACCCAGGAACGCCGTCAGATCGGCCTGCAGCTCGGTCGTGCGCACGGAGAGCCGGCCCCCGCCGATCTCGGTGCTGCCCGCGAACCGTGGGAGGTCCGTCGGCGCGTCGGCCGGCAGCACCGCGGAGAAGCCCGCCGGGCGCGTCGCGAGAATCTCCGCGAGCGTCCCGGACACCGCGACGCGGCCCTCGTGCATGATCGCGACGCGGTCGGCCAGTGCCTCGGCCTCCTCCAGGTAGTGCGTGGTCAGCAGGACCGTGCGGCCCGCCTCCTGCAGCTCCTGGATCGCGTCCCACGTGCGGCGCCGCGACTCCGGGTCGAGGCCTGTCGTCGGCTCGTCGAGCACGACCAGCTCTGGCGACCCCCACACCGCCAGAGCCAGGTCGAGCCGACGCTTCTCCCCGCCGGACAGCTTCGACGCCGGCGTGTCGCGGCGCCGCGCCAGGTCGAACCGGTCGAGCAGCCGCTCGACGCGGTCCGGCCGATCGGACAACCGCTGCCAGAGCGACAGCGTCTCGCCGACGGTCAGCTCGTCGACGAACCCGCCCTCCTGCAGCTGGATGCCCATCCGGCGGGTCAGCGCGTGGCGCTGCGTCGCCGGGTCCATGCCGAGGACCGAGACGCTCCCGCCGCAGCGGGTGCCGAAGCCCTCGATCACCTCCAGGGTCGTCGTCTTGCCGGCACCGTTCGTGCCGAGCAGGGCGAACACCTCACCGGTCCGGACGTCGAGGTCGATCCCGCGGACGGCCTCGAAGTCGCCGTACGCGACCTGCAGCCCCCGGACCTCGACGGCCGATGCCCGCGCAGTGGCGGTGTGCTCCGCCTGCCGGGTGGTCGTCTGTGTCATGCCGTCGACGGTGCCGGGTGCGGCCCCGTCACCGGTAGTCACGACGGTCATCGGCCGCGGTGACACCACGTCCGCGATCTGATGACAGCTGTCACCTCGGGTTCTCGGTTACGGTTCGGGGGTGGACGCGCTGAGCGGCGCCGAGGAGCGGCGCGTGCGGGCCGCCCGGCGCTTCGGCGTCATCGGGATGGTCATCACCGTCGCGTGGCTGCTGTTCGTGCCCGCGTCGATGATCTGGTCGGGGCTGCCCGCCGCGCCGTACGCCGCGATCCTGCTGACGCTCTACGTCGTCGCGTTCGCGCTGCACGTCCACCGGATCCGCCAGCACGTCCGGTCGCTGGGCAGGCCCGCCGAGCCGTGGTTCGTCGCCGTGGCGCTCGCCGTCGCGCTGGCGCTGGCGCTGGTCGGGGTCGCATCGTCGTTCGTCGGGTTCACCTGGGCGCTGGTCAGCGGGGTGCTGTTGGGCGACGTCGTGTCCGGCGGCCGGCTGTGGCCCAGCGTGGGCATTGTCGCCGCGGCGACGGCCGCCGTGTTCGGCTTCGGCTGGCTGATCAGCGCGAACACCGTCTACCCGTTCCCGGCACCGACGTGGATCGCGCCCGGCCTGGCGGCGTTCTACGTCGGCATCATGTGGTGCGTCGACGTCGAACGGCTGTGGTGGCTCAAGGCCGTGACCGACCTCGACGAGTCGCGCCGGGTCGCCGCCGAGCTCGCGACCGCCCGCGAGCGGCTCCGGCTGTCCGACGACCTGCACGACATCCTCGGTCACGCCCTCGAGGTCGTGGCGTTCAAGAGCGAGTTGGCGACGCGGCTCATGGACGTCGACGCCGCCCGCTCCAAGGCCGAGCTAGAGGACGTGCAGCGCGTCGCGCGGCAGTCGTTGTCCGAGGTGCGCGCGCTGGTGCGGGAGACCCGTACGACCGATCTGGCGACGGAGCTCGCCGGGGCGCGGGCCGTCCTGGAGTCGGCGGGGGTGCATCTGGTCGTGCGCGGGGACCCGGCGACGGTGGCCGGGCCGGCCCGTGGTGTCCTCGGCCGGGTGCTGCGCGAGGCGATGACGAACGTCCTGCGCCACGCCCAGCCGCGCCGCTGCACGATCGAGATCCAGGTCGAGGGCGGTGCAACGCACCTGCGCGTCGTCAACGACGGGGTGTCCGCCGGGGCCGCGGCCGACGAGACCGGCACCGGGCTCGTCGCGCTCGGCCGCTACCTCGACGAGCACGCCGGCCGGCTGGACGCGGGCCCCGGCCCCGACGGCACCTTCCGGCTCGACGCGTCCCTGCCCGCCGCCGCGCTGTCGGCCACGACGTGATCACGCTCGTGCTCGCCGACGACGAGGCGCTCACCCGTGGCGCGGTCGGCGCCCTGCTCGGCCTGGAGGGCGACCTGCGGATCGTCGCCGAGGCGTCGACGGGCGACGAGGCCGTCGAGGTCATCCGCGTGCACGCGCCCGACGTCGCGGTGCTCGACGTCGAGATGCCGGGCCGCGACGGCGCCGAGGTCGCCCAGTGGGTGGCGGAGAACCAGCCGGGCACGCGCTGCATCGTCCTCACACGGCACGCCCGCCCGGGGGTGCTGCGCCGGGCGCTGGCCGCGGGGGCGGCGGGCTTCGTCACCAAGAGTGCGCCGGCGAGCGTGCTGGCCGACGTGGTGCGGCGCGTGCACGGCGGCGGCCGCTACGTCGACCCCGACCTGGCCATGACGGCCCTGACCAGCGAGGACTGTCCGCTCACCGACCGCGAGCTGGAGGTCCTGCGCAACGTCGACGACTCGGGCACGGCCAACGACATCGCCCGCCGCGTCCACCTCTCCCCGGGCACCGTGCGCAACTACCTGTCGTCGGCGATGCAGAAGCTGGGGGCGGGCAGCCGTTCCGAGGCCGCGCGGCTGGCCCGCGACCACGGCTGGCTCTAGCCCCCACCCCGAGCGCAACCTCACGGTCGGGCCGAGCGCGGATCGGAGCGGTGAGGTTGCGGCCGGGGTCGGGGCGTCCGTCGGAAGGAGCGTGACGCTGCGCGTCGGCGAGGACACGGACGGCGGTGTTCGCGACAAGTAGGCTGGCCGCCGATGGAGGAGCCGCGCCCGCCCCAGCCCCCGGAGCAGCCCGAGGGCGCGCCGGTGCACCCGCAGCCCGCGGACCACGGCCTCGCCCACCCACCCGCGCTCCGTGGCGACCAGCAGCCCGCGGGACATCCGGGTCGGGTCGACACGTGGGCCACGCCGCCTCCCCACTGGCAGGACCAGCAGTGGCACTACCAGCAGTGGCAGCAGCAGTCGCACGGGCACGCCGTCCCCCCGCCTCCGCAGGACCCCTCACGACCCCAGGA
The DNA here is from genome assembly GCF_000196675.2 of Pseudonocardia benzenivorans CB1190. Taxonomy (GTDB): domain Bacteria; phylum Actinomycetota; class Actinomycetes; order Mycobacteriales; family Pseudonocardiaceae; genus Pseudonocardia; species Pseudonocardia benzenivorans. The sequence continues at coordinate 6,952,966 of NC_015312.1, read as the reverse complement.
GCCCCCGAAGCCCACCCCGTGGCAGCGCATCCGGGCCCGGGGATGGCGGCTGGCGATCGGCGTGGGCATCGCCGGCGCCGCGCTGCTGCTCATCCCCTTCTTCCTCTGGCCGACGCTCGACCCGGACCGGCCCGTCGCGCAGTGGTGGCCGCCGTTCGCGATCGGGCTCGGGACGCTGATCCTGCTGTCGGTGCTGCGGCTCGACCGGCTGCTGCGGGGGTGGACGTGGCACGTCGCGGGGGTCGTGTTCGTCGGCGCCCTCGTCGTCTGGACGAGCGCCAACCCGTGGGCGTGGGCGTTCGCGCTCAGCGTCGGGGTGCTGCTCGTCGGGCTGCTGCGGCTGCCGCGCCCGGAGCTCGCCGTTGTGGGCGCGGTCCTGTGCGCGGTCTCGCTCGTCGGGTTCAGCGTCCGGGCCGGCCAGATCACGCAGCAGCAGGCGCAGATCGAGGCGCACGCGGGCGACGAGGTGCGGGCCACCGTGGGCGGCGTGCCCAACGCGCAGGAGGTCGGCCCCCTGCTCGATCGGGCGATCTCGGGCCCGGTTCCCGACCCGGAGCCGGTGTGCCGCATCGTGTCCCCGGCCGCCGCGGCACAGCTCGCGGCAGCGACGGGGACGGCCGACTGCACCGCCGCCGTGACCGCGATCCAGCAGCGGCGGGCGGCCTCCGGGGGTGGCCCCGTGCCCGTCACCGACGTCCCCCACGACGCCGTGCCGATGACGAGCCAGCAGAGCTACACCGTCGGGACCTGCACGAGTGCCTGGGCGGCCGCGGCCGGACCGCAGCTCGGGAGGGTCACCGTGACGTGGACCAACCCGACCGCGCGGCGCTACGCCATCACCGCCTTCGTCCCCTGCTGAGTCCCTGCTGAGTACCTGCTGAGTCCCTGCTGCCGGGTCCCTGCCGGGGTCCCGCTGTGTCCGTCCGCCGCGACCCTCGGGGCGCCGCCTCGCCGCGCGCGCCCGACTCGTCACGAGTTAGGTTGTTCACCTCGGCTTTGTTACTCTCCAGTAACTAGTTAAACAATTGAACCGGGTGCTTCCCAGCGCCCGGTGGCGTGGAGCGTTACTCTCCCGCCCCAACGGGGCCGCGTCCCACCACACGCGGAGTCCGGCTGTTCGAGGAGGAACACGTGTTGGTCCGACTGGTCATCGGCCTGGTGATCACGGTCGCCGCCGTCGCCGTCGCCGGCCGCCGCGCGCTGCAGGTCTACCGGCTGGTCGAGTCCGGCCAGCCCGACGACGCCCGCCGCGACGGCCTCGGTGCGCGGGTCCGTACGCAGTTCGTCGAGGTGTTCGGCCAGCGGAAGCTGCTCAAGTGGTCCGTGCCGGGGCTGGCGCACTTCTTCACCTTCTGGGCGTTCGTCATCCTGGCGACGGTCTACCTGGAGGCCTACGGCGCGCTGTTCGACCACGACTTCCACATCCCGTGGGTCGGGCGCTGGCCGGTACTGGGCTTCCTGCAGGACACCATCGCGGTGCTGTGCCTGCTCTCGCTGGTCGTCTTCGCCGTCATCCGGATCCGCAACGCGCCCGACCGCAAGGCGCGTGCCTCGCGGTTCTACGGCAGCCACACGGGTCCGGCCTGGCTGATCCTGTTCATGATCTTCAACGTCCTCTGGACGCTGTTCTTCTTCCGTGCCGCCTCGTCGGCGCTCGGGGTGTTCCCCTACAAGTCGGGCGCGTGGGCCTCGATCGGCCTCGGGCACCTGTTCGACGGCGTGTCGCAGGGGACCCTCGAGGTGATCGAGAGCGTCGGCCTGCTGCTGCACATCGGCGTCATGCTCGTGTTCCTCGTGATCGTCGCCTACAGCAAGCACCTGCACATCTTCACGGCGCCGATCAACGTCTCGGCCAAGCGCATGCCCAAGGCGCTGGGCCCGTTGCTGCCGATGATGTCGGACGGCAAGAAGATCGACTTCGAGGATCCCGACGAGGACGCGATCTTCGGCCGCGGCAAGATCGAGGACTTCACCTGGAAGGGCATGCTCGACTTCGCGACCTGCACCGAGTGCGGTCGCTGCCAGAGCCAGTGCCCGGCCTGGAACACGGGCAAGCCGTTGTCCCCCAAGCTCGTGATCATGGACCTGCGCGACCACCTGTTCGCGAAGGCGCCCTACATCATCGGCGGCAAGGACCTGCCCGAGGTCGAGTCGGTCGACTTCGACGTCCTCGAGGCCGCGACGAACGGCCACGGTCACGGCGTCCCGGAGTCGGGCTTCGGCCGCGTCCTCGGCTCGGGTCCGCAGCAGGCGGCGCGCCCGCTCGTCGGTACCGCGGAGCAGCACGGCGTCATCGATCCCGACGTGCTCTGGTCCTGCACCTCATGCGGCGCGTGCGTCGAGCAGTGTCCCGTCGACATCGAGCACGTCGACCACATCATCGACATGCGTCGCCACCAGGTCATGATCGAGTCGGAGTTCCCCTCCGAGCTCGGCGTGCTCTTCAAGAACCTGGAGAACAAGGGCAACCCCTGGGGCCAGAACGCCAAGGACCGCCTGGAGTGGACCAAGGGCCTCGACTTCGAGGTGCCCGTCTTCGACGGTGAGCTCTCCGCCGACACCGAGTACCTCTTCTGGGTCGGTTGCGCCGGGGCCTTCGACGACAACCAGAAGAAGACGATCCGCGCGACGGCCGAGCTGCTGCACCGCGCGGGCGTCGGCTACACGGTGCTCGGCCCGGAGGAGTCGTGCACCGGCGACCCGGCGCGGCGCTCCGGCAACGAGTTCCTCTTCCAGATGCTCGCGATGCAGAACGTCGAGGTGCTCAACGCGGTGTTCGAGGGGCGCGAGCCCGGCACCCGCAAGATCGTGACGACGTGCCCGCACTGCCTCAACACCCTCGGCCGCGAGTACCCGCAGCTCGACGGGCACTACGAGGTCGTGCACCACACCCAGCTGCTCAACAAGCTGGTGCGCGAGGGCAAGCTCGTCCCGGTCGCGGAGCCCGCGGCCGACAAGGGTGCGCCCGTCACCTACCACGACCCGTGCTACCTGGGCCGGCACAACGAGGTCTATGCCGAGCCGCGCGAGCTCGTCGCGGCCGCGGGCGCGACGCTCACCGAGATGCCGCGGCACGCCGACCGCTCGATGTGCTGCGGCGCGGGTGGTGCCCGGATGTGGATGGAGGAGCGGATCGGCCAGCGGGTCAACGTCACCCGCACCACCGAGGCCCTCGACACGCTGTCGGGCGTCGGCGGCGCCGACGGTGCCGCCGCCGGCGGGACGATCGCCGTCGGCTGTCCCTTCTGCAAGACGATGCTCTCCGACGGGCTGACCGAGAAGCAGTCGGGCGGCGGTTACGAGGGTGTGCAGATCCAGGACGTGTCCCAGATGCTGCTGGCCGCGGTGAAGCGTGGCGACGGGAGCGCCGACGGCGCCGGGACGACCGGTGAGAAGAGCCCCGTCGGGGAGGATGCCAACACGTGACTGAATCGTGCCCGGCTGCCTCCCTTCGGGCGGCCGGGCGCGGATGGCGGAACGTAACACCGTTGTGACGCTTTGTAGCGTCGCCCGTTCGGATGAAGGTGTCGCGAGACCGTCGCAGTCCGCATGTGAACCGCTCCGACAACTGGTCAACGTCGTCGCCTGACGCTTATTTTCGTCCGGTCGGCATGCTTGACTCGGTCGGCCCACGCCCCCGGGCCGTCAGGGAGAGCCCCCGGTACGGTGCACACGATGTCGCCGTCGGGACATCACGAGGAGGAATCGTCATGAGCGCCGCCGCGGGAGGGGTGACCCTCTGGGTTGCGCAGGTGACGACCAACGGCCTGCAGGGTTGGATCCAGAACAACATCGTTCCGCTGATCCTGCTGGGGATCGCGATCATCCTGCTCTGGATCGGTGGCCGGGGTGACAACGCGGGTGTCGCCAGGCGGAGCGTGGGTCTCATCATCGGCCTCGTCGCGCTGGGTATCGCCGTCTCGGGGACGGGCCCACAGGTCGGCAGCTTCCTCGCCTCGTTGATCACCGGGTGATCGAGTGCTCGTCCGCACTGACGACGAGGTGTACCGCGTCGATGCCGTCTGGCTGGGCCCCCCGCGCGCGACCTTCCCGTGGCGCGCGCGCTACGTGAGCTACGGGCTCGGCCTGTTCGTCATGATCGTCGTGATGTTCGTGCAGCGGCGCATCGGGATCAGCCTCGACTTCTTCTCGGTCGCCTGGGCCCTGCTGCTGACCATCGTCATCACCCGGTTCATCGGCAAGAGGATCAACTACGACCGTCCGCTCGGGCAGATCGTCTCGCTGTTCCGGCACGAGGTGACGGGTCCCCGCGAGCGCACCGCGGTCCGCGGGGGCGTCATCCGCACCGGCCGGGTCACCGTCCGGCAGTCCGCTCCGCTCGCCCGGACGGCCCGCCGAAAGGGCAGTTCCACCGGCCCGCGGGGCCACGACAGCTCCGGATCGCGCGTCGTCGACCCGGCCGCGGCGCGTGTGGCCGAGCCCGCCGGGCCACGCGCGGCCGCGCAGCCGCCGCGTCCCTGGACCGTGGGACCGGGCCGCGCGGCGCCCGTCCGCGTCGGAACGCCCGGGAAGCCCGACGAACCGAGCCGCCGTTCGGCGAGGGGCGGGCGCCGGATCGTCGGGCGGACGCCCCCGCCGCCGGCCCGTCCGGTGCGCACCGTCGCCGACCACGTCAACGGAACCCGCGGTGGCCCGGCGTAGGGGCGGGGACAGCACCCGCGACCGCGACTCCGTCGCCACCGCCGGCCCGAGGCGGCGGCGCGGACGCTCCCTCGCGGGCGAGCTGAAGGCCGACGGCTACACCCCCGACATCGCGCTCCGCTCGATCGACGGCCACCTCACCCGCACCGGCACGCAGGTCATGGCCTGGTACCGGCTCGCCGCGCAGGCGTGGAGCTTCCGCAGCGACGGCCAGCGCGAGATCCTGATCCGTCAGATCGCCGCGCAGCTGGGCGAGCTGCAGGGCCGGTGGTTGCACCTGCGCGTCACGACCCGCCCGTACCCCGTCCACGTCTGGGCGGAGTCGTTCGACAACAACGCGGTGGGGCGCATGCCCGACGTCGCAGGCGCGCTGGGGTGGGACGGCTTCCTCGAGGGCGAGCAGCGGCACCTCATGGGCCTGTCGATGTCGGACAAGGAGGTCTTCCTCGGCATCGAGGTCTCCGGGCGCGGCATGCTCGACCGCTGGGCCGACCTGGCCGCGCCCGTGCTCGACCGGTTCCTGCCCGCCGCCGCGCGCGCCGAGCTCGCGGCGCTGGAGTCCGAGGTCAACCACCTCGACGTCGTCGTGGCGGGCAGCGGCCTCGACGCGGTGCCCGCCTCCGCCGAGGACATCGCCTGGCTGATGCACCGGTCGGTCGCGCTGGGGCTGCCCGCGCCGCGGTCGCTGGCGTCGGTGCCCAGCGGCACGGGCCGGTGGGAGGTCGAGGACCTCGCCACGTTCACCGAGGGCGTCTCGGTCACCCAGGAGCCCTACGCGCCGACGGTCAAGGTCATCGGCCGGGTGCGCTCGCAAACGGTGCAGCGCAACGTCGCGGTGCTGTCGGTGGGGCTGATGGAGGGGTTGCGCATCCCCGAGGTCGACGACCCGTGGATGCAGCACTCCGACCGGCTGCCCTTCCCCGTCGAGTGGTCCGCGCGGATGTACATCCGCCGCCCCGAGGACGTCACGGGCGAGCTGCAGCGCCAGATGGGCAAGGTGCGCAGCCAGATCCGGCACTACACCCACGACCACGACCTCGAGCCTCCGATGTCGCTGGCCCGCCAGGCCGACCGTGTGCTGCAGGTCGAGGACGAGGTCACGAGCGGGCTCACCCAGCTCAACACCCGGCTCTACGGGTGGTGGCGCATCGCCGTCTCCGGGCGCGACGAGGCCGAGGCCGTCACCCGTGCCCAGCAGGTCCTCGACCTCTACCGCCCCAAGGTCCTCATCGAGCATCCCGAGGCGCAGTACCGCTACGCGCGGGAGTTCATCCCGGGTGAGCCGCTGGCGTCGACCGCGTACCGCCGGCGGGGCTCGGTGACGTGGGCGGCCGCGGCCGTCCCCGCCGCGACGGCGAGCGTCGGTGACCGGCGCGGCATCATGATCGGCGAGACCTGCACGGCGACGCGGCGGCCCGTCGCGTGGGACCCCTGGCTCGCCCAGGAGGTCCGACGGGCCTCCGGCCTCACCGCCATCGTCGGCGGCCTGGGCTCGGGCAAGTCGTTCCTCACCGGGCTCATCGTCTACAAGACGCTGCGGGCGGGCGCGCGCTGGACGCTGCTCGACCCCTCCGGCCCGCTCGCCGAGCTGACCCGCCTGCCGGAGCTCGCGCCGTTCTCGCGGCACATCAACCTGCTGCGCGCCGACCCGGGCATCCTCAACCCGTACCGGGTGGTCGCCGAGCCGCGGTTCGAGCACTTCGCCGACGACGAGGACCCCGAGCGGGCGTGGCGGCGCGAGCGGTCGTTGGCCGCGGCGACCCGGCGCAGGCTCGTCCTCGACGTCCTCACCGGCCTGCTGCCCTACGACGTGGCGCGGATGCCGCACACCAGGATCGTGCTGCTGCGGGCGGTCCGGGAGGTCGGCGGCGCGACCGACCGGCACCCCGGCCAGGTCATCGACGCGCTGCGCCGGCACGCGCGCGAGGGCGAGGAGCACGCGGGCGTCGTCGCCGACTTCCTCGAGGAACGCCGCGAGCTGCCGCAGGCCGCGCTGCTGTTCCCCGACACCTCCCGCGAGGATCCCTGGGCCGCCCACCAGGACTTCCGGCTCACCGTCCTGACGATGCAGGGCATGACGCTGCCCCGGCCCGGCAGCCCGCGCGAGGAGTGGACCGACTCCGAGTCGCTGGCCGTCGAGCTGCTGAACCTGGCGTCGTGGCTGACCCAGCGGACGATCTACGAGTCCGACCGCAACCTGCGCAAGGGCGTTGCTCTCGACGAGACGCACTTCCTCTCGCAGGTGCCCACGGGCAAGGTGCTGATCGACCGGCTCGCCCGCGACTCCCGCAAGTTCAACGTCCGCGCCCTCTTCGCCTCCCAGCTGGCGGGCGACCTGCTGCGCGTGTCGGGGTTCGCGTCGCTGGTCAACGCCGTGTTCGTCGGGCGCACCGACGACGAGGAGGCCCAGGGCGACGCGCTGCGGCTGCTGCGCGTGCCCACCGGGGTCGGCTACGAGGAGATGCTGGGGACGCTGTCGCCGCGGCCCCGCCACGACGACCGCCCCGACGACACCCCGCGCCAGTTCGTCTTCGCCGACGGCCACGGCGGCGTCGAGAAGATCCGCATCGACCTGGAGGCACCGCACCTCGAGCACGTCCGCGAGGCGCTCGACACGAACCCGGACGCGACCCGGGTCGCGGCGCCCGGCATCCCACCGGAGGTCCGCGCGCCCGACGAGCCGACGGACCGCTCCGTGCCGCAACGGCTCCGCCCGGGCCGGCTCGACCTCGACGGCGACGTCGACCTCGAGGAGCTCGGCACCCTGCGCAACGGGCAGCGCGTCGTGCTCGGGCCCGCCGCGCCCGACGACGTCGTGCTCGAACGCGGGACCGTCGTCCCGTCGGAGGCCGAGCTGCTCGCCGACGAGGACCTCGCGCTGCTCGACGACGAGGACCACCTCGACGACGGCCTTCTCGACGACGACCACGCCGCCGGCGGGCGGGCGGACGACGGCGGGCGGGCGGGCGACGGCGGGCGGGCGGACGAGGGCGTCGTCGACGGTGCCTCCACCGGGGTGGGTGCCGGCGAGGCCGGGCGGTGACCGGGGCGGACCCCACCGCGGGCGCAGGTCCGTGGGTCGTCCTGTGTGTCGTGCTGGTCGCGGTGCTCGCGGCCCGCAGACGACGGCTGCGCGAGCGGCGCGCCGCGCTCGTCGACGTCGGCGACCCGTCCCGGTTCCTCGCCGAGCGCTCCGACACCGTCCGGCCCATCCCGAGGCGTGCCGCCGCGTTGCTGGTCGTCGTCGCACTGATGGGCGGGTCGGCGCTCGTCGGCACCCCCGCGATGGCCCAGCCGCTGGACTGCAAGGAGGCCCCCGAGCCCGACCGGCCCGGCACGGGCCTCGTCGGCTCGCTCGACGCGCTGCGTCCGGACGCCGGTGAGCCCGGCAGCGTCTACCGCGAGGTCGGCTACGCGGGCATGGTCTGGCACAACTACGACCTGGGCTGCGCGGGCTCGGCCGTCCTCAACCCCGCGACGACCACCGACACCTGGCTGGGCAACCAGACGTTCAACATCGCGAAGCTCACCGTCGCGGGGGTGAACTGGGCGCACTACCTGATCGCCTCGGGCGGCGCGCTGCTCAGCCCGCTCGACTCGATCATCTCGACGGCGACGAAGGCCATGTACGACGCCGTCTTCACGACGTTCATCGGCGTCGCGCTGCTGATCCTCGCGGTCATCCTCATCGTGCTGGCGATGCGGGGCGACCTGGCCAGACAGACGCAACGTGCCGCCTTCGCAGCACTCGCGCTGCTGATCGGGTCGGCCGCGTACCTGACGCCGGTCGACTGGTCCAAGGCCGCCGACAACCTGCTCCTCGACGGCGTCACGCAGATGCAGGAGGGGTTCCTCTCCCAGGTCGGTCTCGGCACCCGCGACACCCTGCCGACGGTCCTCGTCGACCAGGTCATCTACCGCAACTGGGAGCGCGGCGAGTTCGGCTCCCCCGACGTGCCGCAGGCCCAGCAGTTCGGCCGCGACCTGCTGCGCGCCCAGACCTTCACGATCGACGAGGTCCTCGACGGCCAGGACAACGCCCAGCTCGCGCAGCAGAAGAAGACCGACTTCACGAACATCGCCGGTCAGCTCGGCGACCGCTACCCCTACTTCCAGGGCAAGGCCGGCAGCCGGATCGGTGCCGGGCTGCTCGCCGTCGTACAGGCCATCTGCATCGCGCTGTTCCAGCTGCTGTCCAAGGTCCTCGTGCTCGTCGCGATGCTGCTGCTGCGGCTCATGGTGATGTGCGCGCCCGCCATCGCCGTCGTGGCCGTCCTCAAACCCGAGGTGCTGCCCGCGCTGCTGCGGGTCGCGGGCGCGGCGATCGTCAACACGCTCGTCGTCGGCGCGCTCGCGGGGCTGCACGCGCTGCTCGTCGTGTCGCTGTTCCGGCCCGACTCCGGCATCGACCTCTGGCTCGCGCTGCTGGTCACCGGGGTCGTCACCGTCGTGATGTGGGCCGTCGCGCGGCCGTTCCGCCGGCTGGTGTCGATGGTGTCGCTGACCCGCGACCAGTTCGGCGGCATCGTGCCGGGAGTGGGCGGCGGCCCGATGTCGGGTGTGTGGCGGCGCTTCCGCGGCGCCCCCGCCGACGACCGGCAGTCGCGCTGGTGGACCGAGCGGCAGGCGGGCGGCGCCGCCGACGACCCCGACGCCGGGCGGCCGGAGACCGTCACCGCCACCGCGACCGTCGTCGGCGGCGGCTCCGCCGCGCGGCAGTCTCGACGGCGCAACGAGGTGCAGGCGCCCGGCACCGCGGCGCTCGGCGCCGGATCCGGCCCGCGGGCCCTCGCCGCCGGCCCGGGTGGCGGGACGGCTCGTGCTGCTGGCGTGCCCGGCCGGTCGGACCCCGGTGAGGTCGACGAGCGCGTCATCTACCGCCGCCCCGACGCCGCGCCCACGCGGACGCGCCCGCGTGCCGTCGATCCCGAGCTCGTCGACGGCGTCCCGGTCTACCGCATCTACCGGCCCCGGGCCGGGGCACGACCTGCCTACGGCAGCAGCGAGGACGGCTGACGGTGCCGATCAGATCTCCCCGCGGCCGCTCGGCCGCCTACCGGGCGCTGTGGCAGTGGCCCCTGCGCTCACCGTTGCGGCTGGCCGGGACGGTCGTCGTGGTCATCGCGCTGGCCGCGCTGGTGAGCGTCGCCATCACGGCCACCAAGCCGGCGTCCGCAGCCCGCCCCACCGCCGGGCAGCCGTCCGCGGGTGCCCCGGTCGGCAGCGGCGGCGCCGGGGCCTCGCCGACGGTGCTGCCGCCGGTCACGCCCCTGACCCCGACGACGCTGCCGCTCGACCAGGCCCCGCCGCAGGCCCTGGCGGCCGCCGCCTCCTGGGCCGCCGCCTGGGTCAACCACCCGTCGGGGACGACGTCAGCGCAGTGGCTCGCCGGGCTCAGGCCGTACACGACCGACGAGTACCTGGGCGTCCTCGGCAGCGTCGACCCGGGCAACGTCCCGGCGTCGCGCGTCACCGGACCGCCGACGCCGGTGCGCGTCTCCCCGGCCTCGGTGCACGTCACCGTGCCCACCGACGCGCTCACCCTCGTGCTCCTCGTGGTGAACGACGGTTCGAGCTGGCGGGTCTCCGACTCCGACAAGGCGTGAGGCGGTGGTCACGCCGCTGCGGCCGCTGCGCCTGCTCGTCCCGATCGTCGCGATCGCCGCAGCTCTCGGCCTGTTCCTCGGCGTCGGGTTCATCGCGTTCACCATCGGCGGGGGCAGCAGCGGCGGCGTGGCGACGTCGGGCGCCTGCGACACCGGCCTCGGCGTCTCCCGGGGTGCGGGCAGGTCGGGCGCAACGCTCGCCGACCTCTCCGACGAGCAGCGCAACAACGCGCAGACGATCATCGGCGTCGCCAAGGACATGGGTGCCCCGCCGCGGGCCTGGCTGGTCGCGCTCGCGACGGCCATGCAGGAGTCGGGACTGCGCAACATCAACTACGGCGACCGCGACTCGCTCGGGTTGTTCCAGCAACGCCCCTCACAGGGCTGGGGATCGCCCGCGCAGGTCACCGATCCCGTTTACAGCACCAGGACGTTCCTGACCCACCTGCTGCAGGTCCCGGGCTGGGACACGCTGCCGGTGACCGTCGCCGCCCAGACCGTCCAACGGTCGGCGTTCCCCGACGCCTACGCGAAATGGGAAGGTCTGGCGGCGGCGCTGGTCGGGCAGCTGGCCGACGTGGCGGCGCTGCCCGCCCGGTGCAGCAGCGAGACCGCGACCCTGCCCCCGGGCGCCGCCGGCGCCGCGATCGCGTTCGCGCTCAAGGAGGTCGGCAAGCCCTACGTGTGGGGTGCCACGGGCCCGAACACCTACGACTGCTCCGGCCTCATGCTCCGCGCGTTCCAGGCGGCCGGCATCGAGCTGCCCCGGGTGTCGCGCGACCAGTACAACGCGGGCGGGCACGTCCCGGTCCGCGACGCACAGCCCGGTGACCTGCTGTTCTACGCGACGGACCCGAGCGATCCGTCGACCATCCACCACGTGACGCTGTACATGGGCGACGACAAGATGGTCGAGGCCCCCTACACCGGAGCCTCGGTCCGGGTCCAGCCGGTGCCGTGGAACTATCGGGAGTTGGTGCCGTTCGCGACGCGGCCCGGCACCACGCCCAACGACGCTTGACCGGGCGGCAGGTCACCGCCCGCGCACGACTCCGGAAGCAGGATCGATGGCACGCGACGAACCCCACGCCCCGGCGTCGACGACGCCGCTGCGCGAGTACCTCGACCGACCGGCGCCCGGCGCCGACGAGAACTATCTCGTCGTGCCGCGGGTGCTCGCGCAGTCGATGCCCTTGCGCTGGCAGCAGGTGTTCACCGGACTGCTCGCCGACCTGCACGACGCCTACGCCAACGAGCCCTGGCCCGACTACCGCGTCGTCCCGAGCCGGTGGGAGGTGCTGGCCGACCTCGACGAGGAGCAGCTCGCCGCGACCGGGTTCGTCGCCGACCTGGGGCCCGACGGCGAGCTGGAGTACCGCGACTCCGCCGACCGCGTCGTCGAGGACCCCTACTCGCACCGCGTCCTCGCCCCCGTGGACGACCCCCTGCCGCCTGCCGCGGCGGGCCGCGTCGAACCCCGGCCGGCGCCCTCGCTCTGAACCGCGCGGCCGGCCCGGATGTGTGCGCAGGGCGGTCGTTGGACATTGAGTCCGATCCCGGGCTGCGCGGCGCAGCCCTGGCGCGGGATCTTCGGGCGCGGCCGCTGTCGGCCGCGAGGAGTGGCGTGGTCCGGGCGCGCTGCCGGCGCCGTGCGCGGGGGAGTGGGCGGGCGGCTCTGGTTCGGGCGCGCTGCGGGGGCCGCCGGGAGCGAGGAGCCGTGCCGCCTCGGTCCGGGCGCAACCTCATCGTCGTTCTCGGGCCGGTGCTCGACGATGAGGTTGCGCGCTGCGGGTTGGGGCCCCGTTCGGTCTCGGCTTGGCTGCCGCGGCTCGGCCGCCCCGCCCCGGGGTCGGTGTCGGCTCGTTCGCCCTCGCCTCAGGTGGCCTCGGCGATCAGGTCCTCGATGCGACGGACGAGGCCTGGCCCGTCGACGGGCGCGACCGTGACGTGGTCGCGGTGGTCGACCCGGGCGAACCAGCCCGTCGAGCCGCGGTGTACCGCGACGACGTGTGCCGAGCGACGGCCGCCGACACGCACCCCGATCTGACCGTGCCGGTCGACGTCCCCGTACATCCGCATGATCGCGGAGATCGCCGAGAGGGACAGGCCGCGGACGAGCTCGTCGTCCGTGCTGAGGGGATGCCCGCCTTCGGCGGTGACGGGATCGCCGGCATCCAGAGCGGCCTCCAGGTCCACGCGCGCGACGGAGACCGGCTTGCCGGCCCCGGGGCGGACGTCACCGACGACCTCGACCACCGCCGCGGGCATTCGGGTCGGGGGGATCGGGACGACGGCGACCTCGTCGCGATGTCGGACCGCGAGCACCGCGGCGCCCGCCCGGCGCGCCGCGACGCCGCCGACGAGGGTTCGCCCACGCACCCGGACGTCGACGGAGACGTCGGGGCGCGCGAGGGTCGTCAGCAGGGCGGTGAGCCACGGGCTCGGCCGTCGGTCCTCGGCGAGACCGCGCCGGGCGAGGCTGCTCGTCGCATCCGCGACGATGTGTGCCCGTTCGGCGACGGTCGTGCCCGGCGACGGCAGCTCCAGCTCCAACGGCGGCTCGCCCAGGCCCGCGAGCTCCCACGCGACGTCGAGCTCGGTGAGGGTCAGGACCGCCGCCGAATCCCAGTCGACCGTGCTCACGGCTCCTCACCGCCGATGACCGGTGCGACGTGCGGGACGTCGACCTCGAACGGGTCGGAGCTGGGGATGCTGTACCGCGTCCGGTGCGACTGGGTGCCGTTCCGGCCGGTCGCCCCGCCCATGGGTGGATACACGCTCGAGCTCGTGGCGCCGCTGTTCCCGCGGGCCGGCGTGCCGGGTTCGGTGGCCCGGCCGCCCGGGCCGCGAGGGCCCGCCGGGTTCGGTTCGGCGGACCGGAGGAGGTCGGCGCGGAACGCCCGGCCCGTCGACGGGGGCCCCGCCGAGGACGATCGCGGGGCCGACGAGCCGGGCGGCACCGGAGCGCCGATCGGGATCCCGGGTACGAGCGGGGGTGGGGCCGCCGGGACCGCCGAACCGGGTGGGGGCAGGTTTCCGCCTGGTGCGGGGACGCTCGGGTGCGGGGCGGGAGTGATCCCCTGCGGTGTGGAAAAGGCGCCGCCGCCCGGACCTCCCGGGCTGCCCGGGCCGCCGGGTCGGGGTGGTCCGATTGCTGAGGTTCCGAGCCCGCCGTCCGCCCGGCTGCCGCTGCCCGCCCCGCCGCCCATACCGAGGCCGCCTACCCCGCCGAGCCCGGTGCCGCCGCCCGGGGGTGGCACCACGCCCGGAACTCCGGCGCCGAGCCCGCCGGGCGGCACGTGCGGGATCCCGCCGACGCCGCCTGGGCTGCCGCCCCCGCCTGTGCCGCCGAGCCTCGGGTCGTCGACCGCGGCCGGGAACGTCGCGACCCGGTCGCGGGCCTGCTGCTCGTAGTCGTACATCGCCCGGACCGCCTCGCCGCGGGCGGCCTCGTTCTGCTCGAGGGCATCGCGGTAGTCGGACTGCGTGCCGAGCCAGCTCCCTGCCGGACCCCACGCGCTGTCCCAGAACTGCTGCCAGAAGCTGTACGGCCCAGGATCTTGGTAGGCGACCTTCGACCGCAGCTGCTCGAAGTCGACGCCGTGGGCCTCGGCGTTGTTGCCGGCCTTCTCGGCGCTCTCACCCTTCGCCGCCCCGCTCTGCCCGACCGCGGCGAGCGCCGCCCCCGCCGCCGAGGCCGCCGTGCCGTGCCACTCGATTCCGAGGGATTGCAGAGTGGACCGAATATTGATGCTGGAGTCTGCGAACGCTCTCCCGACTGAGTTGAGGCCATCCTGCATGGGACGTAGTGCCGCTGCGCCTGGGCCATGGTGGACCCAGTCAAACATCTGCTGGAGAGGGATTCCTTCGTAGCGCAAATATGGGACTTGAGTCATTGAAGACCTCGTTAGGACTGTGCGGAGTTCATTTGTGGTGAAATTCCGAGCAACTTAGAAGGCCTCACTTGCCGCACGGTCGGATGTGTCGTATGCGTGCGCGCTTGATTCGAGTTCATTGGCTTGCTGATCGAGTTCCTGAACGTGGTTCGTATAGGTGCGGATAAGCTCTCTGGACTTGGCGTTGTAGGCGTCGGCGACGGCGACGGAGATCGGATCTTCGGCGCATCGCCTAAATCCTTCGCCCTGCACTCTCGCCACCACGCTGCGGAGTCGCTCCGATTCGTCGCGCAGGAGCGCGCTGGCCTTGAAGACTGCAGCAGTTTGAGCCCAGAGTGTCATCCCTGCTGTAGTCGTGAGTCCGAGGTCTGGCTGCATGTCGCGATAATGACAGTCTTGGTCTGTCGCGGCCGAAAGTTCGGAAGGTTCGTCGCGAGTGCAAATCGAGCCCTCAGGGTTGTAGGCTTTCGAGTGCGCTCATGGCAAAACGTGCAGCTTCGCTGCAGATCGCATCGTTGTCTTCGTAGACAGTTGCGAAGAGATCATCGATCAACACCTGCATAACCTGCTGGCGCTTGACGCCGATGGACAAAATGCAGGACTCGCCGGGACCGGCTCCTGCCTGCCGCGTCTGGAGGGCTGGATACCCGCCGACTTGCACGGCCAGCGGATTTTCACCAGAAAGGCGGTAGTCCTCCGGATTGGGGCCGATCACGGCGGTAATCTGGAAGAGGATCCGTCCGCGTTGCCACTGGCAGAGCGAGAAGCCAGCAGGGCTGGAGCCAGCCGATGGAGCACTGAGTCCGAATGTCTGCAGCTGGGTTGCAGAGATCAGCGAGCAGGGGTTGACACCGTCGAGGGCGAGTTCCGGGGGGCCGGCGGGCGTCGACGCGACCGGCGCGGCGGGAGCGGGGGCCCCGGGTGTCGGGGAACTGCACCCCGCCAGCAGGGCGCCGACCAGCAGGACGATGCCGGGAAGCAGGCGGGTCGCGCGCACCTCGGGAGGATACGGCGAACGGACCAGCGTCGAGGCCGAACGGCGCATCCCCGGCGAAGCGCGTCAACACATGCGAAGCGCGTCACGTCGGCACCTGGGATCAGCGAGGGCGAACCGCCCCGGCCGTGTCGACTGTCGCCGGCAACCGACCGTATCTCCTGGTCAACCGGATGCTGCCAGCCTCGGCCCGGATCGTCGCGGCGCACCGGGAACAACGGGGACCGTCTCTCCGTTGGGCCGTATGAAGCAAGTTGAGCGTGTCCGACTCAAGCCGAACTTGACGGCTCCATCGGGTCGCGTGAAGACTTGAGTCAGGCAAGCTCAAGCACATACACAGGCATTCCACGGAGGCAACAACCATGGCTCGTGCGGTCGGTATCGACCTCGGAACCACCAACTCCGTCGTCGCCGTCCTCGAGGGTGGCGAGCCGACGGTCATCGCGAACTCGGAAGGGTCGCGTACCACCCCCTCCGTCGTGGCGTTCGCGCGCAACGGTGAGGTGCTCGTCGGGCAGTCGGCGAAGAACCAGGCGGTCACGAACGTCGACCGGACGATCCGCTCGGTCAAGCGTCACATCGGCACCAACTGGTCCACCGACGACATCGACGGCAAGAAGTACTCCGCCCAGGAGATCAGCGCCCGCGTCCTGCAGAAGCTCAAGAGGGACGCGGAGGCCTACCTCGGCGAGGAGATCACCGACGCGGTGATCACCGTCCCCGCGTACTTCGAGGACGCGCAGCGCCAGGCCACCAAGGAGGCCGGCCAGATCGCGGGCCTGAACGTGCTCCGCATCGTCAACGAGCCCACCGCCGCCGCTCTCGCCTACGGGCTGGACAAGGGCGACAAGGAGCAGACCATCCTGGTCTTCGACCTCGGTGGTGGCACGTTCGACGTCTCGCTGCTGGAGATCGGTGAGGGCGTCGTCGAGGTCAAGGCCACCAACGGCGACAACCACCTCGGCGGCGACGACTGGGACGAGCGGATCATCAGCTGGCTCGTCGACAAGTTCAAGAACGCGCAGGGCATCGACCTGACCAAGGACAAGATGGCGATGCAGCGGCTGCGTGAGGCCGCGGAGAAGGCGAAGATCGAGCTGTCCAGCTCGTCGAGCGCCACGATCAACCTGCCGTACATCACCGTGGACGCGGACAAGAACCCGCTGTTCCTCGACGAGACGCTGTCGCGCGCCGAGTTCCAGCGCATCACGAGCGACCTGCTCGACCGCACGCGTGCGCCGTTCAACCAGGTCGTGAAGGACGCGGGCATCTCCGTCGGCCAGATCGACCACGTCGTGCTCGTCGGTGGCTCCACCCGGATGCCCGCCGTCACCGAGCTCGTCAAGGAGCTGACCGGCGGCAAGGAGCCCAACAAGGGCGTCAACCCGGACGAGGTCGTCGCCGTCGGCGCCGCCCTGCAGGCCGGTGTGCTGCGCGGTGAGGTCAAGGACGTCCTGCTGCTCGACGTCACCCCGCTGTCCCTGGGCATCGAGACCAAGGGCGGCGTGATGACCAAGCTCATCGAGCGCAACACCACGATCCCCACCAAGCGGTCGGAGATCTTCACGACGGCCGACGACAACCAGCCGTCCGTGCAGATCCAGGTGTTCCAGGGCGAGCGCGAGATCGCGTCGTACAACAAGAAGCTCGGCATGTTCGAGCTGACGGGTCTGCCGCCCGCCCCGCGTGGGGTGCCGCAGATCGAGGTCTCCTTCGACATCGACGCCAACGGCATCGTGAACGTCTCGGCGAAGGACCTGGGCACCGGCAAGAGCCAGGCCATGACGATCACCGGCGGGTCGGCCCTGTCCAAGGACGAGATCGACCGGATGATGCGCGAGGCCGAGCAGCACGCCGAGGAGGACAAGAAGCGTCGTGAGGACGCCGAGGTCCGCAACCAGGCGGAGACGCTCGTCTACCAGACGGAGAAGTTCGTCAAGGAGAACGACGAGAAGCTCCCGTCGGAGGTCAAGGACGGCGTGAACGCCGCACTGGGCGAGGCGCAGGAGGCTCTGAAGGGGACCGACACCGAGGCCATCAAGGCCGCGGTGGAGAAGCTGGGGCAGGAGTCCCAGAAGCTCGGCGCAGCCCTCTACCAGCAGCAGGGTGCCGACGGTGCCGCTGCCGGCGCCCCCGGTGCCGACTCGACGGCCGCCGGTGAGCAGGCCGACGACGTCGTCGACGCCGAGATCGTGGACGAGGACAAGGACAAGAAGTGAGCAACCCGAACGGACCCAACGGACAGGCGGGCCCGGGCGGCGAGCACGAGGGTGAGCGGGTCGTGGTGCGCGACCGTCGTCGCATCGACCCGCTGACCGGTGAGGTCAGGACCCCGGCGGGCGACGAGCCCGCCGGGGCCCCGGCCCCGGGGGCCCCCGAGTCCACGACCGATCCCCGCATCGAGGAGCTGCAGGCCGAGGTCGCCGAGCGCACCGCCGACCTGCAGCGTGTCAGCGCCGAGTACGCCAACTACCGGCGTCGGGTCGACCGCGACCGCGAGGTCGTGCTCGCCACGGCTCGCGCCCAGGTCGCAGCCGACCTGCTCCCGGTGGTCGACGACATCGAGCGCGCCGAGCAGCACGGCGACCTCAACGGCCCCTTCAAGGCGGTGGCCGACAAGGTCGTCGACGTGCTCACCAAGCTCGGCCTCGAGCCGTTCGGGGTCGACGGCGAGCCGTTCGACCCGTCGGTGCACGAGGCCGTGCAGCACGAGGAGTCCGACGCCACCGGCCCGACGGTGACGGTCCTGGCTGCGGTCCTGCGCCGCGGCTACCGCCTCGGCGACCGCGTCCTGCGGCCGGCGATGGTGACCGTCGTCGACCGCTCGGCCACCGAGGCGCCGACGACCGACGGGTCCGCCGTGGGTGAGGCGGAGCCGCAACAGACCGACAAGCAGCACCCCGAGCAGCACTGACCCGGGGAGAGGAGGCGGAGTGACCCAGCGGGACTGGATCGAGAAGGACTTCTACCGCGAGCTGGGAGTCGCCTCCGGCGCGTCCGCGGACGAGATCAAGAAGGCGTACCGCAAGCTCGCGCGCGAGTTGCATCCCGACGCCAACCCCGGCGACGCGAAGGCGGAGGCCCGTTTCAAGGCGGTGTCCGAGGCCTACGGCGTCCTGTCCGACGACAAGAAGCGCAAGGAGTACGACGAGACCCGCGCGCTCTTCGCGGGCGGTGGCGGCTTCGGGGCGGGCGCGGGCGGCTTTCCCGGCGGCTTCGGCACCGGTGCGGGCGGGCAGTCCTTCGAGGACCTGTTCGCGCGCGCCGGAGCCGGCGGCGGGGCAGGCGGCGGCCTGGGCGATCTCTTCGGCGGGCTGTTCGGCGGAGGTGGCCGCAGCGCCGGTCGCGCGCGGCCGAGCGCGCAGCGCGGGGCCGACGTCGAGAGCGAGCTGCGGATCTCGTTCGACGACGCGGTCCGCGGCGCCGAGGTGCAGATCCGGCTCACGTCGCCGGGCCGGTGCGACCGTTGCGGCGGGACCGGGGCCAAGCCCGGGACGGCGCCGCGGACGTGCCCGACGTGCGACGGCGTCGGTCTGGTCAGCAGGAGCCAGGGGGCGTTCGCGTTCTCCGAGCCCTGCACCGACTGCCGCGGGACCGGCCGGCTGATCGACGACCCCTGCCCGCAGTGCAACGGCAGCGGCGTCAGCAACCGGACCCGGACCCTGACGGTCCGCGTCCCCGCGGGCGTCGACGACGGGCAGAAGGTGCGGCTCGCGGGCCAGGGCGAGCCCGGTCGCGGCGGTGCTCCCGCGGGCGACCTGTTCGTCACGGTGCACGTCACACCGGACAAGGTGTTCGGCCGCTCGGCGAAGAACGCCGACGACCTGACGCTGAAGGTGCCGGTCACCTATCCGGAGCTGGTTCTCGGCGCGACGTTGACGGTGCCGACGCTCGACGGCACCGTGTCGCTGAAGATTCCTCCGGGCACGGCGAGCGGGCGGACCTTCCGGGTCCGCGGGCGCGGCGTGCAGCGCAAGAACGGCAAGACCGGTGACCTGCTGGTCACCGTCGAGGTGGCGGTGCCGTCCTCGCTCGACGACGCGGCCACGGAGGCACTGCAGGCCTACGCGGAGTCCACCAAGGACTTCGACCCGCGCGCGGGCCTGCTCGACGGGAGGTGACGGGGATGACCAGGTCGGGCGGCGACGAGCCGGTCGTCGACGCTGTGCTGCCGCCGGGTGCGAGCCCGGACAGCCCGGTGTTCGTCATCTCCATCGCCGCCGAGCTCGCGGGCATGCACGCCCAGACGTTGCGCAGCTACGACCGGCTGGGGCTGGTGAGCCCCGGCCGGTCGGCGGGCGGCGGGCGGCGCTACTCGGCGCGCGACATCGCGCTGCTGCGGGAGGTGCAGCGGCTCTCCCAGGTCGACGGCGTGAACCTCGCCGGCGTCAAGCGGATCATCGAACTCGAGCAGCTCGTCGACGAGCTGCGGGCCCGGGTCGAGGAGCTCACCGCCGAGCTCGCCGCCGCGCACGCCGCGGCCGAGCAGGCGGCGGCCGTCGTGCACCAGTCCTACCGGCGCGATCTCGTGCCGGTGGACCGTCGGCAGGCACTCGTGGTGTGGCGACCCAAGCCGCGCCGCGACGCGGACTGAGCCGACCCACTCGACCGGCACCTCCGAGAAGAGACACCCGCGACGGGACCCCCATGCGCCGCGCCCGGTTCACCCGGACGCGGCGTTCTCGTGCGCGCGGAAGATCCGGACGGTGCGGCAGCCCAGGTCAGACCTCGCCACTCACGGTCAGTCCATCGTGAACGGGTC
Source organism: Pseudonocardia benzenivorans CB1190 (assembly GCF_000196675.2). GTDB lineage: Bacteria > Actinomycetota > Actinomycetes > Mycobacteriales > Pseudonocardiaceae > Pseudonocardia > Pseudonocardia benzenivorans. Next base: position 6,933,046 of record NC_015312.1, on the reverse strand, counting down.
GTAGCGGATGCGGTCGAGCGGTGTGCCCGCCACCAGCATCCGCGAGACCGTCGCGCGGATCATCGCGGGCGAGCCGCAGACGAAGACCTCGTGGTCGGCCCAGGAGCCGTACCGGGTGACGACGTCGGCCAGCGTGCCGCGCTCGGCGCCCACGGCGTCGTCGTCGCGCTCGAGCACGGGCACGACGTCGAGCCACGGGTGGGCGTAGGACATGCGGCGCAGCGCGTCGAAGTCGTAGAGGTCGTCCCAGGTGCGCCCGCCGACGAACACCTGGGTGCGCGGCGTGTCGGAGCGCCGGGTCAGCTCGTCGAGGACGGCCTTCATCGGCGCCATGCCCGTGCCGCCCGCGACCATGAGCAGGTCGCGGCCCTCGGTCCGGTGCAGGCCCATGCGGCCCATCGGCGGCCCGATCCGCCACGTGTCGCCGATCCGCGAGTGCGCGACCATGGCCCGGCTCACCCAGCCGTTGGTGACGGCGCGGACGTGGAACTCGATCGAGCCGTCGGGCCGGGGCGCGTTCGCCGGCGAGAGGTAGCGCCACAGCCGGGGCCGCTGCGGCGTCTCGACGCTGACGTACTGCCCGGACTGGTAGGGCACGGGTTCGTCGGTCTGCACGGTGATGACGGCGAGGTCCCACCCGATGCGCTTGTGCTCGACGACGCGGCCCAGCCACGACGCGCGGCCGCGCTCGGCGTCGGCGGCCTGGCTCATCGCCTGCCCCGCGAGCGTGTAGGCGTCGGTCCAGGCCTTCTCGACCTCGGGGGTCCAGCCGTCGCCCGCGTGGGTGCCGATGGCCGACAGCAGCGCCTTGCCGACGGCGTCGTAGTGCCCGGCGATGACGCCGAACTTGCGGTGGTCACGCCCGAGCTGCTGCAGGAACGGCACGAGGTCGTCGAGCTGGTCGACCATCTGCACGACGTGGACCAGCGCGCGGAGCAGCCGGCTGCGCTGGACCTCCATGTTGACCGGGAAGAGGTCCCGGGTCTCCGGCGCGATGTGGAACAGCGTCGCGTAGAAGTGCCGGCCGAGGGCGTCGGCCTGGTCCTCCATCGCCGCCCAGCTGCGGCGGATGGTCTCGACCATGCCGGAGGCATCGGGGAGCGGGGCGGGGCGCCCGGGAGCCGCGGGGAGGTCGGCCGCAGGGAGCTTGGTGCTGAGCAGCTGATCGGCTGTCATCGGGGGCCGACACTCTCCTCGGTGGCGCTCGGGGGTCCGGTGGCCGCCGCGCGACGCGTGCGGGTGTCCGACCCTAGACGCGCGTCGATCATCAGCGGGCTCCGTTCACCCGTTCGGGGACGTTGATCACGCAGGGTGGCGCGTGGTGACGCCGGGAGAGGCAGCGTAGCGCTTCACCGAGCAAGGCGTGACCGCGCGGGTACTTAATGGCACCGTAGGGGTGTGGCTCCCCGCGTCTCCGGCCTCCGCCGGTCCGTCCCGCGTCGCACGCCCGGCCTTTCGGTCACTCTTCCGACTGACCCCCCTGTGGAGTCATCCGACGACGGTGCGTCACGTCCGGGGTCGGCGGGCGAGCACACGTTGCAGCAGGTCTACGGCACCGCCGACCGGGCCGACAGGTTCTACGAGGACCAGCTGCGCGACCGGCTGCTGCCGCGGATGGTCGAGTTCATCGGCCGGATGGAGATGGTCTTCGTGTCCACCGCCGACGCGCACGGCGAGTGCGACGCGTCGCTGCGCGCGGGGCCGCCCGGGTTCATCCTCGTGCTCGACGAGTACACCCTCGCCTACCCCGAGTACCGCGGCAACGGCGTCCTCGCGAGCCTCGGCAACATCAGCGAGAACGCCCACGTCGGCATGCTGATGGTCGACTTCGTCGAGGACATGATCGGGCTGCACGTCAACGGGACCGCCCGGATCCTCGACGACGACGAGTTCCACCGCGAGTTCGCCCGCGCCCGGGTCGACCACGGCCCCGGGCGCAAGGCGGAGCGCTGGGTCGTCGTCGGTGTGGAGGAGGCCTACATCCACTGCCGCAAGCACATCCCCCGGATGGAACGGGTGTCGCAGCGCCGCGCGTGGGGCACCGACGACCCGGCCCGCAAGGGCGGGGACTACTTCCGGGTCAAGGGCAGCGCGCAGCGGGTGCCGCGGGAGGCGCACCCGGCCGCCACGGCCGCGGGGAGGCGCCGCTTCCCGAGCACGACGCACCTGACCGGCGGCGCGTCCCGGACCCTGCGCCGACGCTGACCCCTGCTCAGGGGGTCCCACGTCGCCGGCGCCGGGCCAGTCCGACGGCGATCGTCAGCAACCCGAGCAGGATGAGCGCGAGCCACACCAGGACGGCCAGCCCGCCCAGGCCCGTGACCAGTACGACGACGAGGTCGGCCAGGCACAGCGCGAGCACCGCGTAGACCAGCGTCAACGGGCGGTCGGTCCGGACCGTGCCGACGACGACCGGCCACGACCCGCGCGGCAGCTCGCGCAGCGTCCACCAGCCGAGGAACACGGTCAGTGCCAGCACGGCGCCGGTGACGACGCGGGTGGCGAGCGGGTCGACCGACGACGCCAGCACCGCGATCGTCGCGACGACGAGCCACAACCGGGTGCGGCCGGCGAGCTGCCAGAGCACCGCCACGGCCGTCGTGCGGACGTGGGCCATCGCCGGGGCGAGCCGTCCGGCGTCGATCAGCCCGCGCAGCGCCCGGCCGGGGTGGTGGGTGCGGGCGTCGAGCACGGCGAGGTCGTGGCGGGCGGCGGCGTGCTCGGGATCGAGGCGCAGCGTCTCCTCGTAGGCGCGCCGGGCCGTCGCGAGGTCACCGAGGTCACCGGAGACGTCGGCGAGCAACAGGTGGGCCTCGGGCGAGGACGGCGCCAGCGTCACGACGCGCCGGGCCGCCTGCGCGGCGTCGGCGGGCCGACCTGCCCGCTGCAGCACCCGGGAGTACGCGATGCCCGCGTAGGGCTCGTCGGGTGCGAGGGTGACGGCCGTCCAGGCGGCGAGCACGGCGTCGGGATGCCGGTCGAGCATCGACAGCAGCAGGCCGCGCAACCGGTGCCCGCGTTCGCGATCGGGGGCGGCCGCGACGGCGGCGTCGGCCGCCTGCAGCCCGTCCACGTGGCGCTCGGCGGCCAGTAGCGCGGCGGCCAGCTCGCACAGCAGCTCGGGGTCGTCGGGGAACGAGGAGAGGGCCTGCCGCACGACGCGCTCGGCGTCGTCGAACCTCCGGACGGCACGCAGGTGCGCCGCGCGGGACAGGGCGTCCCGGCGGGCGAGGGCGTCGGGGGCGGTCACGGCTCGGTTCTCACGGCTCGGTTCTCACTGCGGGGTTCCCGCGGCGGTCGGTGGTCACGGACGTCGGCGTCACAGGGACCGGTTGCGCTTGAGGTACGCGGCCAGCTCGTCGTAGCTGCCGTCGGTGTTGCCGAACAACGCGACGTTGCGGGCCGCGGCGAACCAGGGCCCGGTGCTCGGGGTGACCTCCCGCGCCGCGCCGAGCAGGTCGCGCGTCGTCAACGGCTGGACGGTGCCCGACCGCATCGACAGCGCGAGCGCGCGTTCCGCGGCGGTGTCGCAGACGTGCGCGAGATCGGCGCCGGAGTAGTGCTCGGTGGCCTTCACGAGCGCGGCCAGGTCGAGCTCGGCGACGGGCCGGTCCCGCAGATGGTGCCGCAGGATCGCGGCGCGGGCCGGCGCGTCGGGCGGCAGCACGAGCAGCATCCGGTCGAAGCGGCCGGGTCGGCGCAGCGCGCTGTCGAGATCCCAGGGGTGGTTCGTGGCGCCCAGGACGAACACGCCGTCGTTGGCGCCGGTGGCCGAGTCCAGCTCGGCCAGCAACTGGTTGACGGTGTTGCGCAGGCTGCCGGAGTGGGTGAGGTTCGAGCGCTTCTGGCCCAGCGCGTCGACCTCGTCGAGGAACAGCACGCAGGGGGCGTTGCGGCGGGCGGTGCGGAACAGCTCGGCGAGGTTGCGCTCGCTGCGCCCCACCCACATGTCGAGCACGTCGGCGATGCCGATCTCGACGAACTTCGCGCCCAGCTCGCCCGCGACGGCGCGGGCGATGAACGTCTTGCCGCAGCCGGGCGGGCCGTAGAGCAGCAGCCCGCCGCGGGCCGTCGTGCCGAACCGGCGCGCCAGCTCCGGGTTGCGGACGGGGCCGAGGAACGCCAGCTCCAGGCGCTGCTTGACCTCGTCCATGCCTCCGACGTCGGCCAGCCGGACCGTCGGGCGCCGCGCGATCTCCACGTCCTCGACCGGTGGGGAGCTCGCGTCCTGGGCGAACGCGGGGGCCGCGATGTCGGCGACCTGCTCCTCGGCCTTGGCCCAGTCGAACGTGCTCGGCTGTGCGGGGGCGGGCGGCGTCGCCGCGGAGAGGGCGGCGGTGAGGCGCTGCAGCAGGGCGAGCGCCGCTGCGTTCCCCGGTTCGACGGCCAGCACGTGGCTGCAGTGGGCCAGCGCCTCGGCGGGTCGGCGGGCGGCGGCGAGCAGCTCCGCCACGTGCAGCCGCAGGGGGACGTCGTCGGGGGCCGCGGCCACGGCCGCGAGCAGGCTCGTGAGCAGCGGATCCTCGGTCATCGATGCTCAGTATCCCCGCACCCGCAGAGCTCGTCGAAAATCCCTGTGGTTGAGTGGAACAGACTCAAGTTTCCTGACGTTGGCTCAGAAGACAGGGCACACTCGGCATCAGCCGTGCTGTCCACGCGACACGGAAGGACCCAGGAGGACACGGGTGGACGCCTTCAACCCCACCACCAAGACCCAGCAGGCGATCTCGGCCGCTGCCCAGGCGGCGACACTCGCCGGCAACCCGGATGTCGGTCCCACTCACCTGCTCGGCGCCTTGCTGGCCCAGGGTGACGGCATCGCCGCCCCCCTGCTCGAGGCCGTCGGCGCCGACGCCGCGGCGGTGCGCGCCGAGCTCACCCAGCTCGGTCAGCGGCTCCCCGCCGCGGCCGGCTCGACCGTCAGCGCCCCGCAGCTCTCGCGGGAGGCGCTGGCGGCGATCACCGCCGCCCAGCAGCTCGCCACCGAGATGGGCGACGAGTACGTCTCCACCGAGCACCTGCTCGTCGGCCTCGCCGACAAGGGCGGCCCGGTGGCCGACCTGCTGCGCCGCCACGGCGCCACCCCCGACGCGCTGCGCGAGGCGTTCACCAAGGTGCGCGGCTCGTCGCGGGTCACGAGTCCCGACCCGGAGGGCACCTACCAGGCGCTGGAGAAGTACGGCCAGGATCTCACGGCCCGGGCCCGCGAGGGCAAGCTCGACCCCGTGATCGGGCGTGACACCGAGATCCGTCGCGTCGTGCAGGTGCTCTCCCGGCGCACCAAGAACAACCCGGTGCTGATCGGCGAGCCGGGCGTCGGCAAGACCGCGATCGTCGAGGGCCTGGCCCAGCGGATCGTGGCGGGCGACGTGCCCGAGTCGTTGCGCGACAAGCGCGTGGTCGCTCTCGACCTCGGCTCGATGGTGGCCGGCGCCAAGTACCGCGGCGAGTTCGAGGAGCGGCTCAAGGCCGTCCTCAAGGAGATCACCGACTCCGCCGGTGAGATCATCACCTTCATCGACGAGCTGCACACGATCGTCGGCGCGGGCGCGACCGGCGAGGGCGCGATGGACGCGGGCAACATGATCAAGCCGATGCTCGCCCGTGGCGAGCTGCGGATGGTCGGCGCCACCACGCTCGACGAGTACCGCCAGCACATCGAGAAGGACCCCGCGCTGGAGCGGCGGTTCCAGCAGGTGCTGGTCGGCGAGCCGTCCGTCGAGGACACCGTCGGCATCCTGCGTGGGCTCAAGGAGCGCTACGAGGTGCACCACGGCGTCCGGATCACCGACGCCGCGCTCGTCGCCGCCGCCACCCTGTCCGACCGCTACATCACCGCCCGGTTCCTGCCGGACAAGGCGATCGACCTCGTCGACGAGGCCGCGTCCCGGCTGCGCATGGAGATCGACTCCCGGCCCGTCGAGATCGACACCGTCGAGCGCGCGGTGCGCCGGCTGGAGATCGAGGAGATGGCGCTGGAGAAGGAGTCCGACGCCGCCTCGAAGGAGCGGCTCGCGGCTCTCCGTTCCGAGCTGGCCGAGAAGCGCGAGCAGCTGTCCGCGCTGACCGCCCGCTGGCAGAACGAGAAGGGCGCCATCGAGGCCACCCGCGAGCTCGCCGCCCAGCTCGAGCAGCTGCGTGGTGAGTACGAGCGCGCCGACCGCGACGGCGACCTCGGCCGGGCGTCCGAGCTGCTCTACGGCCGGATCCCGGCGCTGGAGAAGGAGCTCGCGGCCAAGACCGCCGACGTCGAGCGGACCGAGGACGTCATGCTCAAGGAGGAGGTCGGCCCCGACGACGTCGCCGACGTCGTCAGCGCGTGGACCGGTATCCCCGCGGGCCGCATGCTCGAGGGCGAGACGGCCAAGCTGCTGCGCATGGAGGACGAGCTCGGCAAGCGCGTCGTCGGTCAGGCCGAGGCCGTCCGCTCGGTGTCCGACGCGGTGCGCCGGGCACGGGCCGGGATCGCCGACGAGAACCGCCCGACCGGGTCGTTCCTGTTCCTCGGCCCGACCGGCGTCGGCAAGACCGAGCTCGCCAAGGCGCTGGCGGAGTTCCTGTTCGACGACGAGCGCGCCATGGTGCGCATCGACATGAGCGAGTACTCCGAGAAGCACTCGGTGGCCCGCCTCGTCGGCGCCCCGCCCGGCTACGTCGGCTACGACCAGGGCGGCCAGCTCACCGAGGCCGTGCGGCGCCGCCCCTACACGGTGGTGCTGTTCGACGAGGTGGAGAAGGCCCACCCGGACGTCTTCGACACGCTGCTGCAGGTGCTCGACGACGGTCGGCTCACCGACGGCCAGGGCCGCACGGTCGACTTCCGCAACACGATCCTGGTGCTGACGTCGAACCTCGGCTCGCAGGCGATCGCCGACCCGGCACTCGACGACGCGGCCCGCAAGGACGCGGTCATGTCGGTGGTGCAGCGGCACTTCAAGCCGGAGTTCCTCAACCGGCTCGACGACGTCGTGGTCTTCCACGCGCTGTCGACCGAGGAGCTGACCCACATCGTCGACATCCAGCTCGGCGTGCTGGGCAACCGGCTGGCGCGGCGGCGGCTCACGCTCGACGTGTCCGACGCGGCGCGCGAGTGGCTGGCCATGAACGGGTTCGACCCGGTCTACGGCGCGCGGCCGCTGCGCCGGCTGGTCCAGTCGTCGATCGGCGACCAGCTGGCCAAGGAGCTGCTCGCGGGGGCCGTCCGTGAGGGCGACACCGTCCGGGTCGACCTCGACCCGTCGGCCGCGGGCGGCACCGGCGGACTGATCGTCGGCCGGGCCAGCTCGCCCGTCACCGTCTGACTCACGACCTCACGACACTCCTGCGCGGGTGGCGCGGGGTTCGCGACCGGAACCGATCCGGCGCGAACGCCCGCGCCACCCGCGTCGTGCGTTCTAGCGTCCGCGGCCATGACGACACACGAGAGCGGCCCGGAGGCCTGGCTCGACGGCTACCGCCTGCGACTCGACGACGCCGCCGCCCGCGCCGAGCGGCTCGGCGGCGAGCTCGCCGCCGTCACGGGGACGGCCCGCAGCCGCGACGGCGCCGTCACCGCGACGACGTCGCCGTCCGGTGCGCTCGTCGGGCTCGCGCTGGGGCCGCAGGCCGAGTCCCTGGGCCGTGAGGGGCTGGCCGCCGAGATCGTCGCGACGGCGGCGGCCGCCCGCGCGATCGCCGCCGCCCGGGCGGTCGAGGTCGCGGAGGGCGTCGTCGGAGGCGCGGGGGCGACGATCGACCTGCTGCGCTCGGCGCTCGTCGGGGCGCCCCGATGACACCCTCTGTGTCAACCTCAAGATCGTCAGGCTGCGGTCGGTGGGTTGAGTTGGCGGGCTGCCCCGCCATGGCGGGCGGGGTCGTAGGGCTGTCCGTTGTTCCAGCAGCGCCAGATCACTCGAACCCAGGCTCTGGCGAGGATCCGGATCGCGTGCGGATGGTCCTTGCCGCCGGCGATAGCTCGCCGGTAGATGCCGGCGGCCCAGGGACTGGAGTGGCGGGAATTGTCGGCGAAGGTGGTCAACGCGACGCGCAGCCGCTTGTTACAGGCCCAACGGAAACTCACCGCGTGGTGCTTGCCCGACGCGCGGGTGACCGGGACCAGCCCGGCGAGGGCAGCGATGGCATCCGGTCCGGAGTAGGCGTCGGTTCGGCGAGCTCAGCGCGGATCTGGGCGGCGTTGACCAGTCCGGCGCGGGGGAAGCTGGTGAACACCTTTCCGTCGGGGTGGGCGTGCAGGTGCGCGGCGTTGGACCGGTCGAGGTCCTTGATCGCTGTGTTGAGCGCGGTCAGGACCGCGATCAGGGCGAGGACGGCGTCGCGCAGCGCGTCGGACACGACTGCGCCGCTGACACCGGCCGGTGCGGCGCGCAGCCGGGTGAGCAGCTCGGCGGGGCTGCGACGTCCGGAGTAGCCGTGCTTGATGCAGAACGCCGCCATCCGCTTCTCCCCGAGGTGCGCGGCATGATCGGGGGTCGGATAGCGGTGAAGGAACGCCAGACTGATCGCCGAGGTCACCTCGGCGAAGATCTCCTTCGCCCCGGGCCAGGCCGTGTCCAGCAGCGCGGCGAGCTGGTTGCCCGCCGCGACACGGGCGGCGACCAGATCCGAGCGGGTGCGCGACACCAGACGCAGCGCGCGGGTGTCCTCGGACAGGGGGGTCGCCGCCCGCAGCCGATGCGCGCGCAGACGCAGGTACTCGGCGATCACGTGAGCGTCACCGGGATCAGACTTCGCCCCGGAGATCACCTCACCCTCACGCCAGGTCTTGATCGCGTTCGGCTTCACCGCCACCACCGGGTAGCCGGCGGCGAGCAGCGCGTCGACCAGCCGCCCGTCCGGGCGCTCGATGGCCACCGGCACCCCGCCCGGCTCACCCAGCTTGGCGAGTCGGCGGATCAGACCGGTGAACCCCGCCGCGGTGTGCTCCACGCCGAACCCGGTGACTCGACGCCCGGACGAGTCGAGAACGCATACCGCATGGTTCGTCGCGGCCCAGTCGATCCCCACGAAGTACTCGGCACCCACCAGCGACACGTTCGTCGCCTTCCTGTCCACAGTGGGCAGGACACGGTCGAGAGCCCGGCCCCGAGTCGAGTGGTCACTGACCGGCACTCAACACCGCAGCAGCCCTCTGTCGTCGATCTCAGACCGGGCAGGAACCGGGGGCGGCAGTGTCATCGCGGCCGTCTCACGGCGACCGACGCGGGCCGTCACCCCGGCTCCCGACCGTTTCCTACCACAGAGGCCCTCATGACCCCCGCACAGAAGAGGGTGGACCAGTGACCGACGGCGGCTACACCGTCGACGTCGTGATGCTGGCCCGGCACGGGGCCGACGTCGGTGCCGTCGCGGGGAAGATCCGGGAGGCCGCGGTCGCCGGGAGCCGGCTCGGACCCGACGCGTACGGCCTGGTCGGTCGGGTGTTCAGCGGCGCGGCGATCCGGGGTGCGCAGGGCGCGGCCCGAGCGGTCACGACTCTGGCCGACGCGGGCGCGCGCACCGCGCAGCACCTCGGGGAGGCCGCGGCGGCCTACGCGGAGGCGGAGCGCCGGGCCGCCGGGCTGTGGCGGACGGTCGGGCGATGACCGTCGTCGCCCCACCGGACAGCGCCCGGGCCGGCCTGTCCGCCGACGTCGCCGTCCGTCCGGAGGAGACCTCCGCGGTGGCCGGCGCGGGCGTCGTCGAGAGCGTCGCCGAGGCGGCAGGGGCGATCGGCGAGGGCGACCCCGCGACCATCGCGATCAAGGCCGCGTCGGCGGGGATCGACGTGCTCGGCGTCGTCGTCGACCCGTTCGGCGGCCTGGCGTCGGCCGGGGTGGGCTGGTTGATCGAGCACGTGTCGTTCCTGCGCGAACCGCTCGACGCCCTCGCCGGCGATCCCCGCGCCATCACGGCCGAGGCCGCGGCGTGGGCGGGCGTCGCCACGCGGCTCTCGTCGGCGGCCACCGTCAACGCCGAGGGCCTGCGGACGGTCCGCGGCTGGGACGGCGCCGCCGCCGCCGCGTACCGCGCCGCCGCCCACGAGTGGACCGGCGGGCTGCGGGTCGCGGCCGAGGAGGCCCACACGGTCAGCGGGGAGCTCCTCGACTCCGCCGCGAACGTCGCGACGGTCCGTTCGACGATCCGCGACGCGATCGCCGACTTCGTCGGCGGCCTGGTCGGCCCTGCACTGGTGGCGGCCGCGGCGGCGGCGTTCACGGCCGGCACGTCGTTGCTGGTGTGGGTCGCCGACGTCGTCGCCGCCGCGGTGGCGCTCGCCCGGCGGTGCGTGGCGTTGGTGCAGAAGGTGATCGGATGCCTCGGCGCGGCCGCGGAGCGGCTCGCCGGCGTCCTGCGCCGGCTCGACGGGATCGCGGCCAGGGCGGAGGAGATCCTCGACGGCGCGCCCGGTGTGGCCCGCTGGGTGGGCGAGAACCCGCTGCGGGTTCCCGACGGGATCGAGAAGGTCGAGAAGGTCGCCGGTGGCACGGTCGTCGGCACCGGGCTCACATGGCTCGACGAGCAGCACGGCGCGGCCGCCGCGGGCCGGGGGTGACGCCGAACGGGCGAGTGACCGGCGCGTTACCGGACGTGGCGGGGCTGCGCGGCTAGGCTCCGCGCCGTGGGCAACGCGTCGGTCTGGTTCGTCATCGCCGTGGTCGCGCTCCTGGCCGGGATCGGGCTCCTGATCGCCGACCGCACCCGCGGCGACGGGGGCACCCGCGACCGCAGGCGCTGGGCCGCCCTGCGGGAGTGGGAGTACGCCGACAGCGACCCCGTGCTGCCCAGCCGCTGGCGTTACGGGACGATCCACCAGGGTGGGCCCGGCGTGGCCCGCAACCTGGTCAGCGGCACCGTCCCGACCCACCAGGGCCCGCGTCAGGCCTACGTGTTCGACCACGAGCAGCACGGCCGGATCAGCTCGGTGCTCGCCGCCGTGCAGGTGCAGTCGCAGCTGCCGGCCGCCGTCGAGCTGCGGCTGCCCTCGGCGCCGCTGCCCGACGACGCCGGGCTCGACCTGCTCGCGCCCGTCGGTGAGCGCTACGCGTTCGTCTCCGACGCCGAGGCCGTCAAGCCGCTGCTCACCCCGGAACTGGCCACGGCGGGCGACGCCGTCGGCGACGACATCGAGCTGCTCTGGGCCGAGGACGCGTGGGTGCTCGCGGCGGCGCCCGTCGACAGCAGCACCGAGCGGCTGCAGGACCTGCTCGCCGACATGGCCGAGGTCGCGCACGCGCTCGAAGAGGGCCAGGGTGCCGCCCGCCACCGGCTGAGCAAGAACTGACCCCGATCGGAACCGAACCGGCGCGGCGCCACCGGACGCACGGTGGGTAGGGGGCGTCCGACAGATCACTCGCCGCGGTCTCGGCGCCCGGACGGCCCGTGGCTGCGTTGTCGCCGGGCCCGAATACGCCCGGTATGCCGACCCGGCTCCGTCTTGCCACGAACCGCCCGGATCACCGAGCCCATCGACGGCGATCCGTCAGACACCCTTAGGGTCATCGCGTGCCCACAGCACTGATCACCGGCGCGACCGCAGGCATCGGCGCGGCCTTCGCCGCGCGGCTCGCGACGGACGGGCACGATCTCGTCCTCGTCGCCCGCGACGCCGAGCGGCTCCGTGCCGCGGCGCAGCGGCTCGGCGCCGGCGGCGTCGGTGTCGACGTCGAGGTCCTCCCCGCCGACCTCGCCACCGCCGACGGTCGCGCGCGTGTGGCGCACCGGCTCGCCGACCCCGACGTCGCACCCGTCGACCTGCTGGTCAACAACGCGGGCATGTCGCACCGGACGCGGTTCGTCGACACCTCCGCCGAGGACCTCCGCCACCAGCACGACGTCAACGTCACCGCGGTCATGGAGCTGACGAGGGCGGCCCTGCCCGGGATGCTGAGCCGTGGGCGCGGGGCGGTGGTCAACGTGTCGAGCGTGCTGGGTCTGGTCCCCGGGCAGGGGTCGATCTACAGCGCCGACAAGGCGTGGGTCACCTCGTTCACCGAGGCCGTCGCGGCGTCGACGGCGGGCACGGGCGTGCGCGCGCTGGTCCTGTGCCCCGGCTTCGTCCGCACCGAGTTCCACGAGCGCGCCGGCATGAACGTCGGCGACCGCACCGGGCCGTTGTGGCTCGACGCCGACCGCGTCGTCGACGACTGCCTCGCCGACCTGGCGAAGGGCCGCGTCGTGTCCGTGCCCAGCCCGCAGTACAAGACGATCGTCGGCGTGGTGGATCTGCTGCCGCGCGGGCTGGTCCGCCGCCTCGCCGGCCGCATGGGCCGGCGTTGAGGGTCCCCGAGGAAGGCACTTCCATGAGCGAGCGCAGCCGCGCCACAGATCGGCATCCGGGCGGGCGAGCGGACCGGCGGCACCGCGCCTGCGCGGTGCGGCGCACGAGCCCCGCCGAGGCGGTCCGATGAGCCACCCCGACACCGACCGCGAGCGGCTCGCGACGCTCGTCCGTGAGCTGGGCGTCGTCCACGGCCGGGTGACCCTCGCCTCGGGTGCCGAGGCCGACTACTACGTCGACCTGCGCCGCGTCACGCTCCAGCACGAGGCGGCCCCGCTCGTCGGCAGGCTGCTGCGGGTGCTCACCGCCGACTGGGACTTCCAGGCCGTGGGTGGGCTGACGTTGGGCGCCGACCCGGTGGCCGACGCGATGCTGCACGCCGCGGCGGCCGACGGTGTCGCCCTCGACGCGTTCGTCGTCCGCAAGGCGACGAAGGAGCACGGCATGCAGCGCCTCGTCGAGGGGCCGGACATCGCGGGCCGCCGGGTGCTCGTCGTCGAGGACACGTCGACCACGGGTGGCTCGGTGCTGACCGCTGTGCGGTCCGTCCGCGAGGTGGGCGCCGAGATCGTCGGGGTGGCGACCGTCGTCGACCGGGACACGGGCGCCAAGGAGGCCATCGAGGCCGAGGGGCTGCCCTACCGGGCGTTGCTGAGCCTCGCGGACATCGGGCTCTAGTCCGAACGGACGCCGTGGCCGCTGGCCCGGACGGGTGTCGCGGGTCGAGGGCCGCTGGGCCGAAACGAAGCCGCAACCTGTTCGGCCCAGGCAACGGCCAGGTTCGTGCCTCATACTCATTTTGGTCACGAGAAGGTCACGCAGGGGGGAAGCCGTGGTCGTCCCACGTCTGCGAGCCGCGGTACTGGGTCTCGCCGCAGCCGCGGCGCTGCTGGCCGCGTGCGGGGGGCCGAGCGCCACGTACGTCACCAACTCCGCCGACAAGACCTACCTGAAGGTGCCGAACACGTGGCACCAGATCGACCCGGCGCAGTTCACCGCCGCGCTCGGGACGCCGCCTGCCGACAGCAGCGCCGAGGGCACCTGGATCGTCGGGTACGACGCCGACTCCGCCCCCGAGCTCCAGCACATGTTCGACCCGCAGACGGAGGAGCCGCTGGTGCTCGTCAGCGTCGACGGGGTGCCGGAGAAGTCGCGCGGTCAGGTGAGCCTCGACGTGATCCGGGACTTCCGCTTCCCGGTCTCGGCCTCGGCCCGCCAGGACCTCATGCTGTCCGGCTCGGCGTCGCGGCTCACCGACTTCCAGATGATCGCCGACGAGGTCCTCACACCGGGCCACGGCGTGCGCGGGGTGCACTCGGTCTACGTCTACCGGCTCGACGGCGGGCCGCCCCAGGTCTTCGACCAGCTCGGCTACCTCAACGACGACGCCAGCAAGGTCTACATGGCGATCGCGCGGTGTTCGGCCGACTGTTTCCAGAAGCGACAGTCCGAGATCGAGGGCGTCGTGAACTCGTTCACCGTGCGGGAGGACAGCCCATGACGGCCCCCGACATGACGAAGGCCGGCGACGGGACGGAGGCGCAGCACCACCACGTCCCCCCGCCGGAGCGACCGACGACGCGCAAGCCCATGCCGATGTGGAACCGCATCCGGCTGCTGCTGTTGTTCGCCGTGGCGTTCTTCGTCATCGTCTGGGCGGCGATGGCGGACAACCCGCTCATCTCCTTCGCCGACTCGCTGCGCATCCAGATCTACGAGTCACAGTGGCTGATCTGGCTCGCCGGGCTGGAGCTGCTGCGCCAGCTCCACTACTTCGTCTCCGAGCGCTCCGTCGGCTACCACCGGTTCTGGTCCGAGAAGGTCTTCGGCGGCTTCGACCGGGCCGTGAAGAAGCGGTTCTCCGACTGGACCCGGTTCCGGCTCAGCCGGCTGATCAAGATCGTCGCGCTGCTGGTGCTGTTCGCGTTCGTCGCCGCCGCGATCCTGGAGACCTCGCCGGTCCTCGCGGTGTTCCAGCTGCCCGCGCTGATCTGGCAGGCGATGCCGCTGATCCTGCAGCTGCTCTTCGCCTTCTTCTTCATCGCGTTCCAGTTCATCGGGCTGTTCTGGCTGCTCTCCCGCGGTGGCGTCGACACCTACTACCCGGACGACATCAAGACCCGGTTCACCGACGTCTGGGGCCAGGACCACGTCCTGGACCGGATCCGCGAGAACATCATGTACCTGGAGCGGCCCGAGGAGATCGAGGCCAAGGGCGGCTACGTCCCCGGCGGCATCCTGCTGTGGGGGCCGCCCGGTACCGGCAAGACGCTGATGGCCGAGGCCGTCGCGGGCGAGACCGGCCGGCCCTACGTCTTCGTCGACCCCGGCGCGTTCATCAACATGTTCATGGGCGTCGGCATCCTCAAGGTCAAGTCGCTGTTCCGCAAGCTGCGCAAGCTGTCCCTGCGCTACGGCGGCGTGATCGTCTTCTTCGACGAGGCCGACGCGCTGGGCAACCGCGGCTCGCTCGCGCAGGTCGGCCCCGGCGGCGGGCCCCGGGGCATGGCCGCCCCGCCGTTCCACGCCGCCGGCTGCCACGGCTTCTCCTACCTGTCGGAGGACACCCGCTCCCTGCTCACCCGGGAGGCGATGCGCTCGATGCCGGCGCCCGAGCCGGAGCGGCGCAGCCGGTTCGTCATGGGCGGGATGAACGGCGGCGGTGGCGGCATGGGCACGCTGCAGGCGCTGCTCACGGAGCTGTCCGGCCTGAAGAAGCCACGTGGCCTGCTCAACCGGTGGGGCCGCCGCGCCCTCGGCATGCGGCCCAAGCCGCCGCCCAAGTACCGGATTCTCGTCATGATGGCGACGAACATGCCCGAGGCGCTCGACGAGGCGCTGCTGCGACCGGGTCGCATCGACCGCATCTACAAGGTCGGCTACCCCAGCAAGGCCGGGCGCATCCGCACCTACCAGGGCTACTTCGACAAGGTCCCGCACGAGATCACCGACGAGCACCTCGACAAGCTCGCCACCATCACCCCGTACGCCACGGGCGCGACGATCAAGGACCTGGTCAACGAGGCCCTGATCACCGCGATCCGCGACGGCCGCGAGGTCATCACCTGGCGCGACGTGTTGCGCGCCAAGCAGCTCAAGGACCTCGGCCCGCCGGAGGACGTCGAGTACATCGAGCGCGAGCGGCACGCCGTCGCCGTGCACGAGGGCTGTCACGCCGTCGTCGCGTTCCGGGTGCGCGAGCACATGGAGATCGACCTCGCGACGATCGAGAAGGGCTCGGACTACCTCGGCATGGTCGCGAGCATCCCGCCGGAGGACCAGTTCACCCGCTGGCGCTCGGAGTACGAGGCCGACATCCTCGTCTCGCTCGCGTCGCTGGCCGGGGAGCGGATGTTCTTCGACGGCGACAGCTCCTCCGGCGTGTCCGGCGACCTCGAGTCGGCGACGACCCTCGCGTCGTTCATGGAGGGCTTCTGGGGAATGGGCGCGACGGTGTCGTCGTACTCGACGGCGCGCCGGCTCGAGGTCGGCAGCCCGGGCGGGGGCAAGGGCGCTCCCGGCAAGGGCGGCGAGAGCACCGAGGTCGTGCTGCGGCGGGCGCTGGCCGACCGCATCGAGGACCATCTCGGGCGGCTGCTCGACCGGGCCGAACAGATCCTGGAGGACAACCGCTCCTCGGTGCTCGCGATCGCCCACGCGCTGGAGACGCACAAGACGCTCTCCGGCGAGGACGTCGAGGCCGTGCTCAACGGCACGGTCGGGCCCGGCGTCGACGGGCGCATCTACAGCGACCCGGAGTTCCTCGCGCGGCTGGAGGAGTACCACGCCGCGGCGGTCGGGGCGCACGTCGGGCACACGGCCGTCCAGCTCGCGCTGCCGGTCGTGCGGCTGCACGAGGACCCGCCGACCAGCGCCGCGGCGACGCCGGCACCGCCACCCACCCAGTCGTGACCCGTCCCGGTCCGCGCGACCTCCGGCGGGTCACGTCGGACACAGAGAGGCTCACTGCCGACGGTCGAGCAACCGGGCGAGGTTGCTGGTAGCCCGCCGTCGCGACGCCGACGACCGATCGCCGGCGATCCGCCGGACCTGGGCCGGATCCCCGGGCGCGTGGGGTGGCGGAACGGTGGCGGACGGCGCCGGGGAGCATGGCGTCGTGAGCACGGGTGAGGAGCCGGGGGCGACGGAGTGGGCAGTCCCCGGGCAGGTGGGCGTCGGGCCGTGGGAGGGCGCACCGCCGTCCGACCCGCGGTACGACCCGGAGCTGCTGGCGGGCGGGGACCGGCGCAACGTCGTCGACGCGTACCGGTACTGGCGCCGCGAGGCCGTGGTCGCCGATCTCGCGAGCCGCGCGCACCCCTTCCACGTCGCGATCGAGAACTTCGGCCACGACCACAACATCGGGACGGTCGTGCGCACGGCCAACGCGTTCGCCGCGGCAGGGGTGCACATCGTCGGGCGCAGGCGCTGGAACCGGCGCGGCGCGATGGTGACCGACCGGTACCAGCAGCTCCACCACCACGAGGATGCCGCGGCGCTCGCGGCGTGGGCGGCGGACCGGGGACTGCCGGTCGTCGCCGTCGACAACACCGCGGGCGCGGTGCGGCTGGAGACGACCGCGTTGCCCCGACGCTGCGTGCTGCTGTTCGGCCAGGAGGGCCCGGGCCTCACCGACACCGCCAGGGCGTCGGCGGCACGGCTGGTGTCGATCGCCCAGTTCGGGTCGACGCGCTCGATCAACGCGGGGGTCGCGGCCGGGATCGTCATGCACGCGTGGGTCCGCGAGCACGCGGACCTGCGGAATGCCTGGTAGCACCCACTGGTGGAGGGGCCTGGAGCGACGCCCGCCGCGGGGGGTGACGAGAACGGTCGCCGGTGTCGCTGCTCACGACCTGTTCTAATGGATAGACAGGGCTATGAGCATTAGGCATCATCGGAGGAGGGAACGTCCGTTCCCGACCTCGGGAGGCACACATGGCCGGTCACGGTTTCCACGCGGGCGAGGTGGCCGTGCAGCAACGCGCAGGGGTCAGCGGCGACGCCGCGCGACTCGCCGGGATGCTCGCGGCACCCGACCTGCGTGGTGGCGCCGAGCGCTTCCTGGCCGATCGCACGTTCGCCGCCCTGACCGCGCGCGACGCCGGTGGGCGGCTCTGGATCTCCCCGCTGACCGGCGATCCCGGGTTCCTCGAGGTCGCGGACGAGACCACGTTGCGGGTGCACGGCCGGCCCGCCGCGGGCGACCCGCTGCACGACGTCCCCGCGGGCCAGGCGGTCGGGCTGATCGCGGTCGACTTCGCGCGGCGGCGGCGCATCCGCGTCAACGGCACGCTCGCCGTCTCGGGTGCCTCCGGGCTCGTGGTCGCGGCCGAGCAGGCCTTCGGCAACTGCCCGCAGTACATCCAGCAGCGCGTCCTCGACAGCACCGCGCACGTCGGGTCGTCCGGGGCAGTCCGGCGCGGGGCGGCACTCGGCGACGCCGACGTCGCGCTGGTCCGGAACGCCGACACGTTCCTGCTGGGCACCACCCATCCCGACCGTGGCAGCGACGCATCCCACCGCGGCGGCGCCCCGGGCTTCGTCCGCGTCGAGAACGCACACGAGCTGTGGTGGCCGGACTATCCGGGCAACAACCTGTTCAACAGCCTCGGCAACATCGCGGTCGACCCGGCGGCGGCGCTGCTGTTCCTCGACTTCGCGACCGGTACGACGCTGCACCTGTCGGGCACGGCCGTGATCGACTGGGAGGGTCTGCCGGAGCCCGCCGCCGACGACCGCACCGGCCGTCGGGTCCGCTTCACCGTCGAGGCCACGGCGAGCGGGTCGACGTCCGTGCACGCCGACGACGTCGTCGCCTCCCCGTGGAACCCGCCGCTCACCGCGCCCTGACCGGTTGTGGGCGTCGGCCGGTCAGGACGGCGGGACGAGGACGATCCGGCCCTCGGCGGCACCGGCGCGGTGGCGCCGCCAGGCCGCAGTGGCGTCGTCGAGTGCGGCGGTCTCGTGGGCGACGGTCAGCTCGCCGCGGGCGGCCAGCCGCGCGACGACGACGAGTGCCGACGACCGCTGCTCCGCGGTGAGCTCGTTGTTGGTGTAGCCGAGCACCCGCAGGGAGCGGCTGCGCAGCGTGGACGAGTCGATCGGGCTGGTCTCCGCCGCGGACGAGCCGAGGTTCACCAGCCGGCCACCGGGTCGCAGGGCGCGCAGGGCCGCGGCGGCGGGCACCCCGAAGACGGGGTCGAGCACGAGGTCGGCCGAGCCGCCCGCCGCGGCGCGGAGCCGGGCGGCGATGCCCGCGACGTCGTCGGACCCGGTCTCCACGACCGCGTCGGCGCCCGCCCGCAGCGCGCGCTCGGCTGCGGCCGGCGACCGGACACCCGCGACGACGTGCGCGGCGCCGGCGACCCGCGCGAGCTGGATCGCCGCCTGCCCGACCACGCCGCCGGCACCGAGGACGATCACCCGTTCCCCCGGCTGCAGCTCGCCGCGCCACGTCAGGGCCATGTGCGCGGCGACCGCCGAGAGCCCGAGCGCCGCGACGAGCACCGGGTCGGCGCCGTCGGGCAGCACGACCAGGTCGGCGCGGGCCGCGACGGCCGTCGTGGCCATGCTGCCGTCGCCCGGGCCCATCCCCGCCGTCGTCGGGAACCACACCGTCGCGCCCTCGACCCGGCCGACGCCCTGCACGCCCGGCACGTAGGGCATCTGCGGCATCCCGAAGTACGACGTCCCGGACGCGCACAGCACGTCGAGCGGCGTGATGGGCGCGGCGAGGACGTCGACCAGCACCTCACCGGCGCGCGGCACCGGACGCGGCCGGTCGGCCGGCTCCGGTGCGGAGCCGGCCGACCGGATCTCGACGGCCCGCACCGTGGACGTCACGTCGCGATGTCGGGGTAGGGCAGCGAGAAGTCCGCGAGCCGCTGCGCGTACTCACGCTGGAAGCCGAGCGGCTCGTCGTGGTCGCGCTCGAACATCGCGATGAACAGGGTCAACGTCAGGAAGGGGTGGGCGCCGAGCGCGAAGAGGGCCCGGTAGTCGTGCCCGGCGAGCGCGGCCCGTTCCGCGTCGTCGAAGGCGAGCCACGTCGACCGCTCGTCGGCGATGCAGCTGAGCAGCCGGTTGGCCTCCTCGGCCTCCCACCACGCCACGGTGCCGACCGGGTCCTCCCGGTAGCGCTCGACGAGCGCCGGGTCGCGGTCGACGGTGAAGAGGAACTTGTCGACCAGATACCTACTCACCGTCGATCCCTCCCGGGTACCAGGTGAAGTACGCCTCCATGGTGTGGAACAGGTCGTAGGTGTCGACGTAGTCGGCCTTCTGCCCCTCCCCCGCGACACCCATCATCAACATGAAGTCCATGAACCCGTGCGTGGCGTTACCGGGGGCGTGCAGGCTCTCCAGGCTGACCTCGGCGAGGCACTCCTCGATGTCGCCGCCCGCGATCCAGCCAACGGCCTTCTGGTCGAACTCCGGGTCGGGTCCGTGCGGGCCGAACTGCCGGGGGCCGCCCAGCTCCAGTGACAGGTGGCCGGTCCCGATCACGGCCACCCGCCGGTCGGACGGCCACGACTCGACGAGCTCGCGGATCGTGCGGCCGAGCTGCACGAACCGCGACGGCTGTGGCAGCGGCGGCGCGAAGATGTTGGTGTACACCGGCACGATCGGCAGGTCCGCCTGCGGACGCAGCGTGATGATCGGGCACGTGATCGAGTGGTCGATGCGCAGCTCGTTGGAGAACGCGAGGTCGAACCCCGCGTCGAGCCCGTGCCGCAGCACGTGGGCCGACAGGTCCTCCTGACCCGCGAGCGTCATCCGCGGCAGGCCGAACTCGCGTTCCTCGTTGTACCAGTTGGCGTCGTAGAACGGCGCCTTGCCGACCAGGAACTGCGGCATGTTGTCGAGCCACAGCTGGTGGAAGTGGTCGGACCCGACCATGACGAGCACGTCGGGGCGGGCCCGGGTGAGGGTCTCGCGGAACGCCTCGATCTTGCGTACCCACTCGTCGGCAAAGGGAGGCCGGTCGTCGCCGGTGGCGGTGCTCGCCCGGTAGTAGAACGGGTGGTGCGTGGACGCGATCACCGCGACCAGCTCAGCCATGGGCGCTCCCGGGCTCGTACGGTTCCGGCGCGATCGACCGGTTGTTCAGGTCGACGGAGAGGAAGATGTCGTTGGCGACGGGCCGGCGCAGCTCCTCGGCGAGCTGTCCGATCAGCCCGGCGGTGCGGGCCAGCAGCGCGAAGCCGCGCAGGAGCTCCATCGGCAGCCCGAGGTCGGCCAGCGCGGCACCGCACACCCCGGCGCCGTTGAGCGGCAGGGTCCGGCCGAGCACCTGGGGGTGGACGCGCCCGATCGCGGCGAACAGCGCCAGGTGCGGGCCGGCGACGCCCTCCTCCTCGGCGATGGCGAACAGCCGCGGCGTGCGGGGGTCGCCGTCCTTGTGCACGTGATGGCCCAGGCCGGGGACGAACCGGCGGGCGGCGCGCTGGGCCGTCACCGTCTCGAGGGCGATCGCGTCCCAGCCGGCGTCGTCGGTGGGCAGGGCCCCGTCGACGCCGGCCAGGACGTCGTGCAGGAAGCGGCCGCAGTCCTCGGTGACGCCGAGGAACCGGGAGCCGCCGCCGAGCAGGCCCGCGGCGAGGGCGCCCTGCACGGAGTCGGGGGCGGACAGGTACGTGAGCCGGGTGACGATCGCGGTCGGGGTGAACCCGTGGTCGGCGAGAGCGGCGAGGACGGCCTCGAACACCCGCGTCTCACCGCGCGAGGGGCGCCGCTGCGTCGCGAGCCAGAACGCCAGCTCGCCGAAGCCGACGCTGCCCATGACGTCGTCGGCGAGATCCGCGCCGAGCAGGGTGATCCGGTCGGGGCTCGACGCCCCCAGCGCCGTCGGGTACGTCCCGTCAGCCACGGTCGTCCTCCGGTTCCTTCGACAGCCATTCACGCAGCTCGGGGCCGTGCTCGTCGAGCCGCGGGGGCGGCAGCGCGTAGCCGGCCGGGGTGGCCGAGAAACGCACCGGGTGCCGCGTCGTCGGGACGGCGCGGTCGCCCTCGCCCACCTCGACGACCGGGTCGAGGCCCAGCCGCTCGGCCATCGCGAACCCGCCGTCGATGGTGTTGATCGGCCCGCACGGCACGCCGGCCGCGACGAGCAGGTCGAACCATTCGAGCGCACCCCGCGTGGCGAGCCGCTCGGTCAGGATCGGGCGCAGCACCTCGCGGTTGGCCGTGCGGTCGGCGTTGCGGGCGAAGCGCGGGTCGTCGGGCACGTCGGGGATGCCGAGGACCTCGCACAGCCTGCGGAACTGCCCGTCGTTCGCGGCGGCGACGATGAGGTCGTTGTCGGCGGTCGGGAGCGGTTCGTACGGGAAGACGCTCGGGTGCGCGTTGCCCATCCGGGTGGGCACGACGCCACCCGCGACGTAGGCCGAGCTGTGGTTCACCAGCCCCGTCAGCGCCGACGACAGCAGGTTGACCTCGACGTGCTGGCCCTCGCCGGTGGCGTCGCGGTGCCGTAGCGCGGCGAGGATGCCGATGACGGCGTGGTTGCCCGCCATTACGTCGAACACGGAGATGCCGGCGCGGTAGGGCGGCCCGTCGGGGTCACCGGTGAGGCTCATCAGGCCCGAGATCGCCTGGACCATCAGGTCGTAGCCGGGCACCCGCGCCCCGGCCCCGGCCCCGAACCCGCTGATCGACGCGTAGACGGTCGCCGGGTTCGCCGTCCGGACCGACTCGAAGTCCAGCCCGTACCTCGCGAGCCCACCGGGCTTGAAGTTCTGGATCACGACGTCCGCGCGCCGGGCCAGCTCCCGGCCGAGCGCCGCGTCGGCCTCGTCGCGCAGGTCGAGGACGATCGACCGCTTCCCGCGGTTGACGCCGAGGTAGTACGTGGAGTCCTCACCGCGCGACGGCGGGGTCCAGGTGCGCGTCTCGTCGCCGCTCGGGCCTTCGACCTTGACGACCTCGGCGCCCATGTCGGCGAGCAGCATCGTCGCGTAGGGCCCCGCGAGCACGCGCGAGAAGTCGGCCACGAGCAACCCCGCCAACGGTCCGGCGGCGTCCTTCCGGGCGATTTCTGACATCAGCAGCTCGATCCTTCGGCCGTCAGACGGACAGTCGTCCGTTGAAGGCGATGCTGCCACACCGACCGTCAGGACGCGACGGTCACGTGCGGGACGTTCGCCAGCCGCGCGAAGTCGGCGCTGATGTCGCCCGCGACCTGCAGCAGCGCCGGGAGGTGGTGCTCCAGCAGCGTCTCCACCGGCGTCTCCGCGGCGTGGGTGTTGACGTTGATGCCCGCGATGACCCGCCCGTCCCCGTCGCGCAGCGGCGCGGCGACGGAGCGGATGCCCAGCGTCAGCTGCTCGTCGGTCAGCGCCCAGCCTCGGGCGCGGACCTCCCGCAGCTCGGCGTCGCGCTCCTCGACACCGGGCTGCCACCGCGGGACCAGGCCCGAGCGCGTCGGCTCGGCCAGCACTCGCTCGAGCTCGTCCGGCGCGAGCGCGGCGAGCTGCACCTTCCCGAGCGAGGTCTGCAGCGCGGGGAAGCGCGTGCCGATCTGCACCGCCAGCGAGACGATCTTCGGCACCGCGACCCGCGCGACGTAGACGATGTCGGAGCCGTCGAGCTGCGCGATCGAGCACGACTCGTTGGTCCGTGCGACGAGCCGCTCCATGTGCGGGCGCGCGACGTCCCACAGGCCCATCGACCGCACATAGGCGACGCCGAGGTCGAGGACCCGCGGGGTGAGGGCGAAACCGTTGCCGTCGACGCGCACGTAGCCGAGCTCCTCGAGCGTCAGCAGGATGCGGCGCGCGGTGGGGCGGGCCAGTCCGGTCGCGGTCGCGACGTCGCTGAGCGACATGACCGGCCGGCCCGGCGGGAACGCGCGGATGACGTCCAGGCCACGGGCGAGGGCCTCGATGAAGTCGGGGCCCGTTCCCTCGCGCGGCATGCCACCACCTCTTCCGGTTCGTGCGGCGTCGACGACCAGGCTAGCGACCAGCTGTCCGGCACGCGGACGGAGCGTTGCGGACGGGCCGCGACGCGGCGTGCGACGGTGCATTGACAGGGTGACACGACCTGCGTGAGAGTGACCGATGTCCACAGGGGCCGGTGGGCGGACGTTCGTCCGTAGTAGCGCCGGATGCCACGCGAGGGAGCGGAAGCGATGAGCGACGTCAACCGGGACGCGACCGGACCGGACACCGTCCTGCGCGGTGGGACGGTGCTGCCGATGGACGACGCGCGCTCCGTGCTCCTCGACACCGACGTCCACGTCTCGGGACACCGCATCGTGGCCGTCGGCCCCGCGCTGACCGTCCCGGCGGGCACCGTCGAGATCGACGCCCGCCGCGGGATCGTCATGCCCGGCATGATCGACACCCACCGGCACATGTGGCAGACGGCCATGCGCGGCTACGGCGCCGACTGGACCCTCACCCAGTACTTCGTCTGGTACTACCTGGAGTCCGGCAGGCACTTCCGGCCGCAGGACGTCCACGCCGGCAACCTGCTCGCCGCGATCGAGTCCGTCGACGCCGGCGTGACGACGACCGTCGACTGGTCGCACGGCCTGCAGACCGTCGAGCACGCCGAGGCCGCCACCGACGCCCTGCGCTCCGTTCCGGGCCGCTTCGTCCTCGCCTACGGCAACATCCAGCAGGCGCCCTGGGAGTGGACCAACTCGCCGGACTTCCGCGCGTTCGCCCGCCGGGCCATCGACACCGGCGACGACATGCTGCGTTTCCAGCTGGCCTTCGACGTCACCGGCGATCCCGAGTTCCCCGAGCGCGCCGCCTACGAGGCGGCCCGCGAGCTCGGCGTCCCGGTCACGACGCACGCCGGGGTCTGGGGCGCCACCAACGACGAGGGCATCCGGCTCGCCCACGAGGCGGGTTTCCTCGACGAGACCAGTGTGTTCGTCCACGCCGCATCGCTGTCGGCCGACTCGTACAACCGCATCGCCGCCACCGGCGGCTCGGTGTCGATCTCCACCGAGAGCGAGCAGAGCGCCGGCCAGGGCTACCCGCCCAGCTGGGCGCTGCGTTCGCACGGCATCCCCGTCTCGCTGTCGATGGACACCAGCGTCTGGTGGAGCGGCGACCTGTTCTCCGCCATGCGCTCGACCCTCGGCGCCGACCGCTCCCGCGAGCACCTCGAGGCGCACGCCCGCAGCGAGACCGTCACGAACGCGTCGCTGCGCGCCGACCAGGTCGTCGAGTGGGCCACCCGCGGCGGTGCCCGGGCCCTGGGGCGCGACGGCGAGCTGGGCAGGCTCCAGGCCGGCTACAAGGCCGACGTCGTGCTGATCAAGAACGACGACTCGCCCGTGTCCTTCCCGCTGCTCAACCCGTACGGCCACGTGGTGTTCCAGGCCCAGCGCGGCGACGTGGACACCGTGATCATCGACGGCCGGATCGTCAAGCGCGACCACCGGCTCGTCGGGATCGACCTGGACCGGGCCCGTGCGGAGATCGACGACACCGTCAGCCACCTGCGCTCGACCATGGGCGAGGAGGCCTGGCAGGCGGGGATGAACCCGGAGATCCCGCAGACGAAGATCCTCGACAACCCCTACACGTACACCGACTACGCGTCGAGCAGCACCCACGGGCACTGAGGCGGGGCGGTCGGGCGCCGTCCCGGACCTGCGTCCCGGCTCTGCCAGGATCGGGGGCATGGGGGACAGCTGGGCGGAGCGGGCCGCCGCGGCGGAGACGGCGGTCCGGCGGCGGCACCTGCGCCGCATCGCCGGTGTCACGCCGGGGACCGGCATCGGCCGGATCGCCTGGCCGCGGCCCCGGGTGAGCAGGCCCTGGCCGTGGCACTACTGGTGGCAGGCGCACCTGCTCGACTGCCTCGTCGACGCCCAGCAGCGTGATCCGCAGGCCCGGCGCGGCGCGGCCGTCGCGGCACTGACGCGCGGGATCCGGCTGAAGAACCTCGGCCGCTGGACCAACGACTACTACGACGACATCGCCTGGTTCGGGCTCGCCGTCGACCGGGCCGGGACGCTCGCCCGCCGGTCCGGCCCCGGTGCGCTGCGGGCGGTGACCGACCGGTTGCGCGCGGGCTGGACACCCGACGGCGGCGGCGGGATCTGGTGGCGGCGCGCCGACGACTTCAAGAACGCCCCCGCCAACGGCCCCGCGGCGATCCTGCTGGCCCGGCGCGGGCAGGTGGCACTCGCGGCGGCGATCGTCGACTGGATGGCCGCCCAGCTCGTCGACCCGGGGACCGGGTTGGTCCGCGACGGCGTCCGGCTCGCCCCCGACGGCACCGTCCGTGAGGTGGCCGCGACGACCTACACGTACTGCCAGGGCGTGTACCTCGGGGCCTGCGTCGAGCTCGCCGAACGCGACGGCGACCCGCGCTGGGCCGAGCGCGCGGGCGCCGTCCTCGACGCGGTGTCGACACGGATGGCGGGTGCCGACGGCGTCGTCCCCGGCTACGACGACGGCGGCGACGGCGGGCTGTTCAACGGCATCCTCGCCCGCTACCTGGCCGATGCGGCACGCCGCCGGCCCGAGCTGGCCGCGCCGGCGCGGCGGCTGGTGCTCGCGAGCGCGGAGTCGGTGTGGGACAACCGGGCGGAGATCGCGACGGGCCCGGTGTTCGCGCACGACTGGCGTCGTCCTGCTCGGGTGCCGGCCCCGGGGACGCCCGAGGCGGACCTGTCGGTGCAGCTGTCGGGCTGGATGCTGCTGGAGGCGGCGGCGACGCTCGGGTGAGCGATCAGCGCCGGCGGGCCCCCGGCTCCTCGGCGACGTCCGGCTCCTCGGCGACACCCTGGACCCCGGCCGCCTCCGCGCGGCGCGTCTTCTCGAGGTCGACGGGTGCGGGGGCGGCGTCCGCCGCGGGCCCGAGCCCGTCGGCCGCGGCCGGCGCGGCCGCCGCCTCGGTCACCGACGCCGCGGCGATCCGGTGCTCGGGCAGCGTCGCGGTCTCGTCGATCGGGCGTTTCATCTCCTGCCGGTAGCGCCACACCCCGAGCCCGGTGCCGACGACGAAGAACGCGATGGACGCGACGACCGCGACCGTCTTGAGCCACGGCACCGAGTCGAGGACCCAGGCGCCGTAGTAGCCGAGCATCATCAACGTCGGCACCCAGAGGACCGCACCGACGGCGTTGGCCAGCAGGAACTTCCGGTTGTCCATCTTGACGGCGCCCGCGATCATCGGGGCCAGCGTGCGGATCCAGGGGATCCAGCGCGCGACGATGATCGACCAGAACCCCCACCGGTCGAGGAAGGCCCCGGCCCGTTCGAGGTTGGCCTTGTTGAGCATCCGCCCGTCCTTGCGGGCGAGGATGCGGGTGCCGGTGTAGCGGCCGACGAGATAGCCGGCCTGGTTGCCGGCCACGGCGACGACGGCCGCGAGGACCGCGAGCATCCAGGCGCCGCGCTCGTGCCCGTGCTGCGCGAGCACGACGCCCGCCGCGACGAGCAGCGAGTCACCCGGCAGGAACAGCCCGACGATGAAGGCGCACTCGAGGAAGACGAACGTCAGCACGACGGCCCAGACCGTGGCCGGGGCGGCCGAGTCGAGCGGCCCCCAGGCCAAGGCCGTCGCGAGGGCGGTCGTGGTGGTCACTGGTCTCCAGCATGGTCGCCGGGCACGCGCACCGCAAAGGTGATCAGCGGCGTGCCCGGTGCGCGGGTCCCGGGCGCGCGCGCCGCGCCCGGACGAACTCGATGATGATCGGGATGACGGAGATCAGCACGATCAGGACGAGCATCGCCTCGATGTTGTTCTTGACGACGTCGAAGCTCCCGAGGAAGTAGCCGAGCACGGTCACCCCTGCGGCCCAGACCACCCCGCCGATGAGCGAGTAGGTCATGTACCGGCGCGCGTCCATCCTCGCGACGCCGGCCATCACGGTGATGAACGTCCGGACGATCGGCACGAAACGCGCCATGACGATCGCCCGGTTGCCGTA
Organism: Pseudonocardia benzenivorans CB1190; assembly: GCF_000196675.2. Classification (GTDB taxonomy): domain Bacteria; phylum Actinomycetota; class Actinomycetes; order Mycobacteriales; family Pseudonocardiaceae; genus Pseudonocardia; species Pseudonocardia benzenivorans. Next base: position 6,905,888 of record NC_015312.1, on the reverse strand, counting down.
CTTGTCGAAGAAGCCCTGCGTCTTCTCGACGTGCTCGGGCTTGAACAGCCGCGACTTCGGCTTGTCGAAGATCGCCGGTCCGGCCTTGCGGCCGATCCAGTAGCCGCACACGTTCCCGGCGAACGCGGCGACGACGAGGATCAGGCACGTCAGCCACAGCGGCGTCTTGATCGCGCCGAGGTGGACGAACAGGCCCGCCGTGAACAGCAGCGAGTCGCCCGGCAGGAAGAAGCCGAGCAGCAGCCCGCACTCGGCGAAGACGATCAGGGCCAGACCGACGAGAGCCCAGGGGCCGAGCCACTCGATGATCGTGTCGGGCTGGAGCCACTCCGGACCGAGGGCGAGCGTGGCGGTCGACGGCACGGAGCCGAGGAGGTTCGTCACGATCGTCGACGGTACCGGGTTGCCGCTGTCACCCGAGCGCCGGTAGCAGCCCCGGCACGAGCACGGAGAGCAACGCCAGGGCGCAGCCGAGCACCGCACCCCCCAGGAGGGCGACCCCGAGCGCCCACCAGACCTGGTTCATCGGGCTGGGCGGCTCGGCGCGCCGCCGGCCGCCGGGGGCCGTCTCCGCCCAGCGGCCGGACCCCTGGTGGCCGGCCGTCGTCGCGAGCACGTGCGGCGGCGCCGCCTGCTGCACGGACGAACCGTGCATCGTGGCGCCGGGCCCCGCCGGGACGTGCGGCACCGGCGACGCGGGCGCGTAGCGACCCGAGGGCGAGCCCGGCGCGGGCGGCGTCGCCGGGGCCGGGAAGGCGTGCAGCCCGGACTGGCCGGCGCGGGCGCGCAGCGCCTCCGACAGCTTCCGTCCCGGGTCGTCCATCGCCGTCACGGTTGTTCTCCCTGGTCGCCGCCGGGTGGAGGTCACCGGCCCGACGCTCGGGCCGCCATCACCTTCGCGACGGTGTCGAGCCCGCGGCTCGCCGTCGACTTGACCGTACCGCGGCTGATCCCCGTCGCCTCCGCGATCTCGGCTTCCGACATCCCACCGTAATAGCGGAGCACGAGCACCTCGCGCTGCCGCGGCGGCAGCGTCGCCAGCGCGTCGACGACGGCCTGGTGCTCGGCCGAGAGCATCGCGAGCGACTCGGCCGACCGCGCGGTGACCGTGTGCGGGGGCACGTAGTCGCGCGCAGTGCGGCGCCGGCGCAGCACCGACCGGGACCCGTTGACGACGGCGGTGCGCAGGTACGCGACCGCGGCCGCCTCGTCGCGCAGGCCGGACCAGTTGCGGTGCAGGCCGGCGAACGCCTCCTGCACGACGTCCTCGGCCGTGGTCGGCTCGTCGACGAGCAGCACCGCGAGCCGGACGAGCCGGAGCCGGTGGTCGTTGTAGAGATCGGCCAACGTGCGCGGCGGCGTGCCCGGTGGGGGCGGTGGCACCGCGGCGACCGGATCGGGACCCGAGTCGATGCGGCGCAGCCGACTGAGGGTCTGCTCGACCGCACGTTCGCCGTCGCTCGGGGCATGGCGACCGGTCGCCGAACCCGGGAACGCACCCCCGACGCCGTTGCGGTCGTGGGGCTCGTACGCGTGCTGGCTCGCCGGACTCCCCTCCCCGTTCACTCGTCGGAGTCTATCGGCGGCCGGATCCGGCATTGGCGGAGCCCGGTGGCGGGTACGCGATACTCGTGGGTGACGAGCACCGACATGCTCGGACGTGCGCCGCCCACGAGCTCCGACACGAGAGGACGTCACATGCCGATCGCCACCCCCGAGGTCTACAACCAGATGCTCGACGGAGCCAAGAAGGGCGAGTACGCCTTCCCGGCGATCAACGTGACGAGCAGCGAGACCCTCAACGCGGCGCTGCGCGCGTTCGCGGAGGCCGAGAGCGACGGCATCGTCCAGCTGTCGACGGGTGGCTCGGAGTTCGCGTCCGGGCTGGGCGTCAAGGACATGGTCGTCGGGTCGGTCGCCCTGGCGGAGTTCGCGCACGTCGTCGCCGCCCGCTACCCCGTCAACGTCGTGCTGCACACCGACCACTGCCCCAAGGACAAGCTCGACGGGTTCGTCCGGCCCCTGATGGCCATCAGCGCCGAGCGGGTGGCCCGCGGCGAGGAGCCGCTGTTCCAGTCGCACATGTGGGACGGCTCGGCGGTCGAGCTGGAGGAGAACCTCTCGATCGCGGCCGAGCTGCTCGACGCCGCCGCGAAGGCGAGGATCATCCTCGAGGTCGAGATCGGCGTCGTGGGCGGCGAGGAGGACGGCGTCCAGAACGAGATCAACGAGAAGCTGTACACGACTCCGGGCGACTACGAGCGCACCGTCGACGTGCTGGGTACCGGTGAGAAGGGTCGCTACCTGCTGGCGGCCACGTTCGGCAACGTGCACGGCGTCTACAAGCCGGGCAACGTCAAGCTCCGCCCCGAGGTGCTCAAGGAGGGGCAGGAGGTCGCGCGCGCCAAGCTCGGCCTGTCGTCCGACGCGAAGCCCTTCGACCTGGTCTTCCACGGCGGCTCGGGCTCGGCGATCGAGGAGATCCACGAGGCGATCTCGTACGGCGTCGTCAAGATGAACGTCGACACCGACACCCAGTACGCGTTCACCCGGCCGATCGCCGGGCACATGTTCCAGAACTACGACGGCGTGCTGAAGATCGACGGCGAGGTCGGCAGCAAGAAGCACTACGACCCGCGCTCGTACCTGAAGAAGGCCGAGCAGTCGATGACCGACCGCGTCGTCGAGGCCTGCCAGACGCTGAAGTCCGCCGGGCGCACCCTGCGCTGAGGGCCGCCTGCGGGCTCGGGGCAGGATTGGCGCCATGAGTGAGCGTCAGCGAGCGAATCATCGGCACAGCGCGTGCGCGCAGCGCCGCCCGAGTTCCGGCGAGGGCGTGCGATGAGTCTGCACGGGAACCTGCTCGGCCCCGAGCCCACGCGGCTGCCCGTCGACCCGGCTGCGGCGGAGCTGAGGGGCGGTACGGATGCCAAGGCGGTCGCCGCCGCGCATCCCGCGTCCATGATCGCGTGGGCGACGCTGGCCGAGGACGCACTTGCGTCCGGCGAGCCGGTCACGGCCTACGCCTACGCCCGCACCGGCTACCACCGCGGCCTCGACCAGCTGCGGCGCAACGGCTGGAAGGGTTTCGGTCCGATCCCGTGGTCGCACGAGCCCAACCGCGGGTTCCTGCGGGCCCTGGCCGCGCTGCTGCGGGCGGCCGAGGCGATCGGCGAGACCGACGAGGTCGAGCGCTGCCGCACGTTCCTGGCCGACTCCGACCCGGCCGCCCCGGGCGAGCTCGGCCTCTCCTGAGCGTCGGAGGCAGGCGGGCCGCCCCCGGTCGGGGCCGTGCCGTCGGCCGGGTGGCCCGGCGCGGGAACCGGGACACCCCGGACGGGCGTTCCGCGTCGGAACGTCCTCGCGGCGTCGCGGCGCCGTTCCACTCCGGTGACCTGGCGGTCACAATGGGTGGGAGAGAATGATGGGCGGCGGGGGCGCCGGAACGGTCGACTCTTGGGGAGAGGTCGAGCAGCAGTGCAGTTCCTAGTCAGGTGGGTCATTCGTCCGCTCGCTCTACTGCTCTGGAGGCCGCGTGTCGAGGGCGCCGACGGCGTCCCGACGACCGGCCCGGTGATCTTCGCGTCCAATCACCGCGCCGCCGTCGACACAGCCGTGATCCCGCTGGTCACGCCGCGCCCGGTCGCGTTCCTGGCCAAGGCCGAGTACTTCACCGGTCGCAGTCTGAAGAGCCGCGTCGGCGCGCGGTTCCTCTCGGCGCTGGGCTACGTCCCGGTCGACCGCGGCAACGCCAAGGCCGGGCTCGCCGCGCTCGACGCGGGCCGCACCGTCCTCGAGGCGGGCGGCGCGTTCGGCATCTACCCGGAGGGCACGCGCTCGCTCGACGGCCGCCTGCACCGCGGGCACACCGGCGTCGCGACGCTCGCGCTCACCACCGGCGCGGTGGTCGTCCCGGTCGGCCTGGTGGGCACCGAGAAGGTGCAGCCCGTCGGGGCGAAGGTGCCGCGCATCAAGCCCGTCACCGTCCGGTTCGGCACGCCTCTCGACTTCTCGCGCTACGAGGGTCTCGAGAACTCGCCGGCCATCCGGCGCGCCGTGACCGACGAGGTGATGGACGCGATCGCCCAGCTCACCGGCCAGGAGTACGTCGACTCCTACCACCGCCGCCCGGACTCGTCCGCCGCCGCGTGAGGCGGTGGGGCCGGGCGTGCCCGCTCGGCGCCGGCCAGCACCGTCGACGTCCAGCCCGGGTGGGCCGCGACCGCCTCGGCGAGCGCCCGCTGCGCGCCGACGGCGTCGTGCCCGACGGCCGTGGCGAGGCTGCCGCGGCCCCGTAGCGACGTCAGGGACCAGTCGTCGCCGACGGCGCCGTCCGCCGAGTCGTCGCCCCACACGAGCACCTCGGTCGCCAGCACGCGACGTCCGCCGAGGTACGCGGACGAGGCGGCGAGCCCGGCGTCGCCGAGCTCCTGCGTCTGGTGCAGCAGCACCCGGTCCGACGTCGTGCCCGGAGCCGGACGCGCACGTTCGACCACCCGCGTCGTCCCGGCGTAGCGTCCCGACGGCTCGCCGCTGCGCCCCCCGACGAGCACCTCCCTGGCGCGCAGCCGTGCCGTCGGGTGCAGCGTCGCGTGCAGCAACGTGCGGTGGTCGGCGCGGGAGGTCACGACCGTCGGCTCCGGCAGGTACTGCAGGCAGGCCCCGTCGTCGAGCTCGACGCGGACGGTCAGGGTGCTCGCCCGGCCGGCCCCGGGCAGTGCGACGGCCGCGGCGACGCCGGTGAGCACCAGCGCCGCCCCGGGCCCGACGCGGACGTCGAGCTCCACGTCGTCGCCCGCGAGCGGGGTGGTCGCGGACCCGACGAGGTGGACGGTCACCCCGGTGTCGAGGGCGCCGGCGACGCCGCGGCGCGGCACCAGCGACAGCGGCGACTCCGACCGCAGCTCGCGCACCACGCACCGGCCACCGGTGTCCCGCTCGACCGCGAGCACGGCGCGGGCGCGCACCTCAGGCCGCCGCGCGGACGGCGCCGACCTGCGCGAGCACCCACTCGCCGACGTCGGTGGCCCCCGGGTCGTGAACGAGCGACTGGGCGATGACCGGCAGCTCGCCGCGCATCCGGTGCGCATCCGAGGTCATGACGCCGAGGTCCGCGCCGACGAGCGCTGCCAGGTCGATCTTGTTGATGACGAGCAGGTCGGCGGTCGTGACGCCCGGCCCGCCCTTGCGCGGCACCTTGTCGCCGCCCGCGACGTCGACGACGAAGATCTGCCGGTCGACCAGACCCCGGCTGAACACGGCGGTGAGGTTGTCGCCGCCGGACTCGACGAGCACGAGGTCGAGGTCGCCGAACCGCTCCTCGAGCGTCTCGACGGCGTCGAGGTTCGCGGTGATGTCGTCGCGGATGGCGGTGTGCGGGCAGCAGCCGGTCTGGACGGCCTCGACGCGGTCGGGCGGCAGCACGGCGTTGCGGCGCAGGAAGTCGGCGTCCTCGGTCGTGTAGATGTCGTTGGTGACGACGGCGAGCCGGACCCGGTCGGCCAGGCTGCGCGCCAACGCCGCGACCAGCGCGGTCTTGCCGCTGCCGACCGGTCCGCCGATCCCGATCCGGACCGCCCGGCCGTGGGTGGGCGGGGTGTCGTGGTGGTCGGGCTCGGTCTCGGTCGGGTCGAAGGTCACCAGGTGACCGTGGCCGTGGCCGACGTGGTCCTCAGGACGCAAAGAGACGCACCTGCTCTCGGTGGTGGCGGACGTGGGACTGGGCCAGGAGGTCGAGCATCGGGGCCCCGGGTGCGGGGAGGTCGGCGGGCGCCCGGTCCGCCGCCGCGACGGCGAGCGCGACCACCTCGTCGACGGTCGGCGCCATCGCGACGATCGCGGCGTTGACGGCGATCGGGTCGAGGCCGAGCAGCCGGACGGCGGCCGAGGCCGGTCCGCTCACGGCCAGGTACGCGACGCACTGCGCGGCCTCGACGGGGTCGCCGCCCGCGATCCCGACGACCGCCCCGACGAGCAGCGGATGGTGCGGCCGCGGATGCGCCGCCACCAGCGCGTCGAGGACCGGGGACGGCCACGACGCGCGGGCGGCGCGCAGCGTGCCGCGACCCTGCGCGCGCGACGCGTCGCGTTGCGCCGCCGACGGGGTGCGCGCGTCGAGCTCGGCGTCCAGCGCTGCCCAGCACGGCTCCGCGGAGCCCGCGGCGACCGCCGCTGCCGCGGCGAAGGAGGCGGCGACGAGACCTGCGGTGCGCAGCCTCCCGTGCAGGAACGTGCCGAGATCGCCGACCCCGGTGACAAGCGCGCGGGCCACGGCCTCCTCCAGTCCGCCGGAGTGCACGTGGCCGCCGCCGGGGAACCGGGCGTCGGACAGGACGAGCGTGGCGAGGCTGGGCATCAGAACAGGAAGTAGCGCTGGGCCATCGGCAGCTCGGACACCGGGGCGGGCTCGACGACGTCGCCGTCGATCCGCACCTCGAAGGAGTCGGGATCGACCTTCACCGAGGGGGTCGCGTCGTTGAGCAGCATGTGGGCCTTGGTCACCGACCGGGTGTCCGCGACCGGCGCGGCCGGCTTCGCGAGGCCGAGCGACTCCAGCGACCGCGCCTCCAGCGCCGCGGGGGCGACGAAGTTCAGGCTCGTCGCCGCCGCGACCGCCGGTGCCGCGCCGAACATCGGCCGGGCCAGCACCGGCTGCGGGGTCGGGATCGACGCGTTGGCGTCGCCCATCGCGGCCCACGCGATGAACCCGCCCTTGAGCACGAGGTCGGGGCGGATGCCGAAGAACTTCGGGTCCCACAACACGAGGTCGGCGAGCTTGCCGACCTCGACCGACCCGATCTCCTCGCCCATGCCGTGCGCGATCGCCGGGTTGATCGTGTACTTCGCGACGTAGCGCCGCGCCCGCAGGTTGTCGGCCTGCCCGTCGCCGGGCAGCGCGCCGCGGGCCGCCTTCATGACGTGCGCGGTCTGCCAGGTGCGGATGACGACCTCGCCGATGCGGCCCATGGCCTGCGAGTCCGAGCTCATCATCGAGATCGCGCCGATGTCGTGCAGCACGTCCTCGGCGGCGATCGTCGTCGGCCTGATGCGGCTCTCGGCGAACGCCAGGTCCTCGGGTACCGACGGGTTGAGGTGGTGGCAGACCATCAGCATGTCGAGGTGCTCGTCGAGCGTGTTGACGGTGTGCGGCCGGGTCGGGTTCGTCGAGCTGGGCAGGATGTTCCCCGTCCCGACGACCTCGATGATGTCCGGCGCGTGCCCGCCGCCGGCGCCCTCGGTGTGGAACGCGTTGATCGAGCGGCCGGCGATCGCCTCGACCGTCGACTCCAGGAAACCGGCCTCGTTGAGGGTGTCGGTGTGGATGGCGACCTGTACGCCGGACGCGTCCGCGACGCGCAGGCACGCGTCGATCGCCGCCGGGGTCGTCCCCCAGTCCTCGTGCAGCTTGAACCCGCCCGCGCCCGCCCGCAGCTGCTCCCAGAGCGCGTCGGTGCTGGTCGTGTTGCCCTTGCCCATCAGCAGGACGTTGACCGGCAGGTGGTCGAGCGCCTGGAACATCCGCGCGAGGTTGCGCGGCCCGGGCGTGACGGTCGTGGCCTTCGTGCCCTCGGCGGGCCCGGTGCCGCCGCCGCCCAGCGTCGTGAGCCCCGCGGCGAGCGCGGTGTCGACGAGCCCCGGAGTGATGAAGTGGACGTGGACGTCGATCCCACCCGCGGTGAGGATCTTGCCGTTCCCGGCGATGATCTCCGTGGACGGCCCGATGGGGAAGTCCACGCCGTCCATGGTGTCCGGGTTGCCCGCCTTGCCGATCCCGGTGATGCGCCCGTCGGTGATGCCGACGTCCGCCTTGACGACGCCCCAGTGGTCCAGGACCACCGCGCCGGTGATGACCAGGTCGGGGGCGCCCTCGGCCGAGGTCACCGTGGACTGACCCATGGACTCGCGGATGACCTTGCCGCCGCCGAAGATCACCTCGTCGCCCGAGGCCGGCCCACGGCTGCGGTCCTCGGTCACCTCGATCAGCAGGTTCGTGTCGGCCAGCCGGATGCGGTCGCCCGTCGTCGGGCCGAACAGGTCTGCATAGCGGGCCCGGTCGATGGCCGTCATGCGCCGTAGTTCCTCTCGGTGGGCTCCGCGGTGCGCTCGTCCAGGGCTCCGGCGTACTCGGCGCGCAGCCCGGACACCCGGCGGGCGCCGGCCAGCGGCACCAGGACGACCTCCTTCTCGACGCCCGGCTCGAACCGCACCGACGTGCCCGCAGGCACGTCGAGCCGGGTGCCCCAGGCGGCCGCACGGTCGAACGCCAGCCCGGGGTTGACGGCCGCGAAGTGGAAGTGGGAGCCGACCTGCACGGGCCGGTCACCGGTGTTGGTGACGACGAGCGTCGTGCGTTCCCGGCCCGGATTGAGCTCCACGGGCTCGTCACCGGGAATGACCTGTCCCGGGGCCCAGCCGCCCGCGGCGGCGCCTCCGCCCGCCATCAGACGATCGGGCTGTGCACGGTGACGAGCTTCGTGCCGTCCGGGAACGTGGCCTCGACCTGGACCGAGTCGATCATCTCGCCGACCCCGTCCAGCACGTCGGCGCGGCTGAGGACCTCGCGGCCGCTGGCCATCAGCTCGCTGACGGTCCGGCCGTCGCGGGCGCCCTCCAGCACGTGGTCGGTGATCAACGCGATGGCCTCGGGATGGTTCATCCGGAGGCCACGGGCTCGGCGGGTGCGTGCGACGTCGGCGGCGACGTGGACGAGCAGCTTGTCCCGCTCCTGGGGGCTCAGGTGCATGCGGACAGTTCTACGTTCGGGGTGTTACTCGCATGTTCCGAACGTGTTTCGCCATGCGCTGCAACGGGTCGCGGCGTCACGGGCGGACGAGCAACCAGTCCTCGGTGTGCCGGTACCACGTCCAGCGCGGCACCTCGCGCGGATGCTCCACCCCGTTCACGACGACCCGCGCCCCCACGCAGCCGATCTGCAGCGCGCGGCCCGTCGCCGCCCGGACCCCGCGCCCCGCCAGCGACGACACGCCCTGCGGACCGGGCGCGGCCAGCAGCCTGCGCACCGACCCCCTGACGACGAGCGTGTTGTCGCAGTAGGCCTCGCCGCGCAGGTTGCGCACCTCGCCGCGGCCGACGAGCACGCCCCCCGCGTCGTCGCGGATCAGCGGCACCGGCGACGCCGTTCCGTCGAGGGCCAGCGCCGCGGCCGCCGCCCGGTCGCGCGGCAGCCCCCAGGCCGCGGCCGCGGCCGAGCGGCGCGTCGTCGGCACGAACGCGACCTCGACCGCCCCGAGCAGCTCCCTGCGCAGCAGGCGCACCAGCACCGCCGCGAGGACGGCGTCGGTCCCGGAGACGACGACCCGCCCCGGGCGCTGCTCGTCGAGCACCGGGTCGAGGTCGGTGCGGCCGGGCCGCGAGGGCAGCCGGACCGCCGGAACCGCGGCCAGTGCCGCGGGCACCCGGGCGAGACGTGCGCCCGGGCGACTACCGTGGAACGGAAGCCGCCGGCCCGTGGCCTCGTCCCCGACGGTCAGCAGCATCACCGAGGAATCGATCGTGCTCACTCTGATCGGTTACCCTCCCCGCCGCGGCGCGAAAGCGCGCCGCGGTCGCTCCGCGCGTCCAGGACTTGGAGTTTCACATGCCGGCGATCGTGCTGATCGGAGCCCAGTGGGGCGACGAGGGCAAGGGCAAGGCCACCGACATCCTCGGCGGCCAGGTCCAGTGGGTGGTGCGCTACCAGGGCGGCAACAACGCAGGCCACACCGTCGTCCTGCCCGACGGGCAGGATTTCGCGCTGCACCTGATCCCCTCCGGCATCCTGACGCCGGGGGTGCGCAACGTCATCGGCAACGGGGTGGTGGTCGACCCCGGGGTACTGCTCGAGGAGCTCAGCGGCCTGGAGGGCCGCGGCGTCGACACCGGCGGGCTCATGATCAGCGCCGACGCGCACCTGATCATGCCGTACCACATCGCGATCGACAAAGTCACCGAGCGCTTCCTCGGCAAGGCCAAGATCGGTACGACGGGCCGCGGCATCGGGCCCGCCTACCAGGACAAGGTCGCCCGCGTCGGCGTCCGCGCGGCCGACGTGCTCGACGAGAAGATCCTGCGGCAGAAGGTCGAGGCCGCGCTGGAGCTGAAGAACCAGATCCTCGTCAAGGTCTACAACCGCCGCGCCCTCGACGTCGACGAGGTCGTCGACACGGTGCTCGGCTGCGGGGAGCGCTTCAGCCACCGCATCGCCGACACGCGCCTGCTGCTGAACAAGGCGCTCGAGGCGGGCGAGACGATCCTGCTGGAAGGCTCGCAGGGCACCCTGCTCGACGTCGACCACGGCACCTACCCCTTCGTCACCAGCTCGAACCCGACCGCGGCCGGTGCCGCCGTCGGCTCCGGCATCGGGCCGAACAAGATCGACCGGGTCATCGGGATCCTCAAGGCCTACACCACACGCGTCGGCTCCGGCCCGTTCCCGACCGAGCTGCACGACGAGTGGGGCGAGCGGCTGCGCAAGGTCGGCGGCGAGGTGGGCGTGACCACCGGGCGGCCCCGCCGCTGCGGCTGGTTCGACGCCGTCATCGGCCGGTACGCGGTGCGGGTCAACGGCATCACCGACTACTTCCTCACCAAGCTCGACGTCCTGTCGGGTCTGGAGACCGTGCCGATCTGCGTGGCCTACGAGGTCGACGGCAAGCGGGTCGACGACATGCCCATGACCCAGACCGACGTCCACCACGCCCTTCCGATCTACGAGGAGCTGCCGGGCTGGTTCGAGGACATCTCCGCCTGCCGCACCTTCGACGAGCTGCCCGCCAACGCCCGCGCCTACGTGCGTCGCATCGAGGAGCTCACCGGCGCCCCGGTCAGCGCCATCGGCGTCGGCCCCGGCCGCGACGAGACGATCACCCGCGACGTCTGAGCCCTCCGCGCTGTGTCCGTAAAGGTGGGCGGTCCGCGCGGGTCGTGGCCGAGCCGCGTCGGGCGCACTTCCGGGCGCAACCTCACTGCTGTTCTGGGCCGGGAATCCGACCGTGAGGTTGCGCGCGGGGTGCGGTCCTGACCGGGGTGCGTCCGGCGGGCAGGGCTGCAGTGGGCACGGCCGTCGGTCGGGGGCGCGCGGAGGGCTGCCTTCGACCTGGCGGTGATCGTCGTCTGCGGGACATGCGCGCTGGGTGTGGCGTTCATGTCCCTGGAGTGGTGATCACCTCGGTGAAGGCGCGGGTCGGAGTGTGCTCATGTCCCGTGGGTGGTGCCGTGGGACGGCCCGGGTGGTCGGGAGGGCCCGGGGCGATGCGTTCGACCGAGGGGATCGTCGTCTCTGGGACATGGGCGCCGGGTATGGCGTTCATGCCCCTGGAGTGGTGATCACCCCGACGGAGGCGCGGGTCGGGGTGTGCTCATGTCCCGTGAGTGGGGATCACCCCGCGGGGCCGCTCCGGGCGGTCGGCCGGGGGTGATCGTCGCCTGCGGGACATGCGTGCCGGGGAATGGCGCTCATGTCCCGCAATTGGTGATCACGCCGGTCTGAACGCGCACGTCGGACAACGCTCGCGTCCCGCGAACCGCGATCACCCTGCCGAACGCGTGCGGCAGTACGCCGCCCGCCGATCCGCGGGGAGTCGGTCAGGCGGCGCAGGTGCCGGTGTCGGCGCGCCGGGTCAGGTTGTCGGCGGCGTTGAGGGCGGCCGACACCTGGTCGGCGGTGAGGACGAAGCCGGTCTCGGAGTCGTCGAGCGCCGCCCCGAACACGACACCCAGCACCTGCCCGCCGGGGGTGATCATCGGACCGCCCGAGTTGCCGGACCGGACGACGGCGCGGATCGTGTAGACGTCGCGGGTGACGGTGCCGTTGTCGTAGATGTCGGGTCCGCGCAGCTGGATGCGGTCACGCACCTTGGCCGCGGTCGCGGTGTAGGGGCCGTCGAGCGGGTAGCCGAGCACGATCGCGTCGTCTCCGGCTCGACCCGCGTCGGGGGTGAAGGTCAGCGGATCGGCGTCGAGGTCGGGCACGGACAGGATGGCGACGTCGACCTCGGGGTCGTAGTAGACGACGGTCGCGGCGAGAGTGCGGGTGCGGCCGCCCCGGGACGGGACCTCGACCGAGGTCTGGTTCGTCCCCGCGACGACGTGCGCGTTCGTCATGACCCGCTGCGGGCCGACGACGAAGCCCGTGCCCTCCAGCTGCCGCTGGCACGAGGGCGCGCGGCCCCGGACCTTGAGGACGCTTCCGGCGACGTCGCGAACGACCTGGCTGCGGGCGAGCGCGGAGTCGGGCGGGCCGACGGCGGTGATCGGCGTCGGCGCGAAGGGGCTGAGGACGTCGGGGAACCCCGAGTCGTCGAGCAGCTGGCGCAGCTCGGCGGGGAGCTTGCGGGCGCCGGAGGGCATCACGGAGTCGACCGACTGCAGGACCTCGGAGCTGCGCACACTCGCCGCCAGCCCGGGGAAGCTCGCCGACGCCAGCGGGAGCGCGACCAGCCACGCCGCCACGACGACGGTGAACGCCTGCAGCAGCGAGCCGAGCGCGGAGTCGACCTTGAGCGTGCGCTCGCCGGTGATCCGGTCGCGGATGCGCCTCCCGAAGAAGACACCCGTCGTCTCCCCGAGCGCCACGAGCAGCACGACGACGACGATGCTCACGATCACCCGCGTGTGCTGCGAGGTGATCCCGGAGACGATGAGCGGGGCCAACCGCACGCCGAGGATGGCGCCGCCGAGGACGCCGACGAACGACAGGAACGCCACGGCCATCCCGTGGCGCCATCCCGAGACACCGGCGACGATCGCCAACAGCACGACGACGATGTCGACCCAGCTGATGCTCACGCCGTACCTCGCTCCGCTCGGTCCGACGCTTCGCACTGCTGCTGTGTCGACGGTTCGCTCGCACGCTCGCTCACGCCGTACCTCGCTCCGCCCGGTCCGACGCTCCGCGCTGCTGCTGTGTCGACGGCTCGTTCGCGAGCCTGCTCACGCGAGGACCCCGGTCATCCCCCGGCGACCTCCCGCCCAGTCGATCCGTCGCCGCGGGCATCCAGCGCTTCGGCGAGACTCAGCGTGCGCGACGGGGTCCACGGCCTTTCCCAACCCCCTGCATGCAACAGCGCGGACAATAAGCCCCCGGTGAAACCCCATACGAACAGCCCCGGCACCAGGAACGCCGGGCCCGTCCCGCCCGAGGGATGCCGGACGCTGATCCGGTTGGCGGGATCGGCGAGCTGCGCGAGCGGGACGCGCGCCACGCGAGCCGTCTCACCGGGATCGACGGCCCGCACCGCGACCGGTCGCGCCCAGTGCGCGAGTACCGGCGTCACGACGAATCCCGACGGCGGGACGAACAGGTCCGACAGCGTCGAGAGCGGTACGACGCCGGACGCCGCGAGCCCTGTCTCCTCCTCGGCCTCGCGCAGCGCGGCGCCCACGGGCCCGGAGTCGCCGGGGTCGATGCCCCCGCCCGGGAACGCCACCTGGCCGGCGTGGTTGCGCAGCCGGGCGGACCGCTCGGCGAGCAGGACGTCGGGACCGTCGGGGCCCTCGCCGAACAGGACGAGCACCGCGGCGCGGCGGCCGCCCTCGACGGGCGGGACGCGCCGGGCGGCGATCTGGGCGGGGTCGAAGTCGCGGGTGCGTTCGACCAGCGGGGCCAACCAGTCCGGGGCCTGGCCCGGGAAGAGCTCCTCGCTCACGGTTTCGCTCCGTGCCGGGCGACCGCGGCGGCGACGTCGTCGGCCGAGGTGAACGGGACCGGCGGCAGGATGGGGGTGACCGTGCCGTCGGCGTCGACGAGGTAGCTCACGGGTACCGCGGGCGGCAGCGAGAGCGCGGCGGCGAGCGTCCCGTCGGGATCGGCGACCGAGGGCAGCTTGATCCCCAGGTCGGCGAGCAGCGTGAGCGCGGGGCCCGGCTGGTCGCGGACGTCGATCCCGATCACCGGTACCGCCCCGGGGCGCGCCGCGTACTCGGCCAGCGCCGGCAGCTCCGCCCGGCAGGGCGCGCACCACGACGCCCACACGTTGAGCAACGCGCGCCTGCCCGCGAGGGCTGCGCCGAGGTCGACGGTCCCGCCCGTGCCGAGACAGGGCACGGACACCCCGGCCAGCGGCCCCGCGGCCGGGGCCCCGGACGGTGCGGGGCAGGGCGGCAGGGCGGCGCGCGCCTGCAGGGCGGCGACGTCGGCGTCGGACGTGGCGGCCGTGCCCGTGGCGCCCGACCCGCCCGCCGACCCGTCGGAGGAACCGCCCGGCCAGAGCGCGACGACGCCGAGCGCGACGAGCACCACGACGACGACCGTCGTGACGATCTCCGCCCGCCGCCCGCGCAGCGCGGCTCGGTTCATCGCCCCCGCCTGCGGATCGGGCCGGTCACGCGGAGGCGTCCGGCGACGCGGGCACGGTGGGACCGAGGCCGGCCAGCGCCAGCAGATGGTCGCGCTCCGGGCCCTTGACCAGCGGCGCGGCCTTCTCGGGATCGGTCGGTCCCGCGCCGAACGCCGGACAGTCGACGGCCAGCGTGCACACCCCGCACGCGGGTTTGCGCGCGTGGCAGACGCGGCGGCCGTGGAAGATCACCTGGTGCGACACGATCGTCCAGTCGCGCTTGGGGACCAGCGCGCCGACCGCGTGCTCGACCTTGACCGGGTCCTCCTCGTCGGTCCAGCCCCAGCGCCGGACGAGGCGGCCGAAGTGCGTGTCGACCGTGATCCCGGGGACGCCGAAGGCGTTGCCGAGCACGACGTTGGCCGTCTTGCGGCCGATCCCCGGCAACGTGACCAGGTCCTCGAGGCGGGCAGGGAGCTCGCCGTCGAACCTGTCGACGACCGCCTGCCCGAGCCCGATGAGCGACGACGTCTTGTTGCGGTAGAAGCCGGTCGGCCGGATCAGCTCCTCCAGCTCCGTGCGGTCGGCCTGCGCGTAGTCGAGCGCCGTGCGGTAGCGCGCGAACAGGGCCGGCGTGACCTCGTTGACCCGCACGTCGGTGGTCTGCGCCGACAGCACCGTGGCGACGGCCAGCTCGAGGGGCGTGGTGAAGTCGAGCTCGCAGTGCGCGTCGGGATAGGCGGCGGCCAGCGCGCGCAGGATCCGGCCGACGCGCCGGGCCCGGCCGATCGAGCTCTCGCCCGCGGCGACACGGGCCGCGAGCCGTGCCGCGCTGCGCCGATCCGGCAGCGTCCGGGCAGGGGTGCTCACGACCCCGAGACTACGTGCGCGGACCGACACGCCCCGACCGGTGTCCGCGCCGTGGCCGTTCGCCGAGTAGGTCACGAATGAGTATCGGCCGCAGCGGTTCGCCGCCCCCGGTGCGCGCCGACCGTCCCGGGTGCGGAATCATCCCCCGTGACATGACTGCATGGCTTTCCGTCCTCGTACCGCTGCTGGTGATGTTCTTCGCGCTCGGCATGGAGCGCGTCGAGTCCCGGCTGCGCGACGCCACCATGCCCCAGGACGAGCTCGACGAGATGCTCGAGCGGCCGCGCCCGGAGGAGGTCAGGGCGATGTTCCGGCAGGGGACCGCCCGGGCTCTGGAGCTCTTCCGGCTGCGCAACCGGCGCCCCGGCAAGCGCAAGCCCGCGTCCGAGAGCAAGATCGCCTCTTGACGCGTGAGGCCGGTGGGTACGGGTCCACCCCTCGGACGGGTGGATGTCGGGGTGACCGCTCGTCGCAGTTCGGGCACTTACCCCCTAGACTGACGCGCCGATGATCCGCGCCGACCGGCGACGGATGACATGAGGAGCGGGACTGTGGACGAGGTTCTGATCCGCGCCGGGATCTTCCAGGGCGTGGAACCACATGCGGCGGAGGTGCTCGCGCAGGCGCTGGAGTCCGCCGAGTTCCCGCGCGGGCACGTCATCTTCTCCGAGGGTGAGCCCGGCGACCGTCTCTACATCATCGGCAGCGGCAAGGTGAAGATCGGCCGGAAGTCGCCGGACGGTCGCGAGAACCTGCTCATGGTCGCCGGGCCGTCGGACATGTTCGGCGAGCTGTCGATCTTCGACCCGGGGCCGCGCACGTCGTCGGCCACGGCGGTCACCGAGGTCCGCGCGTACACGATGGACCGCGGCGCGCTGCGCGAGTGGATCGGCAAGCGCCCCGAGATCGCGGAGCAGCTGCTGCGCGTGCTCGCCCGTCGCCTGCGCCGCACCAACAACATGCTGGCCGACCTGATCTTCACCGACGTCCCCGGTCGGGTCGCCAAGTCGCTGCTGCAGCTCGCGCGCCAGTTCGGGTCGCAGGAGTCGGGTCTGCTGCGGGTCACCCACGACCTGACGCAGGAGGAGATCGCGCAGCTCGTCGGCGCGTCGCGCGAGACCGTCAACAAGGCGCTCGCCGACTTCGCGCACCGCGGCTGGCTGCGGCTCGAGGGCAAGAGCGTGCTGATCCTGGAGCCCGAGCGGCTCGCGCGCCGCGCCCGTTAGCCGCCGCGTAACCCACTGGCACCGACCGCACCCGACATGTGAATGTCGGAGGCGTGTCCGTTTCGCTCTCCGACTACCGCGCCGCGGTCCGTACCCCCGGCGCGGCGGTCCCCGTGCTCGGCTCGGCGCTGGGCCGGCTGCCGATCGCGATGTACGGCCTCGCCGTCCTGCTCCACGTGCAGCGCACGACCGGGTCGTTCGCGTCCGCGGGTCTCGTCTCGGCCGGCATCCTGGTCGGGATGTCGGTCGGCGCGGTGGCGCAGGGCCGGATCATGGACCGCCGCGGTCCCGCCCGGGTGCTGCTCGTCGTCGCCGCGCTGTTCGCCGGGGCGTCGGCCCTGCTGCTCGTGCTCGTCGCGACCGGACGGCCGCTCGGCGCGTTGGTGGCCGCCGCGGTGCTCGCGGGCGCGACGATGCCGGCCCTGCCCGGAGCCTCGCGCTCACTGTGGACGGCGCTGCTGCCGCCCGGCCCGCGACGCGACGCCGGCTACGGCTACGAGGCGATCAGCCTCGAGGTGTTCTTCATCCTCGGTCCGGCCGTTGCGGCGTTCCTCGTCGCCGCGCCGTGGCCCGGCACCGGCGCGCTGGTGGCGGCGTCCGCGATGGTCGTCGGGACCGTGGTGTTCGCGTGCAGCCGGGCCGTCCGCGCGGTGCGCGGCGTCCCGCGCCGGACCGGTCGTTCGGTGCTCGGTGCGCTCGCGAGTCCCGGGATGCGCACCGTCGCGCTCGCGTCGCTGGGGTTCGGTGTCGTCGTCGGAACGGTCGAGGTCGGGGTGCCCGCGGTGACGTCGGCGGCCGGGTCCGCCGCCCTCGGCGGTGTCCTGCTCTCGGCCTGGTCGGTGACGTCGGTACTGGGCGGGCTGGGCTACGCGGCCCGGCCGTGGCCGCGCCCGCTGCACCTGCGGCTCCCGGTCCTGCTGGTCGGCTTCGCGGTCGCGGTTGCCGCCATGACCCTCGCCGCGGCGACGGGCTCGGTCGTCGCGACGGCACTGGTCATGCTCGTGGCCGGGGCCCTGATCACCCCGCAGACGACGGCCCACTCCGTCGCGATCGACGTCGTCGTCGCGGAGGGGGCGGGCACGGAGGCGTTCGGGTGGGTCGTCACGGCCGCGACGGTGGGCATCGCCGCGGGGCAGTCCGGGGCAGGTGTCGTCGTCGAGGCGATCGGGCCGCACGCGGCGTTCCTGGTCGGCGGCGTGGGCGGACTCGTCGTCGCCGCCGTGCTGTGGCTGCGGCGTGCTTCCGTCGAGTCCGCCGCGACCCCCGAGGCCGTGCCCGCCTGACCCAGCCGGGTCAGCGGGCCGCGCGCAGGTACTCCAGCTGCGCCTTCACCGAGCTGTCCGCGGCCTTCCACAGCACGGGGTCGACGTCGGCGTACACGATCTCCACGACCTGGCGCGGCGTCGCGTCGGGGCCGAGTGTGTCCAGCGCCCGGCGCACCTGGTCGAGCCGCTCCTCGCGGTGCGCGAGATAGGCGCGGGCGGCCGCGGGCGCGTCGGCGAGCTCGGGGCCGTGCCCCGGCAGGACGTCGGTGCCGTCGGGCAGCTCGCGCAGCAGCCGCAGCGAGTCCAGGTACGGGCCCAGAGAGCCGTCCGGCTCGGCGATGACGGTCGTGCCCCGGCCGAGGATCGTGTCGCCGGTGAGGACCGCGGGGCCCGGGTCGCCGGGCCCGTCGAGCACCAGGGAGATCGAGTCGGCGGTGTGCCCGGGCGTCGACAGGATGCGCAGCTCGACCCCGGCGGCCGCGACGACGTCGCCGTGGGCCAGCGCCTCGGAACCCAGCACGAGCGACGGGTCCAGGGCCCGCACCGGCGCGCCCGTCAGCTCGGCGAACCGGCGGGCGCCGCCCGCGTGGTCGTGGTGGTGGTGGGTGAGGATCACCAGCTCGACGGGCCCCTGCGCGGCCACCCGGGCGAGGTGCTCCTCGTCGTGCTCGCCCGGGTCGACGACGACGCAGCGCTCCTCGCCCGGCGCGCGCAGCACCCAGGTGTTGGTGCCCTCCAACGTCATCGGCGAGGGGTTGTGCGCCAGCAGCACCGACGCGAGCGCCGTCACCGGACGCAGCTCGCCGTAGGACGGGTGCGCGCTCATCGGGCGCCTCCCGTCCGCACGACCCCTGCCGCGACGTCCGGGTCGTAACCGGGGTCGCCGGGCAGCAGCACCCGCGGTCCCGGCCCGACGACCATGGGCAGGATCGGGCGGATCGGCCCGTCGGGCCCGGCCGCGTGCAGCGACGCCGCGTCGGGATGGCGGGCGATGTCGGTGAGGATCGCGAGCGTCGGGCGCATCAGGCCGATCTCCTTGTCGCGGTGGGCGGCCAGGGCGTCGGACGGCGACCACCACGACGCCTCGACGGCCTCGGTCGTGTGGGCGTCGGCCTCCTGCCCGTCGGGGACGAGCGCGGTGAAGAACACCGTGTCGTAGCGCCGGGGCTGCACGACCGGCGTGATCCACCGCGCCCACAGGCGCAGCAGGTCGGCGCGCAGCACCAGGCCGGCCTCGGCCAGCACGTCGCCGAACGTGCGGGTCCTGGCGACGACGTCGGCCCGGGCCTCGCCGAGGACGCCCTGGTCGACGGGGGTGCCGTCGGGCCGGGAGGCCAGCAGCACCCCGGACTCCTCGAACGTCTCGCGCACCGCCGCACGCACGAACCCGGCCGCGACCGTCGGCTCGGTGCCGAGCCGGTCGGCCCACCAGCGCGGTGCGGGACCCGACCAGGGAGCGGGATCGTCGAGGTCGGTCCGGTCGACGCCGCCGCCCGGGAAGACGGTCATCCCGCCGCCGAACGCCATGCCCGTCACCCTGCGCTGCAGGAAGACCTGGAGGCGCCCGTCGGGCCCGTCGCGCAGGAGCAGGACCGTCGACGCGGGGCGGGCGACCACGGGTTCCGCGGGGCGTTCCGCGCCGGCACTCACCGTCGCGACGTTAGCCGATCCACGGCGCGGTGCAGCGTGAGCGGGCCCACGTCACCGGGCAGGATGAGGGTATGCAACGACTGCGGATGGGCCTCGTCGGAGCCGGCCCCTGGGCGTCGACGGTGCACGCGGCGGCCATCGCCGCGCATCCCGTCGCAGAGCTCGCCGGGGTGTGGGCCCGTCGGTCCGAGGCCGCTGCGGCCGTCGCCGACGGCACGGGTGCGCGGGTGCACGCGACGTTCGACGAGCTGGTCGCCGACGTCGACGCCGTCGCGTTCGCCGTGCCTCCGGCCGTCCAGGGCGAGCTCGCTCCGCGGGCCGTCGCCGCGGGGCGCCACGTCGTGCTGGAGAAGCCGTTGGCCGCCGATCTCGCGGCCGCCGAGGGACTCGAGCGCGCGGTCGCGGACGCCGGCGTCGTGTCGACGGTGGTCCTCACGCTGCGCTACGACGCGGCGGTCCGCGCCTGGATCGCCGCACTGCCGACGGGCCCGGCGGGGCCGGACACCGTCGGCGTCGGCCGCTGGTTCTCCGGGGCGCTGCTGGGAGGCCCGTTCGCCGCGTCGGCATGGCGCGTCACGCACGGTGCGCTGCTCGACGTGGGACCGCACGTGATCGACCTGCTCGACCTCGCGCTCGGCCGGGTCCAGGGCGTCGACTGGGCGCACCGGTACGACGACGGGCTCTGGGCGTTCGGCCTCGCACACCAGGGCGGGGCGCGCAGCAGCGTGTCGATGTCGCTGCGCGTCGCGACGGACCCGACCGAGTTCGAGGTCGCCATGTTCGGCGGCGCCGGCCGGTACCTGCTGACCAGCCGGCCCGAGGACGCCACCGTCCCCTACTCGACGCTGCTCGACGAGTTCGTCGCCGACGTCGCCGCCGGGCGGACCGACGGCCCCTGCTCCGCCGCCCGGGGCCTGCACCTGCAGCGGATCACCGAGCAGGTCTCGGCCCTCGCCGGCTGACCGGCGGGACCGTCCGCCGCTCGGCTCAGCCGGCCAGGTCGGGTGGGTCGGCCTTCCCTGCGCCGTTCTCGCTCGGAGCCCCGGTCCCCTCGCGCGCGGCGAGCTCGACCTGGAGCAGGCGCAGCAGGTCGCGCTCGGTCGCGGTGAGCGTCGACATGGGGTCGACGACGCCGTCGTCCTGCTCTTCGTCCGGTGCCGTGGACGTCTCCGCGGCGGGCGGGGAGACGTGGGCCCGGCGCCGCGCGGGCCGGGGTGCCGGCCGCGGCGCGGGTTCGACGAACGGCGTCTCCGTCGCGGCGGCCGCCGGCGCATCCGTCGACGCGTGCGTCGCGCCGCCGTCCGGGCCCTCGGTCGTCGGCACGATGCCCCCGACACCCAGCGGATCGGCGGGGTCGAGGTCGACCGGCCGCTCGTCGTGGGGCGCGGCGGTCGCCGGCCGGGGTGCCGACTCGGCGAACAGGTCGTCACCGGACACCGCCGCCGTCTCGCCGTCGGTGGCGAACGGGCGGGCGAACTGCGCCGCGTGCGACGACCGGCGCGGCAGCCCCGTCCCGGCCGTCGGCGAGGCGACGAAACCGCTCGGTGGGGTCGGGGCACCGGCCCGTGTGGTGCGGGCCGTGTCGCCGGTGGTGTCGCCGGTGGTGTCGTCGGGTCCGGCGACGTCGGCGCGCTCGCCGGTGATCGCCCGGAAACTGCCGGTGGGCTCCAGCAGGGGGTCGAGCAGCGGCTGTCGCAACGGGCCCAGCAGCGGGTCGTTCATCTCGGCCAGCAGCGGCGGATCGCCGTCGTCGGGAGCGGTCCCGTCCTCGGGCCTCTCCTGGGGCCTGTCGCGGTCCTCGTCGTTGCCGCGGGCCGGGATTCCGACGAACGGCGCTGCGGCGCCGTCGCCGACCGGCGCGGGCCTGACGACACGCAGCACCCGGTCCGGCCTGCTGCCCTCGTCCCAGCTGCCCTCGTCCCCGCTGCCGCCGTTCCCGCCGAGCGGGTCGTCCCCGGTGCGGTCGGTCGTGCGGGCGTCGGCGCCGCCGGGCCCGGAGTCCGGGGAGGTGCGGGCGGGCGCCCCGTAGTACGGGCCGGTGCGCGGCGGAGCGAGCGCCGGGTCCGGCGGGCCCGGCGGCAGTGCCGGATCGTCGTGGGCGTCCGTCTCCGATCGGCTGTGGGGCTCGTCCTCCGCGGCCGGTGCGTCCTCGGGACGGCCCGGCGGGGTGCGTCCGGGACCGTCCGGGGCGACCTCCTCCGGGCCGGTCACCAGCTGCGACGGCCCGGCAAGCGGGTCGACGCCGCCGTCCGTCGCGGCAGGCACGGGGGCGCCGTTGGGTGGTCGGCGCGGGCTCGCGGACGTCTCACCCTGGACCGGGTGCCCGTTCGCGCCGGTCTCGGCCGGGGCGACCCGGCCGCGCGGGTCGAGCGGACGGGCGCCGGCGGGCGGCCCGTCGGGAGCGAAGCCGATCCATTCCGGCCGCTCCTGATGGCGGGGCGCGGCAGCCGCGGGCGGGGCGAACCCGCTGTTCTGGGTGCCCTCCGGCGGGGTCGGTCGCTCGGTCGCGGCCTCGGCCGGGGCCGGCCCGACGGTCTCGGACCCGGCTGCCGCGGCCGACGGGACGCCGTTCGGCGTGGGGGCTTCGGGCGTCGGACGGGCGTGCGCGGCCCGGCCGGTGGGTCGCGGTCCGGTGGCCGACGGGTCCCCTCCGCCGTGCCGGCCGACCCCATTGGTCGGCGCGGGGGCCGGGGGGCCGTCCGGCGGCTCCGCCGCGCGTCGGCGCCGGGGGGCGGGTGCGGGCTCGGTGGCGGGGAACGTCGTCGTCGGCAGCTCGACGGCGGGCCGCGCGCCGGACGTCTCGATCGGCCCCGTGGGCGCCGAGGTCGGGCGGGCCAGGGCGGCCGGATCGACCGTCGTGGGCAGCACCGGTGGGGGGCCGGACGCCGCGGGCGGACGGAATCGGATGGCGGGATCCGACGGCGGGTTGCCCGGTGGCGGGACGTTCGTCGGATTCGGTGGCGGGGTGCTCGGTGGCGGGGTGCTCGGCTGCTGGACGGTCGGCAGCGCCGCGCTCTCGGTCACCGGCCGCAGCGGACGCATCGGGCGCGACGCGCCGCTCACCACCGGCACCGACGCGAGCCGTCCGGTCGCGGGCGGCATCGGCGGCTGGTCGGTGATCGGCGCCGCCGGCGCGGGCGACGGCACCGGACGGGCCGTGCTCAGCGCCTCCGCGTGGTAGGCGGGCAGCGCCGAGCCCGCGACGAACACCTCGACGCCGACGGAGAGCCCGATGCGCTGCAGCGTGGCCGACAGCCGGTAGGCGAGCACGTCCGCTGCGTGGTCCTCCGGGCCCGGCGTCCCGGGGATCTCGACGAGCAGCACCGGGTGCGGAACCGGGCCGGGCGCGGCGCCCGCCGGGGTGGTGCGCCACGTCAGCCAGCTGTGCCCGCCGCCCGGCCGGTGCGCGGCCAGGGCCTCCGCGACGCGCGCGCCGAGGCCGGGGGCGTCGGAGTCGGCGGCGAACCGGTGCGGCGTGCCGTTCTCGGGGGCCGCGACGGGCAGCCTGCGGTCGGCGTCGAGATCGATCCGCAGCCGTGCGGCCGCGGCGACGAGCGTCTCGCGCACGCGGGGCGGTACCTGCGTGTGCGCCGCGACCAGGGCGGCGGTGAGCAGCTCGAACGCGGGGGCGTCGTGCCCGACGGCGATGAGCTCGCGGCAGATGGCGAGGAGGTCGTCGTCGACCCTGCCGGCGAGGGCGAGCAGCAGCTCGTGTGTGGTCAGGGCCGTGGTCGAGAGTTCCGCCACGTGTCCTCCTTCGCCGCGCTCGCCGGGCTCCGGGGCGGGTCGTCGGGCCTGCTGGGCGTCGGGCCCGTCAGGACGAGGCGGCGGCTGCCGGGACGGCGGTCGCCGACCACACCGGAGCGGAGCCCACGATCGCGGCTTTGTGGTAGGGCGGGGGGTCGAGATCGACGGGCAGCACCTCGACACACGGGGTGCGCTCGCCATGGGCCCGCAACAGCCGTTGCAGTGTGCCCGTCAGGGCCCACGGACGGTCGCCCCCGAGGACGACGTGCACCGTGCGCTCGCCGAACGGTCCGCTGCGCACGCTGCGCAGGACCTCGCGCACGCCGGACGTCCCGCGAGCGACGGCGAGCACGGCGAGCTGCGCGGCGTCCCACCGGTCGGGGGCCGCGCGGAACTCGAAGGCGGGCCGCTCGGGTGCGCCGACCGGCAGGATCGCACCGACCGTGCGCCGAACGGCACCGTCGTCGCCGATCGTCGTGAGCAACAGCGAGCGCTCGTGGTCGGTGATGCCGACGCGGTTGCGCAACAGCGCCCGCGGCAACGTCGCGGCAACGGCCGCCCGGCCACCGTCGGTGTCGTCGGCGAGCCAGTCGCGCAGCCGCCAGGCGACGTCGTCGGGCAGCCGGCCGGCGAGCAGGAGCAGCAGCTCGTGGCAGGCGTCGACGGCTGCCCGGGCCACGGTCAGGCCACCTCGACGACGAGCTCGACCTCGACCGGCACGTTCAGCGGCAGCTCGGCCACCCCGACGGCGGAGCGGGCGTGCAGCCCGGCCTCGCCGAACAGCTGTCCGAGCAGATCGGACGCGCCGTTCACGACCTTCGGCTGGTCGTTGTAGCCCGGCGCGGAGGCGACGAAGCCGACCACCTTGACGATGCCGGTGATCGCGTCGATCCCGACGAGCCCGTCGACCGCGGCGATGGCGTTGAGCGCGCAGATCCTCGCCAGGTCGTAGGCCTGCTCGGTGGTCACCTCGGCGCCCACCTTGCCCTGGGCGACGACGGCGCCGTCGACGATCGGCACCTGGCCGGCCGTGTAGACCAGCGACCCCGACCGGCGCGCCGGGATGTAGGAACCGGCCGGCTTCGGCACGGAGGGGAGCGTGATCCCGAGCTCACGCAACGTGTCGGAGGGGGCCACGGCTCAGCCCTGCGCCGGCCGCTTGAAGTAGGCGACCAGCTGCTCCGCGCCCGGCTGACCCGTCGCGGTCACCGTGACGAGCTCCCAGCCGTCGCGGCCGAAGTTGTCGAGGATCGCCTTGGTGTTGTGGATCAGGAGGGGAGCGGTGAGGTACTCCCACCGGGTGGTTCCGGGCGCACTCATGGCCCGGGACTCTAGTTCCGCTACTGCGCGTGTCCGACGGCGGCTCGACCGGACGGACGTGGGGCCGCTCACCAGGCGAACGCCCGGGGACGCTCCGTACCCTGGACCGCGTGATGACTTCCGGTTGGCCCGCCGCCATGTCCGACGTGCGCCTGCACGTCGTGTCGGGCAAGGGCGGCACCGGCAAGACCACCGTCGCCGCCGCGCTGGCGCTCGCGCTGGCCGAGGGCGGCAGGCGCACCTTGCTCATCGAGGTCGAGGGCAGGCAGGGCATCGCCCAGGTCTTCGACACCGCCCCGCTGCCCTACGAGGAGCGCAAGATCGCCGTCGCTCCCGGTGGCGGCGAGGTGCGGGCGCTCGCCGTCGACGTCGAGGCCGCCCTGCTCGAGTACTTCGAGATGTTCTACCGGCTGGGCGTCGCCGGGCGGACGTTGCGGCGCATGGGCGCCATCGAGTTCGCGACGACCCTCGCCCCCGGCCTGCGCGACGTCCTGCTCACCGGCAAGGTCAAGGAGTGCGTCTCCCGCGTGCGCGACGGGCGGCGCGTGTACGACGCGGTCGTCCTCGACGCCCCGCCCACCGGGCGGCTGGTCAACTTCCTCGACGTCACCAAGGCGATGGCCGACCTGGCCAAGGCCGGGCCGATCCACAAGCAGGCCGAGGGGGTGGTCCGGTTGCTGCACTCCCCGCAGACCGCGGTGCACCTCGTCACCCTCCTCGAGGAGCTGCCGGTGACCGAGACGCTCGAGGCGGCCGACGAGCTCGCCGCCGCCGATCTGCGCACCGGTGCGGTGATCGTCAACAAGGTGCGGGAGCAGTGGTTGCCCGACCGGTCCGTCGCCCCCGCCGCCGACGGGCGCGTCGACGCCGGGCGCGTCCGCAGCGGTCTCGTCGCCGCGGGCCTCGACCTGCCCGCCGACGTGGTCGACGGGCTGGTCGCCGAGACCGTGGAGCACGCCGTCCGCGTCGCCGCGGAGAACGCGGCGATGGCCCGCCTCGACGCCGCCACCGGCCCCCGGCTGGGCCGGCTGGAGCTGCCCCAGGTGCTCGGCGGGATCGATCTCGGGTCGCTCTACGACCTGGCCGACGCGCTGGCCGAGCAGGGCGTGGGTGCCCGCCGTGCCGACGAGGTCGTCGCGTGACCCCCCGCGAGCGGCGCACCGACCCCCTCGACGTCGACGCCCTGATCGACGACCGGGACACCCGCATCGTCGTGTGCTGCGGCGCGGGTGGCGTCGGCAAGACGACGACCTCCGCCGCGCTCGCGCTGCGTGCCGCCGAGCGCGGCCGCAGCGTCGTCGTGCTGACGATCGACCCCGCGAAACGGCTGGCCCAGGCCCTCGGGCTCTCCGAGCTGTCCAACGAGCCGAGCCGTGTCGGCGCCGTCGACGGGCCGCACGCGGGCGAGCTGCACGCGATGATGCTGGACATGCGCCGGACCTTCGACGAGATGGTCCACGCCCACGCCGACCCCGACCGCGCCGAGAAGATCATCGCCAACCCCTTCTACCAGACCGTCTCCTCGTCGTTCTCCGGAACGCAGGAGTACATGGCCATGGAGAAGCTCGGCCAGCTCGCCGCGACCGACACGTGGGACCTCATCGTGGTCGACACCCCGCCGTCGCGGTCCGCGCTCGACTTCCTCGATGCGCCGCAACGGATGTCGAACTTCCTCGACGGTCGCATGATCCGGCTGCTCTCCTCGCCCGCGCGCGCGGGCGGCCGGGGCATCCGCAAGATCGTCGGCGCGGGGTTCGGGCTCTTCGCCAAGGCGGTCTCGACGATCCTCGGCGGCCAGCTCCTCGCCGACGCCTCGGCGTTCGTGCAGGCCTTCGACACGATGTTCGGCGGGTTCCGCGAGCGGGCCACCGCCACCTACGCGCTGCTGCGTTCGCCCGGTACGGCGTTCGTCGTCGTCGCGACGCCCGAGCCCGACGCCCTGCGCGAGGCGGCCTACTTCGTCGACCGGCTCTCCGCCGAGGAGATGCCCCTGGCCGGGCTGGTCCTGAACCGGACCCACCCCGTCCTGGCGCCGCTCTCGGCCGCGAAGGCGCGCGCCGCCGCGGAGTCGGCCACCGGCCAGGGCGGCAGGCTCGCCGCCGCCGTACTGCGGCTGCACGCCGACCGTGTCGACCTGGCCGACCGCGAGGACCGGCTGCTCGCCCGGTTCGCCGGGGCGCACCCGACGGTCGCCGTGACCCGGGTCCCCGCCGTCAGCGCCGACGTCTCCGACCTCGACGGCCTGCGCGAGATCGGCGCCCGCCTCGCGACGGTCGAGGACGAGCCGGTGGTCCCCGCCCTGCTCCGCGAAGCCCGCTGACCCGCAGCCCGGCCCGGTGCCGGGAGCCGTCGGCCGGGAGGCGGAACCCCGGTGCGGACGGAACGTCGGCCTGGGCCGGCGAGCCCGGGCACGGAGCGTGCATGTGCTGTCGCGCCGTGCATCCGGGAGCCGATCGGGAATCGCGCCATGGGCGTCGAGTGGTGCGGCGAAGCCCCGGTCTCGGTGATCAGCGGCTGTGGTGCCCTGCCGGAGCAGGTCCCGTCGGATCACACCCGATCGCACCACTCCCGGTCCGGCGGCGTCCGTGTCGAAGGCGCGCGGAGCCCGCCGGCCAGGTGTCGTAGCGGAAGCGGCATCCGGCCAGTGCCCACCGAGACGATCACTCGTTCTGGAGCTAGCGCTCCAGAACGAGCGGTGCTAGAAACTGGCTGCCTCACCCGGTGCCCGGTGGGGCTCGTCCGCTCGGCCATGGACTCACGTCCGCTTCGCGCGGATTGCGCCGGGCCGCTCACAGCGCCGTGACGGACGGGAGCACACAGGTCTGCTCCCCGATCCCCCTATCGCAAGGAGAACCCATGACCGTCCGAATCGGTCTGCTCGCTCGTCTCGAGGCCAAGGCGGGTAAGGCGGATGAGCTCGCTGCCTTCCTGGAGAGCGGCCGAGCCATCGCAGAGGCCGAGGAAGGGACCGTCACCTGGTACGCCTTCCACATCGACGAGAACACCTTCGGCATCTTCGACACGTTCGAGATCGAGGATGCCCGACAGGCCCACATCAACGGCGAAATCCCGAAGGCTCTGGCCAACGTCGGGCCGGACCTGCTCGCGACCGACCCCGACATCCGCCCGGTCGACATCGTCGCTGTGCTCTGACCCGAGACGTCCCGCCCGAAGGGGGAGTCCTCGCACCTGGCCCGCGCACCACATCGGGATCGATCGCGCCATGCACCTCGCCCTCGATCCCGGTGCCGGGCACGACCGATCCGGGCGACACCGTCGTGCTCGAGACCAGGGACGGGTTCGACGACCGGCTCGGATCGGACTCCGCCGAATCGACCTCGCGCACACGAAGGTTCGGCCTGACGTCGTCGTGGCCGGCGATGCCGATGCGTGCTCGGAGCAGGACCGATGGCGGCACCCTGTCGCCGACCGTCGCCCTGCGAGGCGATCCGGACGCCGACGACCTTCCCGGGACGTCGCGCCCGACCCGGCCACGACCTCGTGGACGTCAGGCGCGCTGTCGCCAAGGCCCCGGGTGATCGCCGGCTCTCGGGACGTGCGCGTTCCGAGTCGCGCTGGTGGGCCTTCTGGGTCGTCTGGTCGTCCGCGGCTGGATCGCGCGAGGGTGGTGATCGCGGACTGCGGGACATGAGCGCAGTGCATTGCGGTGATGGCCCGTGCCTGGCGATCATCCGGTTGCCGCTGTGGCCTGTGCACGCCGGGCCGCGCAGTGGCGCCGGACCTTCCCCGCGCGAGAACCGCACCTGGATCCGGCTGGGTCCACCCCGGTCCTGCTGGCGCCGGGGACTGGTGCGACCGGTGCCGGCAATAGCCGGCCCGGCGTCCCGACGAGTCCGTCTCGGCCATCGCCACGGACCCGCCCGGCGGCTACCGGATGAGGTGGATCGGGACGCCGAACGCCGCGATGTCGCCGATCCTGGTCCATGCCGCGTCCGCGGTCAGCGCGGGTCGGTCGAGCCGCGCGGCCAGCGCGAGGCAGCAGCGGTCGCCCAGCGACAGGCCGGCCTCGCGGCCGGGTTCCCAGAACGCGGCCGCGGTCGCCGCGTCGTCGAGGGTGAACGGCTCGACGATCACGCCGAGGACCCGGACCTGGTGCAGGGTGCGTGCGGCGTCGACACCGTGTTGGGCAAGTTTCTGCCCGACCTCCGACCAGCTCACCGTGCTGATCGCCGCGCCGGCGAGGTGGGGCTCGACGACGTCGGCGCCCGGTTCGGCGCGCAGCCATGCCAGCAGCGCCGAGGCGTCGAGCACCATGCGGTCGGCCGGCGCGTCGGCAGGAGGTTCGCTCATCGCTCCGGGTCCGGGTCGTCGTCGGCACCGCCGGTCGCGTCGTCGGCGTCGGGCTGCTCGTCGGCTGCGGTGATCCCGCCGGCCTCGGCCCGCGCCTCGGCCCGCCGCTCGGCCGCGAGCTCGTCGACCACCGAGCCGGTGCCCTCCCAGGCCGCCGCCACCTCGCGACGGATCCGCGCGGCCAGCTGTGCGCGGGTCTCGATCACGACCCGTCCGTCCTCGACGTGGATGAGAACGGAGTCGCCGGGCTCGATCCCCGCGGCCCTGCGCACCTGCGCCGGAATCGTCACCCTCCCCTGATTGTTGACGGACACACCTCGATACTGGGGCTGGCTTCGTCTGACTGTGTCACATCGCCAGGGTGTCAGACATGGCTCCCTGTGACTCGTTTCGATGACCGACGAATGCAGCCGGAGGGCCCGGCGCCGGACGGCAGCCGTCATGCAGCGACACACCGGCGTCCCCCGCCCGTCCGCCGCGGTGATCGCCGTTAGCGGGACGCGGTCGTCGCACGCGGCTCGCGAGGGGTGATCGCCGTCGGCGGGACATGACGGACGCCAACCGCGCCGAGCAGCGCCGCCCGATCACCCACGACCGACCCCGACGTCCGACGCGCCGCCCTCCCCAGGAACGGCACACCCCGATGGACGCCGGGGCCGGTACGGGCGCGCCGCCGTCCCCACTGTGCGACGGCGCGGGTCTCAGGCCGACTTCTCCATCGCGGTCGCCGCGGCAGCTCGGGCGGCGGTGACCTCGGCCGTGTAGTGCGCGGTCCGCGCCTCCCCCAACAGCTCGGCCCACGACGCGACGTCGGGCCGGCTGCGCAGCAGGGCCCGTCGCTCCCGCTCGGTCATCCCGCCCCAGACACCGAACTCGATCCGCTCGTCGAGCGCGTGCGCGAGGCACTCGGTGCGCACGGGGCAGGCGAAGCAGAAGCCGCGCGCCTCGCGCTGCGCGGCACCGGTGACGAAGAGACCGTCGCCGTCGGAGGTGCGGCAGCGAGCGGCGACCCGCCAGTTCCAGGTGCTGGTCTTCGTCCTGCGCGCCGTCGTGGTCATGGCCCCGAGCCCCCGATTTCCGTCCGGTCCGTCGCCGCGCGCCCTGCGCGACCTCGCTGAGACGAATCGTCGGATGGTTCGGTTCCGCCGTATAGAGAGTAGTTCTACTCAACTTCCCGCCTGCGTCGCCTGACGGGACTGTCACCTCTGTCCGCGTACTGTGGTGCCCCGTGAGGTTGCCTCCCCACGTCCGCCGGCCGATCGGCATGCTGCTCGGACTGTGTCTGCTGGCCGGTGTCGTCGCCGCAGGCATGGCCTTCCCGTTCGCCGCGGGCGTGGGCCTGCTGTCGAACGACGCGGGCGACGGCGTCAACAACTCCTCGACCGACCTGCTCGACGGCGCCCTCCCGCTGCGGACGACGATCCTCGACTCCGCGGGTGAGCCCGTGGCCTACCTGTTCGACCAGAACCGGCAGGCCGTCACGGCCGACCAGATCTCGCCGGCGATGAAGGCCGCGATCGTCGCGATCGAGGACCGGCGCTTCTACCAGCACCAGGGCGTCGACTGGCAGGGCACGATGCGTGCGGTCATCGCCAACTCGGCGTCGGGCGACGTCGTGCAGGGCGCCTCCACGCTCACCCAGCAGTACGTCAAGAACTACATGCTCTACGTCGAGGCGAAGACCGACAGCGAGCGGTTGAAGGCGACCGAGCAGACGCCCGCCCGCAAGCTCAAGGAGGCGCGGATCGCGCTGCAGATGGAGCGCAGTCTCTCCAAGGAGGACATCCTCACCCGCTACCTCAACATCGTGTTCTGGGGCAACGGGGCCTACGGCATCGCGTCGGCGGCGCGCACGTACTTCGGCACGACGGCCGACAAGCTCACCGTCGCGCAGGCCGCCCTGCTGGCGGGAATGGTCCGCAGCACCACGGCCTTCGACCCGGTGGCCAACCCGCAGGCGGCGCTCGACCGTCGCAACCTGGTGATCACGCAGATGCGGGAACAGGGCATGATCGACGACGCCCAGGCCCGCGAGGCGGTGGCCAGCCCACTCGGCGTCGTGTCGCCGCTCAACGTGCAGCCCAACGGCTGTATCGGCGCGGGCGACGCCGGCTACTTCTGCAAGTACGTGGTCGAGTACCTCAGCGAGGCGGGCTTCCCGGTCGA
This sequence comes from Pseudonocardia benzenivorans CB1190, assembly GCF_000196675.2. GTDB lineage: Bacteria > Actinomycetota > Actinomycetes > Mycobacteriales > Pseudonocardiaceae > Pseudonocardia > Pseudonocardia benzenivorans. The sequence continues at coordinate 6,875,057 of NC_015312.1, read as the reverse complement.
CCAGCTCACCCGCGGCGGCTACACGATCCGCTCCACGCTGGACCGCGGGATGCTGCAGAAGATGAAGGCCTCGCTCGACGCCGAGGTCCCGCCGACGCAGCCCAACGTCGCCAACGTGATGTCGCTCGTGCAGCCCGGCCAGGACAAGCACCGCGTCCTCGCGATGGGCTCGAGCCGCACGTTCGGCCTCGACGCCAGCAAGCAGCAGACCAGCTACGGCCTGCCGTACCAGCCGGTCAACCTCGGCGCGGGCTCGGTGTACAAGATCTTCACGGCGGCCACGGCGCTGGAGAAGGGCCTCGGTATCAACTACACGCTCGCCGTGCCGCCGAGCGGGTACGCCTCCCCGATCTACATCGACGGCAACGGCCGCCCGGTCCCCGTCGCCAACGCCGGCAACTACCCCGACCGCATGACGCTGACCGACGCGCTGGCCACCTCGCCGAACACCGCGTTCGTGAAGCTGGAGGAGTTCACCGGGGTGCCCGACGTCGTCGACATGTCGGTGCGGCTGGGGATGAAGTCGCTGGCCACGACGCCTTTCGTCGACCCCAACACGCGCCGCCGGACCGACCGCTCGATCGCGGAGGTCACCAAGGCGCAGAAGCTGGCGTCGTTCACCCTCGGTGTCACGCCGACGAGCGTGCTCGAGCTGGCCAACGTCGGCGCGACGCTCTACAGCGCCGGCAAGTGGTGCCCCCCCACCCCGATCGAGTCGGTGACCGACGCCGCCGGCCGGCCCGTGCCGGTCATCGAGGCTCCCTGCGAGCAGGCCGTCGAGCCCGAGCTGGCGAACACGCTGGTCAACGCCCTGAGCAAGGACGACCTGATCGGCACCGCCGCCGGTGCCGCGCGGCAGGTCGGCTGGAACCGCCCGATGCTCGGCAAGACGGGGACGACGCAGCAGCACAAGTCCGCGGCGTTCGTCGGCGCGGTCCCGCAGCTGGCCGGCGCGGTCATCACGTTCGACAACTCCAACGCGCCCAAGCCGTTGTGCGACGGTGCCGGCGCGCCCTTCGCCTGCCGCAGCGGCAACATCTTCGGGGGCAAGACGCCGGCCGAGACGTGGTTCGGCGCGGTGACGCCGATCCTCGAGGGCCAGCCGGTGCTGCCGCTGCCGCCCACCGCCGACCGCTTCCTCACCGGTGGTGCCGAGACCCGCGTGCCCGACGTCATCGGGCGCGGGCAGGCCGACGCGACCTCGGTCCTGCAGCGGGCCAACTGGCGGGTGTCCGTGCGGACCGTCGACAACAACGCGCCCAGGGGCACCGTCGTCGGACAGAGCCCCCGCGGCACCGCGCTGCCCGGCGAGACGATCATCCTGCAGATCTCCAGCGGCACCGTCCCCGAGGCGCCGCCGGCTCCTGGCGACGAGACGACCACGCCCCCGGCCCCGCCCGACGACGGCGGAGGCGAGGGGGGCCGGCCGGGCGGCTGACGCGCGCGACGCGCCGCTTCCACGGATCGACCGGACGATCGCCTCGACCTAGCATCCCGTGTATGGGGCGGGGGCCGGTCGATCCACTATGGGAGCCCGACGGAACCGCCGACCCCGCGCTCGCGGAGCCTGCGACCGGCCTGCCCGGTTTCGAGCTCCCGCCGCTGGAGCTCCCGACGGTCGACGGCGGCGGCCGCGTGACCGGGCTCGCGGGCGGCGACGTCGATCTCGCGACGTACGACGACACGCCCCCGCCCGCAGCGGGGACCGTCGCCTGGCTGGTGGCGCAGCGGGCCGCCGCGGCGCGTGCGGCGGCGGTCGGCTCCGCGGAAGCGGTGCGCCCAGATGTGCCGGCGACACCGCCGCCGACGGCTCGCCCGGCGTCGGGTTCGGCCTCGGCCGCCGTGGTGGAGCCGCGTCCGGAACCGGGCACCGTCGCGGGGCCTCCCGCCGCGCCCGCGCCCGGGACGGTCGACCGACCCGGCCGGACGTCGCGACACGCCGACCAGGACCGCGCCACCCGGGGCGCTGCCGTCGCCCCCCACCAACCGACGACGGCTCCGGACCCGGGCGCCACGCTCGAGGCCGCCGCGCAGGACCCCGCAATGCGCGACGGGTCCGCCCACCACCCCGCCCACCACCCCGCCGCCGACGACCCGGCTGCGCGCGATCACGCAGCGCACGAGCCCGCGGTGCCGGCGCCGCGGCCGGCGGTGCCGGCCCCCGGCCCGCCGAGGCTGCCCCCGCCGCCGCCCGCCCGGGCCGTTCGCCCGCCGCACCGGCCACCGGTCGAGCCGGAACCCAGCATCCTGGGGCTGTCCCGGCACACCCGCAGCAGGCTCGGGTCGCGGCTCTTCACGCTGTTCTTCGTCGCCGTCTTCACCGTGATCCTGGTGCAGCTCATCGTGTCGCTGCTCAACCCGTGATTGCAGGCGGCGAGCGGCCGTCGAACGGCTCGCGGGCCCGTGTTCCCCGACCGTCCCGACGCGCGGTGTCCGGTTCCGTCTACCCTCGTGAACCGATGACCGGTTCTCTCTCGCCGATGCCGGTACAGGTCCCGGCAGCCGGCCGGACCCCGCCGAGGAGGTGAGGAGCGATCGCTTCCGAGGCCACCCCGGTCGGTGACCCGGCGCTGTCGGCCCCGACGTCGCACCGTGTCCGGGCCGTCCTGTCGATCCCTGCCTTCCGCAGACTGTGGCTGGTCACCGCCGTCTCCTCGACGGGCGACTGGCTCTCGCTGCTGGCGCTGACCTCGCTCGCGACCCAGCTGACGACCGGCTACCAGGCGCAGAGCTTCGCGCTGGGCGGCGTCGTCGCCACGAAGCTGTTCCCCGCGCTGATCCTCGGTCCGCTGGCCGGCGCGCTGGCCGACCGTTTCGACCGCAGGCACGTCATGGTCGTCTGCGACGTCCTGCGGTTCTGCCTGTTCGTGTCGATCCCGCTCATCGGCTCGCTGCCGTGGCTGTTCGCCGCGACCTTCCTGATCGAGATCTGCTCGCTGTTCTGGATCCCGTCCAAGGACGCGTCGGTCCCGAACCTGCTGCGGCGGCCCGACCAGGTCGAGACGGCCAACCAGCTCGCGCTCGTCATGACCTACGGCGTCGCGGTGATCACGGCGGCAGGCCTGTTCTCGGTGATCTCGAGCGCCGGCTCGTTGTTCGACTCCCACTCCCCGCTGACCACCGTCTACGTCGCGCTCGTCATCAACGGCTGCGCCTACCTGCTGACGGCGACGACCGTGTGGTTCCGCATCAAGGAGATCTCCGGCCGGACCGCCCAACGGCAGGGCGAGAGCCCGCCGGGCCTGTTCTCGCTGCTGCGCGGCGGGTTCGCGTTCGTCGGCAGCACGCCGCTGATCCGCGGGCTCGTCATCGGCATCATCGGCGCCTTCGCCGCGGGTGGTGCGGTCATCGCGTCGGCGAAGCTGTACTCCTCGAGCCTCGGAGGTGGCGACGCCGCGTACAGCGTGCTGTTCGTCGCGATCTTCGTGGGGCTCGCGGGCGGCATGGGCACCGCGCCGCGGCTGGCCCGGCGCCTGCCGCACAACCGGCTGTTCGGCGCCGCGATCGTCGCCGCGGGCGTCGCGCTCGTGCTGGTGGCGTTGTCGCCGCACCTGCTCGTCGCGATCGTGACCGTGGCGCTCGTCGGCGGCTTCGCGGGCATCGCGTTCCTCACCGGCCTGACGATCATCGGCTCGCAGGTCGCCGACGAGGTCCGCGGCCGCGTCGTCGCGTTCGTGCAGTCGCTCGTGCGGGTGGTCCTGCTGGGCTCGATGTCGCTGGTCCCGGTGCTGGTCGGGCTCGTCAGCGCGCGGCGCATCGACCTCTTCGGCTACCCCTTCGTGATCGACGGCACCCGGACGGTGATGTTCGCGGGCGGGCTCGTCGCGGCCGTCGTCGGCATGCTCGCGTACCGGCAGATGGACGATCGGCGCACCGAACCGCTCCTGCCCGACCTCCTGGCGGCGCTGCGCCGCGGCGACCGGCGCGTCGGCTCCGGCGTGCTCGTCGCCGTCGAGGGCGCGACGCCCGCCGAGACCGCCGAGCAGGCCGGGCGCCTGGTCGCGACGTTGCGGTCCGAGGGCTACGACGTCGTGGAACCCGGTGACGACAGTGTCCGCACCGCCGAGGCCGAGTCGCAGCACTCCGGCGTCCGGGCCAAGGCGCTGGCCGTCGCGGCCGTGCGTGCCGACACGATCGAGCGGTTCGTGCGGCCCGCGTTGGCCGGGGGCTCGGTCGTCGTCATGGACCGGTTCCTCGCGAGCCCGCTCGCCCAGTACGGCGTCGAGTCCGAGCGCGACGACGCCGTCCTCGATGCCGGCGACCTCGAGAACCTCGTCTCCTGGGCGACCGGGCGGTTGCGGCCCGACGTCTCCGTCCTGCTCGACCGCGCGCCGAGCAGCACCGCGGCCCCCGCCGGCGTCGCGGGCGAGGAACACGTCCGGGTGCAGCGGCTGCTCACCCGGATGGCCGCGGCCGAGCCGCACCACTACGTCGTCGTCGATGCCGACGGGACGCCCGACGACGTCGCGGCGCGAGTGCTCGACGGCCTGCGACCCCTGCTGCGCCCACCTGCCTCCGGCGGTCCGACGGTGCCGCTGCAGAAGACCCGCGCGGACGGGTCGACGGAGCGGATGAGGCCCGAGCGCAGCGGCCCCGAGCCGACGGGCCCCGAGCGCGACGGCCCCGAGACGACGGGCCCCGGGCGGATGGGCTCCGGGCGGATGGACCCCGGGCACGTCGATCCCGAGGCGACGAGCACGGAGCGGATGAGCGCCGACGGCGCATCGGCCGGGCAGGCGCCGACCGAGCCGTTGGCCGGTCGTCCCCTCGCGGCGACCCGGGACGACGACGCGGCGGCGTCATGACCGTCTGGCGCGACGTCGTCGGCCAGCCCGCCGCGGTCGCCGAGCTCTCCGCGGCCGTCGCCGACCCGTCCTCGATGACCCACGCGTGGCTGTTCACCGGCCCGCCCGGCTCGGGCCGTTCGACTGCCGCGCGCGCCTTCGCCGCCGCCCTGCAGTGTCCGCAGGGCGGGTGCGGGGAGTGCAATTCATGCCGGACCGTCCTGGCCGGGACGCACGCCGACGTCCGTGAGGTCGTCCCCGAGGGACTCTCGATCTCCGTCGCGGAGATGCGACGCCTCGTCCAGCTCGCCGCCCGCCGCCCCAGCACCGGGCGACGGCAGATCCTGATCATCCAGGACGCCGACCGGCTCGGTGAGCGCGCCGCGAACGCGCTGCTCAAGGCCGTCGAGGAGCCCGCCCCCGACACGGTGTTCCTGCTCTGCGCGCCATCGGATCATCCCGAGGACGTCCCGATCACGATCCGGTCCCGCTGCCGTCCCGTCCCGCTGCGCACGCCGTCGGCCGAGGCGATCGCCGAGGTCCTCGCGACGCGCGACGGTCTCGACCCCGAGACCGCGACCTGGGCCGCGTCGGTCTCGGGCGGGCACGTCGGGCGTGCGCGGTGGCTGGCCCGCGACGAGGAGGCCCGCCGTCGCCGCGCCGAGGCCCTCGACCTGCCGATGAAGATCCGCGGCATCGGCGACGCCTTCGCCCATGCGGGCAAGCTCGTCGCCGCGGCGAAGGCCGAGGCCACGGAGATCGCCGAGGGCCGGGACGCCGCGGAACGCGAGGAGCTCGCCGTCGCGATGGGCGCGGGAGGCGTCGGCAAGGGCGTCGCGGCCGCCGCGCGCAGCGCGAAGGCCGCCGAGCGGGAGTTGGAGAAGCGCCAGAAGTCGCGCACCACCCGCAACCAGCGCGACGCCCTCGACCGCGCGATCATCGACCTCGCCGGCTTCTTCCGCGACGTCCTCGTCACCCGCAGCGGCGCCCAGGTCCCCCTGACCAACCCCGACCGTCTCGCCGACATCCGGCGTGCCGCCGGGGAGTGGACGCCGGAGTCGACGCTGCGCCGCCTCGAGGCCGTCCTCGCGTGCCGTGAGGCGTTGAACGCCAACGTGAAACCCGAGATCGCCGTCGAGAACATGCTGCTCTCCCTGCATCGGGGTTGACGTCCGCCCGCCCGGGTACGCGGCCCCGATGGACTTCGAGCAGTTCGAGGACAACCACATCGCCGACGCCACCGTCCGCCGCTTCGTCGCCGAGCTGCGCCGGTTCGAGCAGGACGGCGACGTCGACCCGCTCGCGGGGCTGTTCACCGACGACGCCGTCCTGCACCGCCTCGACGGCCGCGGCGGCGTCGCCGACGCCCGCGCGTTCTGGGCGCGGTACCGGGCCCGGTTCGGTGAGGTGCGGACCGCCTTCCGCAACGCCGTCGAGAGCACCGACCCCGCCGGTGCGGCGTTGGAGTGGGAGAGCCGCGGCTCGCTGGCCGACGGCACCCCGATCGACTACGCCGGCTCCACCTTCCTGACGCTCGCCGGCGACCGCATCTCCGGCCTCCGCACCTACTACGACACCGCCGCCTTCGTCGCCCTTCCCGCAGGTCGGGGGTGAGCGGCGGGGGCCTGTGGGGGCGGAGGGAGGGGTCGGTAGACTGACGACGCAACACGCCGCCTTAGCTCAGTCGGTTAGAGCGACGCACTCGTAATGCGTAGGTCTGGGGTTCGACTCCCCAAGGCGGCTCCATATCTGCAGGTTGGCGACCTGTCGATTCCTGCCCCGACGGCTTCGTGGCCTCCCGGGTGCGTAGCTCGGCATGGGCTCGTCCGGCAGCACCGGCATGTCCGGTCTGCGCCCCCGGATCCAGGTGTCTCGCGTCTACGGCCATGCGGCCAGGAAATGCGCGTTCCGTCCCTTGCCGTCGCCTCGGACGAGGACTCCGTCGGCAACGAGACGGTCGAGGTGGTTCAGCGAGCCGGTCTGGGTGAGGCCGGTGAGCGTTGCGTAGTCGCCGGATGTGATCCGGGAATGGGCGGCCAGCCAGAAGCGGGCGACCATTCCGGGGTCGTCTGGGCGTCGATATGTCAGGATTCCACGGGCCCGGCGGTCGGCAGCGGGTGCAGCGCTCTCGACGACCCGAATCGCGGCTGGGGACAGGGTCCAGACGTCCTTGAACCGTGTGAGAAGTGGTGAAGACCCGACGCGGCATTCGGTGGTCGCGGTGTCGAGGGCTTCCGCCGCTTCCTGCGGTGTGCGCTGAAGGAGGTCGGCGATGAGGTCAGGGGTGGCGAACGGCTGGCGGAGAAGGTGGTCGACGATGAGAGCGACTCGGACGTCGCGTCGTCGGACGGCAGGCTCGATGCGGTCGGTGAGGGCCATGACCGGGACGACGGGGCGGCCGCCGACGAGCCGCGTCCTGACCCGCGGCCCGTCTTCTTCGACGATGACGGGCGGTCGGTGGCCGAGCGCGACCATCTCCCGGTACATGCGGTCGACGCCCATGCCTTGCTTCTCGACCAGGTTGAGTGCTCTGAAGAGGTCGGCGAGTGCAGGGTGGCGGGCGTAGCGCTGGGCGAGGACGGTAGCGGCCGTGATGCCGCCCGTGAAGCCGCCAGGACTGATGACCTGCAGGGCCGAGTCGGCGTCGATCCACGTGATCGTCACCGGGTCGGACGACAACCAGTCACGGTGCACCAGGCCGTTGAGAACGGCCTCGCGGACCGCCCGGGGTGGTAGCCGGCGGACGGTCGACTCCGCGAAGCCGCCCTGGAGGGTGACCTCTGTATTGAGCGAGTTCAGGCGGTCCTCCACTGCTGACAACTGCTCCAGAACGCTCAAGCCCGTGAGGTCCGGGGGGCGAAGGAGCACGTCTCCGCCCTCTACGTCGATGGCCGTCACCGAGAGGTAGGTGCGGTCAGCAGGGCAGAACAGGAGAGCGCCCGCTTGGGTCAGGTGTCCGTCGGGATGGAGGACACCCAGTCGTCTCAAGAGATCGGCGACGGGCTCGCTGGCATGGTGTTCGAAACCGGCGTCGCGAAGGTAGCGGCGAGCCGCCACGATCGCGCCGTCACTCACGTCGACGACGGTGCGACTCGTGACGGCGGCCATGCTGTCGTGCCCGGCCTGGTTGTGGCGATGCAGCCACCACTCCGAGCGGTCTACCGGGACACAGTTGGCTCCCACCCGCCAGCGGATCCGACCGCTGGTGTCCTCGATGGGCTCGTGGGCTGATGCGACGTACAGGATGAGGAGACGGACTCCGCTGACCTCGCGTTCCTCGACGTCCGGGGCGAGGTCGACACGGGTGTAGATGCCGTGTCGGAGCCAGTCCCGGTCCAGCGCGGTTCCGAGCAGGTCGCCGGTCTTGTTCTCGATGCCGACGATCAATGCTCCGCCGCCCGGGGTGTTGGCGAAGCAGGCGACTTCGTCTGCGAGTTGCGCGGCGGCGGCGGTGTTCTGCGCTTGACCTGCCAGAAGTGCCCCTCCGCTGCCACGCCGTCCGGCTTCTTCCTTGATGTCGACATGCTCGAGCTCGGCGTCGTCGGGCAGTACTCCGGTCCGGAGCTTCGCGAGGACCGCGTCCACGGCGTGCCGGAGTGTGGAACGGGCGTCGACGAGGTCAGGCTCGGGATGAAAGGGCAACACAGTCGGACACCCGCTCACACACTTGAAGTTTCTGGTCTGCGTAATCTACAACTGACAGGCGCGGGCGCCGATCCGTGGGGGTTTCGACTGCTGCGGTGCGTGAGCTGAAGGGCGTGACTGTCGGTGCTGTGTGTCACGCTCTCTGCGCAGGATCTCAGGAGGTCTGGATGACGGTGGTGGCCGACGCTCGCTGGCGTCCCTCCCGTGCCGGGATCCTCAACGTCTATCAGTACGAGGACGAGACCCTGCACTTCGCCGGTGGCCGGCTGCTGCTGCGCGGGGTGAACGGGTCGGGCAAGTCGACAGCGATGAACATGCTGCTGCCCTTCCTGCTGGAGGCGGACACCCGGCGGATCGACGCCGCGGGCGAGCAGACCGGGGTGCTGAAGTCCTGGATGCTCGCCGACAACGACGAGACGCAACGAACCGGCTATTTGTGGATCGAGTTCGCCCGGCCCGATCCGGAGGTGGCTGGCGGTACGCGCCATCACACAGTCGGCTGCGGGATCCGTGCGAACCGCAGCACCGACCGCGCGACAACGTGGTGGTTCTCCACGCCGCGACGTGCGCGGATCGACTTCGCGCTGACCAACGGCCGCGTGCCCCTCGCCGTCGACGCGTTGCGGGCCGAGCTGGGGAGCGAGGCTGTGTTCGCCCAGAGCCAGGTCAGGGAGTACCGGGCCGAGATCGCCAGGCGGTTCTTCGGCGGGGCAGACCCGTCAGGCTACTTCGCCCTGCTGCACCAGGTGCGCAACCCGAGGGTCGGCGACCGGATCGACGCGGACCTGCCCCGCAGGCTGCTGGACGCCCTGCCACCGGTCCCGGAGGACGCCGTCGCCGACGCCGCTCAGCCCCTGGAGGACCTGGAGAGCCATCGGCTCAACGTCCGCGCCCTCGCCCAGACCGACCGGGCGTTGAACAGCATGCTCGAGACCTACCGGCACTACGCCCGCCGGGTGCTGCGTGCGGCGGACCAGCGCACAGCCGCGGCGGTGACGACCGCGCGCTCCGCGCTCCAGCTCCGCGGCAGGCTGCGCGCCGCCAGCGACGCAGCGGACGCGACAGAGGCTCGGCTGCGTGACGAGGTGGGGCAGTTGGAGCGAGAGCACGCCACCGCGGACTCCACCCTCGCCGGTCTGCTTGACTCCGACGCGTACAAGCAGCTCGCCGCGCTCCTCGCCCGTCGTGACCAGGTGAGAAGCCTCGAGTCGGAGGCGGACACGGTCGAGGAGGTTCGCAACGAGGCAGCGCGCCGAGTGCGCGCTGCCGTTGACCTCGTGCGGTCCCGGCGGGGCCGGGTCGACGGTGATCTCAAGATGGTGAGCGACGATCTCGCGGCTGCGGCCCGACACGGCCGGGCCGCCGGTGTGGTCGCCCCGCTGCCCGACGCTCCTGCGCTCCGCACTCGGACCCTCCGCGGCGGCGTCGAAGGACCGGAACCGGACGCAGAGCCGCTCGCGCACGTGACGACCACCGTGGTCTCTGACGCGGTGCGGCGCCGACGAGTGGACGTCGCCCGAGTTAGTGACCTGCTCGCGGAGTCGGAGAAGCAGACCGAGGCGGCATCCCGGGCGGAGCGCGAGGCGCGTGCGGCCGAGCAGATGGCTGACGAGGCCCGTACTGCGGCCGCGGAGTCCCGAGCCACCGCTGAGGCGGCGGGTGCAGACCATCGAGCCGCGGTCGCCGCATGGTGGGGGCGGCTGACCGAGCACGTCCGAGCGATCCCACCCGCCAACCCCGCCGGCAGCGCGAGCTGGCTGACCGTCCCCGCGGCCGTGGATCCGGGAGGTGACGAGCTGCGCGAGTCGGCGCGGTTGCGGCTCGCCGGGGCCGCCGCGGCGGTCGCCGAGACGGAGACTGAGCTGGAGCCGGCGCTGGCCGCGGCGTCGCTGCGCCGGGAACGAGCCACCGCGGACGTAGCCGCGCTCAACCGGGAGCTTGTGGAGGTGCGTGAGGCCAGGGAGCTCCCACTCACCCGGCCTGTATGGCAGGGCGCGGAGCCGCCGGATGCCGTCCTGTTCGCCTCGGTCGTCGACTTCCTCCCCGGTCTCGACGACGGAGCGCGGGCCGCTCTTGAGGCCGCCTGCGAGGCAGCAGGCCTGCTCACCGCCACGATCCGAGCCGACGGCGAGTTGATCGCCGCGGACGGGGAGCTGCTCCTCGGGCCCGGCCCGGCCGTGGAGCCGAACCTCGCCGAGGTCCTCGGTGCGGCACCGCCGGAGGGTGTGGACCCGGCGGCGGTGGCGGCGGCGCTGACCAGGATCGGGCTCGGGGCGTCCTCCGCGGCTGCGCTGTGGGTGGCGCAGGACGGTCGCTTCGGCGCGGGCCCGCTGCGCGGGCGCCACAGGAAGCCCGCCGCGGAGCTCATCGGGGCCGGATCCCGCGCGGCCGCCCGCCTCCGGCGTATCGCGGAGCTGGAGGCCGACCTGGCGGTGGCAGTCGATGAACGGCGCGCCCACCAGCAGGTGCACGATGCTCTGGTCGAGTGGCGCCGTGTGTTGCGCGGCCTGGGTGGCGAGATCCCCGACGCGCGGCGGGTCGACGACACCGCCGCGGTCGCCGCAGGCGCGGTGCAGGATGCGGTACGTGCCGGCGAGCGTGCCGCGCGGGACCGCACGCTGGCGATCGAGGCCGAACGCACGGCCGAGCGCGCATGGGCCACCGCCGAGACCGGTGCGGCGGAGGCAGGCCTGCGGCTGGAGGCGGAGGCTCTGGACGAGATCCGGGGCGCGCTCGTCGAGACGGACGCGGTCCTGCGCAGGCTCCCCGACCGGGTCGACACGGCTCGGCGGTCCTTGGAGGACTGGACATCGGCCGTCGATGCGTGGGAGGCCGAGTCCGAGAGACTCGAAGCCGCGCAGGACCGCGCCGTCGAGGCCCGCGACCGAGCCACGGCGGCGCGTACCGCACTCTCGGCCACCGAGGCTTCGCTGGGCGAGGAGCCGGAGCGGGTCGCGGCGCAGGTCGAGGCCGCCAAGGCGCGGCGCGACGGCCTCGCCGAAGAGACCAAGGCCCGCCGCGCCGCGCACAACCAGGCCATCGGCGCCGCCGCGACCGCTCGCAGTACGGCCCTGTCCGCCGAGGGGGAGGTCGAGCGCTCCGAGCAGGGGTGCAGAGACGCGCGGGCAGCTCTGCTCGAGGTCACTCGGGTGCCGGGACTGTTCTCCGCAGCCCGCGCGGACGATACCGACGACCTGCCCGACCTGCCGGACACCGTGGAAGGCGCCGCCCAGCTGGTGGCAGCGGTGCGGGCCGCGGTCCCCGACCCGCAACGGCCGGTCGACGAGGACGCGCTGGACCGCTCGCTCCGCGGTGTGCGGGACTCGCTCGGGGCCGGCTGGGACGCAGGCACCAGCCGGTTCGGCGACGGCGCGCCCGTCGCCATCGAGGTCTCCGGTCCCTACGGGCGGCGGGTACTGCTCGCCGCGACCGAGCAGGTCGCGGCCGACCTCCGCCGGTCTCAGGGCCTGCTCACCGCCCAGCAGGATCAGGCGCTGCGCAACCTTCTGCACGGCCGGGTGGCGCGGGAGGTGGCCCGGGCCCTCTTCGAGGCTGATGAGCTGGTCAGGGGCATGAACACCATCCTTCGCGCGGTGACCACGAGCCTAGGGATCGGTGTCCGACTGGACTGGCGTCACCGCGGAGACCTCGACCCGGACACCGCCACGGCACTGCGGCTGATGGCGAAGGATCCCGACGCGCGCAGCGACGAGGAGGACGCCGCCGTGCGCGTGGCGGTGTCCGGGCTGGTCGAGGACGCCCGCGCCGCCGACACCGACGCGTCCTACCGGGACGTCATCGGGCGGGTTCTCGACTACCGCAGCTGGCACGAGCTGCGGGTCTACCTGCGCCGCCCGGGCCGTCCGGACGAGCTGCTCAGCAGGCGCTCGCGGCTGTCGGAGGGGGAGAAGAAGCTCGTCACCTACCTGCCCATGGCCGCGGCGGCGTCCGTGTCGGCCACCGCACACGACCCGAACGGGATCGGTGCGCCGCGGCTGATCATGCTGGACGACGCGTTCGCCAAGGTGTCCGAGGACAACCACGAGGGCCTCTTCAGCCTGCTCGTGGGACTGGACCTGGACTTCATCGTGACGAGCGAGCGGCTCTTCGGCACCCACGCGAGCGTCCCGGAGCTCGCCATCACCGAGGTCCTGCGAGACGCGGACCTGCGCACCATCGCGCTGCTGCACTACCACTGGGACGGTCGCCAGCGTACGGAGCTGGCGACGGCATGAGCCGCACCGAGGTCTTCGCCTACGTCACCGAGAGCCCCGACTACCGCTCCATCCTCGGGATCTTCGCCGGGACCTTCTTTGCCGAGCTCACCCCGGAGGACGTGGCCGCACGCCTCGCCGCGACCGGAATCGAGCTGCCGGTGGATACGGTGGCGGTGCGCCTGGAGAGCCTGCGGAACTGGGGCAACCTGGAGGTGTCGGCGTCGGTCGGGGCGGTGAGCACCGTCGCCGACTACTACAAGCGCCGCAACCGCTACCTCATCACCCGCGTCGGCCAGGAGGTGCACGAGCTCGTCGAGAACGTTCTGGCCCAGGTCGACGACGTGCGTGACGTCTCGCTCGGCCGGCTGGACGTCTTGGCCGCCGCTCTGGAGGCGCTGCTGCGGCTGGACGTGCGGGCGGCCTCGCCGGCCACGTTGGCCGACGCGGTGCGGGCGGTGTTCGACCCACACCGCGCCTTCTCCGCCGAGATCACCCAGTTCTTCGCCGCGATCAACCAATGGCAGGCCCGCTTCGATCTGGACGAGTCGGAGTTCGCGTTCTTCTCCGAGGTGCTTGTCGGGTACGTCGGCGAGCGGTTGGAGTCGTTGGAGCGTAAGGCCCGGCCGATCGGGAGGCTGCTGGCGGAGCTGGAGCCCCTGATCCCCGTGGTCGTCGCGAGGGCGCGTGACGGCCTGGCCGCTCGGGTGGCGGAGGCCGGTCTCACGGACGTGCAGGTCCGCTCCGGGCAGGGCGGCACCCCGGCCGACTGGGAGAACCTCGGCAACTGGTTCCGGGGGCGTCCGGGCGTCCCGAGCAGGGTGGCGACCCTCGGCCGTGACGCCGTCAACGCCGTCCGGACCCTGACACAAAACCTCACCCGGCTGTCGCGCTCCGGCGTGGCCGGGTCGTCGCGGCGCGCCGACTACCTCCGCCTGGCCTCGTGGCTCGACGCCGCGCCCCGGGAACGGCCCCACGAGCTCCATCGGCTCGCCGGAGCGGCGTTCGGCCTGTTCGGCAGCCGACACCTCGGGGGTACGCCCGGAGACCAGGACGATCCGGTGCCGTCGGTGACCTCGTGGTGGACAGCGCCGACCGCGGACATCCCGGTCAGCCTGCGGGAGCGAGGGGACACCACCAACCGTGGCCGCTCCGGGCAGGTCGCGGACCGGTCGGTGCAGCGCGCGCACCTCCTGGCCCGGCGTCGTGCCGAGGAGGAGGCGACCGCTGCCGCGCGCGCCGAGCTCCTCGCCGCTGCCGCATCGGACGGCACCCTCGCGAGCGGCACGGCGATGTCGACATCGGCACTGCGCGCGCTGCAGCGGCTCCTCGGTCCTGCGGTCGCGGCGATGGGCCCGACCGGGGAGAAAGGCGAGGCGGAGGCCGACGGGACGCGGTGCATCGTCGAACGCCGAGCGGGCGAGGCCACTACGGTCAGCACGCCCGCCGGCACGCTGGTCGTGCACGAGCTCGGGATCGCCGTGATGGCCGCCGATGCGTGACGATCCGCATCGGCCCGCCGAGCGCATCGCCGCCGCTCGGGCGTTGCTCGCTGACCCCTGGCGGCCCGCTGAGACCGACCCGTCACTCTTCCAGCTCATCCGCCGGCATGCCGAGGTGCTCGACCGCTGGTTCACCCAACGGCTCGGCTATCGCCTCGTCGTCGACGCCGACACTGCGCGGCTGACGAAGAGCGGGCACCTGCCGCACGATCGCCCGCTGCGCACGCGGACGGGCCGCCCGTTCACCGGTCGGGAGTACGTGGCGCTCACCCTGGTGCTCGCGGCCACCGCAGCGGGCCCGGACCGGATCAGCCTGCGTGACCTCGTCCTCCAGTTCCGCTCCGCGGCCGCCGACGCCGGGATCACCCTCGACGGAGGGTCCGCGGAGCGGCGCACGCTGGTCACCGCCCTGCGGTGGCTCATCGAGCGTGGCGTGGTGCGCGAGTTGGACCGATCCGTCGCAGCCTACGAGTCCGACGGCCGGTCGGACGCCCTGCTGGAGATCCGCAACGATCGGTTGCTCATGCTGCATACCCCTGCCCTCGTCGGCGCCGAGTCGGCTGCCGAGCTGATCGAGCGGAGCACCGACCCGGGTGGGCGTGCTGCGTTGCGCCGCAGGCTGGTGGAGGACCCGGTGCTCTACGCCGACGACGTCAGCGCCGAGGACTGGGCCGAGCTGCGCAGGCGGGTCGGCGAGGAGGTCCGGTTCCTGGACGAGATGTTCGGGCTCCGCATCGAGGCTCGCGCCGAGGGCCTCGCGGCGATCGACGTCGACGGCGGTCTCAGTGACATCGTCTTCCCTCGCTCGGGAACCACCGCGCACGTCGCCCTGCTCCTCCTCGCCGCGCTCAGGGACCACCATCGAGACGGCGCCGACCAGAAGGCACTCGACGACGAGGTCGGGCACCTCGTCGGGCGCTACGGACGGTTCTGGCGCAAGGACGCGGTCGCCGACCCCACCGCCCTGCGGCAGGAGGCGGTGGAGCTCCTCCGGGCGATGGGGCTCGTCGCCGTCGACGCCGCCGGGATCGTCCGGCCGAAGCCCGCGGCGGCGCGCTTCGCCCCCGCCGTGGTCGTCGACGACGAGGACGACGATCCGCCGATGATGTTGCTGTGACCGACTTCCTCGCCGTCTCGGAGCTGACGCCGCTGTGGGAGGCCGTCCGCGCTGCGCTCGACCGCAACGGCCTGGAGTGGCGTGGCCGCCTGGCCCTGCCCCTCTTGCCCGCCGAGGGGCGCCGGCGCCTGGGAGTCCTCCTCGAGCGGCCGATCCCCGCGGATCGGCGCTCGGTTCCGCTCGCCGAGCTCGCTGCCGCCGTCGAGAGGCTCTCCCGGACCGATCTCGTCAGTGCGCTGACCGACCTCGGCCATCGGCCGTCGGGGCGTCGGGAAGCACGACTTGCTCATCAGGAGGCCACCCGGCTCCGTCGCGCGGCCGTCGACACCGCGGTCGAGGCCGCCTTCCCGGATGCGACATGGGCGGTCGGGTGGGGCGACTCGGCCTGGACCGACGGGTTGTTCGCGCGCCAGTCACCCGAGGAGGTCCGGACGCTGATTATGGATACCGCGCGGGTACTCCGCCACGCAGGGACAGGCCGTAGTCGCACCGAGCTTGCAGCGCTGCTCCTCGGCAATGCGCACGCGCTGGACTCCTCCGAGCGCATCGCCGTCCTCGTGACGAGGGCTCTGATCGCTCGGGACGGCCCCGAGTCCGAGCGAGTGGTCTGGGAGCGGGCCGGGATGCCTCTCGACCTGGTGTCCGCACCCGTCCTGACCTGGGGACTGCCGCTGCTCGGGGAGGGCGCCGTCGCGCAGTCCTCGCGCGCGATGCGTGGCGCGGGCCTGCCCTTGCATCTGTCGACCGTCGCCTTGCGCGCCGAACCTCTGCGCGTGCCGGACGGGACTCGGGTGCTCGTCGTCGAGAACCCGCGCCTGGTCGAGGCCGCGGCTCAGCGCCGCCTTCCTGCCGCGGTGATGTGCACGAATGGGAATCCGACCACGGCGCCGTCCGAGTGCATCGCAGGTCTGCGCTCGTCGGGCGCCGACCTGCGCTACCACGGCGACTTCGACACCGCGGGCCTGGCGATGGCAGCCCGCGTGGCTGCATCGGGCTGTGCTCCGTTTCTCATGAGCGCGAAGGACTATCGTGCGGCGCTCGTGGTCGCGTCCTCGAACGGGGTCGAGCTGCCACGCGACGGCGGAGTGACTCCGGCGACCCCATGGGATGCGGCGCTCGCGACGGCCTTCGAGGCGTCACGGCTGATCGTCCACGAAGAGCGGGTGATGGACGATGTGCTGGCCTCGCATGCGGCCCGCTGAGCCTGCGGCTCGGGGAATGGTCATGGCCTCTGTCGTGGCCTCCAACTGCGTCCGACGATGCCTGCCGTGTTCTCTTGCGAGCGTCTGAACTGCACCGATGCGACCGACGCCTGCGGCGCCTCCATGGAAGAGATTTCTCGTAATGCGTAGGTCTGGGGTACGACTCCCCAAGGCGGCTCCACCTTCCGCAGGTCCGCGGCCTGTAGAGCGATCTTGAAATCCGTATGGCATGGTGCGTGGAACGTATTGACGTTGTTCGCGCAGGTCAGCGCAGCTTTTCATGCAACGGAGGGGTGGTTGGTTCCCGCCCGGCCTTGGTCGTCTGACCCCAGCGGAGTTCGATATATGGCTCGACCGCCTGACCGTCCTACCGAACTGGGTCGACCAAGGTCTGGGCAGTCTCATCGGTGACGATGGTGTCGGACGGCAGGAAGCCGAATCTGCGCTGGTAATGCTGTGCGAAACGGCCCAGGTGGTGGAACCCCCAGCGGTGGGCGATCTCGCTGATCGGCACACCCTCGGGGCGGGCGAGCAGGTCCTGACGGGCCCGATCCAGGCGCACGTTGCGGATGTACGTGCCCGGCGACACACCCAGTTCCTCACGGAATCCCACCTGCAGCGCGCGCATGCTCACGCACGCGGCCCGGGCCAGGTCAGGTGCGGTGATCGGCTCGGCGGCGTGCTCGTCGGCGTACTCCGTCGCGATGCGGACGTGGGTGCGGCCTGCCGCTCGGCCGGTGGGTGCGAGCAGGTCCTGGTGGTCGTGTGGGATCACCAGCAGCATCTGGCTGATGACGTAGGACTCCAGTTGCGCCCGGACGAGGGGGAGCTCGGCCGTGCCGCCTGGTCGCGCGAGCTCGGCCTTCAGGTGGCGCACCGCGGCGAGCAGGCTCTGCCCGTGCGCGGAGCTCAGGTCGAAACCCAGGTCGAACCGGATGGGTGCGTCGACCGGTCGGCCTGTGAGGGCCGCGAGCTGGCCCTCCATGGCCGTCCGGGGGATCTTGATCGCGTACTGCACCGCGTCCGGGTTCCACCGCACGAGGTAGGGCTCGGCGAAGCCGAACGCCGCTCCACCACGGCCGCCGTCGGTCGCCGCCGAGCGCTTGCCCTGGCGCACCTGCGTGCTGCCGGCCAGCGTGAGGTTGACGTGGTAGCAGGAGAGCATGGGTGGACAGAGGAGCTCGACGTCGGCTCCATAGCGCAGGTGCCCGAGGGTGAGCTGCCGCGAGTGGAGGTAGGCGAGCCTGAAGTCCAGTGGCCGGCTGTCGTGCGAGGTCAGCTCGTGGGGGATGTAGACCGTGGTGATGTGGTGCCTGGCTTCGGCGAGGTCGTGTGCCTCGCGGATCGGCGCTGGGTCTGTTCCCGGGATCACTTCTGCCTGCTGTGTCATCGTGACCGGACTCCGTCGTCCCGACCTGGTGGCGGTCCGGCCGACGCTAGCACCGGAGCACTGCTACCGGGCCGCACGTGCGTTTCCCGGACACGACCGGTGCGTGCAGCGGACATCCCGGGTGGGCGTGCGCGTGGTGACCTCGGATCGTGCGTTTCCGGGATACTCGGCCCACGGGTGTGCGCCGCAGGCTCTCCTGCATGCCGGTTGACGAGCAGCAGACGGATGGCGGGGCAGCGGGTCCGTTGGCCGGGATCACCGCACACCGGGCGCGGTCGGCGCCAGCGGCAGCTCGACGAGCTCGTGGCCGGTTGGACCCGGACGCTCGATGCCGACGACCTGCTGGATCTGCTGCACGAGGCCGGCGTGCCTGCCGGCCTCACCTACACCGCCGCCGACATGGTCGACGACCCGCGCTTCCGGGCCAGGCAGGCGATCGTTCGGCTCGACCGGCTCGGCTCGTTCCCGATGCAGACCGTGGCACCTGGACTGTCCGGCACGCCGGGCGAGGTCCGGTGGCTGGGACCGGAGCTCGGCAAGCACAACGAGGAGATCTACGGCGGCCTGATCGGCGTCGCCGGGGAACAGCGCGGGCAGTGGGCCGCGCGCGGAACATCCGAGGAGAGAGGTCCGATGGGAAAGCTCGATGGCAAGAACGTCGTCATCACTGGCGCCACCGGTGGGCAGGGACAGGCCGCGTGCCGCCTGTTCTGCGAGGAGGGCGGCCGGGTACTCGGCACTGATCTCGACGAGCAGGCCGGTACCCAGCTCGCGGAGGAACTACGCGGCAAGGGGTACGACTTCGCATTCGTGGCCGCGGACCTGTCCGGATCGGCAGGGTGCGAGCGGTTCGCGGGTGAGGTCGGCGCCCGGTTCGACCAGGTGGACGTGCTCTACAACAACCACGGAATCATCCTGGGCAAGCCGCTGCTGGAGACGACCGAGCAGGAATGGGACCTGGTCCAAGACGTGGACCTCAAGAGCGTCTTCCTGCTCACCAAACAGATCGCCCCGTTGATGCTCGACCACGGCGGCTCGATCATCAACGTGTCGTCCGTCGGCGGGCTCGTGGCGTTCGAGAACATGGCAGCCTACGGCGCCGCCAAGGGCGGGCTCGCCATGTTCTCCAAGGCCGCGGCGGTCGACCTCGCGCCGTACGGCATCCGCGTCAACGCGATCTGCCCCGGCGTCGTCGACACCCCGATGCCCCGCAACTTCATCAGCGGGCTGGCGGAGAAGGACGCGATCTGGCAGGGCTTCGAGGACGGCCACCTCGTGGGCAGGCTCGGCCGTTCCGAGGAGATCGTCTCGCTCGCGCTCTACCTCGCGAGCGACGACTCGACGTTCATGACCGGCGCCGCGATCCCCATCGACGGCGGCTGGTCCGTCCGATGAACCGATTCCCCATCCGAGGAGCAGTGACATGACCGATGTGACCAGGACCGCCAGCGTCTCGACGATCACCGCAGAATTCGCCCAGGAGCTCGTCGTCCGGGCGGTCGAGGCGGCAACCGCGAACGGCAAGCCCATGGTGATCACGGTGTGCGACCGGGAGGGCACCCTCAAGGCGTTCGTCCGGATGGACGGGGCGCCGTTGCTGTCGGTGCAGATCTCGCAGGACAAGGCCTACACGGCCGTCGCGTTCGGCATCCCGACCGACCAGTGGCACGAGTTCATCAAGGACGACGAACCGCTTCGGATCGGGATCCCGCACACACCCCGCCTGGTGACGTTCGGCGGCGGCTACCCCCTCGTCGTCGACGGCGAGATCGTCGGCGGCATCGGCGTCAGCGGTGGGCACTACAACGACGACATGGTCGTTGCACAGGGCGCGCTGCGGGCCGTCGGCCTCGCGGACTGACCTGCATCCCCATCAACTCCGCACACCCGAGGAGCACCCCCGTGAGCAGCGCAGCAGAACGTCTGGGTCTCGTCCCCGCCACTCCACAGCCGGAAAACCAGCGCACACCGGTCGCCGACGGTCGCACCACACACCCGATCTTCAACGACCAGCCGCTCAAGCTCGGGCTGTTCGGCACCAACTGCTCGTACGGGCTGACCATCAGCCACGCCGAGACCACCTACGAGCCGACCTGGGAACACACGCTCGAGATCGCGCAGAAGGCCGACAGGCTCGGCTTCGAGGCCCTCGTGCCAGTAGCCCGTTGGCGCGGCTTCGGCAGCACCACCAACTTCAACGGCACCTGCTTCGAGACCTATACGTGGGCGACCGGCCTGGCCGCGCTCACGGAGAACATCGGCATCTTCGCCACCTCGCACCTGCCCACGGTGCACCCGATCGTCGCGGCGAAGATGGCGACGACTGCCGACCACGTTTCCCACGGCCGCTTCGGGCTCAACCTCGTCATGGGTTGGTTCACTCCGGAGATGGAGATGTTCGGCGCGGAGCAGCGCGAGCACGACCAGCGCTACGTCTACGGCCAGCAGTGGATCGACTTCGTGAACAAGCTCTGGACGGAGGAAGGCTCCTTCGACTTCGTCACCCAGGACTTCACCAGCCTCGACGTCGAGTCCTACCCGAAGCCCTACCAAGGCCCACGCCCGGCGCTGATCAATGCAGGAAACTCCAAGTCCGGCATCGACTTCTCCGCCCGCAACGTCGACGTCAACTTCGCCGCGATGGACACGGTCGAGACGATGAACGGTTACACCTCACAGCTGAAGGCAAAGGCGCGCGACGACCACCAGCGCGAGATCCAGACCATGACCTACGGCCTGATCGTCTGCCGCGACACCGAGGACGAGGCCAAGCGCGACTTCCAGCACATCGTCGACATGGGCGACCGCGACGGCGCGAACAACGTGATGAAGGTACTCGGCATGCAGAGCGAGTCCTTCGCCTCGCAGCTCGCGTCCTACCAGGAGCGCTTCATCGCCGGCTGGGGCGGCTACCCGATTGTCGGCACCCCGGAGCAGGTCGTGGAGGACATGCAGCGCATCCACGACATCGGCGGGATGGACGGGATGATCATGGGAATGCTCGACTACAACCAGGAGATCGACTACTTCGGCGACAACGTTCTACCCCTGCTGAAGCAGGCCGGCCTGCGTCACTGAGGAGATCGCCCATGTCTGTCCCGATCTGTGAGGTGGGCCCCCGGGACAGGCTGCGGAACGAGCCGGTCGGCGGCATCGAGCGCTGCCCGTTCACCCCGCGAGCCACCGGCAACATCGCCGCCGAGGAACTGCTCTATCCGCTCGACGAGGAGGGCGGCGACACCGGTATCGACATCGACGAGGTCACCGGGTCGCGGAGTGGCTCGAGACGACACCACGTGACGCGGTCGAATGCGCTGCCGGCGGCGTCGAGGATCGTGCCGCGGAGCGGGTCTCAGCGACCGGCGCAACGATCTTTGCCGCGGAACGGTTCGTGGAACGAAACGACGGCGCCCGGTGTGACCAGGTGTTCACGAGGAAGGGCGTGACGTGCGCCGATGGACTCAGCGGGCACCCTGAACACACCGATCGTCATTCTCCTAGTGCGTAGGTCTGGGGTTCGACGCCCAAGGCGGCTCTCATCAGGGCGTTTTACCCTCGGACGAATTGCCCCACCGGGGCGCGTACGGTCCCGTTGGACCTGCCACCGGCAAGCGGATTGCGCGGTGACGGCCTGACGGTGCGCGTCAGAAGAGGGACCACCAGAGCGTGTTGTCGCCGGAGACCCCCTTCCACATCATGAAGGTGCGGTCGTCGAGACTGCCCAGACCCGGGCCGCGGCTGGTTCCGACGTCCTCGACGCGGATCTGCGGAGAGAACTCGCGACCGTTGAACGCGCACCAGTAGATGCCGGAGTCGCCCTCGACGCCCTTCCAGGCCAGGAGGATCCGGTCGACGTGGTGCGCGGCCGCCGGTCCGTGCGTGGACCCGGGGGTGATCCAGACGCCTCCGCCGATGTCGAGGCTGAAGTCCTCGGCCTGGATCAGCCTGCGGGGCTGCCAGAGCTGGTCCTCGCCGGAACCGCGGGAGCTGTACCAGAGGGCGTGGTCGTCCCCGACCCCGCGCCAGAACAGGTAGAGGCGGCGGTTGAGCACCGCCAGGGCGGGGCCGTGCCCGGATGCCGCGTCGGGAACGCGTTGCTGCGGAGCCCAGCCGCCCGCCTGCCACAGCGACCAGTAGATGCCGGTGTCGTCGCCGGCGCCCTTCCAGGCGGCGACGGAGTCGGTGAAGGAGGCCAACGCGGGGCGCGCGCTCGTGCCGGCGCCCGGCATCTGCCGGGGTTGGCTCCAGCCGTTGCCGGGGTTGACGTTCCACCACAGCGTGGAGTCACCGGCGGCGCCCTTCCAGAGCATCATCAGCCCGGTCGACGGCGTTCCGTCACGAAGGTCGTAGGACGCGAGCGCCGGCCCGTCGGTCGAGGCTGCGCCCGCGATGCGCTCCTGCGGTGTCCACGAGCCGGCGCGGAACCGGGAGTGGTAGATCGTGCGGTCCCCGTTCGACCCGCGCCAGACGGCACTGAGCTCGCGGCTGCTGCCGCCGAAGCTCGCGAACCCGGATGCCGCGAGCGCCGGCCGGTCGTCGGTAGCGCGGTCGCCCAGCTGAGCCTGCGGCGACCAGGGCGCGTAGACGTCGTTGATCGCGTCGCGGCTGTCCTGGTCGATGACCACCACGTCGAGGCCGAACGGGTACATCACCGACGCCTCGTCGCCGGAGTGGGTCAACCCCAGGGCGTGCCCCATCTCGTGGATCGCCGTGGCCTTCATCGAGGTCGCGGTGAAGTTGCGCGCGGTCGTGAAATGGATCGTCCCGTCGGGTGGGAACTCGCCGTTCCCGACGCTGCTGGTGTCGAAGAAGTCGGGCTGGACGTCCGCGCCGACGAAGGCGGCCCTGATGTCGGCGGGCGGGTTGCTGTCGGGCGGGACGCGGGTCAGGGTGAGCGGGGACCACGCATCGGCCCACAGTTCGAACGCAGCGGCGATCCAGTCGGCGATGTTCTGTGAGGAGAGTCTGCCGCCGGCGTCGTACTCGACGCCGCCGCCGGAAGGGTCGACGGAGTAGGTCAGGTCGGTGCCGGGCCAGCGGCCCGCGGGCGGGCCGTAGGCGCTGGGGTGCAGGCCGCTGCTCCCGGGAGGATTCGCCTTTCGGCAGCGTGGCGTGCCGAGTTCGGCTCCTCCGAGCGGAAAGGCCATGACGTCCCCCCTTGGCGCACCGCATCGGATTTGCGGCGTGTGGCGGGTTGCTCGGTCGTGCACTGCGCGTCGTTACCCGGATGCGGGGTGTCAGTGTTGTGTGTCGGGTTCACGGCCCGCCGCGGATGGCGGAGCCCGGCCCATCGGTGGGCGCGGTGTCGGCCGATCGGAGGGGTGGGGGATCCCCCTGGGCGGGGTCCGATCGAACGACGGTCGCACCTGGCCGTCTCGGAGATGGTGGTCACACCGGACGCCCCGACACGGAGGGCGCCGGACGGACACACCCACCAGGAGGAGCCATGACGAACCAGGAACAGACCCCCGGGCGCGGCCGGCGCTGGCGCCGGCGTGCAGCGGCCGTCGCCGTCGGCGTCGTCGTCACCGGGGTGCTCGGCGCGACGGCGGCGCAGGCGAGCACGCCGTCGCCGACCGCGGCCTCCGGGACGATCACTGTCGACGGCGAGTGGCGTCTGATGAAGGGCTGGACCAGCGAGTCGGTCCCCGCCTACAGCTGTCCGGCCGACCACCCTTACCTCACCAAGGACAAGTACGCACCGGACTTCACGACGCTGCCGCCCGGGCTCGAGATTCTCGAGAGCCCCTGGGACAGCAGCCGGCCGTGGCCGATCGGCGTCTCGATCACCGGGTGGGAGCTGACGCCGGATCCGAGGGACCCGCAGCACTGGAGCCTGATCACGGGGACGAAGACGGGGCCGCTGAACTCCAGCGCGACGAACTGGCTCACGACCGATGCCTACTACAAGGTCCGGCTCCACTGCACCGACGACCTGGCCGAGGCCGGCCGGCGCTGAGTGACGCCCGGCCGGCCCCGGGGCGGGTCGGTACCCCGGGCCCGGCGCCTGCGCCGCCGAGGAGTCGCGTGATCCGGCGCGACACCGGCGGCGCCTTCAGCCGCGCATCCGCTGCGCCGCGTCGAGCACCGAGCGCACGATGGAGTCATAGCCCGTGCAGCGACACAGGTTGCCGGACAAGCCCTCCCGCACCTCGGCCGCGTCGGGGTCCGGGTTGTCGGCCAGCAGCTCCGTCGCCGTCATCAGCATGCCCGGCGTGCAGAACCCGCACTGCAGGCCGTGGTTGTCCCAGAACGCCTCCTGCAGCGGGTTGAGCGCGTTGCCGGCGGCCAGCCCCTCGACGGTGGTGATCGTGGCGCCGTCGGCCTGCACCGCCAGCATCAGGCACGCCCGCGCCGAGCGACCGTCGACCAGGATGGTGCACGCTCCGCACACGCCGTGCTCGCAGCCGAGGTGGGTGCCGGTGAGGCCGCACGTGTGCCGCAGGAAGTCCGCCAGCGTGACCCGGGGCTCGCAGTCGGCGGTGTAGGCGTGCCCGTTGACGGTCACCGTGATCGACTCGGTGTTGCGCTGGGACGTCGACTCGCTCGCCAGCTCGCGCTGGGACGTCGACCCGCTCGCCAGTTCTGTCATCGCTCCACTCCGCTCCGCTCGACGGCCGCTCCCAGTGCCCGCTGCACCAGCAGCCGGGCGACGTGTCGCCGGTACGACGCCGGAGCGTGGACGTCGTCGGCCGGATGGATGCTCGCGTCGACGGTGGCCGCTGCGGCCTCGAGGACGTCTGCGGTCGGCCTCGCCCCGCTGAGCGCGGCCTCCGCGGCGTGCAGCCGGACCGGGACGGAGTCGACCCCGCTCGCGGCCAGCCGCACCAGGTCGACGGTGCCGTCGTCGGCGAGGTGGACCGCGGCGACCACCCCGACGATGGCGAAGTCGCCATGCCGGCGGGCCAGCTCCTCGACGGCGACACCGGTGCGGTCGGGCAGCCGTGGCAGCCGGACGCCGACCAGCACCTCGTCGGGTGCCATCACCGTGGTGAAGGTGCCGGTGAAGAAGTCCTCGGCCGCGACGGACCGGGTGCCGCCGGGGCCCTCCAACACCAGCTCCCCGCCGAGCGCGGTGACCACCGCGGGCAGCTCCGCTGCAGGGTCGGCGTGCGCGAGGCTGCCGCCGACGGTGCCCCGGTTGCGGATCGTGACGTGCCCGACGTAGCGCAGCGCCTGTGGCAGCAGCGGCACCGCCGCCGCGGCGACGTCGCTGAGCTCGACATCGCGCTGCCGGGCCATCGCTCCGATCAGCAGGCTGCCGTTGTCCTGCTCGATGCGGTCGAGCCCGCCGATCCGGTTGATGTCGACGAGGATCGACGGTCGGGCGAGCCGGAAGCTCATCAGCGGCACGAGGCTCTGGCCGCCGGCGAGCACCTTCGCGTCGGAGCCGTGCTCGGCGAGCAGCGCGACGGCCTCCCGGACGTCGCCGGCCCGGGCGTAGCGGACGGCCGGTGGCTTCATCGCGCGTCCTCCTCGGTCCGGGCCTGCCCGGTGGGGGTCTGCCCGATGGGGGTCTGGGCGGCCTGGATCAGGTCGAGCAGCCGCGGCGGCGTGATCGGGAACCGGGTCACCGTCACCCCGAGGTCGCTGAGCGCGTCGTCGACGGCGCTGGCGACGAGCGAGACGCCGGCGATCGTGCCCGCTTCCCCCACCCCCTTGATCCCGCCGGGAATGTCCGGGGCGGGCGTCTCCTGGTGGAAGAAGTGGAACGGCGGGATCTCCATCGCCGTCGGCAGCAGGTAGTCCATGAAGCTGGCCGTGCGCAGCTGGCCCTCCTCGTCGTAGACGAGCTCCTCCAGCAGCGCCCCGCCGAGGGCCTGGGCGAGCCCGCCCGCCAGCTGGCCGTCCACCAGCATCGGGTTGATCACCGTGCCGCAGTCGTGGGCCTGCAGGCAGTCCAGCAGGGTGACCGCGCCGGTGCCCCGGTCGACCTCCACCAGCAGCGCGGTGCATCCGTAGGAGGTGGCCATGTTGGGTGGGTCGAACACGTCGACCTCCTCCAGCGTCGGCACCTCCGACTCCGGCATCTTGTTCAGCAGCCTGCGGTAGGCGGCGTCGCCCACGTCGCGGGTCGTCACCGAGCGCGACGTCGTGCCCTTGACGCTGATCACGCCTTTCTCGATCTGCAGGTCGTCGGGCGAGGCCTCGAGCAGCTCCGCGGCCACGCGGAGGATCTTCGCCTGCAACCGCTCGGTCGCCCGCAGGATCGCCGCGCCGCCGAGCGGGGCGGCCCGGCTGCCGCCCGTGCCGTAGCCGGTGTAGGGGCAGGAGTCGGTGTCGCCGGTGACCACGACGACGTCCTCCATCGGGATGCCGAGCCCGTCGGCGGCCAGCTGCGCGTAGATCGTGTGCGTACCCTGACCCATGTTGATCTGTCCGGAGTAGACCGTGACCTTGCCGACGGAGTCCATCCGCACGGTCACCTCGTCGAAGCCGGAGTGGGCCAGGCCGACCAGGTTGAGGATCCGGCTCGGCCCGTAGGCGCTCGGCTCGATGTGGAACGAGTAGCCGATGCCGAGTGAGCGCCCCTCGGCCCGCGCCGCGGCCTGCCGGTCCCGCCAGCCCAGCTCGTCGACCTTGCTCATCGCCAGGTCGAGGCAGGCGGCGTAGTCGCCGCTGTCGTAGGTGAACGCGACCCCGCTGAAGAACGGGAACTCCTCGGGCGCCGGGAAGTTCTTGCGGCGGATCGCCGCGCGGTCCATCCCCAGCTCCCGGGCGGCGATCTCGATCAGCCGCTCGTGCACGATGTTGGCCTTCGGCACGCCCCAGCCGCGGTAGGAGCCGTACGGCGACCGGTTGGTGACGACGGCCTTCACCGTCACGTCCAGGTTCGGGATCTTGTAGGGGCCCATGCAGGTGAGCACCGACGCCCACGGCGGCCCGGCGCCGACCGTGCCCAGCGCTCCGCCGAGCACGCCGTAGGAGATCCCCCGCAGCCCGAGGATCGTGCCGTCGTCGCGCAGCGCCATCTCGAAGTCCAGGCGCTGGTCGCGGGAGTGCGAGGTGGCAACGAAGCTGTCGAGCCGGTCCTCGATGAGCTTGACGGGGCGGCCGGTGCGCCGCGAGAGCACCGCGGCGATCACCTCCTCGCCGTAGAAGTCGAACTTGTTGCCGAAACCGCCGCCCAGGTTGGGGGTGCGCACCCGGATCTTGTGCACCGGCACCCCGAGCACCTCGGAGAGCAGGTCACGGGCCAGGTTCGGCGACTGCGTGGACAGGTGGACGTCGACGGTCCCGGCGAAGTCGTCCCACTCGACGATGCAGCCCCGCGGCTCCAGCGGGCAGCCGAACGCCCGGCCGTGGGTGAAGCTCTCCCGGACCACCACGTCGGCCTCGGCGAAGGCGGCCTCGGCGTCGCCGGCGGTATACGTGAGCGAGCCGCTGACGTTGTCGGGCCAGTCGTCGTAGAGCTTCGGCGCGTCCGGAGCGAGCGCCGCGTCGAGGTCGGCGACGACCGGCAGCGGCTCGTAGTCGACCTCGATCAGCTCCAGCGCGTCCTCGGCCACGTAGCGGTTCACCGCCACCACGGCCGCGACCGCCTGGCCGACCCAGCGGACCCGCTCGACGGCCAACGCGTGGGTGCGCGCGATCCGCTGGTCGGGGATCGGGAACCAGATCACCGGCTGCTCGCCCGCGACGGCCGCCAGGTCGCGGCCGGTGATGACGTCGAAGACGCCGGGCAGCTCGCGGGCCCGGCTGACGTCGATGCCGGTGATCCGGGCGTGCGCCAGCGGACTGCGCAGCACCGCTGCCTCGATCATCTTGGGCACCGTGACGTCGTCGACGTACTGGCCGCGGCCCGCGAGCAGCCGCGGGTCCTCGGTGCGCCGCACCCTGGTTCCGGTGTAGGTGGTCCTGTCGGGTTCAACGATGGTCATCGCACGTGCTCCTCGTCGTTCCTCAACTCGGCTGTCTGCAGCGCCGCGAGGACCTCCTCCGGCGTGATCGGGATGTTGTTCAGCGGTCGGCCGATCGCGTCGCTGACCGCGTTGGCGATGACCGCGGCGGGCAGCAGGATCGGGCCCTCCCCGACGCCCTTGGCACCGTGCGGGCCGTCGGGGTCGGGGTGTTCGAGGGGGAAGAACTCGACGCGGGGCACGTCGCCGGCCAGCGGCAGCCGGTAGCTCTCCAGCGTCCGCTCGCGGTAGCGGCCGTCCTCGCCGATCCGCAGGCTCTCGTGCAGCGCGTACCCGATGCCCTGGGTCACCCCGCCCATCACCTGGCCGTAGGTGCCGTCCGGGCTGATCACCGCCCCCACCTCCTGCGCGACCAGGTAGCGCAGCACCTGCACCGTGCCGGTGACCGGGTCGACCTCCACCTCGGCCAGGTGCACGTGGTAGGTCGGCGTCGGGAACGACGGCAGCATCAGCCCGGTGGCACAGCCGGGGTTGAAGTCCGGGAACGGGGTGACGAACGACCCGGTGCCCTGGATCGGCCCGACGGTGTTCGTGGCCGTCGCGGCGACCACGGCGATCGGGACGCTGGTGCCCGGTGCGCCCTTGACCCGGACCGTCCCGTCGGCGACCTCGAGGTCGTCGGCCGCGGCCTCCAACAGCCCCGCCGCGACGTCCTTGAGCTTCGTGATCACCTCGTCGGCGGCGATCTGCGAGGCCTTTCCGACGATCCGGGTGGTGCGGCTGCCCTGCGACCCCGCGTCGAACCCGGCGACGTCGGTGTCGGGCAGCGTGACGAACACGTCCGACGGCGGGATGCCGAGCCGTTCCGCCACGATCTGCGTGACGCCCATGGACACCGCACCCGAGCCGTTGTCCGTGGCCGCGGTGATCACCGCGGCGGTTCCGTCCTCGTGCAGCTTCACCACGGCCGTGCCGGGCATCGGGTTGGTCAGCCACCAGGCCGCGGCGATCCCGATGCCGCGGTAGGGCCGCCGCTCCGCCTCCAGCTTCGCCCACGGCGCCGCCGCCTCGATCGCCTCGAAGCCCTCACGCAGGATCCCGGCGTCGGTCAGCACCTGCCCGTTGAGCAGCTCCTCGCCGTCGTCGAACAGGTGGCGCAGCCGGTACTCCCGCCGGTCGACGCCCAGCTCGGCGGCGATGTGGTCCATGTGCCGCTCGACGGCGTGGTACAGGTAGGTGCCGTTGACGCCGCGGAACGCGCCGGTCGGGGCCGTGTTCGTGTAGACGAGCCGGGCCGTCACCCGCGTCGGTCCGGCCCGGTAGACGCCGCGCGCGCAGTGCAGCGCGATGCTGGCCAGCCAGGGCATCTCCCCGCTGTAGGCGCCGTTGTCGGCGATCACCTCCAGCTCGCGGGCGATGATCGTGCCGTCCTCGTCGAGCGCGGACCGCACCCGGGTGATCGCCCCCTCCCGGCTGGGGCAGGTGATCAGGTCCTCGGTGCGGGTGTTGACGAGCTTGACCGCCCGCCCCCGCGCCGCCTTCGACAGCAGCGCGGCGTACGGCTCCAGTGCCGCGTCGAGCTTGGCGCCGAACCCGCCGCCGATCGTGTGTCCGACGATGCGCACCGCGGACGGCCGGACGTCGAGGAACTGCGACACCCGGTCGCGGACGTTGTAGGGGAACTGGTGCGCCGTGTGGACGGTGAAGCGGCCGTCGCGGTAGATCCCGACCGCGCTCTTGGGCTCGATGTAGGCCTGGTACTGGCGCTGCACCACGAACTCGTCGGTGACGACCCGGTGGGCCCTGGCGAAGGCGTCGTCGACCCCGGGCGGGTCGGACACCGACTCGGCGGCGAGGTTCCCGTGGCGCGGGTAGTCGGCGTCGGGGCCGAGGGCCGGGACGTAGCTCTCCCAGTCGGGATGCACGAGAGGCGCGTCGGGGCGCAGCGCCGCGTCGAGGTCGACCACCGCGGGCAGTGGCTCGATCTCGAGCACGACGGCTGCCGCGGCCTCCCGGGCCAGCTCAAGGGTGTCGGCCGCCACCGCGGCGACCGGCTGGCCCTCGTAGAGCACCCGGTCGGCGGCGAACAGCCGCTGGTCGCGCAGCACCCAGCCGGCCCGGGTGTCGGGCGCGTCCGCCGCCGTGACCACGGCGTGCACCCCGGGCATCGCCAGCGCCGGCGCGGTGTCGAGCCGGGTGATCCGGCCCGAGCTGACGGGCGAGCGCACCAGCGCGCCCCAGATCATGTCCGGCTCGGCGTGGTCGACGCCGTACTCGGCCTCGCCGCTGGCCTTCGCACGCCCGTCGCTGCGCGGGACGCGCTCGCCGATGACGCTCATCGTCGGTTCCTCCCGGAGATCGTCGCGGCGACCGCGTCGAGGATCTGGCTGTAGCCGGTGCAGCGGCAGATGTTGCCGGCCAGCGCCTCGCGCAGCTCCGGCTCGGACGGTTCGGGGTTCTCCCGCAGCACGGCGACGAGGGTCGTCAGGAACCCGGGTGTGCAGAACCCGCACTGCACGCCGCCGGCGGCGACGAACGCGGCCTGCAGCTCGCGACCGAGGTCGTCGTCGGCGAGGCCCTCGACGGTCTCGACCGAGCGCCCGGACGTGGCGGCGGCCGAATAGATGCACGAGTCCACGGGCAGCCCGTCGACCAGCACCGTGCACGCGCCGCACTCGCCCTCGTTGCAGCCCTCCTTGGTGCCGGTCAGCCGCAGCCGCTCGCGCAGCATCCCCAGCAGCGTCTCGGCCGGCTCGATCTCGACCTGCGCCTGCCTGCCGTTGACGGTCAACGTGACGTCCACCGCGCTCATCCCTCCGCTCGCTGTGCGCAGACCCGGACGGCCCTACCGAGCAGCCCGGGGATCACGCGGCGCCGGTAGTCCGCGGTCCCGCGCACGTCGTCGATCGGGTCGACGTCCTGCAGCAGTGCCTTCGCGGCCGCGTGGACCGACTCCGCGTCCCCGGTGCCGCCGACGAGGGCCGTCTCGGCGCCGACCGAGCGCAGCGGGCGCGGTCCCACCGATGCGACGGCGATCCGGGCGTCGGTGACGACGCCGGTGCCGTCGAACGTCAGCCGTGCCGCGAGCCCGACGATCGCCACCTCCATCGCGCTGCGCCTGCCGACCTTGAGATAGACGTCCCCGGTGCGCGGTGCGGGCCGGCCCAGGGTGATCGTGGTGAGCAGCTCGTCGGGCGCCCGCGTGGTGACCCGCCTGCCGACGACGAACTCGGCCAGCGGGACGGTCCGGCTCCCCCGCACGCTGCGCAGCGTCACCTCGGCGTCGTGCACGAGCAGCGCGGGCAACGTGTCCGCGGCGGGCGAGGCGTTGCAGACGTTGCCGCCGATCGTGCCGACGACCTGGGTCTGCAGGCCGCCGACGGTGGCGGCCGACTCCGCGACCGCGGCGTAGCCGGGTCCGAGCCGGCCGACGGCCAGGTCTCGGTGGGTCACCAGCGCGCCGAGCCGGGTGCTGCCGTCGGTCTCGACAGCCCGCAGCTCGCCGAGCCGCTCGACGTGCAGCAGGTGCTCCGGTGCGATCTCCCGGCGGGCGAGCTGGATCATCACGTCGGTGCCACCCGCGAGGACCCGGCACCGCTCGCCGCGCCGCGACAACTCGTCGAGGGCCTCGTCGACCGAGTCCGCTGTACTCAGTTCCATGACACCTCCTTTCCGACGGTCGTGTCGGCCGAAGTTGGGAACGGTCAGCCGATGGGCTGTGTGCCGGCTGCACGAGGTCGTCGTCCCACCTGTGCGGCCGGCACAGGTCAATGTGTCTTCAACGGCCCGGCGGCCTTCACCCGGACCCTGGCGACCGGATCGGTGAGATAGGCCAACGGGACCTCCTCGATCTCGACCACCTCGACGTGCCCTGGATCGGCGCCCGCGCGGATCGCCTCGTCCCTGGCCAACCGGACGGCCTCGGCGATGGCCTCGTCGCGGCCGTCCTTGCCGTAGGCGAAGACGCGGTCGAGCTCACCGGACACCGACGCGATCGCCGCACCGATCGCGTTGGCGACGTCGTAGTTCTCCGGCCGTTCGACGCCGGCCACCCCGGCCAGCGAGTCGGGGATGAGCCCGCTGCCCCCACCCACGGCGATCAGCGGCAGCTCACGGCCGGACGTCTTCACCCGGTCCACGCCCTCCTCGATCCGGGCGTCGGACGCGGCGACGGCCCGGCGCAGCAGCCGCTCGTGCGCGGCGGTGCGGGAGGGGTCGCCGATGCCGTGGGCCCGGCCGGCGGCGACGATCGCGTCGGTCAACGTGGGCACCGTCCCGCCGAAGACCAGCGCCTCGGAGGTGAGGCGGTACCCGACGCTGCCCGGCCCGAGCTGCACGTCGTCGCCGGCCGGGCCGACGATCGTGCCGCCGCCGATGGCCAGCGAGACCAGGTCGGGCATCCGGAAGTTCGTCCGCACCCCGCCGATCTCGACCGCGGTGGACGACTCCCGCGGGAAGCCGGCGGTGAGGATGCCGATGTCGGTCGACGTGCCGCCCACGTCCACGACCAGCGCGTCGGTCGCCCCGGTCAGGTAGCTGGCCCCGCGCATGCTGTTGGTGGGACCGCTGCCGATGGTGAGGATCGGGTAGCGGCGCACGTAGTCCAGGCTCATCAGGGTGCCGTCGTTCTGCGCGATGTAGGCCTCGGCCGAGATCCCGTTGACGGTCATCGCGTCGCCCAGCCCGGCGGTCACCCTGGCCGCCACCGCGACCAGCGCGGCGTTGAGCACGCACGCGTTCTCCCGCTCCAGCAGCCCCAGCGAGCCGATCTCGTGGCTGAGCGAGACCGGGACGTCGCCGAGCACCTCCCGGACCAGCTCCTCGACCCGGTACTCCTGGTCGGACAGCACGGGCGAGAAGACCCCGGAGATCGCCACCCCCTCGGCCTGCTCGGCCACCTCGTCGAGGAAGCGGCGCACCGCGTCCTCGTCGAGCGGGACGATCGGCTCCCCGGTCATCTCGACCCCGCCGTCGACGATCGTCGCGCCGCAGGAGACCGCCGCGCGCAGATCGGCCGGCCACGCCGCCAGCGGCGGGACCGAGTGCGTCGCAGGGCCACCGAGGCGGATCGCGGCGACCCTGTTGAGGTTGCGGCGCTCCAGGATCGCGTTGGTGGCGTGGGTCGTGCCCAGCATCACGTGACTGATGCCTGCGGCGGCGCCGTCGAGCTGGGCGAGCACCAGGCGCAGCGCCGAGAGGATGCCCGTCGTGACGTCGGACGTGGTGGGGTGCTTGACCTTCGCCAGTAGCTTGGCCTGGTCGTCGATGATCACGGCGTCGGTGTTGGTGCCGCCGACGTCGATGCCGACGCGCAGCCGGCCGCGCTCAGCCATGGCGAACCCCCACCGCGACGTAGTCGAAGTCGTAGCCGAAGGCCCGCGGACCCACCGCCGAGAGTCCCTCGGGGCTCGTCCACACCTCGGGCGAGGGGAACGCGACGATCTCGATCCGCTGCCCGTAGCGGATGCCCTCGGTGACGATCCCATGGCCGGTGTGGAGGTCGAGCAGCGTGATGATGTCCGGGACCGTCGCGAGCGGCTCCCCGTCTTCGAGCACGACGAGGTTCTCGTTCTGGAACTCCAGCCGGAAGAGCCGACCCTTGTCCGCGGCGAGGCCCTCGACCAGCGCGGAGCCGCGGACGAAACCGCCGCTGGTGCGCCGCTCGATGTCGACGACCTTGCCCTGACCGAGCCGGGTCAGCGGCGCGACCTGCCCGATCGCGGAGAGCGGGTCCTCGCCCCCGCGCCGGATCGCCTCGCCCATCCGGATGGCCCGCGTCACCGTGCCGGTGATGGCAGGCCGGCGCGCGGCCCCGGCCGTCATCGGGTAGAGGCCGCCGCAGGCGGACCCACCGAGCGTGGCCACGCAGTTGCGGACGAGCCGTTCGAGCCAGATGTTGTCGCGGGTGTTGAACACGATGGTCTGCAGCCGCTCGTCGGTGATCACCGCCGGCGAGCCGGACATCCCGTACAGGTGCGGGGTGAGCATCTGCAGCTCGGGAAAGGCGCGGCCCATGAAGTCCGCGTCGAGCAGCGGCAGGCCGGCGTAGGCGGCCCACGCCACCGGCAGTACGCCGTTGATCCCGCCCATCTCGAACGGCATCACCGCGGCGACGTGCCGGCCGAAACGGCCCTCGTAGGCCTCGCGGATGACCCGCCCCTCCGCTCCGTTCGGAATCTTCTCCACCATCACCGTCGGGGCCCCGATCATCCCGCACGGCATGATCAGGTCGTCGTCGTCGAGCGCCTCCAGCGGCAGTACCTCGACGGGTCCGAGCCGGTGGATCGCCTCCATCGCCATGAGCTCGCCGATGCGCGGGTCCCCGCCGCCGCCCCCGGCGAAGACGGTGCAGCCCAGGGAGAGTGCCGGCAGGTTGTCCAGGTCGATCTGCATGCCCACCTCGACCGCCGTCACCGGCTCAACCGCGGCAGCACCTCGGCGGCGATCAGCTCGAGCTGGGACCCGACGGTGTCGGCAGGCTGTGGCGAGAGGACGACACTGTCGGCGCCCGCGGCCCAGTACTGCTCGATCCGCTTGGCCACCTCGTCAGGGGTGCCGCAGATCGCCAGTCGGTCGACCCACTCGTCCGGCATGCCGTCGACGAGCGCGGCGAAGCCGCCGGCGGCCAGCTCGGCGACGGTGTCGTTGATGCCGATCGCGCCGGTCAGCGGGGTCGGGCCGATCGCGTCCAGGTAGAACGCCAGCGACTCGCGCACGGCTCGGCGGGCCCGGTCGCGGTCCTCGTCCACCGCGGTGAGCACGTAGGTCGGGACGCTGAACGTGCCCGACCGGCCTGCCGCGGCCATCCCGCGCTGCCCGAGGTCGCGCGCCCACGTGACGTACTCGGTCGGCGCGAGTACCGACAGCACGTTGCCGTCGGCGATCCGGCCGGCCAGCTCGCAGCCCTTGGCCCCGATCACTCCCAGGTACAGCGGCACCTCGCCACCCGGCGGGTGGAACAGGGCCACGTCGCGGAAGGTGAAGTACTCGCCCTCGGTCGTGAACGGCTCCGAGCTGGTCAGCAACGTCCGGATACCGGTGACGGCCTCGGTCAGCGCGCGCATCGGTGACTTCGGGGTCAGACCCATCTGCGCCACCCAGGCCGGGACGCCGTGCCCGATCCCCGGCAACAGCCGACCCGGGAAGGAACGCTCCAGCGACGCGATCTCCATCGCCGTCGCGGCCGGGTGCCGGGCGACGCAGGAGATCACCCCGAGCCCGACCCGGATCCGACCGGTGGCGGCGAGCGCCTGGGCAGCGGCGTTGAAACCGCCGTAGAAGAAGTAGTCCTCGGCCAGCCACACCTCGTCGAAACCGAGGTCCTCGCACCGAGCGGACATCTGACCGATGCGCTCCGGCGCGGTGGTGCTGAGTAGGAGGATGCCGAGACGCGATGCTGCCACCGAGTGTCCTTTCCACGTCCGGTCCGTTTCGCGTGATCTGCGACGACGTTAGTGGTGTGGACCACCCGCGGCCATGGCGCCGTGCACAAGCTCGGAGCCTTGATTGTTCCGGCTGCACAATGGTGAACTACCGGATGCAGGGAGCCCGATGGGTGCGCCTGACCGTGTCGGACGTGCTGGCCGAGCTGGAGCGGCGCGAGCCTGCGCTCGTGGACGTGCTGGCGGGTACCACCGACCGTGACGTCCGGGCTGTGTGGCTGGCCGAGGACCTGCACGACATCGGCGAGAGCCCGCCGCAGGCGCTGGTCGTGCTCAGCCGGGCGGCGTCGCGTGACGCGCAGGGCTACAAGCTCGACGTCGCGCTGCGCCGGCTGGGCGCCGACGTCGCGGGCCTGGTCCTGCAGTCCGACGCGCCGCGGCCCTCGCTCAGCGCGGTCGCGTTGGCCCGCCGCGAGGAGCTGTCGCTGATCCGTCTCACCAGACCGGCCGACGTCACCCGGCTGCTGACGACCGTCGTCCGGATGCTCGACGCGCAGTTGCCGACGCTGCTGGATCGAGCCATGGGCGTGTGCGCCGAGGTCGCCGCGCTGGAGTCCGAGCAGCTCACCGACGCCGCGCTGCTGCGGCGCAGCGGCGCCGCCCGGACGTTCGGCCTGCAACTGGTGGCCAGGGACCCGCGGCTGACCGGGATCCCCGCCGTGCTGACCGACCCGGAAGGCCCCTGGCTGCAGCGCGAGCCGACGACCGCCGCCGAGGACGCGCTCGCGCAACTGGCGATGTGGCGGATCGCCGCGGCGATGACGCGGCGCTCGATCGAGACCGAACGCGCGCACGAGCTGTCCCTCATGTCCGCGGGCGAGCTGCTCAACCAGTTGCTCGACGCCACCACCGAGGAGGGCGGACCGCTGATCCGCCGCGCCGCCGACGTCGGCGTCCGGGTCGAGGCATGGCACCAGATCGTGCAGCTGGAGTTCGCGAACCTGCCGGCGCTCGCGCAGGACGACCCCGTCGCCGGCTACCACCACACGCAGACCCTCGGCCGGGTCGCGGTGCAGACGGCGGCCCACCACGAGGGGCGGTGGACGATGGCACCCCGCGCGGGTGGCGTGCTGCTGCTGCGCAGCAGCAGCCGTCCCGACGGGCCGGCCGAGCTGCGCAGGCTGCGGACCGCGGCCCAGACCGTGATCGACGCGATGGTCGCGTCGCTGCCCGGCCTCGAGGTGCTCTGCGGGATCGGCGGGTCCCACGAGGGCCTGCAGGGGATGCGCGCCTCCCGGGCCGAGGCGGACTCCGCCCTGCAGAGCGCCCGGCTGCGCGGCGCGCTGAACGAGCCGGTGCTGTTCGATGCGCCGGGGCTGAGCAGGCTGCTCGTCGAGTGGTACTCGTCCAGCTCCGTCCGGCACAGCATCGACGACCTGATGGCCCCGCTGGCCGGACTGGGCAAGGCCAAGCAGAAGGAGTACGCCACGACGCTGCGGGTCTACCTGGAGAACAACCGATCGGTCAGCCGCACCTCCGAGCAGCTCTACCTGCACCGCAACACGGTGGCGTACCGGATCCGGCGGGTGCTCGACGTGCTCGGCGTCGACCTCGACGACCCGAGCCAGTTCCTCGCGCTCTACCTGGCCTGCTACGCCTCGACGATGCAGTACGGATCCGGAGGCCCCCTGCGCGCCGCGGACCGCCGGCCGCGTAGCGCCGGCCCCACGACCTGAGCGGCCTACCAGCGGCGACACCGGATCGCGCGCGAACGACGCCCTTGTGCGGACCTACCCCAGGGCAGTGCCGCTCGGGTGGGTCGGGAGCGTGGCGAGGAAGGCCTCGATCGCGTCCCGGTAGGGCTCCGGGTGCTCGTAGGCACCGAGGTGCCATCCGCCCGCGACGGTGACCGTCGTCGTGTCCCGGCCGGTGCGGGCGAGCGTCTCCGCCGCGTCGGGGGGCAGGCTGATGTCGGCGTCCCCGGTGAACACCAGGACGGGCAGGTCGAGGGCTGCCAGGCCGGCGGCGACGTCGAGCCGGGAGATCGCGTCCCAGCAGGCCGCGAAGTACCCCGGGTCCTGCCGGGCCAGCAGCGCGCGGACCTGCCCGGCCACCGAGCCGGTGCGGCCCTCGGGTGAGAACCAGCGCTCGATCGTCGTCTCCGTGACCCCCGCCATGCCGGTCTCGCGCGCGGCGCGCCCCCGCTCGCGCAGTGCCGCGCGGGCGGCGTCGGGGAAGGTGCAGGCCGTGGCGCACAGGACGAGCGCGGAAACGAGCTCCGGTTCGGCGACGGCGAGCAGCTGGGCCACCATCCCACCCATCGAGACCCCGACCACCTGGGCCGCCGCCACCCCGGCGTGCCGCAGGACGGCCGCGACGGAGGCGGCCATCGCGGACAGCTCGACGTCGTCGAGGGGCGCCGAGCCGCCGTGGCCGGGCAGGTCGACCGCGAGCACCGTGTGCCCGGCCGCAAGCCGTTCCCGGTAGGGGTCCCACACCGAGCGGTCGAGCCCGATCGCGTGCAGCAGCACGACGGCGGGGCCCTGCCCGTCGATCGTGTACGCGACGGGCCGGCCCGCGGCGTCGCCGGCGGTCTCCTCACACACCGTCGATCTCCTCCCAGCTGGTCCCGAAGGTGGACCGGCTCACGTAGTCGAGCATCCGCAGCATGTCGCCGTGGGCCCCGTAGCGGGTCAACGCGCCCTGCCAGATGTCCTTGGCGAGCAGGCTCACCACGGGCGTCGCGCCCGCGTGGCCGGCCGCCTCGGCGGCGATATGCAGGTCCTTGGTGACCAGCCCGAGCTCGGCCCCTGAGAACGCCTCGCGGTCGGCGAGGTAGCGCGGATAGCGGGTCGCGGAGAAGTACGTCATCGCGGGGCCGCCGTTGAGCACCTCGAGGATGGTCTCGTTGGTCAGCCCGGCACGGCGCAGCATCACGATGCCCTCCATCGCGGCGAGCGCGGCGGTGTTGCCGATCCAGTTGTTGATCGTCTTGAGCAGCGCGCCGTTGCCGGACGCGCCCGTCCACGCGACTTTCGTGCAGAACGCCTCGGCGATCCAGGTGACCGTGTCGAGGGCGTCCCGGTCCCCGCCGGCCATCGCGACCATCTCCCCGCTGCGGGCGGCGGGGATCCCCCCGGTGAGCGGGACGTCGAGGTAGGCGACTCCCGCCGGGGCCAGGCGCTCGGCCTGCCCCACCGCGAAGTCCGGGGGCACGCTGGACAGGTCCATGACCACCGAACCCGCGGTGAGCAGGCCGTTCCCGAGTGCGTCGTCGATCACCGAGCGGACGGCGTCGGCGTTCGTCACGCAGAGCACGAGCACGGTCCTGCCCGCCGGCAGGCTGCCCGTGGAGCTCAGGGCCGTCGTCCCGGTGTCGGCGGCGATCCGCGCGGTGAGCGCGGCGTCGACGTCGAGGACCCCGAGCTCGACGCCCCGCTCACGGGCGACCGGCGCGAGATGGCCCACGAGCAGGTGGCCCAGCTTTCCGAGGCCGACGAAGGCGACGGCGGCCGGATCGGGGGCGTGGTCAGCCATACGTGGCCACCTCCAGCACCCGGAAGTCGTGCGAGGGGATGATCTGCCCGCGTGTCTCCTCCAGCCGGCGCAGCGAGGCCTCGTACGCTCCGAGGTCGTAGTGGTTGGTCGCGGCGATGTGGGTCCACTCGGGGGGACGGCCGGCCCAGTTGTCGTAGGTCGGCACGTTGTCGCCGGGCAGTACCACCAACCCGGCCGCCGTCTCGACGAGGACGGCCTGAATCCCCGGCGTGTGCCCGGGGGTCAGCAGGACCGAGACGCCGTCGGCGATGACGGCCCCGTCCTCCACCGTCGTGTACCGGTCCAGCGCCCACTCCGCGTCCCGCTGCGGGTTGTGGATCTCGTAGGACTCCGCGTGCCACTGGATCGGGGCCTTCGCGTACTCCAGCTCGGTGCGCTGCACGAACAGCTCCGAGTCCGGGAACAGCGCGTTGCCCGAGGCGTGGTCCCAGTGCAGGTGTGTGGTGACGACCGCGTCGATCGACGACGGCTCGATCCCGCTGGCCGCGAGCACCGCCGGCACGTGCTGATCGGCCGGGCGCTCGAAGGGCTGGTGCGCGTCCGTGGTCGCCGGGTCGGCACAGCCGCTGTCGACCAGGAGCCGCGTGCCGTCGCGTTCGAGCAGGAACACCAGCACCGGCACGTCGATCGGCTCGTCCCCGCCCGCGAGGTAGAGGAAGTTGCGGCGCTTGCGGTGCAGCGTCCCGACGTGCAGCGGGGTGACGGTCCAGTCGCTCACCGGGCGGCCCCCGCCTTCTCCGCGGCGTGCACGTGCTGGCGCACCAGCGAGTCGACGGCGGTGGGCACCCACATGTCGCGCGGCAGGTCCTCGGCGGCCCGGCCGAAGCGCTTGCACTCGCGCAGCGAGTAGTCGTCCAGCCCGGTCAGCGTGGCGACGAGCTCACCGGCCCGGGCCCGCGGGTCCTCGGCCAGCTCGCTGACCAGGCCGTGCCGTAGCGCGACCTCGGCGGCCACCGGCATCGCCGTGAGCAGCCACGGGGCCGCGGTCTGCCACTGCACCCGCCGGGCCAGCCACGCCGCCACGATCGCCGGCGCGAAGCCCGCTTCGATCTCCGGGAAGCGGAAGGTCGTCGCGGACGCGACGACGCTGATGTCCGCCTGCATGACGAAGCCGACCCCGAACCCCTGGACCTGCCCGGCCGCCGCCGCGACCGTGATGCCCGGGACCCTCGACCACGCGTCCGTGGTGGAGGCGAGCAGTTCGTAGACGGCGGGCTCGCCGTGCTCGTCGGCGTCGGGGACCCGGCCGAGACAGAAGTCCGGTCCGGCCTGGCGGATGACGGTGACCCGGCGGTCGTCGGCGTGGGCGGCGAGCACGAGGGAGCGCAGCTCGCGGATCTCCGCGGTGGTCAGTGCCGGTCCGGTGCCGTCGGCGCCGGGGGCCAGCACGATCTCGGCGACGCCGTCGCCGAGGAGGTTCTGCGTGACGGGCATTGTTGGTCCTCTCAGGGGCGGGTGTGCAGACGGACGCCACCCGCGGCGTCGCCGAGCGCGTCGACGACGCGGTTGTTGATCTGGTCGCCGTAGCCAAGCGCCGAGGCCATCCGGAACGCGGACAGCACCCCGGAGCCGGCCAGGGAGACGCCGTGCTGGCGGGCGATCTGGTCGAGGTAGGACACGACGTCCTTGATCATCAGGTCGACGGTGATGCCCCCCTCCAGGTAGTCGCCCTCGATGATCGAGGGGAAGCGGGTCTCGACGGCGTAGTTGCGTCCGCTGGAGACCGACAGGACCTGCAACAGGGCGTGCACGTCGAGCCCGGCGGCCCGTCCGGCGACCATCACCTCGCTCGTCGCGGCCAGCGAGACCGCGTTGAGGAAGTTGTTGAGGATCTTCGTCAGGTGCCCGGAGCCGACCGGTCCCATGACGTGCACGCTCGATGCGATCGCGTCGAACAGCCAGCGCAGGCCGGCCACGGTGTCCGGCTCCCCGCCGACCATGACGGTCAGCCTGCCCTCGGGCGCGGAGCGGGCACCGCCGGAGACCGGGGCGTCGACGTAGCCGACCCCGCGCTCGGCGGCCGCGGCTGCGAGGGCCCGGGTGGACTGGGGGAGCGCGGACGTGGCGTCCACGATCACCTGCCCCTCCCGGGCCGCCGCGAGCACACCGTCCTCGCCGGTCACCACGGCCTCGACGACGGGGGAGTCGGGCAGGCAGAGCAGGACGACGTCCACGCAGGCCGTGAGCGCGCGCACCGAGTCGACCGGCTCCAGCCCCCAACGCCGCACCTTCTCGGGGTCGGGGTGGTGGCCGACGATCTCGACGCCGGTCTCGTGCAACCGCCGCCCGATCCGCCCGCCCATGTTGCCGACCCCGATCAGGCCGACCCGGCGGCCGGACCCGGTCACGCCTCCTCGTCGACGACGGAGGCGGCGGTGCGGAAGCCCTCCATCCCCGCGGGCACCCCGCAGTAGATGGTGGCCTGCAGCAGCGCGGCCTGGATCTCCTCCGGCGTCACGCCGTTGTTGAGTGCTCCGCGGGTGTGCAGCCGCAGTTCGTGCTGACGGTTGAGCGCCGCCATCATCGCGATGTTCAGCAGGCTGCGCGTGCGCCGGTCGAGGGCGTCGTCGCCCCAGGCCACTCCCCAGCAGTACTCGGTCACCAGGTCCTGGACGGGCTTGGCGAAGGCGCTCGCCGTGCGGTTCGCGCGCTCGACGTGCTCGTCGCCGAGCACCTCGCGCCGGATCCGGTCCCCGCGGGCGAGGGTCGTCTCTTCGTCGTGTTCTGCCATTCGGTTCCTCCAGGATTGTCGGGATCGTTCGGATTCGTTCGGTCCGCCGGTGCTTCCGGGCGGTTCAGTGGTGCTCGGGGGCGGTCTCGACGACCGAGGCCTCGATCTCCTCCAGGGTCCGCCCGCCCGTCTCGTGGGTCAGGAAGACGACGGCGACGGCCGCCACGATGAAGCCGACGGCGAGCAGGATGAACACGCTCACGATCGGCAGGTGCGCGCCGATCATCACCCCGATGATCGAGGGTGCCACGATCGCGCCGACCCGTTGCGCCCCACCGGACCAGCCGGTGCCGGTCGCGCGGAGCTTCGTCGGGTAGATCTCGCTGGTGTAGGTGTAGACCGCGCCGCTGACCCCGTAGATGAAGAAGCTGGAGATCGAGCCCAGGACGAGCACCCCGGCGGGGGAGTCCTGCATCCCCCAGATCATCAGCGTGACGCCGCCGAGGACGAAGAACACCAGCATCGCCCGACGCCGCCCGATCCGGTTGAGCAGCAACCCTGCCCCGACGTTGCCGAAGGCGCCGACCCCGACGATCACCACGACGTAGAGCAGTGAGTGCACGAACGTCAAGCCCTTGGCCACGAGGATCGACGGCAGCCAGGTCACGATGGCGAACAGGACGAAGCCGTTGAAGAACTGGATCACCAGCACGCCTGGGGTGAGGCGGGCGAACCGGCCGCGGAACAGGCTGCCCACCGACAGGTGGTCGTCGCTGAGCGCCGTCCGGGCGGCCGCCTCGGTCTCGGTGTCGCGGGGCACGTCCTCGGGCGCGACGCTGGACAGCCTACGGACGATGTCGGTCGCCTCGGTGAAGCGGTTGCGGCCGATGAGGAAGCGCACCGACTCCGGCAGCCCCCGCCACACGATGAGCACCACCACCGCGGGCAGCCCGCCGATCAGGAACATGCCCTGCCAGCCCAGGCTCGGCACGACGACGATCGCCAGCAGCGCCGCGACGACCGAGGCGAGCTGCCAGAACAGGGAACTCGTCGTGAGCAGGGTGCCGCGCGAGCGCGCGGGCAGGAACTCGGAGATGTAGGCGTACATCGTCACCACCTCCGCGCCCAGACCGACGCCGGTCAGGACCCGGAAGGTGATCAGCAGCTCGACGTTCGGCGCCACCGCGCACAGCACGCTGAAGATCGCGAACAGCAGCAGCGCGATCATCAGCGCGGCCTTGCGGCCGATCCGGTCGGAGACGAAGCCCACCAGGACCGCGCCGACGAGCATGCCGAAGGCCGCGCTGGAACCGAGCGCACCCGCCTCGCCCGCGGACAGGTGGTACGCGGCGGTGATCGCGGGCAGGATCACCCCGATCACCTGCACGTCGTAGCCGTCGAAGAAGTGCCCGAGCGCGCTCACGACGTAGAGCCCGACGTGCCGGGCGGTCATCCGTGATCGGTCCAGTGCGCGGAGCAGCTGCCCCACCTGTAGATCGACCGCGTTTCGGCGATCTGCGTTCGTGCCGTCCAGCGTCATTGCCAGCTCCTTGTCGGACGTGGGCGATCGAGGTCAGCCGCGCCAGATGGTCGTGAGATTGCAGAACTCGCGGATTCCTGCCGCGGACAGCTCGCGGCCGTATCCGGAGACCTTCATGCCGCCGAACGGCAGCTCGGGATACGAGGCGGTCATCCCGTTGACGAAGACGGCGCCGGCCTCGAGCCGCTCGGCGAACCAGTCGGCCTCGTCGTCGTCGCCCGTCCACACGGCGCTCGAGAGGCCGAAGTCGGTCTGGTTGGCGATGCGCAGCGCGTCGTCGCGGTCGGTCGCGCGGTAGAGCGAGGCGACCGGCCCGAACGTCTCCTCCTGCACGATGCGCATCTCCGGGGTCAGCCCGGCGAGCACCGTGGGCGGATAGAAGAAGCCCGGCCCGGCCGGGACCGAGCCACCGGTGAGCACCTCGGCCCCCTTGGCGACGGCGTCGTCGACCAGCTCGGCGACGTCGCGCCGGCCGGACTCGGTCGCCAGGGGGCCCACGTCGGTGCGCCGGTCGCGCGGGTCACCGACGACGAGCTCGGCCATTCCGCGGGTGAACAGCTCCGCGAACTCGTCGTACACCTCGGTGTGGACGATGAAGCGCTTGGCCGCGACGCAGGACTGGCCGTTGTTCTGCACCCGCGCGCGGACCGCCGTCGCGGCCGCCGCGG
Source organism: Pseudonocardia benzenivorans CB1190 (assembly GCF_000196675.2). GTDB lineage: Bacteria > Actinomycetota > Actinomycetes > Mycobacteriales > Pseudonocardiaceae > Pseudonocardia > Pseudonocardia benzenivorans. The sequence goes on along the minus strand of NC_015312.1, from coordinate 6,831,524 downwards.
CGACGTCGGCCGTCGGCATGACGAGGAACGGATCCGAACCGCCCAGCTCGAGGACGGTCTTCTTGATCGACGCCCCGGCGGCGGCGGCCACCGCGCGGCCGGCGGGCTCGGACCCGGTCAGCGTCACGGCGCGCACGCGCGGATCGCGGACGACCGCGTCGACCTGCGCCGCGGCGATCAGCAGCGTCGTGAACGAGCCGCAGGGGAAGCCGCCTCGCTCGAAGAGCGTGTCGAGGTAGAGGGCGGCCCGCGGCACGTTCGAGGCGTGCTTGAGCAGCCCGGTGTTGCCGGCCATCAGGGCGGGCGCGGCGAACCGGATCACCTGCCACAGCGGGTAGTTCCACGGCATCACCGCGAGGACCACGCCGAGCGGGCGGTAGACGGTGCTCGCCCGGCGCGCACCGACGGCGGCCGGGGCCCGGAGCGGTTCCTCGGCCAGGAACTCCTCCGCGTGCTCGGCGTAGAAGCGCATCGTCCGCGCGCACTTGCGCACCTCGGCCTCGGCCTGCCCGATCGGCTTGCCCATCTCCGTCACCAGCATCGCGGCGGCCCCGTCCAGGTCCGCCTCGAGGAGGTCGGCTGCGCTCGTCATCCACTCCGCGCGGCGCGCGAACGGCGTGCCGCCCAGCTCGGCCGCGGCGGCGTGGGCCATGGCGATGCGGCGTTCGAGCTCGACCTCGTCGTGCGGCGCGAACTTCTCGACGGTCTCACCCGTCGCCGGATCGACGGTCGCGATCGGCATGCTGCTCCTCCATCGGCTAAGACCGTATTACGGTCGGACAGTATCATCGTCAGTCAAGATGACGGGACGGGTCTCCGACGGGGCTACTGGCCGTAGGGTGAGCGGAGCGGAGCGTTCGCGCCGACGGCGACGGAGCGCACCGTCAGAGGTGGCCCCGGTAGGGCCGCGATCGGCCTCGGAGCAGAGGCGCGCACGGGGAGGAGCCGATGGTGGTCGGGACACGGGGCGTCACGCGCGTCGCGGCGCCGCTGCGGATGCAGGTCGTCGAACAGCTGCGCGAGATGATCGTCAGCGGGGACTACGGACCGGGTGACCGGCTCGTGGAGGCGCCGCTCTGCGAGCACTTCGGGGTGTCGCGCACCGTCGTGCGCGAGGCCATCCGGCAGCTGGAGTCCGAGGGTCTGGTCACGATCATCGCCAACCGTGGGCCGGTCGTCGCAGAGCTCACGGTCACGGACGCCCAGGCGCTCTACGAGGTCCGGGCGTCGCTCGAGGGCCTGGCCGGTCGGCTGTTCGCGGAACGAGCGGGTCCGGAACAGCGGGCGGAGCTGCGGTCGGCGGTCGAGGGGGTGGCCGCGGCGTTCGAGCAGACGAACCTGCGCGTGCGCCTCGCGGCCAAGGACCGGTTCTACGAGGCACTGATCGACGGGGCGGGCAACGAGATCGTCCGGCAGACCCTGCGCGGCATCCACGCCCGGGTCCAGCTGCTGCGGGGCCTGTCCCTGCAGGCACCTGGCCGCGCGCAGGACTCGCTGGAGGAGCTGCGCCGCATCGTGGAGGCGGCGACGAGCGGGGACGGCGAGGCCGCCCGGCTCGCCTGCGAGGACCACGTCCGCCAGGCCGGGCGCTTCGCCGTCGCGATGGTCCGGGACGGGAGCGGACGCGCCCCGAGCTCCGGCGCCACCCACGGCAGCCCGTCCCCGGCCGGCGGCGGGGGCCGCTGAGCGACTGCTCACGGTCGTGCACCGCTGCTCGGCCGCCCGCAGCCGTTCCACCTGGGCCCGGCGGCCGCTCGTCCGGCGCTGCCCGCGGGGTCGGTCACGTCAACCACCCCTCGGGGGTGATGAGTCGCGGAGACCCGTTGCCTAGCGTCGCCCGCTGGTCGGCCCGTCGGTCGGCCGCGGCCGGGTGCCACGAACGTCCGACGGGAGGAACGCTCGTGAAGATCGTCGTGATCGGCGGGACGGGGACCACCTGTGGGAGCGGATGACGATCCTCCGGGCCGGTGGTCCATCCGGGGCGACCCGGCCCGGCTGGAAGAAGCGGCCGCAGCGCTGCGTGGCTCCGCAGCCGAGTGGATCTTCGGGGCGCAGTTCCCCGGTGAGTACGTGATGTCAGGAATCGCCCGGCTCCTCGACGGCCTCGCCGGACAGATGCGCGAGAACCCGGAGGCGCTCGGTCCCGGAGTGGTGTCAGCGGCCACGGACCTGTCGGGCCATGTACTGCGGTACCTGCCCGAACTCGTGGACCGACCCGGCCGGACGTCGAACCGGGATGACCGATCCGGGTGACATCGACGAGCAACGCCGATACGGGGCCCGGGTGAGTTCCCGGACCCCGCGGGGTCGGCGTGGAACCTCCGCGACCTGCGGAACCCCGGCCGTGTGTGACGACGCCCGGTCTGCCCTGCGGCGTCCGCGACCGCGCGCCGTGACTGTTCGACACCGCCATCCGGAAGGGAACGCCATGAGTCGCCGAGTCAACATCGTCCTGGTCCACGGCGCGTGGGCCGACGGCTCCAGCTGGAGCGCGGTCATCGAGCGCCTGCAGGCCGACGGTTTCACCGTCACCGCGCCCCAGTTCCCGGAGTCCTCGCTGGCTGCCGACGTCGCCCGGCTCCGCCAGGTCCTGGCCCGTCAGGACGGTCCCACGATCGTCGCGGGCCACTCCTACGGCGGCCAGATCATCACCGCGCTGGGCACGGATGCGCCGAACGTCGTCGGCCTCGTCTACGTCGCGGCCTTCGGCCTCGACGAGGGTGAGTCGATCGGTCAACTGTTGGCGCAGGCTCCCCCGGGCCCCGCCCTGGCGCACCTGGACGTCGACGAGCAGGGCTTCGCCTGGCTGCCCGAGGAGGACTTCGTCAACCATTTCGCGGCCGACGTCGACCCGGTCAAGGCACGGGTCATGCACGCGGTGCAGCAGCCGCTGGCGTGGTCCGCGGTCGAGGAGGTGATGGGGGTACCGGCGTGGCGGTCGCACCCGTCCTGGTTCCTGGTCGCCCACGGCGACCAGGCGATCCCGCCGGAGGCCCAGCGTCAGTTCGCCGCCCGCATGAACGCCACGACAGTCGAGGTCGCGACGAACCATGTGGCGATGGTCTCCCACCCCGACGACGTGCTGCAGCTCATCTCGACCGCCTCCAGGGCGGTCGAGCCCGTGGGATGAGGCGCACGACGACGTTCCCGGTCACCGCGTGGTGCCCGACAGGTCCGGACAGCCACTCACGGGCCGGCTTGCGCGATCCTCGGTCCATTCGGGGCGAGACGGCCTGACCTGCCCACCGGGCCGACCGGGTCGGGTCGTCACCCCTCGGCCCGGCGGCGGCCGGGTCGACGTGGAGGAGCCGCCGGTCTCCGGAGTGGACGGCGTCTACGGTGGCCGGGTGACGGAGGACGTCGAGCGGGGTGGCAACGGCCGGGGTCCCCGGAAGCAGGCGCCGCGGCGCAAGCTCATGATGAGCGAGATCCTCGAGAAGGCGATGCAGCTCTTCGCCGAGCGCGGCTACGAGGGCACGACGCTGCAGGACGTCGCGGACGCGGTGGGTCTGAGCAGGCCGAACCTCTACAACTACGTGCGCAGCAAGGAGGAGCTGCTCGTCGCGATGGTCGAGGCGACGAGCCAGGAGGCCGCCCTCACCCTCCGCGCGGTGCGGGAGCGGGTGGACCTGGAACCCGCCGAGAAGCTGCGCACGCTCGTCCACACGCTCGTCATGCAGCGAGCGGAGCAGCCGGCGCAGTTCAGGACGCTCGACCGAAGCGAGCAGTCGTTGCCCGCCGAGATCGCCGAGCGGCACCTCGACTCGCGCCGGGCTGTGCTGCGCGAGGTCACGACGGTGCTGGACGAGGGCGTCACGGCGGGGGTGTTCCGGCCGCTCGACAGCCGGATCACGGCGTTGTCGATCATCGGCATGTGCAACTGGGTGGCCTGGTGGTTCCACCCGGCCCCCGCACATCCCGCCGAGCCGGTGGCCGAGCAGATCGCGGCCAACGCCCTCGCCATGGTCGCGCAGGTCGACGAGCGACGCCCCACCGCGCCCACGCCGCTCGGCGCGGTCGCCCTGCTGCAGCAGGACCTCGACTACCTGGCCCGGCTCCTTCGCGAGGAGAGCTGACCGATACTGGTCCGTCAGTTTCTTGACGTGTCTGCCACCCTCGTCCTACGCTCGTGCCCGCATCGTTCGACGCGGGAGGAGCAATCCGGTGTCCATCTCGGAACAGGCGCACGTGGTCCGCGGGGTCGACCACGCCGCGTTCCCCACCTTCGACCCGCGCGCCACGATCACCTTCTACCGGGACGTGCTGGGGTTCCCCGTCGTGCACGCGACCTGCGCGCTGGGGTGGGGCCCGGGCGACCACCCGGACTTCATCCACTTCTTCTTCGACATCGGCAACGGTGACCGGCTCGCGTTCTTCTACTACTTCGGCGTCGCGCCCTACCGGGACGCGGCGATCCCGGAGCTGATCCACCGCGCCCGGCACCTGGCGATCCACGTGGACTCCGAGGAGCACCTGCTGGAGTACCGGCGCCGGCTCGACGCGAGCGACTGGCCGTGCGAGCTGCAGGTCCGGCACGAGACGGTCGAGTCGATCTACGTGACCGACCCCAACGGCTACCTCATGGAGATCACCCGCCCGTTGCGGGCGATCACGATCGAGGACGACATCGACGCCGACGTCAGCGTGGACGCCCTCATGGACGTGGCGGGCGAGGACGAGCCGACGCTGGAGAAGTTCTTCGCGCGCAAGGCGACGCTGATCGCCGAGCGCTACATGGGCGAGGCCGAGCAGGTGACGTTCGCATGACGGTCCTCTACGTGCTCGACGTCGCGGACTTCCGGCCGCTGGCCGAGGTCGCGAGCAAGGAACCGGACACGACCGTCCACCGCCGCGGGCCGTACCTCGAGGTGGAGGCGGCCGGGGGGATCCGGATCGAACGCGGTGCGACCGGGTGTCGGAACGCGGTCTGGTACAGCTCTGTCGCCGCCGTCGCGGGTGGTCGCGTGGCGCGGTGGGACAAGGTCGAGCTCGTCGTCGAACCGATCGACGAGGCGCCGTGAGCCCGATCGCCGTCGACCGTCTCGGCGCCGGGCGCGATGTTGACACCGCGCCGCCGCCGCCCGGCGTCACGGTCTCCGTCCATCGGCTCACCACCGCGGACGGCGCCACGGTCGAGGGGGTCCTGCACGCGCTCGCCGGCGCCACGACGGTCGTCACCGTCATGCACCCGCGGCAGTCGCTGACCCACCATCCGATGGTCCCGCTGTTCCTGCGGGCGGGCGTGTCGGTCTGGACCCAGGGCACCCGATCGCCGAACAACGACATCGCGCTGGTGCACGAGCAGGCCCTGCTCGACGCCGCCGCCGGCCACGCGCGGCTGTGCGATCTCGGCTTCACCTCGGTGCTCGTGTTCGGGCACTCGGGCGGCGGTCCGCTCGCCGCCTTCTACATCGAGCAGGCCGCGCTGGAGCCCGAACGGCGCATCGACGTCACGCCCGCCGGCCGGCCGGTCCCGCTACCGGGCACACGGATGCCCGTGCCGGACGGCGCGATCTTCCTCGCTCCCCACCCCGGGCAGGGCCAGGTGCTGCGCCACTGCATCGACCCGTCCGTCGTCGACGAGGCGGACCCGATGTCGGTGGATCCCGCGCTCGACATGTACTCCGCCCGCAACGGCTTCGCGCCGCCCCCGGAACCGAGCCGCTACCCGGCGGACTTCGTCGCCACGTACCGCGCCGCGCAGGCCGAGCGGATCGCCCGGATCGACGCGCGGGCCGTCGCCGCGGCGGAGGAGGCGACGCAGGCGCGGGCCCGGCACAGCCGCAGCCGCGACCCGGAGGATCGGCGGGCGGCGCTGGCCCCGCGGATCATCACCACCTACCGGACCGACGCCGATCCCGCCTACGTGGACCCGACGATCGACCCCAACGACCGGCACTACGGATCGCTGTTCGGGCGCCGGCCGGACCTGATCAACTACGGGCTCGTCGGGTTCGGCAGGATCACCACCCCCGACTCCTGGCTCTCGACGTGGTCGGCGAACCACACCCGCGCGGACTTCGTGCGCTGCGCCCCGGGTGTGACCGTTCCGACGCTGTACGTCGAGTTCAGCGGCGACCAGGCGGCCCGACCGGCCGCCGGCGCCCGGATGGTCGCCGCCCTCGGCGCCGCCGACCTCACCCACCACGTCGTACGCGGACAGCACTTCGGCCAGCCCGTGGCCGACGGAGAGCCGACCGGTTACGCCGCCGCCGCCGTGCACGTCGACCACTGGCTCGCGGAGCGCTTCGGCACCGCACCACCACACGGAACGAGGTGACCCACGTGGGCTCCATCGGAGTCGTCTACGACAGCGGCTACGGCCACACCGCCGCCCAGGCCCGGGCGGTCGGGGAGGGCGCCGCCGCGGTCCCCGGGACCGAGGTCGCCCTGTACTTCGCCGAGGAGGTGGCCGCCGATCCCCGACAGCTCGACGGGTGCGACGCGCTCGTCCTCGGCACCCCCACCTATATGGGCAGCGGCTCCGCCGTGTTCAAGACGTTCATGGAGGCGAGCTCCAAGATCTGGCTCGACCAGAGTTGGAAGGGCAAGCTCGCCGCCGGGTTCACCAACTCCAGCGGGCACTCGGGGGACAAGCTCAACACCCTGACGCAGCTGTGGCTCTTCGCGATGCAGCACGGGATGGTCTGGGTCGGGCTGGGTCTGCCGGACGGCAACGGCCGCAGCACCGGCTCGGACGCCGAGCTCAACCGGTTGGGCGCCTACGCGGGCGCGATGGCCCAGTCCAACTCGGACCAGGGCCTGGAAGGGATGAAGGACAGCGACCTGCGCACCGCCGCGTCGCTCGGCGAGCGCGTCGCGCGGCAGGTGGCGCTGTGGAAGGGAACCGGACTGTGAGGATCCTGGTGGTGGGCGGCGGGCCCGCCGGTCTGTTCTTCTCGCTCCTCGCGAAGCGGGAGGTCCCCACGGCGACGGTCCACGTCCGCGAGCAGAACCCGCCCGGCGTGACCTACGGCTGGGGCGTGGCCTTCAGCGAGAGCGCCGCCGAGGCGCTGCGGCCCGCCGCGCCGGACGTCGTCGATGCCCTGACCGCAGGCATGAGCCACGAGCAGATGGTGCTCAGCCTCGACGGGACCGACGTCCCGGTGCACGTCGGGCGCAGCTACCTCAACGCCCGCTGGGCCCTGCTCGCCGCGCTCGAGCGGATCGCCTGCGAGGCCGGCGTGACCGTCGAGCACGAGTCCGAGGCGGCCGTCACCGAGGCGGACCTCGGCGACTGGGACCTCGTGGTCGGCGCCGACGGGGTGAACAGTCGGACCCGGACACGGTTCGCCGAGCACTTCGCGCCGACCGAGGAGCTCGGTTCGAACTGGCTGGCCTGGTACGGCACGCCCAGGGCCTACCCGCCGTCGATCATCCTGCGGAACAGCGACCACGGCCTGCTCATGAGCCACGCCTCGCAGTTCTCACCCGACCTCAGCAACTTCACCGTCGAGGTCGGCCAGGAGACCTTCGACCGGCTCGGCTTCGGCGACATGACGGAGGAGGAGTCGCGGGCGCTGTGCGAGCAGCTGTTCGCGGACTCGCTCGACGGCGCCCCGCTGCGGAGCAACCACTCGCCGTGGTTCCGGACGACGTTCCTCAGCTGCGGCCACTGGACCCACCACAACCTCGTGCTCATCGGGGACGCGCTGCACACCGTGCACCCGTCGATCGGATCGGGCACCCGGTTCGCGATGCGCGACGCGGTGTATCTCACTCAGGCGCTGGCGGGCTCCGGCTGGGACGTCGAGGTGGGCCTCAAGGAGTTCGAGCGCGCCCGCAAACCCGTCGCGGACGCCTTCCAGGCCGCGGCCAAGAGGAGCATCGACTGGTACGAGGGCCTGCCCGGCCGCACCATCACCCACCCGACGAAGTTCGCGCTGGAGTACCTGATGCGCACCGGCCGGGTCTCCTACCGCGACTTCCGCCGCCGGAACCGCGACGTGGTGCTCGGCTACGAGCGCGACCTACGCTGACCGCCTCACGAGAGAGACGTGCGATGACGCTCGCTTCCGACGCCAGGATCGTCCGCTACCCGCCCGAGGTCGAGGACCGCTACGTCCGCGAGGGCTTCTGGCAGCCGCCGACGATCGCGGAGCACCTGCACTCGATCGCGCTCGAGCACCCGACGACCGACGCCGTGGTCTGCGGTGCCGACAGCCTGACCTTCGCCGAGCTGGACCGGGCCAGCGACCAGCGGGCCGCGGGGCTGAACAGGCTGGGGCTCGTACCCGGCGGCGCCGTGCTGCTGCAGGTGCACAACACCGTCCACACGGTGGTCGCCTGGTACGCGCTGCTGAAGGCCGGACTGGTGCCGGTCTGCACGCTGCCGCTGCACCGCGGCCACGAGATCTCCGAGATCGCCCGTCAGACGGCACCCGTCGCGCACCTGGTCGCCGCCGCGGACCCGCGTTTCGACCTGGTCGCCTTCGCGTTCGAGCAGGCGGCGGGCGTGGAGCGGACGGTCCTGGTGTCCGACGGCGCCGCGTCCGACCCGCGCGCGATCGAGCTGGACCACCTCGGGGACGACATCGATCCCGCCGAGGCCCGCGCGTTCGTCGAGGGGGTGCAGGCGGGGCTGGGAATGCAGTCCCTCGCGGCGTTCCAGCTGTCCGGCGGCACGACCGGCGTGCCCAAGGTGATCCCGTGCCTGCAGGCTCCCTACTGGCACTACGGCGCGAGCCTCGCCCGGGCGATGGGCTGGGGCCCGGGCGACCGCATGGCCTTCATGATGCCGATCGTGCACAACGCCGGCGTGATCATCGGGCTGCAGGGCCCGCACAGCGTCGGCGCGACGCTCGTCCTCGGCGTGCCCGACGCGCGGACCACGGTCGATCTCGTGGTCCGCACCCGGGCCACGGATCTGCTGCTCGGCCCGTTCGCCTACGACGTCGCCCTCGACGACGGGCTCACGGCGGGCGGCGCCCTGCGGCGGGTCCTCTTCAGCGGCAAGAAGGTCCCCCGCACCCACGTCGACGCGCTGGACGCACGCGGTGTCTGGGCCGGCCAGATCTTCGGGATGAGCGAGGGCCTGTGCCTCACCACGCCGCTCGACCACCCGCTCGACGCGCGGGCCGACAGCGTCGGTGTCCCGATCTCGAGCGGCGACGAGGTCCGCCTGTACGAGCCCGGGACCGAGGACGAGGTGGTGCCCGGCGAGGTGGGCGAGCTCTGCACCCGCGGCCCGTACACCCTGCTCGGGTACTACGACTCGGCCGAGCACAACCGTCGGGCCTTCACCGCCGACGGGTTCTACCGCACCGGGGACCTGATGGCGGAGCGGACCATCGCGGGCGTGCGTTGCTACACCGTCGAGGGCCGGATCAAGAACATGATCAGCCGCGGCGGTGAGAAGATCAACACCGAGGAGATCGAGCTGTTGCTCGGCTCGCACCCCGCGATCTCCGAGGCGGCACTGGTCGCGATGCCCGACGAGCGGCTCGGCGAGCGCGCCTGTGCCTTCGTCGTCACGAGGAAGGGCGCGGAGATCGATCTCGACGCCGTCCGCGCCCACTTCGAGAGGCTCGGGGTCGCGAAGTACAAGTGGCCCGAGCGCATCGAGGTGCTGGCCGAGATGCCGCGGGTCAGCCAGGTCGGCAAGATCGACCGAATCCGGCTCCGGCGGCTCGCCGAGGACCTGGCCCCGCAGGCCCGCACGTAGCAGGTACCCGCCCGGCTCGACGATCTTCGTGAGGGTCGACGGAGGACCGCCATGACGACGATGTCGCCGCACCTGCCCCTGCGCAGGCACGCCCGACTGCAGACCACCGCCCTGGACGAGGCCGAGGAGGTGGCGGGCCGGGTGATGTCGGCCCACCGACTGCGAGCGTCCCGTCCGACGGAGTTCGGGTCCCGCGTGTACGCGGTCGCGATCGGCGCGTCGACGCTGCTCTCCGCGGTGTACGCGGGCGAGGCGGAGGTCACGGGCCGCGTCCCGATGGACTACTACACCGTTCTGCTGGTGCTGGGCGGTGGGATGGACGTCGCGACCGACCTCGGGGAGCACCGGGTCGCCGCCGGTCGGGCCTGCGTGATCTCCCCCGGGGAACGGCTGCGCCTGCGGTTCGCCCCCCGGACCGCACAGGTCGCGGCCAAGCTCCCGCGGATCGTCGTCGACCAGGCGTACTCCCGGATCGGGACCGCGCCCGCGCGCGGGCTCACGTTCGACCTGGGTGTGCCGGGAGACTCGCCGTGGCCCGCGGTGCTCCGGCTGGCCGCATCGACGGTGGACCGCTTCGACAGCGGCGTCCTGCCGCCGGGCGCCGGCGCCGAGCTGGAGCGCATGCTGGTCACCACCCTGCTGCTGGCCCAGTCGCACGACCACGCCACGGCGCTGACCCGGGGCGGGGGGACGCGCGGCCACCGGGCCGCGGGTGTCGTGGCGGAGATCGTCGCGGCGGACCCGATCCCGCCCCTGCGACCGGAGGACCTGGCCGCGAGGGCGGGGGTCTCGCTGCGCACGCTGCAGGAGGGCTTCCGGTCGCGGTTCGGGACCTCGCTCACCGGCTTCCAGCGCGAGCAGCGGCTCGTGCGCGCCCACCGGATGCTGACCGGTCCCCCGGGCGAGACGACGGTCGCGGACGTCGCGCTGGCCTGCGGGTTCGTTCACCTGGGCCGGTTCGCGCAGGACTACCGCGCCCGCTACGGCATCACGCCGTCCGTCACGCTGCACGGCGCCCGTCGTGTCGCGCGGGACGGGCGGCCCCGCACGACGAGGGGATGACGACCATGGCATTCACGACGCCGGCATCCACGACGCCGGCACGTACGACGACGGAACGTACGACGACGGCACGTACGACGACGGCACGTACGACGGTGCAGCTGCGCACGGCCGCGGGCCGGATCACGGGTCGGGGCACCGGACCGGGCGCCGAGGGCTCGCCGCTCGTGGTGGCCCTGCACGGCGGCGGCTACCACTCCGGCTATTTCGACGTCCCGGGACACTCGCTGCTCGACGTGGGCGTGGCAGCGGGTTTCGAGGTGGTCGCGCTCGACCGGCCGGGGTACGGCGGGAGCGACGCGCTGCCGGCGGGCGAGCTCACGTTCGCGCGCTCCGCGGAGGTCCTGGACGAGGCGATCGGTGCGCTGTGGAGCGAGCGCGGCGGCGCCCGGCCGGGTGTCGTCGTGGTCTCGCACTCGATCGGCTCGGCGATCGCGGTCCACCTGGCGGCCCGCAGGCCGGAGTGGCCGCTGCTGGGGATCTCGTTGCACGGTGTCGGGGACCGGTCGCCGGCCCACGTGGTCGACGCCTGGCACGGCGTGCCGCCCGATGCGGGGCCGGTGGAGCTCCCGGCTCCGCAGCGGCGGGCGCTGCTCTACGGGCCGGCGGGCACGGTGGACGAGGAGGCCGTGGACGCGGCCAGGGCGGGTGTCGCGCCGCTGCCGCTCGCGGAGATGCTGGAGATCGTCGACGGATGGCCCTCGACGTACGTGCGGCCGGCGGCCGACGTGGTCGTCCCCGTCCAGTACACGCTCGCCGAACACGACGGGCTGTGGATCGTCGACGAGGAGCGGCTGGCCGCGTTCGCCGGGGCCTTCACCTCGGCCCCGTGGGTGCACGCCCGGATCCAGGGCGGCGCCGGCCACAACCTCGACCACCACCGGCTCTCGAGGGCGTTCCACCTCGGGCAGCTCGCCTTCGCCGCCGAATGCGCCGCGCGCCGGTGAACGACGTGCAGCCGTCGACGGGTCGCGTCCTGCGGACATCGCCGCACCGACCGGATAGACCACTCGCGTCCCCCGGACGACGCTGGGCGGGTCCGTCAGCGAAGACGAAGGAGTCGCCATGACCACCGCACCCGCTGCCTTCGACCACCTCGACGGCACCCTGCCCGCCGCCGAGGTCCGCCGGGCCCACGCCGAGATGCGTGAGCGTTGTCCGGTGGTGCACAGCGACCGTCACGGCGGCTTCGACTACCTGACCCGCTACGAGAACGTCCGGGCGGCGCTGCGCGACGCGGCGTCGTTCTCCTCGGCCGACGGCGTGAAGATCCCGTCCAACTCGCTGCTCCCGCCGGTCCCCGCTCTGGAGTTCGACGGGCCCGAGCACGCCGAATGGCGCCGGGTCCTCGACGGCCCGCTCACGCCGCGGGCGGTGCGGGCGTTCGAACCGGTGATCACCGAGGTCGTGGACCTGCTGATCGACGGCTTCGCCGGATCGGGGAAGGCCGACCTCGTCGACCAGCTCGCCGAACCCCTGCCCGCCATCGTGATCGGCCGGATGATCGGACTCGAACAGTCGGAGGCCGTGCGGGCCCGTGCCATCGCCGCCGCGCTGTACGCCGCGATGGGGACCGCCGAGTTCCCCGTTCGGTACGCCGAGTTCCACGACACCACCCAGGGATGGTTGGCAGACCGTCGCCGGCACCCGGGCGACGACATGCTGACTCAGCTGGCGAACGGCGTCGTCGAAGGAAAGGAGATTGACGAGGCGGGCGCGACCGGGCTCCTGGTGGCCTACATCCTCGGCGGCCACCACTCCACCGGGTCGGCGCTGGGTGGGTTGATCCGGCACGTCCTCACCGTGCCCGGACTGCGGGACGAACTGGTCGCCGACCGCAGCGCACTTCCGGCGGTGATCGAGGAGAGCCTGCGGCTGACCACGCCGCTGCAGTTGTTCGCCCGCACCGTGCGGTGCCCCGTGCAGGTCGGTGGGTACGAACTGCCGCAAGGCGGGCGGGTACTGCTCGATCTGGCGGCCGCCAACCGCGACCCCCGCGAGTTCGGTGATCCCGACACCTTCGACCGCGGTCGCACGCGCAACCGGCACCTGGCCTTCGGGACCGGCGTGCACGTGTGCCAGGGACAGCACCTCGCTCGCGCGGAGCTGCGGATCGCGATGGGCAGGCTCCTCGACCGGCTCCCGGACCTGCGGCTCGACGGGGAGCCCGTCGAGAGCGGCCTGGTCGGCGGATCGCTGATGACGCACTACGCGCTGCCCGTCGCCTTCACCGCGGAGAACCCGGGATGGCGGGCGTGATCGGGGTCGTCGTCGCTGTCCCGGCCCCCGGCTCGTACCCGAATTCCGACACCCACCCCCGAGAGGACGACGATGTCTGACACCACCTCCCCGACGGGGACCGGGCGTCCCTGGCGGGTCGCGATCGCCGGGCTGATCGGCACCACCATCGAGTGGTACGACTTCTTCATCTACGCACTGGCGGCGACGCTCGTCTTCGCCCCGCAGTTCTTCCCGAGCACGTCGAGCCTGGCGAGCACGCTGGCCGCGCTGTCGACCTTCGCCATCGGCTTCGTCGCCCGCCCCATCGGCGGCGCGCTGATCGGCCACTTCGGTGACCGGGTCGGCCGCAAGAAGATGCTGGTGCTGTCCCTGCTCGTGATGGGGATCGGGACGGCGCTCGTCGGACTGCTCCCGACCTACGCGACCATCGGCGTCGCCGCGCCCATCCTGCTCGTGCTGGTGCGGCTCGCGCAGGGGCTCGCGGTCGGCGGGGAGTGGGGCGGCGCGACCCTGCTCGCGCTGGAACACGCCAGGACCCCCGCGCAGCGGACCCTGTTCAGCTCGCTGCCCCAGGTCGGCCTGCCGCTCGGCGTGGTGCTCTCCAGCATGGTGTTCCTGGTGGTGCGCCTCGCCGTCGGCGACGGCGGGTTCGTGTCCTGGGGCTGGCGTCTCCCGTTCCTCGCCAGCGCGGTGCTCGTCGTGGTCGGCCTGGTGATCCGGCTGAAGCTCGACGAGAGCCCCGAGTTCGAGCGGCTGCGCTCGGCGCACACCGTGCGGCGCGCCCCGATCGCGGACGTGTTCCGGGCCCCGCGGATCTGGATCCCCGCCTCCGGGGTGACCATCGCGGCATCGGTGCTGGGCAACCTGCTGCTCGCGTTCGTGCTCGGCTACGCCGCACAGGCGAAGCTGCACAGCGCCTCGACGATGCTGACGGTCACGATGGTCGCGGCGCTGCTCTGGACCGTCGCGCTCCCGCTCGCGGCGGTGCTGGCCGGGCGGTACGGCCGCAGGCCGGTCCTCGTCGCCGGGATCGTGGCCATGGGCCTGTGGGCCTTCCCCTACTTCGCGCTGGTGGAGTCGGGCTCGACGGTCGGTCTCTTCGTCGGGTCGACCGTCGCGGCGCTGACCATCGCCCTGATGACGGGCCCGTACGGCGCGTACCTCGCAGAAGCCTTCCCGGCCGAGGTCCGGTACAGCGGTGCCTCCGTCGCGTACGGCATCGGCGGGGTGCTGGGCGGTGCCTGCGCGCCCATCGTCGCCACCCTGCTCGCGAGCTCGACCGGGGGGCTCACCGCTGTGGCGGGATACGTCGCGGTCGCTGCGCTCGTCAGCCTGGCCGCCGCGCTCGCCCTCCGCAGCCCGTACCGCCCGGCCGCCGACGACGCCGTCTCGACGACCTCTCCGGCCACACCTGCGGCCAACGCGTAACGCGTACCGACACGCCCGGGCGGACGATCCGTCCGGGCGTGTGCGCCTGCCCGTCCGCGGTGCGGTCGGGCCCGGCGGGGTGGACGATCGCCGCCGCGCCGACGCCCGACCGGTCGGCGCATCCGACAGGAGGTCAGGAGCGCGGACGCGCGTGCTGCGTGCGGAGCCGGCCCTCGACGTCGACGTCCAACGCGCCGGTGCGCGTCCATCGCCAGAGCGCGCCGGTGTCGGGCACGCGCCGGGTCCCGACCGAATCGAATCGCACCGCCATTGGCCACTTCTGCGCCGACCGCTGGTCTGCGACCCTGCTCACCGGGACGGAGGCAGACCATGTCCACTGACATCGCCCCCCGCATCGCCGGGACACTCGACGAGCTCCTTGCCGGCGCCGACGACCGGGTCGTGGTCCGCCCCTCCGACGCGAAGTCGGGCGCGTGCTTCGAGCGGCTGCGCGTCGACGGTGTCCCGCACTTCCTCAAGGTCGTCTCCGCCACCGACGACTGGCTCATGCGGGTGGCCGGCAACGACTCGCACTGGGAGTTCACGGCCTGGAAGGCCGGCCTCTACGCGGAGATGCCCAGGGTCATCGACCACACCGTCGTGGGCATGGCGCTGGAGGACGTCCCGTCGGATGCGGGCCCGGTGGCCCGGCTGTCGATCCTCATGCTCGACCGCGCCGCCGACCTGGTGCCGCCCGGTGACGACCTGGTCCCGGCCGCGCACCACGCCGGCTGGATCGACCACATGGCCGCCGGCCATGCCCACTTCATGGGCTGGCACGACACGCTCGGGCTGCAGGACCTCTCCCGACGCTGGATGTTCTTCGCCCCCGAGACCATCGCCCCCGAGCTGGACGCGCCGGAGGTGCCGGGACCGATCGCAGTGGCCCACCAGGGCTGGGCCCTGCTCCCCGAGCGGGCGCCGCGGTTGCACGATCTCGTCACGGCGGTCCACCGCGACCCGGCCGCGCTGGCGCAGGCGCTGCGCACGACCCCCATGACGTTCGTCGCGGGCGACTGGAAACTCGGCAACGTGGGCCGTCGTCCCGACGGGCGGACCGTGCTGATCGACTGGGCCTTCCCCGGTGAGGCGCCGCCGACCTGGGACCTGACGTGGTACCTCGCCCTCAACCGGGCCCGCCTTCCGGAGGGCAAGGAGGCCACGATCGCCCGGTACCGCGACCGGCTCGAACGGCACGGTGTCGACACGACCGGGTGGTGGGACCGGCAGCTCGGGTTGAGCCTCGTCGCCACGGCGGCGCTGTTCGGCTGGGAGAAGGCCGTCGGCGACGCGGCGGAGCTCGACTGGTGGGAGCAGGCGGCGCTGGCCGGCGCGCGGTGGCTGTGACCCGCCGTCGTGCCCCTCTCCCGCCGGACTGCTCCGTTCGGTGAAATAGCGTGTGGGGCAGCCCACACGCGATGTGCCGGTCGTAGCATGATCGCGAGACACGCAGGTCGCACCTCGCGAGGACCGTGGCCCTGGTGGGCGCGTCGCGCACACCTGTCGTCGCAGGCATTCGGGGGTGCTGTGCTCATCAAGGTCACGACTCGCCGGCGCCGGTACGACGTACCTCTGGTTCCTTCGCCGGCAGCATCGTCCGTTGCCGGCACCGACCGGGCCGTGACCGTCCGATCAGGAAGGAACGGCTCATGAGTGAGGCAATCCGGTCGGCCGCCGACGCCGTCGTCCAGAAGGTTTCGGACGGTCCGCCGTCCGGCCAGGGACGGGTGCCCGGCGTCGTCGCCGGTGTCACCGACCGCGACGGCGAGGTGTACCTGGGCGCGTCGGGTGTCCGGGACCTCTCCGGCGACACCGCCATGACCACCGACACGATCTTCTCGCTGTGGTCCACCACCAAGGCCGTGGCCGGCACAGCTGCACTGCAGCTCGTGGAGTCGGGCGACCTCGACCTGAACGCCCCTGCCAAGCAGTACGCCCCGGCGATCGGGGAGCTCCAGGTCATCGAGGGTTTCGACGACTCGGGCAAGCCGATCCTGCGCCCGCCGGCCCGCGACGTCACCACCCACCACCTGCTGACCCACACCGCAGGCTTCGGCTACGACTTCTTCAACGAGACCTACAAGCGGCTCGCCGACGAGCACGACCAGCCCAGCGTGGCCACCGCCTCGCAGCGCGCCCTGCGCACGCCGCTGCTGTTCGACCCGGGCGACAAGTGGGAGTACGGCAGCAACATCGACTGGGTCGGCCAGGTGGTCGAGGGCATCACCGGCAAGCAGCTCGGAGAGGTGTGCCAGGAGCGAATCTTCGCCCCGCTCGGCATCACCGACATGACGTTCGAGGCGTCCGAGCAGCAGCTCGCCCGGGCAGCCCGCACCCACCAGCGCGAGGCCGACGGCTCGCTCACCCCGAGCGACTTCGCGCTGCCCCCCGACCCCGAGGTGCACTTCGGCGGGCACGGGCTGTTCGGGACCGTGTCGGACTACCTGAGGTTCATCCGCATGTGGCTCAACGACGGGCGCGCGGACTCCGGTGAGCAGGTGCTCAGGCCGGAGACCGTCGAGCTCGGCGTGCAGAACCACCTGCCCGACAACCTGCAGGTGAAGGTCCTGCCCGGGGTGATCGAGTGGCTGTCCAACGACGCCGAGTTCTTCCCCGGCCAGCGCAAGACGTGGTCGTACACGTTCCAGGTCAACGAGGAGGTGGCACCGACCGGCCGGCCCGCCGGTGCGATCGGCTGGGCCGGTCTGGCGAACCTGTTCTACTGGATCGACCGTGCCAACGGGATCGGCGGCTACTGGGCGACGCAGATCCTCCCGTTCGGTGATCCCGTCTCGTTCGGCGGCTACATGGACTTCGAGACCGCGGTCTACAAGGCCATCGCCAACGACTGACGGGTCGTCCGCGGGTGGTGCCGCCGGGTCGGGCCCGGCGGCACCACCGCGGCGTCGGTCGACACCGGTCCCTCGGGAGGCCGGTCCGTCGGCCGCGACGCTGCTGCCCCGGGCGACGGGCCTGGCTGCGCTGTGGTCCCGCCGACCTACCTGGTAGCTCGGCGCGCAGCCGTCCCCGACCTCACGGTCGGGAGCCCCCGCAGAGCTCCCGAGCCGCCGTCCCCGCTCCTACGGCCAGAGTCGCGCCGAGGCGATCCGCGCACCCTCGGCCATCGCCTCGAGCTTCTTCCACGCGATCGTCGGCGCCGTCGCCCGCATGCCGACGAGGGTCGCGAAGCCGCAGTCGCTGCCGGCGAGCACCCGTTCGCGCCCGACGACCGACGCGTACCGCTCGAGACGCTGCGCGATCAGTTCGGGGTGCTCGATGTAGTTGTTCGTGGTGTCGACGACGCCGGGCACGAGCACCTTGTCGTCGGGCAGGTCGACGTCCTGCCAGATCTTCCACTCGTGGTCGTGCCGCGGGTTGGCGCCCTCGATCAGGATGCCGCTGACGTTCACTTTCAGCACCTGGTCGACGATCTTGCGCAGATCGATGTCGCGGTGGTGCGGGCCCTGGTAGTTGCCCCAGCAGACATGCATGCGGACCTTCGCGGCCGGGATGCCCTCGAGCGCATGGTTGAGCGCCTCGACGTGCTCCGGGATGATCGAGAGCACCTCGTCCTCGCTCTTGTCGTGGTAGAGCACGTGCCCGCAACCGAGGTCCGGGCAGTCGATCTGCAGTGTCAACCCGGCGTCGACGATGGCCCGGTACTCGGGCCGCATGGCGTCCGCCAGCGCCGCGAAGTAGTCCGTACGCGTCGGGTAGTACTGGTTCTCGAAGAACATGGAGATCGTCGCGGGCGACACGGCCGTCATGAAGGCGTCCGTGCCCGCCGCAGCGGCGGACTCGGTCAGCAACCGGATGTCGTGGTTCATGGCCTCGGGGTCCTTCACGGAGACCGGGCCGATACACGCGGGCCGCTGCATGTGGCCGAACCCGGGGTCGGACAGCAGCGGTGCCGCCGCATCCGGGTACTCGGCGATGTCGCCGACGACCATCACGCCCGACTCACCGCCGAACCCGTCCAACCGGTCGGCGACGTACGTCGAGTACGACGGCTTGCCGACCTCACCGTCGCTGACGATGTCGACGCCCGCGGCAACCTGTCGCTCCACGATCTCCCGGACGCCCGCCTGCACGAGCCCGTCGAGCTCGCCGGGATCGAAGTCCTTCCCCTCGAGCTTGGCCAGCCACGCCTTCTCCAGCGCATCCGGTCGAGGGAGGCTCCCGGTGTGGGTGGTGAGGATGCGGTCCGTGCTCCGTTGCATGAGGTGCGCCTCCGGCAGTCAGTCGATCGAGGACTGGCGGCGTGGGCTCCCGAGGTCTCCCGGTCGAGAAGGCGGATGTGACCCACGCCTCCATGGGCGTCGCCAGGTTAACCACGCCGTCGGGGGCGGGCACCCCTGCGGGCCGGGTCGACGGACGCCGGCCTCGCGGGCGAAGGGCGGTCCTAGGGGCCTGGCGTCGCGTGTCGGACCCATCCATGATCAGTTCGACGAACAGGAGATCACTCGATCGGGCGGCGTCAGGTCATGACGTCGTCGGCCGCCGTGCCGCGCGCCCGCCGTCGAGCGTCGAGCGTCGTTCGGTCGTCGCCCGACACCGATCCGGTCGGTGAGGACCTGTGGCGGCAGCTGCGCAGGGACAGTCGGATCAGCGTGTGGTGGCCGCCGGTCCGGGGGTGCCGCGGGCGGTGTCGACGACGCTGCGGACGGCGTCGACCACGACGCGGGGGTTCTGCAGGTTGATGGGGTGTCCGCTGTCGGTGGCGGTGACATGGGTGGCGTGCAGCTGGTCGGCGAGCCGGTCCTGGGCCGCGGTCCAGGCCGGCCACGTCGGCGGCTGATCGCCCAGCGACAGGTTCCACGGTTGGTCGGCGGTCAGCACGACCGCGGGCACCGAGGGCAGCGCGGGCGCCGCGCGGATCTCGGCGACGGCACCGTCGTAGTCGGGTATCTCCCCACCCGGCGGCACGGGCGAGGTGGCCACCGCCTGCATCCAGGCAGCCCACTGGCCGGGGGTGAGCGTCTCCTCGAGGAAGTCCGATGCGCCGTCGACGAGGACGAGGGCGGCCACGTCGGCGTGGTTCTCCCGGGCGAACAGGTTGACGAGCATCCCTCCCCAGGAGGCCCCGACGAGCACGTACGGTCCACGCTCACCGGCGGCGGACATCAACGCGCGCAGGTCGGACGCGCCGGCCTGCGCGGTGGTCGGCTGGGGCACCGGGGTGGAGGGGGAGAGCTCGCCGGTGAGTCGAGTGGTCCCGGGCCTGTCGTAGGCGCATACCCGGGTGAAGCGGGAGACCTCGGAGAACACCGCAGCGTCATTCTGTGACGGTGCGGCCGCCGGGTCGGCGTCGTTCAACGTGTGGGTCCAGTCGTCGTGCGCACCCACCGCGCCGGAGACCAGCAGGACCGTCGGCGTGCCGGTGCCACGGCACTCCAGCCAGATCGTGCGGCCACCGCCGATGTCGACCAGTCCGGCCGTCGGTGCCTGCGAGCCGGGACCGGCGGTCGGGGACGGGCTCGTGCCGGCGGCCGACGGCTGCGAGCACGCAGCGGCGATCAGCAGCGCGACACCGACGACGGACGAGGCCGTCTGCCGAGCTCGCCGACGGACGGCGCATCGCTGCCTGCCCGTGGCGCGCACGCCGGCCCCGGGGGGCCGTCGGGCTCTGTTCACCCGGCGCAGTTTGTTCCGTATGCGGGCCGCTGTCCACATCCGTGCGGGATGATTCGGTCGGCTCATCGTCGGCGAGGAGGCAGGTCACCGCACGCCGGCTGCGTCGTCCACGCCCGGGTCAGGGGGTCGCCGTCCCGTGGATTCGACGAGCACGTCGCGCGTAGATCCGCGGCGCGATCACCGGGAGCAGGGCACGGGGCACGGGTGGCGCCGAGGCGAGCATGGCACGCAGGACCGCGGCGTCGCCCTCGTAGGCGAACATGCCGAAGACCAGCGGCATCGTGGCCTTGGGCAGTTCGGCGACGGCCGCTTCTCCGACGGCGTGCCATTCGTCCGCGGTGAGGTTCGCCGCTGCCAGCGGGAGCACTGCACGCTCCTCGAGGTCGAAGTGCACCGCGAGCAGGGTGTGGAGATCGGTGAGGGTCGTGGTCAGCGCGGCACCGTGGTCGGTATCGGGAGTGTCTGCCCAGGCGAGTCCGAGGTCCCGGACGCGCTGCACGAGCTGGTCGACGGCGTCGTGCTGGGAGTCGACCTCGTCGAAGACCCGCGACGTGCTGGTTGGGGTACGGGCCCGCAGGACGGGCCAGAGCAGGGTGTCCTCCCCTCGGTGATGGTGGTGGAGCAGGTCGCACAGCAGTTGCAGGTGTCGGCCGACAGCCCGAGCCCCGCGCCGGTCGGGCGCCGGCACGCGCGCGACGGCTCGGGCGGCGAGCCGGAACTCCCGCAGCAGGGCGGTGTGGACGAGGAGCATGTCGCGGACGTCGGTCAGCGGTGGCTCGGGCTCGCGGGCCGTCGCGGCCCGGTCGGCGGACTCCGCGCAGAACCACCCGGCTTGGTCCGGGCTCCACCAGCACCGTCGGCCGTGGGTGTGCACCCAGGTGCTCGCCGGTGTCGAGGGATCGGGCTCCGCGTGGTCGGGCATGTGGGAAGGGTCGTGGCGGAACGCGTCGGTTCCCATCCCAGGTATGTGGGGACTTCGTGCCCGGGGTGTTCCCTCGCGAGCACGTCGTCCTCCACGATGGCGGCATGCGCGGCGTGCGTCCCCGGTCGTTGGGCGGCAGGCTCGGTGCGGTCCTGCCCGGCTGTCACGACGTCGACGGTGTCGCAGAGGCCGTGTTCGCCGCCGTCGGCGCGCACGTCCCGTTCGCATTCGCCTGTCTGGCGACGATGGATCCGAGCAGCGGCCTGATCGCTCGCGCCTTCAAGTCCCGCCCCCTCGCCGTCGGGGACGAGGAGTTCGCCGCGGCAGAGTACGGCGGTCCCGACGTCAACCAGTTCGCCGACATCGCCGGGCGTCGAGCGCCGGTCGGTGTGCTCTCGGTCGACACGGATGGCCGGCCCGAGCGTTGCCGACGGTTCCGGGATTTCCTGCAACCACACTTCGGCTTCAGCGACGAGCTGCGACTCGTGTGTCGCGCGCGCGGGGTGTCGTGGGGTGCGCTCGCGCTCTACCGAGGTGCCGGGGACGTGCCCTTCACCGCCCGCGAGGCCCGCGAGCTGTCGGACGTGCACGAACTCCTTGCGCTGAGCCTGCAGCGTGTGCTCTTCGCGGCGTCCCCACCGACGACCGGGTCCGCGACGGGTGCGGCGGTGATCATCGTCGATGATCGCGACCGGGTGTCCGACATGACGGCGGCGGCGGACGAGCAGATCGTGGATCTGGGGGGCTGGGACGGGGAATCGTTGCCGTCGAACGTCCTGGCCGTCGTGGCACGCGCGCGCACGAGCGGGCAGCCGGCAACGACGCGAGTGCTGGGGCGCTCCGGAAGGTGGTCGTCGCTGCGCGCCATCGCTCTCGACGGAGGGCCGACGCCGACGCGCTCCGTCGTCGTCACCATCGAGGAGGCGCCCCGGTCGGCCGTCGGCAGGATGACGCTGGCCGCGCGCGGGCTCACGGCGCGCGAGCAGGACGTCGCGGTCATGGTCCTGAAGGGCGCGTCGACCAAGGTCATCGCGAGCGCGTTGCACCTTTCGCCGCACACCGTGCAGGACCATCTCAAGGCCGTCTTCCGCAAGCTCGGTGTCTCCAGTCGGCGCGAGATGATCGCCCGACTCGTCCTCGACGACAGCCGACCCACGCGAGCGTGACCCGTGCCCGGACTGCGGTGACGTCGCATCCAACAGGTTCGTGACGCGCAGGCCCTGCCCTCCCAGGACGAGTCCGACCGATCGCAACCGGCCCGGCCCACCGCCACCGGGATCGCGGTCGCGTATGCCCTGGTGCGGACCAGTACGAACCGGGAGAATCCGGCCGTGCCGTCGGCAGCGCGGGTCCGGCTGCTCGGACCCTTCGACATCCGGCTCGGCGCCGCCGGTGCCGCGCCGGGATCGGCCCGCGCCGAGGCGCTGTTCGCCTACCTGGTCCTGCACCCCGAGACGGCGCTCCCGCGTGAGCGGGTCGCGTCCGCGCTGTGGCCCGGATCCACGGGCACGCAGGCCCGCACCAACCTGCGCCATCTCCTGCACACCGTGCGCAGCACCGTTCCCGAGCTCGACCACTTCGTCGAGATCACCGGCCGCACCCTGCGCTGGCGCCCCGGTGCGGAACTGTGGCTCGACGTCGCCGAGTACCAGAAGCTCCTGGCCACCGAGGACGACGCCGCCCGGCGGGACGCGTTGCGTGGGGCGGTGGCCCTCTACGGCGGCGAGTTCGGCGAGGGACGGGACGACGAGTGGCTGGTGGCGGAGCGTGACCGGCTGGCCCGGCTCCAGATGGACGCGCTCGCCGAGCTGGTGGAACTGTGTACGGCGGCCGGCGACGTCGTCGAGGCGACCACGCACGCCGAGCGGCTGCTGCGGCTGGACCCGCTGCGCGAGCAGACCTACCGGACGCTGATGCGACTGCACGATGCCGCCGGCGACCGGGCCCGGGCGGTACGCGCCTACCACCTGTGCGCCAGCACGCTCGAGCGTGAGCTCGGCGTCGAGCCCTCGGAGCCGACACGCGCCGCGTACGACGCGCTGCTCGCCGTCCCGGCCCGTGCGCCCGAAACCCGTGGTGCGCGGCCGGCTCTGGTCGGGCGCGGCCGGGAGCAGGCGGTACTGGCGGCGGCGTGGCAGGAGGCGACGGCCGGGGCGGCGCGGCTGGTGCTGGTCCAGGGCGAAGCCGGCATCGGCAAGAGCCGGCTCGTCGAGGAGCTGGGCGCGTGGTGCGTGCGGCGGCGCGCGGTCGTCGCCGTCGCCCGATGCCACGCCGCGGAGGGCACGCTCGCCTACGGCGCGGTCGTCGACTGGCTGCGGACGCCGGCCGTCCGTGCCCGGCTGGCCCGGCTCGAGCCCGCCCGGCTGACCGAGCTCGCCCGGTTGTTGCCGGAACTGCTCGCCGAGGTTCCCGGACTGGCGGCGCCGGTGCCGTTGCCCCCGGGCGACCAGCGCCACCGCCTGTACGACGCCATCGCCGCCGCGGTCGTCGCCACCCGTTCGCCGACCCTCCTCGTCGTCGACGACCTGCCCGAGGCCGACCGCGAGACCTGCCGGTTGCTGCACTACCTGCTGCGCGTCGCGGCCGACGCCCCGCTGCTGGTGGTGGGCACCGCGCGGACCGGTGACACGGCCCCGGACGGGCCGCTGCGCGAGCTGCTCGTCGGCCTGGCGCACCGCGACCGGCTCTCCGAGATCGACCTCGGCCGGCTCGACGCGATGCACACGGCCGAGCTGGCCGCCCGCACCCAGGGGGCCGGCCTCGACGCCGCGGACGCGCGTCGGCTGCATGCCGAGACCGAGGGCAACCCGCTCTACATCGTCGAGGCGCTGCGCGGCGGCTGGACGCCCGGTGCGCCACCCAGCCCCCGTGTGCAGTCGGTCATCGCCGGTCGGCTCGCGCGACTCGGCGCCACCGCCCGCCACCTGCTCGAAGTAGCAGCGGCCATCGGCCGCGAGTTCCCCGTCGACGTGCTCGTCGCGGCCGCCGAGCTCGACGCGGAGGACGCCGTGCGGGGGCTCGACGAGCTGTGGCGGCACCGCATCGTGCGCGAGCAGGGCGACGGCGGCAGCTACGACTTCAGCCACGACCGGATCCGACAGGTCGCCTACCAGGAGCTCAGCCCGGCCCGGCGCCGGATGCTGCACGAGCGGATCGCCGACGCGCTGGAACGGACCCACGGCGCCACACCCGACCCGGTGAGCGCGCAGGTCGCCGCCCACCACGCGCAGGCGGGGGCGGTCGACCGGGCGATCCTCTGGTACCGCCGGGCGGCGGCCGCCGCCCAGCTGCTGCACGCCGATGTCCGCGCCGCCGACCTGCTCGGGCGTGCCCTCGCGCTGGCCGGGACCCGACCGCGCTCCGCAGAACGCGACGCGGTCGAGCTCGACCTCCGCACCGCCCTGCTGGGGCCACTGGTGCCCGTGCACGGCTACGTGTCCGAGGCCGTGCGGTCGACCCAGCAGCGGATCCTGGAGCTGTCCGCGGCGCTCGGCGTCGAACCCGCTGCACCGGCGCTGCGCTCGCTCGCGCTGGAGGCGCTCACCAGGGGTGACTTCGCCGCGGCCGGCCGGTTCGGGCAACAGCTCTGGGACGCGGCCGACCGCGGCGACGGCGCCCCGGCGGGCGTGCTCGCGGTCGAGGCCGCCTACGTGCTCGGCATCGCCGCGTTCTGGCAGAACGAGATGGGCACCGCACGGGACCACTTCGAGCGGGCGCTGCGCTGCTACCGGCCCGAGCTGCGCCGCATCCACCTCGTCGACTACGTGCAGGATCCCAAGGTCGTGTGCCAGAGCCGGCTGGCCAACACCCTGTTCTTCCTCGGCGATCCGGCGGGTGCGGTCGCCGCCCGCGACGAGGCGCTGGCGTGGGCCGAGGTGGTCGGGCATCGGTTCAGCCATCTGACCGCTCTCACGTTCGCGATGGTGCTCGCCGTCGACATGGGCGACGACGACGCGGTGCGCCGGTTCACCGTCGGCCTGGAGGCGCACGGCGGGGAGAGGGTGCACATCCAGACGATGGCCGTGCTCCGCGGTTACGTCGCCGTGCTCGACGGCGCGCACGAGCGCGGTCTCGCCGCGATCCGCGCCGCCGAACGCGCCATCTGCGAGCGGCCGAGCGCACCCGGTCAGGCGGCGATCGCGAGCCGGGTCCTGCTCGCGGCGCTCGTCGCCGCGGGTGACCACTCCGGCGCCGCGGCGCAGGCGAAGCGGTTGCTGGCCGCGGGCGGGCCGGCCCGGCTGTGGGCGCCCGCCGCCCGTGACGTACTGGCCCGCGTTCCTGCCGACGACTGAGGAACGGCTGCGGAACGCCCGTCCTCGCATCCTGTCGCGCAGACGCAGAGCGAGGAGGCACCGACGATGACCGACACCACGACGAGCACCGGCACGCTCGACACGCTGCGCGCGGGCTTCACCGGCAGCGTGCTCACCTCGGCCGACGACGACTACGCCACGGCCCGGGCACCCTGGAACGGCGCCATCGCCGCCCGACCCGCGGTGATCGCCCGCTGCGCGACGCCCGACGACGTGGGCGCCGCGCTGGCGCACGCCCGGCGGGAAGGGCTGGAGATCGGGGTGCGCGGCGGCGCCCACTCCTATGGGGGCGCGCCGTTGCCCGAGGGTGGGCTGACGGTGGACCTGAGTCTGCTGCGCCACGTCGTCGTCGACCCGGCGGCCCGCCGTGCCCGCTGCGGCGGCGGCGTGACCCAGGGCGAGCTCGACGCCGCCACCCAGCAGCACGGACTCGCGGTGACGGGCGGGACGATCAGCCACACCGGCGTCGGCGGGCTCACCCTCGGCGGCGGAATGGGCTGGCTGACGCGCCGGTGCGGCCTGGCCGTGGACAACCTGCGGTCCGCGCAGGTCGTGCTCGCCGACGGACGCTGCGTGCGCGCCGCACCCGACTCCCATCCCGACCTCTTCTGGGCCCTCACCGGTGGCGGCGGCAACTTCGGCGTCGTCACCGAGTTCGAGTTCGCCCTGCACCCGGTGGGGCCGATCGTCCACTTCGGTCTGCTGTTCTGGGAGATCGACCGGGGTGCCGCCGCGCTGCGCGTCGCCCGCGACGTCGCCGACGCGCTCCCGCGCGACTGCGGGGCCCTGATCGCCGGCTTCAACGCACCGCCCGCGCCGTTCGTGCCGGAAGCCCGCCATCACACGCTCGGGATCGCCCTCCTGATCGCCGGCCTCTCCGATGCACAGCCGCAGGCCGCACCGCTCGCCGAGGCCCGCGCCGCGCTTCACCCGCTGTTCGAGGTCGGTACCGACATGCCCTACACCGCGCTGCAGCAGATTCTCGACGACGCCGCACCGTGGGGCATCCACGCCTACGGCAAGGCGCTCTACCTCGACGAGCTCTCCGACGCCGCGATCGACGTCATCGCGGGACGGCTGCCGGCGAAGGTGTCTCCGATGAGCCTGATGCCGATCTTCCCGCTCGGGGGCGCGTTCGCCGACGTCGCCGAGGACGACACCGCGTTCGGCGGGCGGCGCTCGGCGCGCTACGCCGTCAACATCGACGCCGCGACACCGGACCCGCGGCTGCTCCCCGCGGACCGCGAATGGGTCCGGTCGACGTGGGACGCGCTGCGCCCGCACGCCGGGGACAGCGGTAGCTATGTCAACTTCATGACCGAGTTCGAACCCGACCGCGTCGCAGCCGCCTACGGGCCGGTGAAGTTCGCCCGGCTCGCGGCGATCAAGGCGAGCTACGACCCGGACAACGTGTTCCACCGCAACGCGAACATCCCACCCGCGTGAGAAGGCCGCGACGGCGGGCACGGAGCGGCGTCGCCGCGACCGCCGCGGTGAGAGCGCCGCACCGTCGGGGGGCACCGGTCCGAACGGGCGGCAGCCGTGCTGCCCACTGCCGTCCCGCGACCAGCTGAGTCTGTAGTGGACGTTCTGCATCGACTGCCCCGCAAGGCAACGGGAAGGACGTGCTCGCGGGGTGATGTCGATTTCGTCCACATCTCCCTCGGTCGTTGCGAACCGTCCGCTGTGCGAGATTCGACGGAACCGGGAGGGAAGCCGTTCACCGTTCGGGACGGCACTAAGGTCGCACGCGCACGGGGACCGTTCCGGCGGTCCGCAGAGCTTGCGGCGGTCGTGGGACGGGAGGGCGGATGCTCGCCGACGTCACGAGCCTGATCAGCACGATCCTCTGGCCCGCGGTCGTGCTGGTCGCGCTGGTGTTGTTCAGGCGGCCGATCAGCAAGCTGCTCGGCAGCGACAACGTCACGGTCAAGGGGCCGGGCGGCTTCGAACTGTCCGCGTCGAGCAGAGAGCAGGCCGCGACCGCGCTCACCAAGGCGTCGGAGAAGCCCACGGCGACGACGCTCGGGCGGGCCGAGGCGCTCAGCCAGGTGGACGTCGCGGCCCGGACGATGCAGGAGATCGGGCAACGGGCCCGCGCGCTGTGGGTCGACGACCAGCCGGCGAACAACGTCTACGAGGCCGAGGCCCTGGAGGCCGTCGGTATCGACGTCGAGCTGAGCACCTCCACCGCCGACGCCCTCGCCCGGGTGCAGCGCAACCCGCCCTACGACGTGATCATCTCCGACATGGTCCGCGCCGACGACGAGCAGGCCGGGTACGACCTCCTCGACGCCCTCCGGTCCGCGGGCGACCTCACCCCGGTCGTGATCTACGCGGGCTCCCGGTCGGCGGAGCACTTCAACGAGGCGGTGCGCCGCGGGGCTGAGGGTTCCACGAACCAGCCGCAGGAGCTCGTCGGGCTGGTGCTGCGCGCAGTGCGGCGCCGACGGGACGCGGCGGCGAACAACCGCTCGTGATCGACGCGCCCGGACGCGATGTCCGGCCGCACGGTCAGACGGGTCCGAGGAGATCCGACCCGGAGAGCATGTCGTGGCTGTACCGGTAGGCCGGCTCGACGAGGGCAGGCCCCGCCTTGAAGTCGAGCAGCCCGCCGGCGCCGACGGGCGGTCGGAGCAGCACCGTCCCGGGACTTGCGGCGAGCCGGGTGCGGTCCCCGCGGGAACCGGCCAGCATGAGCCCGCGGACCAGCACGTCGGGCAACGGAGGTGCGTGCAGCGGTGCCCGCCCCCGGCGCAGGCGCTCCGCGAGCACCCGCCACCCCGACAGCGTCTCCCCGAAGACCGGCGTCGGGCCCGGGTCCTCCTCGGGCGCGAGGTCCACCGCGAGGAGCCGGCCTGCGCGCAGCCGGGTCCGCATGACGTCGACGGGGATGTTGTTGAGCACCCCGCCGTCGACGAGGAGGTCGCCGCGGTCGGGGACGGGCGGGTAGACGCCGGGCAGCGAGATGCTGGCCCGGATCGCCCGCCACGTCGGACCGCGGTCGTGGACGACCTCGCGGGCGTCGCGCAACGAGGCGGAGATGCAGAAGTACGGGAGCCAGAGGTCCTCGATCTCCCACTCGAAGACGGGCACCTCGCGCAGCAGCCGGGTGACCTTGCGTCCCGACGAGTAGGAGACCAACGGCAACGTGACGGGGACCATCGAGCCCTGCCGGACCATGGCGCCCACCGAGGTCTCGAGCCGGGCGTCGTGGTCGAGCCCGGCGGCGCGCAGGCCGGCCATGATGGCACCGATGCTGGTCCCCGCGACGGCGTCGATCTCGATCCCGAGGTCGTCGAGCGCCTTCATCACGCCGAGGTGGGCGAAGCCCCGCATCCCCCCGCCGCCCAGCACCAGCCCCCGGGCCACGCCGGCGACGTGGCGGGCGAGCCTGGCGAAGTCGGCCGCCCGGCCCTCCCGGACGTGGTGGTGGACCTCGATCCGCCGGGCCGCGAGCCAGCGGGCGGTCCCCGTGGGCCGTGCGGTGCCCGGCGGGTGCAGGAGGACGAGGTCGGCGGGCCGGTCGTCGAGCCCGGCGGCCGCCGCGCCCGCGGCCGGGTCCGCGCCGGCCCGGCCGACGACCAGCACCCGGTCGGCCTGCCGCAGGCAGCGGCGGGTCCAGGCGCCCGCGTCCGCGTCGGCCACGTAGACGACGAACCGGTGCCGCTGCTCGGCCTGCTGCAGCCGGGCGACGACGGCGCCGTTGCGCGGGTCGGCCGGCTCGACGTCGGCGGCACCCCGGCCGAGGGCGTCGTCGATGCGGTCGCGGGACAGCACGGCGACCGTGCCGTGCCGGGCCAGGGCTTCGACGAGCGCGGGCACGAAGTCGGCCGGGACCGGATCACGCCCGGCCGCGAGCACCGCGACGGTTCCTGCCGACCGGACGTCGGGCCGTGGCTCGTCGGTCCGAGCCGACAGCCGTACGAGCTGGCGGCACAACCCGAGCAGCGCGGCCGGCCGGCGCTGCGCGAACGCCTCGAACGCGGTGGCGGACAGGGCGAGCAGCATGGAGTCGCGCAGGGCTCGGACGCGGGTGCCCTCCTCCCGGCCGCCGAGGAGAGCCGCCGCGTCGACGACCTGGCCGGGGGCGCGTTCGGACCGTGTCCCGTCGCCGCTCACGACCTCGACCCGGCCGTGCCCCACGAGCAGCAGCGCCGACCCGGTCTCGACGTCGTCACCGGCCTCGACGTGCACCGGATCCAGGTGGGCGAGCAGGCTGCGCAGCGCCTCGCGGTCGAGGCCGCCGAACACCTCGGTGGAGGCCAGGAAGTCCAGCGCCGCACCGGAGTCGGGGCCGTCGGGGTCGGTGAAGCTCTCGACGAGGAAGAGCATGGTGCGCCGGCGGCGGCCCCGGCCGCGCCCGGACACGATGTTCTGACGGTCGAAGAAGTCCGTACCCGACGTCTCCGGATCCATGTCAGGACATCAGCTCGGCGGCGAGGCCGCGGTAGCGGTCGGTCACCGGGTGGTCGGGGTGGTCGACGGCGAACACGCCACCGCTGGAGAGCGCCATCAGCTCGTCCGAGTGCGGCACGACGGTCGCGACGCGGCAGTCGTAGGCCTTCTCGACCCGTTCGCGGACCTCGTCCTCGTCGAACACCGCGGGCGTCTTGTTGACGACGAGCACCATCGTCGGGACGGCCAGCTTGCGGGCCACCGTCACGGTCACCTGCGTGCCCTCGTAGTCCTGGTGGTCCGGCCGCAGCACGATCGCGAGGGCGTCGGACATCGCGATCGCGAGGAGCGTCTCCTCGTTGAGCCCCGGATGGGTGTCGAGGATCAGGACGTCGAGGCCCAGCTCGTCGATCAGGGTGCGGAACCCGTCGCCGAGGCGCCCGACGTCGTAGCCGTCGTGCATGACCCGCGCGATGTCCTGGGCCGCGACGCTGGAGGGGACCAGCCAGATCCGGCCGTCGCCGCCCAGCGTGGCCGGGGTGACCTCGTAGGCCGCCTCCGGCATCGTGCAGCGGCCCCAGAGATAGCTGTTGAGGCTGTTCCCGACCGCGTCCTGGTCGAGTCCGAACAGGACGTGGATACCGGGCGAGAGGATGTCGGTGTCGACGACCCCGACCCTGCGTCCCTCCGCCGCGAGCAGCGCGGCGACGTTGGCGGTCGTGTTGGACTTGCCGGTGCCCCCGCGGAACGAGTGGATGGAGACGATCCGGCTCACGTGCTCTCCGTCCCGCGCTCCCCCGAGCGCAGGCTCGCGGCCTTGCGCTGCAGGTCGGCGAAGTAGTCGGTCTCGGTGATCTCGGCGACGCGGCGCGCCGCGCGGGCCTGGTCGATCTCGATGCGCATGGCGCCGACCTGCCGTTCCAGCCGCTGCTCGCGGGCGCGGACCTCGCGCGCCATCGTCTGGAACGTCCGGGCCAGTCCGCCGAGCGCGTCGTCGCGCGTGGCCACGGTGTCCAGCGACGCCGCCTCGAAGGTCCCGGCCTCGACCTCGCCGGCTGCGCGGACCACCAGCCCGACCTGCTCGAGGTAGTCCTGCTCGACGTCGCGCAGCCACTTGCGCGACAGCCCGGCGCCGATGCGGGCACGCAGCAGGACCGGGTCGAACGGCTTGGGGAGGAAGTCGTCGGCCCCGAGCTCGATGCACCGCACCGCCTCGGCGGTCTCGTCCGCCCCGGACACGACGATGACCGGCACGTGCCGGAGCCGGGAGTCGGCGCGCATCCTGGCGAGCACCTCGTGCCCGTTCAGCCGTGGCATCAGCAGGTCCAGCAGGACCAGGTCGATGCCCGGCCGGGCGAGCCGCTCCAGCGCCTCGACCCCGTCGGCGGCCGTCTCGACCCGGAGCCCCTCCCGTTCGAGTCCGCGCCGCAGCAGCAGCCTGTTGGTGGGGTCGTCGTCGATGACGAGGACCGTCCCGGTCCGTTGCTCGCTCACGTCCTGCCCACCCTGTGCTCCTCCGTGCCGTGCTCCCGAGGTCCGGGCCCGGACGGGTCGACCGTGGCGCGCAGCGCGGCGACCAGTGGTGGGACCATCCCGGTGATCTCGTCGACCTGCGCTGCCGCGCCCTCGAGGTCGCCGTGCGCCGCGTGCTCCTCGAGTGCCGCGCAGCGGGCCGAGAGGTCCCGCGCCCCGAACATCGCGGTGTTGGACTTCAACGTGTGCGCCGCCCGCCGGACCCGTTCCGCGTCCGCCGCGGCCACCCCGTCCTGCAGGTCCGACAGCAGCACCGGTGTGTTGGCCGAGAACTCCGCCACCAGCTCCGCGACCAGCCCGGGACCGTCGTCGCCGAACGACGCGACCAGCCCGTCGAGCACGGTGCTGTCGAGCAGCGGCGCCGTGGGCGCCGGTCGCGACGGACGGGCGGGAGCGGCCGGCCCGGGATCCGGCCGGCGGGCCAGCGCGGCTTCGAGGTCGGCGAGGCGGACGGGCTTGGTGACGTAGTCGTCCATGCCCGCGGCGAGGCACTCCTCGCGGGCGCCCGCCATCGCGTTCGCGGTCAGCGCGACGAGCCACGGCCGCGTCCCGGGTGGGCGGGTCGCGCTGATCCGCCGGGCGGTCTCGAGCCCGTCGAGCTCGGGCATCTGGACGTCGAGCAGGACGACGTCGTACTCGCGCCGCTCCAGGGCCGCCAGCACCTCCAGCCCGGTCGTCGCGGTGTCGGCGTGATGGCCCAGCCGCTGGAGCAGGAGCAGCCCGACGCGGCGGCCGACCGGGTTGTCGTCGGCCAGGAGCACCCGGAGGTCGTCGGCCTCCGGCGCGGACGGCGGCGTGTCGACGGTCATGGTCCTGGGCAGAGGGGCGCCGAGCAGCCCGACCAGCGTCCGTTCGAGCACGCCGCGCCGGACGGGCTTGGTCAGCCACACGTCGACGGGGGCCTGCGGGTCGCGCGCGGCGCCCAACGACGACAGGCACACCGTCGGGATCCGGCGAAGGGCGGCCATCTCGGTGGCGAGTGCGGCGCCGTCGAGACCGGGCATGAGCAGGTCGGTGACGAGGACGTCGGCCTCCCCGCCGTCGCGGACCCACGCGAGCGCCTCCTCCGCCGCGGCGGCCGTGTGCGCGGTCATCCCCCAGGCGCTGCAGTGCGCGGCGAGGATCCGCCGGTTCGCCGCGTTGTCGTCGACGATCAGCGCGGTCCGCCCGCTCAGCAGATCCGGCCGGTCGTCGGCGGCGAGCCGGTCCGGTGGGCTCGCGGCCTCGCCGACCAGCGTCACGGTGAACACCGACCCGCGTCCGGGCTCGCTCGCGACCTCGACGGTCCCGCCCATCAGCTCGGCGAGCCGGCGGCTGATCACGAGGCCGAGGCCGGTGCCGCCGTGGCGACGGGTGGCCGACTCGTCCACCTGGCTGAAGGAGCGGAACAGTCGCGGGATCTGCTCCGCAGGAATGCCGATGCCGGTGTCGGCGACGGCGATGCGCAGTCGCCACCGGTCGTCGTCGGCGCGCACCGCCGACAACGTCACGACGACCTCGCCACGCTCGGTGAACTTGACCGCGTTGCCGACGAGGTTCACCAGGATCTGGCGCAGCCGGCCCGGGTCCCCGAACACCGCGGCGGGCGGGACGCCGTCGGCGGCCGCCACGAGCTCGAGGCCCTTCGCCGCGGCGCGCGGCGCGAGCAGGCCGAGCGCGTCCTCGATCACCTCGCGCGGGTCGAACGCGTCGCGGTCGAGCTCCAGCTTGCCCGCTTCGATCTTCGAGAAGTCCAGGACGTCGTTGATCACGGTGAGCAGCCCGTCCGCGCTCTGCGCGATGACGCCGGTGTAGTCCTGCTGTTCCTCGGTGAGGCTCGTCGCCGAGAGCAGCTCGGTCATGCCGATGACGGCGTTCATCGGCGTGCGGATCTCGTGGCTCATGTTGGCCAGGAAGGCACTCTTGGCCTCGTTCGCGGCGTCGGCGGCGGCCCGGGCCGCCTGGGCCTGCTCGAACAACCGCGCCCCGGTGATGGCACCCGCCAGCTGGCCGGCGACGGTCTCCGCCAGCGCCAGCTCGGCGGCGGACGAGCGCCGGTTCTGCTCGCCGGTGTCGAGCAGGACGACGCCGACGACCTCGTCCCGCGCCAGCAGCGGGGCCGCCACCAGAGCCCCCGCGACGCGCCCGCGGCCCATCAGCCTGCGCAGCAGCCCGTTCGACGTACCCGTCGCGGCCCAGACGGCGCGCCGGTCGGCGATCGCCCGCGCGACCGGGCCGTCGCCGTGCCGCGGGATCTCCGTCCCTGGTGCGGACCCCGGGCGCCCGCCGTGCTCGGCCCGCACCCGCAGCCGGCCGTCCTCCGGGTCGACCAGTGCCAGCACGACGGCCGGGACGCGGAACAGGTCGGCGAGATCGTCGGCCGCCCGCTCGAGCACCGAGCTCAACGTCGGCGCGGACGCGACGGTCCGGGCGACCCGGCCCAGTACGGCGAGCTGGCGCCGGTCCTGCGTGACGCTCTGCGCGATGGCACCCGCCACGCTCGCGATGATGCAGCCGATCCCCATCCGGTACGTGATCGACACGATCAGGAACGGATGCCCGTACACGACCGCCCCCACGGCCTCCCGGATCGTGTACACGACCGTCAGGGCGCCGATCGTCAGCATGGCCCCGCGGAGCTGGAACCGGATCGCCGCCTCCATCGGCAACACGTAGAGCACCGCCCAGATCGCGGTCTCGGTGTCGAACGTGTAGACGGCGACGAGGCCGACGAAGACCGCCCCGTTGAGCAGCAACGCGAGCACGCTGACCCGCCTGGCCCGGCGCAGCGTCGTCATCGACGGGATCGCCCACCAGAGCGCGATGTTGCCGACGGCGAGCAGTGCCGTCAGGCCCAGCGCCGCCTCGAGCAGGCCGGGCGGGTAGGGCAGGTAGTAGGTGAAGACCTGGACCAGGGCGAAGGCCACACCGCCCCACCGCACCCGCACCATGATCCGCTCGGCGCGGACCAGGCGGGCGAGCTCGGCGGTCTCGACGGTCTCGAACTCCGCGGCGTCGAGGGACGCCACCACGTCCGACCGCCGCAGCCTCGTCATGAGGAGATGAAATCAGGACTGCGGCACGCATGTCACCCGGTAGCCGGATATCGGCGTAGCCCTACCGGCGCAACGCGGACCGTCCGGTCGGCGGTCTCCTCTGCGCCCGGTGGTGACTGCCGCGAGTCGGCGGTCCGGCTCAGCCGAGCGAGCGTGCCTCGGCGGCCGACTCGGCGATGAGTCTCTCCAACTCGGAGGCCGATCGTCCGTCCCAGGATCCGAGCGCGTGGCCGAACGACGCCATGCCGATCCGGCCGGCGAGCAGCGCGCTGGGCCGAGGGAGGCCGCGGGCCGCGAGCGCCGTCGCGAGCGCCTCGGTCAGCGCGGCCGACTTCGCGTGTGCGCGTTCCTGGAGGGCGGGGGTGGCGACGATGATCTCCTGGCGACGTTCGGCCACGCTGCGTCCGGCGACGAACAGCGGGACGGCCGCCGTGAACGCGCGCGTGAGCACGGCCAGCGGCGGCAACTCGGGAGGTGCGGCGGCCACCGCGTCGACCAGGACCGTCCGGAGGTCGTCCTCGCCGTCGAAGAGCACCTCGCGCTTGTCGGCGAAGTGGCGGAAGTAGGTCCGCTCCGTCACGCCGGCGCGCTCGGCGATCTGTGCGGTCGTGGTCGCGTCGTAGCCGTGCTCGCGGTAGAGGTCGAGCGCCGCCTCGCGCAGTCGCCGGCGCGCGTCGGCACCGCTTCTCGGCATGAGCTCATCGTATGGATGCGTCAGTGACTGACGCAACCGTGGTAGCGTCAGTCACTGACGGAACTCGGTCGACGGGTTCCCGCGGTCGAGGAGGCCACATGTCCACCGTCCCGTCCCGGGTCATCCGCTTCCACGAGTTCGGCGAGCCGCTCGACGTGCTGGTCGAGGAAACCATCGGGATTCCGGACCCTTCCGAGCGCCGGGTCCGGATCCGGGTCGCCGCGGTGGGGCTGAACCCCGCGGACTGGGAGCTGTGCCGCGGTTCATGCCCGGGACCCTCCCGCGTGGCATCGGCTACGACACCGCGGGGACGGTGGACGCGGTCGGTTCAGGCGTCGAGGACGTCGCCGTCGGCGACCTCGTCGTCGGTGCCGCCGACTTCGCGGGGCAACCGAGTGCCGGGGCTGCCGACGTCGCGATCCTCGACTCGTGGACGAAGGTGCCCGCGGGGGTCGACCCGGTCGAGGTCGCGGTGCTGCCGATGGTGGTGCGGACCGCGGTGTGGACGCTGGTCGGGATGGGGGTCGGACCGGACACGACGCTGCTCGTGCACGGGGCCGGCGCCATGGCCGGTTACGCGGCGGTGCAGGTCGCACTCGGGCTCGGGGCCCGCGTCATCGCCACGGCCGGGCCGACCTACACCCCGGACCTCGAGGCGTTCGGCGCCGTCGTCATCCCCTACGGCCCGGGGATGGGAGAACGCGTCCGCGACATCGCCGGCGGTCCTGTCGACCT
This sequence comes from Pseudonocardia benzenivorans CB1190, assembly GCF_000196675.2. GTDB lineage: Bacteria > Actinomycetota > Actinomycetes > Mycobacteriales > Pseudonocardiaceae > Pseudonocardia > Pseudonocardia benzenivorans. Next base: position 6,795,865 of record NC_015312.1, on the reverse strand, counting down.
GGTGCTCGACACCGCCCCTCCACAGGAGGGCGTCGTCGCGGTGCTGCTCGGCGTGGTCGGTGCGGCCCAGGACGTCGTCACGATCAGCAACCACGACGAGGCCCGCGGGCTCGGCGCACGGGTCAACCTCGACATCATCGCGGCGGCGGGCGACCCGCTCGCCGACCCGCTGCCCGAGTACGTCGCGCGGGTTGCGGCCGGGAGCTTCCGCCTCTCCGTCGCCCGCGCCTTCCCCCTCGGTGCGTGGCGCGAGGCGGCGAAGCTCAGCCTGTCCCGGGCGCCGCGCGGCAAGGTGGTGCTGCTGCCGGCCGAGGATGCCTGAGGAGCCTCACCAGAGGCTCGACGCGCACCCCGGACCGGCGCCGCGTCACCCCGGCCCGTCGCCTCCCGGTGGCCTGCGTCCGGTCGAGCCCGGGTGCGGGTGCTCGGGGTGGACGGTCCCGGGCGGGACGGGTTCCTCCTCGAACGTGCCGACCTCCTCGGCCACCTGCGGTGTGCGGGCCCGTATCGCCGCGTACCACGCCAGCCCGATCAGGACGAGCGCCAGGAAGATCCAGGGCATCAGGTTGAGCGGGTACTCGGGCACCGGGATGACGTTCTTGTAGAAGACATAGACCAGTGCCGCGACGACGACGACCGCCAGCACGGCCGAGAGCGCGTTGAACTCGCCGCGCCTGCGCAGGAAGGCCGGCAGGGCGATGGCCATCAGCACGTAGCTCAGCATGTAGCCGAAGGTGCCGATCGTGCCGGTGTAGGTGATCATCTGCAGTGGCGTCACCCCGGTCGCCGCCAGGATGATCGGCACCACGAGTACCACCGGCGCGATGACGGCGATCGCCACGTGCGGGGTCTTGTGCGTGGGGTGCGCACGGCCCAGCGCCTTGGGCAGGATGCCTTCCTCGCCCATCGTGTAGAGGATGCGGGACGAGGCGTTGATGCAGGCGATCGTCACCGCGAAGAACGACGCGGTGATGCCCAGGTCGACGATCCAGGCGACGCCACCGAGCCCGTACTGGCCGGCGAGGTCGCTGATCGGCGCGGTGCTCTGGCCGAGGGTGTTCGGGTCGCCGAAGCCGCGCACCATCGTGTACGCGGCGAAGATGTACAGGATGCCGACGAGCACGGCGCTGCCGAGCACGGCGCGAGGGATGGCGCGGTGCGGGTTGCGTGCCTCCGCGCCGAGGCTGGCGGCGCTCTCGAACCCGACGAAGCCGAGCACCCCCAGCACGATCCCGAAGGCGACACCGTCGAACGACAGGCCGGAGAACGTGAACTGCGCACCGTTCGAGCCGGCGGGGTTCCCGGCCAGTACGGCGATCAGCACGAGGAGCACGGCGGCGACCGAGATGATCTCCAGCACGAGCCCCACCCGCGTGGAGATCCTGATGCCGATGATCGCGAACGCCGCGGCGCCGATCGCGACGATCGCCAGGATCACGCAGACCACGAGCGTGCCGCCGGCCGGTACACCCACTCCGGTGAGGAAGGCGCCGAAGTAGAGGCCGGCACCGACCACCCCGATCATCGCGATGAACCCGTAGCCGATGATCAGGCCCCATCCGGCTGCGAACGCGCCGGTAGGCCCGAGGCCGCGGGCCACGTAGCTGTACAGCGAGCCCGACGAGGCGAACCGGCGGCCGAACTGGGTCGCGACCAGGCCGACCAGGATGACGACGACGGTCGCGCACACGTAGGACAACCACGCGCCGTTCCCGGCGTACAGGGCGATAAGCGCCGGTGTGGTGGCCATCGCCGCGCTCGGCGCCATGCCCGCGACGGACTGCGCCAGCACGTCGATCTGCGTCATCGACCCGTGCGCGAGCCCGGTGTCGGAGTGGACCGGCCGCGGATCGGCCCCCTGAGCGCTCACTCGGCCACCCCCCGCTGCGGGACCGCGTGCCCGGCACCGTCGTGTGCTCCGGCGCCGTTGTGGCACGCCGCCACCGAGCGCGGCATGTCGAGCGCGGGGTTGCCGTCGAAGAACCCGACGGGCTTGAGCGTGAAACCGATGTAGGTCGCCGGCATGACCGGCCAGTCCTCGGGGCGGACCACGTGGTGCGCGCCGAAGCTGTACCAGACGACGACGTCCTCGTTCTCCAACGGCCGGTCGGCCTTCTGGTACTCCAGCAGCCCGCCGGGTGAGCCGTGCTGGTTTGGGTAGTCGCCCGCGGCGTAGCGCTCATGCGGGTCGAAGCGCGTCACCCACAGGTGCTTGTACGCGAACTGGGCGCGGGCGAACGCCTGCGACCCCTCCTGCTGCAGCGGCAGCACGTTGTCGCCGGGCATGAGCTTGTACGCGGTCGGCTGGCCGAGCTCGGTGATCTCGTTCGGGTTGACGACGTACCAGACCCGCGCGATCAGCGGATCGATCAGCCGTCGAGCCTCGCTCTCCCGTTCGAGCAGCGTCTTCTTCGTCACCCAGGCGTTGCCGTACGGGTTGTCCGGGCCGAGCGGCACCGCGGCTGCGTCGACCTCGTAGACCGAGTTGCGCTCCCCGTCGACCTGCATGTCCAGGCGCACGTTGAAGAAGTGCTGGTGGTGCGGCCCGTACAGCCCGGGCGCCACGACGACGCCGTGCCGCGGCTCCGCTCCGTCGGCCAGTGCACCGGTCGAGAGGACGCCGGTCAGCTTGACCTCGTACTGGATGCTGCCGTCGGTGTAGAGGTACCAGAAGAAGCCGTACTCGTAGTTGCCGACCGTCGCGACGCAGGAGATCACCAGCCGGCGGGAACGGCGGACCTCGACCTTCTCGGTGCGGAAGTCGGTGTGCTTCCAGCTGATCCCGTAGTCCTCCTCGTGCATGCAGATCGCGTTCGGGATGGTGACCGGCCCGCCGTCCTGGTCGTTCGCGGTGGCGTCGAAGTAGAAGATCTCGCCGAGGCAGTCGCAGCCGAGGGTGAGCGGGTTGAGCAGCATCCCCACCCCGTACTCGCCCTCGTCGAAGACGTTCTTGATCCGGTGCGTGGGAGCCGGGTCGCCGTACGGGATGTACATCTCCGACAACGAGGCCCGGTACAACACCGGACGGAGCCGGCCACGGTCCTCGTAGCCCACCTGGTGCAGGACCAGGCCCTCGCGCGGGGTGTAGCCGACGCGCAGCCGCCAGTTCTGCCAGCTCACCGCGTGCCCGTCGACGGTGAAGCTCGGCCCTTCCGGCTGGGTGATCTCCAGCGGCTTCACGTCGTCGCGCAGCGTCGTGAAGGCGGGCCGGTTGTCGTCGTCGAACATCAGCTCCGGCGCGTAGTTCCCGGCCTTGGGCGGCAACGGGACGACGCCGTGGTCGCAGACGTCGATGACCTCCATCCGGTCCATGTCGAGCAGCACGACCAACCCCTCGACGGGCCGCGCGTAACCGTTGTCGTCCTCGCGCGAGCGGACGAACGTCAACGGCCGCAGCAGCCGTCGTCCCGCGGGGTCATCGATGTCGTAACCGGCCGCCCACGGGTCGATCATCGCGAGCGAGAAGTCGGTCACCCCTCGTTTGCGCATCGCCTCCTGCCATCGCGGGTCGGCCCGGGTGATCTCCTCCGCGCTGAAGAACTCCTCGAGCATCACGCTGGGTTGCACGTCCTCGACGACCTGCCACGACGTCACGTCGCCGCTGGTCAAGGAGACGACGGCTTCGACCGTCCGTTGGTGCCCGCGGTCGTAGAGCACGACGAACGCGGCCCGCTCGGGAACCGGGCCGCCGTTGCGGTCGTGGTCGAGGACCTCGCGCTTGTCGGGCTCGTGCAGCGACACGGTCACGAAGCGGACCTGCTCGTCGAGCTGCCGCTGCTCGCGCAGAATCTGCGCCGTGCGCCGGACCTCGTCAGGGGCGAGCGGTTGCAGCGGGTTGGTCGTAGCGGTGCGGACCTCGGCTGACTGGACGGACACGAGCCCTCCTCCGGGACGCGGCGACAGGGGACTGACCTGCAGGCCTGCCAGAGGGGGGACGCTAGCGCTGCGCACCGGGCCGAACAAGAACACGAGTTCCCGCTAGTCGCGATGGAGTAATGGCGCCCGCGGGTCATGTGCACGGCGGGATCGTCCGTCGTGCCGGTGTTCGCGAATCGCTCTACGATCCCGATGTGGCCCTGAACGAGAACGATCTCGGCCGAACCGATGGCCTGCCCCTCACCGAGGAGCAGCGCGACGAGCTGGTCGCCCGACAGAGGCGGCTCGACGAGGCGCGAGCGGCGGTCGACGCAGCGCAGCGCGAGCGCGACGCGTACCTGATCGAACTGGATGATGCGGGCGTCGCGACGACCGAGCTCGCGAGGGCGCTCGGGCTGCACCGGGCCAACGTCGAGCACGTGCTGACGGATCATCGCAAGACCGAGGTCGCGCAACGCCTCGCGGAGGAGGCGCCGCGCGCCGCTACGCAGGCGGCACTCGACCGGGCGCAGGCACGCGTCGACCAGGCCTGGGAGGAACCGTCCGAGTAGACCGCCGCCGGGCCGCTCCTGGCTCGTCCGCGGACGTGCCTCCCGGGGCGCGGGCGGCCGAGGGGTGTGGCCGGTGAGCATCGCTCACCGGCCACGATCGGTGTGATCCGGTCCGATGCCGGACCGGACACGTCCGAGAAGCTCCCGAGGGGAGCAGGCTCCCACCGAACCCGGCGGGGAGGTGCGTCAGAGGGGCCGGACGCCGGTGGCCTGGGGGCCCTTCTTGCCCTGTCCGACCTCGAACTCCACCCGCTGGCCCTCGTCGAGGCTGCGGAAGCCGCTGGCGTCGATCTCGGAGTAGTGGACGAAGACGTCGGCGCCGCCACCGTCCTGCTGGATGAAGCCGAAGCCCTTCTCGCCGTTGAACCACTTCACGGTTCCCTGTGCCATGTGCTGCTCCTCGCAGGTCTTGGGCTCGTCCGCACGATGCGGGCCCGGCCGACCCTGGTGGCAGTGCACGACGTCCATGTCACGCCGTCCACAGCGCCACCGCGTGTTCTCGCGAGCGTGCAGGACACGGACCTCGAAAACCGAACGACCTGGACGTAGAACGTCGAACGGCGGCAAGAAGTTCCCGGCTGCGGGAACTTTCTCGACAGATCTTTCCCGGCCGCGGAACTTCCTTTCGCGATCCACCTTCGCGGCTGACCGACGACGGCAGCGTCTCCCTCGGCGAGCTGCTCGCCGACGCGCACGCCGCCCAACCCCTCACGCTCGCGCTGGACGCCGATCGCCGCGGCGAGATCGTCGAGGTCCTCGCCACGCTGTCGGACCGGGAGGCCCACATCGTGCGGATGCGGTTCGGCGGCGACTGCGGGGTTCGCCGGACCGCGCGGCACGACCCGCCGCGTGTTGTGCGTACAGTCGAGATCTCAGCACGTCCGTCGAGGCGCGTCGTCCGATCGCCCGACGAGTCCCCGCGCCGGCCGCCCCCACCAGGAACCCGAGGCCTTCATGCCCTCCGCCACAAGCGGATTCACCCTCTACGGCGACGCACCCGGCGCGGGCGCGGACGCCGACCCGCACGACGTGGGGCACAGCGTCGTCGAACTGCCGACCGGACGCATCGAGCTCGCCCACCCCCTGGACGCGCTCGACCGGATCTACCGGCTGAACTTCGGCAAGGACGGGACCGAGCCGCCGTACTGGGCCCAGCCGTGGCCGAGTGGGATCGAGCTCGCCTCGGTCGTCGCACGCCGGGACGTCGGCGGTGCGCGGGTGCTCGAGCTCGGCTGCGGCCTGGCCCTGCCCAGCCTCGCCGCGGCCCAGGGCGGGGCCAGGGTCCTGGCCACTGATCACGCGCCCGGCGCCCTCGCGTTCGCCGCCCACAACGCCGAGCGGAACGGAATTCGGCTGGAGGTGGCGCGGTGCGACTGGTCCGATCCCTGGTCGGCGGTCGCGGGGGCCCCGTGGGACCTGGTCCTCGCCGCCGACGTGCTCTACGACCACGGCTCACTGGTGGCGCTCGCCGACCTCCTGCCCCAGCTGGTCCGCGGCACGGGCGAGGTGTGGATCGCCGACCAGGACCGCCCGCCGGCCCGTGAGTTCCTGGACGCGTGCCGGCAGTGGGCCACGGTCAGCACGATCGACACCGCTCACCCCGAGGTCCGCGTCCACCGGCTCCGCCGGCGCGACTGCTGAGTGCGCGGGTCGGCAGCCGGGCGATGAGTTCCGTGGGCCCGGCCGGTCGTAACGGCGTACCCATCGAACCGTCTCGACTGGAGCCCATCATGGCCGTGCCCGCCCACCCCGGACGGATGCTGTTCGTCAACGTCCCCGTCGCCGACCTCGAGCGCAGCAAGGCGTTCTTCGCGCAGCTCGGGTTCGGCTTCGACCCCGCGTTCACCGACGAGAACGCCGCCTGCATGCTCGTCGGTGAACAGGCGTACGTGATGCTGCTCGGTCGCACGACCTTCGCGCAGTTCGCGAAGCTGCCCCTCGCCGATCCGAGGACGCACACGCTCGGCCTCTACTGCTTCAGCGTGTCGACGCGGGACGACGTCGACACGGTCTCGGCCGCGGCGCTCGCCGCGGGCGGCACCGAGGCGGACGGCGCCGAGGACCACGGCTTCATGTACTCGCGGAGCTTCTTCGACCTCGACGGCCACGGATGGCAGGTCATGTGGATGGACCCCGCGGCGCAGCCGTCCGCGGTCTCTGCTGCGGACAGCGCCGCCCCGGCCTGAACCGGCTGACGAGGGTCGTGGCGGCGCAGCGTCGGGTGCGCACCTGGCCTGCCGTGCTGCGCGGAACCCCGGGGATCAGCCGGTCGGGTCGTGCCACTCCTGCCCGTCGGGCAGCAGGGCGTCGGCCTCCTTCGGGCCCCAGCTGCCGCGTGGATAGGTGTGCACGGGCACGACGTCGTCGAGCACCGGGTCGACGACCCGCCAGGCGGCCTCGACGGCGTCCTGCCGGGCGAAGGGCAGCCGGTTCCCGTCCAGGGCCGCGCCGATGAGCCGGTCGTAGGGCCGCATGTCCGATCCGGGTTCCTCGGCGAAGGACAGTTCCTGCAGCTGCGGGACCCGGCCCGCGCCCGGCTTCTTCCCGGCGAGGTCGAGCGAGATGCGTGCCTCGGGCCAGATCCGGAACCGCATCGCGTTCGCCATCGCCGCGCTCCGGACGCCGAAGATGTCGTGCGGTGGCGGGCGGAACCGGATGGCGACCTCGGTGGCCGTGACCGGCATCGTCTTCCCCGCCCGGATGAGGATGGGGACGCCGGCCCAGCGCCACGAGTCCATCGTGAGCCGGACGGCGACGTAGCTCTCCGTCGTCGAGCCCGGCTCGACGCCCGGCACGTCGAGGTAACCCTCGTACTGGCCGCGGACCACGTCGGCGGGCGTCAGCGGGCGCAGCGCGCTGATGACCCTGGTCTTGGCGTCGAGCCACGAGTCGACGCCCTCCCCGGTCGGCGGGTCGGCGAGCACGCTGGCCAGCACCTGCAGCATGTGGTTCTGCACCACGTCCCGGATCGCGCCGGTGCGGTCGTAGAACCGGCCGCGGTCGGCGACGTCGAAGGCCTCGGCCATGGTGATCTGGATGCCGGCGACGTGGGTGCGGTTGAGGAGCGGCTCGAGGATCGAGTTGGCGAACCGGGCCACCAGCACGTTGTTGAGCGGGTCCAGCCCGAGCCAGTGGTCGACGCGGTAGACCGCGTCCTCGGGGAAGAACCCGCGCATCGTCTCGTTCAGCTGCCGCGCACTGGCCAGGTCGGTCCCGAAGGGCTTCTCCACCATCACCCGGGCCCCGTCCGCCCGCCCGGCCTCGGCGATCCCCTTCGCGATGCGCGCGAACAGGACCGGGGGCACCTCGAGGTAGAACAGCGCCCGGGTCCCGTCGCCGATCTCGTCCGACATCGCGGCGTAGGTGGCCGGGTCGTCGAGGTCGCCGTCGACGTAGCGCAGCAGCCCGATCATCTTCCTGGCCGCGGCGCTGTCCGGGTCCATGTCGTTGAGCCGCAGCGACGCGACGGCGTACTCGCGGAACCGGCCGACGTCCCACCCGCTCCTCGCGACCCCGATCACGGGCACGTTCAGCACTCCCCGGTCGACCAGGCCGACCAGGGCGGGGAACGTCTCCAGCTTGGCGAGGTCTCCGGTCGCGCCGAAGATGACCAACGCGTCCACCCGGTCCGGTCCGGCTGTGTTCGTCATGTGGGCGTCCTCTCCGTCATCCGAGTCGTTCGATCAGGTGGTCGCCCACCCGCAGCGCGTTGGCGATGGCCGTCAGTGACGGCATCTCCGGGGCGAGCCGCCCCGCCCGGTGCGGGGCGTCGGCCCGGATCTGCCCGGCGTCGGACTTGCCGCCGAGCGGGTAGTCGACGTCGTCGCTGCCCACGAAGTCGTCGCTGCCCACGAAGTCGTCGCAGCCCAGGGACCAGTCGATGAGGATCACGTCGTAGTGCCGGTCGTCGCTCACGCCCGTCCCCCCGTCCGTCGTCTCATGTCGTCGCCGCCGTCCGGGCCGGCCCGGGACGGTCCAGCGAGATGTGCGGGACGTCCTCGTCGTCGTCGCCCCAGGCGATCCGCCGTGGTGTCGTCGACACCTCGACGGTGGCGGCGTGGTCGCGGTCGAAGTAGTCCCAGGCCCAGGACAGGAACGCGTCGGTCCTGCTGTGGACGCCGCTCAGCAGCATGGCGTGGACCCCGAGCCACGCCGCGAAGGCGATGGGTCCCTCGACCTGGTGCCGATGCCTGCCGATCTCGGCGACGGCGGCGTTGCGGCCGATCATCGCCATGATCCCCTTGTCCTTGTACCCGAAGGGCTTCGTGGGTTCGCCCCGCAGCTCACGCAGGATGTTCTCCGCCGCCCACCGGCCCGACTGCTGTGCCACCGACCCGAGCTGCGGCAGCGCCCGCGCGTCCCCGTGCCGCGCCGGGATGTTCGCGACGTCGCCCACCGCGTAGACACCCGGGTGGCCGTCGACGGTCAGGTCGGGGCGCACGTCGATCCGGCCACCGTGGCCGACGACGGGCCCGAGCGCCTGCGCGACAGCCGATCCCGACTCGCCGCCACCCCACACGACGGTCCGCGCCGCCACCGTGGAGGAGTCGTCGAACTGGACCCGGTCGGGGTGCACCACGGTGACGCCGGCCCGGAGCTTGACCTGCACGCCGACGTCGGTGAGCTTCCGCAGGGCGTAGGCGTGGGCCTTGTCCGAGAACTGGCCGAGCAGCGTCGGCGAGCGGTCGACGAGGGTGATCGTGCCCGCGGGGTCGAGCCTGCCGGTGTGCTGCAGGGCCTGCATCAGCTCGGCGAGCGCGCCGGTGGTCTCGACCCCGGTCGGGCCCCCACCCACGACCACGACGTCGAGCGCTCCGGGCTCCGCGGAACCGCCGCTGTCGACGGCCGCCTGCAGCAGCCGCTGCAGGTGCAGCCGCAGCCGCTCGGCGTCGGCCACCGAGTAGAGGGGGAACGCGTGCTCGGCCGCGCCGGGTACGCCGAAGAAGTTCGGCCGCGCTCCGGCCGCCATCACCAGGAACGAGCCCGACAGGGTCTTCCCGTCGCCGAGCACCAGCGTCCGCCGGGACAGGTCGGCGGTGTCCACCTCCGCGGTCCGCAGCTCCACCGACGGGTAGTCCGCGAAGATCACCCGGTGCGGTCTGGCGACGTCCTCGGCGGGCAGCTGGGAGCTCGCCACCTGGTAGAGCAGCGGTTGGAACTGGTGGTAGTCGTTGCGGTCCACCAGCAGGACGTCGACCCCCTCGTCGCCGAGCGTGCGCGCGCACTCGACCCCGGCCATCCCGCCGCCCAGGACGAGCACGGGCGCGGTGACCGAGCGGGTGGTGCTCATCCCGACCACTCCTCGAGCCGGTCGGCGAGGATGATCCGGCCGGCGGCCTCGATGAGGGCGAGGTGGGAGAAGGCCTGCGGGAAGTTGCCGAGGTGGCGGGCGCGGTCGACCTCGAACTCCTCGGCGTAGAGCCCGAGCGGCGAGGCGACCCGCAGGAGGCGCTCCATGAGGTCGGTCGCCCGGCGCATCTCGCCGACCATGGTCAGCGCCGACACCAGCCAGAAGCTGCAGATGAGGAAGGTCCCCTCCTTCCCCGAGAGCCCGTCGTCGGTCTCGTCGGTGACGTAGCGCAGGACGAACCCGTTCTCGGTCAGCTCCGAGGAGATCGCGTCGACCGTGTTCCGGATCCGTTCGTCGCTCCCGGGAAGGAAACCGAACAGCGGGGCGAGCAGCGTGGAGGCGTCGAGCGCGTCGGTGTCGTAGTGCTGACGCAGGACGCCGCGGTCGCTGACGCCGTTCGCGAGGATGTCGGCCCGGATCTCCTCCGCGGTCTCGTGCCAGGACGCCTGCAGCTTGTCGTCGCCGCGGATCCCCGCCAGCTTGGCGGCCCGGTCCAGGGCGACCCAGCACATCAGCTTCGACGACACGTAGTGCTGGGGCTTGCCGCGCGCCTCCCAGATCCCCTGGTCCGGGTCCCGCCATGCCGCGACGGCACCCGCCGCCTGGGACTGCACGAGCGGCCACAGCCGCCGGGGCAGGTGCCGGCTGCGGCGGGTGTGCAGCAGCAGGGAGTCGAGCACCGCGCCGTAGACGTCGTTCTGGCGCTGGTCGAAGGCGCCGTTGCCGATCCGGACCGGGTGCGCGCCCTCGTAGCCCGACAGCTCGTCGCGTGTCGACTCGGTGAGGTCCCGACGGCCGTCGATCCCGTACATGATCTGCAGGCTGCCGTCCTCGGTCGGTTCGACGTCGGCGACGAACTGCATGAACTCGTCGGCCTCCCAGTCGAGCAGGAGGAAGTGGAGTGCCTGCAGGGTGAAGGTGCTGTCGCGCATCCACGTGTAGCGGTAGTCCCAGTTGCGCTCGCCGCCGGGCGTCTCCGGGAGAGAGGTCGTCAGCGCCGCGACGGTCGCGCCCGTGGGCATGTAGGTCAGGCCCTTGATCGTGAGCGCCGCCCGCTCGACGGGGTGCCGCAGCGAGTGGTCGGGAATTCGCGCCCTGGCGAGCCAACTGCGCCAGAACCGCACCGTCGTGTCGATGCGGGCGCTCGCGTCGTCGGTGTCCGTCGGAGCGGCGAGGCCCTCGGCCCACGACAGGGAGCAGAAGGCGCGCTCGCCCTGGGTGAGGACGTGCCGGGCCCGGGCCGATCCCTGTTCGATCCCGATCGACAGATCGGTGCTCAACCGGATCGTCGACCCGGCTCCGGTGGCGTCGGCGGCGTGGCCGTCCCCGTCGATCAGCGTCCACTCGGCCGGCTCCCGGCCGTAGTCGAACGCCGGCTCGCAGACCAGTTCGATCTCGACCGAGCCCTCGAGGCACTCGACCGTCCGCACGAGGAGGTGCTCGCCGTCGTCGTCGGTGGGTGGCCTGGTGTGCGGCGTGACGGTGTCCGGTCCCCGGCGCGGCCCCATGGTCAGGGCGTCGTGGACGAGCAGCCACCCGCCGGGTGTGTGCCAGGTCGTGGTCATCACGTTGGTGCCCGGTACGTAGTTCCGGGCGGTCGGCACGTTGATGCCGTAGGGCCCGAACCGGAAGGAGCCCGCGCCGCGGTCGAGGAGGTTGCCGAACACGCTCGGTGAGTCGAAGGCCGGCACGCACAACCAGTCGACAGAACCGTCCGGGGCGACCAGCGCGCCCGTGTGGCAGTTCGACAGGAACGCGTAGTCGGCGATCGGCGGGAAGGGCGAGCTCGTGAGGCTCATTTCCTGACTCCTTCGATCATGCGCCGTCGTGACCGGACGAGTGGGTCCGTTGGCGGGGGCGCTCTTCCAGGACGTCGTCGGCCTCGTCCTCGAGTCCCTCGGCGGGCAGGAGGCCGCGCCGGTCGAGGACGAACAGCAGCACGAAACCGGGCACCACGACGACGACGGCGAGCACCGCGGCCACCAGCACCGCGGTCAGCGTGCCGGTCGGAGCCGCCGCCGCGGAAAACGTCAGGCTCTCGGGCAGGACGTACGGCGACTGCGCGAGACCCCATGCGGCGACGGCGGCGGCCACCGCGACGACGCCGAGTGCGCGGGCGCCGCGGGAGGCGTCCCGATGCAGCAGGACGAGGGCGCCGACGCCGCAGACGCCGCTGACGATCACCGCGGGCAGGGCGCGCGACGTCAGGCCGTCGAACAGGTGGCCGGCGTCGGCCCGGAGCACGAACGCCCCGGCCGCGGCGATCACCGCCACCGCGACCGCCGACACGAGCGCCCGGCGGCGGAAGTGCTGAGCCATGTCCGGCTCGTCCAGCCTCCGGGCGTCCTGTACCAGGTAGACCGCGGCCAGGTACGCCGCCGCGGCCACGGCCAGCACCCCACCCACCACGGACGTCGGGTTGATCCAGCTGCGCGCGGGATCGCCCGCGACGCCTCCGGCCGGTACCCGTCCGGACGCGATACCGCCCACGATCGCCCCCATGCAGTACGGGACCAGTACCGACGAGGCGGCGAACGCCGCACCGAAGATGCGCCGGTATCGCAGGGCGACGACCGTCTTGCGGAACGCGAAGCTCGCTCCCCGCAGCACGATGCCGAGGGCCGCGATCATCATCGGGACGAACAGGGTCAGGGTGATCGAGGCGTAGGCCTCCGGGAACGACGTCCACAGGATGACCAGAATGAAGATCAACCAGACGTGGTTGGCCTCCCAGACGGGCCCGATCGCGCGCTCGACGAGGTCGCGCGGACGCGCGCCGCGCTGCGGGCCGCCCGCCGTCAGGTCCCAGAAACCGGCCCCGAAGTCCGCGCCGCCCAGCACCGCGTAGGCGATCACCGCCACCAGCAGCACCACGGCGACCGCGGTGCTCACCGGACCTCCTCCTGCTCGGGCACCGAGGGCGTCGGCGGTTCGCTCGGTGCGTACGGCGCGTCGTGGTCGACGAAGCCACCCGCCCTGCGGAACCGTCTGCTCATCGCGCGCAGCACGAGGACGGTGGTGATGCCCACCGCGAGGTACACGAGGGCGATCACGATGAACGAGAGCCAGACCCCCGTGTTGCCCGTGACGGCGTCCTCGACCTTCATCAGCCCGTAGACGATCCACGGTTGGCGGCCGACCTCGGTCACGATCCAGCCGGCTTCCATCGCGATCACGGCGAGCACACCCGACGTGGCCGCCGCGACCAGGAACAACCGGCTCCTCGGCATTCGGCGCCGGAAGAGCCAGGTCAGGCCGTACCAGGCGGCCAGCAGGAAGAGCAGCGTCCCCAGCCCCACCATGACGTCCCAGCTCAGGTGGACGATGTTGACCTGGCCGACGGTCGGTCGCGCGTCGGGGGGCACGGTGTCCAGCCCCTGCACCACGGTCGCACGCCCGGTGCTCGGGTCCGACAGCCACGACGCCAGCCCGGGGATCGGGATGCCGCCGCTGACCGTTCCGTCCGCGTCGAGCCGGCCGAGGAGCGTCTCGGGGACGTCGCTGCTGGTGGTGGGTACCAGTTCGATCGCCGCGAACTTGACCGGCTGGTTGTCGTACACCCAGCGGGCGAGCGAGTCGCCGACGCCCATCTGGATCGGTGCGGCGACGGCCGCGACGCTGAACGAGATGAGGAAGGCCGACCGGTGGTACCGGTCGGTGCGGCCCCGCAGCATGGCCGTGGCGTACACGGACGCGACGAGGAATCCCCCGACGAGGTAGGCCGCGACGAGCATGTGCGCGGCCTGCAGCGGCATGGAGTCGTTGAAGATCACCCGCACCGGGTCCACCGCGACGACGCTTCCGTCGGAGCCCGTCGTGAAGCCGGCCGGCGCATTCATCCACGCGTTGGCGGCGACCACCGAAATGCTGCCGAATATCCCGGCGACGACAATGGGAACGCCCGACCAGAAATGTGTCCACGGGGTGAGGCGCCGCCATCCGTAGATGTAGATGGCGATGAAGATCGCTTCGGTGAAGAAGAAGATTCCCTCGAACGCGAAGGGGACGCCGAAGGCCTCGCCCCACTGGTCCATGAACCGCGGCCACAGGAGGCCGAATTCGAAGCTCAGCACCGTACCGGTGACCGCACCCACCGCGAAGGTGACCGCCATGTACTTCGACCAGCGCTGCGCCAGCATCAGCGCGTCCCGGTCGTGGTGCTTGAGGGCCCGGTAGTTCGCGATCAGCGTCATGAACGCCCACGACACCCCGAGCGGCACCAGGACGATGTGGAACATCAGGGTGAGCGCCATCTGCGCGCGGGCCCATCCGAGCGGGTCGAGGGCCGTGATCGCGAGGGGGTCGAGCGACGTCGCGAGCACGTCCGGCCGCCTCCCCGTGGCTCTTCTCCGAAGGACGTTCGACCGTCACCAGAGCCGTCGTGAGACGCATCACCCGCACCGGGTGAGCCCTCCGTCCGCGTGTCGACCCACTCTTGTGGCCGCGGGCAGCCGACCGAAAGTCGACTGCACCATTCCGGGGCTGCCGGAAAACGTCCGGTGCCGACAAGGGCCCGCCCGGGAATCTGACCGACGCCGAAGGAGCCGAGCGCGATGACATCGGGTAAGGTCCGCGATGAGTGCGATGTCTGATTCCGTGCCGGCGCCGCCGTTCACCCAGAATCGCGAGTTCTGGGTCCTCGTGGGATACGGAATCGCGCTCGGCGTCTTCGGTGCGTTCGTCAGCCTCGTGTTCATGGGTGTGATCGATCTCGGGGGGCGCTGGTACGACGATTCGAATCACGGCTGGTTCGGGGGCCACTGGTGGTGGGTGGGGGTCACCGCGGCGGCCGGGCTGGTCGTCGGCGTGCTGCGCCGGCTACTGCGGCTGCCCGAGCAGCTCCCCGGTCTGATCACCGACCTGCAGGAGGGGAAGGTCGACCCGCGACTGGTACCGGGGGTCACGCTCGTCTCGGCCGTGTCGCTGATCGGCGGGGCGAGCCTGGGCCCGGAGAAGGCCCTCGGCACCATCGGGGGCGGGGCGGGGAGCTGGATCTCCCGGCGACGCCGGCTCAACGACGAGGACTCGCAGCTCAACACCCTGTCCGGGTTCGCAGGAGCCTACGGCGGGCTGTTCTCCAGCACGGTCATCGTGGTCATGTTCATCATGGAGCTCGCCCGCCCCGGTGGGCAGCGGTTCGGCAAGGCACTCGTCGGGCAGATCGTCGCGTCGAGCGTCTCGTTCGGCGTCTACTTCGCCATCGCCGGTGCGGTGTTCCTGGACGCCTACCGGGTGCCGCAGTACGGGTACGAGGACTGGCAGCTGCTGGCCGGGGTCGCGCTGGGCCTGTTCGCGGTGGTCGTCGTTGCGCTGCTGGTGGCGATCATGCAGCTGGTCTCGCGGGTGTTCGAGACGGTGAAGCTCCCCGGCGTCGTCCGGACCACGCTCGGCGGGACCCTCTTCGGGGTCGTCGGTGTGATCCTGCCGCTGACGATGTTCACCGGCAGCGACCAGCTCGGGACCGTGCTCGACGGTGCGGGGACCCTGGGCATCGGGCTGCTGATCGTCCTGGTCCTCGCCAAGCAGTTCACGTTCGCGGTGAGCCAGGCGAGCGGGTTCATCGGGGGGCCGATCTTCCCGGCGTTGTTCATCGGCGGAACCGCCGGGGTCCTCGTCCACGAGGTGCTGCCGGGCATGCCGCTGGGCCTGACCTTCACGTGCCTGCTCGCGGCCGTGCCGGGTGCACTCGCACCGGCCCCGTTCTCGATGGTGCTGCTCACCGCGTTCGTGACACAGATCGGCGCGCTGCAGACCGCGCCGGTCCTGATCGCCGTGGTCACCGCGTTCCTGGCGACGGAAGCGGTGAAGTACGTCGTCGCCCGCCGCCGGGCCGATGCTGCCGAGGGGAGCCCGCCGACGGCCACGTGAGCTTCGGGGGCGCGCGAGCGGTGCGCGTCGCTCACCTGGGCCGACGTCGAGCACCCGGGCCCGACCGCTCGGCCGCGTGACCACGGTCCACCGGCCCGTTGCTGCGCGCACGCGCCCGTCCGGTCCGACCACGCGGTGTGACGCTCGCGACGAACCCGGTCGTCCGGTGGTGGAGGTCCTGACAACATGGATCTTTCGCCCGACCGGGCGGACGACGAGAGCGTGAGGACTTCGATGGGCGCTGGGCATGTGCGTGCTGTGGGTGGCGACGTCGCGAGCGCGGTGTTGCGGGTGGCGATCGGCGGGACCATGATCGCCCACGGGTACAAGCACGGGACCAGCCTCGAGGGCACCGCACGGTGGTTCGGGTCGATCGGCTTCCGGAACCCCGCGCTGCAGGCGCGCGCCAGCGCGGCCGTGGAGATCGGGTCCGGTGCGCTGCTCCTCGCGGGCGCGGCGACGCCGCTCGCGGCTGCTGCCGTCGTCGGGACGATGGCCGTCGCGGCGCGCAGCGTGCACGCGCGCAACGGCTTCTTCATCACCGCCGAGGGCTGGGAGTACGTCACGAACCTCGCCGCGGGTGCCGTCGCACTGGCCGGGATCGGGCCGGGACGGCTCAGCGTCGACCATGCCGTCGGCCTCGACCGGCGGGTCGGCGGCGGACGGGCGGCCGCGCTCGCGGCGACACTCGGGCTGGCCGGGGCGGCCACGCAGCTGGCCACCTTCTGGCGGAAGCCGGAAACTCGGTAGCCCGCGCCGCACGCGGCGCACGCGGCGCACCGCCCCGTCGGCGACGGGCGGGGACCCCGTGCGGCCCGGGTGACCGGCAGCGGTCCCGGGCGCCGTCGTCACGGGATCACGCGGCCCTCGCGGGTAGCCGTACCGCGACGCGCAGCCCGCCGGCGGCCAACGGGACGAGCGTGAGCGTGCCGCCGTGCGCGTCGCAGATGCTCCTGGCGATCGCGAGGCCGAGACCGACGCCCGGGTGGTCGGCGCGGACGCGTTCGGTGCCGCGTTGGAACGGCTCGGTGAGAGTGGACACCAGGTCGGGGGCGAGCCTGTCGCCGGTGTTCTCCACGGTGAGCGTCACCCCGTCGGGCTCGGCGCGGGTCACGACCTGCACGCTGCCGTGGGCGGGCAGGTTGTGGACGATCGCGTTGTGGACGAGGTTCGTCGTCAGCTGCAGCAGGAGCGCGGGGGAGCCCGTCGTCGGGGCGGCCGCGGCGTCGGCGGTGACGGTGACGCCACGCTCGTCGGCGAGGGGCAGGAGCGTCTCGACGGCTTCCTCCGCGACGAGCGACAGGTCGAGGGGTTCGTCGTCGAAGGACCGCTGGTCGGCTCGGCTCAGGACGAGCAGTGCCTCGGTGAGGTCGATGGCCCGTGCGTTGACGGCGTGCAGCCGGTCGACGAGCAGACCCGTGTCGTGGTCCGGGTCCTTGCGGGCCACGTCGAGGAGCGTCTGGGTGATCGCCAGCGGGGTGCGCAGCTCGTGGGAGGCGTTGGCCGCGAACCGTCGCTGTTCGGCGACGTGCGCGTCGAGCTGCGCGACCATCGCGTCGAACGCGTCGGCGAGGTCGCGGAACTCGTCGCTGCGGCCCGGTAGCCGGATCCGGTGCGAGAGCGATCCGCGCGCCACCGCGCGGGTGGCCTCGGTGATCCGGTTGAGCGGGGCCAGCATGCGGCCGGCGAGCACCCACCCACCGACGAGGCCGAAGACCAGCAGGAACGCCATGACCGCGGCCGCCGCGGTGCCGAAGACCGCGGGACCGAAGCTGGCGGGCTCGATGATCCGCGGCAGGTTGTCGAGGTTGGGCACGAGGAAGCGGAGGCGGACGTCCCGCAGCAGGAAGATCCACACCACCCCGAGGAGCAGGACACCCGCGAGCACGAGGAACGCCGCGTAGCTCAGGGTGAGCTTCAGACGAACGCTGAGTCCCGGCGTCCTCTGCATACCGCGTCCCCTCAGCTCCGGGTGTCGTCTGCTCGCTCCGGCAAGCTGCGCTCGGTGTCGTCTGCTCGCTCCGGCAAGCTGCGCTCGGTCCCGATCCGGTAGCCGACGCCCGTGACCGTGGCGATGATCGGCGGGTCGCCGAGGCGCTTGCGCAGCGCCGAGACGGTGATGCGGACGGCGTTGGTGAACGGGTCGGCGTTCTCGTCCCACGCCCGCTCCAGCAGCTCCTCCGCGCTGACGACGCCGCCGTCGGCGGAGACGAGGACCTCGAGCACGGCGAACTGCTTGCGCGTGAGCGCCACGTAGCGACCGTCGCGGAAGACCTCGCGCCGGAACGGGTCCAACCGCAGCCCGGCGACCTCCCGCACGGGCGGCCTGCTGCGCGTGCGCCTGCGGTCGAGCGCCCGGAGCCGGAGCACGAGCTCACGCAGGTGGAACGGCTTCGTGAGGTAGTCGTCGGCACCGAGGCCGAAGCCGCTGGCCTTGTCGTCGAGCCGGTCGGCGGCGGTGAGCATCAGGATGGGCGTGCCGCTCCCGGAGGCGACGATGTGCGCGGCGACCTCGTCGCCGGAGCGGCCGGGGACGTCGCGGTCGAGGACCGCGATGTCGTAGGCGTTGACGCTGAGCAGCTCCAGGGCGGTGTCGCCGTCCCCCGCGATGTCACCGGCTATCGCCTCCAGGCGCAGACCGTCGCGGATGGCCTCGGCCAGCAGGGGCTCGTCCTCGACGATCAGTACGCGCACAAGATCCCGATGCTACGAGCCGGGACGTATCGTCGGCATATCGAGATCCGGATACGCGCCGGCAACACGACGCGGTCTTGCCTGGAGGCATGACCTACCCCGGACCCGCACGAACATCCGAGCGCCCACCCCGGCCGGGGACCGTCACCGCGGCCATCCTCGTCGTCGTGGTGGTCGTCCTCGGTGTCGTGTCGCTGGTCGTGACCGACGGCGCCGCGTCCGATGCGTCCGCGCGACCGTCGCGTGCCACCGGCCCCGTGGCCGACGTCCCGCGCGGGTCCCCTCCGGACGCGGCCGCCGACGAGGACGACGGCGTCGTCCCCGACGGCACGACGATCTTCGACGACGTACCGGCGGTCGCGAGGCTCGATCCGGGGCTGCTCGCGTCCGTCCGGCGGGCGGCGGCGGACGCCGGGCGCAGCGGGATCGGGTTCTCCGTCAACAGCGGCTGGCGTTCACCGCGGTACCAGGAGCAGCTGCTGCGCGAGGCCGTCGCCACGTACGGTTCCGAACGGGAGGCCGCGCGGTGGGTCGCCACCGCGGACACCTCGCCGCACGTGTCGGGCGACGCCGTCGACATCGGCCCGGCCGAGTCCGCGGCATGGCTGTCCGCGCACGGCGCCGGGTACGGGCTGTGCCGGGTCTATCGCAACGAGCCGTGGCACTTCGAGCTGCGTCCCGCCGCCGTCCACAGTGGCTGCCCGCCGCTCTACGCCGACCCCACGGACGACCCGAGGATGCGGGAATGACCGCCGTCCTCACACGCAGCGCCGGCGGGACGTGGCGACGCGGCCGGGTCGTCGCGACGCTCGCGCTGCTGCTGGGTCTCGTGCTCATGCTGCACGCGTGGGTGCCGAACCGGGTGGGGAACCTCGGCAGCCTGGTGGAGACGTTCCTGCCGTGGTTCGGGCTCTTCGTGCCCCTGCTGGCGATCGGGGCGCTGCGCGCCCGATCCGCCGCCGCCGGCGTCGCCCTGCTGCTCCCGGTCGTCGTGTGGCTGAGCCTCTTCGGCGGGTTGCTGATCGACAAGTCGCACCCGGGCGGTGGTCTTCGGGTCGTCACGCACAACGTCGACGCCGCCAACACGGACGCGGCCGGCACGGCCCGTGACCTGGTCTCCTCGGGCGCGGACCTGCTGGCACTCGAGGAGCTGACCCCGAAGGCGCTCCCCACCTACGAGCACGAGCTGGCGGCGGCGTACCCGTTCCACACGGTGCAGGGCACGGTCGGACTGTGGAGCAGGCTGCCGCTGTCGGACGTGCGGCCGGTCGACGTCGCCATGGACACGACCCGGGCGCTGCGCGCCACGGTGACCACGGACCACGGCCCGCTCGCCGTGTACGTCGCGCATCTCGGGTCGGTGCGGGTGTTCCCCCGCAACGGCTTCTGGACGGAGAGCCGCAACGCCGGTGTACAGACGCTCGCCGAGGCCGTCGCCGCCGAGCCCGACCAGCGGGTGGTGCTGCTCGGGGACCTGAACGGCACAATGGACGACCGCGCGTTCGCCGGCCTCACCTCACGGCTGCGACCGGCCCAGGAGGCCGCCGGACAGGGGTTCGGCTTCACGTGGCCGTCGGCGTTCCCCGTCGTGCGGTCCGACCAGATCCTGGTCCGTGGTGTGACGGCGCAGGCGTCGTGGGTGCTGCCGTCGACCGGCAGCGACCACCGGCCGGTCGGTGCCGAGGTCGCGTGGTGAGTCCTCGGCCGCAGGCCGCGCACGGACGGCAGGGCCGGGTCCGGTCACACGTCGGGTGACCGGTCCCGGCATCCGCGCCGTCACTCCGTCGCCGTCGCCGGCCCGAACCGGTCGGCGATCTCGACGACGACGTCCGCCGGGAAGCCCCCGCGTCGCGCGTGCTCCCGCACGGTCTCGGCGTCCTCGGCCTCGTGCACGCAGTAGATCTTGTCGCCGGCCACGTAGCTGAAGTTCCACGTGTAGTCGGTGTCCAGACCGTCCACGACCGCATTGGACGTGCGGGCGATGTCGCGCGGCTGCTCGCGCGTGAGCTGTGCGGCGCCGGGGATGTTGCGCTCGATCAGGAAGGTGGGCATGACGGGCTCCGTCCTCTGGGTGTCGGGTGGGTTCGTGAGCAGGCCGGATGGTCCAGCCGTGAGCGGCGACCGTCGCTGTGGCGACCATCGCCGCTCACGACCAGAACGGTAGGAGCGCGACCCCCGCGGCCACGTCGGAGGATCTCCCCATCCTTCGTCGCGGACCACCTACGTCCGGGCCGGGTCCCTACCCCCGGCCCGGGAACCCCTCCCGGCATGGGTGGTCCCCGACGAGATGGGGGTGTCCTTCCCGACGAACCCCGGGGTCGGCGCTCCTAGCGTCCCGGACATCGCGACCCGCGCCACGACGGGTCGACCGAGCCGAGGAGAACGACGATGACCCCGACGACGACCCCGACGACGACCCCGACGACGACCGACACGATCGACGACCGCGCCCTCAAGGCGCGCCACCGCGCCATGTGGGCGCTCGGTGACTACCCCCGGGTCGCGGCCGAGCTGATCGCGGAGCTCGGCCCCGCGATGTTCGCGCCGCACCATCAACAGGCCGTGGACGAGCTGGTCAGGGCGTGCCGCCCCGGTGGCACGATCGCCCTGCTGAACTGGACGAGCGACGGGTTCGTCGGAGAGATGTTCCGCGCGCTGGGGCCCTACGCCGCGCCGCCGCCGACGGGTGCGCTCTCCCCGGTCCGGTGGGGCGACGACCGCTACGTCCGCAGGCTGCTCGGCGACCGCGTCACCGACGTCGCGGCGACGCCGGGGGTGCTCCGCGTCGACCGGTTCCCGACCCCGCAGACCTGGCGCGACCACTGGAAGACCGTCGACGGGCCCACCATCGCGACCTACCGTGCGCTCGGCGCCGACCCCGACGAGGTCGCGGCGCTGGACCGGGACCTGGCCGCGGTCGCCACCCGCTTCGACCGGGGCACGTCCGGAACGGTCCTGCCGTGGGAGTACCGCATCCACACCGCCCGCAGGGTCGGCTGACCCCGCCCGCGGCGGGGGGAGGAGATCGACATGTGGACCACGGTAGGTCAGCCGGTGCTCATCGCCGTGCTGGTCGTTCTCGAGGTGGGTGTGTGGCAGGTCCGGATGACGGTGGCGGCGCGCGGACGAAAACGGGCGGCCGCGGCGCTCGGGGCGCTCAACGCCGTCATCCAGGTCGTCGCGCTCGGTCAGGTGGTCACCAACCTCGACCGGCCCGCGAACATCGCCGGCTACGCGATCGGTGTCGCGATCGGTGTCTACCTGGGCGTGGCGGTCGGTGGCCGGCTCGCGGGCGACCCGGTCGAGCACCGCGTCGTCGTCCCCGGCGACGGCGTGCCGCTCGCCACCCTGTTGCGCGACCGCGGCTGGCCGGTGACGATCCAGCCCGCGCTCGGGCACGACGGCCCGGCCGCCGCGCTGACCGTGGTCGTGGACGGCCCGCGGTCCACGGAGGTCGAGCGCGACCTCGCGCGGATCGGCCACGACGGCCTCCACACGAGCAGCCTGCTGCGGACGGCCCGGTGGGTGCCGTCGCCGGCAGGGCGCGGTACGTCGGGCGGCGCGCGACTCAGGTCCGCGTGACCGCCGGCCCGCCGGCGATGCCCAGCCGGCGGGCCGCAGCCGCCGCCTCGGCGCGGGAGCCGACCCCGAGCTTCGCCAGGATCGCCGACACGTGGTGGTCGGTGGTCTTCGGCGAGATCACCAGCCGCGACGCGATCTGGCCGTTGCTCAACCCGTCGACGAGCAGTTCCAGCACGTCGAGCTGGCGGGCGGTCAGCCCGGCCGGGTTGGCACGGGTGGCCGGCAGCCGGCCGCGCGGGACGCTGCTGACCCCCGAGGCCCGCAGCCGGGCCCTGACCAGCGCGGCGACCGGCTTGGCCGCCAGCTCGTCGAGCAGCGGGAGCGCGGCGAGCAGGTCGTCGGTCGATCCGGCGTCCCACAGCTCCAGCGCGCGGTCGTACGGCCGGTCCGCATCCGCCGGCTGCGGCGCCGCGGCCGGGACGTCCCCGCACTGCTGCACGTCGCTGTCGGCCAGGCGGCGTGCCCACAGCCCCACCGCGGACAGGGTGGTCGGCCGGCCGGTGTACTCCCGGGTGAACAGGTCGGTGACCAGAGGGTCCCGGAGCCGGTCGTCGGGTCGGCGCGTGATCCAGGCGTTCTCCATCAGGGCCGCCGCGGCCGGCGCGACCATGTTGGGGCTGTCGAGCCGGCGCACCAGGCGCCACAGCTCGTCGAGGTGCGGGTTGGCCGCCGGAGCGTCCCGCCGGGCCAGGAGCAGCGCCAGCACCAGGTGCGGCCAGAGCTGGCTGAGCGGTAGGTCGAAGGAGCGCAGCACGGTGCGCGCGTCCTGCTCGGCCTCGTCCCACCGGCCCTGCAGCAGGCGCAGCCTGGCACGCACGCCCAGCTGGTACGCCGTGCAGATCGGGGTGTCGCGCTGCTCGCTGATGCGCAGCGCGTCCGCCACCGATTCCTCGGCCACCGCGAGGCGGCCCTGCTCGACGTCGAAGCTGCACAGGTTGCTCATCGGGGTGGTCGCGAGGTCGTCGAGCCGGTGCCGCAGCCCCACGTCGGTGGCGGCGAGCAGGTCGGCCCGGCCGCGGACGTCGCCGTCGACGAGACGCGCCACCGCGATCCCGACCGCTGCGGTGCTGCTGAGCACCGGGTCCCCGCCGAGCTCGGCGGCGATCTCGGCGGCCTGCGCACCGGAACGCCGCGCCGCGACCGCGTCCCCGCGCCACGCCGCGAGGAACGCCTGGCGGGAGAGCGCGAAGCCGAACGCGCGACGGTCGTCGACACCCGCGAGGATCTCGATCGCGGCCTCGGCGTGCCGCTCGGCGAGCGCGCGGTCGGCCGCGTACCAGGCGTACCCCGCGAGCGCGGTGTGGCCGATGCCGACCGCGACCTGTTCACCCAGCTCGCGCCGCACCTCCAGGGCCTGCTCCCTGGCCGCGATCGCCTCCCGCAACCGGTCGGTCAGGTAGAGGTCGAGCGAGATGCTCTCCAACAGGGCCGCCCGCACGACCGCCTGCTCCGGCCCGGTGTGTGCGAGCGCGGCCTCGTAGAAGGCGACGGCCTCGCGGTGCGCCCCGGACCGCGACGCCTCGGTGGCCGCGGCCGGCGCGTAGCGCAGCACCCGTTCGACGTCACCGGCGGCGACCGAGTGGTGCGCCAGCGCGCTCGCGTCGCCGTCGACGGCCTCCAGCGCCGCGATCATCTCCGCGTGCAGCGCCGGCTCCGTGCCCGGGACGGCCGCGTCGAGCACCGCGGAGCGGGCGATCTCGTGGCGGAACGCGACGCCGCGCCCCCGCCGGTCGACCAGACCGGTCGCGGCGAGGCCGGCCACCGTCGCCGCCGACATCCCCAGCGCGGTGAGCACCTCGCCGCTCACCGGCTCGGGCGCGCACGAGAGCAGCTCGAGGCAGTGCCGGGCCTGCGGATCCAGGCCGGC
The DNA here is from genome assembly GCF_000196675.2 of Pseudonocardia benzenivorans CB1190. Classification (GTDB taxonomy): domain Bacteria; phylum Actinomycetota; class Actinomycetes; order Mycobacteriales; family Pseudonocardiaceae; genus Pseudonocardia; species Pseudonocardia benzenivorans. The sequence continues at coordinate 6,772,077 of NC_015312.1, read as the reverse complement.
GGCCCGCGCGAGCACGGCGTCCCGGACGTTCTCCGGCAGCGGTGAGTGCGGCTGGGCGAGGATCTGGCTGACGAAGAACGGGTTGCCCGCGGTGCGGCGGTGCACCCCGGCCGGGTCGAGGCCGTGGCCCTCGACGAGCTCGGCGACGGCGGCCCGGGTGAGCGGCGCGAGCTGCAGCCTGCGCGTGCCCGGGGCCGAGACAAGATCGCCCAGTACGGCGCTCAGCGGATGGTCGACGCCGAGCGAGTCCCGGTAGGAGAGCACGAGCACGAGCGGCAGCGCGCGGATCCGGCGGGCGAGGAACCGGACGAGGTCGAGTGTCGCCTCGTCGGCCCAGTGCAGATCCTCGACGACGAGGACCCGCGGCCGCGTCCGCAGCGCCTCCAGGACCGCGGCGAAGATCTCGTGCTGGGCGGCGCTGCCGCGCAGCAGGGCGGGCAGCGCAGGGTCGAGCTCGCCCGCGACGTCGCGCAACGGACCCAACGGCCGGGGTGTGCTCAGCGAGTCGCGCATCCCCCACAGCACCGGCAGCGCCCGGGTCCGCTCGGCGAAGGCGCGCAGCAGGACGGTCTTGCCGATCCCCCCGTCGCCGGCGACCAGCACCACCCCACCCCACCCGGCCCGGACGGGTCGGGGCGCGCTGCCTCCTCGAGCACCGCGAGGAGGTTCTCGCGCTCCAGGAGTCGCATCCGGCCAGCGTACGAGGGTCGGGCCCGGTCCGGAACACGATCGTGTCGACGCGACCGCTCCTCCCCGGGCAGCGCGGGGGACGTGCTCAGGACAGCGCCAGGCCGCCGAGCTCACGGCGCGAGCTGATCCCGGTCTTGGTGAAGATGTTGCGCAGATGGAAGTCGACGGTTCGGGGGCTGACGAACAGCTGCGCGGCGACGTCGCGGTTCGCCATCCCCTCGGCGACGAGCTTCGCGACCTGGAGCTCCGTGGGGGTCAGCCGGACGGTCTCGGCGCCGGTCCGCCGGCGCGCGGTCGCACCCGAGGCGCGCAGCTCGCGCCGGGCGAGGTCGTACCAGGTCCGCGCGCCGAGGGCGTCGAAGGCCTCCATGGCGGCGCGCAGGTGCCCGCGGGCGTCGACCCGCCTGCCCGCCCGGCGGAGGTGTTCGCCGTAGGCCAGCCGGGTGCGGGCGGCGTCGAACGGCCGGGTGGACCGTGCGTGCAGGTCGACCGCCCGGTCGAAATGGGCGGTGTCTCCCGTGAGGAGGGCGCGGCCGTGGGCGGCGACGGCCGCGGCCCAGACCGAACCCGTCCCCTCGGCGAAGTGCTCGAGCTCGGCGGTCCACTCGGCGAGCGGGCCGTCGGCGGCCGAGGCGGCCTCCAGCCGGTCGACGGCGGCGCTGCGCGCGACCATGCTCGGGCCCAGCCGGCCGAGCCGGGCGAGCGCCGTCGGGGTGCGGACGCCTGCCAGCTGCGCGCGGGCCCAGTCGAGCAGGTCCCGGACGGTGGTCGCCACCGTCCCGAGCGAGAGGGCTGCGGCGGTCTCGCCGATCCGGTCGAGGTCGGCCTCCGAACCGTTGCCGCACAACGCGTCGAGCAACGCGAGCTGGGCCTCGGGGAAGCTCTGCAGCTCGGGGCGTCCGGTGGCCCGCGCGATCTCCACGGCCTCGGACAGCGAGGTGCGGGCGGCGGTCCAGCGGCCCGCCGGGACCTCGGCCAGCGCCCGCCGGGTGAGCGCGTACAGCACGATGACCGTGGCGCCCGCGCTGCGGGCGTCGGCCAGCAGCCGGTCGTGCAGGCGCAGGGCGTCGTCGTCGGCCTGGAGGTGGAGCGCCGCGATCCCGAGGTTGGGCAGGACGTCGACGTCACCCGGCGGTATCGCGTGGGCGAAGCCGATCGCGGTCTGCAGCGCGGGGGCGGCGCGGCCCCAGTCCGCCGCGGGGATGGCGTGCAGGCCGTTCAGCAGCGCGTCGACGCACCGGTCGCGGGCCGGCGCGTCCGGGGCGGCACCGGGCACGACGGTCGTGGGGTCGATGCCGGAGTGCGCGCCCACCGTCGCGAGCCCGGCGCCGAGCACGGCGAGCTCGCGGGCCCGGGACGGGTCGAGGTCCGCGAGGCCCTGCGCCGCCTCCAGCACCATGCGCTGTCCGACGTCGAGCGACCCGGTGTTCCATTCGGTGCGGGCCCGGGCGGCCAGGGTCTCGGCGTGCAGGACCGGGTCGTCGATCTCGGCCAGGGCCCGGTCGGCGAGGTCGGCCGCGGTCTGCGGCCGCCCGGCGAGCCACGCCGCCAGCGCGGCCTTCGCCCGCCGGGCACCACGGACGGCGGGATCGGGGGTCAGGTCGGCGGCACGGGCGAACGCGGCCGCCGCCCCGCTGTGCCCACCTCGGGCGCGGGCCCGCTCGCCGGCCTCGACCAGCGCCGCGGCGGCGGTCTCGTCCGTGCCGTCCGCGGCCGCGGCGAGGTGCCACGCCCGGCGCTGCGGGTCGGTGACGACCTCGGCGAGTGCGCGGTGGGCCCGACGACGCTCGGTGGCCGTCGCGCCCGCGTAGACGGCGGACCGGACCAGCGGGTGCCGCAGCACGATCTCGCCGGCCGCCGTCGTGAACAGCCCCGTCCGCTCGGCCGCCTCGAACGCCGCCGCGGGAAGGCCGGACCGGGTCGTCGCCTTCTCGACCACGGCCACGTCGCCGGTGTCGTCCGCGGCGACCAGCAGGAGGACGGCGGCGGCGTCGGGATCCAGGTCGCGGGCCCGGTCGAGGAACGCCGCCTCCACCCGGGCCGACAACGGCAGCAGTCCCGGGAGGTCGGTGGCGCCGGAGAGCTGGTCGGGGCCCAGCGTCGTCGGCAGCTCGGCGAGGGCCAGCGGATTGCCGCCGGTCTGGGCGAGCACGACGTCGAGCACCGCGTCGGGCACCGGGGCCCCCGCGCGCTCGGCGAGGACGGCGGACGCGGCCGCGCGGTCGAGGCCGGCCAGGGGCAGCACCGGGAGCTCGGCGGGATCGAACCCGGACTGCTCGCGGGCGGCGAACAGCAGCGCCACCGGGTCGTCGGCCAGCCGGCGCGCGACGAACAGCAGCGCGGCGGCGGTCTCGTCGTCGAGCCAGTGCGCGTCGTCGACCACCAGCAGGAGCGGCTGCTCGGCGGCCGCCTCGGCGACCAGGCTCAGCGCACCGAGGTAGACCAGGTAGGGGTCGGGTGCGTCGTCCTCCTCCCCGAATGCGGCGCGCAGCGCGCGGGCCTGCCGGGCGGGCAGCCGGCCCATGTGGTGGCGCAGCGGGCGCAGCAGCCGGTGCAGGGCGGCGAAGGCCAGCGGCGACTCCGCCTCGACCCCCTGGGTGCGCAGCACCCGCAGCCCGTCCAGCGGGCTCGCGGCCAGCAGCGCCGACTTGCCCGCGCCCGGCGCTCCGAGCACCACCAACGCCCCGCCGCGGCCGGCGAGCGCGTGCTGCTGCAGCTCGGCGAGCGCGGCCTGCTCGTCGTCCCGGCCGTACAGCACCTGGCGAGCTTATCGCCGGGTTCGTCCGATCCCGGCGATTGCACCGGCGCGATGCCGGTGGTGCGGGCGGCAGCGTTGGCCGCATGACGACGAGCACCACCCTCCATATCGACGGACTGAACTGCGCCAACTGCGTCGCCGCCGTCCGGGCCGAGCTGCTGGCCGTGCCCGGCGTGCTCGATGTCGAGGTCGACCTGCCCACGGGGCGGGTCTCGGTCATGGCGACCGGCCCACTCGACGCCGACTCGGTCGAGGTGGCGGTCTACGAGGCAGGACACGAGGTGGCCCGGTGAACCCGCTGGACGTCGCCGTCGTCGGCGGTGGGCAGGCCGGCCTCGCGATGGCCTGGCACCTGCGCCGCCGGGGCCTCAACTGCACCGTCCTCGACGCGGGCGAGCCCGGGGGGAGCTGGGCGGCGCGGTGGGACTCGCTGCGCCTGTTCACCCCGGCCCGCTACGACGGGCTGCCCGGGATGCCGTTCCCCGGCGACCCCGACCGGCACCCGACGAAGGACGAGGTCGCCGCCTACCTGCGGAGCTACGCGGCCACGTTCGACCTGCCGGTCCGCTCCGGGCACCGGGTCACCGAGCTGCGCCGCGACGCGGCCGGGTTCGCGCTCGACGGCGCGGGCGAGACGATTCTCGCCCGCCAGGTCGTCGTCGCGACCGGCCCGTTCCAGACACCGTGGGTCCCCGCCCTCGCCGAGGGCCTGTCACCTCGGGTCGCGCAGCTGCACAGCGCGGAGTACCGCCGTCCCGACGATCTCCGGGACGGCCCGGTGCTCGTGGTCGGCGGCGGCAACTCCGGCCGTCAGATCGCGCTGGAGCTGGCCCGTACCCGGCGGGTGGACCTGGCCGTCGGGAGCCGCGCCGCGGTGGTCCCGCAGACCGTGCTCGGCCGCGACCTGTTCTGGTGGCTCACCCGGTCCGGGCTGGTCACGGCGTCCGGCGACTCCGTACTCGGCCGCCGGATGCGGGCCCGCGGCGAGCTCGTCGTGGGCACGTCCGACGCCCGGCTCCGGGAGGCCGGGGTGACACTGCGCGGGCGGGTCACCGGCGCGGCCGGGACCGCGGTCACCGTCGACGACACCGTGCTCGAGGTCGACACCGTCGTGTGGGCGACCGGCTACCGGCGCGACGACTCGTGGATCACGATCCCCGGCGCGCTCGAGCACCGGCGGCGGGGCGAGACCGCGGTCCCGGGGCTGTACGTGCTGGGGCTGCCGTGGTTGCACAGCCGCGGCTCGGCGCTGCTCGGGTTCGTCGGCGCCGACGCCGCGCACCTCGCCGAGCGGATCGCCGCCCGCGACGCCCGGACGGGGGTCCCCCGGTGAGCGCGCCGACCCTCGCCGTCGAGACGCTCCGCGTCACCGGCATGACCTGCGCGTCCTGCGTCGGGCGGGTCGAGAAGGCGTTGCGCCGGGTGGACGGGGTGGCCGACGCGCGGGTGAACCTGGCCACCGGCACCGCGACCGTCGAGCACACCGCCGTCGACCCGGCCGCGCTGGTCGCGTCGGTGGAGCGGGCGGGGTACGGCGTCGCGGTCGCCGATCCGCGGCCCGCGCAGACCGAGCCGGACGGGCCCGAGCCCGCCCTGCCCTGGGTGGTCGCCCTGACCGCCGGGCTCGCGCTGATGGTCCTGATGTACGTCCCGCTGTCCGTCGACGCGATGGACCCGCTGATGCCGGCCCTGCTCGCGGTCGCGACGGTGGTGCAGTTCTGGGTGGGACGGCCGATCTACCGCGCCGCGGTCGCCGCGGCCCGCCACCGCACCGTCACGATGGACACGCTCGTCGCGCTGGGCACCCTGATCGCGTACGGCTACAGCGCCTTCGTGACGCTGTGGCCCGGCCAGGCCGAGCGGTGGGGCCTCCCGCTGCACGTGTACTTCGAGACCTCGCTCGTGGTCGTGGCCCTCGTGCTGCTCGGCCGGTGGCTGGAGGCCCGCGCCAAGGGCCGGACCGTCGCCGCCGTCGCGGCACTGACCCGGCTCGCCCCGCCGACGGCTCGGGTCGTCAGGGACGGCCGCGAGTTCGAGGCCCCGGTCGCCGACGTGGTCCGCGGCGACGTCGTCCGGGTCCGGCCGGGGGACCGGGTGCCGGTCGACGGCGTGGTCGTCGAGGGCGGGTCGAGCGTCGACGAGAGCATGCTCACCGGGGAGAGCAGGCCTGTCCCGAAGGCCGAGGGCGACCAGGTCATCGGCTCGACCCTCAACGGCACCGGGACGCTGCTCGTCCGGGCCACCGCGGTCGGGTCCGACTCCACGCTCGCCCAGATCGTGCGCCTGGTCGAGGACGCGCAGGGCTCGTCGGCGCCGGTTCAACGGCTCGTCGACCGGGTGGCGACGTGGTTCGTCCCGGCGGTGCTGCTGGCCGCGGCCGCGACCTTCACGGTGTGGGCGCTGACGGGCCCGTTGACCCTCGCCATCGGCACCGGGATCGCCGTGCTGATCATCGCGTGTCCGTGTGCGCTCGGGCTGGCCACTCCGATGGCGGTCATGGTCGCCGCGGGCCGGGCGGCGGAGCTGGGCATCCTGGTCTCGGGCGCCGAGGCGCTGGAGACCGCGACCCGGGTCGACACGGTCGTGCTCGACAAGACCGGGACGATCACCGAGGGCAGGCCGGTCGTGACCGAGGTGCGGCCCGTCGGCAGGACCGCCGACGAGCTGCTCGCGCTGGCCGCGGCCGTCGAGACCGGTAGCGAGCACCCGCTCGCCGCGGCGGTCGTCGCCGCACACGACGGGCCCGTCCGGCCGGTCGTCGGGTTCGAGGCCGTCCCCGGCTGCGGGGTGTCGGGGACGGTCGACGGCCGGCACGTCCGGATCGGCACGGCCCGCTGGGTCGGGGTGCCGGCCGAGCAGACCGAGGGGACCGCGCTGCACGTCACGGTCGACGGGCGGGCCGCCGGCACGATCGTCGTCGCGGACGCCGTGCGGCGCGGCGCGGCCGAGGCCGTCGCGCAACTGCGGGCCCTCGGTCTGCAGGTCGTCATGCTGACCGGCGACTCCGCCGCGGTCGCGCAGGCGGTCGCCCGCGAGGTCGGCATCGACCGTGTGGTCGCCGAGGTGCTGCCCGCCCAGAAGGCGGACCGGATCGCGGCGTTGCAGGCGCAGGGGCGCGTCGTCGCGATGGTCGGGGACGGTGTCAACGACGCCCCCGCGCTGGCCACCGCCGACCTCGGTGTCGCGATCGGCACGGGCAGCGACGTCGCGCTCGCGGCCTCCGACGTGACGCTGGTCGGCGGGGACCTGCGCGGGCTGGTCTCGGCGATCGCCCTGTCGCGGCGCACCGTCGCCACCATCCGGCAGGGCCTGACCTGGGCGTTCCTCTACAACGTGGCGCTGATCCCGGTGGCGGCCGGCGCGCTGTACTGGGCGGACGGGCTGCTGCTCGACCCGGTACTCGCGGCCGCGGCCATGGCGATGAGCTCGGTCAGCGTCGTCACCAACGCCCTGCGGTTGCGCGGGTTCCGCCGGCCCGGGTCGGCACAGGAGATCCTGCGGCCGTCGCTGCGGGAACGGACCGGCCGGTGGAGCCACTTCGCCGCCGTCGCCGCCGTGGCGCTGCTGGTCGGCGCGGGGCTCACGGCACTCTCCCGGACCGACGCCGCCCGCCGCGGCATGAACGGCACCCTGGCCTGGAGCCAGGCGGTCGGCATGCCGATGCGCACCGACATGAGCGTGATGATGGCGGCCGACGTCGAACCGGTCGACGCGCACCGCGCCGGGCTCGACGTGGACATCAGCGCGCCCGGGGCCCGGGCGGGCGTCCCCACGCGGGTGACCGTGCGGGTCACGGCGGACGGGGCGCCGGTCGACGACATCGCGCTGAGCCACGAGGCCTGGACGCACCTCATCGTCACCCGCTCCGACCTGGGCACCTTCGCGCACGTCCATCCCGTGCCGACCGGGGTGCCCGGCGAGCTGGCCGTCGACGTCGTGTTCCCGACCGGCGGCAGCTACGCGCTGCACGCCGAGTTCCGCAGGCAGGGCGAGCTGGCGTCGGTCCTGGCCCGGTCCGAGGTGGACGTCGCCGGGGACCCGGTCGAGCAGGAGCGGGTGCTCCCGGGGCCGCGTGAGACCGTCGTCGACGGGGTCCGCGTCGGTCTGCGCGGGGACGTCGTCGCCGGCGAGGCGAGCGACCTCACCGTGACCCTCGCCGACGCCGCCACCGGCCGGCCGCTCGACGACCTGCAGCCCTACCTGGCGGCGCCCGCGCACGTCGTCACGCTGCGGGCCGACGGCCGCGGCTTCGCGCACGGCCACGCCGAGGTGATCGACGCCGACGGGGATCCCGTCCTCGCCACCCCGGGGACCCGCTACGGGCCGGAGCTCGGCTTCCACCCCCGCCTGCCCGCCCCGGGCACCTACCGGATGTGGGTCCAGGTCCGCGTCGCGGACGGCCGCGTCCTCACCGCCCCGTTCACCGTCACCGCCGAGGAGCACCGATGATCACCGTGCAGGGACTCACCAAGAGGTACGACGACCGCACCGTCGTCGACGACGTCACCTTCCGTTGCGAGCCGGGCACCGTCACGGGGTTCCTCGGCCCGAACGGTGCCGGCAAGAGCACGACCTTGCGAATCCTCGCGGGTCTGGCCGCGCCGAGCGCGGGGACGGCGTCGATCGACGGCCGGACCGTCCGGCAGCTGCCGAACCCGGCCGCCGTGGTCGGCGCCCTGCTCGACGCCTCGGCGGTCCATCCCGGACGCACCGGCCGCGGCCACCTGCGGCTGCTGGCCGAGGTGATCGGGGTGCCGCGCGGGCGGGTCGACGAGCTGCTCGACGTGGTCGGGCTGACCGGAGCCGCCGGCCGCCGGATCGGCGGCTACTCCCTCGGCATGCGTCAGCGGCTCGGGATCGCCGCCGCCCTCCTCGCCGACCCGCCGGTGCTGATCTTCGACGAGCCCGCGAACGGGCTCGACCCCGAGGGCATCCGCTGGCTGCGCGGGTTGCTGCGCGGCCATGCCGACCGCGGCGGCACCGTCCTGCTGTCGAGCCACCTGCTCGCCGAGGTCGAGCACACGGTCGACCACCTCGTCGTCATCGGGGGCGGGCGGCTGGTCGCCGACGCACCCATCGACGAGCTGCTCGCCGCGGACGTGACCGTCGTCCGCGCCGTCGATCCCGCCGCCCTGGCCACGGACCTGCGGCGGGCCGGCCATCCCGTCGAACGCGACGGCGACCGGCTCACGGTCGGCGGCACCCCCGCCGAGGTCGGCGCCGTCGCGGCCCGCTGCGGGCACGCACTCGTCGACCTGCGGCCCGCCGGCCGCGACCTCGAAGACCTGTTCTTCCAGCTCACCGCCTGATCACCTGTCCGACACGGAGGACCTGATGGCCCTGCAGACCCTCGCCCGCCCCGATGCCCGCCTCGCCGGCTCCGCCCCCGGTCTCGGCCGGCTCGTCCGGGTGGAGCTGGGCAAGTCCCTGTCGACCCGCTCCGGAAAGGCCGTTCTCGCCGCGACGGCGCTCCTGGCCCCGCACTGGGTGCCCGTCCTCGTCCTGACCGGCGGGGACGTCTCCGACCCGCCCCGGCTCCTCGCCGAGCTCGGCGCGTTGACCGCCCTGCTCGTGCTGTCGCTCGGGGTGCTGAGCAGCGCGGGCGAGACCACGCACCGGACGGCGCTGGGCACCTACCTCGCCGTGCCGCGGCGGGGACGGGTCCTCGCGGCGAAGACGCTCGCGCTCGCCCAGCTCGGCGCGTACGCGACCGCCACGGGCGTCGTCACCTCGGCCGCGATCCTCGCCGTCCTCGGCGTCCCGGTCCCGCTCGGGCCGACCGCGGTGGTCGCGGCGGTGGCGACCCTCGGCGGCGCGGCGTTCGCCGTGACCGGGGTCGGGATCGGTGCCGCGATCGCCCACACGCCCGCGGCGCTGACGGGCAGCTACCTCGTCCTGTTCCTCACCCCGCCGCTGCTGCACGGCGTCTGGCCCGCGGCGGTCGAGGCCGTGGACCCGCGGCAGGCGGTCATCCTGCTGGCGACCACGACACCGTCCGCCGGGCCGCTCGTCACCCTGCTCGCGTGGGTCGTCGGGCCGCTGGCCGTCGGGTTCCTGATCCTGACGCGGCGCGACATCGCCTGAGTCCGCTCGGGCCGCTCGGGCGGTGCCGGTGCGACCGTGTTCGCGGACGAGCCGCCGCATCGCGCCGGGACGCCCTACGCTGCACGTGGAAGCTCTGCGCTGGGGGTAGGTCGCATGACGGCACGAGACGACCGTGGCCGCAACGGCACCGAGCGGATCCGTGAGGCTGCGTACGAGCTGTTCACGCGCCACGGTGTCCGCGCGGTCGGCGTCGACACGGTCGTCGAGCACGCCGGGGCGGCGAAGATGACGCTGTACCGCAACTTCGCCTCGAAGGAGGAGCTGATCCTCGACTTCCTCCGGCGCCGTGAGGAGATCTGGACCGAGAGCTGGCTGCAGGCGACGACCCGGTCACGGACCGAGCTGCCGGGCGGTCGTCTCCTCGCGATCTTCGACCTCTTCGACGAGTGGTTCGGCCGCGACGACTTCGAGGGGTGTTCCTTCCTCACCACCATGATCGAGGTGCACGATCCCCGCGACCCCGTCCACCAGGCGAGCGTCCACCATCTCGCCCGGATCCGCGCGTACCTGCGTGAGCTCGCGGCGGCGGCGGGTATCGACGACCCGGACACCTTCGCCCGCCAGTGGCACATCCTGATGAAGGGCTCGATCATGGCGGCCCACGAGGGCGACCGGGGAGCCGCCCGGGCGGCTCGGGAGGTCGGCAGGACGATGTTGGTCGCCCACGGCGTCGCCGTCGAGTGACGCGCGGAGACGACGGTCAGCCGGAAGACATCCCGCCGACGGCGTCGTCGATCAGTCTCACCGCGAGTTCGCGGGCGTCCTCGAACGGGTGCGCGTCGTTGACGGACGTGGCGAGGGCGCGCGCGCCCTCGAAGAGGACAGCGAGTTGGCGTCCGAGGGCCTCGGGATTCTCGGCTCCGGCGGCGTCCGCGGTGGCGATGAGATTCGCGATCAGTTCTCGCTTGTGACGCTCGACGAAGGCGGCAGCGTCCGCCATGCCGCCCGCCGCCTCGACCGCTGTGTTGTGGAACGGGCACCCGCGTAGCACCGGCCCGGCCAGAGCATCTCCCGCGGGCGTGGCGAACAGCGCGATCAGACGGTCGCGTGGCTCGAGGTCGTCTCGCGTGAGGACGGTCTCGATCTCGGCAGGCCCGTTCGGATCGGACTCGAGTCGTTCCAGATAGGCGCTGACGAGAGCTTCCTTGCTCGGGAAGTGCTGGTACAGGGTGCGCGTGGAGACGTGCGCGACCTCGGTCACCTTCGCGATCCCTGTCGCATGAATGCCGTCACGGGCGAAGAGCTCGACACTGGCCTTCAGGATCCGTTCCCGCGCCCCGCGCCCACCTCGCTTCGTGGGCCCGGCCTCCGGCGTGGCGCTCATCGCCTAAGTATAGCGATCGCTGTACTTTGTGGCCAGCTCCCGATACGCTCCAAGTACAGTGATCGCCTTACTTTAGCGACGGTCGGTCACGTTCCCCGACATCCATGTCACGGACGGAGTAGGCCGATGACCCGCACCAACCCCTCGTCCGCCGAGAGCAGCGGAAACTCGCAGCTGACCGAGCTCGGCGTCGCGGCCGCGGCCGCTGCGATCCGCCGCGGTGACGTCACCGCGGAGTCGTACACCTCCGCCCTCCTCGACCAGGCACGCGCCCAGTCCGAGATCCATGCCTTCATCACCATCGACGAGTCGGCGGTACTCGCTGCCGCTTCCGCCGCCGACGAGGCACGCGCGGCAGGAGCAACCGCACCTCTGCTCGGAGTCCCGCTGGGCGTCAAGGACAGCTACCAGACCCGGGACCTGCCGACATCCCTCGGCCTCGGCTCACTCACAGGATTCACCCCCAGCACCGACGCCGAGATCGTCACGGCCATCGAGGGCGCGGGCGCGATCGTGTTCGGCAAGAACAACCTCGTCGAGATGTCCTACGGCGTCACCGGCCACAACGCCGATCACGGGCAGGTTCTGAACCCCTACGACCAGGGTCGGCAGCACCTCCGTGGCGAAGTAGTCCAGCAGGTGGTCGCCGCCGCGCGCCGGTGCGGTGCCCCCGCCGCGCAGCGCCAGAGCGGTCAGTTGCAGGCCCGCGGCCCAGCCCTCGGTCCGTCCCCACGCGGTCGCCGCGACCGTCCCGTCGAGCGGCGCCCCGCAGACCCCCTCGACCAGGGCGGTCGCCTCGTCGAGGGTGAAACGCAGGTCGGCCGCGCGCAGCTCGGTGAGCTCGCCCCCGGGCGCGCAGCCGCGCGAGCGGTAGCGGCGGGTCCGTCCGGCTCGCCATGACGACCCGGGTCCGCGGGGGCAGGTGCGTCACCAGGAACTCGACGCCCTCGTGAATCCGGAGATCGGTCAGCACGTGGTAGTCGTCGACTACCAGCACGTGCTCGCGGGTGCTCGCCGCCAGTTCGTTGACCAGCAGCGCCAGCGCGACGTCCGGCGCCCCGTGCAAGAGCTCGTCCAAGGGCTCGCGGCCGATCTCCGCGTCGGTCACGCCCAGTGCGACGAGCACGTAGCTCCAGAACCGGACCGGATCGTCGTCGCTCTCGTCGAGCGAGACCCAGGCGACCGGGGTGGACCGGGCGCGCGCCCATGCGACGAGCAGGCTCGTCTTGCCCCACCCCGCCGGGGCGACGACCGTGGCGAGCCGGCTCGTACTCGCGTCCAGCGCGTCGGTCAGCCGGGCGCGGTGCACCGCCGTGGGGCGTGCCGGGGGGACCGCGTGCTTCACGGTGAGCAGCGGCCGGGCAGGTCCGATGGCGGTCATGTCCCTCCCGTCCCGTGCGCCGGGGCCGTACGAAGTGTGCCCGCCGTCCGCTTCACCCGGAAGGACCCACCCCGGGTGGGCACGGGCCCGGGGTGGTGCGGCGCTACCCGGGCCGTCGGTTGACTCGGCGTTCTCCACCGACGGCAGGAGCGCTGACGTGACGCCGCCTTCATCGACCTCGCCGGGTGCTCCGACGTCGCCGACCGTCCCCGCGTCGGCGCCGCCGCAGCCGCCCGCGCACGCGTTCTCGCGCCGATCCCTGCTGCGTGGCGTCGGTCTCGGCGCGGCGACGGTCGCCGTGGCGGGCACCGGTCTGCTCGGCTACCGCGTCTACGACAGCGCGGTGCTCGACCCCGGCGGCGGGCCGGCGTTCGCGCCGTGGCGGGACTGGCGCTCGGTGCCCGGGCCGCTCGGCGCGGTCGCCGCAGCGGTCCTCGCCGCGAGCCCGCACAACACCCAGCCGTGGTCGTTCGAGATCGGCCCGGCCGGCATCGACGTGTTCGCCGACCCGGCGCGCACCACGGGGACGGTCGACCCCTACTCGCGGGAGCGCGACGTCGGCCTCGGCTGCGCGGTGGAGAACCTGGTGATCGGCTGCGGGCCACGCGGCCTCGCACCGTCGGTCGAGCTGCTGCCCGACGGCGCCGGCGGCGCGCGGGTCGCGCACGTGGCGCTCGTCGCCGCCGCGCCGCGGACGGACCCGCTGCACGACGTGATCGACCGCCGGCACACCAACCGCGGCCCGTTCCTGACAGGGCCCGTCGACGTGTCGGCGCTCGCGGTGCCGCCCCCGCCCGGTCTCGCGCTCCACTGGATCACCGACCCGCAGCCGCGCGCGGCGCTCGGGACGCTCCTCGTCGACGCGGCCGAGGCCCTGTGCAGGGACGAGCAGCAGTCGATCGACAACTTCGCCTGGTTCCGCGCGACGAACGACGAGGTCCAACGCCATCGGGACGGCCTCGTCCTCGACGGCCAGGGTCTGAGCCCCGTGGAGCTCGGCGTCGCGAAGCTCCTGCCGGCGTCGTCGCGGACCGCGGGCGACCGGTTCTGGATCGACCGGACGCGCGACGTCCACACCGCGACCGCCGCCGCGTACGGCGTGATCACCGTCGCCGACCCGGACGACCGCCGCATCCGCCTCGACGCGGGCCGGCTCCTGCAGCGCGTGCACCTCCGCGCCACCCTGGCCGGGATCGGCCTGCACCACATGAACCAGGTCACCGAGCGGATCGACCGCGAGGCCGCCACCGGCGCGACGCCGACCTTCGGTCCGCGGTTCGCCGCTCTCCTGCCGGCCGGCGGCCACCCGCTGCTCACCTTCCGCGTCGGGCGTCCCGTCCGCGACGGTCGGCCGACGCCGCGCCGTTCCGTGGCGATGGTCGCCGCGGTGACGTCGTGAGGCGCCGCGTCGCGGCCGGGCTCGGCCTCGCCGGCGGCGGGCTTCTCGTGGCGGCGGGGATCGTGCAGGCGACCCTCGGCACGGTGATCCCGGACTGGACCGGGGACAAGCTCGCGCCCGTCGCGCTGACGGTGGGACTCGGCGTGATCGCCCTCGTCTCCGCGCGGTGCCTGCGGACCGGCTCGGCGCTGTGGGCGCTCGGCCTGGTCGGGCCCGGCCTGCTGAGCCTCTCGACGGTGGGTCGGCTGGCCTGGCTGCCGGCCGCGGTGCTGATCGTCGCGACGGGATTCGCCGCCGCCGACGGCGGGCGCGACGCGCTGCGGGTGCTGCGGGCCGAGCCGGTCCGCGTGCTGCTGACGGTGCTCGCCGCCACGGAGCTGCTGATGGCGGCGGGCGCTGCGCCGGTGCCGATGATCGTCGGCGCGCTGGGTGGGCTCGCCCTGCTCGCGGCGACCTGGTTGCGGCGGCTTCCGCGCGGCCCGCGCATCGGGCTCGCCCTGCTCGGCGTCCTGCCGTTCGCGGGCGTCGGCTGGACCGCGCTGGTCCCCGTGCTGCTGGCATTGGTGGCGGCACCGCTGCTGGTCGTGGCCGTCCGCCGGCCGCGCGTCGGGTGAGGGATCAGCGTTCGGCGCCCGCCAGCAGGAACTCGACGACGTGGGTCTGCGCCGCGGCCGCGTCGGGGTGGGTGTAGAGGGCGAGATGGGTGCCGGTGTCGAGGCTGAGCAGCTCGGCGCCCGGGATGGTCCGGGCGGCGTACCAGCTGTGCTCCGGCGGCAGGTCGGCGTCGGCGGTGCCCTGCACGACGAGGGTGGGGACGGTGATCTTCTCGAGCTCGAGGGTGGTGATCTCGGCGAACCGGTCGAGGTCGTTGCGGTAACCGGCACGGCGCCTGCCGTCGGGCAGGGCGGTGGGGCCGAGGTCGGTGACGAAGCGCTGCTTGGCGGGGTCGGCGAGGATCTCGTCGACGCGCTGGGCGACCTGGTCGGGCGTGAGGTCGCCCTCGTCGGCGATCACGCCCTGGGTGTACTGCCTGCCGCCGTGGGCGGCGAGCACCCGCAGCAGCCACTGCCCGGGGGCGGTGGTGAACATCAGCCGCGTGGCGAGATCCTGTTCGGGCAGCCGGTAGGCCTGGCTGCAGGCGGCGTTGGCGACGAGTGCGGTCACCCGGTCGGGATGGCGGACGGCGAACCGGTAGCCGGCGGGGCCGCCGCCGGACCAGGTGTAGACCCCCGCGCGGGCGATGCCCAGGTGGTCGAGCAGTGCGGCCATGAGGTCGGCCTGTGCGTCGACGGTCGTGCGGCCGTCGAGCGGGGTGCCGAGGTACCCGGGGCGCGAGAGCAGGATGGCGGAGACCCCGTCGCGAGGCAGGATCCGGGCCATCAGCTCGGCGGCGTCGATGCCGCCCGGGGTGCCGTGGACGACGAGCACCGGGGCTCCGGTGCCGACGACGGCGAACTCGATCGGGCCGAGGGCGGTCTCGGCGACGGTGGCCTCGTAGGCGGTCTCGTGGACGAGCACGTCGGTCTCCTGGTTCCGTGGTGGCCGCTGACGGCCGGGCAGCGGTCGGCCGCCCGGGGTCGTGGACACCGACACCATGACGGCGCCGTTTCCAACTTCGCTCCAACTGCGCGAGTATTGCGTCCGGTCGTGCGCTCACGCACGAGCCTCGTCGCGGGCCGACGGGAGAGTCGGGGACGGCGAGCCGGACGCCCGCTTCGTGGACGCCGTGTGGGGTGACCGGGCCACGGCCGCGTCGATGTCGATCCTCCAGGCGCCCGCCTGCTCGTACCGCCCGAACAGGCACTGGAGCCGCACGCCCATCTCGCCGAGGCCGCCGAGATCCGCTCGGCGGCGGGCAACCGGGAAACCTCGTGATCGACCACCTCGACGAGGCCCTGCGCTGGGTCGAGCGCGGCGTAGAGTCCGCGACCGTTCGCTGACCGGAGGTGGCCGCGCCCGGTCGGCAACCCGGCCGCGCGGCGTCTGCGGGGCGCGCGGCCGGGGCCATGTTCCGGGGCTCAGGTCGTCGTGATCTCCCTGCCGCGGACGAGCGGCCGGAAGACGCTGAACGCCAGGGGATAGAGGTTGCAGCCGAACTCCGGAACGCCGCGCCACCGGCAGATTCCCGGTGTGCGGTCGATAGGCTCGAACGACAACGGTCCATCGGTCTCGCCCGCCGGGAGCACCTCGCCGACGAAGTCGAAGAACCGTGCCGCCTCGACGAGCTCGGGGAAGGCGTGCGCGACGGCACCGCCCTCCACGAGGTTCGCCCCCACCTCGTCGGCCCGCAGGTCCGCTCGGGCCTCGTCGGGCGAGGTCGGGTCGTCGAACCGCTGGCCCCAGCGGGTGAACCACGCCGCGTACGGCGCGTCGCGGTGGGCCGAGTCCGGTCCGGTGGGCACGGGGGCCGGGAAGACCGCGAGGATCGGGGAAACCCGGATCCCGAACAGCTCGAACTGCCGCCGCCACCCGATCCTGGTCTCGACGAGCACCGGTGCGTCGAGCCGTCCGGCGTAGGTCGCCGGCTGGGGTGTGAAACGAGGCAGGGATGCGGCGTAGCTCTCGGGGGTCAGGCCCAGCTCGGCCGCGACGCCGGCGGCGACGAGCCGGTCGACCTGGCGCCGCCACTCCGCGTCCAGGTCCACCGCGCCCCGCTGGGACACGTGCACGCCCCGGGCCGGAGCAGGCGGCTCGGCCGGTAGGGTCCTGGCCCGTTCACTGCGGGCCACCCCGAACGAGCGCCCTCCGGTGTAGGGGGCCCGGAAGTCGTGGTGGAGGTCGTAGGCGGTCAGCAGGGCTCCCGGCTGCGGCGGTTCGTCGCCCAGTCCCTCGGCCATCTCGTCCCCGTCGAACCGCACACAGACGATCCGGCCCGTGACCCGGATCCCGATGCGGGGCCACGTGCGTCGCTCGTCGAGGTAGTGCCCGGTGAACAGCCTGCTGTCCTGCGCCGCGACGATGTACTGGTTCAGGCTGATCAGCTCGCGGCCGTCGGCGGCGACGCGCTGCAGGAGCTCGGCCTCCGTCGTGTCGCCGTAGGGTGCGTCGATCGCGGCCTCGTAGTCGAACCAGCCCGGCCGACTGACGATGTTCTCCACCTCGTTGTCGGGCTGGAGGCTGTAGCAGTCCATCGCCGGGAACATCGCGCCGAGCACGTGCCTGGTCGAGCGGGTGGCGACCTCGGGTGGGAGGTACCCGACCCGGCGGCCCGCACCGTCGAGAGCGGCGAGCTCGTCGACGGTGTAGGGGCACGGCGGCACCGTGACGTCGAGG
Source organism: Pseudonocardia benzenivorans CB1190 (assembly GCF_000196675.2). Lineage (GTDB taxonomy): Bacteria > Actinomycetota > Actinomycetes > Mycobacteriales > Pseudonocardiaceae > Pseudonocardia > Pseudonocardia benzenivorans. The sequence continues at coordinate 6,755,147 of NC_015312.1, read as the reverse complement.
CCGACCCGGTTCCCGCGTTCGGTCCAGATCGTCTGGTGGAGCTGGGTGAGCACGTCCGGAGTCAGGGCCGCAGCACGCGGCTCTCGCAGCGATCCGGGGGAGCCGGCTTCGTCCATGCGACTTCCTTGCCCTCGATGGCCTCCAGGAACTGGATCCTACGACAGGATAAATGGATACAACAAGTCCTCGGGTCCGGTCAGGCCCCTGCAGGCGCGGGGAGGGCTCCGATCTGGCTCAGGAGGGTGAGGTCGTCGAGGCGGTTCCAGCGTTCGACGCACCGATCACCGACGAACCGCAGGACGGTCAGCCCCTCGACGTCGATCGCCGCGCCCGACCCCGCGACCCCGAGCAGCTCGCGCGCCGGCGATCCCCGGCCCGTGCCGACGCGATCGCGGCGGGGACCGCGAGGGTGATCCGGCAGCCCGGGCAGGTCTCCAGCGGGCTGCGCACGGCGCGCTCGGCCTCCTCGACCCGGGCCAGCGCGACGGCCGGGTCCCCCGCGGCGGCCGGGTCCCCCGCGGCGGCGATCCGCGCACCGTGGATGCGGTCGAACAGATGGAATCCGACGTCGGACTCGCGCGCGACGGCGAGCGCCTCGTCGAGCAGGTCGGCCGCCGCGGCCGGGTCACCCCGGTGCACGGCCACCTCGGCGCGGCGCTGGACGGCCGGCGCCTCCCCGACCGCACCGCCGCCGGTCCGGCTCAGCTCCGTCGCCAGCCGCAGGTCGTCGTCGGCGGCGTCGAGGGCACCGAAGAGCAGTTCGCCTCCCCGCGCAACGTCAGTGCGAATGCCCGGCCGCGGATGGCTCCCGGTCGCTCCGCCTCGGCGAGGAAGGAGTCGGCGAACGCCACGACGTCCGGGTAGGGGCGGGCGCCGTGGAGGAGCCGTTGGGTCATGCAGAGGTGCCCGTCGAACACACTGATCGCCAGTTCGCGCAGCGCGTGCGTGTCCAGGAGGTCCTCTCAGATGCTGCGTGCAGGTCGTCGCGTTCGTGTGCGGCGGCTGCCTGGGCCCACGACGCCACCACCAGCGTCGACCGCTCGCCCGTGGCCAGGGCGAGCGTGCGGCACTCCGCGGCCTTGACGGTGCCCAGCGCGGGATCGGCGAACCCCATCCCCGCGGCACCGCTGAGGGCGAGGGCCTGCGCGAGCCGGCCGGGCACCGACACCGGCTGCAGGCCGTCGAGGGTCTGCAACGCGCGCGCCGGGTCGCCCTGCTTGATCTCGGCGAGTGCCTGCATCGCGCGCAGGTCGTGGGCCTCCTCGAGCCCGACGACGGCGGCCGCGGCGGCGTAGGCGGCAGGGGCGCGCCGGTCGCCGCGGTCCGCGGCGGCGCACCCGGGCCTTCCGGCCGGTCGGAGCCCTGCGGCCCTGGTGGGGCCGGGCCCGGCGGCGCTAGGGTCCCCGGCCCGCCCTCAGGAGGCACGCGATGTCCGTCGTCGGCTCGGGACGTCCCGGACTGCTGCAGCTCGCCGCTCCGGTGGTGGCGCAGATGGCGCTGTGGCGGTGGCGTACCTCGCCCGATCTGCTGTGCACCCCGGGGCCGGTGTCGCGGCGTGCGACGGGGGTGCGTCTGGTGCGGGCGGCCCGGGCGGGGGCCGACCGCGCGGTGGTCGGCCTCGACACCTCCGAGGGGCGGTCGGAGGACTCGGTCCCGCCGGCCACCGCGCTCGGCGGCCGGCTCACCGCCGACGCGTCCGACGGGCTGGGCGAGCTGCTCGACTGGTTCGACCTCGAGCTCGACGGGCTGGCGACGCGGGTCGTCGACGACGGGCGCGCGCTCGCGCTCGGCCTCGGGTTCGACGGGGTGTCCGAGGACCGGGCGGCCTGGGACGGCTTCGACCGCTCGCTGCTGGCCGACGCCGACTGGTCGTTGACGCTGGACGGCGCCGTGCTCGCCCGACGGCTGAGCGAACGGTTCGCCGCGCGGGCCGCGCAGCTGGGGGCGACCCTGCACGCCGGATCGCCCCGCGTCGAGTGGGGCGAGCGCATCTACGTCTTCGCCACCGGCGACTTCACCGTCCCGGGGTACGGGAGCCACAACTTCGAGCTGGTCGTCTGGTACCGGTTCGTGTTCGAGCGGGGCATGCTGCGGGTCCGCCGGTCGCCGCTGGCCAGCGGCGACGCGAGCGCCGACCGGCCGGGATGGTCGTCGGACTACGGGGTGGAGAACTTCGGGCGCGAGCTCGCCGACGCCGCCTTCGACGCCGCGACCGACCCGGACGAGCTGTTCCCGCCGATCCGGCTCGCGTTCGATCTCGGCGGCGGGCACCTGACGGCGCGGTCGCTGATCCACGGCGCCCGCACGTTGCGGATCAGCGGCGATGCCGACGTGCCGGCCGAGGTCGTCGCGCCCCGCCTGGAGGTCGACCAGTCCACCCGGACGTTCCACGAGGAGGCGTTCTCGCAGTGCGGGACCGACCGCGCACCGGCGTTCTCGCTGCAGCGGGTCGAGCTGCGTGCCGGTCCCGGTGGCGTCCGGCTGTGCGGTGCCGTCGTCGAGGGCGCCGGCGGGCTGCGCATCCTCACCGTCGACCGTGACGCCCTCCATCCCGCACCGGACGGACGGTCGCTCGCCGACACCCCGGCCGAGCTGGCCCCGAACTCGTCGACCACGCTCATCCTCGGGTACGTCGGTGACCGTGCCCCGGCCCACGGCGGCCTGCGCATCGTGTCGACCGACCCGCGCGGCCTGCTGCGTACCGTCCCGTTGCAGCTGGTCGCCGGCGGGCGGGCTGCGGCCGAGCTGCATCCGGACGTGCTGGACATCGTCGTCGGCAATGCGGCCGACGGGCGGCGCGCGACGCTCGGGTCCGACTGCTTCCCGATCGAGACGACGCCGGCGCCGTCCCGCCCCGACGCGCCGGACGGTCGTCTCGTCCTGGAGAACACCGGCGAGGCGCCGGTCGCCGTCTGCCAGGTCCGAGCGGAGCACGACCCGGCGGACCCCGCGTCGCGCTACGTCTTCGACGCCTCGTGGTCGGGGAACTACGTGGTGCTGCCGCGCCACAGCGGCACCGTGGAGATCCGGTTCTACCCGCCGCAGCCCCGGGGCTGGACCCCGCGCGACCTGACGACGCCGCCGCGGGTGACCGACCACGTCTTCCGGGCGACGATCGTCGTCGAGCTGGGCGGCGCGTTGCGCGGGCACCCGTTGCGGGCGCAGGTCACGGGCCGGGTCGAGCCTCGGCCCGTCACGCGCGAGATCCCGGCGCGCGGCGGCGGGATGCGGGCCGGTTTCGACCCGCGCCGCGACGCCGTCTGCATGCCGAGACCCGACGTCGACCTGTGCGATCTCGAACGGTACTTCGAGCCCGTCGGCCCTCCGGAGGCGCTCGTGGTCGCGGACGTCCGGGTGCGCGGTGCCGCCGACGGCGCCGTCGTCACGCTGCTCGACCACGACGACGGCGTCCACGTCCGTGATCTCGGCGAGGGACCGGAACGCCGGTTCGACGTGGGCCCCGGCCCGACCGGGCGCCGCGCGTGCACACCGCGTGTCGACGGGGGACGGTCGCCGCGGATCGAGGTACGCCATGCGGTCGTCGCGCCCGGACCCTCGGCGCCGGTGCCGAACCCGCGATGCGTGGTCGAGCACGCCGGGCGCCTCTGGGTCGGAACCCGCAGCGGTCTGGTCGTCCTCGACGTGGACGAGCTCGCGCCGGGCACGGAGCAGGCGATGGGGCCGGTCCATGGCCTCGCCGCCGCGGGCGGGCTGGTCTGGGCGGCGCTCGACGACCGGCTCGTCGCGATCGATCCGGCCCGCCCGGACCGGATCGTCACCTCGGTCGAGCCGGGTGCCCGGATCGGCGCGGTCGCCGCGTCGCCCGCCGGTCTCGTCGTCGCCACCGGGAGCGAGCTGCGGACCGTCACCCTCGATGCGGAGCCGGCGTTCGGCCGGCCGACGGTGCTGCCCGAGCCCGCGCGCTGGCTGGTCCCGGTGCCGGCCGCGACGGTCGCCGTCGGCACGAAGTCGGTCTCGGTCGCGCGCGCGGGCCGGGCGCTGCGTACGCACCCGACGACGTTCCCGATCACCTCCGTGAGTGCGCTCGGCAGCCGGGTGCTGCTCCACGGCGACGGGATCGCGCTGGCGGTCGTGGCCGACGCCGCCGTGGTGCGGCCGGTCGCCGAGTACCCGCTCGGACACTGGCAGGCCCCGTTCGCCCCGGAGCCCCGCGGCGGGCTGTACGAGCTCACCGACGAGGGGCTGCGGCGCTGGGAGATCGGGCGCCGCCGCCTCGACGCCGCGGTGCTCCCGGAGGCCTACGCGCCGCGCTACCTGCGGATCCGACCTGACGGCCTGGGAGAGTGAGCCGAGTGCTCTCGGACGGTGTCGCGGACGGGTAGGCCTCGGCGGTTCGCGCAACGCGCGGCAGCTCGACGTCCTGCCCGCACAGCTCGTACTCCGACTCGACGTCCACGAACGTCGCACGCGCGTCCCCTGAGTTCGTGATCCTCGCGGTGGCGCCGGCCGACGACCCGGCCCGGCTCACGTGGGCGGCCGCTCGGTTGCAGCACCACCTCGACCGTGCACCGGTCCGGATCATGCCGAATCGACGTCGACCGGCCGGGCGGGACTCGACCGCGTAGACCCGGCCTAACCGAGGTCGACGACCTCGAGATTCAGTGGGAGCTGTCCGGTGTGGGCGCCCGCGAGTCTGGACGTGTCCACCGGGACGACCGGCGCCTGGGCGGGAAACGGCGCGATGATCTTGCTCTCGTCGGTGACGACGCCGGTCCCGGTGAACCGGGTGAGCACGAACGGCAGACCGTTCGACTCGAGCGGCGACGGCCCATCCATGATGTGGAAATGCAGGTGGGGGGCGTCGGTGTTGCCGGTGTTGCCGAGCAGCCCGAGGACGTCCCCGGTCTTGACGCGATCGCCCACCTTGACCTTGAGCGAGCCGGGCTGCAGGTGGGCGTAGAAAGCGTACCGGCCGTTGCCGATGTCGACGACGACGTAGTTGCCGTCCGCGCTCTGCAGCGTTTGTCCCTCCGGCAGCTTCCCGGGGATCTGCTCGGGGTTTCCGTCCAGGACCCGGACGACCGTCCCGTCCGCGGCCGAGTGGACCTGCACGCCGAAGAAGGGGAACGACGTGTTGCTTGCCGGGTCGCCGGTATAGAGGGTGCCGGTGGGTCCGATCTGGACGAAGTCGATGGCGAAACGCTGCGCGACGCGGATGGTGCCGTCGACGGAGAGGGTGGCGCCGCGGTGCGCGGTGATCGCGTCGCAACACCCGTTACCGGCGACCCAGCCGCCGCCCTGCAGAGGCGGCGCGACCTCGACCGCCTGCTGGTCGGAGACGTCCACGGAGACGCCGGTGAAGGTCAGGTCGGTCGGCGGCGCGGGCGGCGGGGCGTCCCCGGAGGGGCCCGCGTCGGTGGGCGGGGTCAACGTCACCGTGAAGCGGTGCTGGACCGAACGCGGAACCGTGGACCCCGCGGGCAGGGTGGCGTCGAGGAACAGGTCGCCCGCCTGACCGCCGGCGAGGCCGTCCCCGCCGCTGCCACCGGCGGCCCGGAACACCTTGCCGAGGTCCGCACCCTTCAACGAGGTGATGACCGCGCCGGACGGGTCGAGCGTGTCGACACCGGTGAGAACCGCCCGAGCCCGGCCCTGGTTGATGATCTGCAGCTCGTAGGCCAGGTGGATGCGGTTGTCCGCGCCGAGCACCGGGGCGATGTCGGACAGCGGGGAGATCGCGAGCGGGGCGAGCGCCGCGTTCGCGTCGGAGACCGCCGGCGGCGCGACCGAGGTGGCCGGCGCGCCGGACGCGGCCTGCGACGACGAGCATCCCGTCAGTGCCAGCACCGCCGCGACGACCGCGACCGGCCCGAGCCTGGCCCACGGGCCACGTCGGACACCGAGCTCGGGCACATTCATCACTGCCTCCGGCATACCGTTCGACGTCGGGGCCCCGTGACGGCGGCGGACGAGCGAATTCTGTGCGCCGCTAGCCGGTCGGGGAATCGGCTTGGGCCCAGCCCGGGACATGGACCCAGGTCCACACCCGGCGAGTCCGACGCGGTCTGCGGCGTCCCGCTGGACCGGCGCCGACTTGTGGACGACGATCCACCGCGGTGAAAAGATCTCGACCGCTGTTCCCGCCCGCGGCGGGCCGGGCGCCCCTGCGGACGTCGCTGCGCCTGGCCCTGCTCCAGGTCGGGCTGACCACAGCTGCGGTGACGGGCGTCGAGATCGCGCTGTTCGTCCACGACGGGACCGGGCCCGTCGGCGCGCTCGTCGCCTACGCCCTCACCGGGGCCGGGTACGTGGCCGCGGGCATCGTCGCGTGGTGGCGACGGCCGTCGGGGCGGCTCGGGGCACTGCTGTGCCTGTGCGGGGCGGCGCTGCTCGGGTCGGCGGCCGGCAACGTCGCCAACCCGACGCTGGCGGTCGTGGGCACCGTGCTCGCCCAGCTGCCGATCGGGGTGCTGCTGCACCTGCTGCTCGCGTTCCCGTCGGGCCGCCTGCCCGACCGGCGGTCCCGGCTGCTGGCCGTGGGCGGGTACGTCGTGACGCTGGTGCTGCCGATCCCCGCCTACGTGTTCGGGCCCCTGCCGGGTGTCCCGCCGGTGCTCGTCGTGGCGGAGCGTCCCGACCTCGTCGCCCTCTTCGCGCGGGTCACCACGGCCACCGGGTTCCTCGTCGTGGCCCTGACCGCGCTCGTGCTCGTGCAACGCCTGCGCGCCGCCGATCGTCGCCAGCGACGGGTGCTTGCCGCGGTGTCCGGCTACGGCGTGTTCACCATCCTGCTGCTGACGGGCAGTGCCGTCGTCGCATGGTTCACCGGCCTCGACCCGTTCACCCAGTTCGTGGTGCAGATGGCCGTCATGGCCGGGGTGCCGGTCGCCTTCCTCGCGGGCCTGCTGCGCGGCGGGTTCGCCCGCACCGCCGAGATCGAGGAGCTAGACGAGTAAGTCCGAACCCGGTCAGTGGTCGTAGGCGATCAAGGATCGTGTGATGGGCTGTCCGGTGGCGCGGTTGTGCCAGATCGCGGGGGTCAGGGCGAGCAGGCGCTGCCCGATCCGGGCGCTGACGCCGTCGATGCTGCGTCCGCCGTGCAGCTCGAGATCGAGTTGGCCCTTGAGGGTGTCGTTGACCGACTCGATGAGCTGGCGGATCGGTTTGAGCAGGTGTTCGCCCGGGCGTGGGGTGCGGTTGCGGTAGGAGGGCCGCAGCAGCACCACGCCACGCTCGGCCAGGTAGGTGTCGAGTTCGCGGGAGACGTAGCCCTTGTCGGCGATGATGGTCAGGCCGGGCCGGTCGGTGGTGAGGGTGGGGTCGTGGTCGAGCACGGCCATCAGGACCTGGCGTTCGTCGAGCTTCGGGTCGGCCAATGCCCAGGTGATCGGCAGTCCGGCCGGGGTGCAGACCAGGTGCAGGCGCAGCCCCCAGAACCACCGCGAGTGCGACGGGCAGTAGCTGTAGCCGGCCCACCCGGCCAGGTTCGAGCGTTTCGCGGTGGGCCGGGAACGGGCGCACTCGACCGGGGTGGAGTCCACGACCCAGACGGGGTCGGCCCACAGGTCGGTGTCGCCGGCCAGCTCGCGGATGACCCGCTTGATCAGTGACACCGCCGAGCGCAGCCGCTTGTTGTAGCCGGACTGGCCCGGCAGGTACGGGAACGCGGCTGGTAGCGCCCGGGGCACGAACCGTAGCCAACGGGCCTCGGAGCGGACTCCCAGCAGCACCTGCGCCACGGCCAGGGTGAGCAGCTCGGCGTCGGAGAGCTTCGGTGGCCTGCCCGGGCGGGTGCGTTTGCCCAGCCAGTCGTCGATCTTGACGTAGAGTGCGGTCAGGAGGGTGTTGAGGTCGGTCGTCACAAACTGATCTTCAACACCCTCCTGTCACGTCCCGGGCCGGCACGCCGTTAGGACTTAGACGTCGTTTCAGAAGTGGTGGGCCCGGTCCTGTCAGTGTCGGCGACGGCTGAGAGCATCGGCTGGTGGTCGCGCCTCGTGTGTCTGCGAAGACGAAGATCTTCGAGTTGGAGATCGTGTTGGTCGAGGTGGCGCCGTCGGTCCGGCGTCGGGTGCAGGTGCCGGGCGAGATCGACTTGGCGGTGTTGCACGGGGTGGTGCAGTCGGTGATGGGCTGGACGAACTCGCATCTGCACGAGTTCGAGATCGCCGGGCGCCGCTACGGGATCCCAGACCCCGACAGGCCCTCCCAGGGCGTTGCCGACGAGACCAAGGCCAAGCTGTTTCGGCTGGTCAAGGCTGGTGATCGGTTCGGCTACATCTACGACTTCGGCGACAACTGGACCCATGAGATCGCCGTCGAGGCGGTCGAGACCGCCGAGCCGGGGGTGCGCTACCCGCGCTGTGTCGCAGGGCAGGGGGCGTGCCCGCCTGAGGACGTCGGCGGGATCTGGGGGTACGAGGACTTCCAGGCCGCACTCGCCGATCCTGCCCATCCTGACCACGCTGAGCGTCTGGAGTGGGCGGGCGGGCCGTTCGACCCGAACCGCTTCGACCCCGACGAGGCCGACCGGGCCCTGGAGTGGCTGGCCTGGCGACCACTGGCATCGACTTCGTAGCCGGCCGACCCTGGTGAGGGCGGCCGGGGGGGCGGATGTCACGCCGGTTACGACCGGCTCCCGGTGAGACGGCGGTGGCAGATCAGGGCGCAGGCCAGCGACAACAGCGCGGTGATCGTCGCTTCGGCGCGGTCGTAGCGCAGCGCGAGGCGGCGGAAGTCCAGCAGCCAGGACATGGTGCGTTCCACGACCCAGCGGACCCGCCCGAGCCGGGTGGAGTCCTCGATCCCACGCCGGGCGATCCGCACCCCGATCCCACGCCCGGCCAGGTAGCGGCGACAACGCGGATAGTCGTAGCCCTTGTCGGCGTGCAGCTTGCCCGGTCGACGTCGCGGCCGACCCGGCCGACCGGCCCGTTCGCGGACGCCGGGGTTGGTGTCCAGCAGTGGGGCGAGCATCCGACTGTCGTGGGTGTTCGCACCGGTGACCATCGCGTGCAGCGGGAGCCCGTCGCGGTCGCAGAGCACGTGGTACTTGCTGCCCGCCTTGCCGCGGTCGGTCGGCGAGGGCCCGGTGGCCTCTCCGCGGCGTTTGGCCCGCACACTCACGCTGTCCACCGCCGCCCGTGACCAGCCGAGCAGGTCCTGCTGGGCGAGACGGTCGAGCATCACTCGGTGCAGTTCCGCCCACACCCCGGCCCGCTGCCATTCCTGCAGGCGTCGCCAGCAGGTCACCCCGGACCCGCAGCCGAGCTCGGCGGGCAGGGCGTTCCAGCTGATCCCGGTCTTGAGCACGAACACGATCCCGGCCAGCGCGGCCCGGTCCGGCACCCGCGGCCGGCCGGTCCGTCCCCGCTTCGGCCGGCGCGGCCTCGTCGGGAGCAGCGGCTCCACCACCGCCCACAGCTCGTCGCTCACCAATCGCTCGACACAAGATCGTCTCGACATCGCCGAGCATGATCAGCTACCAGCGCGACTCCACATAGGATTAACGCGCCGACTTCTGAAACGACGTCTAAGGGAGCGGAGCCGACGCCCTCCCACGTTCGGGAAACGGATAGTAAGAACGCGATTCGGATCGCCCGCCGAACCGTGGTGTACATAGCGTGCCGGAGTAAAGAAAGGAGCGACAATGGTCGTCGAACACGCCTACATCACCGTCGTCCCCGGGTGCGAGAGCGACTTTGAGGAGGCCTTCGCCAAGGCGCAGCCGATCCTCTCCGGGGCCAAGGGGTGTCGTGCTAGTGCGTTGCACCACGACGTCGAGCACCCCGGTGCCTACCTGCTCCGAGTGACGTGGGAGCGGCTCGAGGACCACCTCGAGGTCTTTCCGGCCAGTGAGGTGGGCAAGGAGTTCGGTACGCGCATCGCGCACTTCTTCGTCGAGGCGCCGGAGGTCCGGCACTTCGCCGATGAGTCGGTCACGGCGTAGCGGGGCCGAGACATGGACTTCACTGTCGACTCCGCGACACCGGCCGTTCAGGCGAGCTTCGACGCCACCCCCGCCCCGCGCCTGCGCGCCATACTGCAGAGCCTCACCCGTCACCTGCACGACTTCGTCCGCGAGATCGAGCCAACCATCCCCGAGTGGAACAACGCCATCGAGTTCCTCACTGCAGTCGGCAAGGCCTGCACCGACACCCGGCAGGAGTTCATCCTGCTCTCCGACGTGCTGGGAGTCTCCATGCTCGTCGAGACGATCAACGGGCAGGACGCCGGGACCGAGAGCACCGTCCTGAGTCCGTTCCACATGACCAAATCCCCGGCGCGCGCCCTCGGAGACTCCATCGACGAGGTGGGCGGCAGCCGCGTCTGCGTCGTATCTGGGACCGTTCGAAGCACCAGCGGACGTCCGCTCGCGGGCGCGACGGTCGACGTCTGGCAGTGCGACGAGAACGGCCTCTACGACGTCCAGGTGCCCGACGTCCAACCCGCGGGCAACGGACGCGGACTCTTCACCACCGACGAGCTGGGCAGATACTGGTTCCGCACCGTGGCGCCTTCCCACTACCCCATTCCGACCGACGGCCCGGTCGGCGCTCTCTTGAACGCGACCGGCAGGCACCCCTACCGCCCGGCGCACGTGCACTTCATCGCGTCCGCGCCCGCGCACGAGGAGGTCACGACGCACGCCTTCGTCGCAGGGAGCCCCTACATCGACTCCGACGCGGTGTTCGCGGTCAAGAAGGGCCTACTGGTCGACTTCTGTGAAACAACCGACTCCGAACTGGGCGTCCGTTACGGCGTCGAGCCCCCGTTCATCCACGCCACCTTCGACATCGAACTGGAGGAGACTGCGTCATAGTTGCCGACCACGCCCCGCCGACACGATCCCGGCACTCAGCGCCTGACCGACAGGGTCTGTCTCGTGATCGGTGTTTCCGGCGTCGTGTTCAGTAGGTCTCGGCTCCCGCCCAGGACGAACCATCGCGCCCGCAGCTTGACATAGGAGCAAGTGGACGCCACTCCGACCACCGAGCCGATCGGAGGTGCGCTGCGCCGACGTTCACCGCCAGCTGGTCATTTGCGCAGGAGGGCCCTGGTGCCGCCGGCGCGGTCTCGGGCGAGTTCTTCGAGCTCGGTGAGCGAGCGATGCGTGACGCGCTTTCACACCACCAACGCGCCGCCGTCGCGGTCGACATGTGCTCGATCAGCGCCGTAATCCCCCTGCGCCGCGCTCCTAATCCCGGCCCTCGGCCTCGGGCATGCAGAGCGCCTCGCGGAGCAGCGGGTGCTTCCGCTCCATCGCCGTCCGGATCTCGTGATCCCCGGCCGGCACCGGGCAGGCGAGCACGAAGCGCTCGACGCCATTCGGCGGGGTCTTGCGCGCAGCGAGGCTAGCCAGCCAGGCGCGAGCACCGTCGTCGCCGCGCGCCAGTCCTCGTTGACCTCGATCACCCGCTGACGCTCGGCCTTCTCCTCCTCCCTCATCGCCCGCCGCTCCTCCCGGCCCTGGGCCGGGCGGGTCGGTCCGGTGGCCGTTGGCCTCGGCGTCGAGGCACACATGCACCGCCGCCTCGCGGCTATACCGCGCTCGCTCAGTCCAACCGTGCACGTCAGGGCGTTCACCGTGCTCAGGATGCTCGACGTGCGACGACAATTCGTGCCACGAACCGTGCCACGCATGTGTCTCGTCGATGATTCACGATCCTTGTGACGTACGTCCCGCTACGTCCTTCTCTGATTGCCGCCCCTACTACCCCAACACGTTAAGCCCTCGCGTTCCCGAACGGGCCGAGAGCCGCCGGAAGTTCGAGGAGCTGTGGGTCGACCGTGCTGCGACAGCGGGCCGACGTCTGAATGCCGCCGAGAACCGCGGCGGCGTCGCGCGCCGCTTCAGGCCCGGTAAATTGCACGGCTCCGCTGTCGGGGCCGTCACGATGGGCGAGGAGCCAGTCGTACAGCAGCCAGTCGACGGCGCAGGCCACGATGAGCGGGTCGCCGTCGCCGGCATGCCGAACGACCGCTTCGAGGGCATCACGGTGTTCCCGGCGCGCCGCGTCTTTGTGTACTCCTGAGCTGTCGAACAGCAGCTGTGACAAGGTTGCCGGGTACCGGCGCCCGTCCTCGGTGCGGATCACCCACCGGCCACCGGCCCAAGGCCGTTCCGGGTCGACCACGATCAGCTGTCCGTAGCCGCTGACTACACCGAGGCGCGGCTGGTCGAGCTCGCCGTCGAAGGGAGCGGGACCCAGCAGTCCGAGCGGGAACCTGGCGCGGATGCCGATAAAGGCGGCGGTACCGAGGATCTGCCCGGCCCGCGCGTCGACGACCGTGCCGAGGACCGCCGCGGCGTCGCAGTACTCGACGCAAAGCCGGTCGATGGCGCGATGCAGCTCGCGAAGGTCGGTGCGCTCCGCAGCCGTCGGCGCGCGGCTGCCGCCGAGCACCTGACCGAAGCGTCCCGCGGCGAGGACCATAGCGTCGTCAAGGGCGGCGAGGTGGGTCGGGACGAGCCGGTGCGGTTCGCTGTCGAGGTGGACGAGGTCGACGAGGCCGACCGGGGTGCCGCCGGGGGTCACCCAGTGGAATCCGATCTGCTCGTCGGTCTGCACGATCCGTGGTCTGGCCATCAGTGCTCCCGCGCCAACCTTTCGTTGGTGATGTCGATGCGCCGCAACGTGTTCTTGTCGAGATCGGCCGCCTGATCCGGGGTGAGCCGCCCGCACAGCCAGTCCCAGTGCAGCGCGACGACCTCGCCGGGCGCGGCGTCGGGCACGAAGCTCAGACCGTCGACGGCGACGGGGACCTCGCCCGTCGCCGGCTCGCCGAGCGCGAGCGCAGCGCCCTCCCAGGTCAGCCGCCGGGCCGACACCGTGATCCGGTCGCCCTCGCGGGCGCAGACGACGGCCGGCCGGATCCGGCAGCCGTCGAGGACGGTCATCGGTGGGTCTAGGGGCCCGCGCCCGAGCAGCCGGGTCCACGGGTAGACGCCGAAGACGTGGAAGCCGTGGTCGGCGGCCGCCTCGGGCAGCAGGTCCGGGGTGAGGTGGGACCAGTAGTGCCCGGCCTGCGGACCGATCCGGTCGAGCAGCCTGCGGCCGAACTCCTCGCCGTCGACCACGTCGTTGAGCCCGCCACCCAGCCAGTAGGACTCCACGACCCGCCGGTCGAGCGGATCGTCGATCCCGGCCAGCTCCGCGAGGACCACGAGGTAGTGCCATGCCCCCGAGAACCGGCGCGCCGCGGCCCGCACGGCCTGCTCGTGACCCGCCTCGGCACCAGCTGCCGCTAGCGTCGCCGACTCGGGAGGGCCGCAGAACCCCAACTTGTTGGGGGCGTAGGCGTAGCGGGCGAACAGCCACGCTCCGTCCGTCATCGGCGGGACTGCCCCACGAGCTGCGCGGCGTCGCGGTGCATCCGGCCGAAGTTGTAGTAGGCGGCGCAAGCGCCCTCGGGCGAGACCATGCAGGTGCCGATCGGGGTCTCCGGGGTGCACGCGGTGCCGAACACCTTGCACTCCCATGGCTTGAGCACGCCCTTCAGTACCTCGCCGCACTGGCACGCCTTCGGGTCGGCGATCCGCACCCCGGGCAGGTCGTAGACCTGCTCGGCGTCGAGGTCGGCGAAGTCCTCGCGCAGCCGCAGCCCGCTCTGCGAGATGAACCCCAGCCCACGCCACTCGAAGTGGGGGCGCAGCTCGAACACCTGCGCGAGCAGCGCCAGCGCCGCTGGGTTCCCCTCCGGGCGGACCACCCGTGAGTACTGGTTCTCCACCTCGCAGCGGCCTTCCCGGATCTGGCGCAGCAGCATCGCCACCGAGGCCAGGATGTCCAGCGGCTCGAAGCCCGCGACGACCAGGGGCTTGCCGTAGACCTCGGGCACGAACCGGTACGGCCGGTTGCCGACGACCGTTGAGACATGCCCGGGACCGAGGAACCCGGAGAGCCGCAGGTCGGGTGAATCCAGGATTGCCTTGATCGGCGGCACGATCGTCACGTGGTTGGAGAAGACGCTGAAGTTCCGCACGCCCAGCTCACGGGCCCGCACCAGCGTCACGGCCGTCGACGGGGCGGTCGTCTCGAACCCGACGGCGAAGAACACCACCCGCTTGTCGGGGTTGTCCACGGCGATCCGCAGGGCGTCGAGCGGGGAGTAGACGAACCGGACGTCGGCGCCGCGGGCCTTCGCGTCGAGCAGGTTGCCGTTGCTGCCGGGGACGCGCATCATGTCGCCGAACGTCGTGAAAACGACGTCGGGCTGCTCGGCCAGCCAAATCGCGTCGTCGACGCGGCCCATCGGGATGACGCACACCGGACAGCCCGGGCCGTGGACCAGCTCGATGTTCGCGGGCAGGACGTGTTCGAGTCCGTGGCGGTAGATCGTGTGGGTGTGCCCGCCGCACACCTCCATGAACTTGAACTCCTCGTCGCCTGCCAGGCCGCTGATGGCGGTGAGCAGCCGTCGGGCCGCGGCCGGGTCGCGGAACTCGTCGACGAATCGCATGCGGTACTCCTCGCGTGTGGTGGGGGGCGCGTCGGGGTCAGACGATCGAGGTGCTGTCGTAGGCGGCGAGCTCGTCGCGGTACGTCTCGCCGAGTCGTTCGACCGCCTGCAGCGTCAGCCGCGCCTCCTCCTCGTCGATGCGGGCCATCGCGAAGCCGACGTGGACGAGCACCCAGTCGCCCTCACCGGGCGGGTCCTTCTGCAGGAGCCGGACGCTGATCATGCGGCGGACGCCGTCGATCTCGACCTTGGCCAGATGCTCGGCGGCGTCGACGACCTCGACGATCCGGCCGGGGATTCCCAGACACATGTGACATCTCCTCAGCAGATTCGCGGCAGCGGGTCGCCGACGAGCATGTCGACGATGCGGGTGCCGCCGAAGCCGGTGCGCAGCGCGACGGTCGCCCCGATCGCGTCGGTCACCTCACCGATCAGGGCCGCGTCGGCGCCGAGCGGGTGGGCGCGTACCGCGGCCAGCGCCGCATCGGCCTCGCCCGGATCGAGAACGGCGACGAACTTGCCCTCGTTGGCGACGTAGAGCGGATCGATCCCGAGCAGCTCGCACGCCCCGTTGACGACCGGCCGGATCGGCAGCGACCGCTCGTCCAGCACGACGCCCAGCCCGCTGGCCTGCGCCAGCTCGTTGCAGACGGTGCCGACGCCGCCGCGGGTCGGGTCACGCAGCCAGCGCGTCGCCGGAGCCGCGGCGACCATCGCCTCCACCAGCTCGCTCACCGCGGCGGTGTCGGAGGCGACGTCGGCGTCGATGTCGAGGTCGCCGCGGGCCAGCATCACCGCGGTGCCGTGGTCGCCCATGAAGCCCGAGAGCAGCACCCGGTCGCCCGGCCGGACGGCGGCGGCCGAGAACGCACGGCCGGCGGGCACGACCCCGACCCCGGCCGTGGTCACGAACAGCCCGTCGGCGGCACCCGTCGGGACGACCTTGGTGTCGCCGGTGACGATCCGGACCCCCGCGCCTGCCGCCGCAGCCGCCATGTCGGCGACGATCTCGCGCAGCTGCACGATCGGGAACCCCTCCTCGATCACGAAGGCCGCCGACAGCCACGCCGGTCGCGCGCCGGCCATCGCCAGGTCGTTCACCGTTCCGTGCACGGCGAGATGGCCGATCGAGCCACCGGGGAACCTCAGCGGCTGCACGACGAACGAGTCGGTCGAGAAGGCCAGGCGCTCCCCTCTCGGGGTGGCGAGCACCGCGCCGTCGCCGAGCTGGTCGAGCTCGTCGTTGCGGAAGGACTCCACGAACACCGCGTCGACGAGTGCGGCCGACGCCTTGCCGCCCGCACCGTGGGCCATGGTGACGATCTCGTCGCGCAGCCGGGGCCGCCGCCGCCGGAACGCCTCGATCCGTTCGATCACCTCGTGTTCGGCGAACGACGGTCCGCCGGTGTCACGAGGAACGGTGCCGGTCATGGCTGTCCTTCCGATACTGCGTCCGGTCGGCCGAGGTGGCTGTGGACGAGCGACCACAGCCGGTGCCCGAGCAGCGCCTGCGACTCCTGGATGCGGTGCACGCTCTGCGACCGGACGACGAGGCAGGCGTCGACGTCGGGGCTGTCGGCGAACTCGCCGCCGTCGTAGCCGGCGAAACCGACGGTGTACATGCCCTGCCGCCGGGCCTCCCGCAGCGCCACGGTGAGGTCCGCGGAGCTGCCGCTGGTCGACACCGCGACGGCGATGTCGCCGCCGTCGCCACGGGCGATGAGCTGGCGGGCGAAGACCAGCTCGAAACCGACGTCGTTGCCCAGTGCGGTGAGGATCGCCTGGTCCGCGGTGAGCGACCAGGCCGGCAGCGGCGGGTGTTCGGGAGGGTGGGCGAACAGCCCCGCCAGCGTCGCCGCGTCGGTCGAGCTGCCACCGTTGCCGAAGGTGAACATCCGCCCGCCCGCGGCGAACCGCCGCGCGATCTCGGCCGCCGCGGCGGCCAGGACGGGACCGCACTCGTCGAGGCTGCGCCGGCGCAGCGCGGCGCTCTCGACGGCCTTGGCCCGCGCCGACGCGGCCAGGTCGCTTAGCAGGGCCGCGGCGTCGGTCTCCTCGGCGTCGATGAACGGGTAGAGGAACCCGGTGTCCTCGCTGGTCATCACGGCTCCTCGGGGTCGATCCGGCTGATCGCGAGCCCGGCGTGGACGAGCACCAGGTCGCCCGGCGCGACGGGTCCGACGAGAGTGGTGTCCACCCGCTCGGTGCCCTGGGCGGTGCGCGCGGTAGCCGGGTCGAGGCCCGACGCCGGGGTGAGGACCTCGGCGAGGCGACCCTCGTCCGAGCAGGTCACGCACACCTCGTCGGTGCAGTCCGGCGCCGTCGTGAGCAGTCCGGGGTGCTCGAAGCAGACGTGGGTGAGCTCCCACAACACGTGGTAGAGCAGGACGAACCCGCCGGTCGCAGGCAGGCTCGGGGCCGGGTCGTCGAGCCACAGTACGTGATCGGCGGCGCCCTGCGGGGGCCGCTCGCCGTTGCCGATCCACAGGGTCGTCACGCCCCAGGCGGGTGCGCGGCGCATCACCGAGGCGACGGCGGAGTCGTCGGCGGCGGCGACGGCGAGCACGACGTCACCGGGGCGGACCGAGATCCGGACCGACGGGACGAGGTCGGGTCCGGTGAGCGCAACCGCGGGCAGTGCCCGCTTGCCGACGACGACCGGGTGCACGAACTCGACCGCGACGTGGTGGGCGTGCGGCTCCCAGGCCGGCGCGAGACACCACAGCGTCGCCCCGGCGGCGAACCGTCGCGCCAGCGTCAGCGATGCGTCGGCGAGGTCGGCCGCGAGCGCCTCGTCGACCAGCGGGGCCGGCGCCGCGGTGCTCACGAGCCCGTCCCTGCGGGGTCCGGCATGCCGAACACTCCGTACTCACGCATCGTCGCCAACGTCACCATCGCGGACTCCTCGTCGAGCCGGGTCAGCGCGAACCCGGCGTGGATGATCGTGTAGTCGCCCACCGCCAGGTCGGGAAGGTAGGACACGCAGACGTCGCGGGTCTCCTCGGGGAACCGCACGCGCGCCATCGGAGCGCCACTGTCCGCGGTCCACACCTCGACTATCCGTCCCGGGATGCCCAGGCACATGTCACACCTCCCGCTCGACCGGCCCGTGCCGCCGGGCCCTCGCCACTGCCGCCGCCACCGCCGCCTGGCCCAGCGCCAGCCCACCGTCGTTGGGCGGCACCAGACGGTGGACGAGCACCTCGAAACCGCGGGCGCGCAGCCGGTCCCGGCACGCGCGCAGCAGCAGCACATTCTGGAACACCCCGCCGGTGAGCCCCGCCAGCCGGATGCCGTGGGCCCGCCCGGCCCACGCGACCGCCACGGCCGTCGCCTCGGCCACGGCCTCGTGCATCCCGGCCGCCAGCGCCGCGACCGGGATTCCGGCACGCAGCCCCATCACCAGGCCGAGGACCAACGGCGTCGGGTCCAGCACACCGTCGGCGCCGACGCCGAGGCGCAGCGGCGCCGAGCGCTCGGCTCCCGCGGCGAGCCCCTCCAGCTCGATGGCCGCCTGCGCCTCGTAGTCCACGCGCGGGCACACCCCGAGCAGGGCCGCGGCGGCGTCGAACAGCCGCCCCATGCTGGTGCAGGCCACGGTCCCCGCACCGGAGGCCAGCTGGCTGCCGACGGCGGCGAGCTCGGCCGGCGTGGCCTGGACGACCGGGGGAAGGTCCTCGACCCAGGGCACGCCGGCCGAGCTCAGCTGGGCGAGCGCCGTCCGCCAGGGGTTGCGGACGGCTGCGTCGCCGCCGGGGAGCGGCGTCTCACGGAGGTGGCCGACGCGCTCGAAGGTCGTGATGTCGGTGCCGACCCGAAGCAGCTCGCCGCCCCAGACCGCGCCGTCGATGCCCAGTCCGGTCCCGTCGTAGGCGACGCCGATGATCGGCTCCCCCAGCCGGCCGTGCTCGGCGAGCAGGGACACGACGTGGGCGTGGTGGTGCTGGACCAGCGTCAACGGCCGCTCCCTCGCCGTGCGCTCCGCCCAGCCGCGGGTGAGGTAGCCGGGGTGCAGGTCGGCGGCGAGGGCCACCGGGTCGCCGTGCAGCGACCCGAGCTGTGCCACCGCGCGCTCGAACGCGAACGAGGTCTCCAGCGACCCCATGTCCCCGACGTGCGCGGACAGGTGGGCACGGCGGCCGTCGGTGAGGCAGAACGTGTTCTTGAGCTCGCCGCCCGCGGCCAGCACCGCGGGCGCGTCGGCACCGAGGTCGATCGGCAGCGGGGCGTAGCCGCGGGAGCGCCGGATCGGCAGCTCGCGCCCGTCGACGACGCGGACGACCGAGTCGTCGACAGGGACGTGGATGGGCCGGTCGTGGCCGAGCACGGCGTCGCACAGCGCCGGGAGCCGGTCGCGGGCGTCGGCGTCGGTGTGGCAGATCGGCTCGGCGCTGATGTTCGCGCTGGTCAGGACGAACGCCTCCGGTACCGGAGCGGTGGAGCCGGGGACCTGGGTGAACAACAGATGGTGTACCGGGGTGTAGGGCAGCAGCAGGCCCAGGTGCGGGCTTCCCGGTGCGACCTGGTCGGTGACCGGGGCCGAGGGCAGCCGCCGGAGCAGAACGACCGGCCGTGCCGGGGAGGTGAGCACCGCCGCCTCGTCGTCGTCGACGCGGGCGAACCGCCGCGCCGCCGCGAGGTCGGCGACCATGACCGCGAACGGCTTGCCGCCACGGGACTTGCGTTCCCGCAGCCCGCGCACCGCGTCCGCGGCGTCGGCGCGGCAGGCCAGGTGGAACCCGCCGAGCCCCTTGACCGCGACGACCGCACCGTCGGCGAGCAGCCGCTGGGCAGCCGCGATCGCGGCGTCGGCGTCGGTCACCACGCCGGACGGGCCGTCGAGACGCAACCGTGGCCCGCAGTCGGGGCAGCACACCGGCTGGGCGTGGAACCGCCGGTCGGCCGGGTCGTGGTACTCCCGGGCACACCGCTCGCACATCGGGAACCCGGCCATCGTGGTGGCCGGCCGGTCGTAGGGCAGCGCGGTGATGATCGTGAACCGGGGCCCGCAGTTCGTGCACGTCACGAACGGGTGCCGGTAGCGGCGGTCGGCGGGGTCGTGCAGCTCCCGGACACAGTCGTCGCAGACGGCGGCATCCGGTGGCATCAAGGTCAGCGGTCCGTCGGCATCGCGGCTGGCCACGATGCGGAACCCGGACTCGTCGGCCAGGCCGACGGGCTCGCTCCCGACGCCGGTGACGCGCGCCATCGGCGGCGCCTGCGCGACGAGGGCATCGGTGAAGGCGCGCAGGGCGTCCTCCGGGCCCTGGACCTCGATGAACACGGCCGCCGCGTCGTTGCCGACGAAGCCGGTCACCCCGAGCCCGGTCGCCAGCCGGTGCACGAAGGGACGGAACCCGACGCCCTGCACGACGCCGGTGACGGTGAGCCGGCGACGGGCCACCGCGCCGGTCCCGGTGCTCATCCGCGTCGCCACAGCACCACCCGGTTGTTGCCGGAGTCCGCGACGGCGAGCACGTCACCGTGCACCGACAGCCCGTACGGCCAGCACAACGTGTCGTGCTCGACGGCCGACCAGCGGTTCTCGCCGTTGGTGGTGAACGACGGCTGGGCGAGCACATGGTCGGCGGCGCGCCCGCCCGCCCAGTCGCCGTCCCAGGCCAGGATCCGGTTCTGCGCGGTGTCGGCGACGAAGAGCCGTCCGGCCTCGAGCGCGAGCGCGTAGGGGAACCGGAAGCGGTCGCCGCTGTGCGGACCGTAGGGCCACTCCGCCGAGGAGGACATGTCGGGCTGGCCGATGACCAGCTCCGCGGGACGGTCGCACCGGGGCGGGTCCTGCCAGCCCAGGATCCGGTGGTTGCCCGCGTCCGCGACGAGCAGCACGTCCGCGGTACCGGCGAGGTCGTGCGGCCAGCGGAAGCTGTCCGCCGCCGCCTCGCCGCCCCGGTTCTCCTCCCGGCTCGCGGCGTCGGGCTGACCGAGGACCAGGTCGGCGGGCCGCCCGTCGCCAGGGATGCCGTCGTCCCAGCCGAGGACGCGGCGGTTGCCCGTGTCGGCCACGAGAAAGCGGCCGTCGATCACCGCGACGCCGAAGGGCCAGTAGAAGGTGCAGGCGTCGCAGGCCCGGCCCGCGTTCGGTTCCACCGACGACGCGTCCGGCTGCCCGATCACCAGGTCCGGGGCGACGTCGTCGTGCCGGGGAACGCTGTCCCACACCAGGATGCGGTGGTGCCAGGCATCGGCGACGACGAGCCGCCCCTCGTGGACGAGCACCCCCGTCGGCAGGTTGAGACCTCGCTCGGGCCCGCGGCCACCCGCGGCCCGCCCCTCGGTCGTGCCGTCGGGCTGGCCGAGGACGACGTCGGCAGGCCTGCCGTCCTGCGCGGGGACACCGTGCCAGATCAGCACCCGGTGGTTGCCCGAGTCCGCCACGACCAGGTGATCGGCGTCGACGTGGACACCGCGCGGCGAGTAGCACCACGCCCGGGTGGGCGCCGCCGGCGGCAGCGCCAGCCCGCCCGGGGCGGGCGCCCCGATCCAGGTGGTGGCCCGCCAGCCGCCGCTGAGGTCCGGCCCACCCGCGGCGGCGTCCGGCCGCGCGGCGGTCGGGCCGGTGGTCGAGGTGGCGACCCGGACCCGCAGCGACGAACGGCCGACGCTCACGTGTGCACCCGGACCCAGATGCGGTCGCCGTCGACCCGCACCGGCAGCTGCTCGAGCTGCGCGCCGGGTGCGCTCAGGCACTCCCCCGACGTCGCGTCGTAGCAGAAGCCGTGCCACGGACAGGTCAGGGTCCCGGCCCGCACGTCGAGCAGGGCGCCGTCGAGCGGCAGCCCTTCGTGGGCGCAGGCGTTGCGGTAGGCCGAGATCCGGTTGTCGACATTGACGACGATCACGTCGGCGCCGGTGCCGTCGTCAGCGGCCAGCTGCACGGCCGCCAGCGCGCCGGGGGCGACGTCGTCGGTCCCGAGGCCGTCGACCCAGCCGGGGGGCAGCCCGGTGGAGCGGGGGAACATCGACTCGACCGAGATCAACGTCGGAGTCGGCTCGTTCGGCAGCACCTCGACGGAGCGGATCGCCGGCACCTGCGCGACCAGCGCCTCCTCGACCAAGTTGCGCAGTGTCACCGCGGACATCGAGCAGCCGTTGCAGGCGCCCTCCAGGCGCACGTAGGCCACACCGTCGGCCACGTGGGCGAACGCGACGTCCCCGCCGTGCGACTGAAGCTGGGGACGCACCGTCGTCAGGACCCGCTGGGCGTGGGTCGCGGGGTCGGGACGGACGATGCCGTGCAGGGACAGCAGCAGGTGTACCACGGGGTCGTCGACCAGGGTGAACAGCAGATCACGGGTCTCCGGCCGCTCCCGCATGGCGCGCACGATCGCGCGCAGCCCAACACGGTGGATCTCCTCGATCGCCGCCCGCAGCTCGGCGGCGGCCTCACCGGCCGCGCCGTCGAGGGCGGAGGCCGCCTCGACCGCCCGATCGACCCTCCCCGCGAGGTCCTCGAAGGACGGTTCCGCCTCCGTCGCGGCCGGACCGGAGGATGCCGCAGGGGTGCTCTTCGTCGAGGCCGTCATCGCCGTCTCCTCACTGTTTCCACTCGGTCCGCGCGAGCCGCTCCACGACCTTCGCCGTGAGCAGGTCGGCGAACACCGACTTCGCCAGCCGGTCCAGCACCGCCGCCACTGTCTCCTCGGGAGCGACCAGCCTGCGGTGCAGCGCCTGGAGGACGAACGCGGACCCGGCGACGTCGTCGAGCCGATGGTCGGCGAACACCGTGTCGACGAACTCGGCCAGCCTGACCCCGTCGTCCCCGCTGTCGTCGCGCAGCCTGCGCAGCGCCTCGGCCCGACTGTCGCACCTGGCCACGACGTGGGCCGCGTACCGCTCGGTCACGTCGTTGAGCAGGACGTCGAACTGGTGGCGCTGGTAGGGCTGCACGGGTCAGTCCTCACTGCGTCGCAACGCCTGCTGACGTGCGATCTCGTCGAGCACGCCGCGCACGGTCCGTACCGCCTCGACGTCGCCGAACTCCTCGAAGACGAACCGCGCGTCGTAGAGCTTCGCCTTGGCGACGTCGAACATGCCCAGGTGTGCCAGGACGTTGCCCTGGTTGGCCAGCACGCGCGCCCGCCCCATCGGGTCCTCGTCGCGCGAGCGCACCTCCAGCACCTCCTCGTAGAGCTCGACGGCCTCCACCAGGTTGTCCGCCTGGTGCGTCGAGGGCGAGTAGACGAGCGAGTTCGCGAGGTTGAGCTGGGCGCTCGCCCACTCGGTCGGGTGGTCGGCTCGCGTGTAGACGGTGAGCGCCGAGCGCAGCGACTGCACCGCGATCCCCGTCCGCAGCTGGTCGGACGCCTGGATCATCGGAGCCGTGAGGTAGGCGGCGGCGAGGTTCGCGTGCGCCGACGCCCACACCAGCGGGGCCTCCACGGAGGTGACCAACCGCAGCGCGGCGTGGTAGTGCGGGATCGCCCGGCCGGTCTGTCCCAGCTCGTGCAGGGCCAGACCCGCCGCGAGGTGGGTCTCGGACCGCGCGACCCGCATGTCCCGCGCCTCGTCGAGGCCCCGCAGCGCCGCCTCCAGCCGGTCGACGACGCCGTCAGTGGGTGCCGCGGCCCGCTGTTGCTCGGCGCCCGCGGCGGCACCGCGCAGGACCGCGGCGAGGACCGGGGTGCTGCCCTCGCACAGCGACACCGCCGCGTCGAGCAGGTCCACCGCACCCGCCGCGTCACCGTCGGCCAAGGCATGCGTCGCCCGCGCGCACAGGACGAGCGCACCGACCTCGCCGGTCGCCGCCCCGTCCACCGGGGGTCCGGCGGCGACCCCGACGGTGAAGGCGACCACGTCCACGAGCACACCCATCTCACCGAGATCGGCGCGCAGCGTTTCGGGTGTGCCGCCCACCGGGTCCAGGACGAACCGGTTGAACCGGCTCACCGGATCGTCGCCGGTGAGCGCGGCGAGGGCGGCGTCCTGGTCGCCCTCGACGACGAGCCGGTGCGCGGCCATCCGGTCGGGCCAGGTGGTGGGGAGCCGCCCGGCGAGCAGATCGAGGCGGGCGGCCTCCGTGTCGGCACCGGCGGGGACGAGCAGGTAGCCCAACGGCAGTGGGAACGCACCGATCGGCAACGGTCGCACCGGCAGGCCGGTGCCGTCGGCGGAGTCGTTCGGCGCCGACAGCGCGACGGTCTCAGCAGTCATGGCACGGTCCTCACAGGTCACGGTCGGCGGCGCGGCGGATCAGCGAGGCGCTGATCTCGGCCCGCGCGCGGGTCGGGTAGGTGTCGATGCGCCTCCGGACGACACCGTCGCTGAAGACCACCACGATCTCGACGGCCCAGCGCCCGCGGTCCTGGACGATGACCGTCTCCACCCCGACGGCCACGGCCGGGGGCTCGGCGGGGCCGTCGGGGCGGTCCGGGTCACCCTCGGCGGGGACCGGATCGCGCGGTGGCTCGGGGACGGCGCCGGTCCCGGAGGCCGCGGCGTCCTCCGGTTCGTCCTGCGGCGCCGAGGCCGGCCGGTCGGTCACGGCGATCATCGTGCCGTGCCGAGCGGGATCCGCAAGGCCCCCTGCTCGGCGTCCCAGATCGCCTCGTGGACGCCCACCGGGACCCGGTCCTCGAGCGTCTCGCGGACGAGCACGGCCCGGTCCCCGGCGAGGTTGCGCTGCTTGAGCAACAGCCCGCCACTCTGCGGCCGGCTCAACGGCACCAGCCACAGCTCACCGTCACGCAGCGCGGCGACCGCGGCATCGGCCGGGAACCGATGCGCGGCGAGCCGGGCACCCAGCCTCAGGTAGCCGTCGTCGGTGAACTCGACGCTCGGTACGCCCGGCCCGTCGTCGGCCGGTCGCAAACGCGCTAGGAAGTCGCGTTCGACGATCGCGATCACGTCCTCCATCGCCGCACGGACGGGCTCACTCAGCTCGCCCCCCAGCTCGACGCTGCCGGCCTCCACGAGGAAGACGGTCACGTCGTCGGGGCACTCGTCGCCGAGGACCCAGCGGGCGAAGCTCAGCGCGTGGTCCCAGCGGAACAGGTGGCTGTGCAGCCCCTGCAGCGGGGGCAGCTCCCCCAGCTCCGAGCCCGGCACCCGGTACACGGTGCCGGGCGCGGCGCCGGTCGCGGCCGCGTCGATCAGGACGACCTGCGCCGCGCCCCGCATCTGGAATGCGACGTCCATGCCCGCGGTGCCGCCGTCGACGATCCGTGCCCCCTCCGGGACGCCGCGTTCCCAGAGGTGGCGGACCAGGACGGGACCGACCCCGTCGTCACCGCGCAGCAGGTTGCCGCAGCCGACGACGACCACGTCGCACGGTGGCCGGCCCGAGTCCGGTCCGGCCGATACCGCCGCAGCGCCTGCCAAGGCGGTCACACCATGCCGTTGATCACGAACTTGCTCAGCTCACGACCCGTCTTGCCGTCGTAGGCGTGCACCGTGCAGACGAGGCAGGAGTCGAAGCTGCGGGCGACGTGCCCGAGCTCGACCGGGTCCTCCTGGTCGGCGATCGGGGAGCCCACGAGAGCGCGCTCGATCGGCCCGGCGATCGCGGCGCCGTCACGCGGCCCGATGTTCCACGCGGTGGGGGTGATCACCTGGTAGTTCTTGATCTTGCTGTCCTCGATGACGACCCAGTCGGCGAGCGAGCCCCGCGCCGCCTCGGTCGCGCCGAAACCGCGGCCCTCGGCGTACTCCGTCGGCTTCGTGTAGAAGCTCTCGTGCAGGTCGAGCTGGTCGAGCCAGCTGCGGACCCACTTGTAGTACTTGGGGCCCTCGTGCATCCGGGCCAGCTGCCGGGTCAGGACCGACGGCCCGATCTTGGAGAGGATGTCGACGAACAGCGGGTCGGCGTCCTGGTGGGACGCCGCGCCGGGCGCGCCCGCGGCCATCCGCCGAGCCAGCGGACCGGCCTCGAGCGGGATGTGGCCGAGGCCGGGGACGTCGTAGCGGGGCGACTTGGCCCAGCTGTACTTTCCCTGCTTGCGGCCGACCTCCGGGTCGATCGGGCGGGTCTCGCCGTCGAACGGGTGCAGCGCCCCGGTGCCCTCGTAGAAGGAGTGCGTCACGTCCTCGCGAACCCGGGACTGGTCGAAGTCGAACCACTGTCCCTTCGCGTAGATGCCCGAGCGGCCGACCAGCGCCGCGTTGCGACCGTCGATCGTGGGGTTCTCGTAGAGCGAGGGCTCGAAGTAGGTGCCCATCGCGAGGTAGTTGCCCACGCCCGCGCCGTACTTGTCGAGCCCGATCTCCAGGGCGTACCGGATGAAGAAGCCACAGTCGCTGTTGTACTGGGACTCGTTCTCCTCGACCCAGGCGAGCACGTCCTCCCAGGTCTTGTTCTCCAGCCACCGGTCGACCGAGCAGCCCAGCCACTGCTTCTCGAGCCAGTTGTCCTTCCAGTGCTCAAGGATCGAGATCGAGCGGGTGACGTCGGACAGCGTCGGCGCGCACATGACCCCGCCCGGGACCATAAAGCTAGAGTGCGGCCACTGCCCGCCGAAGATCGCGTACACCTCGACCGGCTTGTTGGACAGCACGACACCAGGCTGATAGCTCGTCCCGACGTAGGGGGCGAACCGCCGCACGGCCTCGGCGTAGTTGGGAGCCTTGGCGTAGTTCTTGTTGGTCAGGTCGATCGCGAACAGGGCGTAGAAGTAGCGCGGGATGCTCTGCAGCGTCTCCGCCGCTTGACAGATGTTGCGGACGAGGGTGGCGTTGGGCGGCATGTGCGTCTTCCACGCCACGTCGAGCGCGTAGGCCGACTTATAGAGGTGGCTGCCGCCGCAGATGCCGCAGATGCGCGGACAGACGATCAGACCGGCCTGGGGGTCCTTGCCCTGCAGGATGATCTCGAAGCCGCGGAACATCGCGGCCTCGGTCCAGGCGGAGGTAACAACGCCGTCCTCGATGGTGACGCGCACGTCGAGATCGCCCTCGACGCGGCCCAACGGACTCACGAACAGGTCGACAGAGGTCATGATGGGGGTGTCCTTTCGGGAACGGCCAGGAGTGGGTGGTGGACAGTTCGCGCCTCAGGCCCGAGGCCCTCAGACCACGAACATGTCCTCCTTCGACCACTGCGGCGCGGCGATGCGTGCGGCCGCCGCGTGTGCCATGTACGTGAGGTGGTCGCTGCCCTCCGGGACCTCCTTGGGGATCATCCCGCTGACCTTCTGGGTCTTGAACACGGTCCCCGGGGCGAGGTCGAAGAACGGGTACTCCGGCTCGGTGCACCCCATGCACGGCTGCCCGGCACGGGTCTTGGACGACTGCCGGTTCCACAGGATCCGATTGCACGGGGAGTGCGTCATCGGGCCTCGGCAGCCGAACTCGTAGAACAGGCAGCCCGTGCGGGTACCCTCGCCGAATGAGGTCGTCGTCTGCTTGTACTCGAAGAACTGGACACGCGTGCAGCCGGTCTGGGTGAACGTCTTGAAGAACGTCTCCGGTCGGTGCAGTTCGTCCAGGGCGATGTCGCCGGCGCGGCCGGTGGCGAGCGCGACGATGACCTGGGTGATCCAGTCCGGGTGCGCGGGGCAGCCCGGGATGTTGATGACCGGCAGGCCCATCTGGGAGCGGAAGTCCGGGCCGAGGAACCCGCCGCGTTCCCTCTTGTGGAACTGCAGCCCGGTCGAGCCCGACGGGTTGGGCTCCATCGCCGGGATGCCGCCCCAGGATGCGCAGTCGCCGATGGCGACGACGATCTGCGCCTGGGCGGCCAGCTCGGTGACCCAGTCCTTCATCGGCCGGTCGGCGAACATGTCAAAGCGGCCGGTCCCGTCGGGGCCCTCGATGACGGTGCCCTCGAAGACGAAGATGTCCAGTGGCCGCTTGCCGGTCGCGCAGTCGTTGAACAGTGTCTGGGCCTGACTGCCCAGCTCCATGCCCAGCGACGGGTGCCACAGCAGGTCGAGACCGAAGTCGACGATCAGGTCGACGACGTTGGGTTCCTCGGCGTTAAGGAACGACATCGTGTTGCCGCTGCATGCTCCGCCTTGGAACCACAGCACGGACGCCATGGGAACTCCTCTCGCGCGCGTCCTCGACATCGAGGTCGCTGTCGTGGTGGGAGACGGCGCTCGACGGCCGTCGGAGTGATCGCGGTGGTGGGTCTCGGTTGGGGTCGAGGGTCGGGCATGGAGCCCGGGGACGGTCAGTGGGAGGCGTCGAGCTGCTGACCGAACGCCTTGGCAACCTGCATCAGGTAGCCGAGACCACGGGAGACGTCGTCGTCCTTGAGGGCTCGAAGCAGCCCGAACACCCCGGTCGGGACGGAGCGGTCGGTGTCGATCCGCTCCCGGCCGACCACGAGCGCGTGGGCGAGCTGGGAGATGACCTCGACTGCCTTCGGGTCGGTCAGGCTGCTGCGCAGCAACGCGTCCAGCGCGGGCGTGGCCGAGCTGAGCGAGCCCGACAGCGTCGCGACGCTGGAGGCCAGCCCCTTGAGGTCGACCGAGGGCAGGTCCTCCGCGCCACCGCGCAGCTCGCCGATCGCATCGGCGAGGGACGCGCCGATGACCTCGCCGCGACTGACGAGACCGTCAAGCCCGACGACGAGGATCGCGAGCAGGTCGGCGTGGTCGAGCAGGTTCCCCAGGGCAGCCGCGACGCGCGGCTCGTCCAGCCGCGCCAGGAGTTCGTCGGCAGGGGACTGGGCGACGAGTTGGCCGTTCGGAGTCACGGGGCCTCCCGGAAGGGTGCGACGTACGGGTGAGCTGGCGCACAGGCTAAGCAGAGAAGCGCGCCGCGCCTATCGCGTTCACGCAGCAGCTGTCAGGATCACGCACACTTGCTGGCACAAATGCGCACGAACCCGCCGCGGGAGGTTGCGTGATCGCGACACTCGACTGAGTGACACGGCCGTTCGAAGGACGGCAGAGAGGGGTAGCGGGGATGTCGCGGCTGACCCGGCTCGGCTTCATCGACGTGCGCCGGACCGCGAACCCGGTGCGCCGCCGGGTGCGCTCGCGCGGGATCCCCCCCGCGCTGGACGGGCACGAGATCTTCTACACCGAGGACATCGGCGAGAGCGCCGTCATGCTGGGCAAGGCCCTGTCCCCGTGCACGCTCACCGTGGGCGACATCGGATCGCAGCAGTTCGCCGCGAGCCTGCACGGCGTGCGGCTGCGCGATGTGAGCCTGCTCTACGTCGACCTGACCGTCGCCGCGTCGCTGGACATCCCGGCCACCGGACCGTCCTTCGCAGTGCACATGCCGACAAATGGTCGCGCCGTCTGCGTTAGCCGGGGCCGCAGCTTCGAGGCCAACACGATTCGTGCGACCGTCGCCAGCCCCGGCCTGCCTCTAACGATGCGGTTCGACCACGACTCACCGCAGTTAGTGGTGCGCATCGAGCAAGAGGCACTCGAACGACACCTCACCAGGTTGCTGGGCAAAAGCCTCGGACCGCCGATCGAGTTCGAGCCCGAGATGGACCTGGCGAAGGACGCCGCCATGCGCTGGCACGGCGCGATCCAGCTGATGCACACCGAGGTGTTCTACGAGGGCTCGATGTTGCAGAGCGGCCACGGCATCGGGCCGCTGGAAGAGCTCCTGATGAGCACCCTGCTGCTACTCCAACCGTCCAACTACCACGCCCAGCTGATCCGGCCCGCCGAGCAGCCCGGCCGTCGGGTCGTGCGGGCCGCGGTGGACTACATCGAGGCACATCTGCGCGAGCGCGTCACGATGACCGACATCGCCGAGAACGTCCACATGAGCGTCCGGGCGATCCAGCAGGGGTTCCGCGAGGAGCTGGGCACCAGCCCCACCCTCTACTTGCGCGAACGCCGTCTGCAGCGAGCGCGGGAGGACCTCACCGACGCCACCTCCGCCGACGGCCTCACGGTCACCGACGTCGCCGAGCGATGGGGCTTCAACCATCTGGGCAGCTTCGCCGTGCTCTACCGCAAGCGGTGGGGCGAGTCCCCGTCGGAGACCTTGCGCCGCTGATCGCGGCGTGTACGGTCTGCTCCCACTCGAAAGGAGCGCGCCGTTGCACGAACTCTCGATCTGCCGGTCGATCTCCGACATCGTGGTACGGCACGCCGCGGGACGACCGGTACGGATCGTCCACGTCCGGGTCGGCGCGCTGCGCCAGATCGTCCCCGACACGCTGGTCTACTGCTGGTCGCTGGTCAGCGCGGACACCGCACTAGCCGGCTCGCAACTGTGTGTCGACAGCGTTCCCGCGGCTATCAGATGCATTCCGTGCGAGCACGTCACGACGCTTTCGGAACCGCTCATATGCTGTTCCCGGTGCGGGGGCCACGACATCGAGGTCGTCGCCGGCGAGGAATTTCTCATCACCTCACTCGACCTAGCGGAGGTCTGACCGAATATGGGCCGATTCCACCGGCACGACGACGGACACGAGCACGGACAGGGACACGGACACGGACACGGACATTCCGACCTCGGCGACCATTCCGGGTACCGCACGGGTGGTGAACGCATCGAGGTGCTCGAGCGGATATTCGACGAGAACGACCACACCGCGGCAGCCAACCGAGCCGACTTCGACAGCGCCGGCGTGACCGCGATCAACGTCATGTCATCTCCCGGAGCAGGGAAGACGTCGCTTCTCGCGGCAGCGCTGCGCATACTGACGGAGACCCGGGTCGGCATCGTCGAGGGCGACATCGAGACAAGCATCGACGCCGACCGGCTCTCAGGCCTCGGGGCAACCATCTCGCTCCTCAATACCGCCAACGGCTTCGGCGGGGAATGTCACCTCGACGCACCGATGGTGCGTTCCGCACTTTCGAAACTCGATCTGACTGCGCTCGACCTCCTGCTCATCGAGAATGTCGGGAATCTTGTTTGTCCGGCCGAATTCAGCGTCGGAGAGCATGCCCGCGCGATGGTGTATTCAGTCACCGAAGGTGAAGAGAAGCCGTTGAAGTACCCCGTCATGTTCCGATCGGCAGATCTCATTCTCGTGAACAAGGTCGACCTCCTTCCTCATCTCGACTACGACATTGACATCTTCTTCCGCAACTTGCGAGCGGTCAATCCCACAGCCGCGGTCCTCGAGACGAGTACGCGCACCGGCCGGGGCGTCGCCGATTTCTGTGACTGGCTTCGTACGCGATGTACACCGGATCCGGAAGGATCGGCTGCGGCCCGAGGTGACACCACGGCCCGCTCTCAGCCGTAAAACAGACAAGTACGTCGCATCGAGCGATGGCCCACTCGAAAGCATGATGCCCCGACAGCTTTCGTCGGAGACTCGTTTACGGCAAGGGTTGATCTTCGATACACTGAACTTCTTATCGACTGTCAAAGCAGCGCCACCTGCGCGCGAGCAAACTTGCATCACTCAGTCGGGTTCCCCCCTTGTTTCCTGCCGAGCGAAACTACCCCGTCAGATGGCCGCCGGAGATTCAGATCCCTCGGCTTCGACGTGTGAGCCGAGATGTCCGCGCCGACCTTGGCCAGTATGTCGACGGACAGCGCGTTGATCTTCTCGTCGGAATCGGTGCCCGCGGAGTAGACCTCGACTCTATCACCGGCGGTCCGTCGCATCAGGCCGATGGTGGTCATCTGGGACTTTCCACCGTTTGCAGACGCACACGAACAGAACGGACTGCTTTCACTCAGTCACGAGGCGCCGGACCGTGCAGGGAGCTCGGCAGCAAGCAGCTCACGGTCGGCCCAGCGTTTCGGGGTCCGCCACGAGACCTGGAAGCGGCCTTCCGCCGCCGAGACCGGCCAGTGCTCCTCGACCAGGCACGCCAGGCGTAATCGGCCCGGTTGTGACAGCGGGGCGTTAGCGTGGACCCCAGTGTCACGCTGCCGCCGCCGCTGAGGTGGTAGATCGACTTCGGTCGCGAGGTGACTCTTACGGTGGGTGCCGCCTGCTCGGGCTGGCCTTCTCGTGAATCGTCCATCGCGGCCGGAGTCGGTCCGACCGGCGTGACTTGATAGGAGAACGAGGCGACGTCCTCCGACTGAGGTGTGTCCGCCGGCCGGACCCGTATCCCCGGTGAAGGAGACATGCACATGGTCGTGGTGGGCGTGGACCCGCACAAGCACAGCCACACCGCCGTCGCGGTGGACTCCAACGGTCGCGAGCTCGGCCAGATCACCGTCGGCAACACCGCGGCTGAGCTGATCCGGCTGTTGGAGTGGGCGCAGCGCTGGCCCGGATCGAGGCGGTGGGCGGTCGAGGACTGCCGTCACGTCGCCGGCTCGCTGCTTCGCGCTCTGCTCGGAACAGGCCAGGCGGTGGTCACGGTGCCGCCGAAGCTGATGGCACGGGCCAGGGCCTCGGCCCGCACCCGCGGCAAGTCCGACCCGATCGACGCGCCGGCGGTGGCCCGCGCCGCGCTGCGCGAGCCCGACCTGCCCGAGGCCCACCTCGACGAGCAGGCCTTGCAGATCCGGCTCCTGCTCGATCACCGCGAAGACCTGGTGGCCGAGCGGACCCGGATGATCAACCGGCTGGGCTGGCACCTGCACGACCTTGAGGTCGCGCTGCCACGCGGGCAGGCGTTGAACCGGATCACCACGCTGAACCGGCTCCGCGAACAGATCGGCCGGCTTGCGGGCGGCGTGCGCGCCGAGATCGCCGCCGAGCTCATCGAGCGGATCATCACGGTGACGCGGCGGGTCGGGCAGCTCAAGCGGCGCATCGAGGCCCAGGTGCAGCCGCTGGTGCCGCACCTGCTGGCTATTCCTGGCTGCGGCGGGCTGACCGCGGCGAAGGTCCTCGCCGAGACCGCAGGGGTCGACCGTTTCCGGTCCTCGGCCGCGTTCGCCATGCACGCCGGGACGGCGCCGATCCCTGTCTGGGCGGGCAACCGTGCGCGGTTCCGCCTCAACCGCGGCGGCAACCGGCAGTTCAACGCCGCCCTGCACCGCATCGCGGTCACCCAACTACGAATCCACCGACCCGCCCAGGCACTCGTCCAGCGACGCACCGCCGCCGGGAACTCGAAGACCGAAGCCCTACGGGTGCTCCGACGCCACCTCGCCGACGTGGTCTACCACCGGCTCCGGGCAGACACGGGCAGCCCCGGTACTTGCCATCCGGAGGCCGGTTGACATAGGAGATTCACGGAAGGCCTCCGGGTTCGAGCAGGTGCGTCAGACACACCCACTCCGCCAGGAGGCCTTCCCCTTGCTCAAGCCACCACGCCGTCAACAACGTGCTGGGTCGCAACAGCTAGTACTCCAGCCGCAGTTCGTTAGGTGTGCTGTTCCCGTCGGCGGTAGTGGGCTTCGCGGGCTCGGTGTTGGTGGCGGCGTCGCCAGGTTGACCAGGCCCATCGCAGCGGTTGGGTCGGGATGTGGGTCAGAGGTGCCAGGAGACGTCGGATCTCGGCGAGGGTGAGCGGGATGAGGCCGCTACCAGGTCTTTTGGGGCGATTGCCGCGGTGACCGAGAGGTAGGCGTGGGCGAGGAGGGCGAGGGTGATGTGGCGGTACCAGGCGTCGTAGCGGCGGACCTGGTACTGGTCGAGACCGACCTCGTTCTTCGCGGTCTGGAAGCACTCCTCGATTGCCCAGCGGGTCCCGGCGACCCGGATCAGGTCCTCGTCGGTGGTACCGGGCGGCCCGGCGCACAGGTAGTAGGCCAGCTCCGGCTCCGCACCGGCCTGGAGCTGGTCGGCGCCGAGGATCTGGCGGCGCACCAGCAGCCATCGGCCCCACCCGGCCGGGGCGTTCTCGGGCGGATACAGCGAGGCCACGGCCCAGTCGTAGAACCGCTCACCCTTCACCCCGGGGCCGGCCGAACGGCGCTTCCATGCCCGTTCGGGAGCGCGGGCGACCAGATCATCCGCCCGTCGTGAGCCGCTGATCTGCGAGATGTCGGCGTCCACGGACAACGGGATGGACTGATTTCGGGGAACCGCGACGACGTAGCCAATCCGGCGCTGCTCGCACCAGGAGCGGAACTTGTAGTCCTGCCCGTATGCCTCGTCCGCCGCCACGAACGAGGCCGGAACTCCGGCATCGAGGGCGCGGCCGATCATCTGCTTGGCCAAGACGGTCTTGGTAGCGAACTCAACCTCGTCGGGCACCGCCGCCTCCCGGCAGCGTTCCCGATCCCCGGTCCAGGACTTGGGCAGATAGAGCTCGCGGTCGATCAGGGTGCGCCCCTTGCCAGTGGCGTAGGCCAAGAACACCCCGAGCTGGCAGTTCTCCACCCGGCCCGCCGTGCCGGAGTACTGGCGCTGCACCCCGGCGGACTTCGTGCCCTTCTTCAGGAACCCGGTCTCGTCGACGATCAGCACCCCACCCGGCTCGCCGAGATGCTCGACCACATAGTCCCGCACATCGTCACGGACCCCGTCGACGTCCCAGCTGGCGGCGTTGAGCAGCCGCTGCATCCCATCCGGGGTCGCCTCACCGGCAACCTCGGCCAGCGTCCACCCGTTCTTCCCGGCCAGCGGGGCCAGCAACCCCCGCACATACGCCCGCGCGCGCCGCCGCGGCTCCGCACGGAAGAACCGGCCCGCCACCAGCCCGAACAACCCGTCCAGGCCACCGGCCCACGCCTCGAGATCCTCCGGCAACTCCACAAGATCGAAGCCTATCGGAAGATCACATAACAAACTGCGGCTGGAGTATTAGACGTCGTTTCAGAAGTGGTGGGCCCGGTCCTGTCAGTGTCGGCGACGGCTGAGAGCATCGGCTGGTGGTCGCGCCTCGTGTGTCTGCGAAGACGAAGATCTTCGAGTTGGAGATCGTGTTGGTCGAGGTGGCGCCGTCGGTCCGGCGTCGGGTGCAGGTGCCGGGCGAGATCGACTTGGCGGTGTTGCACGGGGTGGTGCAGTCGGTGATGGGCTGGACGAACTCGCATCTGCACGAGTTCGAGATCGCCGGGCGCCGCTACGGGATCCCAGACCCCGACAGGCCCTCCCAGGGCGTTGCCGACGAGACCAAGGCCAAGCTGTTTCGGCTGGTCAAGGCTGGTGATCGGTTCGGCTACATCTACGACTTCGGCGACAACTGGACCCATGAGATCGCCGTCGAGGCGGTCGAGACCGCCGAGCCGGGGGTGCGCTACCCGCGCTGTGTCGCAGGGCAGGGGGCGTGCCCGCCTGAGGACGTCGGCGGGATCTGGGGGTACGAGGACTTCCAGGCCGCACTCGCCGATCCTGCCCATCCTGACCACGCTGAGCGTCTGGAGTGGGCGGGCGGGCCGTTCGACCCGAACCGCTTCGACCCCGACGAGGCCGACCGGGCCCTGGAGTGGCTGGCCTGGCGACCACTGGCATCGACTTCGTAGCCGGCCGACCCTGGTGAGGGCGGCCGGGGGGGCGGATGTCACGCCGGTTACGACCGGCTCCCGGTGAGACGGCGGTGGCAGATCAGGGCGCAGGCCAGCGACAACAGCGCGGTGATCGTCGCTTCGGCGCGGTCGTAGCGCAGCGCGAGGCGGCGGAAGTCCAGCAGCCAGGACATGGTGCGTTCCACGACCCAGCGGACCCGCCCGAGCCGGGTGGAGTCCTCGATCCCACGCCGGGCGATCCGCACCCCGATCCCACGCCCGGCCAGGTAGCGGCGACAACGCGGATAGTCGTAGCCCTTGTCGGCGTGCAGCTTGCCCGGTCGACGTCGCGGCCGACCCGGCCGACCGGCCCGTTCGCGGACGCCGGGGTTGGTGTCCAGCAGTGGGGCGAGCATCCGACTGTCGTGGGTGTTCGCACCGGTGACCATCGCGTGCAGCGGGAGCCCGTCGCGGTCGCAGAGCACGTGGTACTTGCTGCCCGCCTTGCCGCGGTCGGTCGGCGAGGGCCCGGTGGCCTCTCCGCGGCGTTTGGCCCGCACACTCACGCTGTCCACCGCCGCCCGTGACCAGCCGAGCAGGTCCTGCTGGGCGAGACGGTCGAGCATCACTCGGTGCAGTTCCGCCCACACCCCGGCCCGCTGCCATTCCTGCAGGCGTCGCCAGCAGGTCACCCCGGACCCGCAGCCGAGCTCGGCGGGCAGGGCGTTCCAGCTGATCCCGGTCTTGAGCACGAACACGATCCCGGCCAGCGCGGCCCGGTCCGGCACCCGCGGCCGGCCGGTCCGTCCCCGCTTCGGCCGGCGCGGCCTCGTCGGGAGCAGCGGCTCCACCACCGCCCACAGCTCGTCGCTCACCAATCGCTCGACACAAGATCGTCTCGACATCGCCGAGCATGATCAGCTACCAGCGCGACTCCACATAGGATTAACGCGCCGACTTCTGAAACGACGTCTTACTCGTCTAGGCGCCTGGCTCGGCGCCGCCGAGGCGGGCCGCGGCGAGCTGCGTGACGCACTCGCGGTGACGCTGGGCGACCCGTCGTTGCAACTGTTGTTCTGGCTGCCCGCGCAGGGCCGCCACACCGACGCGGCCGGTACCTCGGCCGTCCTGCCGGAGGAGGGCGCGCCGCGGAAGGCCGTCGAGGTCGAGAGCGCCGGCGAGCGCGTGGGCGCGATCGTCTACGACGCCGTCGTGCTGCCCGACCCCGCGCTGGTCCGCGCCGCCGGCCGCGTGGTCGCCCTGGCGATGGAACGCGAACGCCTGACCGCCGAGCTGCTCGCGGGACGCGCGGCCCTGCGGGAGTCCCGGGCCCGCATCGTGGAGTCCGGCGATCTCGAACGCCGCCGTCTCGCCCATGACCTGCACGACGGTCTGCAGGCTCACCTCGTCGTCCTCGCCGTGCGCGCCGGGCAGCTCGCCGTCCGCGCGGCCCCGCCCCTCGCCGAACAGGCCGAGGCGGTGCGGGCCGACGCCGAGACCGCGATCACCGAGCTCCGCGGCCTCGTGCACGGGATTCTGCCGGCCCTGCTCGCCCAGCGCGGGCTCTTCGCCGCCGTGCAGGAGCTCGTCGACCGGATCCCGCTGCCCAGCACCCTGAGCCTGCCCGCCGACGACACGGCCCTGCCCGCCGCCGTCGAGACCGCCGCCTACTTCAGCGTCGCGGAGGCCGTGGCCAACGCCGTGAAACACGCCGGGGCGCAGAAGCTGTGGGTGACCCTGGCCCACGACAGCCGCCGGCTGGGCATCGAGGTCCGTGACGACGGCGTCGGCGGCGCACACCTCGACAGGGGCAGCGGCCTGCGCGGGATCGCCGACCGCGTCGAGGCCCTCGGCGGCAGGCTGAGTCTGGCGAGCCCGCCGGGGCAGGGCACACGGCTGTGCGTGGAGCTGCCGTGCGAGTCGTGATCGGCGAGGACGAGGCGCTCCTGCGCGAGGGCCTCGTCCTGCTCCTGGAGGGAGCAGGGTACGAGGTGGCGGCCGTCGCCGACAACGCCGTCGACCTGGTCTCCCACGCCTCCCGCCACCGGCCCGACCTGGTGCTCACCGACATCCGGATGCCTCCCGAGCACACCGAGGACGGGCTGCGCGCCGCCATCGCGATCCGCGCGGCGCATCCGGCCACCGCGGTCCTCGTGCTGTCGCAATACGTGCACCGCCAGTACGCCCAGGAGCTGCTCGCCGACCGCCCGGCCGGCGTCGGCTACCTGCTCAAGCAACGAGTCGCCGACGTCGCCGGCTTCTGTCGCGACCTCGACATCGTCGCCGGCGGCGGGACCGTGCTCGACCCCGAGGTCGTCTCGGCGATGCTAAGCCGTGCACGGTCGGGCCACGACGCACTCACCCGGTTGACCCCACGCCAGAGCGACGTCATCGAGCTGGTCGCACAGGGACGCACCAACTCCGGCATCGCCCGCAGGCTCGGAATCTCCGAGAAGGCCGTCGTCCAGCACGTCTCGCGCATCTACGACCTCCTGGGCCTCTCGATCACCGACGACGACCACCGCCGCGTGCTTGCCGTCATCCGCTACCTCACCTCGTAGCGAGAGCAGATTCGCTCTTGGACTCGATGCGAAGTAAACGAGGGGTTGTCAAGGGCAAACCGAAGGTCTGTCGCCGAAGGCGACGCGGAGCGCAGCGTCCTTGATGGAGAGGGCGGCCGCGACAAGCTCGGGGCCACCGGGCCGCACGCCGAAGGCGCGATCACCGATGGTCTCGGCACGAGCTCACCGGTCGGGTGGAAGCCCGTGCAGCGCGACGAGCTCGCGCAGCGCACCGGCGCCAGGCACGGTCGCGTCGTGAACATCCACGTCGTCGACCGCGTCGAACGGGCCGTCGATCCCGTGGATCGCCGCGAGGGCGTTGCGCACGCTGGTCTGATGCAGGGTGCTGTCGTGACGGGGAATCGATGAGAGCGCGACGTCGATCTCCAACGGCGGCACGTGCATACCTTCCAGGGTGTGGCCCGGCCGGGCTCCCGGCCGGGCCGTCGGACGACTGGTACGTGTGAACGATGAACGACTGCCTGTACGGGCTCACCTCCCGGGGTCGTCGACCAGTTCGGTACCCCGCGCCGACCCGGAGGACTGCGCTCCCGACGCAGCCTCGCCCGGCTGACACAGGCCGGGCTCGGCCGGCGCGCCACCGTGCCGGTGGCGCCGGACTGCCAGTCCCGGCCTCCCCGGTCCCGCAGAACCGTGACGGCTGCGGACGGCGGCGTCCGGCGTGGGACGGGCGCGTCGGAGGGGAAGTTCGACTCGACGATCGCGACGAAGATCCGGTCGACCGTGACCTGGTCGGGCAGGTCCGGGCGGCGAGGTGCCGGGCTCGTCCCCAGGACGGCTCCCACGGCCGGCCTCAGGCGTCGATGGCCCGACGCTCGTGGTCGTGGTGGGAGATCGCGATCCTGCGGGGCTTCGCCTTCTCCGCGACCGGGATCGTCAGGACCAGGACGCCCGCCTCGTAGTTCGCCGAGATGTGGTCGGTGTCGAGGCCGTCGCCGAGGAACAGCTGCCGGGAGAAGACGCCGAGGGGACGTTCCGCGATCTGCATCTCGCAGTCCTCCCCGCGGGCGGTGGGGCGCCGCTCGGCCTTGACCGTGAGCACGTTGCGCTCGACGGACAGCTCGATCGCGTCGGGCGCGACGCCCGGAAGGTCGAGCTCGACGACGAACTCGTCGTCGCGGCGGTAGGCATCCATCGGGACCGGGCTGGGCCGGGACCAGGTGCCGACCGCGCCGAAGGCCTGCTGAGCGAGTCGGTCCAGCTCACGGAAGGGGTCGGTACGCATCAACATCGGGGGCTCCCTTCGTGTCGGCGGTCGAGTGATGCATGGCGGACCGGAGGGGTTGGCTCCGATCCGATACCTGCAATCGTAGCTATAGGTTTTCACGCTCGCAAGGACAGATTCTCTCTACTTCCGGACGCAGTCTCGACGTGTGTGTCCGACGAGGCCCGCGCCTGGGCCCGGCACGTCGGCAGCCGTGGTCCGCTGCGTCCTGCTCGGTCACCCCGACCGCGCTCGGGGACGCGCCCGCGCTCGAATCCGAGCGGCAGGCCGTGTTTCGGCCCGCATCCGGTGCCGTCGGTGACGGTCAGCCCTCGCGGCGCCGCACCATCTCCGTGATCCAGGCCGGCGCGAACGGCGACGTGCAGTTCGGCGGCGTCGGGTAGTCCGCGAGCACCTGCAGGCGCTCGCCGATGTCGAGCGCGCGGGCGCGGTGCTCGGCGTGCTCGATCCCGATCTGGGCCAGGCAGTGGTTCATCGCCCACTGCAGCCGGTCGGGCGCGTCCTTCAGTTCCGCCTCGATGACGTCGAGCAGGCCGGCGAGGTCGAGGCCGTCGGGCTTCTTGGCCACCCGCTCCGTCGTCAGCGCCCAGCCCGCGCTCGCGACCACCGGATCGGGGTCCGCGAGCCAGCTCACCCGCAGGGCCTCGGCGTACGGGCTCTTCGCGACGACGTAGCCCACCAGCCAGTCGTGCACCTTCGGGGTGCGTGCCTCGCGGAGCATGGCGTCGAGCTCGGCGCGCTCGAACGCCCTGGGACGGCACGCGAGCAACGCGACCAGCCGGCCGGCCGAGTCGCCGGTCGCCCAGAGCGCGCGGGCGAGGTCGTGCTGCTTCTTCAGGCGCGCCGCGACGGCGCGCAGCTTCGTCAGGTTCACGCCGTGGTCGTCGCCGTGCTTCTCGTTGACCGCACGGATCCGCGGGTCGTCGAGGGCGGCGAGCTCCGCCATGACCTCGGCGACCGACACCTCGGGGATCGTCGTGGACATCGAGGCCTCCCGTCCGTCGTCCGGCGTCAGCGTACGAGGAGATGCGCACGGAACGGGCTTCTCGTCCCCTTCCGTCGCCTTCGCATCGGGCTACGCTGCGAAACAGCACAGGCCGAACAGATCGACGCCGGCGCGGCCCCGCGGCGCGGCTCGCGGCGGAGAGGGGGACCGCCATGGCGTTCTTCAGGAGCGTCGGTCACGTCCCGCCCAAGCGGCACACCCAGCACCGCCCCGTGGACGGCGGCGAGCTCCACTACGAGGAGCTCATGGGGGAGGAGGGCTTCGGCTCGGACTCCTCGCTGCTCTACCACCTCGGGGTGCCGTCGGCGATCGTCGACGCGACGCCGTGGGACCTGCCCGATCAGTCGACCACCGAGAACCGGCCCCTGCTGCCGCGCCACCTCGAGCTGCACCGGCTCACCCCGCCGGACTGGAAGGCCGTCGACGCGATCACCGGACGACGCCTGGTCCTCGGCAACGACGACGTGCGGATCGGCTACGTCGTCGCCGGTGAGACGTCGCCGCTCTACCGCAATGCCGCCGGCGACGAGTGCGTCTACGTCGAGTCGGGGTCGGCCACCGTCGAGACGGTGTTCGGCGCGCTGGCCGCCGTGCAGGGCGACTACGTCGTGATCCCCCGCGGAACCACGCACCGCTGGCTCCCGACCGGTTCGGAACCGTTGCGGCTCTATGTGATCGAGGCGAACTCGCACATCGCGCCGCCCAGCCGGTACCTGTCCCGGTACGGCCAGCTGCTGGAGCACGCGCCGTACTGCGAGCGCGACCTGCACGGTCCCACCGAGCCGCTGCTCCACGACGGCACCGACGTCGAGGTGCTCGTGAAGCACCGTGGCTCGCGCGGCATCACCGGCACGCGGTACGTCTACCCCGCGCACCCGTTCGACGTCGTGGGCTGGGACGGCTGCCTCTACCCGTACACGTTCAACATCGCCGACTTCGAGCCGATCACCGGCCGGGTGCACCAACCGCCGCCCGTGCACCAGGTCTTCGGGGGCGAGAACTTCGTGATCTGCAACTTCGTGCCCCGCAAGGTGGACTACCACCCGCTGTCGATCCCGGTGCCGTACTACCACTCCAATGTGGACTCCGACGAGGTGCTGTTCTACTGCGGCGGGAACTACGAGGCGCGCAAGGGCTCCGGCATCGGCCAGGGCTCCGTCAGCCTGCACCCGGGCGGGCACAGCCACGGGCCGCAGCCCGGTGCGGTCGAGCGGTCGATCGGCGCCGAGTTCTTCGACGAGCTGGCCGTCATGGTCGACACGTTCCTCCCGCTGGAGCTCGGCGAGGGCGGTCTGGCCGCCGAGGACCCCGATTACGCCTGGACCTGGTCCGGACGGGGACCCTCGGCCTGAGCACGACGGCCGGCCGCGCCGCGCCCCACCCCGAGCGCAACCTCACCGTCGCACATTTGCGGGTGGATTCAAGGGTTCGTCGCAACACCCTGTCGAGCTGGGGTGATGAGTGTGATCGGTCCGCCGAGGGTGCCGCGGGAACGGGTCCGCCGGTTCTGGAGGGCCCGGTTGGCGGGGGCCACGATCGCGCAGGCCGCCGCGGAGGTGGGGGTGTCGGCCTCGGCCGGGCGGGGGTGGGTCGTCGAGTCTGGTGGGATGATCCCGGACCTGACCGAGCCCGGCGGGCGTTATCTGTCCCTGGCCGAACGTGAAGAGATCGCCGTGGGCTGGGCGGCCGGGCACAGCCGGGCCGAGATCGCCCGGCGGCTGGGCCGCCACCGCGCCACCATCGGCCGGGAACTGGCCCGTAACCGCACCGTGCGCTATCCACGCCGGCCCCCGCTGCCTGACGGGCGCCCGCACCGCCTGGGGCCAGACCCGGGCACGCACGGCGGCCGGGACCGGCCCCAGCACGAACGGCTGCGGTACCGGGCGGTGGTGGCCCAGGCCAAAGCCGAGGCCCGCGCCCGCCGCCGCACACCCGCCAAACTCCTCACCCACCCCGAGCTGGCCGCCCACGTACACACCAGGCTGGTCGAGCAGCAGTGGAGCCCGGAGCAGATCAGTCAGACTCTGCGCCGAGACTTCCCCGACCGGCCGGAGATGTGGGTGTCCCACGAAACCATCTACCAGG
The DNA here is from genome assembly GCF_000196675.2 of Pseudonocardia benzenivorans CB1190. Taxonomy (GTDB): domain Bacteria; phylum Actinomycetota; class Actinomycetes; order Mycobacteriales; family Pseudonocardiaceae; genus Pseudonocardia; species Pseudonocardia benzenivorans. The sequence continues at coordinate 6,713,635 of NC_015312.1, read as the reverse complement.
GCGTCTACCAGGCCCTCTACGTCCAAGGCCGCGGGCAGCTGCGCCGCGAGCTCGCGGGGTGTCTCCGGACCGGGCGGGCGTTGCGCCGCCCGAACCGGCTGCCCGACCAACGCCAACACCGCAACCAGACCCGGATCCGGGACAAGGTCATGATCTCCCAGCGGCCCGCGGAGGTCACCGACCGGGCCGTGCCCGGGCACTGGGAAGGCGATCTCATCCTCGGCACCGGCAACGAGACCGCGATCGGCACGCTGGTCGAGCGGACCACCCGGTTCGTGTTGCTGCTGCACCTGCCCGGGGGCCACGGCGCAGTCCAGGTCCGGGACGCGATGATCGCCGCGATGCGGGTGCTGCCCGCGATGGTGCGCCGGTCGTTGACCTGGGACCAGGGCATCGAGCTGGCCCGCCACGCCGAGATCACCATGGCGCTGGAGTTGCCGGTCTATTTCTGCGACCCACACAGCCCCTGGCAGCGGGGCAGCAACGAGAACACCAACGGGCTGTTGCGCCAGTACTTCCCGAAAAGCACCGATCTGTCCGTGCACACCCACGCCGATCTGGACCGGGTCGCGGACAAGCTCAACTCCCGCCCCCGCAAAACCCTGGACTGGGACACCCCCGGGGAAAGACTGACCCGACTACTGTCGCGGCCAGTAACCACCGGTGTTGCGACCACCCCCTGAACCCGAGGCGCCGGGAGAGCAGTGGGGTTGCGCGCGGAAGGGGGAGCGCGGCCGGGCCTCATCCCGGGCGCGGGCTCAGCGTCTCTGGTTCGGGCCGGGAGTGGGTGGGGCGGTCGCGAACCGGGAGCCGAGCCAGTCGGCGATCTCGGCAGCGGCGAGCTCGGCCCCGGTGGGCTCGCCGTCGGCGATCGCGGCCCCGAAGTGCAGCCCCCGCACCGAGGTGCGGGTGAGGTCGGCGGCGCCGAGCGCCTCGACCATCCGCCGGGAGTCGGAGGGGAACGCGGCCTGGTCGCCGGTGAGCTCGATGAACAACGTCGGCGCCGTCACGCCGGGGGCGCAGCGCACGAACCCGGCGTTCGAGCTGAGCCCCGACCACGTCGACAGCCAGGCCTCCGGGGTGGCGAGCCTCCCGAAGCCGACCTGCCCGTAGTTGATCAGGTCGGGGCGGGCGCCGAACAGCGACCCGTAGGGCCGCTCGCTCGGATCCAGCGACAGGTCCACGGTCCGGGGGTCGGCGTCGGTGCGGAAGACGGTGAGGATCCGCGGCGCGAGCGCCCGGCGGCGGTCGGCCGCGGCACCGGTCCGCGCGTACGCGGCCCGGGCCTCCGCGGTTCGGGCGAGCGACTCGCGGGCGACGGCGTCGATGCGGGCGACGCGGTCGCGCTGTGCCGCCCGGTACCTCCGCAGAAAGTCCTCGTCGTAGGACGCGCTGGTGGGCGGCTCGGCGAAGCCGTTCGCGGGGTCGAACGGGTCGAGCTCCGGGACGACCGAGAGCGGGTCGTGCTCGTCGGCGACGGACGGGTCGATGCAGCCGAGCAGCAGCCGGCCCTGGCCGGGGTGCGGGGCGAGGAACACGGCCGCGTCCGGGACCGGCATGACCGCGTCGGCGAGCCTCGTCGGCCGCCCGCCGGGGGTGGTCGCGATCCGCTGCCCGGGCTCGCGGCCGGCCTGCTCGTGATAGAAGGCGAACAGGGCCCCGCCACCGGAGTGCCCGAGCGTGACGACGGAGTCGAACCCCCTGTCACGCAGGAACACCTGTCCGGCAGCTGCGTCGAGCAGGGCCTGTTCGTGGACGAGGGTGAGGTCGTTGTTCGGTGATCGCGACCCCTGCGTCCAGACAGCGACGCCCGCCTGCAGCAGCAGGGGGACGAGCGGGTGGTGGGTGACGTCCTGGCGCGGGTGCATCAGCGTCACGACGGTCCGCGCGCCCGGGACGGTGGCGAGCACGCCACGGACCGACGCGCCGTCGACGGTGGTCAGCTCGTGCACCGAGGTCACGGTCGCGGCGGGGCGTTCACCCGCGGCGAGATACCGGCCCGCGCCCAGCCGGCCGTGCCGCACGGGGGCGCTCACGCGGGCTCCACACGCAGGGCGTCCTTGTCGTGCTTGGTGATCGCGGAACCCGGAGCGACCCCGGCGACGCAGGAGTACCAGACTGCGTGCCGGGCCCCGACGGCTCGCCGGTCGATCACGATCGGCTGGTCGGCGGAGATCACGAAGTACGGCCCGAGCCGCCCGACCGTCACCGCCGGGTCCTCGGCGGCGACCTTCGGGACGGCGATGTTCTCCGGCACGTCCAGGACGTAGAGCGTGTTCACGACGCCGGTCCCGTCGAGGCCGGCGCCCACCCGGCGGCCCGCTCCACGATCAGCTCGGCCTTGCGCGCCAGGAGTTTTCCGAACGTCGGATCGGGGCCGGACACGACGTCGAGCAGCGCGTCGATGGTCAGCCCGGCGTCGAGGTCCTCCTGCGGGGTCACCGGCCGCAGCGCCCGGGTGATCTCGAAGAAGTAGCCGTTCGGGTCGTGCGTGTAGATCGACTCGATCGTCTCGTGCTGGATCTGCATCTCCACCGGCCAGTCGCTCGCGTCGAGCCGGCGCCGGTACTCCAGGAGGTCCTCCTCGCCGTCGACGTGGATGGCCAGGTGCCGCGACCGCACGAAGTACTCCGGCACGTCGGCGGCGAAGCGGCCGTACACGTCCCCCTTCGCCCCCCGCGGCCCGCCGACGGACGGGTCGGTGCCGAAGTAGTAGAAGAACGCGATCCGGTCGTCGTTGCCGATGTCGAAGAAGAAGTGGATGAAGTCGGGGTGCTGCTCGGGGCCCCAGCCCGCCGCGCAGATCGAGTGCACGACCGGGAACCCCAGCACGTCGCGGTAGAAGTGCACCGTGGCCGCGGGGTCGAAGGTCGGGAACGCGACGTGGTCGACCCCTCGCACCCGGTGGTCGAGCTCGCTCATCACTACCTCCATGTCAGACGTCGGTGTTTCGGGTGGCCGGGTGCCGGGCTCAGCGCGACCTCGCCAGCAGCGAGCCCGCGCGGGGCAGCACCGGGTCGAGGCCCAGGCCGGTGAGCAGGGAGTGGGCGCCCGCGGTGGCCGCGGACAGGACCGGCAGCCCGAACTCGCGTTCCGCGTCGTCGACGAGGGCGAGCGAGGGCATCTGCACGCACGCGGACAGGACGAGCGCGTCGGCACCGGTCAGGTCCAGGCCGCGGGCCGCCTCCATGACCCGCTCGCCCGGGATGCAGCCGACCTCGGCGTTGTCGTCGACCTCGAGCGCCGCCCAGTCGACGACGTCGAAGCCCTCGGCCTCCAGGTAGCCGACGACCTGCCGGGCCAGCGGCCGCACGTACGGCGTGACCAGCGCGACCCGCCCGGCGCGCAGCGCCGTCAGCGCGTCGACGAGTGCGCCCGCGCTGGAGAGGACCTGCGCGTCCGGCAGTTGCTCGCGCACGGCCGTCTCCACGCGCCGGTGCTCTCCCGGGCCCTGGGCCATGATCGCGACGAGGCAGGCGTAGAGCACGGCGTCGACCCGGGCGTCGCCCAGCTCGTCGATGCACCGCTCGCGCTGCGCGTTCATCGCCGCGAGCTCCTCCGGCGAGACCGTGTGCATGCGCATCCGGCTCGAGTGGAAGGAGAACGACTCCGCGTGCCGCGACAGCAGCGCGGGGATCTCGGTCTCGACGGTGACGTTGGAGCTGGGGACGACCAGCCCGATGCGATGGGTCACGACCGTCCCGTCCGTTCGGCGTCGAGGATGTCCGCGATCTCCGCGGCCAGGCGCTTCTTGTCCAGCTTCCCGACGAGCGTGCGCGGGATCTCGGTCAGGTGCTCGACGCGCTCGGGCCACTTGAACTTGGCGACGTCGAGCGCGGCGAAGTGCTCCTGCACCTCGGGCAGGGTCAGCTCCGGGCCGTCGACGACGACGAAGGCGCACGTCCGCTCGCCGAGCCGCGGGTCGGGCATCGCCACGACGGCGGCCGCCGTGACCCGCGGATGGCGGAGCAGCAGCAGCTCGACCTCCTCGGCGTTGATCTTCTCGCCGCCGCGGTTGATGAGGTCCTTGATGCGGCCCTCGATGCGGACGTGGTGCTCTCCCTCGATCTCGACCAGCGCGGCGAGGTCGCCGGTGCGGTAGAAGCCCTCGCGGGTGAAGGCGCGCGCGTTGTGCTCGGGGGCGTCGTAGTAGCCGCGCAGCGTGTACGGGCCGCGGCAGACCAGCTCGCCGACCGCGCCGGACGCGACCTGGGTCTCGGTGCCGGGCTCCAGGATGCGGATCTCGTCGAGCGGTGACAACGGGGTGCCGACGGTCGTCGCACGGGCGAGCCGGGAGGTGCCGGGGCGGGTCGTCAGGAACAGGCCCTCGCCCATCCCGAACAGCTGGCCGGACCACAGTCCGCGGGCCTCGATGCCGTCGAACAGCGCGGGCGGGACCTTCGCCCCGGACAGGACGACCTGCGTGACCGCCTTGACGGCCGCGTCGAAGTCGGGGTGGTCGGCCGCGCGGTAGTGGCCGTGCCCGAGCAGGACGTGGGTGGCGGCCTCGCGGGCCATCAGCGGCAGCGCCTCGTCGAGGTCCGGCGTGGCCAGTACCAGGCACGCGCCGACGCTGTGCGGGGCGTGCACGGCACAGACGACGCCCGCGTTGTGGATGATCGGGATGAGGTGCGCGACGCGGGTCCGTTCGGTCCAGCCCCACGAGCGCGCGTACTCGACGGCGTTGTACCAGTACTCGGCGTGCAGCCGCGGGATGACCTTCGGGACGCCGGTGGTGCCGCCGGAGAGCTGGTGGACCGCGACGGCGTCCGGGTCGATGCCGGCCTGGATCGTCTCGACGAGCGCGCGGGCCCCACGCGGGTCGATCCCGGCGCCGAGGGAGTCGAGCCCGACGCCGCGGGCGTCGTCCCCGATCACCAGGACGTGGCGCAGGGTCGGGTGGTCGCGCTGCTGCTCCCGGGCGAACCCGACCAGGTCGAACCCGCGGAGGCCGGCCTCCACGAGGTGCGCCACCGCGCCGACCCGGCGGCTGATCCCGCCGATCTCGTGGCCGCGGTGCGCGGCGAGCGTCGCGACGGGTACCAGCCCCGCCTTGAGCACGGCGTACCAGGCGACGACGCTCTCGATCCGGTTGGTCACCTGGAAGAGCACGGGGTCACCGGGCCGCAGCCCGAGCCCGGCCAGGCCCGCGGCGACGAGGTCGGTGCGCTCGTCGAGCTCGCGGAAGGTGAGTCTCCCGGCCGTGGTGACGACGGCGTCGCGGTCCGGGTGGAGCAGTGCGATCCGGTGGAACTCGGTCGCGATCGTCGCGGTGCCCCACAGGCCGGCGTCACGGTAGCGCCGCACGTCGGACGGGGGGTGCGGAACGAGTGTCACGGGGTCTCCTCGATGAGCGCCACCAGGTCGGTGCGGCCGCTGACGAGCCCGACGGCCAGATCGTCGCGCAGCGCGGCCGGTCCCTCCACCGCAGTCAGCGTGCCGGTCTCGAGCCGGACCCGTTCGGCCAGGTCCAGACGGGTGAGCAGGGCCGGGCGGGTCGCGGGCCCGGCGAGCAGGACGCCGTCGGTCGCGCGGGCCCGCGCGACGACGGCGTCGCCGTCGGGGGACCAGGGGTCGTCGAGGTCGGACTCGATCCGGGCGAGCGTCGGGACGGTGGTCCGGTCCGCGAACCGCCTGCCGCCGTGGGTGAGCGGGCGCCCGAGGACCCAGCCGGTGAGATCGCCGCCCGCCGGGTCGACGTGGGGCCGACCACCGGCGTACTGCCGCAGGGCGGGCCCGACCACGTCGGGGCTCGACCGGGCGAAACGGTCGAGCGGGACGTTCCCCGCCCGGGACATGTAGGCGACCATCAGCTGCTCGACGGGCAGGTGCATGCGCGCCGGGAACGACTCCCACCACAGCCGGCTGCGCCTGGCCAGCTCCTGCAACCGGGCGACGGCCGGCCGGCGGATCTCCTCGTACCGGGCGAATGCGGTGGCCCGGTCCGGGGCGGTCCGCAGCTGCTCGACCAGCACGATCGCGTCCTCCATGGCCAGCTTGGTGCCGGAGCCGATCGAGAAGTGGGCGGTGTGCGCGGCGTCGCCGAGCAGGACGGTGTTGCCGTCGGACCAACGGGCGGCGTGCACCGTCCGGAACCGCAGCCAACGGGTGCGGTTGCCGATGAGCGGACGCCCGCGCAGCAGCTCGGCGAAGATCGACTCGAGGTACCGCAGCGACGTCTCGTCGGAGGCGTCGGGTGCCGGCGGCACCATCTCGAGCGCCGCCGTCGTGACGTCGAAGCCCGCGCGGCGCCAGGTGTCCTCGTCGGTCTCGACGAGGAACGTCGAGCGGTCGGCCGAGTAGGGGTAGGCGTGCGTCACGAACGTGCCGTGCTCGGTCGTCACAGGCGCGAAGACCGCGTCCGGCAGCGCGAAGTCGGTGCCGCACCAGAGGTAGAGGCCCTTGCCGACGTCGATCCGGGCGCCGAAGTCACCGTTCTCGCGGGTCGCGCTGCTGACCCCGTCGGCGGCGACGACGACGTCGGCGTCGAGATCGGCGGCCGCGCACCGGGTGCCGAACCGGAGCTCGACGCCGGCCTTCTCGGCGTGTCGCTGCAGCACCGCGAGCAGCTCGGTGCGCGCGATGCCGATCAGCCGGTCGTTGACCACCCGGGCGACCGCCGGCCCGACCCGCATGGTCATGTTGTGCCGCAGGCCGGCCGCCGCGATCTCGCGCAGCGTGTCGGGGTCGGCCGCCTCGAGCTTGCGCTGCGTCCCGGCGGCGAGGCCGACGCCGAACCCGAAGGTCGTGTCGGGATCGCCCTGCTCGTGGACGACGACCTCGCACGCCGGGTCGGCCAGCTTGAGCAGCCGCGCTGCGTAGAGACCCCCCGGGCCTCCGCCCAGCACCGCGACCCGGCGTAGCTGCATCCCCTTACCTCCGTGGCCTCGCCTCGACGTGGCGGCGCGCTGCCGCTTTGACTTCATCGTCGACTATTCGACGACACGTGCGGGCCGAAAGTCAAGATTGCCCTCAGCATTGATGTCGAATAGTCTACGCCACAGTCAGCAACCCGATCGCGCGAAGGAGCGCCCGACATGGCCTATGTCATCGGCGTGGACGTGGGCGGCACGTTCACCGACGCCGTGCTCGACGACGACGCAGGGACAGTGATCGCCGCGAAGTCACCGTCGACGCCCCCGGACTACTCCCGGGGGGTGCTGGACGTCCTCGAGCTGCTCGCCAACCAGCTCGGCACGAGCCTGCAGGAGATGCTGGCCGAGACCCACCACATCGCCCACGGCACGACGTCGTCGCTGAACGCCCTGGTCATGCGCAACGTCCCGCCGGTCGGCTTCCTCACGACCAAGGGCCACCGCGACTCGATCTTCATCATGAACGTCGAGGGCCGCTACCTGGGCCGTGCGCCGCACGAGCTGCAGAACGTCCTCGGCCAGGCCAAGGACCACGGCCTGGTGCCCAAACGGCACGCGCTGGAGGTCACCGAACGCATCGACCGCGACGGCAACGTCGTGGTGGCGCTCGACGAGGACGAGGCCCGTGCGGCCATCCGGTCGCTCATCGCCGACGGGGTGGCGGCGATCGCGGTCTCGCTGTTGTGGTCGTTCCGCAACGACGTCCACGAGCAGCGGTTGCGCGAGCTGATCGCCGACGAGGACCCCGGCCTGTTCGTCGCGCTGTCCAGCGAGGTCAGCCCGAGGATCCGGGAGTTCGCACGGCACGCGACCACGATCATGAGCACCCAGATCGGCCCGGGCCTGCGCGACTACCTCGGCGCGCTCGAGTCGTCGCTGCGCGGCAACGGGCTCACCGGACCGCTGCTCGTCATGCAGTCCAACGGCGGCGCGGTCGCCGCGGCCGAGGCGCCCGCCTCGGCCATCAGCACGGTCGGCTCGGTACTCACCGGGGGCGTCGTCGGCTCCGCGGCGCTGGGGCGCCAGCTCGGCCATCGCAACATCATCTCCACCGACGTCGGCGGCACCACGTTCCTCGCCGGTCTGATCGTCGACGGCGAGCCGGTGCGCGACACGACCACGGTGATCAACCATCATCCGATCAACGTGCCGACCCTGCGGGTCGACGCGATCGGTTCCGGCGGCGGCGCCATCGCGTGGCTCGACTCCGGGGGCAACCTGCGCATCGGCCCGCGCAGCGCGCAGGCCGTCCCGGGGCCCGCCTGCTACGGGGGCGGCGGCACCGAACCCACCAACACCGACGCCAACCTGGTGCTGGGCATCCTCACCGAGCGAGGCCTCATCGGCGGCCGCAAGCCGCTGTCGCTGGAGCTCGCGCGCCAGGCCATCGACACCCAGATCGCCAAGCCGCTGGGCCTGACGGTCGAGGAGGCAGCGGCCGCGATCTACGCCGTGCAGAACGCCCAGACCGGCGACCTGCTCCGCAAGACCGTCGTCGAGGCGGGGCACGATCCGCGCGGCTTCGTGCTCTACGCCTTCGGCGGCGCCGGCCCCGCGCACTGTGCGGGCTATGCCGCCGAGGTCGGGGTCGGCGAGGTCGTCGTCCCGCTCGGCCCTGTTGCCTCCGCGTTCTCGGCGTTCGGCCTGGCGTCGTCGGACATCGTGCTGGCCGCCGAGCTCTCGGACCCGACGGTCGTCCCGTTCGACCCGGCCCGGGCCGAGCACAACTTCGCCGTGCTGGAGCAGCGGGTGCGCGACGGGCTGGAACGCCAGGGCGTGCGTTTCGAGACCGTCGAGCTGCACCGCGAGGTCGACATGCGCTACGCGATGCAGCTGGCCGAGGTGACCACCCCGGTCGCGAACGGCCCGCTGGACATCGCCGCGATCGAGGACGCGGCCACGGCGTTCGAGGCGCGCTACGCCGAGCTGTACGGCAAGGACGCCGGCTTCCGCGAGGCAGGCATCCAGGCCATCACGTTCCGCGTCCGCGGTGTCGGGGTCCTGCCGTTCAGCCCCGAGCTCCCGCTCGTTCCCGGGGCGACCGGCCCGGCCGAGCCCGCGGCCACCCGGCCCGTCTGCCTGGACACGCGCCGGGGCTACGTTGACACGCCGGTCTACGACTACCGCGAGCTGCGAGCCGGCCACGTCCTGACGGGCCCGGCGATCGTCGAGGTGCCGACCACGACCGTCGTCGTCCCCGGCGGGACGACCGGCACCGTCGACGAGCTCGGCAGCCTGACCATCCGCCCTGACCGCCGCGAGGACCCCGTGGGGAGTGCCTGAGATGACCATGCCGATCCCTGGCTCGGAGGCCTTCTCCAGCCGTCCCGTCGATCCCGGCGAGCTCGCCCGCTCGCTCCCGTCGAGCCTGCCGGTGCACAGCGTCACCCAGGAGCAGATCGACGCGCTCGACCCGCTCACCTACGAGGTCGTTCGGCACCGGCTGTGGTCGGTCACCGACGAGATGGGCGAGGCGCTCAAGCGCATGTCCGGCTCGCCGATCGTCACCGACGCCAACGACTTCGACTTCGCGATCTCCGACGAGCTGGGCCAGGAGGTCCAGGTCGGGCTCTACAACACGATGCTCGTGGGCGCCGTCGACCTCGCGATCTACTGGACGCTGCGCCACCGCGCGACCAACCCGGGCATCGAGGCCGGCGACATGTTCCTCACCAACGACCCCTGGGTCGGCGGTGGCCTGCACCAGAACGACGTCATGGTCTACCAGCCCGTCTTCCACGACGGGAAGCTGTTCGCGTGGACGAGCGCGATCGCCCACCAGCCCGACCTCGGCGGCGTCGGCCTCGGCTCGTTCTCGCCCGCGGCGCAGGACGTGTTCTCCGAGTCGCTGCCCACCCCGCCGGTCAAGGTCGTGCGCGGCGGCCGACTGCAGCGCGACGTCGCCGACCTGTGGGTCCGTCGCTCGCGCGTCCCGATGCTGATCGGGCTCGACCTGCGGGCCAAGATCGGCGCCAACAACGTCGGCGCCGAGCGGCTGCACGCTCTGATCGAGCAGTACGGCCCGGACACGGTCAAGGCCGTCATGAAACGGATGATGTCCGACGCCGAGTCGCGGCTGCGGGCCAAGCTGTCCGCCCTGCCCGACGGGTCCTGGTCGGCCACCGGCTACCAGGACCAGTCCCACGAGGGCGACCGAGGGCTGCACAAGATCACCGTCACGACGACGAAGACCGGCGACCACCTGGAGTTCGACTTCACGGGGACCGATCCGCAGGCCGGCGTCATCAACTGCACCTACGCCGGGATGCGCGGTGGGGTGATGCTGGCGCTGCTGCCCATCCTGGCCAACGACATCCCGTGGTCGGCGGGGGGCCTGATGCGGTGCTTCGACCTCGTGACCGAGGAGGGGACGCTCAACAACGCGACGTTCCCCGCCGCGGTCGGCCGCGGCCCGATCGGGCCCGCGTGGCTGACCGGCAGCCTGGTCGCGGAGTGCCTGTCGCAGATGCTCGACCGCGACCTGGAGCTCGGCCGGAACGTCCAGGCGACCTGCTGCGGCACCTGGGACACCGCCGTCATCGCGGGGCTCGACGAGCGTGGTGAGCAGCCCGCGCCGTTCCTGAACATCCTCATGGAGCCCATGGCCGGGGGCTACGGCGCGCGTCCGCACGCCGACGGCATGGACACCGGCGGCCTCTTCTGCATCCCGCTTGGCCGGGTGCCCGACGTCGAGATGACGGAGTTCCTCTACCCGGTGCTCGCGCTGTGGCGTCGCGAGGTGCCGGACTCCGGCGGGCCCGGGCGGCACCGCGGCGGGCTGGGCGCGTCCGTCGCCTTCACCCCGCACGGCACCAGCATCCCGATGGGCCTGGTTCTCGCGTCGGCGGGCAAGGCCGTCACCCAGAACCAGGGGCTCTCCGGTGGCCACCCGGGCAACACGGGCCTGGACGTGGTCGCGCGCCGGAGCCGGGTCGCCGAGCTGCTGGCGGCCGGGACGATGCCGTCGGAGCTCGCGGAGATCAGCGACACCCTCGAACCGGGGCAGAACTACGCGTCGAGCTACCTCGCTCCCGGGGAGGTCTTCTCGATGACGTGGCAGGGCGGTGGCGGCTACGGCGACCCGCTCGCCCGCGAGCCGCAGGCCGTCGCCCGCGACCTGCGCGAACAGAAGATCACCACGGCTGCCGCGCTCGCGGTGTACGGGGTGGTGGTCGCCGACGGCGAGGTCGACGAGACGGCCACCGCCGCCGAGCGCGCGCGGCTGCGCGACGTCCGGCGTGACCGGTCGCGGGTGACCGGGCGGACCGGCGGCAAGGCCGACCTGGGCTCGGCCAGGCGCGTCGACGACAACCTCGTCGAGGTCGCCGGCGGCAGCGGCACCACCATCGCCTGCGCGCACTGCGCGGAGGTGCTGGGCGACACCGCCGACGGCCCGCTGGCGCTGGCCGTGTACGAGGGCGCGCCGACCGAGGCGGGCCCCCAGATCGTCGCGACGGCGGCGGACTACGTCGACGCCGAGGTGGTCTTCCGCCAGTACTGCTGCCCGTCGTGCTGGACCGCGGTGTCGTCGGCGGTCGTCCCGGCCGACCATCCGGACCACGCGGCGACGATCGGCAGGCTCACCGTCGCCACCGGATGAGGGCACGCCCGGCCAGCGTGCGGGCGCGGCGACGTCGCGCCCGTAGCATCGGGCCCGCGTGGAGGCCCGCGTGGAGGCCCGGTCGAGGGGTGGGCGAGAACATGACGGACCCGTCAGCCGACATCGGGTGGCCGCGGGCCCCGTGGTGGCGTCACGAACACCGGTGACGTGATCCGCCACGGGCCGCCGCCGGACGCGTTCGCGGTGGTGATGGCCAGCGCGATTCTCGCGGTCGCCGCGGCGGAGAGCCACTACCGGCCCCTCGCCCTGGTCCTGTTCGCGGTGGCCGCGGCCGCGCTCGTCGTGCTCGTCGGGTGGCTCGCCGTCGGTGTCCGCGGCCTCCGGCGCAGCGCACGCGAGCTCCGCGCACCGGACGTCGTGCTGCGGGCGTTCACCCTCGTCGCGGCGCTCACGGTGCTCTCGGCGGCGGTGCAGCAGCTCTTCGGCGGTCCCGGCTGGGCGGTGGAGCTGCTCGCGGCGGCGGGGTTCGCCGTGTGGCTGGTCCTGCTGCCCATCGCGGTGCGCGACGTCGGCGCGCGGCGCCCGTCGCAGCTGCGCGACCAGGTGCACGGCGCGTGGCTGCTCGTCTCCGTCGCCACCTCCGGGCTCGCCATCGCGGCCGCCGCCCTCGCGGTGCGGCTGGGCACACCGGTGCTGGTCGCGGCGGCCGCGGCGCCGTGGCTGCTCGCGATCCTGCTCTACCTGGTTCTCGTCGCACTGGTGATCTGGCGGCTCGTGTCCGCGCCCCTCGTCCCCGCCGAGGTCACCCCCGACAGTTGGGTGCTGATGGGCGCGCTCGCGATCAGCGCGTTGACCGGCAACCACGTGCAGGCGGCGCTGGCCGCGCTCGACGTCACGGCGGGCGCGGCGGCCGCGCACGGTCTCACCGTGGCCGCGCAGGTCGCCGCCATGGCCTGGCTGGTGCCGCTGCTGGGGGCCCAGGTGTGGACGGCGGGGAAGATCCCGGGCCTGCTCACCTACCGCGACGCGTGGTGGGCGGCGGTCTTCCCGTTGGGGATGTTCGCCGCCGCCTCCGCCGCGACCGCGCGGACCTGGCCCCTGGAGCCGCTCACAACGGTGGCGCTGGTGGTGTTCTGGGACGCCCTCGCCATCTGGGTCGTGGTGGCCGCCGGGCTCGTCCACCACGGGGTGAGGGCCGTCCGTCGCCGCCGGACGGCGGAGCGCGCCGTCGGATGAGGGCGGCCGTGCCGCCCCTGGCCTTCGAGCGGTCAGTCCCTGGCGAGCCGGGACCGCAGGACGGTCTCCCCGACGGCCTGGACCATCTCCGCGACCGCCGCCTCCGGCGGTGGGGCCGCGCGACCGAGCGCCTCGCCGAGCGCGGAGCGCAGGGCGCCGATGATCACCGCGCCGGCGAGCCCGGCGTCGATCGACCCGGGCAGCTCGCCGGCGCGCTGGGCCCGCCGGATGTTGCGCGCGGCCGCGGCCTCGTGGACCCGCTGCCGTTCGGCGTCCGCGCGGGTCGCGGCCGGCTCGTGCAGCAGCCCGGCCGCGACGGCGCGGCCCAGCGGATGCCGGTACAGGAAGGCGACCTCCCGTTCGATCCGCAGGGCCTCCTGCTCGAGCCAGCCGCGGCCGGGCCCGGCCGGTGTGCTGAACACGGCGGCGTCGTACTCGTCGTAGAACGCGTGGACGACGGCCGCGACCAGCCCGTCCTTCCCGTCGAAGTAGCGGTACAGCACGCTCGCGGAGACCCCGGCGCGCTCGGCGAGCGCCGTGACCTCGAGTGCGCTGCCCTCCGCGAGCATCTCCTGTGCCAGCGCGAGCAGCCGCTGTCGCGTCCGCTCACCCTTGGGGCTGTGCCCGGGAGTGTGCCCGGGGGCCTGCCCGGCCGTCGGCCCCCGGCTCACAGCTCGATGACGTGGTCGGGGTTCGGCCGCCGCTCGGGCGGTGCCTGGCTGTAGTCGGCGAAGTCGCCGTCGCGCCGGGCCACCGCGGCGCGCACGCCGTCGCGCTCGGCCAGGTCGATGAACCGCTTCGCGTCGGGGGTGTTGCGCATCAACCCGTCGAGGATCGGGCCCAGTGTCTGGGTCGATGCCAGGCCCATGTTCTCGTAGGCCTGGTTCACGATCAGCTTCATCGCCGCGAGCTGCGACGACGGGATGCCGGCCAGCCTCGTGGCCGTGGCCCGGACCGTCGTCTCCAGCTCGGCGAACGGCACCGACCGGTTGATCAGCCCCATCGCGACGGCCTCGGGGCCGGTCAGCGCCGCGCCCGTCAGCGCGTACTCCTTGGCCCTGGTCAGCCCCAGCCGGTAGAGCCACATGCCGGACAGGTAGCTGCCCCACATCCGGCTGTACGGGGTGCCGATCACCGCGTCGTCGCTGGCGACGACGATGTCGGCGCACAGCGCGAAGTCGCTGCCCCCGCCGACGCACCAGCCGTGGACCTGCGCGATCACCGGCTTCGGTGCACGCCAGATGCTCATGAACTTCTGCGTCGGCGCGATCGCGGGCGCGGTGGCGAGGACGAAGTCGCGCCCGGGGTCCCAGGCGCCGTCCGTCGACAGCCACTCGTCCCAGTGGTGGAAGCCGTCGCCGAAGTCGTAACCGGCGCAGAAGGACCGGCCGGCGCCGCGGACGACGATGACCTTGACCTCGTCGTCGCGCACCGCGTCGGCGACGGCCGCCTCCACCTCGTCGGGCATCGGCGGGACGATCGTGTTCAGGTGCTCGGGCCGGGCCAGGGTGATCGTCGCGACGTGGTCGGCGACGGCGTAGACGATCGTCTCGTAGGTCCGCTGCATCGTCGGAGCATCGCCGCGTCGAGGGCCGCGGTCAAGAAATGAATTCACTTCTCTTTGCTCCGCCACGCAGGATTTCCGGACATCCCGTGCAGGCGGGCCGCCCGGCTCGGTGGGACGCCCCGCGCGGGCTAGCGTGACGCCATGGAGATCGGTCTGCATCTCTCGGATCTCACGTATCCGAACGGTCCCGGCGCGCTCGCCGACGACCTCACCCGCATCGTGACGACGGCCGAGGAGGCCGGCTTCGCGCGGATCAGCATGATGGACCACGTGTGGCAGATCGCCGCGCACGGTCCGCCCGAGCACGACATGCTCGAGGCGTACACGACCCTCGGCTACATCGCGGCCCGCACCAGTCGCGTCGGTCTGGTCAGCTGGGTCACCGCGGTGAGCTACCGGGCTCCGGGCCTGCTCGCCAAGCTGGTCAGCACGCTCGACGTCCTCTCCGGCGGCCGGGCGTGGCTCGGCGTCGGCGCGGGATGGAACGCCGAGGAGGCAGCGGGGCTCGGGCTCGACTTCCCGCCGCTGGCGCAGCGGTTCGAGATGCTCGAGGAGACGCTCCAGATCTGCCGGCAGATGTGGGACCCCGCTGCCGACGGGCCCTACGACGGCACGCACTACCAGCTGAAGCGAACCCTCAACGTGCCCGCTCCGCTGCACCGGCCCCGGGTCCTCATCGGCGGCGGCGGGGAGAAGAAGACGCTGCGGCTGGTCGCGAAGTACGCCGATGCGTGCAACATCATCAACTCGCCCGAGCTGGAGCACAAGCTCGAGGTGCTGCGCGGGCACTGCGAGCGCGAGGGCCGCGACTACGACGAGATCGAGAAGACCGTCCAGGTCGTGCTGGACCTCGGCGACGACGGCGAGAAGACCGACGAGTTCCTCGCGACGCTCGAGCGCCTCGCCGCGCTCGGCGTCGACTCCATCCAGGGGAAGCTGCCGCAGGTCTGGGAGCTCGACCGGGTGCGGCGCTTCGGCCGCGACGTCATCCCGGCCGCCGCCGCGCTCTGACGTGCTGCCGCGGCCGGGAGACCGGCCGCGGTTCACGTCGTCGGCGATGTCGCGGGGTCCGGCGGTACGCCTGCGGTTGCCCGACGCGACCCCGGTGCCGCCCACCGTCGCCGCGACCATCGAGGCGAGGACCAACGGGCTGCCCCGACGCACCCGCGACGCGCTCGCCGCCGGGGCCGTGATCGGGCGCGACGTCCCGCCCGACCTGCTGGCGGACCTCCTCGATCTCCCGGACGAGGCCGTCGCCGACGCGGCCCTCGCCCCGGCCGTGACGGCCGGGTTGCTGCGCGCGGTCCCCGGCGGGTACCGCTTCGCCCACGTCCTGGTCCGCGACGCCGTCGAGGACCGGCTCGCCCCCGACCGGCGGGCACGCCTGCACGATCGCCTCGCCGACGTCCCGGACGGGGTGCTGACCGCCGCGGAACGGGCCGAGCACGCGACGCGGGTCGTCCGCACGCCACGGGAACGGACCCGGGCCGCCCGGCTCGCCGTCGTCGCGGCGCGCGACGCGCGCGTCCGGCTCGCCCACGAGGAGGCCGAGCGCGCGGATCGGCGCGCGCCCGGCACCGATGTACGGCGCGGCCCAACGGTTCTTCGTCCTGCGTCGGTCCGGGCGCGCCTCCGAGGCGTCGGACGATCTGTACGCGGCCGCGGCAGCGTATCCGCGGCTCGTCACGCTGCGGTGCGGCATCGCCCTGCTGCACGCCTCGACGGGGCGCCGCGCCGACGCGGCCGCCGAGCTCGAGGCGCTGACCGCCGACGACTGCGCCGCCATCCCCTTCGACGCGCTGCGAATGTCCGCGCTCACCCAGCTCGCCGAGACCGCAGTGCTCCTCGGCCACCGCCCGGCCGCGGCGGCGCTGCGCCGGGCCCTGACACCCCACAGCGGCACCCTGGTCCTCCAGGGGCTGGTCGTCTGGATGGGCGCGGTGGACCACTACCTCGGAACCGTCGCGGCCGTCCTCGGCGACGAGGCCGACGCGAGGCGCCTGCTCGACCGGGCCGTCCGGCGGCATCAGGAATGGGGCGCGCCGGTCCTGGAGGCCGCCAGCAGGCGCGCCCTGCGCACGGCGACCGCTCCCGCCCTCACCGAGCGGGAGCGCGAGATCCTCGACCTCGTCGCGGGCGGATCGGCCAACAAGGAGATCGCCCGGCGGCTGGGGATCAGCGTGCACACGGTGGAACGGCACGTCGCGAACGGCTACTCCTTCGTCGGCCTGGACGAGGGCCGGTTGAAGGACGCCGTCGCCGAGCTCGGGGCATCACACGGCTGCGCCGTCGCCGACGTGACCGACGAGGCGGCCGTGGTCGAGGCGATCGGCGCGGCCACCGCCACCCTCGGCGGCCCGCTCGACGTGCTGTTCTCCAACGCGGGGATCAGCGGGGCCGTGAGCGGGGTCGTCGACTACCCGTCCGAGATCTTCAGCCGGACCCTCGCCGTGCACGTCACCGGCGCGTTCCACATGATCAAGCACTCGCTCCCGGTGATGAAGGACGGGGGCAGCATCGTCATCACGTCCAGCGTCGTCGGCCTGATGGGCTTCGGCGGGCTCTGCGGGTACATCTCGGCCAAGCACGCGCAGGTCGGGCTGATGCGGGCCGTCGCGACCGAGATCGCCCCGCGCCGGATCCGGGTCAACACGCTGCACCCCGGGCCGACCTCGACGGCGTTCCAGGACGAGATCGAGATGGCGGCCACCGGGCTGGACCAGGCCGCGGCCGCCGCCGTGTTCGACGATCTCCTCCCGCTCAAGCGCCACGCCGTCCCCGAGGAGATCGCGGCGGCCGTCGTCTACCTGGCGTCGGACGAGAGCAGCTTCGTCACCCGGACCACGCTCGCCGTCGACGGCGGCCTGGCCGGTTGACCCGCGACCCGCCGGGCGGCCCGGTTCAGTCGTCGAGCGGATCCCGCGACAACGCGGCGGTCAGCAACGCCACGAGCGCCGCGTGCTGGACGTCGGTCGAGGAGGAGGCCTCCGCCGGCGCCGCGCCGTCGAGGGCCTGGGCGGCGAGGTTCCCCTTGTCGTCGATGAGCTCGGCGATCCGGGCGTCGATCGTCTGCGCGGCAATGATCCGCCACGCCGTCACGGGCTCGGTCTGACCGATGCGGTGGCAGCGGTCGATCGCCTGCGTCTGCTCGGCCGCGGTCCAGGACAGCTCCGCGAGCACGATGTCCGACGCCACCTGCAGGTTCAGGCCCACACCGGCGGCGGTCAGCGAGCAGACCGCGATCGCGACGTCCGGGTCCTCGACGAACGCGTCGACGTTCTGCTGCCGGGCGGTGCGGGACTGCTCGCCGCGGATCGAGGAGAAGCGCACACCCTGCCGGGTGAATAGGTCCTCGGCCGCGTCCATGACGTCGACGTGCTTGGCGAAGAAGACGACCTTGCCGGCACTCCGCGCCAGCTGGGCCGCGTAGTCGGCGGCGAGCTCGGCCTTGGCCTGGCCGATGAGCCGCATCATCGTGAAGACGTTGTCGCCCGACGACGCGGACGTCGCGTCCTTCTGCTCCCAGCTCGCGACCTGGTGCACGAGCTCGTGGTCGATGCCGTCGACGGCGTCGACCTCCGGGCCGTCGCGCCGCGCGGCCAGCGCGCTCTCGTACCGCGCCACCATGCGCCGGGCCAGATCGCGCTCGGCCGCGCGGATGGAGCGGCCCGCGGGCCCGTCGAGCTCGACGGGAAGGTCCGCGATCCGGCGGGCCGGGATGTCGGCGGCCACGTCGACCTTGCGTCGGCGCACGATCCCCATGTCGACGACGCACTGCCGCGCCGCCGGGTAGAAGCCCGGGTCGGCGGGGGTCAGGCCGGTGTCGTCGAGCGCGGCCATCAGCGCGGGAAGCGGCTTCTTCTCGTCGATCCAGCCGAGGAACTGCCAGATGGCGAGGAAGTCCTCGATGTCGTTGATCAGCGGGGTGCCGGTCAACGCCATCAGCAGCGGCTGCGGGGTGCGCGCCCGGATCCGCTCGGACAGGCTCAGGACGTGCTGGGACCGTTGCGAGGACTTGTTCTTGATGAAGTGCGCCTCGTCGACGACCATGCCGCGCAGCCCGAAGTCGCCCAGCCAGCCGACGTGGCGGTCGAGCACCTCGTAGTTGACGACGACGATGTCGGCGAACCCGTCGATCGTCTCGCCGTTGCCGTGGATGACGGTGGCCGTGCGCCGCGGCGTCCAGAGCGCGGCCTCACGGGCCCAGTTCGTCTTGACGACGTTGGGCACCACGACGAGCAGCGGGTACGCGTCGGCGGCCTCCGCGGCGAGCAGGGCCTGCGCGGTCTTCCCCAGCCCGGGCTCGTCGGCGAGCAGGAAGGTCCGGTGCCCGGCCGCCGCCGCGGTGACGACCTCGGCCTGGTGCGGCATCAGCTCCAGCCCGGTCGAGGTCGTCCGGTTCAGGGGGTCGGGCAGCGTCATGCATGCCGGCGCGCCGGGCGCGGCCCGCTCGAACGACCGCAGCAGCGGGTCGAGCAGCTCCCACGTGGCCAACCGCGTCGCGCGGGGCGCGGGCGGACGGGGCGCGGAGAAGTCGGGTGCGAGGAAGGGGTTGGCGAGTTGGCGGGACACCACCGACTGCGGCACGACGCGGTGCGTGTTCTCCACCGCGGCGGGCTCGGGCGCGCGGACCTCCTCGGGGGGCGGCTCGATGCCCGCGCTCGTGAGCAGGTCCCGCTTGAGCAGGCGCGCGTCGTCGGAGACGACGGCGTCCTCGTCGAGCAGCGCCATGAGCGCGGCGTCGCGGACGGCGGTGGTCGCGAGGATCGTCGCGATGCCCTCCAGCCGCTTGAGCTGCTCGGACCGCTTCGCCTCGCTGCTGTCGGCGTCGGACCGGACGCGGGCCCGCTCCTCGCGCAGCAGCAGTGCGACGGCCTGGAACTTCGCGCGCGTCGTCGAGGTGATCCGGCCGTTGCGGACGGTCGTCTCCACCTCCCGGGACGCGCGCGCCAGCACCGAGACGACGTCGGTGGGGCCCTGGGGCCGGGTGTGTCGACGGTCGCGCGGGGCACTGCGGCGAGCCCTCGTCTGGGGCCGGCCTCGTCGGGCCACTAACTCCTCCTCCGGATGTCCGGCACGGTGGCGCTGCGTCAGCGTCGTGCCGCGATCTGTCGCGCCGGCTCTCGTTCCGATACGCGCGACCGTGGGGCCCACGGACCAGCGGGATCCGGTGCCGCGGAACGTCCGCGGCCGAACACGCGGCCACCTGACGGCCGGGGTTCTTCGCGCCACCGCGAGCGGCCGGCCACATCGGACCAGAGCAACGCACAGGCGGCGGGATCGCTTCCCATCATAGCGTGTGTCCGCCGAGAGCGGGACCGCGACGCCGTCCGGGTCCCGTGACGGACGCCTCGTCCGCAGGTCGGACCGGCGCGTCGGACCGTCGAGCGTGCGCCGACGTGCAGGGTGTCGTGCAGGTACCCGCGCAGGACCCGGGGTCGGCGGAGTCGGCCACGAGCCCGAGGCAGCCGTCGGGACGGACCAGCGCCAGGCTCTCCGGGCCCAGCCCGTCGCGCTCTCCGGGCCCGGCCCGTCGCGCCGGCCGAGCGCTCCCGCCGCGTCGACGACGCACCGTCGGTCGGCGGCATGGCGATGTCGCGCAGCCGACGGGCCGGTCGGCGGTCAGCGGATCGGCAGCCGGACCTCGAGCGCGGTCCGGCCGGGCGCGGAGTCGATCGTGATCGTCCCGCCGTGACGCTCCACGACGATCCGCCGCGCGATGTCCAGGCCCAGACCCGTCCCCTTGCCGACGTCCTTGGTCGAGAAGAACACGTCGAACGCCCGGGCGGCGACCTCCGGCGTCA
This sequence comes from Pseudonocardia benzenivorans CB1190, assembly GCF_000196675.2. Taxonomy (GTDB): domain Bacteria; phylum Actinomycetota; class Actinomycetes; order Mycobacteriales; family Pseudonocardiaceae; genus Pseudonocardia; species Pseudonocardia benzenivorans. The sequence continues at coordinate 6,693,592 of NC_015312.1, read as the reverse complement.
TCCCCGGGCCGGTGTCGGCGATCGTCACGACCACGGCGCCGCCGTCGGCCCGCGTCGACACCCGGAGGGTGCCGGTACCGGCCATGGCGTCGGCGGCGTTCGTGACCAGGTTGGTCCAGACCTGGTTGAGCTCGCTGGCGTAGGCGTCGATCGTGGGCAGGTCCGGCGCGTAGTCGCGGACGATCGCCACCCCGTCGGCGAGCCGGTGGCGCAGCATCGTCAGCGTGCTGTCGAGCCCCTCGGTGACGTCGACCCGCTGCCGCGCCGCGCGGTCCATCTGCGAGTACGACTTCACCGCGGTGACCAGCTCCGAGATCCGCCCGGTCGCCTCCTTGAGCTCGGCCAGCAGGGTGTCGGCCGCGGCGGTGCTCGTCACCCATCCGAGGGCGGGGCCGAGCGCGGGCCCGTCGAGCAGCGCGCCGACGCGCTCGCACCAGCCGACGTCGGCCCCGGCCGCGGCGAGCCCGGGCGCGATCTCCCAGCCCCGGTCGACGCCGTGGTCGTCGAGCCAGCCCTCCAGGTCACCCTCCAGGTCGGCGAGCGCGAGCGGGCTCGTGACGTCGGGGCGGGTCCGCAGCTCGGCGCGCAGCTCGTCGAGCGCCGTGACCTGCGCCGCCGAGATGCCCGACGCGACCAGCCCGGCGAGCGACGACGTCAGCGCGTGGCAGGTGTCCTGCAGCGCGTCGGAGGTCCGCGCGGCTGCCGCCGCCGGGTTGTTGATCTCGTGGGCGAGTCCCGCGGCCAGGGTGCCGAGCGTGACGAGCGACTGCCGCTGCCGCGCGGTCGACTCGATCGAGCGTGCCGTGTGGTAGAGCCCGCCGATGAGGTGGCTGCCGAAGGGGAACCACTTGCGCGCCAATGCCGCGAGCGCGTCCGACGGCAGCCGCAGCACGCGTCCGGCGACGGTGCCCCGGGCCGTCGCGAGGTAGACGCCGCGCTCGTCCCATGCCCGGAAGCCACCGGCCCAGCGCCCCGGGACGTCCATCCGCCCGACGACCGTCTCCTCGCGCCCGACGTGCCGGCTCAGCTCGACCGCGCCGTCGATGACCGCCCACCAGAAGTCCGCGGGGTCGCCCTCGTGGAACAGCTCGGCGCCGGGCTCGATCGCGACCACGGTGCTCGCCTCCGCGAGCTGGCCCAGCTGCTCCTCGGTGAGCTCGCCGAACAGCGGCACGGCGCGGAGCTCGTCGACACTGGTCACTCGGCGTTCTCCCATCGGGGGGCCACTCGGGTGGTGTCGTCGATCTTCCGGGTGCGAACCCGTCCTGTCGACCAGCTGATCGGCAGTCCGTCGACGATGCCGGGCGCGCCTGCCGAGAATGACGACTGCCGGGAATGACGACTGCGCTGAGGATCAGGAAACCGCGCGGGCCGCGCGGCAAGCTCGTCGTCGTGGCTGTCGACGATGCGGTGACCGACCAGCGGGTGCGGCGGGTCGCCGCGGACGACCTGGAGGCGCTGCTGCGCCGGATCTTCGCGGCGGCGGGCTGTGCCGACGACGAGGCCGCCCGGGTCGCGCGCGACCTCGTCGACGCCAACCTGACCGGGCACGACAGCCACGGCGTCGTCCGGGTGCCGGCCTACGTCGACTGGCTCGGGTCGGGGCTGGTGCGCGCGGGCCAGGACGTCGAGGTCGTCACCGACGGCGGGGCGTTCGCCGTGCTCGACGCGCACCGCGGCCTCGGCCAGACCGCGGCCGCGCACGCGACCGACCTCGGCATCGCCCGGGCCCGGGAGCACGGGACCTCGATCGTCGCGCTGCGCAACGCGGGCCACGTCGGGCGGGTGGGCCGCTACGCGGAGACGGCCGTCGCGGCGGGTCTGATCGCGATCCACTTCGTGAACGTCGCGGGGTCGACGCTGGTGGCGCCCTTCGGCAGCGCCGAGCGCAGGTTCTCGACGGCGCCGTTCGCGATCGGGCTGCCGCTGCCGGGGCGGCCGCTCGTGCTCGATTTCGCGACGTCGCTGGTCGCGGAGGGCAAGGTGCAGGTCGCGTCGTTCGGCGGGAAGCCGCTGCCTTCCGACGCCCTGATCGGCGACGACGGCGTCCGCTCCGGTGACCCCCACGTCCTCTACGGCGACTACGGGCCGCTCGAGCGCAGGTCGGCGAGCCGCGGGACGGGCGCGATCCGCGCCTTCGGCGAGCACAAGGGCTCCGGCCTGGCGCTGATGTGCGAGCTGCTCGGCGGCGCGCTGACCGGCGGCGGGTGTGCGGGCCCGGTCACCGAGGAGGGTCGCGGCATCACCAACGGCATGCTCTCGATCCACCTCTCGCCCGCGCACTTCGGGACGCAGGCGGAGTTCGAGCGCGCGGGCCACGACTACCTCGACTGGGTCCTGTCGGCACGGCCCGTCGACCCCGCGAGTCCGGTGCTGGCCCCCGGCGACGCCGAGGCCCGGACCCGGGCGGCTCGTCTGGCCGACGGTGTCCCGCTGCCGACGGACGTGTGGGAGGCGTTGCGCCGCACCGCCGACGGGCTGGGTCTCGCCCTCGGGTGAGCGGTTCTGGGACGATCGGGGGCAGGCACCGCGTCGCCAGCCGATCGGAGGTCCGATGCCGCGCGATCTCGACCTCCGCAAGCTGCGCTACTTCCTCGCGCTGGCCGAGGAGCTCAACTACGGCCGGGCCGCGCAGCACCTGCACATCGCCCAGCCCGTGCTCAGCCGGCAGATCCGGGCGCTCGAGGCGGAGCTGGGCGCGTCGCTGTTCGTGCGCGACCGCCGTGGCGTCGAGCTGACGCCGGCGGGGGAGGCCCTGCGCGCCGACACGCCCGCGCTCCTGGCCGCCGCCGACGCCGCGCGCCGCCGGGTCGCGAGGGCCGCCCGCGGCACCGACACGTTCACCATCGGTTTCATGCCGGGCCTCATCGTCACCGCGGCCGCGGTCGCGCTGGAGGCACGTCGGCCCGGGCTGCGGGTCCAGGTCGTCCGCACCGGATGGGACGACCAGGTCCAGGTGCTGCACGACGGCCGGGCCGACGTCTCCTACGTGCGGCTGCCCGTCGACGAGCGCGGCCTGCGGGTGATCGGGATCGCCGAGGAGCCGCGGGTCGCGGTCGTCGCCGCGGCGCACCGGCTCGCGGGCAAGGACGAGATGACGCTCACCGATCTCGCCGACGAGCACCTCCTGCAGAACCCGGACGCCGTCCCCGAGTGGCGCGAGGTCGCGACGGAGATGCGCGAGCGGGTGCCGCGTCCTCCCGGGGAGGACCGCTACGGCGTCGAGGAGAAGCTCGAGCACGTCGCCCGCGGCCGCGGGGTCGCGGTGCTGCCGGCGTCGGTCGCCGCCTTCTACACCCGGCCCGACATCGCCGTCGCGACGATCACCGACATCGGTCCGAGCCGGGTCGCCCTCGCCTGGCAGGCGCAGCGCCGCAGCCCGTTGATCAGGGACTTCGTCGATGTCGTCGCCGGGCTCGACAGTCCCTGCACGGTCCTGGCGCCACCCGGCTGACCCGGCCGGCGTCCCCTGACGAACCTCGGCGTCAGGCGAGCAGGGCGCCCCCGTCGACGGCGGTCACGGTGCCGGTCGCGAACCGTTGCGTCATGCAGTACACGTACGCCAGCGCCGCGTCCTCCACCTCACCGACCCGGCCCAGCGGCACCGACCCGGCCTCGGCCGCGTAGAGCGCGTCGCGGTCCGCGGGGGGCAGCACGTCCCACATCGGGCTGCGCAGGACGCCGGGTGAGACCGCGTTGACCCGGATGCGGGGCGCGAGCTCGACGGCGAGCGCCCGGGTCAGCGCGTCCACGGCGCCGACGATCGAGGCCGCGACCGCCCATCCGGGAGCAGGTCGTGCGGCGGCGGAGCCCGTCGTCAGGGTGATGGAGCCGCCGTCGCGCACGTGCGGCACGGCGGCGTGCACCGCGGCGAGCGCGCCGAAGTAGCGGAGCTCGAAGAACGCGCGCGCCCCGTCGAGGTCGAGGTCCTCGACCGACATGAGCGACAGCGGCTCGCCCGCCGTGAAGACGACGTGGTCGACGGTGCCGAGCTCGTCGAACACGGCCGCCACCGCGGCGGGGTCGGTCAGGTTCGCGGCGACGCCGCGCGCCGACGCGGGGAGCTCCGCGAGTGCCTTGTCCACACTGGACCGGCGGCTGGAGACGACGGTGACCTGCGCGCCCGCGTCGGCCGCCAGCCGGGCCGTCGCCAGGCCGACGCCCGACGTCCCGCCGAGAAGCACGATCCCGGTCCCTGCGAGTGAGTTGCTGATGTCCATGTGGCCACGGTGCGCCCGCGGGGACGGTCGGGTCCAAGACCTGTCCGGGCGTCTGTGATGCCCGGTGGGTATCAGCGCTCGTCGGGCAGCTGCGCGGCCGCGGGGTGCGGCGCGTCACGGGTGAGCGTCGCCAGCACGCGGGCGGCGTCGTCGGCCCCTTCGCCGCCGCCCGCCTCGGCGTAGAACGCCTGCACCGGCGCCAGCAGGGCCCGGGCCCCGTCGCGGTCGCCGGCCGCGGCCAGCGCCTCGGCGAGCGCGGTGCGCGCGACCGCGAGCAGCCGCAGGTCACCGGCCTGGTCGGCCTCGGCGACCGCGTGGCGGAGGGTGTCGGCCGCGGCGGGGTCGCCGCCGTCGAGCCGGGCGCGTCCGAGGTGGACCCGGTGCAGCGCCGCGGCACCCGACGCGCCGAGCCGGGCGGCGGACTCGGCGGCGCGCTCGTGGTGCCCGGCGGCGTCGGCGAAGCGGTGCTCGGCGTGCGCGATGCGGCCGAGCGCGGCCTCGGCGTGGGCGAGGCCCCAGGCGTCGCCGAGCGGCCCGACGATGCCGATCGCCTCCTCGCACGCCGTGCGGGCCGCCGCGACGTCCCCGAGCGCGACGTGCGAGAACGCCGCGAGCAGCGCCGCGGCGCCCTCCTCCCAGGCGAGCCCCCGGTCCGCGGCGGCGGACCGGCTGCGCCGCAACGCCTGCAGCGACGCGACGGGGTCGTTCTCCTGGAACAGCACGAATCCCGCGACCCGATCGGCGTCGACGGTGCCCGGCCCTGCGGCGTCGAGCGCGGTCCGGGCGGCGCGCAGGTCCCCCGACATCGCCTCGTGCCAGGCCTCCAGCAGCAGCGCGCGGTCCCGCAGGCCCGCGGGCGCGTCGGGGGCCGCGAGCCGGGCCGCGCGCAGCCGGGCGGCGGCCGCGGTGTCGTCCAGCAGCACCCAGGCCCAGCCGAGGTCGGCGACGATCCCCAGGCCGGTGACCGGGTCGTGGGTGCGGGCGTGCAAGAGCGCGGCGTCGACCGTCGCCCGCTCGGTGGCGACGGCGCCCACGCAGCCGGCCTGCCCCGGGCCGCGGACGCGGGCGTCGACGTCCGCGGCGAACCCGGCGACCCAGGTCGTCATCGCGGCCGCCGCGGTGCGGTCCTGCCCGGCGTCCGCGGCGCGGGCCGTCGCGAAGAGGCGCACGCTGTCGAGCAGCCGGTAGCGGCTGGCGCCGGTGCGGTCGGTGCCGACAGTCGCGAGCGACCGCTCGACGAGCCGGTCGACGACGTCCAGCGTCGCGGCCGCCGGCACGCCGAGCGCCGCCAGCACGTGCGCGGCGACGTCGGGGCCCGCGCCGTCGGGGAACCGGGCGAGCGCCCACAGGCCGCGCTGGTCGTCGGGGAAGAGCAGGTCGTAGGACCAGGCCAGCGCCGCGTCCAGCGAGCGGCCGCGGGCGGCGGGATCGGTGAGGAGCGCGAACCGGTCGTCGAGCCGGGCGACGATCTCGGGGACGGTCAGCACCCGGGTGCGGGCGGCGGCGAGCTCCAGCGCGAGGGGCAACCGGTCCAGGGCCCGGCACAGCGCGTCGACGGGTGCGGGATCGTCGCCGGGCCGGGCGGCCCGGGCCCGGAACAGCGCGACGGCGTCGGGCTCCGGCAGCGGTTCGACTGGCCGGACGTGCTCGCCGTCGAGCCCGAGCCGGCGCCGGCTCGTGGCCAGCACCCGGATCCGGGGCGCGGCGGCGAGCAGGTCCGCGACGAGCGCCGCGACGTCGTCGACCAGGTGCTCGCAGGTGTCGAGCAGCAGGAGGTGCCCGGCGCCGCGCACGCCCGCGGCCGGGTCGGCCGCGTCGACACCGGGAACGACGTCGGCCAGCGCGGCGGCGACTCCGTCGGCCGTCCGCACCCCGTCGAGGCGGACGAGCCACGCCCCGCCCGCGACCCGGGCCGCCTCGACCGCGAGCCTCGTCTTGCCGACGCCCGCCGGCCCGACGAGTGTCACCAACCGCTGCCCGGCCAGGTCGGCGGCGAGGCCCGCGAGGTCGTCGGCCCGCCCGACCAGTGGTGACATCAGCGCCGGGAGGTTGCCCCGGGGCCGCGGCACCGGGTCGAGCGACGGGTCGTGGGCGAGCACGTCCCGCGCGACGGCCGCCAGCTCCGGGCCCGGGTCGACGCCCAGCTCGTCGGCGAGCCGCCGGGTGACGCGGCGGTGCGCGGCGAGGGCGTCGGACTGCCGGCCGGCCCGGTAGAGCGCCCTCACGAGCAGCGTCCACAGCCGCTCGCGCAACGAGTTCGCCGCGATCAGCGTCTCCAGCTCGCCGACGAGCTCGCCCGCCTCACCCTGGGCGAGCCGAGCCGCGAGCCCGTCCTCGGCCAGCCGGGTCCGGGTCTCCTCCAGGCGTGCGCGGTGCGGCGCCGCCCACTCCCCGGCGCCGGGGAGCACCTCCGGCCCGAACAGCGCGAGCCCGGCCGCGCAGGCGCGCGCGGCCCCGGCGGCATCGCCGGCGGCCAGCAGTGCCGACCCGGTCGCGGCGAGCCGTTCGGCCACCACGGCGTCGACCGCATCCGGCTCGACGACGAGGGTGTAGCCGGCGGTGTCGCCGACGAGCAGCGCCGGGTCGCCGAGCGCGCGGCGCAGCTGGGAGGCCTTCACCTGCAGCGTGTTCGGCCGGGCGGCCGGATCGTGCGGCCACAGCTCGGCCACCAGCCGCTCGGTGCGCACCGGCGCGCCGGCGTCGAGCGCCAGCCGCACCAGCAGGGCCGACGTCAGACCGCCGGGGACGGGCAGCACCTCGCCGTCGCGGCGGACCTCGACGCGACCCAGCACCGCGACGGTGAGCACGCCGGGAGCGTAGGAGGCCGCCGCCGTCAGCGGAACCGTCAGCGGATCGTCAGCGGCCCGCGGGAGCGTTCCGCCATGACCGCAGCCGACCGCACCGACGCACTGGTCCGCGGGCTCGTCGCGGGCGACGACCGGGCGATCGGCGAGCTCCGGGCCCTGTCCGCGACCAGCGAGGACGTGACCGTCCTCGTCGCGACGGCGCTCGTCGGTCCCGGGTGGCCCGCGCTGCTCGACCGGGCCGCCGCGGCCGCCGCCGACCTGCGCGGCCGCCAGCTCGTCGCGATCGCCCGTGCGCACCTCACGGGCGACGACGACCGCGCCCGCCTGCTCGCCCGGGACCACCTGGCCGAGCACCCCGAGACCCTGCTGGTCGCCCACATCGCGGCCGGCGCCACCACCAGGAGGACACCGTGAACCCGACCGATCTCACCGCTGCGGGCCCGGCCCGTGCGACGACGGCCGTCTGCCGCGGCACCGCCGTCACGATGATCGCGGCCGCGGTGATCGCCGACGTCGCCTTCACCGGACTGGGCGCCGTCTTCGACTATCCGGACGTCCTCGAGCACCCGGCGGCCGAGGCCCTCGCCGCGTTCCGCGCCGCGCAGGGCGCCGTGAGCGCGTGGTTCCTGGCGCTCGCGCTCGGCGCGGCGCTGCTGGCGCCGGTCGCGATCGGCGTCGGCAGGCTCTCGGCGGCCCGGGCCATGCGGTGGGCCGTCCCGGTCGGGATCGCCGCGGCGGTCGTGCAGGTCGTGGGCCTGCTGCGGTGGCCGCTGCTCGTGCCGGGCTGGGCGGCCTCCGGCGACGTCGACGCGTTCGCGACGGCCAACCGCGTGCTCGGCACGGTCGTCGGCGAGACCGGCGGCTACCTGCTCACGGCGCTGTGGACCGGGCTGGTGCTCGTCGCGCTCGGGACGCGCTTCGCGGGTCGCTGGTTCGTCGCGCTCGGCGCGGCCTCGGCGGTGCTGGTGTTCGTCGGGGTGTTCTCGCCGGTCGGGCTGCCGCTCGTCGATCTCGCCAACTTCGCCGGCTACGTGCTGTGGAGCCTGTGGCTGGTGGCGTTCGCGATCGTCCTGCTCGTCCGCGCCCGGCGTTCCTGAGCGCCCGGTACCGCCGGGAGGCTTGCAGAAGCGCGCTCGCGGGACGACCGTGGAAGTCCGAGACCCGACGGCGACCGTGAGGACAGACATGACCGCAGGTACTGGACTGCGGTCCGCGCTGGGCCCGGTCCGGGCGCACGCGAAGTCGATCGCGCACTGGGCGCTGGTCCTCGCGGCACTGGGCTGGCTCGCGTGGCAGGCGCCCGACCTGCTGCGTTCGGCCGACGAGGCCGGCACCGCGCTCGCCGACCTCAGCTGGACCTGGACCGGGATCTGCGCGTTGCTGGCCCTGGTCGCGCTCGCGACGTACGGGGAGCTGCACCGGCGGTTGCTGGTCGTCGCGGGAGCCCCCATCGGGATCGGCACGATGCAGGCGATCACGTTCGCGGAGAACGCGATCTCCAACACGGTGCCGGTCGTCGGCGGCGCGGGGTCGATGGCCTACTCGATCACCCGGCTGCGCCGCCGCGGCGTCGACGCCACCCTCGCGTCGTGGTCGGTGGTGCTCCCCGGCGCGTTGTCGACGATCGTGCTGATCGGCCTCGCGATGGTCGTCGCGGGCGCGGCCGGCTGGCTGCCGGTGTGGCTCGCGGTCGTGCTGGGGCTCGTCGTCGCGGGCGGCTCGGCGCTGCTGTGGGTCGTCGTCACCCGGCCGGTGGTGCTGCGCCGGGCGCTCACCGGGTTGCTGCACGTCGGACGGCGGCTGCCGTGGCTGTGCCACCACTGCCGCGGCGCGTGGGCGCTCGACCCGGGTGCGGTCGCCGACCGGATCACCGCACGGATCGGCATCCTGCGTCCGACGCCGCTGCAGTGGGTCGTGCTGATCGGGCTCGCGACGCTGAGCTGGGGCCTCGACTACCTGGCGCTCACCGCGGCGGCCATGGCCGTCGGCATCCCGGTCGCGTGGTCGGGGCTGGCGCTGGGGTTCCTCGCGGTGCAGGCGAGCATCGCGCTGCAGATCCTCCCCGGCGGCGCCGGGCTCGCCGAGGCCGGGCTGCTGGGCACGCTCCTCGCCGCGGGCGTCGGGGCGGGCCCCGCGGCGGCGACCGTCCTGGTGTACCGGCTGATCACGTGGCTCGGGCTGTCGGTCGTGGGGTGGGTGGTCTACGCGGTGCAGATCCACGCCGGACCGCCGCACCGCCACCGGCACACCGCCGAGCTGGCGCCCCACCCGGCCTGACGCACGCCGCGGCCGCCCTGCACGTGGCAGGACGGCCGCGTCGGGTCGACGGGGTCAGGCGGTCGCGCTGGCGTCGCGCTTGGGCAGCACCCAGCCCGGCCGCGGGAAGTGGCAGGTGTAGCCGTTGGGGTAGCGCTCCAGGTAGTCCTGGTGCTCGGGCTCGGCCTCCCAGAACGGGCCCGCCGGCTCCACCTCGGTCACGACCTTGCCGGGCCACAGCCCCGACGCCTCGACGTCGGCGATGGTGTCCAGGGCGATGTCGCGCTGCTCGTCGTTCATGTAGTAGATCGCCGACCGGTAGGACGTGCCGATGTCGTTGCCCTGCCGGTTCTTCGTGGTCGGGTCGTGGATCTGGAAGAAGAACTCGAGGATCTCGCGGTAGCTCGTGTCGGCCGGGTCGTAGACGATCTCGATGGCCTCGGCGTGCGTGCCGTGGTTGCGGTAGGTGGCGTTGGGGACGTCGCCACCGGTGTAGCCGACGCGCGTCGTGACGACGCCGGGTCGGCGGCGGATCAGGTCCTGCATTCCCCAGAAGCACCCTCCGGCGAGGATCGCCTTCTCGGTCTGGCTCATGTCCGGGTTCCTTCCGTCGTGGGCCTACCACCACGTCCAACGCTCGGAAGGGGATCACCCATCCCGCAGCAGCGCTCCCGAGGGCGGTGGCGGCGGTCTCCCCAGCATCCTCCCCGACGGCCGCCGACGACAGTGGTCCCGGACACCTCCCGGCAGATCGGCCCCGACGATCAGTCGAAGTCGGCGGGGGTGAACGCGCGCGGCTCGACGAGGACCATCCAGTTCCCGGAGTTGTCACGGGCCACCGCCTCGACGCCGTACGGGCGCTCCTCGGGCGGGTTGACGAACTGCACGCCCTTGGACACCAGGTCCTCGTAGGTCTTGCGGCAGTCGTCGACGTTCATGCCCAGCCCGTTCATGCCGCCGCCGTCGAGCGAGCGGTTGATCGCGTCGACCATCTCGGGCGAGAACGGCGGCCCGGGGACCGTCAGGTGCACCTGCAGCTCGGGCTGGTTGGGGTGCTTGACCGTGCACCACCGATAGCCGTCGCCGATGGTGATGTCGGTGTGCTCCTCGAAGCCGAGCACGTCGATGTAGAAGGCCTTGGACTCGTCGACGTCCTTGACGAAGACGCTGGTGATGGAGATGTTCGTGATCATGCGGTCAAGGCTAGGAGCCCGACGGGTCGGCGGGCTTCTCCTGGATTGCGGAGCCTGGCGACCTCCGCTCCGCGAGCCCCCACATGAACACCCAGCAGCCCGGGACGTGCGGCGCGCCCGTCTCCGCCCAGCGCCGCTGGAACTCCTTCGGCGTCTCGCCGACGATCTCGCGGAACCGGCTGCTGAACGACCCCAGGCTCGAGAAGCCCACCGCATGGCACACCTCGGTGACGGTGAGGTTGGTGGCGCGCAACAGGTCCTGGGCCCGCTCGACGCGTCGCTGCGACAGGTGGGCCGCGGGGGACAGGCCGTAGGCCGCGGTGAACAGCCGCTGGAAGTGGTACTTGCTGATGCCCGCCACGGCCGCGACGGCCTCGAGATCCAGCGGCTCGGTGTAGTGCCGGTCGATGTGGTCGCGCGCCCGGCGCAGGTGCACCAGGACGTCCCCCGGTACCCGGACCTGCGGTGCTCCCACGCCACCGGAGTCTAGGACGGCAGGCGGCCGCCGAGGTCGACGACGACGTACTCGTCCTCGACCGCCACCGGGAACGTCTCGGCCGTATAGGGGCCGGGGACGCGGACGTCGGCGCCGCCGCGCTCGACGACCACCGGGTAGGACCGCACGCGCACGCGGTCGGGATCGCACCACGAGCGACCCGTCGCGAGGTCGAACTCCCACTGGTGCCACGGGCAGCGCAGGATGCCGCCCTCCTCGGTGAACGCGTACTCGCCCGGGCGCGTCGAGGACACCGGCCGGGTCAGGATGCCCTCGCACAGCGGGCCCGCCTGGTGCGGGCAGCGGTTGCGGACGGCGAAGAACTCGCCGTCGACGTTGAAGACGCCGATCTCCCGGCCGTCGAGGGTGACCAGCACCCTGGACCCGGGCGGGACGTCGCCGACCCTGGCGACGACGTGCCGGGTCATCGCGGCAGCCGGTACAGCTCGCGGGCGTTCCCGGTCATGATCTTCGCGCGCAGCGCCGCGTCCAGCGGCACGGTGCGCAGGACCTGGTCGGGCGCGTCGAAGTCCCAGTGCGGGTAGTCGCTGGAGTACATGACGCGGTCGCGCAGGCAGGGCAGGTCGTCGAACACCCGGGCGAGGCTGCGCGGGTCGGGCGGTTCCTCGACCGGCTGAGTCGTGAACCAGACGTGGTCGGCGACGTACTCCGACGGCCGCCTGGTCAGGTGCGGCACCTCGTCGTGCATCCGTTCGAACGCCGCGTCGAGCCGCCACACCAGCGCCGGTGCCCAGGCGACCCCGCCCTCGATGAGCACGATCCGCAGGTCCGGCAGCCGCTCGAGGACGCCCGAGCACACGAGGCTCACCAGCTGGTGCTGGAAGGTCTGGGCGTTGCCCGCGTGGTCCTCCAGGTAGTACGACGCCCAGCCCGCCGCGGTGCTCGGGTGTCCGCCGACGCCGCCGAAATGGATGCTGACGGGCAGGTCGTGCGCCGCCGCCGCCTCGTAGATCGGCCAGTAGCGCCGGTTCCCCAACGGGGCCGACGTCTTGATCTGCAGGTACACCTGCACGAACCGCGGGTCGCCCGCGACCCGCTCGATCTCGGCGACGGCGTACTCGGTGTCCTCGACGGGGACGACGATCGAGCTGCGCAGCCGCGGGTCCGGGTCGAGCCACTCGCGCACGACCCAGTCGTTGGTGGCGCGGGCGAGCGCGGCGGCGTACCCGGGGTTGCGCATCCCGGCCTGGTCGGGCCGCACGATCGGGCCGAGGACCGCGTACTCGATGGCCCAGCGGTCGAGCAGCTGCTCGCGCAGGAACGGCAGGCTCGACCCGGGCGCCGAGCCGTCGGGCGGCCAGGCGTCGGTGCGGGCCGCGCCGAGCGCCATCCGCGGGTAGAGCGAGGCGTGGAAGGGGTTGCCGCCGTAGCGGTCGTGGCGCTCCCGCCACTCCTCGGGCAGGTTCTCCCGCAGCGCGGCCGGTGACGGCATGGCGATGTGGACGTCGCAGTCGATCCACGTGGTGCGCGCCGGGGCCGCGGGCCGCTCCTCCAGCGCCGTCACCGCGCACCCGCCGGTGAGCCGAGCCCGTAGAGCTCTCGCGCGGTGCCGGACAGCATCGCCGTCGCCTCCTCGTCGGTGAAGTGGGCCGGGACCGCTGCCCGCGGATCCGCGACGACGTCGTGCGGGTAGCCCGAGCCGTAGAGCAGCAGTTCGGCGCCCCACATGTCGTCGAGGACGTGGCGCAGGCCCGCGGCCGGCGCGTCGGCCGGGCCGGTGGTGAACCGGACGTGCTCGCGGACGTACTCCGACGGCGCGCGTCGCAGCCACGGCACCTCGCGGCGCAGCCCCTTCCAGTTCTTGTCCAGCCGCCACAGCATCGCGGGCAGCCAGGTGAACCCGGCCTCGACGACGACCGCGCGCAGCGCAGGCACCGCGTCGAACACTCCCTCGACGACCAGGCTCATGAGCTGCGACTGCGCGACGGCGGCCATGCCGACGAACTCCTCGACCAGGTACGTCGGCCAGCCCACGCCGGTCGGCGCGTTGCCGGTGAGGCCGCCGTACCCGAGACCGACGACGAGCCCGCGCTCGGCCGCCGCCGCGTGCAGCGGGTGGTACTCGCGGCGGCCGTAGGGCATCGCCGAGCGGATCGGCAGGAACACCTGGACGAACCCGGGATGGTCGCCGACGCGCTCGATCTCGGCCACCGCCGCCCCGGGGGTGTGGCTCGGCACGACCATCGACGCGCGCAGTCGCGGCTCGGGCTCCAGCCACTCGGCGACGAGCCAGTCGTTGACCGCCGCCGCCACCGCGGCCGCGCCGTCGGGGTTGCGGATGGACTCGATCGCGTAGGCGCACTGCAGGACCGCCGACTCGATCCCGGGCAGGTCGAGGACCTGTTCACGCAGCAGGGCGAGGTCGCTGCCCGGCGGGCCGGAGGCGGGGACCCGCGCGTCGGGGTGCCGCGACATCGGCATCCCCGGCGGCCACGCCGACTCCGGTGCGCCGCGGAACGCGGTCGTCGCGACCTGCTCGCGCCAGAACGCCGGGAGGTACGGCAGCAGCGCGGTCACCGACGGGACGACGGCGTGGACGTTCGCGTCCACGATCGGTGTGGGCACGGGCGTCACCTTCCGCCGGGCGGTGCGGTCCCGGGCGCCGCACCCCCGGCGCCCTCGTCGCGTCCTCCCAGCATCCGTCGCGTCGACGCCGGACGCGAGCCCGTGGCGCACCGATCCGTGACGATCCGCGAAGGCGCCGTCGACATATGCCGCGTGGCGGGACTTCTCGGGCTGGATCCACCCGGCCGCGGCGCGGCACACTCCGGGGATGGGTGAACGCGACGGGTCGCTGCTCTCGATCGGCAGCACGGGCTCGATCCTGTCCATCGGCAGCAGCGGGTCGATCCTGTCGATCGGTTCGACGGGCTCGATCCTGTCCATCGGCTCGGCCGGCTCGTTCCTCTCGGTCATGTCGGTGGCGTCGTTCCTCAGCGTCGCGTCGATCCTCAGCGGGATGTCGGACCGCTCGCTGCTGTCGTGGCGGGCGCGCCGCGCCGTGCTGTCCCCGCGGCGCGAGGGACGTGCGCGCCCGACGCTGCTGCGTCGCGCGGACACCGCCTGACCGCGGGGTCCGTCGTGCGCCCGCGGAGACTCGTCCGAATCATCCGGATCCGGGTAGCTTTCCACCGATGAGCGTCGCGCCGGCCCCGCAGCAGGTGCGCTTCTGCCGTTCCCCCGACGGCGTGAAGATCGCCCACGCCCGCTACGGCGAGGGGCCGCCGCTGGTCATCAACACGTGCTGGCTCTCGCACCTGCAGTACGACTGGCAGAGCCCGGTGTGGCGGCACTTCGTCGAAGGACTCGGCCGGTCCACGACCACCCTGCGCTACGACGAGCGCGGGTTCGGCTTGTCGGACTGGGACGTCGACGACTTCTCGTTCGAGGCCCGCATCGCCGACCTGGAGGCGGTCGTCGACGACGCCGGGTTCGACCGGTTCACGTTGCTGGGCATGGCCCAGGGCGGTCCGGTCGCCATCGCCTACGTCGCGCGCCATCCCGAGCGCGTCGACCGGCTGATCCTGTCCAGCTGCAGCCCCGCGACGATCGTCGACGAGCAGGACGCCGAGATGGAGGAGGCGTTCCTGCACCTGATCCGCGTCGGCTGGGCCCGCCCGGAGAGCGAGTTCCGGCGGGTGTTCACCAGCCTGATGATCCCCGGCGCGACGCCCGAACAAATGGCCTGGCTCGACGACCTGCAGAAGATGGCGACCTCCGCCGAGAACTGCGTCGCCGCGCGCCGCGCCCGCTACGACGTCGACGTCCGTCCCCTGCTGCCCGGCCTGGACCTGCCGACGCTGGTGATCCAGTCCCGCGGCGACCGGCTCACCGACTTCGCCGACGCCCGCGAGCTGGCCGCGAGCATCCCAGGCGCCCGGCTCGTCGCGCTGGAGAGCGAGAACCACATCCTGCTCGCCGACGAACCCGCGTGGCCGATCTTCCTGCGCGAGGTGACGGACTTCGTCGCGCCCGCCCCCGCGCGTCCCGACGTGGCGGAGGCCGTCCGGACGCTCACGGCGCGCGAGCGCGACGTCCTGCGGCTCGCGGCTGCCGGGAACGACAACGACGCCATCGCCGCCGCGCTGAGCCTCAGCCCGCGGACGGTGGAGCGGCACCTGCAGAACGTCTACCTGAAGCTCGGTGTCTCGGGTCGCTCCGCGCGCGCCGCCGCGGTCGCCGCGCTGCTCGCCGCGCGCTGACCTACGCGTACGCGACCCCGGCCGGCCACCGGATTGCGTGCTGACGCGCATCCGCCCCGCCCGCCGCGCCCCTAGCGTCGGACGCGTTCACACCGCATCTCACCAGGGGGTATCCCGAATGTCGGTCCTCACCGAGTCCGTCGAGAAGTTCACCGCCGACCCCGGCACCGGCCGCATCACGCCCGCCGTCACCGCGACCGCCGCCAACGGACACACCCGGCTGTCCACCGGCCCCTTCAACTTCGAGTGCGACCTGCCGCCCGCGGTCGGCGGCGGGGGCGCGGCGCCGAGCCCGACGGCCTACCTGCTCGGCGCGCTGGCCGGTTGCGCGGTCACGTTCATCTCCTCGACGCTCGCGCCCCAGTTCGGCGTCGAGATCGACGAGCTGTCGGCCACCGCGCGCTGCGAGAGCAGCCTCGCCGCGCTGCTGGGCGTCGACGGCACCGATCCCGAGCTGACCGGCATCTCGATCGAGATCACCGTCTCCTCGCAGAGTCCCGTCGACCGGGTCGACGCCATGCGCCGGGCCTGGACCGAGCGCTGCCCGGTCTACCTCTCGCTGGTCCGCCCGATGGCGGTGGACGTGCGCTTCGCGTGACCCGTGAGCGGCGATGGTCGTCCGGGCGACCATCGCCACTCACGAGGAGCGTGGGGTCGGAGTGGGGCTGTCCCCCCGACGGCGGGGGCCTGCCCGATCGATCCGGCGCCGCGACCGGACCACCGTGGGCGTGAGACACGACCACTGCGACGAAACGGACGGTGCCCGATGCCGCACGCCGAACCGGAGACCGACCCCGGGAACGACCCGGCCGAGCTCCACGACCTCGTGGGAAGGCTCGGGACCGGCGGTCTACCGGCCGAGCTGCTCGCCCGGCTCGCCGTCGAACGGGACGACACCCGCGACCCGTTCCTCGCCGACTACCTCGACGGGGTCCTCGCCGCGTCCGACACGCACCTCGGGCTGCCGCTGCTGGAGCGGGTCCGGACCGCGGCCGCGCTCTCCGCGGAGCGGCTGGCCACCCTGCTGGTCGCCGACGTCGTCGCCCACAAACGCGCCGCCGAGGGCGGTGACCCGGCGCTGCGCCGGCGCCGGGTCCGGCACGCGCTGCGGTTCGTGGCCGTCGCGACCGGAACCCGGCTCGCCGACGTGGACCTGCCCGCGTTCCCGGACGGCCCCGCCGCGCCGTGGTTCGCCCGGACCGTCCATCCGGTCACGGCGGGCCACGACGGGTACGCGCTCGTCCGCGTCCTGCAGGCCCGGGAGATGCTCTTCACCGTCCTCGCCGACGACGTGCGCGCGGCGACGCTGGCCGTCGGCGACGGGCGCCCGGCCGAGGCCGCCGAGCTGGTCGCGCACGCCACGACGACGTTCGGCCGTGCCACCATGCTGTCCCGCGTCGTGGCGATTCCGCTGGCCGGCGACGTCCGATCGGCGCGGTACGAGCGGTTCGCCGCGGCGTGCGGCCCGCTGGGGACGCGGCTGCGCGAGGCCCGGCCGGACACGCTGGCCGGTGCCGTCGCCGCCGAGCCGGACTCCGACCTCGTCCCGGCGCTCGACCGCCTCGACGCGGCGCGCAGGCGATGGGCGGGCAGGCTCGCCGCCGACGCCGCGCGCGACCCGCTCCGCCTCGACCGGGCGGCCTGAGCCCGCCCCTGGCCGGGGCCCCGGGGCCGACCTAGTGTCGACGACATGGACATCCCGGTGCTGGCCTTCGACCGGGCGCGCCGCGCCGACGGTTCCTTCGACCCGGAGTTCCTCGACGCCCTCCGTGCCGCACTGCACGAGGTCGGGTTCCTGCAGCTCACCGACTACGGCGCCGCTCCGGGCCAGGTCGAGGAGTTCGCCGCCGTCGTGCAGCGGTTCTTCCAGCTCCCGCCCGAGCAGCGCCTCGCGCTCGACAACCGGCGGTCCCCGCACTTCCGCGGCTACACCCGGCTCGGCCACGAGATCACCGCCGGCCGTCCCGACGCCCGTGAGCAGCTCGATTACGGCCCTGAGCTGCCCGCCCGGCCGCGCACCGAATGGGACGCGCCGTACCGGTTGCTCGAGGGCCCGAACCAGTGGCCCGACGAGGCACTGCCGCAGCTGCGGACCGTCGTGCTGGCCTGGGCCGACCTGCTCTGCCGCGTCGCGACCGACCTGACCCGGGCCGTCGCGGCGTCGCTCGGGCTGCCCGAGGACCAGTTCGACGACGCCTTCGCCGACACCCCGCACTGGTTCGGCAAGCTCATCCGCTATGTCGGCTCGGAGTCCGACGGTCCCGATGCCCAGGGCGTCGGCCCGCACGCCGACTGGGGCTTCCTCACCCTGCTGCTGCAGGACGGGACCGGTGGCCTGCAGGCCCGCCCGCCGCGGGCGACCGAATGGGTCGACGTCCCGCCGCTCGACGGCGCGCTCGTCGTCAACGTGGGCGAGATGCTCGAGGTGGCGACCCACGGCTACCTGGTGTCGACGGTCCACCGCGTCCTGCCGTGCGCTCCCGGGACGACGCGGCAGTCGGCCGGGTTCTTCTGGTCCCCGCGGCTCGACGCGACGCTGCACGCCGTCCCGTTGACACCCGAGCTCGCGGCGCACGCGCCCGGTGTCACCGAGACCGCGCACAACGCGCTGCTCCCGCGCTTCGGCGACAACGCCCTGAAGGGCTGGTTCCGGTCGCACCCCGAGGTCGCCGAGCGACACCATCCCGAGCTGGCGGCCGACCTGGCCGTCGCCGCCGGCGGCGGCGCCACCTAGGGACGGACTGCCGCCGTCGACCGGGTGCGTTCGGTGCCGTTTCTGCCGGATGTCCGCATCGTGCGAGCACGATGACCCGCCGGGAGGCGGCGATGGGGCCCTCGCGCGGGGGGACGACGGGGACTGGCCGGACCTGGTCGCCGACCTGCTCCGTGCGCCGACCACCCGGCTGCCGACCGAGCGGATCGGATGGCTGCTCGTCGAGATGCTCGCCGCCGCGGGCTGCTCGTACTGGGGGCACGACCTCGACGGCGAGAGCGTCGACGAGGGCCGGCCGCCGGAGTACTTCGCGCCCTACCGCGCCGAGATGCTGCACCACGCGACGAACGTGGCGCCGACGCGGCATCCCCTCCTGCGGTACTGCGCCGCGACGGGGGACATCCGCGCGATGCAGGTCTGCGAGTCCCCGCCGCCGTCGCCGACGAGGCCGTCATGGCGGAGTTCCGCGAGCGTGGACGTGCCTGGGGCGGGGTCCGGGCGCAGATGACGTTGCCGCTGACCATGGGCCCCGGCGGCGGGCGGACGTTCGCGGCGCAGCGTGCAGCGGCTGCTCGCCGGGGTGGACCGTGCGGCGCGCCGAGACGATCGGGCTGCCGCGGGCGCCCCTGGCCCGCGGAGTACGTAGTTCCCGTCATGGGCGCGGGCGGCCGCCGGTGGTCGAAACCCCGGTCCATCCCCGCGGATCGGAGAGCGACGACGCTTGCCACCACGGACGTCATGACCCGCCTGGCGACGACGTCGACCCGACGTGGCACGGCGCCGCCGTCAGCGGATCACTGCGTCCGACGGGTGTTCTGGAACGCGGCGATGCGCCAGACGTCGTCGTCGTGGACGAACACGAACGACACGGTCGACGCGCGATCGGTCGCCCCGCTCTGCTGCCCGTCCAGGGTCACACCCCCCGCTTCGACGACGACGTGCGCGACGTCGGGCCGCAGCCTGCGGACGGTGAGGTCCTCGGTCCGGGGCGGGTCCATGCGGGAGCCCGCGAGCGGTCCCTTCCACAGCATGGCGTGGGCGTCGGCGATCGCGGCGCGACCGCGCAGGACGATGCCGTTGAACACGACGTAGGTCGCGTCCTCGGTGAACTCGGCACCGTAGGCGGCGGCGTCGGCGGCCCTCCAGGCGGCGGCGAGCCGGGTGAGGACGGCGACGATCTCGGCGTCGGTGCCGGACGCGTCGATCTCGACGGGAGTTCGTGGTGCTGCGGACATCGGTGATCCTTTCGGGAGCCGAAGGAGAACCACCGCGGCGCTGGGGGATGCCCCCTAGGCTTGCCGGTGCTGTTCCGGGGCCGCGGTGTACTGCGGTTCCACCCGGGTGGCGGGCGTTGCCGCGCCCGCCACCCGGTGCGTCAGGGGCGGCTCGGCATGTCGCCCACCTCCGTGGGATCGAGCGCGCCGGAGGCCAGATCGGCGACGAGACCCGTGACGAACTCGTGCTCGGCGGTGACGCGGGCCAGTGTGAACTCCGCCTCGACCAGCAGGATGCGCGGCAGGACGCCGCGCGTCGCGTCGAGGGACTGCGCCACCGTCCTGCGGCTCGCGTCGAGCGCTCCGAGGCGTTCGTGCAGCGCGTCGACGGCTTCGGGTACCGGCAGGCACCCGATGAACGACAGGGCTGCGACGAAGAGGGCGGCGTCGTTGTCCGGTACCGCGAGCAGCCGACGGATGCGCGCGGCGAGCGAGGCACGGCCGTCGTCGGTGAGGTCGTAGACCGTGCGTTCGGGGCGCCCCCCCTCGCGGACGGTCTCGACGACGCGGATGTGCCCGTCGCGCAGCAGCCGTTCGACGGCGTGGTACATGCTGCGCGGAAGCCCGGTGACGAAGTCCTTGTGGTAGTCGATCATCATCCGGTGCATCTCGTAGGTGTGCCGTGGCCCGAGGGTGAGCAGGCCGAGCACGGTGAGTGCCGGCAGATCCCGGTCCGAGCGACCCAGCTCCACGACGTCACCCCCTGATGCAGATTGCAGTATGGCAACTTGCCATAAGGGGTGGCAAGCCTGTGGGCCTGCGCCGGGACGGACGCGCCGGACCGGGACGCGGTGGCGAGGTCGCGGCCGGTGCACGACGATCGAGGGCGACCCGCACGGAGAGGTGCCCTCGGTGGACTACGCGACCATGCGCGACCTGTTCTTCGCCGCCCCCGACCGCGAGCGCCCCGCGGCCCGCGCCACAGCCGCCGCCGGCCCGGCCCGGGCACTGCGTGACGCGTTCGAACCCCTTGCGACGCAGGCGATCTGGTCGGCGGAGAGTGCGGAGGGCTATGCCGCGCACGGTCTCGACGACTTCTTCGTCGCCTACGTCCGGCAGCGCACCGCGCCGCTCGGGGAGCCCGCGCCGCTCGTCGCGGTGACCGCGATGGGCGTCTTCGCCTACGACCTGATCGCCCCGCAGTACCTGGCCGGCCTCGCGGCCATCAGCCGTGCCGACGTCGTGCGCGTGCGCACGACCGCACCAGGCGCGACCCTGCGCCGCGTCCTCGCGGACGAGGACGACCTCGACGCGCGGGCCGGCGCCGTCCTCGACGCGCTCCGCCGAGGTCTGGACGCCGCCGACGCCACCTCGCGGCCACTGTTCGCCGGCCTGCGCGCCGAGCCCTGGCCCGACGACGTCCTCGCGAAGCTGGTGCACGCCTGCAACCAGCTGCGCGAGCACCGTAGCGACTCCCATCTCGCGGTCTGCGCCGTCGCAGGGCTCGATCCCGTCGAGATGAACGTCCTCACCGAGCTGTACTGCGGCTACCCGCTGCTGGAGTACACCGCGACCCGCGGCTGGAGCGCCGAGAAGATGGACGCGGCCGTCGGTAGGCTGCGCGCCCGCGGCCTCGTCGACGACGCCGGCGGTCTCACCGTCGCGGGGTCGGACTACCGGCACGGTCTCGAGGAGCAGACCGACGCGATGCAGCAGTCGGTCGTCGACGCGATCGGCGACGACCTGCCGATGGTCACCGCGGAACTCCACCGCTGGTCGGACGCGCTCGTCGCGGGCGGCGCCGCGCCCGTCGACCCCGCCAAGCGACTCGCCGGGTAGCCCCCGAACCGTTCAGGCGAGGGAGACCGCGACCTGCTCGAGGCGGTCCATGGCCTCCTGCATGCCGTCCTCCATCCCCGAGCCGATGTGCGCGTCGCGGTGCTCGGGCACGGTGTGCTCGACGAGCATCGTCAGCGTCGTCCGGCCGTCGGCCTCGGTGAACGTGACGGTGTCGAGTGCCTCGCCGTCGGGCATCCCCTCGAACACCTCGGTCATGACGAGCTTCTCGTTCGTCTCGATCTCGCGGTACTCGCCGTGGAACCCGACCTCGAAGCCGCCGTCGGCGATCATCACGTAGCGCCACGTCCCGCCGACCCGCAGGTCGACCTCGGCGAGGGTCACCTCGCCGCGCTCGCCGCACCACCACCGCTTGATCAGCTCCGGCGTGGTGTAGGCCTTCCACACGAGGTGCCGCGGCGCGGCGAACTCACGGGTGATCACGATGTTCCGGTCGCCCTGCAGGGTCACGGTCGCGCTGTGCCGGCTCGTCGCCGTCGCGTTGTTCGTCATCTTTCTCCGCCTCCATCAGTTCCTCGAGTACGACGTCCATCCGGTCGAACCGCTCCGACCAGAGCTGCTCGAAGCCGCGCACCCAGTCGTGGATCGGCTTGAGCGGCACGGCGTCGAGCCGGTAGAGCCGGCGTCGCCCGTCGTCACGAACCTCGACGAGGCCGACCTCCCGCAGCACCCGCAGGTGCTTGGACACCAACGGCTGTGCCACGCCCAGCCGCTCGACGATGTCGGTCACCGCGAGCTCGCCGCGCACGAGGAGGTCGAGAATCTCCCGCCGCCTCGGCTCGGCCACCGCGTTGAACGCGTCGCTGGTGGTCGCTGCCCGTGCCATGACCCGATCGTATACCCATATCGGAATACGTCAAGGAGAATCGGGCATCTCGGGAGACAGCGGGCCGAGCAGGAGGCCGCGGGGCCAGACATCGACGCAGTCGCGGATCGTCGACATGAGCGTGGACAGCCCGGCCGCCGTGCCGCGGGACGGGTCGTCGGGGTCGTCGTGCCGGGTGTTCGCGAGGACGGCGCACCAGAAGCCGTCGTCGGTCCGGGTCAGCAGGCTGCTCGTGCCCGGGAGGCTCCCGTTGTGCGACCAGTTGCCCTCCTCGACGGCCCACCCGGCCGCGTAGCCGTGCGACCCCGCGAGGCCCGAGGGCATCGTCATCCACGTGATCGACTCCTGGTCGAGCACCTGCGGGTACATCGACCGGCTGTCGACGCGGACCCCGAACCGCACCAGGTCGACGACGTTTCCGCGCCAGCCCCCGTGCGCGTCCATCCGGCTCACCTGCATGCCGTACGGATCGTCGCCGTCCTGGTCGAAGTAGACGACCTCGTCGCGGGCCCGCTGCCCGAGGGTGTTCCCCGCGATCCGCAGGCCGGTCACGCCGCACTCCGCGAGCAGGCCGTCGCGGACGTGCTGCTGGTACGACGTGCCGGTCACCCGCTCGATCACCCGGCCCAGTACGCAGTAACCGAAGTTCGAGTAGGCGTACGCCGCGCCGGGGGCGTGGTCGAGCCGCCGGTTCTCCAGCACCCAGGCGACGAGCTTCGTCGCGTCCAGGTCCGGCTGCCGGAACATCGGGTCCTGGTCGTCGTGGGCCCAGCCTCCGGCGAGATGGCGCAGCAGGTGCGCGACGGTGATGTCGCGGACCCGCGCGTCGGAGGCGGACGTGGCGAGATCGGCGAGCACCCCGCCGGTCGCGAACGGCTTGTCCTGCAACGTCAACTCGCCCCGGTCGACCAGCCTCATCACCGCCGTCGCCGTGATCGGTTTGGACACGCTCGCGATCCGGAACGACGTGGACCCCGTGACCGGTGCGCCCGTGCTGACGTCCGCGTCGCCGTGACCGTGGGTGTGGCAGAGCAGGCCGTGCCGCGCGACGGCGAGCGACACGGCCGGCACGTCGTAGTCCCTGGCGAACTCCGCGACCAGGCCCGGGACGACGGTGCCGGGGTCGCGCCGCACCAGGACGGGGCTGAACCGCGGGCTCGCCGCGGCGTCCCGGTAGGCCGCGTAGCCGCCGAACGTCGAGAGGCGCAGCGCCTGGTCGGCGTCGGCGGCGAGCTCGGCGCCGAACCCGCCCGTGTCGAGCGAGCGCCGCGCGACGAACGTGCGGTCCGCGTCGCGCTCCCACCGCGTCAGGAACCGGCGGGTCGAGCCGTCGGCGTGGTTGTACGCGGTGGCCTGGACCGGTGCCCAGCCCTCGGCCGTCAACCGCTCGAACGTTGCCTGGGACGCGCTGCCGCCCTCCGGACCGGTCACCTGCCACTCGTGCCCGTCGGGAGCGTCCATCCAGATCGAGGACACGTAGGACGTCCAGGTGTCGGACTCGGCGTCGTAGCGCGTGTAGGCGGCGAGGTCGACGATCCGCCCGCCGCCCGCCCGCACCGTCGCGACGTGCGCGGCGAGGTCGGCCACCGGCACGCCGCGCTTCCAGTGGTGGCCGCGGTGAGCCGCCTTCTCCCAGATCGCCGCGACCCACAGCTCGGTGCCGACGTTGTAGGGCCGCACGACGACGGGTCTGAAGCCTGCGGCCAGGTCGGTCTCGTACACACGCGGGTAGTCGGCCCAGGGGATCGTCCAGCGCGTCGACCGCGGCCGCGGCGAGGTCAGCCGTTCCCAGCGGGCCGCGTAGCGGGTGGCGCTGCCCGCCGCCGCGACGGCCAGGTCGACGAGCATCCAGTTCGAGCCGCGCATCCGGTCGAAGGCGGCGTTCCACTCGGACTCGGAGAGGTCGTACTGGACGAGGCCCTTCCCGCCGACCATCGCGACGGCGGGCGTGCTGGCGGGCGGGTAGCCGAACTCGGGCATCCGGGCTCCTGTCCTCACGGCGCGGACGGACCAGCATGCTCACCCGCACGGCGCCGGGCAACGGTGCCGGGACGACACTCCGCGGGACAGGCGGTACCGGCCGGCGACCCTCAGACGGGCGCGGGCACGGCGCCGACCTGGACGAGGACGCCCAGCATGTCGGCCGCCGACCATCGTTCGACGCAGCGCCCGTCGCGGAATCGCAGGGCCGTGATCCCGGGCAGGGCGATCTCGACGCCGGTCGGGGGCACGCCCAGGAACGGCCCGTCGTGCCGGCCGGTGCGGGTGAACCGGCAGACGAGCCACGTCGGTCGACCGCCGGCGACGACGGATCCTGCCCGTCCGGCGAGGTGTCGCACCCGGCCGCGCACTGTTTGAATGGCCCGGACGACGACGTCTCTTGGCAGGGAGGCCAACGAGTGACCCAGTCCGTCGAGCTGTCAGCCAGCCCCGCCGCCACTGCGACAGACCAGTGGCTCACCGCGTTCCAGAAGGCCCTCACCGCGCGCGACGTCGACGCCGCCGCAGCACTCTTCGCCGACGAGAGCTTCTGGCGCGACATCGTCTCCTTCACGTGGAACATCACCACCGTGGAAGGACCCGCCGGCGTCGCGGACATGTTGCGCGCCACGCTCGACGACGTCGAGCCCGCCGGCTTCCGCGCCACCGAGGAGCCCGCCGAGGCCGACGGCGTGATCACCGCGTGGATCGCGTTCGAGACGAAGGTCGGCAGGGGCAGCGGCCTGTTGCGGCTCATCGAGGGCAAGGCGTTCACGCTGCTCACGACGCTCGACGAGCTCAAGGGTCACGAGGAGCCCGCCGGCGTGCGGCGGTCGAACGGCGTGCAGCACGGCGCCTTCCGCGACCGCGTCACCTGGGCCGAGAGCCGGGAGCAGGAGGCCACCGAGCTGGGCTACACGGTGCAGCCCGAGGTCGTGATCGTCGGCGGCGGGCAGGGCGGTATCGCGCTCGGCGCGCGGCTGCGCCAGCTCGGCGTCCCGACGATCATCATCGAGCGCAACGAGCGGCCCGGCGACTCCTGGCGCAAGCGCTACAAGTCCCTCGCCCTGCACGACCCGGTCTGGTACGACCACCTGCCCTACATCCCGTTCCCCGACAACTGGCCGGTGTTCTCGCCGAAGGACAAGATCGGCGACTGGCTCGAGATGTACACGCGGGTCATGGAGCTCAACTACTGGGGTTCCACCACCGCGAAGAGCGCCACCTACGACGAGGCCACGAAGACCTGGACCGTCGTCGTCGACCGGGCGGGCGAGGAGGTCACGCTCCAGCCGAAGCAGCTCGTGCTGGCCCTCGGTGCGTCCGGCCTGCCGGTCGTCCCCGACATCCCGGGCGCCGACCGGTTCCGCGGCGAGCAGCACCACTCCTCGGCGCACCCCGGCCCCGACCGGTACAAGGGCAAGCGGGCGGTCGTCATCGGGTCGAACAACTCGGCCCACGACATCGCCGCGGCGCTGTGGGAGGCCGGGGCCGACGTGACGATGGTGCAGCGCAGCTCGACCCACATCGTGCGGTCGGACTCGCTGATGGACCTGGGCGTCGGCGACCTCTACTCCGAGCGTGCCCTCGCCGCGGGCGTCACGACGTTCAAGGCCGACACGATCTTCGCCTCGCTGCCGTTCCGCATCCTGCACACGTTCCAGATCCCCGTGTACGCCGCGATCAAGGAGCGCGACCAGGAGTTCTACGACCGGCTCGAGCGGGCGGGCTTCGACCTCGACTGGGGCGACGACGACTCCGGCCTGTTCCTCAAGTACCTGCGCCGCGGATCGGGCTACTACATCGACGTCGGCGCCTGCGAGCTCGTCGCCAACGGCGACATCAAGCTCGCCAAGGGGCAGGTCACCGAGCTGACCGAGGACGAGGTCGTGCTCGCCGACGGCACCCGGCTGCCCGCCGACCTCGTCGTCTACGCGACGGGCTACGGCTCGATGAACCAGCTCGCCGCCGGCATCATCGGGCAGGAGACGGCCGACAAGGTCGGCAAGGTGTGGGGGCTCGGGTCGGGGACGACCAAGGACCCCGGCCCCTGGGAGGGCGAGCTGCGCAACATGTGGAAGCCGACGGCCCAGGAGGGGCTGTGGTTCCACGGCGGCAACCTCGCGTTGTCCCGCTACTACTCCCTCTACCTGGCGCTGCAGCTCAAGGCGCGCAAGGAGGGCATCCCGACGCCCGTTTACGGCCAGGCCGAGGTGCACCACACCGAGTGAGCCGCTCATGAGGTGGGGGTAGGCCCGCGTATGGATCGACCGGCCTTCGTGCTGCACGAGCACCGACGGCCGCAGCACCACTTCGACCTCCGGCTGGAGGAGAACGGGGTGCTGCGGTCGTGGGCCGTCCCGCGTGGGATGCCCGTCGGCCCGTCGGACAACCGACTCGCGGTACCCGTCCCCGACCACGCGATGGACCACCTCGACTACACCGACGCCGACAAGGACGTCGCCGACACCGGCTGGTGGGAGGAGCACGACCGCAACGAGCGGCGCATCGTCTTCACCCTGCACGGCCGCGGCGAACCGCGCCGCTACGTGCTCGTCCACACCGGCCGCGACTGGCTCCTGCGCCTGACGAAGGAGCAGCCCGGCGCTACTTCTTGAGCCGGCGGCTCCCGCCGTGCCAGTCCTCGGTCTTGCCGGTCTCGGCCTCGGTGATCCCGAACGACCGCAGCTGCGGACGCTCGCGGAGGCTGCGCTTGAGCTCGGCGAAGCCGGGGAAGCGCGCCAGCCCGACGACGTGGTCCCACAGCACCGCGGCGCCCTCCTCGTCGGGCAGCCGGCTGATCACCGGTCCGAAGAAGGCGACCCCCTCCGGCGGTTCGAAGTGCAGGATCGGCGTGCCGACGTCCTTGCCCGTCAACGACAGTGCCTCGTCGGTCTCGGCCTGCAGCTCCATGTCCCAGGAGGTGTCGTCGAGCGCCTCCGCCAGTGTCGTCGGCAGCCCGGCCTCGGCGAGCGCGGCCGACGCCACCTCGGGGGTGCCCTGCCAGCCCGGCTCCCGGCCCGCGTCGGGCGCGGTGTCGAAGATGCGCGCACCGTAGGCGGCATAGAGCCGGCCGACGGCGTCGCGTCCGTGCGCGGCCCGGGCCGCGGCGGCGACCCGCAGCAGCCGCAGACCTGCGGTGTGCTGGGCGTCGTACCCCTCGGGGAAGTGCTTGTCGTAGTCGATGTGCGAGTTGACCAGGCGCAGCGCGATGAACCGCCAGTCGACGGTGTAGTCGCGCTGTGCCTGCACGATGCGAACCCATTTGCTCGTCATCCACGCAAAGGGGCAGATCGGGTCGAAGTAGAAGTTGATGTCGGCCTTGCCGGCAGCGTCCACACCCACGCTGTCGAGCCTAGATCCGTTCGGCCGCGCGCGTCCGCCCGGAGGCGACGACCGGCCGCAACCTGGCTGTCGTGTCGGGCCGGTCGGGCAGCGGTGAGGTTGCGCTCGGTCCGACGGGCGCAACCTGGTGGTCGTGCCGGGGCCGCTCGGGTAGCGGCCGGGTCGTGAGCGTGTTTCCTGGCCCGGCGCCCGGTTCCGTCCGTGGCGCCCGCCCCTTTCTTGCCGCGACGCACTGGGGCCACGGGCGGGGGCTGGAGTAGAACTGGCCCTGTCGACGCCGACTTCGATGACTGGGGGACACCACATGCCGCGCCTGGACGTCACGATCCCGACCGCCGACGGCGAGGCCGCCGCGACCCTGCACCTGCCCGAGGGCGACGGGCCCTGGCCGGGGGTGGTCATGTTCCCCGACGCGGGCGGCGCGCGGCCGACGTTCTCCGGGATGGGCGACCGGCTGGCGTCGCTGGGCTACGCGACGCTGGTACCGGACGTCTACTACCGCAACGCCGGGTACGCGCCCTTCGACCTCGCGACGGTCTTCGGCGACGCCGAGGAGCGTGCGCGCCTGTTCGAGCTCATGGGCACCCTGGACAACGAGCGGATCGTCGCCGACGCGAGCGCCTACCTCGACTTCCTGCTGGCCCGGCCCGAGGTGACGGGCGACGGTGCGGGCACCACCGGCTACTGCATGGGCGGCCGGATCTCGATGCTCGTCGCGGGCAGCCTGCCCGAGAAGGTCGCGGCCGCGGCGTCGTTCCACGGCGGCAGGCTCGCGCCGGCCGACGACCCGACGAGCCCGCACCTGCTCGCGGGCAACGTCCGCGCGAAGGTCTACGTCGCCGGTGCGCAGGACGACGCGTCGTTCCCGCAGGAGCAGTTCGACCGGCTCGACGCCGCTCTCACCGAGGCGGGCGTCGAGCACACGATCGAGACCTACCCGGCCGGGCACGGGTTCGCGGTGCCGGACAACGCGACCTACGACAAGGACGCCGAGGAGCGGCACTGGGCCGCCCTCGACGCCCTCTACAGCTCCGCACTCAGCCGCTGACCCGCTGACCGTCGCCGCGGACCGACGGTCAGCCGCCGGTCCGCGGCGACGGGGGCGGGCCCACCATCTCGACGCCGTACTCCGCCATCGCCGCGACGAGCGCCTCGACGTCCGGTGGGCCCTGCGGCGGGGGTGGGAGCGTGAGCGCGCCGGCGGGCTCGCCCGTCGCGAAGAAGAACCTGTCCATGCCGCCGTCGGTGGAGAACGCGAGGAACTTCGCGGTCTCCGACTCGACGCAGAACGTGTGCGGCACGTCGCGCGGCGCCCAGGCGAAGTCGCCGGGCCGCGCGACGATCACGTCGTCGCCGACGTAGAGGGTGAGCTCGCCGTCGAGGACGTAGAACGCCTCGTCCTCGCGGGTGTGCTTGTGGACGGGCGGCGCGTAGCCGCGCGCGCCGTAGGCCTCCTGCGCCCAGAGCCGGCCCCCGGTGTTCGCGCTCGTGGCCTTGAAGGTGAGCAGCGCGCCCAGGTGCCACAGCGCGGGCCCCTCGCCCTCGGCGAGGTGGTAGGGACGGGTGGTGGTCGGCGAGCTCATCGCGGTCTCCTCGGGTCGCTCCTGCTGACGTGGGAGAAGCCTGTCCCGCCCGCGGCCCCGGGCCATCGGGACGGACACGTACTTTGCGTCCGTACGGGTACGTATCCCCGCGGCCAGGGCCGTTCTACGCTCCGTGTCATGGCGGCCGTGCGGTGTCCCACGATCGTGGGCCGCCGGGCGGAGCTGACCGCGCTGCGCTCGTCGCTCGCGGCCGCGCGGCTGGCACGCGGGTCGACGGTCGTGCTGAGCGGCAGGCCCGGGATCGGCAAGTCCCGGTTGGCGCGCGAGGCCGCGGCGGCTGCCCGCGCGTGGCAGGTGCCGGTGCTCGTCGGCCGCGCGGTCGAGGCGGGCGCGGGCACCGCGTTCCGGCCGCTGGCCGAGGCCCTGCTCGGCGGGCTGCGCCGTCGTCCGGAGCCGGACGACCCCGCGCTGGCCCCGTTCCGTCCCGCACTCGGCAGGTTGGTCCCGCAGTGGCGGGAGGCCGAGCGCGCCGACGACTCGCTCGTCGTCCTGGGGGAGGCGGTGCTGCGGCTGCTCGCGGCGCTCGCCGCCGACACCGGGCTGTTGCTCGTCATCGAGGACCTGCACTGGTCGGACGCGGAGACCCTCGCGGTGCTCGAGTACGTCGCCGACAACCTGGCGGGGGAGCGCGTGCTGCTCGTCGTGACGACCCGCGACGACCCCGGCCCGGCGTCCGCGCTGGTCAGGTCGCTCGCAGCACGAGGCGCGGCCACCGTGCACCGGCTGGGCCCGCTCGACGCCGACGAGGTCGCGGAGATGGCCCGGGCCTGCCGGGCCGACGTCGGCGCCGATCTCGCCGCCGTCCTCGACGGTCGCGCCGGGGGCGTCCCGCTGTTCGTCGAGGAGCTGCTCGCCGCGGAGGACCCCGGCTCGCACGTCCCCGACGGCCTCGCCGACCTGCTCGCGGGCCGCGTCGCGACGCTCCCCGCGCCGGCCCGCCGGTGCCTCGACGCGGCCGCGGTGCTGGGCGAGCGGTTCGACTGGCGGCTGCTGCCGGCGGTCACCGCCCTCCCGGACGCCGACGTCGCGGACGCCCTGCGCGCCGCGGTGGGGGCCGGGATCGTCGAGACCACCCGCGACGACGGGTTCCGGTTCCACCATGCCCTCGGCCGCGACGCCGTGCTCGCCGCGATGCTGCCGCCCGACCGGGCCGAGCTGGCACGGCGGGCGTTGACGGCGGTCGAGGCCGCGCACCCGGGGCTGGAAGGGACGTGGTGCGACGTCGCGGCCGACCTGGCGTTGCGCGGTGGCGACACGGCCCGGGCCGCGGCCGTGCTGGTCGAGGCGGGGCGCCGCAACCTTGCCCGCGGCGCGCTGGGGTCGGCCGAGTCGGTGCTCGGACGCGCGCGCGAGCTCGCCGGGGAGGACAGCACCGAGATCGACGAGCTGCTGTCCCGCACGCTCGTGCTCGCCGGCAAGACCGCGGCGGCGGTCGTCGTGACGACCCGGATGATCGACCGCCTGCGCGCCGACGGGGCCGCCGCGGCGCGGGTCGCGACGGCGGAGCTGCGGCTGGCCGAGGCCCACACGACGGCGGGCGACTGGGCCGCCGCCGAGCAGCACCTCGACCGGGCCCGGCGGCTCACGTCCGACCCGGAGCTGCGGTTGCAGATCGCGGCGACCGGCGCCCGGGTCGCGCTCGACGACTCGCGGTTCGACGACGCCCGACGGCTCGCCCACGAGGCCCTCGACGGTGCGGACGCGGCCCCGGACGTGCGGTGCGCGGCGCTGACGGTGCTGGGCCGGATCGCCCGTCGGGACGACCCGGCCGCGGCCGAGGAGCTGTTCACCCGGGCCCGGCGCACGGCCGAGGCGGCGGGGCTACCGGTGGCAGCTGCGCGCGCGGCCGAGGAGCTCGCGATCGGGGACGTCCAGGAGAGCCTGCGCGTCGACCGGCTCTCCGAGGCACGGGCGCGCGCCGCCGCGCTGGGCGACGTCGGCGTCGTCGCGGTGCTCGACCTGCAGGCGGCGGCGATCCACAACTCGCGGTGGGAGGCCGAGGCCGCCGTCGCGGCGGCGGAGCGCTGCATCGCGGCGTCGCGCCGGTTCCGGCTGGCGACCCTGCCGAAGGGGCTCGTGCTCGGCGCGGTCGCCCACGACTACCTCGCCGACCGCGCGACGTCCGACGCCTGGCTCGACGAGGCGCTCGCACTCGCGCCCGACGACACCCACCTGCGCGGCGAGGTGTCGGGCGCCCGCGCCTACCGCGCCATCGCGGCCGCCGACGACACCCGGGCCCTCGCGCTGCTCGACGAGGCGATGGCCTCGTTCGCGGCCCGGCCGAACGAGGTCACCGGGTCGCCGGTCGTCGGCTGCTGGCTGCTGGTGCGCACCGCGCTCGACCCGGCCCGACCCCCGGGGCCGCCCGACCCGATCACGAACCGCTGGAACCGGGGGCTGGCGCGGTTCGCCGACGCCGTCGTCCTGGGCCGGGCGGGGAACGCGCGCGCCGCCGTCGCGGCCTTCGACGACGCGGACGCGATCCTGCGCGAACCGGTGCCCGTGGGCTGGTTCCGCCTGCAGGCCAGACGGATCGTCGCCGGTGCGGCACTGGCCGACGGCTGGGGCGACCCGGCGGTGTGGGCCGCTCAGGACCTGCCGGTGCTGGAGGCCCGTGGGCTGGACCGGTCGGCGGCGGCCCTGCGCGGCATCATGCGCCGCGCCGGGGTGGCGGTACCGCGGCGCGGCCGCGGCGACGCCGAGGTGCCGCAGCCGCTGCGCGCGCTGGGCGTCACGAGCCGCGAGACCGACGTCCTGCTGCTCGTCGCCGAGGGCTGCGGCAACCGTGAGATCGCGGAACGGCTCTTCCTGTCGCCGAGGACCGTGGAGAAGCACGTGGAACGGCTGCTCGCCAAGACCGGGTCGCAGCGGCGGGCCGAGCTCGTCGCCGCCGCGACCCGGCTGCTGGGACCCTGACCCGGGTCAGCCCGCGAGCTGCGGGTAGAGCGCGGCCACACCACCGGCCAGGCCGGCGCGCACCCGGTTGCTGAGCTCGTCGGCGAGCACCTCGTACTCGCCGGCGGCCACGGCGTCCAGCGCCTGCTTGGCCACGATCACCGGGTCGCTCTTGGGGCCGTCGACGTGGGCGGCCATGTCGGTGTCCATGTAGCCGACGTGCAGCGCCGTCGTCACGATGCCCTTGGGGGCCAGCTCGAGGCGCACCGCGTCGGTCAGTGCCCAGGCCGCGGCCTTGGCCGCGGTGTAGGCGGCGGACGGGACCGGGTGGACCCACGACAGCACCGACAGGACATCGAGGATGCCGCCGCCGCCGTTCGCCTCGATGACCGGGGCGAAGGCGCGGACCATGCCGAGCGTGCCGAAGTAGTGGGTCTCCATCTCCAGCCGGATGTCGGCGAGGTCGCCGTCGAGCAGGCCCGCGCCCGTCGAGCTGCCTGCGTTGTTGACCAGCAGGGTGACGTCACCCGCCGCGGCGACGGCGGCCGCGACGGCGTCCGGGTCGGTGATGTCGAGCGCCAGCGGGACGGCGCCCGGCAGGTCGACCGCCCCGGGGTTGCGGGCGGCCGCGTACACCTTCGCGCCGCGTTCCAGCAGGTCGGCGGCGAGGTGTCGGCCCAGGCCCCGGTTGGCCCCCGTGACCAGCGCGACCGCGTTCCGGATCTCCATCGGTGTCTCCCGGCAGTTGAGTAGGTAATTCCAAGCTAGCAGTCTGAATAGCAAATGCCAACTCAGGTGCGTAGACTCGTGGCATGGCCGTGACGCAGCAGACGTGCTCGATCGCGCGCTCGCTCGAGGTCCTGGGGGAGCGCTGGACGTTCCTGATCCTGCGGGAGGCGCTCTCGGGGACCACCCGGTTCGCCGACTTCCGCGCGGTGCTCGGGATCGCGCCGGACGTGCTCAGCAACCGGCTCGCCACGCTCGTCGACGCGGGTGTGCTGGAGAAGCAGCCCTACCGCGAGCCCGGGGCACGCGTCCGCGACAGCTACCACCTCACGCCGGCGGGCGCGGAGCTGCAGGTGGTGCTCGGTGCGCTGCAGCAGTGGGGCGACGAGCACCGCCCCTATCCGCCCGGCCCGACCATCCTGCGCCGCACCGCCGACGGCCGGCCCGTGCACGTCGGATTCGTCGACGACGAGGGCCGCGAGGTGCCGCCCGCCGAGGTGCGGTTCGTCCGGACCGCGACGTACCCGACCGGGGACGGCCGGTAGCCCGCCGACGGCCCCCCAATAGGCTGCGCGGCACCAGCACCACAGGGGGCCGACGATGATCAGCGACGACGAACGCATCGCCCTGTTCCTCGACTACGAGAACCTCGCGATCGGCGCCCGGGAGGGACTCGGGGTCAGTCCCTTCGACTTCGGGCCGATCGCCGACGCGCTGGCCGAACGCGGCCGGGTCGTCGCCCGCCGGGCCTACGCCGACTGGTCGTACTTCGACGACGACCGGCGGTTGCTTGCCCGGGCGCAGGTCGAGCTGATCGAGATCCCGCAGCGGCTCGGAGGATCCCGCAAGAACGCCGCCGACATCAAGCTCGCCGTCGACGCCATCGAGCTGGCCTACGAGCGCGGTTTCGTCACCACGTTCGCCATCGGCACCGGCGACTCGGACTTCACCCCACTGGTGCACAAGCTGCGCGAGATGGACAAGCGGGTGATCGGGATCGGCGTCCAGTCGTCGACGTCGGCGCTGCTCCCGCCCGCCTGCGACGAGTTCCTGTTCTACGACCGCCTCCCCGGCGTCGACGCGCGCCCCCCGGTCCGCCGCCCCCGTCGACCGGCCGACCGGCACGAGCCCGCCCCGACGACGCCCGCGCCCGACCCGGTCGTCGTCGTGACCGAGCCGGACCCGCCGGACCCGGCCCCCGACGAGCCCGTGGGCAGCACCGCCGACGGCGACGTCGGCAGGCTGGTCGCGAGCACGCTCGCCGGTCTGCAGCGCCACACCGACGGCCCGGTGCTCGCCTCGCGCCTCAAGCGCGCGATCCTGCGCAAGGACCCGACGTTCGACGAGGGCGACCACGGGTTCCGGGGCTTCGGCGAGCTGCTGCGCCACCTGCAGGGCGAGCGGGTGGTCGAGCTGCGCGAGGGCAGCGCGCAGGGCGACCCCGAGGTGACCTTTCCGGAGGACGGCTCCGCCGACGACGATGCGTTCGCCCTGCTCGTCGACGTCGTGCGCGAGCTCGCAGGCCCGGGCGGGGTGCAGCTGAGCGGGCTGAAGGATCAGATGCGCAAGCGGGTGCCGGACTTCAGCGAGAAGCGCCACGGCTTCAACAGCTTCCTGTCGTTCGCCAAGGCGGCCAGGGCCCGCGGGCTCGTCGCGATGGAATGGGACGACGACCTCGCCGACCACCGGCTGCGTGTCGCATGACCGCGCCGTCGCTGGAGCCGATGCCCGGGGACTGGACCCGCGGGCTGGCCGTCGTCGCCCATCCCGACGACCTGGAGTACGGCGCGTCGTCGGCGATCGCCCGGTGGACCGACGAGGGCCGCGACGTCGCCTACCTGCTCGCCTGCCGTGGCGAGGCGGGGATCGACACCCTGCCGCCGGCCGAGTGCGGGCCGCTGCGCGAGGCGGAGCAGCGGGCCGCGGCGGCCGAGGTCGGCGTCTCCGTCGTGGAGTTCCTCGACGGCCACCCCGACGGCCTCATCGAGTACGGCATCCCGCTGCGCCGCGACATCGCGGCCGCGATCCGCCGGCACCGCCCGGAGCTCGTCGTCACGGGGAACTTCCACGAGACGTGGTTCGGCGGGGGCGGTCGCAACATGGCCGACCACATCGCGGTCGGCCGCGCCTGCGTCGACGCGGTGCGCGACGCCGCCAACCGCTGGCTCTTCCCGGAGCTGGGCGAGCCCTGGAGCGGGGTGCGCTGGGTGGCGGTCGCCGGGTCGCCCCTGAGCGGCCACGGCGTGGCCGTCGACGACCATCTCGACCGCGGGATCGCCTCGCTGACCGCGCACCGCGCGTACCTGGCGGCGCTCGACGGCGAGATGGCCGACCCGGGCTCGTTCCTGCGCGGGCACGCGGCCGCCGCCGCCGAGCACCTGCCCGGCGCCCGGTTCGCGACGACGTTCGAGCTCATCGCGGTGTGACCCGGACCCGGACCGTGGCCGGTGTGCCCACGGTCCGGGCGTCTCGGAGGGCGGTCAGGCCGCCAGCGTGCCGTGCGGGTCGATGACGTACTTGCGCGCCGCGCCCTTGTCGAACTCCTGGTAGCCGCGGGGCGCGCGAGCGAGATCACGGTGGCGTTCACCGCCTTCGCGATCTGCACACGGTCGTGCAGGATCGCCTTCATCAGGCCGAGGTTGTAGCGCATGACGGGGCACTGGCCGGTGGTGAACGACAGCGACTTCGCCCAGCCCGTGCGCAGCGACAGCGGGAGCGACCCGACCTCGGCCGCCTCGTCGATGCCGCCGGGATCGCCGGTCACGTAGAGACCCGGGATGCCGAGCGCACCACCGGCCGCGGTGATCTCCATGAGCGAGTTCAGCACCGTCGCCGGGGCTTCGGAGGCCGAGCCCGCGCCGTGGCCGCGATGTCGTGGACCTCGACCTTGCCCGGTCCCACGTACGCGACGGCCTGTTGCCCGACATGTGTGCTCCTTGCGTCGTCCGTTCCGTTCCGGTCCGTTCCCGGCGGACACCGCGATCACCGCGACGAAAACCGTTGGGCGCCCGCGTCCCTCGCACGGTGGAGGCGAACACCACCCCGCCTTGCCGCGCCCGTCCGGTCGGTCGACGATGCGAGGCGTGCCGACGAACGCCATCCGCGACATCTCCCCGTCCGACCGCGTCCTCGACTACACCTCGCGGTTCCGGACGTTCCTCGACGCCGAGGTCGCGCCTCTGGAGCAGGAGCTGCACTCGGCGGACGCCGGAACGCCGTGGAACCCGAGGCTCGACGACAAGGGCCGCATGCACCCGCTGGTCTGGGAGGCCCGCCGCGAGGTGCAGCGCCGCTCGGCGAAGGCCGGGCTCTACAACCCGCACATCCCCGCCGAGCTGGGCGGGGGTGGGTTCGGCCGCGTCGAGATGCAGCACGTCGAGGAGTACGTCTACCACGCGTCCGGGCTGGGGCTCGGGCTCGCCGCGCTCGCCTGGACCGAGGGCGCGAACCCCGCCCTCACCCACGTGTCCGACGTCGCCCGCGGCCGCTACCTCGACCCGCTCATGGCGGGCGAGGTGACGACCGCGTTCGCCAACACCGAGCGCGAGGTCGGCACCGACGTCCTCGCCATGGGCACCAGGGCCCGCCGCGACGGCTCCGACTGGATCCTCGACGGCACCAAGGCCTGGATCACCAACGCCCATTTCGCGGACTTCGTGCAGGTCGTGGCGGTCACCGAGGCGGGAGCGGGCACCCGGTCGCTGTCGATGTTCCTCGTCGACGCGGACGCCCCGGGCTTCCACCGCGGCCGCGACATCCCGACGATGCTCAACGACGGCCTCACCGGCGAGCTGCACCTCGACGGCGTCCGGGTCCCCGCGGAGAACGTCGTCGGCGAGGTCGGCGACGGTTTCGCCCTCGCGATGACCTGGATCAACTGGCGACGCATGTGCCGCGGCGGCATGTGCGCGGGCTGGGGGACCTGGCTGCTGGAGCGGGCGACCGAACGGGCCCGCACGCGTGAGTCCGGCGGGCGTCCCATCGGCGAGCTGCAGGCGGTCCAGCACCTGCTCGCCGACATGGACGCCGACGTGTTCGCCGCGCGGTCGGCCTCGCTCGTCGGGCAGGTGGAGCTCGACGAGCTCGGCCCCTTCGACATCCCCGCGCACCGCGACGTCCCGCGGCTGGTCAGCCTCATCAAGGTCGTCAACGACGAGGCGTTCTTCCGCGTCGCCGACCGGGCCGTGCAGGTACACGGCGGCACCGGCCTGTTGCTCGGGTCGGCCGAGGAGAAGCTCTTCCGTGTCGCGCGCAACCTGCGGATCCCGGCCGGCACCGTGGAGATCCAACGCAACGCGATCGCCCGCGGGCTGCTGCGCCCGTGAGACCGCTCGGCTGTGTCACCGGCCGGTTCCAGCCCGTCCACGACCAGCACCTCGAGCTGTTCGAGCTGGTCGCGGCGGAGTGCGAGCATCTCGTCGTCGCGGTCACGAACCCCGACAGCGGTGCCCGCCGGGCCGAGCCGACGTCGGAGCACCGGCACCGGCCGGAGGCCAACCCGTTCAGCTACTTCGAGCGGGTCCGGCTGCTCACGGTCGCCCTCGACGCCGCCGGGCTCGGTGACCGGACGACGATCGTGCCCTTCGACCTCACCCGCCCCGAGGTGTGGACGCAGTACGTCCCGCGGCACGGCCACCAGTACGTCCGCGTCTTCTCGGAGTGGGAGCGGGACAAGGCCGGCCGGCTCGCGGCCGCGGGATACGAGGTGACGGTGCTCGACGGCGACGCTGCGACGAAGCGGCACGCCGCCGACGTCCGCGCCCTGCTCGCCTCCGGCGGGGACTGGGCCGGGCTGGTCCCGCCGGCGACGGTGCCGCTCCTGCGGGCCCTGGACCGGCTGCGGCCGGCGGGCGGGCCGCGATGAGGCCACCGGGGTACGGGGAGGGACAACCCAGGCTCGACGACGACCGCATGCCGGTCGTGCTCGTCGTCCTGGACGGGCTGGGCGATCGGCCGGTCCCCGAGCTCGGTGGCCGCACCCCGGCCGAGGCCGCGCACACCCCGGTGCTCGACGAGCTGGCCCGGCGTGGCGCGTCCGGCTGGCACCTCCC
This sequence comes from Pseudonocardia benzenivorans CB1190, assembly GCF_000196675.2. Classification (GTDB taxonomy): domain Bacteria; phylum Actinomycetota; class Actinomycetes; order Mycobacteriales; family Pseudonocardiaceae; genus Pseudonocardia; species Pseudonocardia benzenivorans. The sequence goes on along the minus strand of NC_015312.1, from coordinate 6,656,186 downwards.
GTTCGGTTGGGGGCTCGCGCCGGCGTCGGAGCTGGCGCACTGGGCGATGTTCGGGTTCGTCGACGTGCCGTTCCCGGGGCGCGCGGTGGTCGAGGCCCTGGGTGCGGGGATCGACGTCCCCTACGGGGTGGCGGCCACCCACGCGGCGCTGCGCACGTCGCGCGCCGACCGCGGGCTCGTGTGGCTGACGGGCCGGACCGCCCGCGCGGACGGCGACGACGCCGCGGCCCTGCTCGCCGGGCTCGGGCCGGTGCTCGCCCGGCACGGCGCCACGCTGCAGCCGCTCGGCGGCCGCGGGGAGGCGTTGCTGCTGCTCGACGGGCACGTCGACGGCGCCGTCACCGACTCCGACGCGTTCTTCGAGGACCGCCATCCGTGGCTGCGTCCGCTCCCGACGCGACCGTCGGCCGGGCCCGCGGCCGAGGCGCTCACGTCGCTGCTCCTCGACGCCAGGGACGTCCTGCACGCCCACCCGGTGAACGCGGCGCGGCGCGAGCGCGGCCTGCCCCCGCTCGACGTCCTGACGACGAAGTGGTCCGGTTCCCGTGACCCCATCCCGTCGTTCACCACGGCCGTAGGGGTCGCGGGAGGCATGGTCACCAGCACCCGGCTCTACCGCGGGCTGGCGGCGCTGCTCGGGATGACCGGCCTGCACATCCCGCCGGTGCCCGACGTCGGCGCCGACCTCGCGGCGCGGCTGCACGCGGCGGGCGACCTGGTCGCGGGCGGCGCGCGCTTCGTCCACGTGCACACCAAGGCGACCGACGAGGCAGGCCACACCAAGCAGCCGCTCGCCAAGCGCGACGTGATCGAGGCCGCGGACGCGGGGCTCGCGGCGCTGCACGAGCTGGCGGACCGCGCGGTCGTCTGCGTCACCGGCGACCATGCCACCCCGTCGACGGGCGGCGTCCTGCACACCGCCGACCCGACCCCGCTGCTCGTCGCGGGCCCGACCGTGCGCCCCGACGCCGTCACCGCGTTCGGCGAGAGCCACGCCCACGCCGGCTGGTACGGCGCGGTACGGGCGGCCGAGCTGCTGCCGCTCCTGTTCGGACACGCCAATCGGCCGGTGTTCCTGGGCCATCGCGCGACGCCGGGCCCCACCGTCGCGCTGCCCGACCACCCCGAGCCGATGCCCGGGCGCGACCGCGGGGCGCCGCGGGGGTAAGCATGAGAGGTCAAGGGGCGCAGGCAAATCCGCCCGAACGTGACAACGAGGGAGGAAGCCCGTGGCCTACGACGCGGTGATCGCCGAGACGATCGGCATCCAGGGCGCGAACGGCGACGTGATCGGGGCCTACAGCGCCCGCCCGTTCGACGGCGCCGCCCGCGGCGGCGTGGTGGTCATCCACCACATGCCCGGCTACGACCGCGAGTCCAAGGAGACGGTCCGGCGCTTCGCCGTCGAGGGCTACAACGCCGTCTGCCCCAACCTGTACCACCGCGAGGCGCCCGGCGCGGCACCGGACGACGCCGCCGCCACGGCCCGCGCGAACGGCGGGGTCCCCGACGACCGGCTGGTGGGCGACGTCGCCGGCGCGGCCGGCTGGCTGCGCAGCCTGCCCAACTCGAACGGCAGGGTCGGCACGATCGGCTTCTGCTCGGGCGGGCGGCAGGCCTTCCTGACGGCGCTGGAGCTCGACATCCAGGGCGCCGTCGACTGCTACGGCGCGTTCGTCGTCGGCGAGCCGCCCGAGGGGTTCCCGCTGCGGGTCCGGCCGCTGGGCGACCGGGTCGGCGAGCTGCGGGCGCCGGTGCTCGGCATGTTCGGCAACGACGACGCGCACCCGTCGCCCGCGGAGGTCGACGAGCTGGAGAAGCTCCTGCAGGAGGCGGGCAAGGAGTACGAGTTCCACCGCTACGACGACACCGGCCACTCCTTCTTCTCGGTCGACCGGCCGGCGTACCGGCCGATGTCGGCCGTGGACGGCTGGCAGAAGATCTTCGCGTTCTTCGCCGCGAAGCTCGGCGGGGAGGCCTGAGACCCGTGTGCACCTACAGCACCGAGAAGCTCGACGTCGAACGCAGCAGCGGCAAGGGCGCCGACGGCTGGTTCCCGCTGCGGACGGCGACGGTCTACTACGACCACCCCGTCCACGCCCCTGACGACCACACCGTGAACATCGACTTCCTGAACCCGGAGCGCGGGCCGGGCGCCAGGGTGGCCGTCGAGCTGAGCCTCGACTCGGCGAAGGCGCTGATCGAGGCCCTGCAGGTGACCGTCGAACGGGCCGCGCACCACTGACGGGGTCCGGCCGGATGTTACGTGAGAGGGTCGACACGGTTTCCGATAGTGGATGGGATTCACTATCGGAGCTTAGAGTCGAGGGGTGACACTTCCCGCGTTCCTCGGGCTCCCGCCGCGCTCGGTCAAGCCGCGCTCGGTCGGGGTCACCCACGTCATCGACCAGGGGGCCGGCACGGCGGCCACGGCCGACCTGCTGGCGTCGGCGGCAGGGCACATCGACATCTGGAAGGTCGGCTGGGGCACGGCGTACGTCGACTCCGCGCTCGGCCCCAAGCTGGCACTGCTCGACGCGCACGACGTCGCCGCCTGCCTCGGCGGAACGATGCTCGAGATCGCCTGGGCCCAGGGCGCCGCCGAGGCCTGCCTGGAGTGGGCGGGCGAGGTCGGCTTCCGCTACATCGAGGTCTCCCGCGGCACCGTCGCGATGTCGCTGCCGGAGAAGCGGGCGCTGATCCGGCGCGCGGCCCGCGACTTCACCGTGCTCGCCGAGGTCGGCGCCAAGTCGCCGGGTGAGCGCAACGCGGCTCGGCACTGGCCGTCGGAGTGCCTGTCCGACCTCGACGCCGGTGCCCGGCTCGTCGTCACCGAGGGCAGGCAGAGCGGCACCGTCGGGACGTTCGACGAGTCGGGCCGCGTCCGGCCCGACGTCGTCGAGGCCGTCGTCGCCGCGACCGGGGTGGAGCGGGTGATCTTCGAGGCGCCGCGGGCCGCCCAGCAGGCGTGGTTCGTCCGGCGCTTCGGCCCGGACGTCAACCTGGGCAACGTCGCGCTCGCCGACGTGCTCTCGGTCGAGACGCTGCGGCTGGGACTGCGGTCCGACACTGCCGCCGTCACCCGTCGCGAGCACCTGGAGGCCGAGCTCGCCTGACACGCTCCGGGTACGCGCGACCACGGTCGGAGGTGGCCGCACGGACGCCGGCCGCGGCGATGCGGCACCATGGGTCGACGCTCCACCGGAGGTGTCGACGCACGTCGCGGGCCCGCAGCGGGCCCGGGCGGCCGCGGTTACGGCTGTGTTGCCACTGGCGGGGGGCGTTGACACTGTTCAGGCGTTGAGTATGGTAAAAATCCTGAATCGCATAGTGAACGACCGTGCGATCCTCAGCGCACACGGAGGAAGGCGGGCGACGTGCCGCGGAAGACAGTGATCATCGGTGGTGGTCCCGGCGGGACCGGCGCCGCGGGCGGCGTCAAGGCCGTCGACCCCTCGGCCGAGGTGGTCCTCTACACCCAGTTCGAGGACATCGCCTACAGCCCGTGCGGCATCCCCTACGTCCACGGCGGCGAGATCGACAGCTTCGACCGGCTGATCCTGGCGGGCAAGCAGGCCTACGTGGACGCGGGCATCGACGTGCACTACGAGACCACCGTGACCGCGATCGACACCGCACGCAAGACGGTCACCGTCAAGGGCGAGGGCGAGGTCTCCTACGACAGCCTCGTCATCGGCACCGGCTTCGCCTACGCCGACCCGGGCGTGCCCGGCACCGACCTCGGCGGCCTGTACTACGTCAAGAACATCCGGGCCGCCGCGGAGTGGGACAAGGTCATCGCCAACTCCAAGCGCGCCGTGGTCGTCGAGGCCTCCCCGCTCGGCCTGGAGATGGTCACCGCGCTGGCACACCGCGGGATCGAGACCCACCTGATCGACCCGAACCCGTACGCGCTCGCCGCGATGGCCGACCCGGACATCATGGCGCCGGTGGAGGAGTCCTGGCGCGAGCTGGGCGTCCACCTGCACTTCAACACGACGCTCGAGGCGTTCCTCGGCGACGCCGACGGCAAGGTCCGCGCGGTGCGGACGTCGTCGGGGGAGATCCCGGTCGACCTGGCGGTCGTCGCCACGCACAAGACCCCGAACAACGCCCTCGCCGCCGCGGCGGGGATCAAGCTGGGGTCGACGGGCGGCATCGTCGTCGACGAGCACATGAAGACCTCGGCCCCCGACGTGTGGGCCGCGGGCGACGCCTGCGAGATCCCGCACGGCCTCGCGGGCACGCCGCTGCAGGGCCTCACCGGTTCGCACGCGTACGCGCAGGGCAAGGCGGCGGGTCAGAACGCGGGCGGTGGCGACAAGACCTACAAGACGGTGTTCGTGCCGTGGGGCACGCCCGCCGGCAAGTGGGTCATCGGTGGTGCGTCGTTCGGCGAGGCCACCGCGACGGCCATCGGCATCCCGTACGTCGTAGGGGTCGCCGAGGGGATCTCGCGGTCCCGGTACTACTCGGGCGTCAAGAAGGTCAAGCTCAAGATCTTGGCCGACCCGAAGTCGCACAAGGTCATCGGTGCCCAGATGGTCGGTGGCGGCGACGGCATCAAGGAGCGCGCCGACTTCCTCGCGCAGGCCATCCGTTTCGGGATGACCCTCGAGGACCTGGCGACGATGGAGAACGTCTTCGCCCCGGCGATCGGCGCGCTCACCGAGCCGATCGTGGTCGCGGCCAACAACGGCCTCGTCGCGGCGAAGAAGGCCTGACCGTGGCGGGCGGCTTCTTCGGGTGGCTGCGTCACAACGCCGAGCACTACCTGCTGGTCGACGCCCAGCGGAAGCTCTCGGTCAAGCTGGGCACGCCCGCTCCGCGGCCTCCGCGGGGCGCCAAGGAGATCTTCTGGTTGAAGATCTTCGCCCCGGTCTACGGCGCCCTGCCGTGGCCGGTCCGGAGCACGGTGATGCGCGCGATGCCGGGCAGCCACCGGAAGACGTGGGCCGAACCGCCTGCCCTGCAGGGGCCGGCGGTCTGACCCTCGAAGCACCAGCCATCCAAACAGAAGGAGTGCACTGTGGCTCAGATCGTCGGTGAGCGGGCTCAGGCGGGCGACGCGATTGTCGACTACGACCAGAAGCTGTTCGACGACATCCAGGCCGAAGCCGGTGAGAAGGCCTACATCTTCATGCACACCGTGCCCTACGAGGGCTCGGTCGGTCTGGTCAACATGCTGACCTGTACCCGCATCAACCGTAAGGGCTTCGACACCAGCCTCGTGCTGTACGGCCCCGGCGTGCTCATGGCGTCGGCGACCCGTGGTTTCCCGACCGTCGGCTCGGAGGCCTTCCCCGGCCACCTCGCCTACAACAACCAGCTGCAGACCTTCATGAAGGAGGGCGGCAAGGTCCTGGCCTGCCGCTTCGCCATGGCCGCGCTGTACGGCATGCGCGAGACCGACCTGATCGAGGGCGTGCAGCCGATCCACCCGCTGGACATCCTGGACTGCACGCTGACCGCCCGCCGTGAGGGCGCGCTGGTCATGCAGACCTGGACGCTCTGACACACGGTTACACCGCTCGACCGCGGAGGCGGGACCGGCACGTCCGGTCCCGCCTCCGCGGCGAGTCGCTCCTCGCAGCTCCTGGAGCGGACCAGAACGGCCTCCCGTGGACATCCACCCGGCACTGGACGTCGCCCGGACGCAATGGCGCGATGCCGAGGAGCGGCTTCTTCCCGTCCTGATCACCGAACCGGCCGCCGCCGCGCGGGCGATCGAGGTGATCGGGCGGCTCCTCGTCGTCCTGCGGAACCGGGGCGACGATCCCGCGGCCCTGCTGGCCGCGGCGTCCGACGCCGACGCACTCGTCGCGGCGCTCGCCCTCCCGCCCGTCGACGTCCCCGCCGAGCTGCTCGCGGGCGTCGCCTGCGGTGCCCGGCTCCGGGAGATCGCCGCCAGGCAGGACGAGCGCCGGGTCGAACAGCTCGTCGCCCGCGGACTCGAGACGGGCGCGACGTGGGTCGTGCTCGCCGGTCCCGAGGACCCGGGCCGGGTCACCGAAGGCCGGGTGGTCACGGTGCACGTGGCGTCCCGGACGGTCCTCACCGCCACGGCCGACCCGGGCGCGGCCGACGGACCCTACGAGCTCCAGGTGCGCCCGCACCTCGGAAACCCGTTGGCGCGCAGGTTCTGTGACCGTGCGGAGTGGCTCGACGAGTTCCGGCTCTGCCGGTGCGACGTCGAGGCCCTGCACGGGGGCCGGGCACCGAGGCCGGCGGCGACACCAGTGGCGACAGCGACGCGGACAGGAGCACGATGACCACCACCGACCCGATCACCGTCGCGAGGCCCTGGCGGACCGAACCGCGGCCCCGGCTGGAGTGCAAGCTCGCCACCGACGACGCCGACCTCGCCTATCACCACGCCATCCGGCGGTCGGTCTTCGTGCTCGAACAGGCGGTCTTCGCCCGCTCCGACAACGACGTCCGCGACGAGGACGCCTCCACGATGCGCATCCTCGGCTACGCCGACGGCGAGCCCGCAGGCACCGTCCGGCTGTTCCCGATCGATCCCGGCGAGCCCGGCGGCGACTGGCAGGGCGACCGGCTGGCTGTGCTCCCCCCGTTCCGCAGCATGCTGCTGGGCCTCCCGCTCGTCCGCGCGGCCGTCGCGACGGCCGCGGCCCGTGGCGGCAGCCGGATGATCGCGCACGTGCAGCCGGCCAACCGCACCTTCTTCCGACGCCTGGGCTGGACCCAGGTCGGGGAGCCGGAGGTCTACCTCGGGCTGCCCCACCTGCTGATGGAGATCGACCTCGCCGCGGCGCGTGCCGCGAGCCGTCCGTCTGCGTCCTGACGCGCCTGCCCGGAGCGGCCGGCCCCCGGCGCCGGCATCCCTCAGGACGTGCGTACGCCCTCGGTGGTGAGCCGGCCCGCCCGCGCGAACGTCTCGCGTAGCTCCGTCGGGAGCGCGGCGGCGACGCGCGCCGTCGCCGCGCGCCGTTGGGCCGGCGTGCCGAGCTGTCCGATGACGAGGTCGGAGCGGGTGGTCGCGGCGACGCGGGCGGCCTCGTCGGGGCGGTCGAGTGCGGCGAGGGCGAGGGCTTCGTACTTGGGTGAGGCGTAGAGGCGGGCTTCGACGAGCAGGGCTTCGGCGTGTTCGGGTTCCCAGCGGGAGCGCATTTCGAGGTAGCGCATGACGGCGCGGGGTTTGAAGGGCAGGGAGCGGTCGAGGGTGGGGGCGGCGGCGGTGACGAGGTCGGCGGCGGCGTCGTCGTGGCCCAGGAGCAGGTCGCAGTCGGCGAGGGCGAGCAGGGCGTGGAGTTCTTGTTCGAGTTCGAGTGCGCCGCCGCCGCGGCGGGCGAGTTCGACGGCGTGTTCGGCGTGGTCGCGGGCGCGGTGGACCTGGCCGAGTTCTTGCCAGAGCCAGCTGGTGGCGGTTTCGATGCCGGCGCGGTAGAAGCCGACTTTCTCGGCGTCGATGAGGCGGCGGGCGTTGTCGAGGGCGCGGAGGGCGCCGGCGAAGTCGCCGGAGTCGCCGCGGGCGAGTGCGGTGAAGAAGAGGGTCTGGAGCAGGGGGCGGAACTCGCCGGTGCGGCGGCAGAGGGCGGCGGCGCGGGCGAGGACGGTCTTGGCCTCGGTGAAGCGGTCCATGTGTTGCAGCAGCGCGCCCTGGTAGGCCAGGGCCATGCCGCGCGTCGAGTCGTCGGGTCCACTGCCGAGCACCTGTTCGTAGGCGGTGCCGGCGCCGGCGTAGTCGCCGTCCCAGTGCCGGACGCGGCCCAGGAGCAGAGTGGCGCTGGGCAGGGCGCCGGGGGCGGCGGCGGCGGACTCGGCGAGCTCGGTGGCCTGTTCGGCGAGGTCGACGGCGGCCATCGCGTCGCGGGCGTAGAGCGCCGTCCAACCCAGCTGCTCCAGCGCGCGGGCCTCCAGCTCCGAGTCGTCCATCCCGCGCGCGAGCTCGAGTGCCTGCTCGTGGTCGGCGACCGCGTCGTCGTGCCGGCCGATCTGCGAGCAGGCGCGCCCGCGCCGCAGCAACGTCTGCACCAGCACGACGACGTCGCCCGCACTGCGCGCGGCGCCGACGGCCTTGGACAGCAGCTCGACGGCCTCGTTGTTGGCGAACGCGCGCGACGCGACCTCGGCCGCGGCGGTCCACGCGTCGGCGGCCGACGACCAGTCCCCGGCGGCCGCGTAGTGGCGTGCGGCGGTCTCGGGACGGGCGTCGAACATCCGCGCCGCGCGCCGGTGCCTGCTGACCCGCACCGGGCTCGGCGACGACTCGTAGGCGACCTGCCGGACCACGTCGCTGACGAACGCCAGCGCGTCGCGGCGCAGGCGCAGCAGGCCGTGCCGCACCGCCTCGTCGGCCCGCGTCGTGCACGTGCGCTCGTCGATCCCGGCGAGCGCGGCCAGGTCGGCGGGCGTGAACGACGCGCCCAGCACCGCGGCCTGCCCGAGCAGCTCGGCGACGTCCTCGTCGACGCCCGCGATGCGCTCGGCCACGATGTCGCGCAACGAACGGGGCACCGGGACGGCGCCGTCGTCGGGCCGGGACCCGGGTGTGTCGGGCTGTCGCAGCAGCTCGGTGACGAACAGCGGCGAACCCCCGGTCCGGGCGTGCAGCCTGCGCGGGTCGTGGCCGGTCCCGGCGCGGCGGACGAGCTCGGCGACGGCGGCGACGTCGAGCGGGCCCAGCACGAGCCGCTCACCGGGAACGTCGTGCAGCGGCTCGGCCGCCACGGGGTGCGCGCCCTGCTCGGTGACGACGAGCAGCACCCGCGCCCCCGGGATGGTCCGCCACTCGCGGACGGCCACGCCGAGCGCGGCGATCGTGGAGCGGCCGGCGTGGTGGGCGTCCTCGACCGTCACCAGCACCGGGCGCCGGGTGGCGAGCCGGGCGACGAAGCCGGCGAAGGCGTCGACCGCGCGCCCGTGCGCCAGTTCAGGGTCGGCGAGCTCGGGCCCGGGGCCGGGTCCGGCCTGCTCACGGTCGGCCTCGGCGATCAGGTCGGCCAGCTCGGGGACGAGCTGGGCGAGCGTGTCGAGGCGGGGGCCCGCCAGCGCGAGCACGTCGGCCGGGTCGACCCGGCGCAGCGCCGCGCGCACGACCTGCACCAGCGGCTCGAGGTAGAGCGAGCGCTCGGCCTCGAAGCAGGTCACGGGCAGGACCAGGGCGCCGTCGCGGCGGAGTTCGTCGGCGAAGCGGTCCACGAGCGCGCTGCGGCCGATCCCGCTCACCCCGGACACGACCACGAGCCCCGGCTCCCCGGTGCACGCGCGGTCCCAGTGCGCGCGAAGGACGTCGAGCTCCCCGTCGCGCCCGACGACGGGGTCGGGGCCGGGCTCGGACGCCGCGGCGGCCGGGTGCCGCGCGGCGTGGACGGTGTCGCGCAACGCGCGCGTCGCGGGCGACGGGTCGCACCCCAGCTGGTCGGACATGGCGGCCTCGAGCCGGGCGTACTCGGCGAGCGCCGCGCCGGGATCCCCGGCCCGCCAGCGTCCCGTCATCACGACGCGGCAGGCCTCCTCGTCGAGCGGGTCGGTGGCCAGGGCCGCGCCCGCGACCTCGACGGCCAGGTCCGGCGCGCCGAGCGCCAGCGCGGCGGTGCTCCGGGCGATGCGGGCCCGGCGCAGGTAGCGCGCGGCGCGCAGCCGGACGTCGGAGACCCACTCGTCGGCGGGCTCGCCGGCCATGGCCTCGCCGGCGTCGAGCGTCGTCGTCGCGAGCTCGGCGGCGGTGAGTGCGACGGCGAACCGCCCGTGCGCCAGTTCGCGTTCCGCCGTCTCCACGTGCTCGATCGCCTCGGCCAGGTCGGTGCCGAGGTCGTCGGGGACGAGGCGGTACCCCGCGGGGGTGCCGTCGATCCGGTCGCGCCCCAACGTCCGGCGGAGCCTGCTGACGAGGGCGGCGACGTTGCGGTCGGCGTGCTGCGGCGGCGACTCGTGCCAGAGGGCTTCGACGAGCACCCCGACGGCGACGAACTCGCCGGGCCGCTCGGCCAGCACGGCGAGCGCGCGCCTGGCCTTGCCGACGGGCACGACCACGGCCTGCTCGCCCTCTATGGTGAACGGGCCGAGCAGGCGCAACCGCAGGTGGGCCCGGGGCACGCGCGGACTCTATCGGGGTCGCAGGACGTGACGTGACGAGCGGCCGTCTACTATAGTGTGCGCACACCTCCGATGATGAAGACCCGGCCCCGGTCACGGGACCCCGACGGGAAAGACGGACGTCTCGATGTCCAAGACCGCAGTCGTCGCGCTCGGCGGCAACGCCATCACGCGCAGTGGGCAGGCGGGCACCCAGGCAGAGCAGATGGAGAACGCGCGGGCGATGGCCGTCGCGGTCCGCGGCCTGCGTGAGTCCGGCTGGAACGTCGTACTCGTCCACGGGAACGGGCCCCAGGTCGGCAACCTCGCGATCCAGCAGCGCGCCGGCGCCGGACAGGTGCCCGAGCTGCCGCTGCACGTCCTCGGCGCGATGACCGAGGGCCAGCTGGGCTCGCTGCTCGCCCTCGCCGTGCGCGAGACCGGCGGGGTCGACCTGCCGGGCGTCGTGACCGTCGTGACGCACGTCGTCGTCCGTGCAGACGACCCGGCGTTCGGGTTGCCCACCAAGCCGATCGGCCCGTTCTACACCGTCCAGGAGGCGGCCCGCCTGGTCTCCGAGCAGGGCTGGGTCGTCGGGGAGGACGCCGGGCGCGGGTACCGCCGCCTCGTCCCCTCGCCCAAGCCCGTGGAGATCGTCGAGCTCGACGCGATCCGCAACCTGGTCGACGCGGGGCTCATCGTCGTCGCCGCGGGTGGCGGCGGGATCCCCGTCGTCGACGAGGGCGGCACGCTGCGCGGCGTCGACGCCGTCATCGACAAGGACGCCGCGGCGCAGCGGCTGGCCACCACGCTGGGCGCCGACGCGCTCGTACTGATCACCGACGTCCCCGCGGTGATGCTGGACTTCGGCAAGGAGTCCGCCCGCTCGATCGGTGAGATCACCGTCGACGAGGCGCAGACGCATGCCGACGAGGGCCAGTTCCCCGAGGGAAGCATGGGCCCGAAGATGCGGGCCGCCATCCAGTTCGTCCGCGAGGGCGGTGTCACGGCTGTCGTCACGAACGCCGAGCGCGCCGTCGCGTCGTTGAACCCCGGGGGCGGCGACGGCGCCGAACCGGGAACCCGAATCGTTGCCGCCGACCAGCATCTGGGAGCCGCTCCGTGAGCATCCATCGCATCACGCTGTACACCGACACCTACGTGGACTCGGTGGTGCAGCTGTCCGGCACCCGAGCGATGCGCAGCCTCGACGGCGTCGTCTGGGCCTCGGCCGCGATGGCCACCCCCGCCAACCTCGAGACGCTCGCCGGCGAGGGCTTCGACACCTCCGAGATCGGGCACGCCGGCGCGAACGACCTGTTCGTCGCGGTGAACGCCGAGTCCGACGAGCTCGCCGAGTCGGCCCGCGAGGCCGGCGAGGCCGCGATGTTCGCGCCGCGCACCAACGCCTCCGGCGAGGCCGCCGAGAAGCCGGCCCGCACCCTGGCCCAGGCCGTCGCGCGTCAGCCCGACACCAACGTCGCCGTCATCTCCGTCCCCGGCGACTACGCCGCCCTGGAGGCGCACAAGGCGCTGTCCGCAGGCCTCGACGTGCTGCTGTTCAGCGACAACGTCTCCGTCGAGGACGAGGTCGCGCTCAAGGAGCGCGGCAACCGCATCGGCCGGCTCATCATGGGGCCGGGCGCCGGGACCGCGATGCTGGGCCGCACCTGCCTGGCGTTCGCGAACGTCGTCAAGAAGGGCAACGTCGCCGTCGTCGCCGCGGCGGGGACCGGGGCCCAGGAGGCCGCGAGCCTGGTCGACCGGTGGGGCGCGGGCATCTCGCACGTCATCGGCCTCGGTGGCCGCGACCTCACCGCCAAGATCGGCGGCCTCACCGCCAAGCAGGCAATGGCCCGCCTCGTCGCCGACGATGCCACGGAGATCGTCTTCCTGGTGTCGAAGCCGCCGAACCCGCAGGTCGCGCAGGAGGTCCTCGCGGCCGCCGAGGGCAAGAAGGTCGTCGCCGCGCTGATCGGCATCGACAAGGGGTTCGAGGCGCCCGAGGGCGTCGTCGTCACCCGCACGCTGGAGGCCGGCGCGATCGCCGCGGCGAAGCTCGCCGGGCAGACCCCGCCCGACGTCGCCGAGGGCCTCGTCGAGCGGGTCCGCGAGATCGCCGAGACCCTGCCCGCGGAGCGCACCCTGGTCCGCGGCCTCTACTCCGGGGGCACCCTCTGCTACGAGTCGCTCGTCGTGCTGGGTGAGACGCTGGGCGACGTGTACTCCAACACCCCGCTCGACAAGTCGCTCGGCCTGCCCGCGCCCGAGGGTGCCCACACCTCGCTCGACCTGGGCGAGGAGGAGTACACCAAGGGTCGCCCGCACCCGATGATCGACCCGGAGGCCCGGATCGAGCTGCTGCGCGAGCAGGCGGCCGACCCGAAGGTCGCCGCGATCCTGATGGACGTCGTGCTCGGCTACGGCGCCCACGAGAACCCGGCGAGCGAGCTCGTGCCGGTCTTCACCGAGATCCGCGACGCCGGCGGCCCGCAGGTCATCGTCTACGTCCTGGGCACCGAGCAGGACCCGCAGGGCTACCAGGCGCAGAAGAAGGCGTTCGAGGACGCGGGCGTGCTCGTCACCCAGACCGCGCAGCGTGCGGCCCTGGCCGCCGCGGCGATCGCGAGCCGCAAGCCCGAGATCGCGGCGATGTCGCTGTGACCGGTACCGGCGACCGCGTGCGGCGCGGGCTGGCGCTCGTCTCGCACTCCACCAAGCCGCGGGGCGGGCTGGTCCACACCCTCAGCCTGGCCGAGGAGCTGCACCGGCAGGGCGTGCCGGTGCACCTGCTCACCCTCGGCGACCCGGCGGTGGGGCTCTTCCGCCGCACCGACGTCCCGAACACCGTCCTGCAGGCACCCACGAAGGTGGGCGACACGTTGGACGACAAGGTGTTCGCGTCGATCGACACGTTGGCGGCCGCGCTCGCCGAGCTCGCCGGTGACTACGACATCCTGCACGCGCAGGACTGCATCGCCGCCCGGGCCGCCGCCCGGGTGCGCGACGCGGGCGCCCCGATCACCGTCGTGCGGACCGTGCACCACGTCGACGACTTCACGACGCCCGCGCTGATCAACTGCTCCCGCCAGGCGATCGTGGAGCCCGACCGAATCCTCGTCGTCAGCGAGCAGTGGCGGCGCATCATGCGCGACGACTACGGCCGTGATGCCGACATCGTGCCCAACGGGGTCGACCTCGGCAGGTTCGCCAAGCCCGCGGACGGCACGATCGAGGAGCTGCGCGCGCGGATCGGCGCGGGCGACGGGCGATTCGTCTTCCTCGCCGTCGGTGGTGTGGAGCCCCGGAAGGGCACGGTCCACGCCTTCCGCGCGCTCGCGCAGCTCAAACGCGACGGCGTCGACGCCACGCTGGCCGTCGTCGGCGGCCACTCGTTCCAGGACTACACCCCCTACCGGGACGCGGCGCTCGCCGAGCTCCCGGAGCTGGGCCTGGAGCTCGGGCACGACGTCCACCTGCTGGGCACCGTCAGCGAGGCCGACCTCGCGGGCTGGTACCACGCGGCCGACGCGCTGTGCTTCCCGTCGGTGAAGGAGGGCTGGGGGCTCGTCGTCTTCGAGGCGATGGCCGCGGGCCTGCCCGTCATCGCCAGCGACCTCGACGTGTTCCACGAGTACCTCGAGGACGGGGTCTCGGCGCTGCTGCCGCCCGTCGAGGACTCCGACGGGCTCGCGCAGGCGATGCGCACCATGGTCCGCGACGCGGCGCTGCGCGACCGGCTGCGCGCGGGCGGCGAGGCGATCCTGCCGCGGTTCAGCTGGGAGGCCAGCGCGCGCAGGCACCGCGAGATCTACGACGAGATCCGCGACGCCGCGACGTCCTGACGTCCGCTCCGCGCCGACGGCCGCATCCCGGTGAGGGTGCGGCCGTCGTCGTCCGGCCGCTCGGACGCGGAGATCCGGTACGGTGGCCGTGCGCCCCAGATGGGCCTACCGGGAAGGAGCGGCTGTACCGGCCGACGCGGCTGCCGCGTCGTGCACCCCGCAGGCCCAGCGGCGCAGTCCAGGTCCTCCGTGCGTGCAGCCGGCGCGGGCGCACCTCCCGGCGTTCACCGACCGAGAGGACACACCCGATGCCCGCCACGTTCAACCACACGATCATCGCCGCCCGTGACCGCGCCGGGTCGGCCCGCTTCTTCGCCGAGATCCTGGAGGCCTCCGCCGCGCCGTCCTGGGGGGCGTTCACCAACCTCCAGCTCGACGGCGGGGTCCTGCTCCAGTTCGCCGACCTGCCGGTCGAGGCGTACCCGGAGATCCAGAACCAGCACTACGCGTTCCTCGTCGACGACGCGCTGTTCGACCGGGCCTACGCCCGGCTGCGCGAGCGCGGGATCGAGCACTGGGCCGACCCGCAGATGCGACGCCCGGGCGAGACCAACACCGAGCACGGCGGCCGCGGGGTCTACTTCCGCGACCCCGCGGGCCACTACCTCGAGCTGATCACGCGGCCGTACCTCTGACGCGGGCCGCGTGGTCGTGCCCGGCGGGCCGCAGCGCCAGCTCCGCCGCGCGCTGGACGACCTCGTCGGTGAAGACGGTGCCGTCGCCGGCGAGGACGTCCTCGAGGGCGCCGAGCCACGGGGTGTAGAAGGAGGAGCGCTCGCCCTCGGGGTGCTGGTTCTCCCACGCGGCGATGCGGGCGACGAGGGCAGCCTGGAACTGGGGCCACGCGAACAGGCCGGCGTCGTGCAGCGAGACGGCCATGCCGAAGGCGCGGGACTCCCACGGTTCGGCGAAGACGAGCTCGCCGTCGGCCCGCGGGGGCGCCGAGGCCGGGTCGGTGTCGAGGTCGAGCAGGGCGGCGCCCGCGCGCATCCGGCTCTCGTCCGTCACGGCGGGGCGGGCGAGGCCGCGTTCGGTGAGGAGTTGTTCGAGTGCCTCGGTGCGCAGGCCGGGACTGATGCGGTTGCCGGAGCCGTCGAGGTACTCGTCGGGGTCCAGGGCGGTGCTCATGCTGCGGTCTCTCCGGGGTGGGCGGGCCGGCGGTCCCATCGGGCGGCGCGACCGTGCCGATCACGATGGGAGACGTCATTCATCATAGTGGACGTTCCATGGTCATGTGCCCCTGTCACGACCCGAGATTCGAGCCCGAGACGGCCCCGAGATGCGACAACGGCGGCCCCCGGTGCAGGGGACCGCCGTTGCCGTGGCCGGGCCGGCGGACGGCCGGGCCGGGAGGGGTGGATGGTCAGGCCACCCGAGCTGCGAGCGCCTTGAGCGCGTCGGAGAAGCAGGCGATCGGTGCGGTGGCGACGCCTGCGCCGACCTGGCCGATCCCCGCGTCGATGTGCAGGATGCCGGTGGTCACCTTCGGCGTGATGCCCGTCTCGACGACCTTGCGGACGTCGACGGCGAGCGGCGTGCCGATGAAGCCCATCGCCGGCAGGGTGAAGCGGGTGCTGGCCCCGGCGCAGATGGCCTGGAACGACTCGGTCGCCGCGGCGGCGTCGGACATCGCGCCACCGAGGAACGCCGCGACCGCGGCGGAGTTGCCGGCGGCCGGGCCGCCCATCCCGGTCAGCTCCAGGACCGCGCTGTCACCGATGTCCTTCGCGCTGGTCTCGGGCCCGTAGCCCGAGTAGTACATCGCGTCGCCGACGGGCGGGGCCTCGGTGATGTACCAGCTGTCGTCGCCCGCGACCTTGACGCCGAACGTGGTGCCGTTGCGGGCCATGTGCGTGACGATCGACGAGCCTGCGACCTGGTGCGCCCACAGCTGCAGCGACTTGGCGGCCGCCATCGCGAAGTTCAGGAAGAACAGGTGGTTGCCGGCCAGGTACTGCGCGAACGGGACGCGAGCGGCGTCGGGCAGCGCGGCGATCGGGGCCAGCCAGGTGCGGGTGAGCAGGTTGGTCGCGGCCTGGGTGCGCATGTGCAGGTCGTCGCCCATGGTGATGCCCTGCGCGGCGATCGCCAGGATGTCGAGCTGCCCCGCCTCGGCCAGGATCTGTGCGATCGCCGGGCCCGCGGTGTCGGCGAGGAACCGCAGCCGGGCGATCGCGGCGTCGGTGTCGCGGCCGAACCAGGCCACCTCGCCGGGGCCCTGGTTGAGGGAGGAGAAGGCGCGCGTCCCGCCCTCGCGGTTGTCGACCACCAGCGCCGGCTGCGACGGCCCCACCGCGCTGGCCATCGGCACGACTGCGTCGTGGTGGTTCGCCGCGTCGAGGGTGATCGCACCGCTCTGCAGGAGCTTCTCGGCCTCCGCGACGTCGGCGGCCCAGCCCTCGGCGACCACGGCCGCGCGCATCGAGCGCTGCAGCGGGTCGGCGTGCTCGGCGTAGGGGAGCACCGGGCCGGAGTGCAGGATCATCCGGCCCTCGACGCCGGGCACGGCCGCGCCGAACGTCGAGACCTCGACGAGCTGCGGCACACCCTCGTTGAGGCGGCGGACGACCTCGGCGTTGGCCTCGTCGATCGCGGCGCCGGCGTCGCCGTAGAGGTTGCACAGCGCGCGGACGGCCGCCAGGTCGCCGTCGGCGGGGATGCGCCAGTCGACGTGCTGGACCGGCCGACCCTGCGCACGCACCGCGTCGGCGAACATCGGCAGGCCGATGTTGACCACCTGGACCTCGTCAGGCAGTGCCAGCGGTGTCGTCATCGGGCGGTTCCTCCTCGGGGCGTCGGTCACTACTTCATCAAAGTAGACGCCGACACACTATAAGAGACATCCCCGCTCGCGACATCCCCCGTTCCGCCCCCCGTTCAGGGGTGCTCGCGCCGCGGACGACTAAATACCGTTGGTATTCGAATACCCTTGACATTGACATACCAGCGGTACTTCAATAACGGCGTGACGACGAGGCTGACCAGGGCGGAGCAGGCCGGCCGCAACCGGGAACTGGTGCTCGACGCGGCTCGCCGGGTGTTCCTCGCCCGCGGCTACGCCGGGGCGACCGTGGAGGCGATCGCCGACGAGGCGGGCTTCTCCAAGGGCGTCGTCTACTCGCAGTTCGACGGCAAGGCCGATCTCCTGCTCACCCTCCTCGACGAACGGATCGCCGAGCGCGCCGCACAGAACGCCCGCCTCGTCGAGGCAGGCACCGGGTGGGAGGCGCTGGTGGCGTTGCTGCACGTCCAGGACCGCCGGCTCGCCGACGACGCGGACTGGGCCCGGCTGCTGATCGAGTTCCGGGTGCTCGCCGCGCGCGATCCCGAGCTGAACGCCCGGTACGCCGCGGCGCACCGGCGCACGGTCGACGCGCTCGCGGACTGCGTCGTCGCCGCCTACGCCAAGGCGGATGCGCAGCCGCCTGCCGCGCCGCGGCTGCTCGCCGAGTTCATGTTCGCCGTCACGTCGGGGCTCACCCTGGAACGCGCCGCCGACCCGGCCGCGCTGCCGCAGGAGCCCCTCGAAGACCTCGCCCGCCGGCTCCTCGGGGTGCCGTCACCCTGACCGGTCGGGCCTCCGCCGCGACAAGGGAGTGCACGATGGACGCGATCTCCACGCGGACCGGCTTCGCCGCGTTGTGCGAGCGCCTGCAGGACCGGCAGCGCACCGACCTGCCGGCCCAGATCGAGGCGCTCGGTTGGTCGGCCGAGCGGATCGCGGAGGTCCGGCGGGCCCGGCTGCGCGCGCTGCTCGGCCACGCCGTCGAGCACTCGCCGTTCCACGCCCGTCGTCTCGCCGGGATCGACCTCGACGCCGTCGAGCCGGGGGACCTCACCCGGCTTCCCGTCATGACCAAGGCGGAGCTGATGGCCGCCTACGACGACGTCGTGACCGACCGCCGGCTGACCCGGCGCAGCGTCGAGGAGGCGATCGCGGCCACCCGGACGGAGCCGGTTCCGCTGTTCGACGCCTACATCGCGATGGCGTCCGGCGGCAGCTCTGGGCTGCGCGGCGTCTTCCTGTTCGACATGGCGGCGCTGAGCGCGTTCTTCGGCGGGCTGACCCGCGCCGCCATCGCCCGCCTGCGGGCGAGGGACGCGATCCCGCCGGGCGGCCTGCCGATGGCGATGGTCGCGGCCGGGACCGCCGTGCACGCCACCGGTTGCGCGGCGCCCTTCACCGCGAACGGCGCGTTCCCGCTGCGGGTCGTCCCGGTGCCGGTGTCGCTGCCGTTCGGCGAGATCGTCGCCCGGCTGGAGGAGATCGGGGCGCCCGGGCTGTACGGCTACCCGTCCGTGCTCGCCCGCCTCGCCGCCGAGCGCCGGGCCGGCCGGCTGCGGCTCTCCCCCATGATCGTGACCTCGACGAGCGAGACGCTCACCCCCCAGCTGCGGGCCGCGATCTCCGCCGGCTTCGAGGCACCGGTCGTCGACACCTTCGGGTCCACCGAGGGCCTCGTCGGCACCTCCCCGCCCGACGACGACGTCATCGTCCTCAACTCCGACCAGTGCGTCGTCGAGCTCGTCGACGACGACCTGCGCCCGGTCCCGCCGGGCACCCCGTCGACGCGGGTGCTGGTCACCAACCTCGTCAACCACCTGCAGCCGTTGGTCCGCTACGAGCTGACCGACTCCTTCGTGGCCGTCGAGCCCGACCCGGCGCACGGCCACCAGCGCGTCCGGGTGCGGGGCCGGATCGACCCGACGTTCCGGTTCGGCGACACCGAGGTGCCGCCCGGGGTGATCCGCGGGGTGCTGCTGCGCCGGCCCGAGATCGTCGAGTACCAGGTGTGCCAGCGCGACCACGGCATCACCGTCGACGCCGTGCTCGCCGCGGGGACGACCCTCGACCGCGACCGCCTCGCCGATCGCCTCGCGGCCGCCCTCGCCGGGACCGGCCTGCACGGCGGACGTGCGCGTCGTCGGCGGGCTGACCCGCGACGCGCAGACCGGCAAGGTCCGCCGGTTCGTCCCGGCCGTCAGGGGCTGATCACCATCGAGCGGATGCGGTCCCCGTCGACGTCGAACACGATGTCGCTGGTGCCGGTGAAACCGTCGCCGGTGACGACGAGCGTCACGACGTAGCTGCTGCCGTCCCGGCGGGTGCCGGTCGCCTCGAACCAGGTGTTCCTGCCGATGTTGTCGGTCCGGTCCCACGACGCGACGCCCTCGTGACCGTGGAACTTGGAGGCGCTCGCCGTCACGCGCACGGAGCCGGCTGTCGACCGGGGTAGCGTGCGTGGGCCGCGGGAACGATCACGTCGATGTCGTACGGCGGTTCCTCGACGCGTTCGCCCGCGCCGACTCGCCCGCCCTGCCCGCCGGGAGCGACCGGTTCTGGTCGACCTGACCCGGCCGGCTGCAGCAGCGGCGAGCGGGCCAGCACCGCCACCGAGACACCCAGCACGACCATCCCCAGCGCGGCCTGCACCATCGGCAAGCCCGCCGCGGGCAGCGGCTCCCCGAACGCGGCGACGCCGAGGACGTAGCTGACCAGCGGGTCGACGACCACGACCGCCGTCACCGCGGTGGCGAGCGTGCCCATCGTGTACGCGGTCTGCTGCAGCGCGAACGACGCGACGGACACGGCGGCCAGGAGATAGCCCGGCCAGCCCGTCAGCAACCCGGCGAAACCGCTGGTGACGGCGGTGTCCGCGGTCAGCTTGGTCAGTGCGGCGCCGACGGCGAAGAGGACGCCCGCGGCCACCGACAGCAGCGCGGCCCGCACCGGCGCCGACCGGCCCCGGGACAGCACCACGAGGGCGACGACGGCGATCAGCACCGACGCCAGCACCGGGACCAGCGATCCACCGACCGGGGCCGAGCCGGCGGCCGCGGCCGCGTCGCGCGTGGACAGCACCAGGCCCAGCCCGACGCCGATCCCCGCAGCCGCGAGCCAGTCCCGCGCCGTGGGGCGTCGGCCCGTCCCCAGCGCGGCGAGCGGCAGGCTGAACAGCAGGGTCGTGACCATCAGGGGCTGCACCACCGAGAGCGAGCCCAGGTGCAGGGCCGCGGCCTGGGCCACGAAGCTCGACGCGTCGACGAGCCAGCTGCCGAGCCACAGCGGCGTCGTCAGCAGGGCCGTGGCGAACGCCAGGCCCAGCCGGATCCGACGCGCACCCGTGGCCGGCCGCATCGCGGCGCCGGGCCCCTGCGGGCGGGACCGCCGTCGCCCCGCCAGCCGGGCCGCGGCGCGCTGCTCGCCCGCGGCGCTCAGCGCCGACAGCGCCGCCGCGACGAGCGTCACCAGGACGACGACCACGACCCCCACCCCTCTCGTCTGCGACCCGATCACCGTCGCTCGTGCCCCGCCCCCGCGGCTTCCGGGACTTCCCCGACCCGACCCCTCGCGGACCTCAGGGCGGCCTCCGGGACGTGCCGTAGGAGCGACATGGATAGGACGTCGGCCGGGCTGCGGACTCATCGGTCGGCCGGAGCTCGGGACCGACGCCAGGGCCGTCGCGGGGCACGGACGCTTCCTGGTGGTCCCGGCGGCACGCACGCGCGTTCACCGCAGCAACCCGTCCATCCGCTTCCGGGTTTGCCCGCGAAGCGTGCCGTCGCCCTCGGCGGGTCGAGGGTGGCCGAGACGGCCGCACGGGACCGAGGACGCGACGTCAGCGCGGCGAGCTCTCGCGCCGTTCCTCCCGCTCCCTGGCCCGGGCCCGCCGCTCGGCCTCCCGCGCGCTGTAGGTGGCGCGGCGTACCGAGTCCTCGCTCTCCAGGCTGGACCCGAGAGCGCCGGCGACGATGCCCACCGACGACGTCAGCCAGACCAGGCGGACGTAGTCGACGATCGACACCGGGTGATGCAACTCCCGCCCGAAGTAGGCCGAGTCGATCAAGGTGGCCGCCGCGAGTAGCGTCACGCCGAACAGCAACGCGTACATGATCGCCACCCCGATCAACACGGTGAGCAGGGTCGACAGGTTGTAGAGCACGGCCTTCTCGCGTTCCCCCACGTCGGACGGGCGGTCCCACAGATGGTTGTAGGCCACCAGCCACGCCGTCATCGCGGCCAACGCGGCCAGGCTGATCAGCGCCAGCCGGGGCGGCGACAGGAAGTCGGCCATGTGCCAGAAGCTGCTGGTGATCAGCCCGTACGCGGCGGTGCCTGCGGCCGCCGCGGTGGCGCTGGCCAGATTGGGTACCAGGCGCCACGGCCGGTTGTCGCGCACCATGCCTGCCAGCAGCCGCAGCCGGCCTCGAACGCCGACCAGGCCGAGGTGCATGTCGACGCCCTCGTGCTTCGAGCTGATGTGAACGGTCGGCGCGAGTAGATCGCCCAGTTTCCCGGTCATCCGCTCCTGCGCGCTGTGCCGGCGTGTTTCCGGGTCCGGCCGGGGGTCGTTCTCGAGCAGGTGCGCGACGAGGTGGGCGACCAGGCTGCGGGCCCGGTGCCGCAACCGGATCGCCCCCAGCGCGGGCACCGACACCAGCGCCGCGTCCCCGGAGGTGCTGAAGTCGGAGGCGACCGGATGCGTGCCGGCCCGCCGGGGCAGGTCGGTCAGCAGCACCACGAGTTCCCTGCGCCGGCCGTCGCGGTGAGCCTCGGCGATCTCCACGATCGGGATGTCGCCGTCCTCGTTGATCCGCAGCACCGTGGTGGCGCTGCACACCTGCCACCGCACTCCGCCGTGCACGCGGGCCGCCAACGCCGATGGCAGCGACTCGGTCAGCCACTCGGCCAGGACCGAGGGCATGCCCTCGTCCGCCACCAGGTGCACCACGACAGTGCGCCCCGCGGCCACCCTCTGCCCCGCCGACGAATCGGTCATCCGGCAACGCGTAGCCAACGCCCCCGATCGCAAACCTCCGAACGATGACCGCGTGGGCAGAGTCCGAGCACGTGACGCCGCCGTCGATCTCGACGATCGTTCCGGTCGCGGACGAGACATGTGGTTGCGAAGATCGTTCGGGCGGCCTGCCTCGTGGGGCCGACCGGCGCAGGACCACTGCTCGGCCCTTCAGGAGCTCGACGCCGCGCCGGTGGCCGCGCGGGGCGTCAGACCGTTGCCGACGCCGTCGATCCGCTGGGTACGGCCGCGTCCAGCAGGCCGATCGCGAGGCGCTCGGCGAGCCGGATCGGCTCCACCGACCGGGCCGTCTTGGCGCCGACGAGCCCACCGTCGTAGAGGAGCTGGATCGAGCGGGCGACCTCGGCGGGGTCGGCGGCACCGGCCATCGCGGCGGCGTCGGCGATCTCCTCGCGCATCCACCGGCGGTGCTCGCCGACCAGCAGGTGCACGGAGTGGTCGTCGTCGGGGAACTCGGTGAGCGCGTTGACGTACAGGCAGCCGCGGTAGTGCCGGCGGCGCGTGGAGGTCACGGCGAGGTCGAAGAACGCGCGGACCCGCGCAGCCGGGTCGGCGGGGCCACCCGCGGACCGGGCGGCGGCCCGCAGTGCCCGGTCGTAGGTGGCGCGGTCGAGCTCGTCCTGCTTGGTCAGCCAGGCCAGGACGAGGGCGTCCTTCGACCCGAAGTTCTGGTACAGGCTCGCGCGGGCCACGTCGGCCTCCGCGACGAGCCGGTCGACGCCGACCGCCCTGATCCCCTCACGGTCGAACAGCGCGGCTGCCGCCTCGAGCAGCCGCTCGGCGGGCAGCGGCCGCCCGGGAGTTCCGCGCACGGGCCCAGCATAGGCCGCCGACGGCTGGCAGACCGATCGTTCTGTCTGTTAGCCTCCGTCGTGTGAGCCCCGTGCTGCTGGTACAGCGCCGCCACATCGACCTGCTCCGGGTCGTTGCCGCGGCGTGTCAGGGCGCTCCGTCGCGGGTGCGCTGAGCCGTCCCGCCGCCCGGTAGGGCCTTCCGGCGCCGTCGCGTCCCTCGCGGGCCGGCCATTCCACGCACGAACCCGATCGTTCGACGACGTCGTCCGAACGCGCAGGACCCTGCCCGCCGGCCCCGCCGCGCGCCTGCCCGTCGCATGCCCGATCCGAGAAGGAGATCTCCATGTCCCTGTACCTGTTCGAGCTCGTGCCCGCTGCGGCCGACCGGGCCGGCGCCTCCGCCGTCCTGGAGGAGGTCGACAAGGCGGCGGCCGCCGCCGGGGCCGAGTTCATCGAGTCCCAGGTGACCGGCGCGCACGACCGCGTGTTCGCCGTCGTCGAGGCCGCCTCGGCCGACGGCCTCGGCGACGCCTTCGCCGCCGCGAACCTCGCGAGCGCGACCGAGGTGGTCGGCCCCGACGAGGTGCGTCTCGTCGGTGCGGAGCTCGCGCAGATCAAGGCGGCCAAGCCGACCGCGGGCTACCTCGTCGAATGGGACTTCCCGGACGGCCTGGACATGGACACCTACCTGGCGCGCAAGAAGGCGAAGGCGCCCCTGTACGCCAACGTCCCCGAGGTCAGCTTCCTGCGGACCTACGTGCGCGAGGACATGACCAAGTGCCTGTGCTTCTACGACGCTGACGACGAGGCGGGCGTGGTCAAGGCGCGCGAGGTCGTCGACACCCCGATCGACCGGCTCCACCAGCTCGCCGCGGACGAGCGATGACCCCGGCGCAGGTCGCGCCTGCCCTGGTCGCGCCTCCCGTGCCCGCGGAGGTGACCGACCGGTTCCGCGACTGCGCGAAGGACGTCGACCAGGGCAGCGGCGACCTGCGCGACGGACTGCGCTGGCTCGGCGCGCGTGGGCTCCTCGGGAGCGAGCTCGACGCCCGGATCGCGCTGATCGAGGCGATCGCGGGCGAGTGCATGAGCTCCGCGTTCTCCCTGTGGGCGCAGGGAATGGTGATCGAGTACCTCGTCCGCGGCGGTGTCGACGACGCGTTCGTCGACTCGCTGCGCCAGGGGGAGACGGTCGGGGTCACGGCGATGGCACCTGCGCTGCGCGATGTCGCCGGGATCGAGCCGGTGCCGGTGATCGGCACCCGCCTGCCCGGCGGCGGCGTCCGGCTCGACGGCCCGATCCGCTGGGCCTCGAACCTGTTCCCCGACGCCGTCGTGGTGTCGCCGGTGCGGTTCGAGGACGGCGGCCGCGCGATCGTGCACTTCCGGCTCTCGGCCGCCGGCGTGCAGGTGCGGACGTCGCCGAAGCTGCTCGCGCTCGACGGCACGGCGTCGTCGTCGGTGTCGCTCGAGGGCGTGCACGTCCCGCCCGGGGATGTCCTGACCACGGATCTCACCGGGTTCGTGCAGGCCGTCCGGCCGGCGTTCCTGCTCACCCAGACGGCGTTCTGCGCCGGACTGGCCGCTCGCGCCGCCGCCGGCGCCGAGCAGCACTGCACCGGGCTCAACGCCGAGCTCCGACCCGACATCGACGACGTGTGCGCGCGTGTCGTGTCGGTGCGCGGCCGGCTGCACGCCTGGGCGTCCGCTCCCGACGAGCCCGGCCCCGCCGACCTGCTGCGGCTCCGTCTCGAGGCGTCCGCCGCGGCGACCGACGCCACTCGGCTGGAGGCCACCACCCGTGGTGGCGCCGGGTACGTCGCGAGCAGCGACGTCAGCCGTCGGCTGCGCGAGGCCGCTTTCCTCCCCATCCAGTCACCGACGGAAGGACAGCTCCGGTGGGAACTGTCGCGCTACGCCTGACCGGCGCCACCAAGCGGTACGGCGACAACGCCGTCCTCGACGGCGTCGACCTCGACGTCGAGCGGGACGGCCGCCTCGTCGTGCTCGGCCACTCCGGCAGCGGCAAGTCGACGCTGCTGCGGGTGCTCGCCGGGCTCGAGGAGCTCGACTCCGGCTCGCTGACCAGGCCCGACTCGGCCGACGGCCGGGGCGCCGTCGTCGGGACCGTGTTCCAGCAGCCCCTGCTGCTGCCCTGGCTGACGGTGCGCGACAACATCGCGCTCGGCGGTCGCTACCGCGCCAACAGGGCCCGGTTCGACGCCGCGCACGTCGAGGAGCTGATCGACCTGTTCGGCCTGCGGGCCCAGGCCGACTCGCTGCCGGCGGCGCTGTCGGGCGGGCAGGCGCAACGCGTCTCGATCGCGCGCGTCGTCGCGGTGCGGCCCGACATCCTGCTGCTCGACGAGCCGTTCTCCGCGCTCGACCCGGCTACCCGTCGCAGCCTGCAGTTGTGGCTGCGCGACGCGGCCACGGCGCTCGGGCTCACGCTCGTCATGGTCACCCACGACGTCGACGAGGCGCTCTACCTCGCCACCGAGGTGACGCTGCTCGACGGCTCCGGCCGCGCCGCCGGTCACTGGCACAGCGACACCCCGACCGGCCACGACGACCTCGCCGACCACCCCCTGCGGGCGACCCTGCTGGCGGGTTACCGCTCCCAGCTGGGCGCCGCGGCCGCCTCCTGATGGCCGGACCGAACCGCCGCGCCGTGCTGCGCGGCGGTATCGCCCTGGGCGCGGCCGCCGCCGCGGTCGGCGGGGTGGCAGGCATCGCCGACCTGGCAACGGCGTCGCGACCCACCGCGAAGACCGGCACCGCGCCACGCATCGGCTACCTCCCGATCACCGACGCCGCCCCGCTGCTCGTCGCGCACGGGCAGAACCGCTACGCCAAGGCGGGTGTCGAAATCCCGCGGCCGGTGCTGTTCCGCGGCTGGGAGTCGCTGGCGCAGGCGTTCGTCGCCGGTGAGGTCGACGTCGTCCACCTGCTCATGCCGTTCGCGCTGCAGCTGCGCTACCAGCTCGGGGCGCAGGTCCGCATGGTCGCGTGGAACCACACCAACGGCTCCGCGCTCACCGTCCGGCCCGAGATCAACGACGTCCGGCAGCTCGCCGGGACGTCCGTCGCGATCCCGTTCTGGTGGTCGATCCACAACATCCTGTTGCAGCGCAAGCTCCGCGCGGCCGGGCTCACCCCGGTGGTGCGGACCGCGCCGTCGGTGTCCGACGGGACCGTGCAGCTGGTCGTCATGGCACCGGCCGACATGGTGCCCGCGCTCGACACCGGCACCATCTCCGGCTACATCGTCGCCGACCCGTTCAACGCGGTCGCCGAGGTCAAGAAGGTCGGCAAGGTCCTCTGGTTCACCGGCGACGCCTGGCGCGACAACGCCTGCTGCGTCATCATGGTCCGCCAGGACCTCATCGACAACTCCCCACAAACGGTGCAGGCCCTCACCGACGGCGTCGCCGGCGCGCAGCAGTGGATCAACAGCAACCGCCCCGACGCGGCGAAGCTGTTGAGCGGCAACAAGTACATGCCCCAGCCGCTGCCCGCCATCACCAAGACGCTGACCCGCGCCGAGGGCGACTACGCGACGGTCCTCACGCACCCGCAGTGGCACGGCGAGCGGATCGGCTACACGCCCTACCCGTTCCCCGGCTACACCACGGCACTCGTCGAGGCCATGCGCGGCACCGTCGTCGACGGCGACGCGAGCTTCGTCGACCGGCTCGACCCGGCCACCGTGCACCGCGACCTCGTCGACGACCGGTTCGTCGTCAACAGCATGAACACCCTCGGCGGACCCGCCGCCTTCGGTCTGCCCGCCTCGCTCACCCGCACCGAACAGGATGTCCTGGCATGAGCCTCGCCGACGTACTTCTTCCCGCGGAGGCGATATGAGCACCGCCGACGTACTTCTTCCCGCGGAGGCGACATGAGCACCGCCGACGAACTTCTTCCCGCGGAGGCGGCATGAGCACCGAGACGCTCTCCCCGCCTCCCGTCACACGTTCGTCGAAGCCGGGGCGGTCCTGGGCCTCGAAACTGGGGCTGCAACTCGTCGCGGTCGTCGTCGCCGTCGCGATCTGGTGGCTGATCACCACGGTCCTCGCCTCACCGACGTCGATGCTGCAGGACTTCGCGCCGCAGCACGCGATTCCCGCGATCGGTGCCCTCGCCGCCCAGGGGGTGCTGTTCCCCGACATCTGGACGAGCCTGTGGCGGCTGCTGGTCGGATTGTTGATCGCCGTCGTCCTCGGGGTCGTGACGGGCCTGGCGATCGGGACGTGGCAGAGCCTGGAGACCGCGTCGCGACCGGTGTTCCAGTTCCTGCGCATGGTGTCGCCGCTGTCGTGGGCGCCCGTCGCGATCGGCCTGTTCGGCATCGGCGACCGCCCGGTCTTCTTCCTCGTCGCGGCGGCTGCGGTGTGGCCGATCGTGCTCAACACCGCCGCGGGGGTCCGGTCGATCGACCAGGGCTTCCTGCTCGCCGCGCGGTCGCTGGGCGCGACGCCGGCCGAGACGCTGACGTCGGTCGTGCTGCCGGCGATCCGCCCGCACGTGCTCACGGGTCTGCGGCTCGCGCTCGGCATCGGCTGGGTCGTGCTGGTCCCGGCCGAGATGCTGGGCGTCACCTCGGGGCTGGGCTACGAGATCCTCAACTCCCGCGACCAGCTCGCCTACGACAAGGTCATGGCCGTCATCCTGGTGATCGGCCTGCTCGGCTCGCTCCTCGACGCGCTGGCCCGCCGCGCCCTGGGCACAGGCAACCGCCAGGCCGTCTGAGCTGTTCGGGCCCCTTCTCCCGAATGAACGGCACAGTCACGCAACTCGGTTGCGCGACTGTGCCGTTCGTTCGTGTGGAGTGGCGGTCAACCCTTGGCCAGCACCGCGAGGCGGGTCTCGCGGGTCCGGGTGAGGTGCGCGGCGACGGCGTCGCGTGCCGCGTCGGGGTCGCGGTCCGCGATCGCGTCCAGGATGTGGCGGTGCTCGTCGCAGGCGGCGTCGAGGCTGCCGGGCTGCAGCATCGGTGCGGGATCGAAGATCGTCAGCTGCGAGCACAGCCGGACCAGGGTGGACGCGATGGCCAGGTTGTGGCTGGCCGTCCACAGCACCTCGTGCCACTGCCGATGCAGGTCGGCGGCCACCGGGACGTCGGCCCCGACGGACTCCTGGTGCAGGTGCGTCAGGCGCGCGAGCTCGAGGTCCGTGCGACGCAGCGCGGCGCCCGCCGCCGCGGTCGACTCCAGCGCGATCCGCGCCTCGTAGATGTCGAGCACGTCCTCGGCACTGCCGACACGGACCCGGAAGCCGCGGCTCGCCCGCTCCACGAGCCCGTCGTGCTCGAGGCGGACCAGCGCGACCCGGATCGGGGTCCGCGAGACCTCGTAGCGGGTGCTCAGCGCCGTCTCCAGGAGCAGGTCGCCCGGGCGGATGGCGCCGTCGAGGATCTCCTGCCGCAGCAACCGGTACGGCCGACCGTCGGAGTCGGCGGCGCGACCCGTCGGCTCCGGATCCGTCCCCGCCTCCCCGTGCCGGCTCACCGGGGCATTGTGACAGATGATGCGCGCGCCGGCCGCAGCTGCTCGCCGTGACGTATCCGCGTGGATACACAGAGCACAGAAATTGGACAAAGCGTTGCCAACCGGATTCATCCTCTCCTAGAGTCCCGGGCCGTGGAGGTGACCGTGGTGCGCAGCGTCGGGCGACCCGCGCGCCCGTTCCGCCGGTGCCGCCTCGCCCACCACGGCTTCGCGCCGGGCGCGTCCTGTCGCCGGGCGCGCCCGCACCGCCGCTGATCACCCCTGTCCGGTGGCCGCGGCGCGGCCGCCCCGGTCTCGACCTCGACCGGACGGCCCCAGAGCGTGCGCGCCGCCGTCGCGTGTGTCCCCGACCGGCAGCAGGCAGCGGCCTCGACGGTCACCCTCCCCTCCGAAGGACGTCACCCGTGCGACCCCTCCGACGAACCGGCCTCGCGGCCGCCGTGCTGACGGCCGCGGCCGTCCTGGCCGCGTGCTCGACCGGCACCGACGCGTCCACCCAGCCCACGCCGGCGGCCGCCGCGCCCGGCAACGCCATCACGATCGGCATCGACCTGCCCCTGTCCGGTCCCTCGGCGGCCCCGGCCGAGAGCATGCGCAAGGGCTTCGAGCTCACGGCCAAGGAGATCAACGACGCGGGCGGGGTGAACGGCACCCCCATCGCGCTCGACATCCAGGACGACGCGGGCGATCCCACGACCGGCGTCGCGCTCGTCGACCGCTTCGTCCAGAACGGTGCGGTCGCCATCGCCGGCACCTACAACTCGCCGGTGGTCCTCGCGCAGTCCGACGCGGTCGCCCGCGCCCAGATCCCGCAGCTCGCCTTCGCGATCAGCTCCGCCATCACGAAGAAGAACAACCCGTGGGTCTTCCAGACCGGGCCCACCGACCTCGGCCAGATCGACGGCATCGTCGCCCGGCTCAAGAGCCAGGGCCTGACCAAGCCCGCGCTGCTGACCGACACGACGGCCTTCGGGGCGGGTGCGAAGCCGGTCCTGGAGCAGGGGCTCGCCGCCGCCGGGCTCACCCCGGTGCTGTCCGACACCTTCGCCGTCGACGCCACCGACCTGTCCGCGGTGCTGCTGAAGGCCAAGCAGTCCGGCGCCGACCACGTCATCGCCTGGACGGTCGGGCCGCCCTACGCGACCCTCGCCAAGGGCGCCGAGCAGGTCGGCCTCGGCCTGCCGATCGTCGGGACGGCCTCCGCGGCCGACCCCGCGGTCGCCCGCCTCGCCGGACCCGCCGCGACGAACATCTTCTTCCAGGACGCGGTGAACCGCGAGAAGCCACAGGTCAAGGCGATCGTCGAGAAGTGGTCCGGTGAGTTCGGCGGCACCGTGCCCAGCGACGCCCTCTCCGCCCACGACATCCTGACGGTCATCGTCGACGGAATCCGTGCGGTCGGCCCGGACCGGGCGAAGCTGCGCGACCACCTCGAGACCTACCGCAACCCGAACCTGCTGTCCGGACGGATCGGCAGTGTCTGGGAGTACAGCCCGACCAACCACGTCGGACTCGTCGGCGGCAACCTCGTGTGGAAGCAGTACGACAACGGCACCGTCCGGCTGGCCGACGGTTCCTGACATGACCCAGGCGGCGTACTTCGTGGTCATCGGGCTCGGCGTCGGTTCCGTGTACGCGCTGTCCGGGCTCGGGATCGTCACGCTGTTCGCCGGCTCCGGGTTGGCCAACTTCGCGCAGGGCGACTTCATGGTGCTCGGCGCACTGGTCGCGGTGAACGTGGTCGGCGCGGGATTCGGCTACCTGCCCGCGCTGGCCACCGCGGTCGTCGTGGTGGCGGCCGCCGGGCTCGTCCTCGGCGGCCTGTTCACCCTCCCGATGCGCCACCGCCGGGTCGACGTCGACGTCGTGATCATCGGGACGCTGGGGGTCGCGACCACGATGACGACCCTCAGCGGGATCTGGTTCGGACGCCAGCCACAGCGCCTCGACAGCCCGCTGGCCGGGGCGTTCATCCCGATCGGCGACCTGCAGGTCCCGGCGCACTACGCGCTGCTGCTCGCCGGCGCCGCGCTCGTCTTCGGCGCGGTCCACTGGTTCCACCGGCACACCGACGTCGGCCTGCAGCTGCGCGCGGTCGCGAGCAGCGTGCCCGCCGCGCGGGACGCGGGGGTGCGCGTCGGGCGCATGCTCGTCGTCGCCTGGACGATCGCCGCGCTCGTCGGCGGGGTCGCGGGGGTGCTCGTCGCCTCCGTCGTCCCGATCGCGCCGGAGGCCGCGCTGCCGTTGGGCGTCAACGGGTTCGCCGCCGCGATCATCGGCGGTCTCGCGAGCCCGGCAGGCGCGGTCGTGGGTGGTCTGCTGATCGGGGTGGCCGAGGCGCTCGCGGGCGGCTACCTCAACGACACGCTCAGGCAGGCCGTGGCCCCGGTCGTGCTGCTCGCGGTGCTGATCCTGCGCCCGGGTGGGCTGCTCGGCCGGACCCGAACGGTGCGTGTCGCATGACGGTCGTCGCATCCCCGCCCCGGCCGGCGCCGAGCGTGCGCACGACGCGGCACTGGCGGTGGACCCAGCCCGCGATCGTGCTGCTCGTCGGGGCGGTGGTGCTGCTGGTCGTCCGCCCGGGGCCGTTCGACCTGCGGGTCCTGACCCTGGTCGCGGCGTACGCGATCGCCGCGGTCGGCTTCAACGTCCTGGTCGGCTTCGCGGGCGTCGTCTCCATCGGCAACTCGCTGTTCCTCGCGGCGGGCGGCTACGCGTGGGCGATCCTGGCGGTGCCACGTGGACCGCTCGTCGCGCTGCTCGCCGGCGTCGTCGTCGCGGTCGTCATCGCCGTGCTGGCGGGGCTCGCGCTGCTGCGGCTGCGCGCCTACTACTTCGCCGTCGGCACCCTGGCGCTCGGCGCGCTGGGCACCGTGGTGATGCGGAACTGGACGTCGGTGACCAACGGTGACGCCGGCATCACCGGGGCCGGCTACCTCAAGCTCTTCGGTCTCACCGGGGTGTCGTCGATCTTCGCCGCGGCCGTCCTGCTGCTCGCGGTGTTCCTGTACCTGCAGGAGGCGCTGCGCACGTCGCCGCTCGGGCTCGCCATGATCGTCGGCCGGTTCGACCCGCCGGTCGCCGACGCCCTGGGCGTGAACGTGTCCCGGACCCGGGTCGCGGCGTTCGTGCTCAGCGCGGTCTCCGCCGCGGTCGGTGGGGCGCTGGTCGCGCAGCTCGCCGGCGGCGCCTTCCCCGACCAGTTCTCGACGACGGCGGCGATCAGCCTGCTGGTCATCCCGATCATCGGCGGGCGCGGCTGGCGGTGGGCCCCCGTCGTCGGCGCGATCGTGGTGATCGCCGCTCCCGAGTACCTGCGGTTCCTCGACGAGTACCGGCTCGCGGTGTACGGCGTGCTCGTCACGCTCGTCGCGCTCTTCCTGCCGGGCGGCATCCACCAGCTCGTCCGTGGTCTCGTCGCCCGGGTGGGACGGAGGCGTCATGGCTGACCGGACCACGCTCGACGCGCAGGGCCTCGCCGTCGCGTTCGGTGCGTTGCGGGCCGTCGACGGTGTCGACCTCGAGGTCGCCGAGGGGCAGTGCGTCGGCGTCGTCGGGGCGAACGGGGCGGGCAAGAGCACCCTGCTCAACCTGCTCAGCGGCGCCGTCCGGCCGGATGCCGGGACGGTCACCGTCGTCGAGAACGGACGTTCTCATCGGCTCGACGGCGCTCCGGGACGGGCCCGGGCCCGGCTGGGGATCGTGCGGATGTTCCAGACGGCGCGTCTCGTCCCCGACCTGAGCGCGCGGGAGAACGTCGAACTGGGCGTGCCCGCGCCACGCGGGGCCTGGCTGGAGGCGCTCGGCCTGCCGACGAGCCGCCGCCGGGCGGGTGCGCGGCGCCGCGCCGCCGAGGACGCGTTGGCCCGCGTCGGTCTGGCGGACAGGGCCGGGATGCGGGCGGGCGAGCTCAGCCTCGGGCAGCAACGGCTGGTCGAGATGGCCAGGAGCCTCGCGTCCGGTGCGCGGATCCTGCTGCTCGACGAGCCGTTCTCCGGCCTGTCACGGACCGCCCGCGAGGTCGTCGCGTCGCTCGTCGCGAACCTGCGTGACGACGGGGTCGGGGTCCTGCTCGTCGAGCACGACCTGGCGCAGGTCCGGCTGCTGGCCGACCGCGTCGTCGTCCTCGACGCGGGACGGGTCCTCGCGGCGGGACCGGTCGAGGAGACCCTCGCCGACCCGGAGGTCGTCCGCCGCTACATCGGCGACATCGAGCTGGAGATCGGCGGCGGCCTCGACGACGCGCGTCCGTCGCGTCCGCCCGTGGCGGCACCCACCCCGGTGTCCGCGCCGCCCGACCTGCACGCCGACCGCACGGCCGTCCTGGAGGTCCGCGACCTGCGGGTCTTCTACGGTGCGGTGCCTGCGGTCGACCGCGTCGAGCTGACGGTCGCCGCGGGCGACGGGCTCGGGATCGTCGGGCCGAACGGGGCCGGGAAGTCGACGGTGCTGCGCGGCGTCGCCGGGCTGCTCACCGCGACCGGCAGCGTCCGGCTGGCCGGGGAACGGCTCGACGGCACCGCGACCCCGCACCGGTTCCGGCACGGGCTGGGGTTCGTCCCCCAGACGCTCACCGCCGTCGTCGACCTGTCCGTCGAGGAGAACCTGCGGCTCGGCTGGCTCGCCGGCTCCCGGGCACAGTCGTTCGCGGAGGCGATGGAGCGGGTCGGCGACCTGTTCGGCGAGATCGCGGACCGGCGCAAGGACCCCGCGGGGGCACTCTCGGGCGGACAGCGCCAGATGCTCGCCATCGCGCGGGCGCTGGTGGCCGGACCACGCGTCGTGCTGCTGGACGAGCCGACCGCGGGCCTGGCGCCCGTGCTCGTCGCTCCCTTCGCCGACGCGCTCGCCAGGCTGCGCGCCGACGGCGTCGCGGTCGTCGTCGTCGAGCACAACCTCGGCCTCGTGCGGGCGACGTGCTCGACGATCCTCGGCCTGCGCGCGGGTGCCCCGGTCTGGAGCGGACCCACCGAACGTTTCGACGGCGCCGCCGCGCACGAGGTCTTCCTCGCCGCGACCGCCCCGGCCCGCACCGGGCCGTCGCTCATCGAGGAGGAGCACCTCTCGTCATGACCAGCAACCGACGGATCATGCTCAACGGCTTCAAGTCCGCGACGATCGGCCACACCGCGCTCGGCCTGTGGACCCACCCCGACAACGCGGTGCGCGACTACGGGCGCCTGGACTACTGGACCGGCATCGCGCGCACGCTGGAGCGCGGCTGCTTCGACGCCCTGTTCATCGCCGACGCGCAGGGCGTCATCGACGTCTACCAGGGCTCCACCGACGTCACCCTGCGCGAGGCGCTCGGCATCCCGATCATCGACCCGATGCTGCTCGTCTCGGCGATGGCGGCGGCGACCGAGCACCTCGGGTTCGCGGTCACGGCGTCGACGACGTACGAGAAGCCGTTCGACCTGGCCCGCAAGTTCGCGACGCTCGACCTCGTGACCGGCGGGCGCGTCGGGTGGAACATCGTCACGTCGTCGTCGCGCAGCGAGGCGGAGAACTTCGGGATGTCGAAGCCGATCCCGCACGACGAGCGGTACCGCATCGCCGACGAGTTCATGGACGTCGTGTACAAGCTGTGGGAGAGCAGCTGGGACGACGACGCCGTCGTGCACGACCGCGAGCGGCGCGTCTTCGTCGACCCCGCGAAGGTCCGCCGGATCGAGCACCACGGGAAGTACTTCGACGTGCCCGGGATCTTCATCTGCGAGCCGTCCCCGCAGCGCACCCCGGCGCTCTACCAGGCCGGCAGCTCCACCGCGGGCATCGCGTTCGCCGCCCGGCACGCCGAGGGCGTGTTCGTCTCGTTCCCGCGGATGGACATGGTCCGCGACGCCGTGCGCACGCTGCGCGCCGCGGCCGTGGAGGCCGGCCGGCCACCCGGGGACCTGAAGGTGTTCCCGCTCTCGACGGTCGTCACCGCCGAGACCGACGAGCTGGCCTGGGAGAAGTACCACGAGTACCGGGCGCACAGCCGGTCCGAGGCGAACCTGGCCCGGTTCAGCGCGCTGGTGCACGTCGACATGGCGGCGCTGGATCCCGACGAGCCGCTGGAGTACGTCGAGAGCGACGGGATCCAGGGCTCGTTGTCGGTGTTCACCAAGGCCGACCCGACCCGGAAGTGGACGCCGCGGGAGATCGGGGAGTTCCTCAGCGTGTCGAGCATGGGCGCGCTGTTCGTCGGGTCCCCCACCACGGTCGCCGACCAGCTCGAGGAGTGGGTCGAGCAGGCCGACGTCGACGGCTTCAACATCTCCGACACGCTCTCGTCGGTGACGTTCCCCGACTTCGTCGACCTCGTGGTCCCGGAGCTGCGGCGGCGGGGCCGGGTGTGGAGCTCCTACGAGGGGGCGACGTTCCGCGAGCACCTCTACGGGCCGGGCCACGCCCGGACCATGCCGGGACACCCCGCGACGGAGTACCGCCGTGGCTGAGAGCCGGGACCGCGGACCGGGCACCCGGCCGACCCTCGACCCGTCGGAGCTCGCCGCGCTGGCCGACGACGTCGCGGCAGGCGACGTCGTCGTCCTCGACGCGACCGCCCAGCTGGGTCCGCCGACCCCGCAGCGGCGTTACCCGCTGGACTCCGGCGCCGCGCTGTGGGAGGCCGCGCACATCCCGGGCTCGCGCCACGTCGACCTCGTCGACGCGCTGTCCGATCCCGGTGCGGGCTTCCACCTGTCGGTCGCCGCCGCACCGCGGATGGGGGCGGCGCTCGCCGCGGTCGGCGTGCGGCCCGGCGCGCGCGTCGTCTGCTACGACTCCGGCGACGGGTCCTGGGCCGCTCGCCTGTGGTGGATCCTGCGCGGCTTCGACGTGCCCGCGTCCGTCCTCGACGGTGGCCTGGCGGCGTGGCGGGCGGCCGGGTTCGACGTCGTGAGCGGGCCCGCGGAACCCGTCGCCGATCCATCCGCCCCGCTCGTGCTGCCGGGCACCGCCCGCGGCTGGGCGACGATCGACGACGTGCGGACGGTCGTCGACGGGGGACCGGGCACCCTGGTGTGCGCGCTCGGGGAAGGCCAGTTCGCCGGGGTCGAGCCCACCCGGTACCCCCGGCCGGGTCACATCCCGGGCAGCGTCAACCTGCCCGCGCACCGCGTCCGGGACGAGGCCGGCCGGCTCGCCGACGCCGACCTCGTCCGGGCCGTCGCCGAACCCGTCCTCGGTCCGCCGGGCCCGCAACCGATCACGCTCTACTGCGGCATGGGGGTCTCCGCGGCGGGGCTCGCACTGGGCCTCGTCGGCGCCGGGTACACCGGGCTGAGGATCTACGACGGTTCGCTCGAGGAGTGGACCGCCGACCCCGAGCGGCCGCTCGACACGGGCGGAGCCTCCTGACGTCCCGACGTCGGTGGTCAGCGCGCCGGCCGTGCCCGGCGGGAACGCGCGGCGCTCTACGGACCAGGACCCGACACGGCGGGCTCCGCGGTGGCCAGCCACGCCGCCAGGGACAGGACGATGCGGGCACCGGCGAACAGGAAGGCCAGCCCGGCGAGCAGGCCGCCGAACACGACACCGCCGACCGAGCCCGCGGTGGCGCCGATCGTCAGTGTGGTCACGACGGTGAGGGCCTCGATCAGCAGTGCCCCGATCGCCGCGACCGGCGCGACGGTCCGCAACGGCAGCGTGTGTCCCGGGAGCCTGCCGAGCAGCCAGACGAGCACGCCCCAGCCGATCGCCCACCCCAGCACGACGCCGACCCCGGAGACCAGGGCGTACGCGGCGGCGTGGTCGGCGAGCCCGACGAGGCGGAGGACCGCGCCGAGCCCGCCGGTGGCGCTGACCATGAGCGCCATGGACGTCGACACGGCAATGATCAGGGCCAGTAGCGAGAGGAGGTCGCGCAGGACCCGGCGCACCGACGCGGGCGGGCGCGGCGGCATCTCCCACATCGCGGCCAGTGCCTCACGGAGCACCGTGACCCAGGTCTTCCCGGCCCAGACCGCGGCCACCGTCCCGATCGACGCGACGGGTGCCCGGCTCGTCACGGCACTCTCGACGACGGGTCCGACGGCCGCGGCCACCGGGGCCGGGAACCCGCCGAGGACCCACGACTCCAGGTCGGCCACGAGCTCGGGGCGCAGCCACAGCAGGAAGCCCGCGGCGGAGAACAGCACCATCAGCAGCGGCACCGCCGCGACGACGGTGGTGAACGCGACGGCCGAGGCCAGGTGGTTGCCCCGCTGCGCGAAGTAGCGGCGACCGGTGCGGCGCAGGTGGTCCAGCGCCGGCCACCGGTCGCGCAGCCCGGTGGCCCGCTGCCGCAGCAGGCGGGCGGTTCCGCGGACGGCTCCGGTCATCGTGGAGCGCGAGCCTAGGTCGTGATCTCGCCGGTGGCGAGGCGGACGGCATATCGTCCTTCCCGGGTCGCGCGTGACGTGGCCCGCAACTCGACCACGGGTCGCCGACCGCCGGGGTGCCGGGACGCGACCACGAGACGGTGGTGGTGACCCATGGCCGAGCAGGCCGACACGCGCCTGTCGCGTGTGGACGGTGCCGTCGTCGGGGCGGTGGTGGACCTGTTCGTCTACACGGTCGTCCTGAACCTCTTCGTCGAGTACCTCCCGGGCGTGATCAGCGAGACCTTCACGCTGTCCCTGCTCACGGCGGTACTGCTGAAGGTGGTCCTCGAGGTCGTCCTCGTGGCCAAGAAGCGGGTCGTCGGGCGGTTCCGGGCCGCGTCGACACGCACCGGCAAGGTCGTCGCCGGGGTCATGGTCTGGGCCGTGGCGTTCGGGAGCAAGTTCCTCGTGCTGGAGGCGGTCGATCTCGTCTTCGGAGACCGGGTCGGCCTCGGCGGCTTCTTCTCGGTGACGCTGCTCGTCGTGACCCTCCTGCTCGCCAGGGCGGCGGTCCGCCTCCTGCTGGAGCGCGCCCCGCGCGACGGCTGAACGACTCGGCGGCCCGGACGGGATGCGTCGATCGACCCATCGGCCGCCCGCCGCGGTTGGGCATCGTGCCCGATGCTCACGCACCCCGCGCGCTCCTAGCGTCCCCCGGCGAGACGAAGGAGGCGTGCCGTGAACACCCAACACATCGAGACCCTCATCATCGGCGCCGGTCAGGCCGGGCTCGCCACGGGCTGGCAGCTGCGTCGTCGCGGCCGGGAGTTCCTGATCGTCGACGGGAACGACCGGGTCGGTGACAACTGGCGGCAGCAGTGGGACACCCTCACGCTCTACACGCCCGTGAAGTACAACGGGCTGCCCGGCCTGCCGTTCCCTGGCGAGCCCTGGTCCTGTCCCGGCAAGGACGACGTGGCCGACTACCTGGAGCAGTACGCGCTGCACGCGGATCTCCCGGTCCGCACGAAGACGAGGGTCGACCGGCTGGAGGCCCGGGACGGCGGCGGGTTCGTCGCCCACCTCGGCGCCGAGACGATCACGTGCGACAACGTCGTCGTGGCCACCGGGACGTTCGGGCGCACACCCGACGTACCGGCCTTCGCGCGGGAGCTGGACCCGGCGATCCGGCAGCTGCACTCGAGCCGGTACCGCCGCCCCGCCCAGCTCGCCGCCGGACCGACGCTGGTGGTCGGGGCGTCCCATTCCGGTTGCGACGTCGCCCTCGAGGTCGCGGCCGACCGGCCCACGATCCTGGTCGGCCGTGACTGCGGGCAGATCCCGCTGGAGTGGAACTCGCGACGGATCCGGCTGGCGTTCCCGGTGCTGCTGTTCGTGTGGCGGCACGTGCTCACCCGGCGCACGCCGATGGGACGCAAGGAGATGCACGAGGAGCGCAAGCACGGGGGCCCGATGCTGCGGGTCAAGCGCCACCATCTCGCCGCACGCGGGGTGGAGCGGATCGAGGGCCGCGTGACGGGCGTCGTGGACGGGAAGCCGCAGCTCGACGACGGTCGCGTGCTCGACGTGGCGAACGTGGTGTGGTGCACCGGTTTCCGACAGGTGTTCGACTGGATCGACCTGCCGGTGTTCGGGGAGGACGGTTGGCCCGCGGAGTACCGCGGGGTCGTCGAGGCGGCACCGGGGCTGTTCTTCTGCGGCCTGTCGTTCCAGTACGCGTTCAGCTCGATGATCCTGCCGGGCGTCGGCCGCGACGCCGGGTACGTCGCCAGGGCGATCGCGGAACGCAGCCGGAACCGCAGCCCGGTCGCCGCACGAACCGCGGGATGAGTCGACATCCGACGTGGTTCACGTCACCATCGTCGGTGGCGGAGATGATGCGCGATGGGCGTGGTCGACGAGCTGATCCGGGCCCGCGAGGCCTTCGAGCGCCGCGACTGGGTGGCGGCGTACGGCGGGCTGTCCGACGCCGGTGACAGGGAGTTGTCGGCCGACGACTTCGCGGCACTGGCCACCGTCGCCCACCTGCTCGGTCGGCGCAACGACTGCATCCAGGCGCTGCAGCGGGCCTTCCAGGCCAACCTGGACCGGGCGGATTCGCCGGCCGCGGTGCGCTCTGCGCTCTGGTTGGCGACCGTGCTGTTCCTCGGTGGGGAGATCGCGATCGCGAACGCGTGGGTCGGCCGCGCCGAACGCCTGCTCGACGACGTGGACGGCGACGTCGTCGAGCGCGGGTACCTGTTCGAGATGATGTTCTTCGGCCACGTCGTCGCCGGTAGGTTCGACGAGGCGTTCGTCGTCGGGCCCCGGGTGGTCGAGTACGGGCGGCGCTTCCACGATCCCGACCTCCTCGCGTTGGGCCTGCACGGCGAGGGCCGGATGGCGATCTACTCCGGACGCGTCGCCGACGGGCTGCGGCTGCTGGACGAGGCGATGGTGGGTGTGGTGGCAGGTGAGGTGTCGCCCATCTACGCCGGCATCGTCTACTGCTCGGTGATCGAGGCCTGTCAGGAGATCTCCGATTTCGGCCGGGCAGGCGAGTGGACCCATGCCCTCACCACGTGGTGCGACGCCCAGCCCGGTCTGGTCGCCTTCACCGGGCAGTGTGCGGTGCACCGGGGGCAGCTGATGCGGCTGCACGGCGCGTACGAGGACGCGCTGGACGAGTTCGAGCGGGCGACGCGCAGGTACGCGGAGGCGGGCGGGCACCCCGCGGTCGGCCTCACCCACCGCGAACGCGGCGACGTGCTGCGCATCCTCGGGGACTACGACGCCGCGGAGGACGCCTACCTGGAGGCGGTGCGGCTCGGGAACGAGGCGCAGCCCGGGCGGGCGCTGCTGTGGCTCGCGCGCGGCCGGACCGAGCCTGCGGTGGCGACGATGCGTCGGCTGCTGGCCGAGCAGCGTTCGCCGGTCCACCGCTCCGGCCTGCTCGCGGCCGCGGTCGACGTCCTGGTCGACGGCGGCGCGGCCGACGAGGCCGAACCCCTGGCGCAGGAGCTGACGGCCATCGGGGACTCCTTCGGATGCTCGGCCCTCCAGGCGGCGGCCTGCCACGCCGTGGGCACGGTCGCGCTGGCGCGTGCGGACCCGGCCACGGCGCTGGGCGCGGCGCGCCGGGCCGCCGGCGGCTGGGCCCGCCTGGTGGCCCCGTACGACCTGGCGCGGAGCAGGGTGCTGATCGGACGGGCGCTGGCGCTGCTCGGCGACGAGGAGTCGGCCGCGGCCGAGCTCACGGCCGCGCGGAACGCCTTCGCCGAGCTCGGCGCGGGACCGGCCGAGCAGGAGGCCGCGGAACTGCTGGGCCGCAGCGCGGTCCCCGGCGGGCTGAGCCCTCGCGAGCTCGAGGTCCTCCGGCTCGTGGCGGCGGGCAGGAGCAATGCGGAGATCGCGGCGGAACTGGTCATCGCCGAGAAGACCGTGGCGCGGCACCTGTCCAACATGTTCGTCAAGCTGGACGTCGGCAGCCGGACCGCCGCTGCCGCGTTCGCGTTCGAGCACCGGCTGCTGTGAGGCCGGCACGCCCGCGGCCGGGAGGCTCTCAGCGACGCCCGGCGCGGGCCTCGGCCGCCAGGCCGGCCGCGGCGCGGTGCAGGTCCAGGAGCGCGGGGACCGATTCGGGGGCCCGACGACCCAACCCGCACTCGGTGCCGACGCCGAACTCGGTCGTGGTCGCGCGGCGCGCGGCGGCGATCCGGCGCGCCGCCCCGTCGAGACCGTCCGTGGCGTGCACCAGCCCGAGGAAGAGCTCGGTGGCGCCGTCGAGCTCGAGATCCCGCAACGGCGCGAAGTACGCGTCGTCGTCGCGGGATCGCGGCACGGGCATGTGCACCCAGTCGATCCGACGCGGGACGCCGCGCCGCACCGCGGTGCACAGATCGACCAGAATCCGCATGTCGGCGGGTTCGACGAAGTGCTGGTGGCCGAGATCGCCGTAGCAGAAGTGGAACCCGAGCTGGACGTCGTCCGGAACCGCGGCACCGACGGCGGCCACCCGGTCGACGACCTCCCGCTCGACGTCCTCGCCGAACACCGAGGGCCACGCGCGCTCGATCAGGGCGAGCTCGGGCGCGACGTCCCACTGCACCGCGAGCCGCTCGTGCGGGACGGCCGCGCAGATCGCGTCCAGCTCGCGCAGCATGGCGGCCCGGTAGGCGGGCTCGGCGCGGAGGTGGTCGCGCTCGTCGACGAACAGCAGCAGCGGCGCGAGGGGTGTGGGCAGGCAGACCTGGAACCGGACCCCGGCACCGATCTCCCCGGCGTCCTGCATCGCGCTGAAGACCTTCCAGGAGTCCAGCGCGGCCCGGGCGTAACCGAGGTCGCCGAAGGTCAGGCGCGCGGGATCGGCGCCGTCCCTGAGCCGGAACACCGGGACCTCGTAGTCCTCGCTCTCGGCCCGGATCGCCTTCTCGACGTCGTCGGCGCTCTCGGCCCCGGGGCGCGGCGCCATGACGAAGTCGGGGTGGTTCTGCAACAGCGGGAGCTGGAAGCCGACCCAGCCCGTGCGGTCGCCGGTCTCGCCGTCGGGAAGGCGACCGATCAGGTCCCCCAGTGCGGTGGTGGCAGCGCGGAAGACCGCCTCGGTGGACTCCAGCGGGACACTTCCGACCAGGTGGACCCCTGCAGACATCGTCGTCTCCTCTCGGGCTGGTACGCGTGGAGATCTCCGCCGGCACGCGCGCCCCGGGTCGCGCCGCGATCGTGCGGGATGTGCCGTGGCGGTCGGGCCGCTGCCGGCCCGCTCGGGACCATGAAGATGTGAGCCCGTCGGTGGGCGGGATCGTGCGGCCGGTTCGTCGAGCCGCCTCCGGCCGCCGGCTGCGGCCGTTGCAGCGGGGAACACGATATTCCGCAGTTCATTTCTCTGTCAACGATCGTTGCCGTGGCGAACCGGCTGCCGAGCGTAA
Organism: Pseudonocardia benzenivorans CB1190; assembly: GCF_000196675.2. Lineage (GTDB taxonomy): Bacteria > Actinomycetota > Actinomycetes > Mycobacteriales > Pseudonocardiaceae > Pseudonocardia > Pseudonocardia benzenivorans. Next base: position 6,614,957 of record NC_015312.1, on the reverse strand, counting down.
CGATCTACGTGCGGGTTTCACGGAGCGAGAACGTGACGAAACAATGATCGACAATTTCGTCACGAGCGGTGGGCCGCCCGGTCCCGCCCGCAGGTCAGTCGTCGCCCGCCGGCCGGTCGGCCGGCCGCCAGCCCAGGTCGCGGTGCGTCAGCAGATGCCGCACGAGCAGGTTCGTCGCGGCGGTCGCCGTCGGCTGGCTCACCACGTGCCACGCGCGTTGCATCGGCGTGCCGGGCACCGGCAGCTCGACGAGCGCGCCCGACTCCAGATGGCGCCGCACCGACTGCCGCGACACCAGCGTCACGCCCAGGCCGGCGACGGCCCCGGCGACGACGGCGCCGTGCGACCCGAGGGACAGCTGCGGGGGAGCGACGTCGAGGGTGTCGAGCAGCGACACCGCGGTCGCGCGGATGCCCGAACCCCTCTCGCGCTGCAACCACGTGGTGTGGCCGGGGTCGAAGTCGTCGCGCAGCGCCGGCGGCCCGACGACGACGAGCGTGTTCGGGCTGACGGCCCGGACCCGTGCGTCGAGCCCGTCGGGCGGGCGGCCCGCGACGACGAGGTCGACCTCGTGCGCGGCGAGCATCGGCCACACCACCCCGCGCGGGCCGACCTCCAGGCCCAGCGCGACGTGCGGGTAGCGGCTGCGGAACGACGTCAGCAGCGCGGGGAGCATGTGCTCGCCCGCGGTGGTCACCGCCGCGATGCGGACGGTGCCGTGCTCGGGGTCCGCCTCGCCCCGGGCTGCGGTGACGGCCTCGGCGTGCAGTCCGAGGATGCGGCGGGCGTAGTCGGCGTAGCGCTCGCCCGCGGGGGTGAGCCGCACGCCGCGCCCGTCGCGGTCGACGAGCGGAACCCCGATCTCGGCGGCGAGCGCGGAGATCGCCGAGGACACCGACGACTCGGTGACGACGAGCCGCTGTGCCGCTGCGCGGACCGAGCCGGTCGCGGCCAGCTCGACCAGGGCACGCAGGCGTGCGTTCGTCGTCACCGAGTCATCATGGCAATCGTGCGGGACGCAGGGGGATCAGCCCCTGACGCCGAACTCCTCGGCCGTCAGCACCTCGTCGGGGGCGGTGTCGAAGACCCGGCTCGCGAGCAGGTCGGACGCCTCGATCGTGGTGAGGGCCTTGAGGTCGACCTTGGCGTCGCCGGTCTCCAGCAGGCGCTTGGCCTGCCGCAGACGGGCCCGCTCCACGGCGTTGCGCACGCTGCGGGCGTTGGCGAACCAGGGCTGACCGACACGTCGTTCCAGGTAGCGGTTGAGCACCTCACGTGCCTCTGCGGAGAAGGTGTAGCCGATGTCCTCGGTCATCAGGACACCGATCTGCTCCAGCTCCGGGACCGTGTAGTCCGGGAACGTGACGTGGTGCGCCACCCGGGACTGCATGCCCGGGTTGGCGGCGAAGAACGTGTCCATCCGGTCCTTGTAGCCGGCCAGGATCACGACGAGGTCGTCGCGGTTGTTCTCCATGACCTGCAACAGGATCTCGATGGACTCGCCGCCGTAGTCGCGCTCGTTCTCGACCTTGTAGAGGTAGTACGCCTCGTCGATGAACAGCACGCCGCCCATGGCCCGCTTGATGACCTCTTTGGTCTTCGGCGCGGTGTGGCCGACGTACTCGCCCACCAGGTCGTCACGGGTGACCGCGACCAGGTGGCCGCGCCGCAGGTAGCCGAGCCGGTGGAGCAGGTCGGCCATCCGCATCGCGACCGTGGTCTTGCCGGTGCCCGGGTTGCCGGTGAAGCTCATGTGCAGGGTCGGCTGCGGGGCGGTGATGCCGAACCTCGCCCGGGTGCGGTCGACCAGCAGCAGCGCGGCGATCTCCGCGATGCGCGTCTTCACCGGTGCCAGCCCGACGAGCTCCCGGTCGAGTTTGCCGAGGACCTCGTCGATCCCCGACTCCGCACGGAGCGCGGCCAGGTCGACCACGGTGTCGGGCGGGAGGTGCTCGACCGCGGGCTCGTCGGAGACGTCCGGCTCCAGCTGCGGACCGGATCCCGCTCCCGGGGTGAATCCGAAGGACTTGCGGTCGGTATCGGTTCCGGTCGGCACGGCTCAGCCCTGGGTGTAGCGGTCGCCGACCGGGCGCTCGGTCGCGTACGAGTGCGTCGTGTAGCCGATCGCGCGACCCCTGCCCTCCGCGCGGTCCAGGCGGAAGCCGGGCTCCTCGGCGGGACGCTGCACGATGAACGACAGGGCGGTCGTCTGCCGGCCGAGGCTCGCGTCGTAGGCGTTGAGCCGCACGTAGGCGTTCGGGTTCGCCGCCCGGCAGGCGTTGACCTCCATCAGCACGCCCGCCGGGTCCCTCAGGTCGAACATCGGCAGCCCCCACATCTCCCAGTACGTGTTGCGGGGGTGCGGGTCGTCGGTGAACTCGACCGACAGCGGCCAGTCGTTGGTCAGCGCGTAGTTGATCTGGGCGGTGATCTCCTCGTCGGTGAAGTCGGGGAGATACGAGAAGGTGCCCTGCGTGATCCGCATCGTCGTGGCTCCGATCAGGCGTTCGTCGGCGTCGCGACGACGTCGGGGGTGTCGGTGGACTCGTAGTTGAAGGTGATGTCGCCCCAGGTCGCGAGCGCGGTGTCGAGCGCGCGGTTGCGGGAGGCCGCCTTCTTGAGGATCTCCGGACCCTCCTTGTAGTAGTCGACGCCCTCGTTGCGGGCCTTGATCATGGCCTCGAGCGCGACGCGGTTCGCCTCGGCGCCGGCCGCGATGCCCATCGGGTGCCCGATCGTGCCGCCGCCGAACTGGAGGATGACGTCCTCGCCCAGGTAGTGGATGAGCTGGTGCATCTGGCCGGCGTGGATGCCGCCGGACGCGACCGGCATGACGCCGGGCATCGACGCCCACTCCTGGTCGAAGTACAGGCCCTTCGACAGGTCGGCCTTGATGCTGTCCTTGCGGAGCGTGTCGTAGAAGCCGGCCGTGGTCATCGGGTCGCCCTCGAGCTTGCCGACGACGGTGCCCGCGTGGATGTGGTCGACCCCGGCCAGGCGCATCCACTTCGAGATCACGCGGAAGCTGACGCCGTGGTTCTTCTGGCGGGTGTAGGTGCCGTGGCCCGCGCGGTGCAGGTGCAGGATCACGTTGTTGTCGCGGGCCCACTTGGCCATCGACTGGATCGCGGTGTAGCCGATCGTCAGGTCGATCATGACGATGACGGAGCCGAGCTCGGCGGCGAAGTTCGCCCGCTCGTACATCTCCTCCATCGTCCCGGCGGTGACGTTGAGGTAGTGGCCCTTGATCTCGCCGGTCGCGGCCTGGGCGCGGTTGACGGCCTCCATGCAGAACAGGAAGCGGTCGCGCCAGCGCATGAACGGCTGCGAGTTGATGTTCTCGTCGTCCTTGGTGAAGTCCAGGCCGCCGCGGAGGGCCTCGTACACGACGCGGCCGTAGTTGCGGGCCGACAGGCCGAGCTTCGGCTTGGTGGTGGCGCCCAGGATCGGCCGACCGAACTTGCCCAGGTGCTCGCGCTCCATGACGATGCCGTGCGCGGGGCCCTGGAACGTCTTCACGTAGTGGGTGGGGATGCGCATGTCCTCGAGGCGCAGCGCCTTGAGGGGCTTGAAGCCGAAGACGTTGCCGATGATCGAGCTGGTGAGGTTGGCGATGGACGCCTCCTCGAACAGGTCGATGTCGTAGGCGATGTACGCGATCCACTGACCGGGGGTGTTCGGCACCGGGTCGACCTTGTAGCACTTCGCCTGGTAGTGCTCGAAGGTGGTGAGGCGGTCGGTCCACACGACCGTCCACGTCGCGGTGCTCGACTCACCGGCGACGGCCGCGCCGGCCTCCTCCGGCGGGACCCCGTCCTGCGGGGTGATGCGGAAGGCGCACAGGATGTCCGTGTCCTTCGGCTCGTAGTCGGGCTGCCAGTACCCCATCTCCGCGTAGGGGATGACACCTGCGTTCCAGCGATCTGCCATGCCCTGAGCCTGGTCGACGATCGTGAATCTGTCTATCAAGAGTTATTAGTTGATTCTGAAGTAAATACTCAAGTATCGACGCCCACCCCCGCTCTCCACCTCGCGGGGGAGTCGTGCGCACTCGACGCGCTCTTACGGTGCCCGCCGGTGCCACAACGGGAGGACTTCGACATGAGTGAGCTCGCGAGCGAACCGACGAGCGCGTGCAGGCAGATCGCGGAGCGCATGGTCGCGCCCGGCAAGGGCGTACTCGCCGCGGACGAGAGCATCGCGACGATGTCGGCGCGCCTGGAGAAGGCAGGCGTCGAGGCCACGGCCGAGAACCGGCGCCGCTACCGGGAGCTGCTCTCGGCCACGCCCGGGCTGGCCGACGGCGTGTCCGGCATCATCTTCTGCGACGAGACCCTGCGGCAGACCTTCGCCGACGGGACACCCTTCGCGACGGCCGTCCATGCGCTCGGCATCCTGCCCGGGATCAAGGTCGACGCCGGCGCCAAGCCGCTGCCCGGCGGTCTCGAGCGCGAGACGATCACCGAGGGGCTCGACGGGCTGCCCGCCCGGCTCGCCGAGTACGCCGGGATCGGCGCCGCGTTCGCCAAGTGGCGCGCCGTGTACGTGATCTCCGACGCGACCCCGAGCGCGGGTGCCGTCCGGGCCAACGCCAACGCGCTGGCCCGGTACGCCGCCGCCTGCCAGGCCGCCGGCATCGTGCCGATCGTCGAGCCCGAGGTGCTGATGGACGGCACCCATTCGATCGAGCGCTGCGCCGAGGTCACCGCCGACGTGCACGCCGCGGTCCGCGAGGAGCTTGCGCTGCTCGGCGTCGACCTCGGGGGCATCGTGCTCAAGCCCAACATGGTCGTCGAGGGCAACGGCACCTCCGTGCCGTCCGCGCCCGAGGTCGTCGCCGCCGCGACCGTCGAGGTGCTGCGCGCGTGGCCGGCCGAGCTCGCGGGCGTCGCGTTCCTCTCAGGTGGGCAGTCGCCCGAGCGGGCCACCGCCAACCTCGAGGCCATGCAGGCCATCGCCACCCCGTGGCCGCTGACGTTCTCGTTCGGCCGCGCGCTGGTCGACCCGGCCCTCGCGGCGTGGGTGGGCAAGGACGAGCAGGTCGTCGACGGGCAGAACGCGCTGGCCGCGCGGGTCGCCGCCAACGCCGCCGCGGTGCGTCGCCGCGCGGAGCTCCAGCCCGCCTGACCCGCTGCTCCAGCACACGGCCGGTCCCTGCTCCGGGGCCGGCCGTGTCGCGTCGGGGCGCGTGCAATCCCGGGCGCAACCTCACCGTCGTGTTGCGGGCGGTGGATTCAAGGGTTCGTCGCAACACCCTGTCGAGCTGGGGTGATGAGTGTGATCGGTCCGCCGAGGGTGCCGCGGGAACGGGTCCGCCGGTTCTGGAGGGCCCGGTTGGCGGGGGCCACGATCGCGCAGGCCGCCGCGGAGGTGGGGGTGTCGGCCTCGGCCGGGCGGGGGTGGGTCGTCGAGTCTGGTGGGATGATCCCGGACCTGACCGAGCCCGGCGGGCGTTATCTGTCCCTGGCCGAACGTGAAGAGATCGCCGTGGGCTGGGCGGCCGGGCACAGCCGGGCCGAGATCGCCCGGCGGCTGGGCCGCCACCGCGCCACCATCGGCCGGGAACTGGCCCGTAACCGCACCGTGCGCTATCCACGCCGGCCCCCGCTGCCTGACGGGCGCCCGCACCGCCTGGGGCCAGACCCGGGCACGCACGGCGGCCGGGACCGGCCCCAGCACGAACGGCTGCGGTACCGGGCGGTGGTGGCCCAGGCCAAAGCCGAGGCCCGCGCCCGCCGCCGCACACCCGCCAAACTCCTCACCCACCCCGAGCTGGCCGCCCACGTACACACCAGGCTGGTCGAGCAGCAGTGGAGCCCGGAGCAGATCAGTCAGACTCTGCGCCGAGACTTCCCCGACCGGCCGGAGATGTGGGTGTCCCACGAAACCATCTACCAGGGCGTCTACCAGGCCCTCTACGTCCAAGGCCGCGGGCAGCTGCGCCGCGAGCTCGCGGGGTGTCTCCGGACCGGGCGGGCGTTGCGCCGCCCGAACCGGCTGCCCGACCAACGCCAACACCGCAACCAGACCCGGATCCGGGACAAGGTCATGATCTCCCAGCGGCCCGCGGAGGTCACCGACCGGGCCGTGCCCGGGCACTGGGAAGGCGATCTCATCCTCGGCACCGGCAACGAGACCGCGATCGGCACGCTGGTCGAGCGGACCACCCGGTTCGTGTTGCTGCTGCACCTGCCCGGGGGCCACGGCGCAGTCCAGGTCCGGGACGCGATGATCGCCGCGATGCGGGTGCTGCCCGCGATGGTGCGCCGGTCGTTGACCTGGGACCAGGGCATCGAGCTGGCCCGCCACGCCGAGATCACCATGGCGCTGGAGTTGCCGGTCTATTTCTGCGACCCACACAGCCCCTGGCAGCGGGGCAGCAACGAGAACACCAACGGGCTGTTGCGCCAGTACTTCCCGAAAAGCACCGATCTGTCCGTGCACACCCACGCCGATCTGGACCGGGTCGCGGACAAGCTCAACTCCCGCCCCCGCAAAACCCTGGACTGGGACACCCCCGGGGAAAGACTGACCCGACTACTGTCGCGGCCAGTAACCACCGGTGTTGCGACCACCCCCTGAACCCGAGGGCGGCGGGGAGCGGTGGGGTTGCGCGCGAGAACCTGGGCGCAACCTGACGGTCGTCGCAGGGGCTCGGGAGAGCGGTGGGGTTGCGGCCGAGGTTCTGGGCGCGACGTCGGCGTCGGTGTCCGGGCGCAGCAGGGCAGGGGGTCAGGCGCGGTCGGTGGCGGCGTCCTGGGAGGACAGGGGGACGGTGGCGATGACCGTCGTCCCCGAGCCGCGCCGGGAGATCACCCGCAGTCTCCCGCCGACGAGCTCGGCGCGCTCGGTCATCGACTGCATGCCGTAGCCCCCCGAGCCGCTGCTGCCCGGCGGTGTGCCGGGCACGTCGAACCCGACGCCGTCGTCGATCACCTCGAGCCAGGCGGTGCCGCGGTGCACCCGGAACCGCACGCGTGCCAGCGTCGCCCGGGCGTGCTTGGTGATGTTCTGCAGGCACTCCTGCGCGATCCGGTACAGCGCGATCTCGACGTGCTCGGGGAGCCGCTCGTCGTCGAGCTCGAGCTCGATCTCGAAGTGGGGCAACGACCTCGCGAGGCTGGCGAGCCCACCGGCGAGCCCGAGGTCGTCGAGGACGGGCGGGCGCAGGCCGCCGATGGCGGCACGCGCCTCGTCGAGAGTGAGATCGACCAGGTCCCGGGCCAGCCCGAGCTGCTCGGCGGCGAGTCCGGGGTCGGACTGCATGCTGTGGCCGGCGGCGTCGAGGTGGTACGACAACGTCACCAGGCGCTGCGAGATGCCGTCGTGGATGTCGCCCGCGAGGCGCCGGCGCTCGGCCTCCTGCGCCGCGATGACCTGCTCGGCGAAACGCTCGTGCGCCCGCTCGCGGGCCTCGAGCTTGCGGTGCATCCGGGCCTGGTGCAGGGCGCCGGCGACGAGCCGCCCGATGACCCCGAGCAGCTGCAGGTCGCGGTCGGTGAACTCCCGTCGCCGGACGGTGTGGACGTTGAGAACCCCGACCAGGCCCGACGGTCCGGTCTCCATCGGGACCGAGGCCATCGAGGTGTAGTCGGTGCCGCGCAGCGCCGGGATCGGCACGTAGCGCGGGTCCGCCTCCTTGTGCTCGACGATCACCGCGGGCTCGCGGTGGCTCGCGACCCAGCCCGCGACGCCGGAGCCGATCGGCAGGTGGATCGCCCCGACGTGCTCGTCGAACGGCGGCGTCGCACCCGCGAGGGTCAGCGAGCGCTCGGTGTCGTCGAGGACGTGGACGAAGCAGACGTCGGTCGCGGTGGCGTCGGTGATCAGCCGCGCGACGGCCGCCGCCAGCGGTTCGACGTGCGGTCCGCTGGACGCGGCCTCGATGATGCCGAGCAGCAGGGCGTTGGCGCGCTCGGGCGAGGTCAGGCCCAGGACCGTGCCGTCGCCGTAGGGGTTGAGCAGGGCGTGCCCGGGCTCGCGGCCGAGCGGGCTCATCGGGCTCGCCCGCTCGCCGGCACGGTCACTGGAAGATCCCTTCGCGCAGGGCCGTCGCGACGGCGGCCGTCCGGTCGCCGACGCCGAGCTTGCGGTAGATCGAACGCAGGTGGCTCTTGACGGTCTCGTCGCTGACGACGAGGCGGGTCGCGATCCCCCGGTTGGACAGCCCGGTGACCATCAACGACAGCACCTCGGACTCGCGGTGGGTGAGGCCCTGCCGGGCGCCGGGCCAGAACTCGTCGCTCTGCAGCCGCGCCGCGGTGTCGACGGCCCGGCCGGCCAGCGACGCGTCGATGACGGTGGTGCCGGTGTGCGCCAGCTCCAGCTGCCGGACGAGCTCCTCGCCGCTGATCTTCTTGAGCAGGTAGCCCGAGGCGCCGGCTCGCAGGGCCTGGAAGAGGTACTGCTCGTCGTCGTAGACCGACAGCAGGACGACCTTCGCCTCCGGATCGCGCTCGCGCAGGGTGCGGCACAGGTCGAGACCGCTGGCGCCCTGCATGCGGACGTCGCAGAGCACGATGTCGGGTGTCAGGCTCGCGACCGTCGACACCGCCTGGTCGGCCCCGATCGCCTCGCCGACCACGCGGACGCGGCCGCGGAACGGCGCCAGCATCGCCTTCAGGCCGGCGATCACCATCTCGTGGTCGTCGACGAGGACGATCCGCAGCGGACCTCCTGACGTGGGCGTACTCATGCAGGAACTCTAGGCGCTCCGGACCCGTCCCCGGCTTCAACCCTGACTTCCCCCGCGTCGGGGAGGGCGGGGCGTGACGGCGGTCCTAGCGTCGGCTCCCGATCCCGGGCACGTGGCGCCGCTCGCGCCGCGCGCCTTCCTACCCAGCGGAGGTTGCGGCATGACTACCGCCCCCAGCGTGACGGCCGAGCGCGCCGGCCGGTCGGCGGACCCCGACGAGCTCGCCGTCGCCACCCTGCGGTTCCTCGCGGCCGACGCGGTGCAGGCGGCGAACAGCGGTCACCCCGGCCTCCCGCTCGGCACCGCACCCGCGGCCTGGACCCTGTGGTCGCGCCACCTCAAGCACGACCCCGCGGACCCGGACTGGCCCGACCGCGACCGGTTCGTGCTGTCCGCGGGCCACGGCTCGATGCTGCTCTACGGCCTGCTGCACGTCTTCGGCTACGACCTGCCGATCGACGAGCTCGCCCGGTTCCGCCGGCTCGGCTCGCGCACCCCGGGGCACCCCGAGTACGGGCACACCGTCGGCGTCGAGACGACGACGGGCCCGCTGGGCCAGGGCCTCGCGACGGCCGTCGGCATGGCGGTGGCCGAGCGGATGCTCGCCGCGCGCTGCAACACCGCCGAGCACACCGTCGTCGATCACCGGACGTGGGTCCTCGCGGGCGACGGCGACCTGATGGAGGGCATCAGCCACGAGGCGGCCTCCCTCGCCGGGAAGCTCAGGCTCGGCAGGCTCACCGTCGTCTACGACGACAACGACATCACGATCGACGGGTCCGCCCGGCAGAGCTGCACCGACGACGCGGCCGCCCGGTTCGCCGCCTACGGCTGGCGCACCCTGTGGGTCGACGACGGCAACGACGTCGCGGCGCTGGACCGGGCCTTCGCCGAGGCGGCCGCCACCGAGGACCGGCCCACGTTCATCACCGTGAAGACGACGATCGGGTACGGCGCCCCGGGCGTCGAGGGGACGTCGAAGGCGCACGGCAGCCCGCTGGGCGCCGAGACGATCGCGGCGATGCGCGAGCGGTTCGGCTGGCCGGACACCCCGTTCCACGTCCCGACGGCGGTCCGGCTCGCGACCGCCGAGCGGGTCGCCGTGGGGGCGAAGGCCCGGCTCGACTGGACCCGCACCCACGCCGAGTGGGCGGCCGCCAACCCGGAGACCGCGGCGGCCTTCCCGTTGGGCCGGATCCCGGTGGCGGACGAGGCCGCCGCGGCGCTGGCCCCGCTCGCCGACGAGGCGACGGCCACCGGACGGACGGCGACCCGCAAGGCCTCCGGCGCGGCGCTCAACGCGCTGGCCGCGGTGTACCCGGCGCTGGTCGGCGGCTCGGCCGACCTGGCCGCGTCGACCAACACCGCCATCCCGGGCGGCGCGGTCACCGCCGATGACGCGTCCGGCCGCACCATCCACTTCGGCATCCGTGAGCACGGCATGGCGGCGGCCATGAACGGCATCTCGCTGCACGGTGGGCTGCGCGTCTTCGGCAGCACGTTCCTGGTGTTCGCCGACTACCTGCGTCCGGCGCTGCGGCTGGCCGCCCTGATGAAGCAACCGGTCGTGCACATCCTCACCCACGACTCGGTGCACGTCGGCGAGGACGGCCCGACGCACCAGCCGGTCGAGCACATCGAGTCGCTGCGGATCATCCCCGGCCTCACGGTGCTGCGCCCCGCCGACTCGGCCGAGACCGCGGTGGCCTGGGAGATCGCGGCCGGCAGGCTCGACGGCCCGACGGCGCTGATCCTCAGCCGCCAGGACCTGCCCGACCTGGGCGGTGCCGGGCTCGACGACGTGCGTGCCCACGGCGCCCGCGTCGTCCGCACGGCGGCGGGGACCCCGGCCGTAGTGCTCGCGGCGACCGGCTCGGAGGTGTCGTTGGCACTGGTGGCCGCCGAGCTCTTGGCCGCCCGCGGGGTCGAGGCGACGGTCGTCTCGGTGCCCTGGCGGGAGCGGCTCGAGGCGTCGCTCCGCGACGGCGGCTTCGCCCTGCCCGATGCGCCGGTCGTCTGGATCGAGGCCGGTGTGACGACGGGGTGGCGGGCGCTGGCGGGACCGCGTGACGCCGTCGTCGGCATCGACCGGTTCGGCGAGAGCGGCCCGGGCCACGAGGTCGCCGACCACCTGGGGCTCTCCGCGACCGCGGTCGCCCGGGTCGCACTGGCCGCGGCGGAAGCGGGAGCTTAGGAGGCGGCATCTCGGTGCCGGACAAGACGTTGCGCATCACCAGGGCGGCCGGCCGGTCGCCGGTCAACCGGCGGCCCGTCATGCTGGGCATCGCCGGGGACTCCGCGGCGGGCAAGACGACGCTGGCCGCGGGGCTCGTCGAGGCCATCGGCCCGCAGCGGTGCGTGTCGCTGTGCACCGACGACTACCACCGCTACGACCGTGAGGAGCGCAGGGACAAGCCGTTCACGGCGCTGCATCCCGACTGCAACTACCTCGGCATCATGGAGCAGCACCTGCAGCTGCTGGCCAGTGGCCAGCCGGTCCTCAAGCCGGTCTACGACCACGCGACGGGCCGGCTCACCCGCCCGGAGCTGGTGGAGCCCAACGACTTCATCATCGTCGAGGGGTTGCTGCCGCTGCACAGCAAGCTGGCCAGGGCGTGTTTCGACGTGACCGTCTTCCTCGACCCCGACGAGCCGACCCGGCGGGGGTGGAAGATCGAGCGCGACACGCGTGGTCGCGGGTACGACGCCGCCGCGGTGCTGGCCGAGCTCGACCGGCGTGAGCCGGAGTCGCAGGCCTACATCCGGCCGCAGCGCAGGCACGCCGACATCGTCGTCCGGTTCGCCCCGGTCGAGGGGCGCGACGACCCGGGGGTGCCGTTGTCGGCCGAGCTGCTGTTGCGTCCGACGATCCGCCATCCCGACCTCGACGAGATCGCGCAACCGGGCGTGCACCGCGCCGTGCACCTGCGGCTCGACCGCGACACCGACGGCAGGCCCGTCGACACCCTGCACGTGCACGGATACGTCGAGCGGGAGGAGAGCGTCGCGGTGGAGAAGGCGATCTGGGCCTCGATCGGCGAGCCGATGTCCGGTGCCCCCGAGTGCCTGGGACGGCTGGGGAGCGCCGGCCGCAGCGAGCCGCTCGCGATCACCCAGCTGCTCCTGCTGCACCACCTCGTCGAGGCGAGCCGCTAGACCGCCCGCCGGCTCCCGAACGCCCCGGACGCGACTGCCGTCCGGGGCGTTCGTCGAGGTCAGCCCGCCCGGCGGGTGATCTCGGTCCGGGCGGCCCGCCCGACCGCGGTGGGTGTCCCGAGCCTGCCGAGCAGCTCCGAGCGCGCCGCGGCGACGCGGTCGGGCCGGCCGGCCCAGGTCCGGGCGACGTGCACCAGCGTGCTGCGGCCGAGACAGAACCCGATGGGCCACGGCGGGTTCAGCCAGGTCGTCGCGGCGAGGTGCGCCGTCAGCCGGTCGGGGCGGCCGGCCGGGGTGAACACGACGCAGGCGAGCGGGACCGCGGCCGCGCCGCGCAGGCTGCCCAGCGTCGCGCGAGCGATGTCGTCGGCGGTCGCGACGTGCCGGTCGCCGGGTGCGACGAGGGTGCAGCCGAGCACGATCCGCGCGGTGTCGACGCCGGTGACCCGCACGGCGTCGAGCACGGTCGAGACCGCCGCGGTGTGCACCGACCCGACCGTCGCGAGGTCGTCGCGCGACCCCGGTCGCACGACGACGTCGACGAACGGGACCAGACCGCGGCCGAGGCACACCGCGGACCACCCCGCCACCAGCCGTGCCGTGGCCCGCAGCTCGGTCGGCGCCCCCGCGCCGGAGACGACGACCTGCCAGCGCGCGAAGCTCGCGCCCGCCGCGACGTGCCGGGCGATCTCGTCGTCCAGGTCGTCGACGGATCCGGCGATGTCGTGGCCGCGGCGAGTGCCGTCGCCCATCCGTACCCCGATCGGAATTCGGTTGCGGCGCAGTGCAGTTCGCGACGCGCCCGACCCGTGCAACGTCACGGGATCGACGAGCACCCCGCCCACCGCTCGGTCGAGCCCGGGCGTCGTGAGGACGACGTCGCGGAATGTGGCCGCGGTCGAGGTCGAGATCGGAACGCTCCCGGCACGGAACAATTCGGCGAGATTCGAGTCGGGCTGATCGAGCGCGAGCAGGCCACGCGTCGGAGCCGGCGCTGGTCCTGGCGGTGTGAAGACGTCACCCATCTGGGCCTCCCGGAAGGTGTTGAACACGTGTGGTGAGGACATGATCCGGATCACCACACGACCGTGGAATTGCGGACAACGAGGCGGATGCGAGAGGTTGTCCGGCCGATCTTCGGGTTCTCGGAGACCCGTCACGGTTCAGTAACGCAAAGTTGCAATTGTGGACTATAGTACGGCTCGCGTTTACGATCCGACACGTTCAGCGAACGTTCAGGACACCTCGCACCGAAGGGGAGGCCATGCCGCCCATCGTTCTCGTATTCACCGTGACCGGCTGTGCGCTCTTTGTCATCTCCAGCTTCTTCCTCGGCTGGGGCGCAAAGGCGGACGACTCGGGCTCGAACCCGCTCAAGACCGTGGGTGCGATCGCCATCGCAGCCGGCGTCGTCGACCTCATCTCGGCCGTCTACATCGTCACCCAGCGGACCTCGGCCGACCTCGGTGCTGCCGGCGGCGGCGGCGGTTCGGTCCCCGTGCTGCTCGGCGGCCTCGTCGGCTTCTACGGCCTGTTCTTCACCTCGGTCGGTACCGCGGCCTTCCTCGGTCTCGACCTGCGCCCCATCGCCAACCTGGCGATCCCCGTCGGCATCGTTCCGCTCTTCTGGTGGAACTTCGCTCCCTTCCAGGGCGGCTGGCTGTTCCGCTCCATCCTCGTCGTGTGGGTCGTCGCGTTCCTGGCGGTCGCCGCGACCGTGTACGGCAAGCTCGGCGCCAAGGCCCTCGGCGGAATCCTGCTCCTCACCGCCCTCTACACGTTCTTCCTGCCCGTGGTCTTCCTCGCCACCGGCACCGCCATTCCGTGATCGGTTGAGCGGTAAGGACGGGGCCCGCGCGAATTGCGCGGGCCCCTCCTTTTGTTTCTGCCGAGTTACTGCGATGTAAAACGGATCAGGCTTCGGCCGCCGGTGCCCCGACGATGTCGGCGACGATGCGGGTGCCGATCCGGGAGCTCTCGTCGTCGGCCAGTGCGGTGGCCGCGAACTCCGGGGTGGTGACGACGACGGTCGAGCCGCCGTTGCGCAGGAACGCGATACCGGCGCGCACCTTCGGGCCCATCGAACCCTCCGGGAACTGGCCGTCGGCGAGGTGGCGCTCGACCTCGTCGACCCCGATCTCGTCGAGGGCGCGCTGCGTCGGCCTGCCGAAGTCGACCATCACGTTCGTGACACCGGTGACGAGGACGAGCGCGTCGGCACCGAGCTGGTTGGCGAGCTGCTGGGCCGCGTAGTCCTTGTCGATGACCGCGTCGACCCCGGCGAGCCCGTTCCCCTCGTCGACGACGGGGACGCCGCCGCCACCCGCCGCGACGACGACGACACCGGCGTCGGCGAGCGTGCGGATCGACGCCGCCTCGAGGATCGCCTGCGGCTTCGGGGAGGGGACGACGCGGCGGTGGCCGCGGCCGGAGTCCTCGACCATCGTCCAGCCGCGGGTCTCGACCGCCTCGGTGACGGCGTCACCGTGGAAGAACGGGCCGATGGGCTTGCGCGGGTCGTCGAACGCGGGGTCGTCGGAGGCGACGGCGACGTGCGTGACGATCGTCGCGACGTCGATGTCCTCGCCCGCCCGGGCCGTCTGCCGCAGCGAGATCGAGATCAGGCTGCCGAGCTGGCCCTGCGTCATGGCGCCGAGGGCGGACAGCGGCAGTGCCGGGACGACGGACGCGCCCTCCTCCTGCTGGATGGCGAGGTTGCCGACCTGCGGGCCGTTGCCGTGCACGATCACGACGTTCCAGCCCGCGCGGCGCAGCGCGTGCACCGTCTCGGCCATGGCGCGGGCGTTCTCCGCGAGCTCGGCGAACGTGCCCTGCTGGTCCTCGCGGGTGAACGCGTTCCCCCCGAGGGCGACGACTGCGGTCCTCGACATGCGGTTCCTTCTTCCTCCGTGACCGGCGTGCCGGGCGTGGCCCGGTCGGTCCGGCATTCCCGGCTCGGGTCGAGCCGGCCCTGGCGTACGGGGTCGTTGAGATGCAGAGTGGCCTGCGTCGTTGCAGGGATGTTGCGTGGACCACACGCGCGGTCCCCGGGAGCCGGGGACCCACGAGCGGTCCTCACGAGCCGGACCACACGAGCGGTCCCTAGGAGCCGGGGACCGCGGCGAGCGGCCGGGCGCCCAGCGAGGAGCAGGCGGTGGCGAGCCCGTCGCGCAGCGCCTGCTGCCCGGCGCGGACGGAGCCGCCGCGTCCGCGCCACGCCAACAGGGCCGGACGCGTCACCTCGCGGCCGAGGTAGAACGTGACCGGCCACGGCGGGTCGGCCTCCCGGACGGCCCCGACCGCGGCGGCCGCGGTGTGCAGCGACGCGTCGCCCGCGGTGAGCGCGACGCCACCGAGCCGACCGGGGAGCGCGACGAGCGGCCCTCCGGTGACGGGGTCGGTGCCGGCGACGTACTCGGCCTCGGTGCTGATGACGACGGACGGCAGATCGACCTCGATGTCCTCGAGGTGGCCGCAGACGCTGAGCAGCGCGGCCGCACGGGCGGCGCTGCGCTGCGCCGGTGTGCCGTCGCGCATCCGGGTACCGACGCGGACGACGGGCACGACACCGACGGTCTGGCAGGTGTAGGCGAAGCGCGCGGCGGCCTGGCTGTTGACGGTCAACGTCCGCAGCGCGCCGTAGTCGATCGCCGAGCCCGACGACATGCTCCACACCGCGAACGTCGCGCCGAGCGCCTGCAGCCGGCGCAGCCGGTCGGCCAGCCCGTCGAGCCCGGAGGTGATGCGTTCCTCGCGGTCCGACGACAGCGGCTCCGCCCCGGTGTCGGCCCGCACCCCGACCAGCACCCCGGCCGCGCGGAGCCGATCGAGCAGACCGCGGCTGCGGGCGCCCGTGGCCGCCGGAGCGGTGCCGAGCCGGTCGGACGTCGCGGCGGCGGCGCCGAACGCCTCCGGCGGCAGGACGACGGCGCTGGCCGTCGTCGACAGGTCGGGGGAGCCGAGCACCATGTCCCGGTAGGCGGCCGCACCGGTGGGACCGGACTCGGCACCGACCGCGCTGAACCGGCGGTTGAGCCGTGCCGGGTCGGTGTCGAGCGCGAGAACGGCCTTGCGGAACGCGAACATCCGCCGGGTCCGCCGTCGCAACGCGTCCATGCCGCACCTCCGTCGAACGATCGCGGGCGGATCGCCACCGGCCGCCGCGCACGTGCCTCGATGTGCCTCGCGTCGATCGCGTGCGCCGCCGCGGGGACGCCCGCGCCGGGGCGACGGCCGCGGTGCTCCCACATCCGGAACGGGCAGGGTCGCGCCTGCCCCGGTCGAGCCGCACCCCCCGGGCGGGGGATAGGCGTGGGCAACCGGGGGAGGTCCGGCCGCCGGGGCGCCACCGCACCCGATCCGCCCCCCTCGTGGGGGATGGGTCGTCCGGGGCCGGCACGAACACTCCGTGCCGGTGCCGGGCCTGTCACGGGCCCGCCGGACAGGTGTGCGCGGTGCGCGGGAGGTGGGGCTGCGGTGGGGGGCACGGACGGGGTGGCGGCGGTCGGCGGACTGCAGGCGGTGATCTTCGACGTCGACGGCACGCTCGCCGACACCGAACGCGACGGGCACCGCCCCGCGTTCAACGAGGCGTTCGTCCGGCACGGGATCGACGTCGAGTGGGATGTCGAGCACTACGGCTCGCTCCTGCGGATCACCGGCGGCCGCCGCCGCGTCGCCGCCGACCTCACCGGCCGCGGGTGGGACCCCGACGACGCCGCCGCCACCGCGCTCGACGTGCACCGGACGAAGACGGCGCTCTTCGTCGAGCGCGTGCAGGCGGGCGCCTTCGTGCCCCGTAAGGGCCTGACCGCGTTCGTCGACGGCCTCGTCGCCGCCGGCGTCCGGATCGGCGTCGCCACGACGGGCCGCCGCGACTGGGCGGTCCCGCTGGTGCGGCACCTGCTCGGCGACGTCGTCGAGGTCGTGGTCACCGGCGACGAGGTCGAGCGGCTCAAGCCGGACCCCGAGGCCTATCTCCTCGCGTTGCAGGGTCTCGGGCTCGACGCCTCGGCCGCGCTGGCGGTCGAGGACTCCGGCGTCGGCGTCCGCGCGGCGACGGGGGCGGGACTGGCGACGGTCGTCGTCACCAACGGCTACACCGTGGGCCAGGACTTCACCGGCGCCGCGCTGGTGCTGCCGGGTTACGACGGCGGCCCCGGCGGCGGTCCCGGCGACAGGACCGCGCAGGGCGGCTCCGGGCCGCTGACCGCGCAGCGCGCGATCGACGTGCACACCGCGTGGTGGCGGGCCCGTTGACCATGCCGGCCGCGGGCGTCGTCACCGACGGCGTGGCCGGACGGATTCACCCCGGCCGCAGGGTGCGGCCGCCGGTACAGGAATGGAGTGAGCGTGACGCTTCGGGTTGGCGTGAACGGCTTCGGTCGCATCGGCCGCAACTTCTGGCGGGCGGTCGACGCCCGGCGCACCGCGGGCACCGGTGACATCGAGATCGTCGCGGTGAACGACCTCACCGACACCGCGACGCTCGCGCACCTGCTGAAGTACGACTCGATCCTGGGCCGGCTGCCCCACGAGGTCGGCACCTCCGGCGAGGACATCGTCGTCGACGGCAGGCCGCTCGCGGTGCTGTCGGAGCGCGACCCCGCGCGGCTGCCGTGGAAGGACCTGGGCGTCGACGTGGTCGTCGAGTCGACCGGCATCTTCACCACGCGCGAGGGCGCGGACAAGCACCTCGACGCGGGCGCGAAGAAGGTCGTCATCTCCGCGCCGGCCACCGGCGAGGACATCACGATCGTCAAGGGCGTCAACGACGGCGACTACGACGGCTCGCAGGTCGTCGTCTCCAACGCGTCCTGCACCACCAACTGCCTGGCGCCGATGGCGAAGGTGCTCGACGACCTGCTCGGCATCGAGCGTGGCCTCATGACCACGATCCACGCCTACACCCAGGACCAGAACCTCCAGGACGGCCCGCACAAGGACCTGCGCCGGGCCCGGGCGGCCGCGCTGAACATCGTCCCGACCTCGACGGGTGCGGCCAAGGCGATCTCGCTGGTGCTGCCGCACCTCAAGGGCAAGCTGGACGGCTACGCCCTGCGGGTGCCGATCCCCACCGGCTCGGCCACCGACCTCACCGCGACCGTCGGCCGGGACACCACCGCCGAGGAGGTCAACGCCGCGATGAAGGCCGCGGCCGAGGGCCCGCTCGCGGGCGTCCTGAAGTACACCGAGGACCCGATCGTGTCGTCGGACATCGTGACCGACCCGCACTCGTGCATCTTCGACGCGGGCCTGACCAAGGTGTCGGGCAACCTGGTCAAGATCGTCGGCTGGTACGACAACGAGTGGGGCTACTCCAACCGCCTCGTCGACGTCACCGCGCTCGTCGGCTCGGCACTGTGAGGTCGCTCGACGACCTGCTGGCCGAGGGGGTCCGGGGTCGGACCGTCCTGGTCCGCTCCGACCTCAACGTCCCGCTCGACGGCGACCGGATCACCGACGACGGCCGCATCCGCGCGTCGGTCCCCACGATCTCGGCGCTCGCCAGGGCCGGGGCGCGCGTCGTCGTGACCGCGCACCTGGGCCGGCCGCAGGGCGGTCCCGACCCGCGGCTCTCGCTCGCACCGGTCGCGGCGCGGCTGGCGGAGCTGCTCGGGTCGTCGGTCGTGCTGGCGATGCTCGACTCCGTCCCCCCGATCGAGGACGGCGGCGTCGTCCTGCTGGAGAACATCCGGTTCGACCCCCGCGAGACCAGCAGGGACGACGCGGAGCGCGGTGCGCTGGCCGACTCGCTGGCGGCGCTCGCCGGCGCCGACGGCGCCTTCGTCTCCGACGGGTTCGGGGTCGTGCACCGCAAGCAGGCGTCGGTCTACGACGTCGCGACCCGGCTGCCCGCCTACACCGGCACCCTCGTCGCCGCCGAGGCCGACGTCCTCGCCCGGCTGACCGAGCGGTCCGCCCAGCCGTACGCCGTCGTGCTCGGCGGCTCGAAGGTGTCGGACAAGCTCGCCGTCATCGAGGCGTTGCTCCCGCGGGTCGACAGCCTGCTCGTCGGCGGCGGGATGTGCTTCACCTTCCTCGCCGCGCAAGGGCATTCGGTGGGTGCCTCGCTGTTGCAGGAGGAGCAGGTCGAGAACGCGAGGGCGCTGCTGGACTCCGGCAGGATCGTGCTGCCCGTCGACGTCGTCGTCGCCGACGCGTTCTCCGTCGACGCGCGCACCCGCGTCGTCCCGGTCGACGCGATCCCCGACGGGTGGATGGGCCTCGACGTCGGCCCCGAGTCCGTCGCCGTGTTCACGAAGGCCCTCGACGGGGCGCGGACGGTCTTCTGGAACGGCCCGATGGGCGTGTTCGAGCTGGCTCCCTTCGCCGAGGGCACCCGCGGTGTCGCGCAGGCGATCGTCGACGCCACCGCCGCCGGCGCGTTCAGCGTCGTCGGCGGGGGCGACTCCGCGGCCGCGGTGCGCGCCCTGGGCCTGCCCGAGGACGGGTTCTCCCACATCTCCACCGGCGGCGGCGCGTCGCTGGAGTACCTGGAGGGCAGGACGCTGCCGGGGCTGGCGGTCCTCGGGGCCTGACGACCTGTGCGTGGCGTCACCGGTCATGGCCGGTGACGCCACTCTCGGGTGGCCTGGTCGGGTGCGCGCCCACGGGCTAGCGTCGCAAGCCGTGGAATGGACCGGTGCCAGGTATGCCGACACACCTACCGTCGAGGACGAGATCTGGATCGACGCGCGGCCGGAGCGGGTCTGGGAGATCGTCGCCGCCGTCGAGGAGATGCCCTCGATGAGCAACGAGCTGCGGGCCGTCGAGTGGTGTGACGGCGCGACCGGACCGGCCGTCGGTGCGCGGTTCGTCGGGTACAGCAAGCACGACGCTCTGGGCGAATGGTCGACGACGTCCTATGTCGTCGAGTGCACCGCGCCGGAGACGCTCGCCTGGGCGGTCACCGATCCCGACGATCCCTCGGCGCGGTGGCGGTTCACGCTGCGGCCCGAGGGCGCCGGCACGCGGCTGAGCCAGTGGGTGCAGCTCGGCCCGGGCCGCTCCGGGCTCAGCTTCGCGATCGACGCCATGCCCGACAAGGAACAGAAGATCGTCTTCGTGCGCCTCCGCGAGTTCGAGGCGGGCATCCGCCGGACGCTGGCGGCCGTCAAGGAGCGTGCCGAGGCGGCGAGGTGACCGGTCGCCGGTCGTCGCGGATGCGTACCGCGACGACGGTCGAAGGGTCCGGGGCGGCGTCGTTCCAGGAGACCGTCACGTTCGTCGTCGAGGCCGAGAAGCTGGGGCTCGACGTCTGCTGGGTCGCCGAGGCCTGGGGTTCGGACGCGGTCTCGGTGCTGGGCTATCTGGCGGCCCGCACCGACCGGCTGCTGCTCGGGTCCGGGGTCCTGCAGGTGGGCACCCGGTCCCCGGTCGCGCTCGCGCAGGCCGCCCTGACGTTGGCCGACATGTCCGACGGCCGCTTCCTGCTCGGGCTCGGCACGTCGGGACCGCAGGTGATGGAGGGCCTGCACGGCGTGCCGTTCGCGAGACCGCTGACCCGCACCCGCGAGACGATCGAGATCCTGCGCAGCGCCCTCGCCGGCGAGAAGATCCGCTACGACGGTGCGGCCCACACGATCCCGCTGCCCGGCGAGTCGCGGCCGATGCGGCTCTCGGCGCGGCCCAACCCCGACATCCCGCTCTACCTCGCGACGATGTCGCCGAAGATGCTCGCGCTGACCGGTGAGCTCGCCGACGGCTGGCTGGGGACGAGCTTCGTCCCCGAGGGCGCCGCCGAGGCCTATTTCGCCCACCTCGACGCCGGGCTCACCGCCGCCGGGCGCACGCGCGCCGATTTCGACGTCTGTCAGGGCGCCGAGGTCTGCTTCGCGGCCGACGAGGAGGAGCTCGCCGCGATCGTCGACGACCGCAGGCGCGGCCTGGCGTTCAGTCTCGGCGGCATGGGCTCGTCGTCGACCAACTTCTACAACGCCGCGTACGGCCGGCAGGGCTGGGCCGACGTCGCGGCACGGGTCCACGAGCGCTGGCAGGCCGGTGACCGCGACGGCGCCGCCGCACTCGTCACGGACGAGATGGTGCTGGCCACGACGCTGATCGGCACCGAGGACATGGTCAGGGCGCGGCTTCGGGTCTGGCGCGCGGCAGGCGTCGACACCGTCCGGCTCTACCCGGCCGGGGACGATCTCGACGCCCGCCTGACGACGCTCGCCCGCGCGGTCGAGCTCGTGCGCGGGATCGGCTGAATCGTCGCCGGGGCGTCAGCCCGCCTCGCGCTCCCGGCGCGCCTCGTACGTCTTGACGTGCACGAACACCGTCCGCAGCAGGTCGACCGGGCGGTCGCCGGCGCGCGCCAGCAGGTCGCCGATGATGTGGTCGACCTCGGTGCGGTGGCCGGCGTCGATGTCGCGCATCATCGACGCCGTCATCGGCGAGCCGGGCGCGGTGAGGCCCGCGCGGGTCTGCGCCAGTGCGGCCGCCCGCGGCGGCCGGCCCTGCTCCTCGGCGATGCCCGCGACCTCGGCGATCAGCTGCTCGACCAGCGCGGTCCCGCCTGCGGCGACGATGTCGCCGACAGGTGCCCGCATCAGCGAGGTGATGCCGGCGGCGGAGGCGAGGAAGACCCACTTCTCCCACATGTCCTGCAGGATGTCGGCCGACTCGACCGCGTCGAAGCCGGCGCCGGTGAGCTCCTCCTGGATGGCCGAGGACCGGGCGGACGTGCCGCCCTTGAGCTCACCGTGGGTCAGGGTGTGCGGCTCGCCGAGGTGGTCGATCGAGCCGTCGGCACGCAGCACGAGGGGCGCCAGGCACGTCCCGCCCAGTACGGCCTCCGGGCCGAAGCGGTCGTCCAGGACGTCGATGTGGCGCATGCCGTTGAGCAGCGGCAGCACGGCGGTGTCCGGGCCCACGGCGGGCGCGATCGCGTCGACGGCGGAGTCGAGGTCGTAGCCCTTGGCGCCGAGGATCACCAGGTCGTACGGGTCCCGCACGGCGTCGGCGGTGACCGTCGTCGGGGCGGCGACGGCGAAGTCGCCGTGCGGGCTGCGGACGTGCAGCCCGTTCTGCGCGAGGAGGGCGGCGCGGGCCGGACGGACCAGGAAGGTGACGTCGCGACCCGCAGCGGCCAGCCGGCCGCCGAAGTAGCCGCCGATGGCACCGGCACCCAGGACGAGGATTCTCACCGCGCCAACCTAGTGCGCGGGCAGGGGCTACCGGGGCAGCCCGGTGACGAGGAACTCGTTCAGTTGCATGACGAGACGGCGCTGGTCACCGCGTCGGAGAGCGAGCTCACCGGTGTCGTCCAGGGTGCCGACGACCGCCGCGGACAGGTCGCGCCCGGCGAACGCGGCGAGGCACTCGTCCTCGCGGCCCTGTGGCACGCACAGCAGGAAGCCGAAGCTGGGGAAGCAGTTGAACCACCGGGTGAGCGGGACGTCGGCGGGGGCGGGCACGGCGTCGACGTCGACGGTCACGCCCAACCCGCGGGCCTCCAGCAGCATCGCCAGCGACCCCACCAGGCCCGCCATCGAGATGTCCTTGGCCGCGACGACGACGCCCTCGCGGGCCAGCCGCGGCATCAGCCGGACGTCGCCGGCGCATCGGTCGCCGCGCTCCTCGAAGGCCCGGAAGAACGGGAAGGTGGCGTTCATCGTGCCGATGGTGGCCGCCGCGACGACGAGGGACTGCCCCGGCTGTGCCCGCGTGACCGACAGCGCCAGCGCCGGGTCGGTCACCGACCCGACCGCGAACGCCGAGATCGCGGGCTCGCCGTCGTGCGCGGTGAGGTGGCCGCCGACGATCGGGACGTCGAGCAGCCCGGCCGCGGTACGCATGCCGGCGAGCGCGAGCCGGCCGGCCTCGGGGCTCGTCGCGATCGTGTCGACGATGCCCATCGGTACGGCGCCCATCGCGGCGATGTCGTTGACGTTGGCGAGGACGGCGGCGAAGCCCGCGCCACGTGGGTCGGCCTTCACGAACGGGGGGAAGATCGCCTCGCCGCAGACGACGACACCCGCGTCCGAGCCGACGGTCGGGGCCAGCGGCAGGACGGCGCCGTCGTCGCCCGGCCCGGCCACCCAGTCGGTCCCGCCCAGCACCTCGCCGACGACGGCGATGTCGGCCTTGGCGTGCAGGCCCGGATTGGCCAGCACGGACTCGACGAGCTCGTCGAGCACGCGTGCGTCGGTGGGGGTGTCGGACTGCGTCACGTACGTATCGTGCCTTCTTCTCGGGGCGGCTTTCGGCGTTCTCGGGGGCCCGCGTCAGCCGCGCAGGAGCCACCAGACGGCGGTCGTGGTCTCCGGGCCGGGGTTGTGCCAGCTGTGCGGGCGGTCGGCCGGGAAGTGCAGCGAGTCGCCCGCCTCGAGGCGGTAGCGCTCGCCGGCCACGTCGACGGCCAGCACACCCGCCGTGACCAGCACGAGCTCCTCGCCGGTACGGACGGACCGCGCGTCGCCGCTGCCACCGCCGGGCTCGATCTCGGCCCACACGCCGGCGCCGCGCAGCCGCTCGCCGGGCAGGGCGATCGCGGCCGCGTCGACACCGGAGGCCGCGGGTGCCCAGTCGCCCGGCGCCGCGGGACGCTCGCCGGCGCGGACGTGGACGCCCACCGGTCCCGCCCAGTCGGCGTCGTCGACGAAGAACCCGATGGGGCGGCCGAGCGCGGCGGAGAGTTTGAGCAGGGTGGTGATCGTCGGGACCATGTCGCCCCGCTCGACCTTGTGGATCGCGGCGGCGGAGACCTCGGAACGCCCGGCGAGCTGCTGCAGCGAAAGGCCGAGCAGCTGGCGGACCTCACGGACCTTCGGGCCGATGGCGCCGACGATCGGTTCCCAGCTCGCGACGTCGGCTTTCCCGTCGGCACGGACGTCCGGGGTGGCCATGGTGTGAGTCCTCCGTCGCTCGCAGGTCGTCCAGCATCATAAACGCCTTCCACCTATCGTGGACGACTTTTCTCCCCGCGCGGCGTGACCGCAGGTCGAGGCCGGGACGCGGACAGGTCTGCGCCCGCTCCACGACGGCGGCCTCGACCATGCGGTCGCCGCGACGCACGCCCGACCCGCGACACCGGTCCCGTCTCGTAGGATCGCCGCCGCACTCGTCCGCGCCCGAGAGGAACCGCCTTGTCCGAGATCGAGCTCCCCGACTCGCTGGGCTACACCGCCGAGCACGAGTGGATCGCCGCCGCCCCCGGCTCCGACGCACCCGCCGGCCCGGTCCGCGTCGGCATCTCCGCCATCGCGGTGGAGGCACTCGGCGAGATCGTCTACGTCGACCTGCCGGAGGTCGGCGCCGCGGTCACCGCCGGCGAGCCGTGCGGCGAGATCGAGTCGACGAAGTCGGTCTCGGAGTTGTTCAGCCCGGCGACCGGGACGATCGCCGAGGTCAACACCGCGCTCGTCGACGACCCGGCCGTCGTCGGCACCGATCCCTACGGGGAGGGCTGGCTGTTCGCCGTCGAGGTGACGGCGCTGGGCGAGCTGATGACCGCCGAGGCCTACCGCGCGGCCAACGCCGAGGACGCCTGACCCGGCACCTGCGGGACCCGGGTCAGTCGTTCGCGCCGCAGAGCACCAGGCACGGGTTCCGGGCAGGGATCCGGTCGGCCAGCCACGCCGCGAACGGTGCGGCGGCGGCCGGTTCGACGCGCAGCCGGAACTCGTCCCAGAGCAGGTCGCGCGCGGCGAGGATCTCGTCGTCGGACACCAGTACCGGGACCGTGTCGGCCGCGTCGAGCAGCGCGAACGCGAGATCGCCGATCCGGGTCGCACCCAGCGCCGACGCCGCGACCGAGTCGACCCCGACGTCGACGGGCCCCCCGGCGGTGAGTGCCGCGTGGACCGCCCGGCAGTGCTCGGGTTCGACGGTGACGATGCGCCGACCGCCGATCGCGAGCGAGGTCCCGGCCGCGAGCCCGCCGCCACCCGCGGCGACGACGACCGCGTCGACGTCGGGCGCGTCGGCCACGATCTCCGCGGCGACGGTGCCCTGGCCGGCGACGACCTCGGGCTGGTCGTACGCGTGCAGGTAGCGGCCGCCCTGCTCGGCGCGCGCGGCGGCGGCGGCCTCGGCGTAGGTGTCGCCGTGGCGGACGAGCTTCGCCCCCGCCGCCTCGATGCGTCGCGCCTTGGCATCGGGCACGGACTCGGGCACGTAGACCGTCGCGGGGACGCCCAGCCGGGCGGCCGCGGTGGCGACCCCGAGCCCGTGGTTGCCGCCCGACGCCGTCACGACCCGGTCGGGGCGCTCACCCGACAGCAGCGCGTTCGTCGCGCCGCGCATCTTGAACGAACCGCTGCGCTGCAGGTGCTCGAGCTTGAGCAGCAGCGGGCGGCCGTCGACCTCGGTGGCGAACAGCGGCGTGCGACGGACGTGCGGGGCGACACGGGTCGCGGCGGCGGCCACGTCGGCGGGAGAAGGACTCACGTCCCCATGATGGACCTCGCCCGTCGCTAGTCTCGGCGACGATGACCACGGACGACCGCGCGCCGTCGCCCGCCGCCAAGGTCGGCGAGCGGATCCTGCGCGTCGCCGGTCGGGCCGTCGCGGCGGTGATCTGGCAGGGGCCGCGATCCGACGCCCGCTGGCCCTACCCGCGCGGGCGGCGGCTGACCCGCTGGCTGACGGTGCTTTTCGTCGTCTACGGGCTGATCGTCGCCGGCGCCGCGGCCGGGGCGGTCTTCAACGACGACGCCCGCATGGTCGGCGGCCTCGCGTTCCTCATGCTGCTGCCGTTCGTCGCCGCGCTGTGGCTGGTCCACCGCCGGCCGCTGGACGCGTGGCGGCTCATGGCCGCCTGGGTGCTCGTCCTGCCGTTCCTCGTCGGGCCGCCGGTGCCGACCGTGCCGGTGCTCGAGGTGTGGGAGTGGCTGTTCGTCGTCCCGGTCGTGCTGCTCGCGGCGTGGGCCGGACCGGCCGGGGTGTCGCTGGCCGTCGGCGGGCTGACGGTCGCGCTGCTCGGTGTGCTCACCCTCGTCTCGCCGTGGCCCGTGGAGGCGTCGTACCTGTGGGGCTCGGTGCTCGTCGTGGCGGTCGTCGTCGCCGTCGGGATGGCCTTCGGGGCGCGCTGGGACGCCCGCGTGGCGCTGGAGGCGGAGCGGATCCGGGTCGCCGAGGCGCAGGCCGAACGCGGGGCGCTGGCCGAGCGGGCGCGGATCGCGCGGGAGATGCACGACGTCGTCGCCCACCACATGTCGATGATCGCGGTGCGCTGCGAGACCGCGCCCTACCGGCTCGGTGACCTGCCCGAGAACGCCCGCGCGGAGCTCGCCGAGGTCGCGGCGGCGGCGCGGGAGGCGCTCGGGGACCTGCAGAACCTGCTCGGGGTGCTCCGTTCGTCCAACGCCGACGGGGCCGAGCGGGCGCCGCAGCCCGGCACCGACCAGCTGGAGACGCTCCTGTCCGACGCCCGCGCCGCCGGCGCCGACGTGAGCTGGGAGATCGACCCCGGCGGACCCGTCCCGGCGCCGCTCGGGCTCACCGTCTACCGGATCGTCCAGCAGGGACTGGCCAACGCCGCGCAGCACGCGGCCGGTGCGCCGGTGCGGGTCCGGGTCGCGCGCTCGGCCGACGTGCTGGTCGTCGTCGTGGAGAACGACGCGGGCACCGGGCCCGACGTCCCCGGCGGCGGGCAGGGCCTGCGCGGCATGCGCGAACGTGTCGAGGTGCACGGCGGCACCCTGCACGCCGAACAGGTGGACGCGGGTTTCCGGCTGCGTGCCGAGCTGTCGATCGGGGGACGGCCGTGATCCGGGTGCTCGTCGTCGACGACCAGGCGATGGTGCGGGAGGGCTTCGCCGCGCTGCTCGACGCCCAGCCGGACATGGAGGTCGTCGGCACGGCGGGCGACGGCCGGGCGGCGCTGCCCGTCGCCGCGACGCGACATCCGGACGTCGTGCTGATGGACATCCGGATGCCGGAGATGGACGGACTCGAGGCGGCGCGGCTGCTGCTGGCACAACCCGACCCGCCGAAGGTCGTCGTCCTGACCACGTTCGACCTCGACGACTACATCTTCGACGCGCTCGCGGCAGGCGCGAGCGGGTTCCTGCTCAAGCACGCGCCCGCGACCGACCTGCTCCACGCGGTGCGCGTCGTCGCCGCGGGCGAGGCCCTGCTCGCGCCCGAGGTGACGCGGCGGCTCATCGCTCACTTCGTCGCCGCCCGGCCCGACCCGGCCGCCGCCGGACCGCGCCCCGACCGGCTCGCGCCGCTGACCGACCGTGAGACCGAGGTACTGGGTCTGGTCGCCCGGGGGCTGTCGAACACCGAGATCGCGGACGCCCTCGTCCTCGCCGAGCAGACCGTGAAGACGCACGTCAGCCGGATCTTCGGCAAGCTCGGGCTCCGCGACCGGGCGCAGGCCGTCGTGGTCGCCTACGAGTGCGGGCTCGTGCGACCGCAGGGGTAGGACCCCACGCCCGCGGGACCCCGGTAGGGGGTCGAAGACGGCTCCGTAGCGTGACGATCCCGGACCGTTTCGTTCTTAGCGTCGACCAGCGTGACCTTCCGCTGGTTGTACCCCTTCGCCGCCGCCGCGATCCTGTTCGGGCTGCTCGTGGCGCTGGCGTGGCCCGCGTCCGCGGCGCCGGCCGCGGCCGTTGCGCGGGACCCTGCGTGTGCCGCGTCCCTCGCCGCCGCGAACACCCAGGGTGACGACCTCCGGGTCCTCGGCTGCGACCCCGCCGGGCGCGGGCTCGCCGTCGTCGCGCTCGGGGACCCGGCCACCGCGCGGTCGGTCGCCGTGATCGTCCCGGGCTCCGACACGGATCTGCACTCGATCGCGAAGCCGCTCTCGTGGGCCCGCGCGCTGCGGGCGGCGGCGGGACCGGACACCGCGGTCGTCGTCTGGGTCGGGTACCGGACGCCGCAGGGGCTCGGGCTCGACGCCGCGTCCGGCGCGCCGGCCCGGGCAGCCGCCCCGGCGCTCGACACGTTCGTCGAGTCGGTGCGCGCCGCGCACGTCGCCGGCCCGCCGCACCTGACGGTCGTCGCGCACAGCTACGGCGCGGTCGTCGCCGCACTGGCCGCGCCGGACCTCGACGCCGACGACCTCGTCCTGCTCGCCAGCCCCGGCGCCCGCGCCGACGACGTTGCGGACCTGCACACCCGCGCGCACGTCTTCGCCGCCCGTGCTCCCGCGGACTGGATGCGGTGGGTGCCGTCGATCGAGATCGGCGACCTCGGGCACGGCGCCGACCCGGCCTCACCGTCGTTCGGCGCCACCCTGCTGCCGACGACGGGCGTCACCGCGCACGACCGCTACCTGGCTCCCGGCAGCGCGACGCTGGACGCCGTCGCCGCGGTCGCGTCCTCGCCGGATGCGGCGGTCGCGTCCTCGCCGGATGCGGCGGTCGCGTCCTCGCCGGAGGCGACGGTCACGTCGTCGCCCGCCGCGGCGGTGGCGGCGTGACCGCGCTGCCCCTCGGCCGGCCCCTGCCTCGGCCGGCGCGGCCCACGCTCCGTGCGACAGGCGTGGTCGCCGGCGCGGCCGGGGGCGTCGCGTCGCTCGCGATGCCCTACGTCCTCGATCCCGGCGTGGCGTTGCGGCTGGTCGTCGCCGTGCTGGTCGCGCTGCAGATCCGGCTGCTGTTCGCGATCCCGGCCATGGTCGTGCACCTCGTCATCCGGCTGCGGTCGCGGCGGCTGCACGCCACGCTGTGCGTCGCCGTGCTCGCCGCCGCGCCGCTCGTCGGAGCCGGGACGCCGGACGCGCCCGCCGCGCCGCCCGCGCCTCCTGGGCTCTCCGTCGCCGGCGCCGAGTTCGTCGCCGGGGCGACGGCACCCGCCCGGATCACCCAGGTCACCGGCGCCCCCGCGGTGGAGCCGATCCGCGCCTACGCCTCGCTCGGCGACGGCGGCACCGACGCCGCCCGGGCCGCCGCGGCCGTCGACGACCTGCGGCGCGACGGCGGGTTCACCCGCTCGACGATCCTCGTCGCCGCGCCGACCGGGTCGGGCTGGGTCGATCCCGCCGCGGTCGCGACGGTGGAGTACCTGACCGGCGGGAACGTCGCGACGGTCGCAGTGCAGTACGCGGACCGTCCGAGCTGGGTCGAGTACCTCGAGGGCACCGGGCCGGCCGAGCGGTCCGCCGCGGCGCTGGTCACCGCCGTCCGTGCCGCGCTCGACGCGCTGCCCGCCGGACCGCGCCCGCGGCTCGTGCTGTTCGGCGAGAGCCTCGGCGCGATCGCCGCGGCGGGTGTCGCGGACCGGGCCGACGCGACCCTGCTCGCGGGCCTGCCGGGCAGCGCGAACCGGCCGGCGCCGCCGCACGCGACGACGATCCTCAACGCCGACGACCCCGTCGGGTACTGGTCGCCGCGGTTGCTCGTCGCGCCCGACGGGCCGGGACCCTGGTTGCCGATCGTCACGTTCTGGCAGGTCACGGGTAGTCTTCCGGGTGCGCAGGACGTCCCGGCGGGGCACGGGCACCGCTATGGCGGCGGGTTCGCGCAGGGGTTCGTCGACGCGGGCGCGGTCCCGGCACCGGCAGCCGCGACGGTCACGGCGGTCGGCCGGGCGATCGACGGGTGAGTCCACGGGCGACCGTTCGACCGGTCCGATCCGCGCATTCCGGCACGCGGGTGCGATCCGGGCTACGGTGGAGAGGTCAGTCGGGCGGGCAACGCCCCGGTGCCGGTCTTCCGGCCCGGATCGCCGTCTGGATCACCGGTCGCTGCGGCGGCCCCGCCCGCGAAGGACGTACCGAATGTCAGGACTGCGTGGTCACAGCAACCGTGTCGCGGCAGGCGAGTGGGCCGACGCGCAGATCGCGCTCCGCGACAGCTGTGCGGCCCAGGACCGGCAGGCGGTGCGGGTCGTCGCCGCGCAGGCCACCGATGCCGACGACTGCCGTGAGCTGCTCGCGATGCTCGGGCTGAAGGCCCCCGGGCAGGGCTGACCCGTCGGCGGTCTCCCGCCGGTGGTTCGGCGCGGGTCCGGGTCAGGTCTGCAGCGACGCGCCGCCGTCGACGTAGAGCTCCTGCATCGTGACGTGCCGGGCCGCGTCGGAGGCCAGGTAGGCGACGGCTTCCGCGATGTCGGCGGGATCGGCGACGCGGCGCAACGGGATGCCGACGCGGTGGTCGGGCAGCGAGCCCGCGATCGCCTTCTCGGCGGCGTCGTCGACGGCGCCGGCGACGGGCAGGGCGCGCAGCATCGTCGTGTCGGTCGAGCCCGGCGAGACGACGTTGGCGCGCACGCCGAACTCGGCCAGCTCCAGCCCGGCACAGCGCGTGAGGTGGATCGCCGCGGCCTTGGACGTCGCATAGCCGACGATCCCGGTGCGCGGCACGCTCCCCGCGTTGGACGCGACGACCACGATCGACCCGTGCCGCCGCCCGGCCATCCGCCGCCCCACGGCCCGCAGCATCCGCAGCACCCCGGTGGTGTTGACGTCGAGCACCGCGGCCCAGTCGTCGTCGGTGGTGTCGAGCAGCCGTGCGGGCCGGATGATGCCGGCGGTGCAGACGAGCACGTCGATCGGGCCGTGCGTGGTCTCGACGTCGTCGACCACCCGTTCGACGCCCGCGGTGTCGGTCACGTCGAGCGCGACGTTCGCGGCGGCCCCGGGCGCGTCGGGAGCGTCCACATCGGACGCCACGACGGCGTGGCCGCGTGCGGCGAGGGTCGCGACGACGGCACGTCCGATGCCACCGCCCGCACCGGTGACGAGCGCGATGCGGGCGGGCTTCTCCGGGTCGGTCATGCGAGCAACGTAGGTCCCCGGTGACGACGTCCGCGACGGCGGGAGCGGTCGTGCGTGGCGATGGTCGCCATGGCGACCATCGCCACGCACGGGGTGGGTCGCGGATCGGGTTTACCGTGGGGGCGTGACGGCGGCGCAGGCGCGGGCGACGGTGACGAGCGAGGCCGTCGTCGACACGGCGTTGACCTTGTTCGCCGAACGCGGCTACCACGGGACGGCGTTGAGCCAGATCGCCGAGGCGCTCGGCATCCGCACGCCGAGCCTCTACAACCACATGCGCTCCAAGCACGACCTGCTGCGCGTGATCGTCGACCGGACGACGGCCGCGGTGCTGGCCGACTTCCACGAGGCGGTCGAGGACGTCGACGACCCGGTCGAGCGGCTGCGCCGGGCCACCCGGGTCTACGCGCACCGGCACGCGACGCACCGCCGCGAGGCGCTCGTCGTCAACCGGGACACCGGGAGCCTCGAGGAGCCGCACCGCACGGAGCTGCAGCAACGTCGCCGCGAGCACGAGCACGCGATCCGCGGTCTGATCGCCGACGGGGTCGAGGCCGGGGTCTTCATGGTCGAGTCGCCGCGGCTGGCGTCGTTCGCGATCCGGGAGATGTGCGTGTCGGTGGCCCGCTGGTTCTCCGACGACGGTCCGCTCTCGGCCGACCAGGTCGCCGACCAGTACGCGGACTTCGCGGTGAGCGTCGCCCGTGGTTGCGCGACTAACTAGCGTTAGCTAACGTCGGCCGCGCCCCGAGGAGGCGCACCCGTCGAGGAGGCGCGATGCTGCGTACGGACCTGATCCGGCCCCTGCCGGATCTGCTGGCCGAGCACGCCCGCGTCCGG
Organism: Pseudonocardia benzenivorans CB1190; assembly: GCF_000196675.2. Taxonomy (GTDB): domain Bacteria; phylum Actinomycetota; class Actinomycetes; order Mycobacteriales; family Pseudonocardiaceae; genus Pseudonocardia; species Pseudonocardia benzenivorans. The sequence goes on along the minus strand of NC_015312.1, from coordinate 6,583,587 downwards.
CCCGACGTGACGGCGTTCGTCGACGACCGGCGCGCGGACGACTACGCGACCCTCGCGCGCAACACCGCCGCGCTGGCCGGCAACCTGCAGCGCCTCGGGCTCGATCCCGGCGACCGCGTGCTGCTGTACCTGGACAACTCCGTCGAGACGGTCGAGGCCTACCTCGCCGTGCCGCGGGCCGGCGGGATCGCCGTCTGCGCGAACCCGGGGTCGGCGGCACCCGAGGTCGCGCACGTGCTCGCCGACAGCGGCGCGCGGTTCGTGATCACCGACGCCGCGCACGTCGACACCGCACGGACCCTCGTCGGCGAGGACGTGCGGCTGATCGTCGTCGGGGAGTCCTACGAGGCGCTCCTCGAACCCACCGACGTGCGCCCGCGCGACGGGTTGGCCCTCGACGACCCGGCCTGGATGCTCTACACCTCCGGCACCACCGGTCGCCCGAAGGGCGTGTACCTCACCCAGCGCGGCTGTCTGTGGGTCGTCGCCGCGTGCTTCGCGCCGATCCTCGGCGTCGGCCCCGGCGACGTGCTGCTCTCGCCGCTGCCGCTGTTCCACTCCTACGCGCTGGTGCTGTGCGTGCTCGCGGTCGCGGCGACCGGTGCGTCGGAACGGCTCCTGCCGCGCTTCTCCGTCGAGTCGGTGCTCAGGCGCCTGCGCGAGCCCGGCCCGGAGGGTCCGGTGACGGTCTTCCCCGGCGTCCCGACGATGTTCCACTACCTGCTCGACCGCGCCCGCGACTCCGGACTCGGCGCCACCGACCTGCGGGTCTGCATGTCGGCCGGCGCGATCATGCCCGCCGCGCTCAACGCGGAGTTCGAGGCGACGTTCGGGGTGCCGCTGCTCGACGGCTACGGCATCACCGAGACCTCGACGATGGTCACGATGAACTGGCCGACCGGGACCCGCGTCATGGGCTCGTGCGGGCTGCCGCTGCCCGGGCTCACCGTCCGGCTCGTCGACCCGGCCACCGGACGCGACGTGCTGCCCGGCGAGGAGGGCGAGCTGTGGGTGCAGGGCCCGAACGTCACGCCCGGGTACCACGAGCTGCCCGACGCGACGGCCGCCGTGCTCGTCGACGGCTGGTACCGGACCGGTGACCTCGGGCGCCGCGATGAGCACGGCTACCTGCGGATCTCCGGCCGGACGAAGGAGATGATCATCCGGGGCGGCGAGAACGTGTACCCGGCCGAGGTGGAGGACGCGCTGCTCGCGAGCGACGAGGTGGCCGACGCCGCGGTCGTCGGCGCCCCGCACGCCGGGCTGGGCGAGGTCCCGGTCGGGTTCGTCGTGCCGCGCGACCCGGCCGCGTTCGACGCGGAGAAGGTGCTGGCCGTGTGCCGGGACCGGCTGTCGTCGTTCAAGGTGCCGGACCGGCTCGTCGTCACCGCCGACATCCCGCGCACCGGCTCGGGGAAGATCCTCAGGTTCCGCCTGCAGCAGCGACTCACCGGGGAGCCCTCGTGAAGATCGGATCGCTCGACGTCCGGCCCGTACTCGACGGGGTGGGCCACGAGTCGAAGGACGCGCTCACCAGACCGGGGGTCGAGGATCCCTGGGCCTGCCATCCGGGCCAGGTCGAGGCCGACGGCAGGTTGCACTTCGACCTCGGCGGCTTCCTCGTCCGGACCGGGGACCGGGTCGTGCTCGTCGACGTCGGTGTCGGCGGGATCAGCAACGACAGCTACACCGGCGGGGACTTCCTCGACTCGTTGCGCGCGTACGGGATCGGGCCCGAGGACGTCACCGACGTGCTGTTCACGCACCTGCACTTCGACCACGTCGGCTGGGCGACGCGCAAGGGCGAGATCGTCTTCCCGAACGCGACCTACCGCGTGCACGCCGCCGACTGGGCGCACTTCGTCGAGGCCGACGACGCCGCCCCGGGAGCGGTCCGCAAGCTCGCGCCCCTGCGGGACCGGTTGGCGCCCTTCGACTCCGACGTGACGATCGCCCCCGGCCTCGACGCCCGGCACACCCCCGGGCACACCCCGGGGTCGACGGTCTACGTGCTCTCCGGCGACGACGGGCAGCGCGCGCTGCTGCTGGGCGACGTCGTGCACTCCGTCGTCGAGCTCGCCGAGCCCGACTGGCAGGCGGTGTTCGACGTCGATCCCGTCGCCGCGAGCGCCGCGCGCAACGCCGTCGCCGAGGAGGTCCGCGACCGCCCGGACCTGGTCGTCGGCGCCCACTTCCCGGGACTGCGGTTCGGCCGCGTCGTGACGGTCGACGGGGACCGCAGGTTCCGGGCGCTCTAGAGAGGATCAGCATGGATCTCGGACTCGCCGGCACGACGGTGCTGGTCACCGGTGCGGGCCAGGGGCTCGGCCGCGCGATCGGCATGGCGTTCGCCGCGGAGGGCGCCAACGTCGCCTTCCACTTCCACACCTCGGGGGACGGCGCCGAGAAGGCCGCCGCCGAGGCCGCGGAGCTGGGGGTGAAGGCGCTGGCCGTGGGCGCGGACCTGCGCGACGAGGCGGCGGTGTCGACGATGGTCGAGCGCGTCGAGTCCGAGGTCGGCCCCATCGGGGTCCTGGTCAACAACTCCGCGGCGACGCGCAAGCAACGCTTCCTGGAGTCGACGCCGGCCGACTGGGCACCGCAGGTCGACGTCACCGTCACCGGGACGCTGCAGGTCACCCACGCCGTCGCGACGTGCATGGCCGAGCGCAAGGCCGGCGCGATCGTGAACCTGATGGGCGACTCGGGGCGCGTCGGCGAGTCGGGTCTGCTCGTCACCGCGACCGCCCGGTCGACGACGGTCGGACTCACCCGCTCGCTCGCGAAGGAGCTGGCGCGCTACGGAATCCGGGCGAACGCCGTCTCGCTCGCGCTCGTCCGCACCGACAACATCGACGCCCACTCCGGCAACGCCGACGACGAGCAGATGCGCAAGATCCTCGCGATGTACCCGCTGCGCCGGCTCGGCCGCCCCGAGGACGTCACGCCGATGGTGCTGCTGCTCGCCTCGCCGCTGTCGTCGTGGACGACGGGCCAGGTGGTGTCGGTCAACGGCGGGTACGCGATGCCGTGAACGGCTCCCCGCTCGGAACCTCCGTGCCGCGCAAGGAGGACCGCAGGCTCGTCACCGGGCGCGGACGGTTCGTCGGCGACCTGCAGCTGCCGCGGATGCGCCACGTCGCGTTCGTGCGCAGCCCCGTCGCGCACGCGCGGATCGTCTCGCTGGACGCCGGGCCGGCCCGCGAGGCCGGGTACCGCGTCTTCACCCAGGCCGACCTCGGCGGGATCGTGTTGCGGGCGCAGAGCGCACTGCCGTCGTATGTGGAGACGGGTCAGCCCGCGCTCGCCGAGGGCAAGGTGCGGTTCGCGGGCGAGCCGGTCGCGGCCGTCGTCGCCGCCGACCGCTACCGCGCCGAGGACGGCGCCGAGCTGGTCGACGTCGACTACGCCACACTGCCCCCGGTGACCGTCGCGTGGGACGCGGGCGCCGCCGCCGTGCACGACGAGGCGCCCGACAACGTCCTGCTGGAGCGGACGTTCGACGCGGGCGACGTGGACGGCGTGCTCGCCGGGGCCCACCTGACGGTCGAGCGGGAGCTGGTGACCAACCGGCACGCCGGCAACCCCATGGAGTGCCGGGCCGGGGTGGCGCTGTTCGATCCCGCCGACCGTCGGCTCACGTTCTGGTCGGGCACCCAGGTGCCGCACCTGGTGCGCAACATGATCGCCGAGCTGCTCGGGCTCTCTGAGGGCAACGTCCGCGTCGTCGCGCCCGACGTCGGCGGCGGGTTCGGCGTCAAGGCCGTGCTCTACCCCGAGGACGTCGCGCTGTGCGCGATCGCGCTGCAGCTGCCGGGGACGCCGGTCAAGTGGGTGGAGGACCGGGTCGAGCACCTCGCCGCCGCCACCCACGCGCGCGACCACCGCTACCTGCTCACCGCGGGCTTCGCCGCCGACGGCACGCTGCTCGCGCTGCGGGCCGACGTGACGTGCAACGTCGGCGCCTACTCCGTCTACCCCTGGACGGCCGGCATCGAGCCGCTCATGGCCGGCGGCCTGCTCACCGGGCCGTACAAGCTGGAGCACTACCGCGCCACGGTGCGCGGCGTCGCCACCAACACCGCGCCGTCGGGCCCGTACCGCGGCGTCGCGCGGCCCGCCAGCGTGTTCGCGATGGAGACGCTGCTCGACGACGCCGCCGCGCGGCTCGGCATGACCGGCGTCGACATCCGGCGGCGCAACGTGATCCGTCCCGAGGACATCCCGTACCGGATGCCGTCGCGGCTCGTCGACGACTCCGGGCACTACGACGAGTGCCTGACGAAGGCGCTCGACGCCGTCGGCTACGACGAGCTGCGCGCCGAGCAGCAGCGCCGCCGCGGCACCGGCGAGTCGCCGATCGGGATCGGGTTCGCCTGCTACAACGAGCTGACGGGGCTGGGCCGGGCCGCGTCGGCGGGTCCGCGGATGCCGTTCCGCACCGGGCACGATGCCTGCACCGTGCGGGTCAACCCCGACGGCCGGGTCACCGTGTTCTCCGGCGTCACGTCGCAGGGCCAGGGCCTGGAGACGACCGTCGCGCAGATCGTCGCCGACGCGCTCGGCGTCCGCTACGACGACGTCGACGTCCGGATCGGCGACACCGACGCGTCGCTGTGGGGGTTCGGCGCGTTCTCGTCGCGCCAGGCCGTCATCGGTGGCGGGGCCGCACACCGGTCGGCGCTGGCCGCGCGCTCGAAGGTGCTGCGGCTCGCGGCCGGGCTGCTGGAGGTCGACCCCGCGGACCTCCAGATCGAGGACGGTGTCGTCGCCGTCGTCGGCTCCCCGGACACGACGATCGGCCTGCCCGAGGTCGCGCGCGTCGCCTACCTGGAGTCCAACCGGCTGCCCGACGGCATCGAGCCGGGTCTCGAGGCCACCGAGTTCTACGACCCCGTCCGCGGCGCCTTCGCCGCGGGGGCGCAGGTCGCGGCCGTCGAGGTCGACCGGACGACCGGCGCGGTGCGCATCCTGCGCTACGCCTGCGTCGAGGACGCCGGCCGCGCGATGCACCCGCAGATCGTCGACGGCCAGATCGCCGGGTCGATCGCGCAGGGCATCGGCGGCGCGCTGTACGAGCACCTCGTCTACGACGCCGACGGCAACCTGTCGACGGGCACCCTGCTCGACTACCTCATGCCGACGAGCGCGGAGATCCCCGAGCTGACGATCGGGCACGTGGCCCGGCCGGCGGCCAACCCGCTCGGCGTGCGGGGCGTCGGGGAGGGCGGCACGCTCGGCCCCAACGCCGTGCTCGCCGGGGCGGTGTCGGACGCGCTCGGCGTGCGGATCGACGAGTTGCCGTTGTCACCGTCGGTGGTGTGGACGGCGGCGCGCCGGGCCGCAGAGGATGCCGGGAAGACCCCCGTCGAACCCGGAGGACGACACAGTGACTGAGCTCGTGGATCTGTCGGTGAGAGGCCGGACGGCCGTCGTCACGCTGCAGCGGCAGGCCAAGCGCAACGCCTTGACGATCGAGCTGTGCGACCTGATCCGCGAGGCGGCGACCACGGCGGTGGCCGACGGGGCGCGGTCGCTCGTCGTCACCGGGGAGGGAACGTCGTTCTGCTCGGGCGCCGACCTCGACGCGGTCTACGGCGACGCGTTCCGCGAATCGCTCTACGGGATGCTGCACGCGCTCGCCGCGCTGCCGGTCCCGGTCGTCGCCGCGGTCAACGGCCCGGCCATCGGTGCGGGCACCCAGCTCGCGATCGCCTGCGACGTGCGCGTCGCCGCGCCGGGTGCCGCCTTCGCGATCCCGACCGCGGGCAACGCGCTGGCCGTCGACCCGTGGACGATCCGCCGGTTCGCGCTGCTCGCGGGCAACGGCGCCGCCCGCGCCGCCCTGCTGGGCCTGGAGAAGATCGATGCGGACCGGGCCCACGCGCTGGGGCTGGCCGACCGGCTCGGCACCGTCGACGACGCGATCGCCTGGGCCGAGCAGATGGCCGAGCTCGCGCCGCTGACCCTCGCGTACTCCAAGCAGGTGCTCAACGCCGTGTTCGAGCCGGAGTTCGAGGCGGCGACGGCCGCCGAGCTGACCAGGTCGTTCGAGGCGTGCTGGACCAGCGATGACTTCGCCGAGGGCCGGGCCGCACGCCTGGAGAAGCGAAAGCCGCAGTTCAAGGGGTTGTGAGTGGCGATGGTCGCGATAGCGACCATCGCCACTCACGGGGGAGGTCGGGATGAAGTGCGCGCCGTTCGAGTACGTGCGGCCGACGTCGGTGGACGAGGTGCTCGCCGCGCTCGTCGCGGCCGACGGCGAGGGCAAGATCCTCGCGGGCGGCCAGAGCCTCGTGCCCGTGATGGCGCTGCGGATGGCGCGCCCCGCGGTCATCGTCGACATCAACAGGGTCGAGGGGCTCGCCGCCGTGGAGCGCGACGGCGACACCGTGCACGTCGGGGCACTGGTGCGGCACCGGACGCTCGCCGAGCAGAGCGCCCACCCGCTGCTCGCCGAGGCCGCCCGGCACATCGGGCACGCCGCGATCCGCACCCGCGGCACCGCGGGCGGCAGCATCGCCCACGCCGATCCCGCCGCGGAGCTGCCCGTCGTCGCCGTCGCGACGGGCGCGACCGTCACCGCGGCCGGCGCGCGGGGCGACCGCTGGGTCGCCGCCGACGATCTCTTCGCCGGCCCGCTCATGACGACCCTCGACGCCGACGAGATGATCACCGGCCTCGACGTCCCGGTTCCGACGCGCTGGGGATTCGCCGGGTTCGCCCGCCGGCACGGCGACTTCGCGCTGGTCACGGTCGTCGTCGCGGAGGTGCGGGGCCAGGTGCGGATCGCCGTCGGGGGTGTCGGGGCGGTCCCGCTGCGCGCGCGGGCGGCGGAGGCCGCGATCGGGGAGCCGGTGGAACGGGTCGCCCAACTCGTCGGGGACGAGCTGAACCCGACCGGCGACCTGCACGGCTCGGCCGAGTTCCGCCGCGGCGTCGCCGTCGAGATGGCCCGACGCGCGCTGGCGTCGGCCGGGATCTGAGGAGGCAGCGTGGAGATCACGATGGTCGTCGACGGCGAGCGGGTCGAGCTCACCGTCGAGCCCCGGCACACCCTCGCCGACGTGCTGCGCGAGCAGTGCGGCCGGACCGGCACCCACGTCGGCTGTGAGCACGGCGTCTGCGGCGCCTGCACCGTCCTCGTCGACGACGAGCCCGTCCGTTCGTGCCTCATGTTCGCGGTGCAGGCCGACGGGTCGACGGTGCGCACCGTCGAGGGACTGGAGTCCGACGACGGCACGCTGCACCCGTTGCAGGAGGCGTTCGTCGCCCACCACGGGCTGCAGTGCGGGTTCTGCACGCCGGGGATGCTGATGACGGCACTGCACCTGCTCGACACGCACCCGGAGCCCGACCGCGAGACGATCCGCCGGGAGATGTCGGGCAACATCTGCCGCTGCACGGGCTACATGGGCATCGTCGACGCGGTCGAGGAGGCGGCCCGCCTACGCTGACCGGGTGTCGGCACGCGAGCTGGTCGTCCTGGGCACCGCGAGCCAGGCCCCGACGCGGCACCGCAACCACAACGGCTACCTGTTGCGCTGGGACGGCGAAGGGCTGCTGTTCGACCCCGGCGAGGGCACCCAGCGGCAGCTGCTGTTCGCCGGCGTCCCGAGCAGCGCGATCACCCGCATCTGCCTGACGCACTTCCACGGCGACCACTGCCTCGGCGTCCCCGGAGTCGTGCAGCGGCTCTCCCTCGACGCGGTCGCGCACCCCGTCGTCGCGCACTACCCGGCCTCGGGCGCGCACTGGTTCGCCCGGCTGCGCCACGCCACCCCCTTCCACGAGGTCGCCGACCTGCAGGAGCGGCCGGTGTGCGGCGACGGGCCGATCGCCACCGGCGCGTTCGGGACGCTGACGGCCCGCCGGCTCGACCATCCCGTCGAGTCCTACGGCTACCGCCTCGACGAGCCCGACGGCCGGCGCATGCTCCCCGACCGGCTCGCCGCGGCCGGTGTCGTCGGCCCCGACGTGTCGCGGCTGGTCAGGGAGGGGACGCTCGCCGTCGGCGGGCGCACGGTGCGGGTCGAGGACGTCAGCGTCCCGCGGCGCGGGCAGTCGTTCGCCTTCGTCATGGACACCCGGCTGTGCGCGGGCGTCGAGGAGCTGGCCGCGGGCGTCGACATGCTGGTGATCGAGTCGACCTTCCTGCACGACGACGCCGCGCTCGCCCACGACCACGGGCACCTCACCGCGCGGGAGGCGGCCGGGGTCGCCGCCCGGGCGGGCGTCGGCACTCTCGTGCTGACCCACTTCTCGCAGCGCTACACCGATCCGACGGCGTTCGCGACCGAGGCGGCCGCGGTGTTCGACGGTCCGACGGTCGTCGCGGCGGACCTGGCGCGGGTGCCGCTGCCGCCACGGCGAGGGGCGGTCTGACGTGCGGCTCTTCGTGGCGCTCTGGCCCTCCGCCGACACCGTGGCCACGCTCGACGCCGCGCTCGGACCGGCGCGGGCCGGTCACCCCGCGCTGCGCTGGGTGGCCCCCGAGCGCTGGCACGTCACGCTCGCGTTCCTCGGCGAGGTCGCCGACGACCGTCGCGACGACCTGGAGGAACGGCTGGGCCGGGCCGCCCGGCGTGCCGCGCCGCTGCGGCCGGTCGTCGACGGGGCGGGCCGGTTCGGCGACCGGACGCTGTGGGCGCGCGTCGCCGGTGACCGCGACCGGTTGCGCCGCCTGGCCCAGGCGTCGGCCGCGGCGGCTCGCCGCGCCCGGATCCCGGTGGACGCCAAGGCCTTCCGCCCGCACCTCACGCTCGCGACCGCGCGCCCGCCCCGGTCGGTCCGGCCGGCGGCCGCGGAGTTGGACCCGGTGCTGCGCAACGGGCCCGAGGACGTCGTCGACCGGATGTGCCTGGTGCGCAGCGACCTCGGGCAGGGCCCGAACAGAACGCCTCGTTACGAGACGGTGTCCGAGTGGCTTCTCGGCGGTGCACGATAGTCGAACACGCGTTCGAGTTGTCCACATGTTCCTCCACACCTGTGGACCGGCTCCCGCCGGGGTCGCGGGACACGCCAGGATGTGGACCATGGCAGTCGAGACCGTCAGGTGGGGCGTCGTCGGGCCGGGGCGCATCGCGGGCAAGGTGGTGCGCGACTTCGTCCATCTCGACCGCGCGGAGCCGGTCGCGGTGGCGTCGCGCTCGGCCGCGCGGGCCTCGGCGTTCGCCGCCGAGCACGGCATCCCGCGCGCCCACGGCTCCTACCGCGCCCTGATCGAGGACGACGAGGTCGACGTCGTCTACATCGCGACGCCGCACCCGCAGCACCGGGCCGTCGCGCTGGCGGCGATCGCCGCGGGCAAGGCGGTGCTCGTGGAGAAGGCCTTCACGGTCACCCCGGCGGCGACGCGCGAGATCGTCGCCGCGGCCCGGGCCGCGGGGGTGTTCGCGATGGAGGCCATGTGGACGCGCTTCCAGCCCGCCATCGTCCGGCTGCGCGACCTGGTCGCCGACGGCGCGATCGGCGAGGTCCGCGCCGTGCAGGCGGACCTCGGGGTGCGGCAGCCGGTCGACCCGGCCGACCGGTACTACGACCCGGTCGCGGGCGGCGGCGCGCTGTTCGACCTGACGGTCTACCCGATCTCGTTCGCGCAGATGGTGCTCGGGAACCCGGACTCGGTCGTCGCCCGCGGGGTCGTCACCCCGACCGGGGTCGACGCCGAGGAGGCCGTGCTGCTCGAGTTCCCCGGCGGGCGCACGGCGTCCCTGTTCGCCACGTTGCAGTGCCTCACCCCGGGGCACGCGCGGGTCGTCGGCACCGACGGCTGGATCGACGTCCCGCCGCGGTTCCACCATCCCGACCGGATCGTCCTGCGGCGCACCGGCCACGCCCCCGAGGAGATCGTCGCGCCCGCCACCGGCGGCGGCTACTTCCACGAGCTGGTCGAGGTCACGACGTGCCTGCTCGAGGGCCGCACGGAGAGCCGGGTCATGCCGCTCGACGACACGATCGCCGTGCAGGACGTCATGGGCGCGGTGGCCGCCCAGCTCGGCGTCGCGCCGCAGGAGGGGCCCGCCGAGCTCTGACGGCCGGCCCGGGACGCGCCAGGGCCCGGCGCCGGTCAGATCCGGCGGGCGCTGTGCATCGGGAAGTCGTCGAGGTCGGAGATCTGCACCGGCTCGCCCTCGGTCGTAGCGTTGACGACCTTCCCGTCGCCGATGTAGATCGCGACGTGGCTGACCGGGGTGTAGTAGAAGACCAGGTCGCCGGGCCGCAGGTTCGCCTTCGAGACGGCCGTGCCCATCGTCGACAGCGCCGACGACGAGTGCGGCAGCGAGATGCCCAGCTGCTTGAACGCGTAGACGACGAGCCCCGAGCAGTCGAAGCCCGACGTGCTCGCCCCGCCCCACCGGTACGGCGTGCCGATCTGCGCCAGCGCGACCTTCACCGCGCCGGCCGCGGTGCCGCTGCCGGTGACCGCGGGGGCGGCCGCGCCGCGGGCCTGGGTGGCGACGCGCTCGGCGCCGCTCTGCCGCATCGCCGCGGGCAGTGCCTTCGCGACGGTCCGCGTGGCGTCCCGGTACCCGTCGGTGACCGACGTGATCGGCGCCGAGGTGGTGTCCTGCCGAGACGTCGGCGCCTCGCCGGCGCCGTGGCCCGCGGTGGTCGTCGCTGCTCCGGCGTGCGCCTCGCTCGCCGTCGTCGGGGCGGTCGGGGGCTTCGCGGCGGCCAACCGGGCGTCGAGGTCGGCCGCGGCGGTGTTCGCGGTCGGTGTCACGGATCCGCCGGTCAGGCTCATGGCGGCCGCCGCGGCGGCGCCGACGACCGCGACCGACGCCATCGACGCCGTCGCCAGCAGCAGCGGGCGCGCGGTGCGGGCACGCGACCGCAGCGCGAGTGGGGCCGGGGCGGTGATCTCGCGGACGGCCGTCTCGTCCGCGGCGGACTCGCGGACGGCCGTCTCGTGGGCGAGAGCGGCGCCGGAGACGATCCTCGTGACCTCGCCGATCAGCTCCGTCGGCGGACCGAGCGGCCGGATCGTGGTCGGCTCGGCACCGGGGTCGTAGGCGGGGACGAGCGCGGTGGCATCGGGTCGGTCCGGGGCGAACCCGGCGTCGGCGTGGTGGTCGCGCGGCCGGGCGCGAGAGGCCGCGCGTACCGCCGTCGTGAGCTCGGGCTCGGCCCGGGAGTCGCGCGCCGGCCGGGGCGGCGTGGGGGCCCACATCTCGTCGGCCGCAGGACGGGGCGCGGGCACCGAGGGCCGGGTGACGCGGGCCCGGGTCGTGCGTGCCGACGGGTGCGACGGGTCGAAGGCCATCCGCCGCGCCTTGGCGAGGATCTCGGGGGAGACGGCGACGGTCCGGTCGACGGGGCGCTCATCGCGCACGAGGTCCTCGCGCAGGCCGTGCCGGCCGCCCGAGGGCCGCCCGGCGGCGGACTGTACGGACGACGTGTGTCCGGTCGAGGGGTGTCCGGTCGAGGGGTGGCCTGCGGCGGGCGGCCGGTCCTCCCGGAGCTGGTGGCGCGCGCGTGAGCGTGGCCCGTCGGACCCGTCGCGTGGGGCGGGGACGTGCGGTGCGGTGCTGCGCGGGGCCCGCCGCTGCCGCCTCCGGTCGTCCGGCCCGGCGGCGCGGCCGGGTCCGGGGATGGCGGGCAGGTCGAGGCCGAACGAGAGGATCAGGTCCGCGACCTGGCGGACGGGTACCCCGTCGGCCATCGGCACGTCGACGTGCGAGGTCATCGCCGCGCCTCGCCCCTGGCGGGCTGCTCGTGCGCGCCGAGTCGTCGTCGATGGTCAGTGGGCGCGGTCGCAGGTGCGCCCGCACCCGGGGTCGGGGCGCTGGGTCGACGGTTCGCCTGCTGGCGCACGATCACTGGCGGTCCTCGCCGTCCACGCAGGCAGCGCCGCCCACCTCCGCCCCGGGATCTCGCGGGCGCCCAGGGAGCGGTCGGCGGGGCGATGAGGACGGCCGACCGGGCGCACCGCCCGGTGACGATCCGGGCGACGGCACGGACCCTATCGCCACGATCGAGTGAAGGTTATCGCGGTATACGCCGACGTCGGCGACCGGTTGTGATCACACGCCCACCAACGGGTGAGCGCTCTCCGCGTGGCGTGCGGAGCGATCACCTCACGACGAACGGCGGCGCGTGCCGCGACGAGCGGCACGCGCCGGGGACGTTCGCGACCGCGACCTCAGAGGCGACGCGCGTTGTGGAACGGCATCGACGACAGCTTCGACATCTTCACCGGCTGACCGGACGTCGAGGCGTTGAGGACCATGCCGTTGCCGGCGTAGATGCCGACGTGGCTGACCGGCGAGTAGAAGAACACCAGGTCGCCCGGCTGCAGCTGGTCCTTGCTGACCGCGGTGCCCATCGTCGACTGGGCCGACGACGAGTGCGGAAGGCTCACGCCGATCTGCTTGTAGGCCCACATGACCAGGCCCGAGCAGTCGTAGGCCGACGGACCCGCGGCGCCCCAGACGTACGGCTTGCCGATCTGGGTCATCGCGGCCTTCAGTGCGGCCGCGCCGCGGCTGCTGCCGGTGACCGCGGGCACGGACGCCTTGCCCCCACCGGCACTCGCGCCACCGGCGTCGGCGCCGCCCGGGCCGGCGTTGGTGCCGCGCTGCGGGGCGTGGGCCGCGGCGATGATCTGCGTGGCGTCGGCGCGGTGCTTGTCGGCCGCCTCGGCGACCTTCTTGACCGCGGCGTCGGCCGCCGAGTCGTAGTTCGACGCCAGCGGCACGACCGGGGTGTCGGCCGCGGGCCTCGCGAGCTCGATGCGCTGGGTGGCCTGGTCGACGGAGGTGTCGAGCTCGGCCGTCGCCTGATGGGGGGTGAACCCGCCGGTGGCAGCGACGACGGCGGCCGTGGCGCCGAGGACCGTCGCGGACGCGGCGGCGACGACGCCCTGGTGCGGGATGCGCCCGAAGCGGCCGGTGCGTCCGACCCGCGCGGCCTCGAAGACGCCGGTGGCGCCGGCCAGCCCGGCCGGAGCGGCCGACGGGCGACGCACGCCGTCGCGGTCGGTCGCGATCGCGCGCAGCTCGGCGGCGGTGGGCGCGTCCTGGGAGTCGGTGTCGGTGTCGCCGGGCGCGTCCTGCTCGACGGCGGGCCGCATCGACTCGGCGCCGGCCACCTCGCGGTCGTCGTCGGGCTCGAAGAGGGCGGCGCCCGCAGGCGTCCCGTCGTCGTCGGCGGTCCGGCGCAGCTCGGCGAGCAGCGCGGAGACGCGCGTGCGGAACTCGTCGGCGGTGTCGTCGGCGTCGGCGGTGTCGTCGACGCGGTCGGCCGGGCCGACGACGGGTTCGACCTCGGGGGCGCTCCACCCGGTGGTGAACCAGTCGGCGCGGCGGCGCGGCTGCGCCGGGATGAGCGTGGCGGGGAGAACGGGGACCAGCGGGTTCTCGCGACGGAGGCCCTGGTCGGCGCGGTCCTGGTCGACACCGGAGCGGGGGGCGGGTACCGAGAGGCCGTGGCGTGCGCGGCGGCCGGGGGTCGACGGGAGCTCCGCGCCGAGCTCGGCGATCAGCTCGGCCGCAGGGCGGGGAGTGCGGGTGGCGCCCGGTTTGTCGAGCAGGGCGACAGCACGGTGCGTAGCCATGTAGCGGTCCTTGCCGTCATACGCGCGAGGCTGTGGGGGAGCGACCTCGTGCGTACCTGCCCCGGGGAGCGCGGGCGCCTGGGGGAGTGTCGGCGGGCAGGTGGAGACGGCCGACCAGGCGCGTCGCCCGGCGAGATCACCGGGCGGCGACTTGAAAGTAACCACTCCGTGATGAGATCTGCAGCAACCACGCCGAAGTGATGCGACGACCGGCAGTGACCGAACGTCAGCGCATAGGCGTGTTGCGATGAGCGGTCGGTGACGGGCGTGTCGGCGCGACGAACGGTCGATCGACCGTCTGTGGCGCCAGATCAGCCGTTCGTCGCGGGCGGCGGTCGTCGAGCGGCTCGCTCGTACAAGGGCCGCAACGACTCCAGGTGTGTCCGCATGGTGGTCTCGGCGGCCTCGGCCTCACCGGCCGCGATGTGCTCGGCGATGGCCGCGTGGTCGGTGTCCACGGCGTCCCACTCGGCCGGGTCGACGGCCGCGCGGTCGAGGCTCGTCCGGAGCACGTCGCCGACGGGCTGGCCCATCATCGTGAACATCAGGTTCCCGGTGGCCATCAGGATCGTGTTGTGGAAGTCCAGGTGCGGGACGAAGCCGCTGGGGTCGCGCGGGTCGTGGGGCGCGGCCGCCGCCACCCGGACGGCCTCGACGGTCTCGGCGTCCGCGCGCTGCGCGGCGAGCCGGGCGGCGGCGGGTTCGAGCAGCAGTCGTGCCTCGAGCAGGTCGGCGAGGTCGAGCCGCGGCGTCCGGACGAGCACGCCCAGCGACTCGCCGACCGCGGCGACCACACGTGCCGGGTCGGGCGCGGAGACGAACGAGCCGCCCTGCACGCCGCGCCGGGTCTCGACGAGGTGCTGGCTCGCCAGCGACCGCAGGGCCTCGCGGACCGTGCTGCGGCTGACCTCGAACGACCGGCTCAGCTCCGCCTCGTTGGGCAGCCGCGCGCCGGCCGGGAGCAGCCCGCCGACGATCTGGGCCCGCAGCTCGTCGGCGACCCGCTGGTAGGCGGGCCGGTCGCGGCGCACGCGTAGTCGTGCGGCGCGATCGCTCGGGTCGGTGGCCACGCGTCACGCTCCCGTTCCGGTGGGGGACGAGCTTAACCGGCTGCCCGTCACAGTTGACCCAAAAACGTCTGACGTTTTACCGTGGCGTCGGTCGGGACGAGGTGGAGGTGGGTCGCGGTGAGGCCGTTGGAGGATGTCCGGATCATCTCCCTGGAGCAGTACGGTGCCGGGCCGTTCGGGTCGATGCACCTGGCCGAGCTGGGTGCGGACATCGTCAAGATCGAGGACCCGAGCGTGGGCGGTGACGTGGGTCGGCACGTCCCGCCGTATGCCGAGGACGGTGACTCGTTGTTCTTCGAGTCGTTCAACCGGGACAAGTCGTCGATCACGCTCGACATCCGTACCCCGGGTGGGCGCGAGGTGTTCGAGGACCTCGTCCGGGGCGCCGACGCCGTCTACTCGAACCTGCGCGGCGACGTGCCGGCGAAGCTGGGCATCCGCTACGCCGATCTCGCGCACGTCAACCCGCGGATCGTGTGCTGCTCGCTGACCGGGTTCGGGATGACCGGGCCGCGGGCGGCCGAGCCGGGCTACGACTACGTGCTGCAGGCGCTTGGTGGGTGGATGTCGTTGACCGGTGAGCCGGGCGGGGCGCCGCAGAAGACCGGTATCTCGCTCGTCGATTACTCCGGCGGCTACGTCGCGGCGATTTCCCTGCTGGCGGGTATCCACGCGGCGCGGCGTGACGGTGTCGGCACCGACTGCGATGTCAGCCTCTACGACACCGCGGTGAGCCTGCTGACCTATCCGGGCACGTGGCACATGACGGCCGGCTTCGAGCCGGCGCGCACGCGGCACTCGGCGCACCCGTCGCTGATCCCGTTCCAGGCCTTCGAGGCCTCCGATGGCTGGCTCGTCGTGGGGTGTGCGAAGGAGAAGTTCTGGCAGCGGCTGACCGTGGTGATCGGGCGCCCGGAGCTGGCCGCGGACCCGCGGTTCGCGACGTTCGCCGACCGGGCCCGGCACCGTGAGGTGATCGTCCCGCTGCTGGAGGAGATCTTCGCCGGGCGCACCGTCGACGAGTGGCTGGTACCTCTTTATGCGGCGTCGATCCCGTGTGCGCCGATCAACGATGTCGCGGGCGCGCTCGCCGACCCGCACACCCTGTCGCGTGAGCTCGTGGCGGAGACGTCGCATCCCCGGTTCGGGACGGTGAGATCGCTGCGGTCCGCGGTGCGCGTCGGGCCGCCGGGCGAGGACCGGGCGCCGACCCGCGCGGCGCCGGCGATGGGCGAGCACACCGAGTCGGTGCTGCGCGGGCTCGGCTACGACGACGACCGGATCGCGGCGCTACGCGCATCCGGTGCACTCGGCGCGACCGCTATGGGGAAGGACTGAGATGGACTTCGGGCTGAACGACGAGCAGCGGCTGTTCCGGCAGACGTTGCGCGAGTTCGTCGACCGGGAGATCGTGCCGGTCGCCCGTGACTGGGAACGGGAGGGCCGTTACCCGACCGAGATCGTCGCGGGGATGCGCGAGCTGGGCCTGTTCGGTCTGGTGATCCCGGAGGAGTACGGCGGGCTGGGCGCGGACAATGTGAGTTTCGCGTTGACGTTCGAGGAGATCTCGCGTGGCTGGATGGGCATCGCGGGGATCCTGGGCAGCCACTCGGTGTCGAGCTGGATGCTGGCCCATCACGGGACCGAGGAGCAGAAGCAGAAGTACCTGCCCGAGCTGGCGACGGGGGCGCGCCGGACCGGGATCGCGCTGACCGAGCCGGGTGCGGGGACCGATCTGCAGGGCATCACGACCGTCGCGAAGCGCGACGGGGACGACTACGTCGTCAACGGCACCAAGATGTGGATCACCAACGCGCGCTATGCGGATCCGTTGCCGGTGCTGGTGAAGACCGACCCGGCCGCGGCGCCCGCGCACAGGGGGATGTCGATCCTGCTGGTCGAGGCGGACTCGGCGGGGTTCGAGGTCACCGCCGACATCGGCAAGCTCGGCTACAAGGGCACCGAGTCGTGCGAGGTCGTGCTCACCGACGTGCGGGTCCCGGCGTCGCAGCTGCTCGGCGGGGTCGAGGGCCGCGGGCTGCAGCAGGCGTTGTCGGCGTTGGAGACCGGCCGGATCAACATCGCCGCTCGCAGCGTCGGTGTGGCCCAGCGGGCCTATGACGAGGCGCTGCGCTATGCGCGGGAGCGGACGGCGTTCGGTGGGCCGATCGGTGAGTTCCAGGCGATCCAGCTGCGGCTGGCGGAGATGGCGGTGGCGCTGCAGTCGGCCCGGTTGATGACGTACTGGGCGGCGTCGCGGATGGACGAGGGGGTGCGGATGGACACCGAGTCGGGGATGGCGAAGATCGCGGCGTCGGAGGCGGCGTTGTCGTGCGCGATGGACGCGATGCGTATTCATGGCGGGTACGGCTACTCCACGGAGTTCGAGGTCGAGCGGCTCTACCGTGACGCCCCGCTGATGTCGATCGGCGAGGGCACCAACGACGTGCTGCGCACCGTCGTCGCGAAGTCGCTGCTCGCGGGCAAGGCCGTGATCTCGTGAGTGCCGATGGTCGCTGTAGCGAACGGGTGGCACCCGCCGATCTCGGGGCGCTCGCCGAACGTCTCGGCTACCACCTCGACGACGCGCAGATCGCGGAGATGCGGGCGGCGGTGGAGGCCGCCGAGCCCGCCGCGGCGCGGCTGCGCACCGACCCGCTTCTCGACGCCGGCTGGCCCGTCGACCCCGCGCACGGCGACGCCTGGCTGCGCCGATGAACGGCGACACCCACGACCTCCTCGAGGCGTACCGCGCAGGCGCTGACCCGCGGGAGACGGTCGCCGGCTCGCTGGCCCGGCTGCGCGACGTGCACGAGGCGCTGAACACCACGATCGCCTTCCTCGACGACCGCGCGCTCGCCGCGGCCGAGGAGTCCGCCCGGCGCTGGGCCTCCGGCACCCCGCGGGTGTTGGAGGGCGTCCCGTTCGCGGTGAAGGACGTCATCGACGTCGCCGGCGTCCCCACCACCGGCGGCTCCTGGGTCTGCGACGACGCCCCTGCGGCCCGCAGTGCCGAGGTCGTGCGCCGGCTGGAGGCGGCGGGCGCGATCGCCGTCAGCAAGGACACGACGACGGAGTTCGCCGTCGGTGGCCCCAACCCGCCCCGCTTCGGTACCACCCGCAACCCGTGGGACCCGCAGCGGTGGGCGGGCGGCTCGTCGATGGGGACGGCGGCAGCGGTGGCGGCGCGGGCGGTGCCGTTCGGGCTGGGCACCGACGTCGGCGGCTCGGTGCGGCTGCCGTCGGCCTGGTGCGGGCTCACCGGCCTGAAACCGACGAGCGGAGCGATCCCGCGGACCGGCGTCATCCCGCTCTCCTGGACCGCCGAGACCGTGGGCCCGTTGTGCCGCAGCGCCCGCGACGTCGAGTTGCTCTTCGGGCTGCTGCGCGGCCCCGACGGCGTCGACCCGCGCGCGACCGCGCTGCCGCCCTTCATACCCGCGACCGGTGACGACCTGCGCGGTGTGCGGGTGGCCGTCGTCGGCGGGTATCTGACGGAGATGTGCGACGGCGCCGTCCGTTCCGGGATCGACGAGATGGCCGGGGTCCTCGCCGACGCCGGCGCCGAGATCGTCGACGCGGACATCCCGAGCGCCTCGGAGGTGCTCGCGATCGGCTACCGGATCGTGTGGGTCGAGGCCGCGAGCGTGCACCGCGTCAACGCCGCGCGCTGGTCGGAGTACGACCCCGTGCTCGTGTCCCGGATCAGCCAGGGGATCGCGACGCCCGCCGTCGACTACCTGCTGGCCCAGCAGTTCCGGGTGCGGCTGCAGCGCGAGCTCGACGAGGTCTTCGCCCACGCCGACCTCGTCCTCGTGCCGACGTGCCCCTCCACCGCGCCACGGCTTCCGGAGGCGACGGTCGTCGTCGACGGGGAGGAGTTCCCGCTCTACGCGGCCCAGTCGCGGTCGACGATGCTCGGCAACCTCACGGGCGCACCGGGGCTCGCCGTGCCGACGGGCTTCGCGCCCGACGGCCTGCCCGTGTCCGCCCAGCTCATGGCGCCGCCGCACCAGGAGGCCACGGCGCTGCGCGCGGCGCGGGTCTTCCAGGAGCGGACCGCGCATCATCTCGCCGTCCCTTCCGGTGCCGAATTGTCTGACGTATCGTCGGGCGTGCGCGGCACCACTCCCGACTGACTCGGAGGTACTGCTGTGAGCATCGAGAGCCCGGCCCGCACGATGATGTCCGGCCGGATCGCGGAGTTCGGCGCCGCACTGGAGTACGGCGACATCCCGGCCGAGGTGCTGGAGCGCGCGCGGCACCTCGTGCTCGACGCGGTCGGCCTTGCCTTCGCCTCGACGGCCTACGGCTTCCCGGCCGTCGCCCGCGACGCGCTGTCCGCCCTCTCCGCGGGCGACCATCCCGTCCTCGCCATGCCCGACCGGCTCGACCCGCGCGACGCGGCCGTGCTCAACGGCGTGCTCATCCACGGCATGGACTTCGACGACACCCACATCCCCGCCGTCACGCACGTGACGGCGGCGGCGCTGCCCGCGGCGCTGTCCGCGGCGACGACGGCCGGTGCCACCACGCGCGACCTGCTCACCGCGTACGTCCTCGGGGTGGAGGTCTCCGCGCGGGTCGGGCTGGGCGGCGCCGGCGGGTTCCACGACGTGGGCTTCCACCCGACGGCCGTCGCGGGCGCGTTCGGCGCGGCCGTGGCCGCCGGCAAGCTCGCGGGCCTCGACGCGGACCGTCTCGTCGCGGCGCAGGGCATCGTCGGGTCGATGTCGGCGGGGCTGCTGGAGTTCCTGGAGGACGGCTCCTGGACCAAACGACAGCACCCGGGCTGGGCGGCGATGTGCGGGATCACCGCGGCGAGCTTCGCGCGGTTCGGCTGGAGCGGCCCGCCCGCCGTCTACGAGGGACGGTTCGGGCTGTTCAACACCCACCTCGCCGGGCGGGAGACCGACCCCGGCGCGCTCGGCGCCGGCCTGGGCACGCAGTGGGAGCTCATGCGGACCGCGGTCAAGCCCTACCCGATCTGCCACTTCATCCATGCGTTCGCCGACGCCGTGCTCGACCTGCGCGCCGAGCACGGTCTGCGACCCGCCGACATCGCCGCCGTCCGCTGCGCGATCCACCCGGTGCCCGGCAAGGTCGTCTGCGAGCCCGCCGAGGCCAAGTGGGCGCCGCGCGACGAGTACGACGCCAAGTTCAGCCTCCCGTACGTCGTGTCCGCGGCGCTCTCGCGCGGCCGGTTCGGGCTCGCCGAGCTGGAGGACGAGGCGCTGCACGACACCGAGATCCTCGACCTCGCCCGCCGGGTCAGCGTGTCGCCCGACGACGAGAGCGCCTTCCCACGCGCCTACTCCGGGTACGTCGAGATCGAGCTGACCGACGGGCGGGTGCTGACACGGCGCGAGCAGGTGAACCGGGGCCACGACGAGCGGCCGCTCACCAACGCGGAGATCGCCGAGAAGTTCGCCGGGTCGATGGCGCTGGTCACCGACGAGGCCACCACCGAACGGGTGCGCACCGCGATCCTCGGACTGGGCGACGACACCCCCGCCCGGGACTTCGCGGAGGCCTGCCGTGGCGTCTGACCGCTGCTCCGCGGGCCTGTTCATCACCCACCAGCAGCCGCCCGGCCGCGATCCCCTCGTCGCGCTCGACGAGCAGCTCAGCATGGTGCGCGCGGCGCGCGACCTCGGGCTCGACTCCGTGTTCGCCGGCCAGCACCACCTCGCGGAGTCGTTGGCGCACATCCAGCCGCTGCCGTGGCTGGCGCGGCTCGCCGCCGAGGCCGGTGACATGCGCGTGGGCATCGGCATCCACCTGCTCGCCCTCCACAACCCCGTCGACACCGCCGAGGCGTACGCGAGCCTCGACGTCGTGTGCCGCGGCCGGTCGATCTTCGGCGTCGGGCTGGGCTACCGCGACGTCGAGTACGACGCGTTCGGCATCCCGCGCGGCGAACGCGTCCGCCGGTTCGAGGAGAACCTGCGGATCGTCGAGCAGCTGTGGGCGGGCGAGGAGGTGCACGCCGACCTGCCGTGGTGCCGGCTCGACGGCGTCCGCGCGACGATGCGCCCGGTCGGCCGCCCGCCGGTGTGGATGGCCGCCAACAGCGACAACGCCGTCCGGCGGGCGGCCCGCTCGGCCGACACCTGGATGATCAACCCGCACGCCACGGCGACGACCGTGCGTCGCCAGCTCGAGCTGTTCCACGCGGAGCGCGAGGCGAGCGGGCGCGGGCCGGTCACCGAGCTGCCGCTGATGCGCGAGGTCTTCTGCGCCCCCACCCGCGAGCGGGCCGTCGAGCTCGCGCGTCCGCACCTGGCCAACAAGTACGCCGTCTACGCCGACTGGGGCCAGGACAAGGTGATGCCGGACCAGGAGTCGTTCCGCGCGGCGTACGAGGAGCTGTCGTCGGACCGGTTCGTGATCGGCACCCCGCAGGACTGCATCGACGCGCTGTTGCCGTGGCGCGCGCTCGGCGTCGACCACTTCCTGTTCCGCACGGAGTGGGCCGGCATGCCGGTCGGTGACGCCCTGGGCTCCCTCGAACTGCTCGCCAAGGAAGTCGTGCCAGCACTACGCGCCGCCCCGGGCGGAACCGCCCACTCCGGACAAGGAGCTTGAGATGGACTTCGGAGTCTTCATCCCGATCGGCAACAACGGCTGGTTGATCTCGGAGAACGCCCCGCAATACATGCCCACGTTCGACCTCAACAAGCGGGTCGTCCAGGAGGCCGAGCGGCAGGGTTTCGCCTTCGCGCTGTCGATGATCAAGCTGCGCGGGTTCGGCGGGAAGACCGAGTTCTGGGACCACAACCTGGAGTCGTTCACGCTGATGGCCGGGCTCGCGGCCGTCACCGAGCGGATCAAGCTCTACGCCTCGACCGCCGTGCTGACGCTGCCGCCCGCGCTCGTGGCGCGCATGGCGTCGACGATCGACTCCATCGCCCCCGGCCGCTTCGGCATCAACATCGTGTCCGGCTGGGCGTCCGGAGAGTACGAACAGATGGGGCTGTGGCCCGGTGACGAGTACTTCGGCCGCCGCTACGACTACTCCACCGAGTACGTCACCGTCCTGCGCGACCTGTTCGAGAAGGGCCGCTGCGACCTCGACGGCGAGTTCTTCACGATGACCGACTGCGTGCTCTCCCCGCGCCCGTCGGCGCACGTCGACATCGTGTGCGCCGGGCAGTCCGAGCGGGGCATGCGGTTCTGCGCGGAGCACGGCGACTACAACTTCATCCTCAGCCCGGGTGTCAACGACCCCGAGACCTACCGCGAGCCCACGCAGCGCCTCGTCGCCGCCGCCGAGAAGGCCGGCCGCGACGTCGGGTCCCTGCCGCTGTTCATGGCGATCATGGCCGACACCGACGAGGAGGCCCAGGCCAAGTGGGCCTCCTACAACGCGGGCGCCGACGCCGCCGCGCTCGGCTACATGTCCGACGAGGGCGGCAAGGACGTCAGCGCCGACGACTCAGGCACCGCGCGGACGATCAACCTGCCCGAGGGCGCGGTGAACTTCAACATGGCGACGCTCGTCGGGTCGCCGGACACGGTGGCGCGGCAGATCGACCGCGTCGCCGCGATGCCCGGGGTCAAGGGGATGATGTTCACCTTCGACGACTTCGAGCAGGGCGTGCACGACTTCGGCGAGAAGGTCATGCCCCTGGTGGGCTGACCGCCGCCCAGGGGGTCCGGCCGGCCCACGCTTTGTGCAGGAACGGCACTTTCCCGCAACTGGGCTGCAGGAAAGTGCCGTTCCTGCAACGGCACGGGCCCCGCGGCACGGGCCCCCGCGGCAGGGCCCCCCGCGGCAGGGCCCCCGCCGGGCGACAGGCGTAGCGCGGCGTGCCGGTCCGGGTGCACTGTGATCGCGTGAGCGACGTCGCCGATCGCGAGACCCGCCCGCCGCGGACGTTCTTCGGCCAGCCCCCGATGCTGGCCAGCCTGTTCGGCGTCGAGATGTGGGAGCGCTTCTCGTTCTACGGGATGCAGGGCATCCTGCTGATCTACCTCTACTACTCGACGGCCGAGGGCGGCCTGGGCATCGACCAGGGCGTCGCGGCGGGCATCGTCGGCGCCTACGGCGGCCTCGTCTACCTCTCGACGATCCTCGGCGCGTGGACGGCCGACCGCGTCCTCGGCCCCGAGCGGGTCCTGTTCTACGCGGCGATCATCGTCATGCTCGGCCACATCGCGCTGGCGCTGCTGCCGGGCCTGCTGGGCGTCGGCGTCGGGCTGGTGCTCATCGCCGTCGGCAGTGGTGGGGTCAAGGCGAACGCGACCAGCCTCGTCGGGACGCTCTACGCGCCGGGCGACGACCGGCGCGACGCCGGGTTCTCGCTGTTCTACCTAGGCATCAACCTCGGTGCGCTGGTCGGGCCGCTGCTCACCGGGCTGTTGCAGTCCACGCTCGGCTTCCACTACGGGTTCGGGCTCGCGGCTGTCGGGATGGCGATCGGGCTGATCCAGTACGTGCTGACCCGCAGCCGGCTGCCCGACACGGCGCGGCACGTGCCCTCGCCGCTGGCCCCGCGGGAGCGCAGGATCGCGGTGCTGGCGGCCGTCGGGCTGGCCGTCGTGATCCTCGTGCTCGCCCTGACCGGGGTGCTGCGGGCCGACCGGCTCGTCGGCATCGTCATCGGCGTGACGGCGGTGTCCGCCGTCGCGTACTTCACCCTGCTGCTCACGAGCCGCAAGGTCGGGCCGGTCGAGCGGCACCGCGTCCTCGCGTTCATCCCGCTGTTCATCGCGAGCGCAGCGTTCTGGGCGATCTACCAGCAGCAGTTCACGGTGCTGACGATCTACTCCGACACCCGCCTCGACCGGCATCTCTTCGGCTGGGAGATGCCGGTGTCGTGGGTGCAGTCGATCAACCCGGTGTTCATCATCATTCTGTCCGGCGTCTTCACCGCGATCTGGACGAAGCTCGGCCCGCGCCAGCCGTCGACACCGATCAAGTTCGCGGCAGGCGTCGGCATCGTCGGGATCGGGTTCCTGCTGTTCCTGCCCATGGCCGGCGGCGGGCCGGGGAGCGCGCCGCTGCTCGGCATCGTGGGCATCCTGTTCGTCTTCACGATCGCCGAGCTGCTGCTCTCGCCCGTGGGGCTGTCGGTGTCGACGAAGCTCGCGCCGCCGGCGTACCGGACGCAGATGGTGGCGCTGTTCTTCCTGTCGGTCGCGCTGGGCACCGCGCTGTCCGGGGCGCTGGCCGACTACTACAACGCCGACGACGAGGTCGCCTACTTCGGCATCCTCGGCGCGGTCGCGATCGGCATCGGGCTGCTGCTGCTGGCGGTGACCCCGCTGGTGCGACGCCTCATGGAAGGCGTCCGATGAGGGATACTCGGATGGATGGTGCTGAAGCGGATCTTCGGCGGCCGCGATCCCGACACGCAGCCGTCCGACGACCCGCGCGTGCGCCTCGAACAGGCCGTCGCCCGGCGCGCCGAGGAGTACGCCTCCGCTCGGCTGGGCCTCGCAGAGGTGGCGACGGGGCGACGCCGCATCGAGCTGCTGGTCGACCGGCACCGCGCCGAGATCGGGGAGCTCGACGACGCCGCCCGTGATCAGCTGCGGGCCGGCCGCGAGGACGAGGCCCGGCGGCTGCTGGTGCGCCGGGCCGGGCTCCTCGAACAGGTCGAGAGCCTCACGGCGCACCGCGACCAGATCGCCGCGCAGGTCGAGCAGATGCGCGAGCTGACGGCACGGATGCGCGACGACCTCGACCGCATGCAGGCCGAGAAGGCCACGGTGCTTGCCACCCTGTCGGCCGCCGAGGCGCAGGAGCGGGCGGCGGCCGCGCTCGCCGCCGTTCCCGGAGCCGAGGACGATCCGCGAGCGCTGCTCGCCCAGGCCAGGGACCGTGCGGAGTCGCTGTCGCTGCGCGCCGGGGCCGACGCGGAGGTGGCGACGGCGTCGGCGCGGGGGCGGGAGCCGGGCGTGGGCGACCCGGTCGAGCGGCACCTCGACGAGCTGCGCCGCGGAGGTTGAGCCCGGTCAGCGGCCGGTCGCGAGCCGCTGCCGCACCCGGCTGACGGTGTCCTGCGCCGCGCGGGTCACGGCGTCGAGCTCCTGCAGGTAGGACCAGTAGTCGGGGTGTGTCGCGCCCAGCAGGCCGGGGGCCCGGTCGAGCCGCTCGGCGAGCGCGTCGAGCACCGGGATCTCCGCTGCCGCCCGGGCCCGGTTCGCGACGACGAGCTGCTGGGCGTCCCGCAGCGTGAACCGGGCCTTCGCCAGCCGCGCCGCCGGGTCGGAGCGCACCTCGTCGAGCGTCCGCAGCCGCTCGCCCACGGCGGTGACGAGCCGGTCGGCCGTGTCGAGCGCCGCGCGGGCCGCGTCGACCTCTCGGAGCGCGCGGGCCCAGTCGTCGTCGACGGCCGCGGCGTCGGCGGCCGCGAGCGCCCGGCGGGCCGTGGTGACGGCCGCGGCGACGTCGTCGCCCGCGCGCTCCAGACCGGCCGAGCAGGCCAGGGAGTAGTTGCGGCGCAACGTCGAGAGGGTCGTCGGCAGCGACTGCGCCCGGCCCTCGATGCCCGCGGCGCGGGTCGTGAGCGACCTGATGCGGTTGGGCAGCTCGGTGCGCCGGCGTTCGGCCTGCTGCGCCTGGTCCAGCAGCTCCCTGGCCGCGGCCTCGGTGTCCGCCCACGCCGCGAGCGAGGCCTGCCCGATGCCGGCGTCGGCCGCCGACGCGACCCGGGCGCGCACGGCGGCGACCGCGGCGTCGAGCTTCGGGGTGGACAGGCCGGCCGCCCGGGCCCGGTCGACCGCGGCGACGGCCTCGTCGACCACGGCGACGGCACTGCGCGCGGCCCGGTCGCGGACCTCGGTCGCCGCGGCCGCCCGGGTGAGCGCCTCGCGGTGGCGGTCGGCGTAGCGCTGCGCGGCGGGGGTCGCGCGTTCGAGCGCCTCGCGCGCCGCGGTGAAGTCCCGTGCCGCCGCGGCGAGGGCGGGCTGGACGGCGTCGGGGCTGCGGATCGTCGACTGATGCGCGTCGACGGCGGAGATCCAGTCGACGACGGCACCGAGCGCGGCCCGGCACGCGGTGTCGACGTCGGCGCGGATCGCGGCGGCCTGCCGAGGGTCGAGCGCCACCAGCGCGTCGGCGGCCCGGCGGGCGTGCTGCTCGGCGTCGTCGCAGGCCAGGAAGGCCTCCGCGGCCCGGCGGTAGGCCGCGTCGGCGGCGTCGCGGATCGTCCCGGTGGTGCGTGCTGCCATCCCGTCAGCCCAGCATCAGCAGGACGGCGCCCGCCGTCGAGGCGAGCGCACGCACGTGGTTCCACCGCGTCCACGGTCCGGCGTAGCGCTCCCACGCGGTGCCGAGTCCCGGCCCGTCGGGGTCGGCGGCGTCGAGTGCGTTGTTGAGCGGGACGTTCACCGCAGCCGTGACGACGTAGGCCCCGACGAGCAGCACCAGCGCGCCCACGAGCCGCAGCGGCGTGCCCGTGACGCCCGTGGTCGCCGCGACGACGACCGCGAGCACCGCGGTGCCGCCGAACACCAGGCCGAAGACGGGGTTGAGGATCGCCCGGTTGATCTGCTGCATCGCGGCGGCCGCGGTGGCAGCGGGCAGCCGGGCCAGCCCGGGCATCACGGCCATCGAGAAGGCGACGAACAGCCCGGCGACCAGGCCCGCCCCGATCGCCGCCACGAACGCGACGACGTCGAGCACTCCGCTTCCGACCCACACGCCTCCATCCTGCCCGGACGTCGCCGTCGTGTCATTCGTACCGATCGTCCGCATTTCTCGGCCTACCCGGCGGACCTCGAATTCGCGGCGTAGCGTCCGCTTCGCACATTCGACGTGAGGGGGAATGCCGGAAATGAGTGCGACGTCCGGGAGGTCCGGCCGGGAACGGCTCACCTCGGACCAGCGGAACTCGTTCGTCGCCGCGTTGCTCGGCTGGACGATGGATGCCTTCGACTACTTCATCGTCGTTCTCGTCTACGCCGACGTCGCCAGGGAGTTCCACGTCTCGCTGACGGAGATGGCGTTTCTGACCACGGCGACGCTCGTCATGCGGCCGGTCGGCGCGATCATCTTCGGGCTTTGGGCCGACCGCGCCGGACGACGCGTCCCGCTCCTGGTCGACGTCTGCTTCTATTCGGTCGTCGGATTCCTGTGCGCCTTTGCGCCGAACTTCACGATATTGCTCGTGCTGCGGCTGCTCTACGGCATCGGAATGGGCGGGGAATGGGGGCTGGGCGCTGCACTGGCAATGGAGAAGATTCCCGCGAAACGGCGCGGATTCTTCTCCGGCGTCCTGCAGCAGGGCTACTCGTTGGGGTACCTGCTGGCGTCGCTCGCGTCGCTCGTCGTCGTGACCGGGCTCGGCCTGTCGTGGCGCTGGCTGTTCGCGCTGAGCATCGTTCCGGCACTGGTCAGCCTGTTCATCCGGACGCGGGTCAAGGAGTCGGAGGTCTGGCAGGGGACGCGCGAGCGGATGCGGATGACGCACTCGTCGTTCCGCGACGTCCTCCTCGACCCCGCCGTCCTGCGCCGCTTCGGCTACCTGATCCTGCTGATGACGGCGTTCAACTGGATGAGCCACGGCACGCAGGACCTCTACCCGACGTTCCTCAAGGCCACCGACGACGGCGGCGCGGGGCTGTCCGGCGCGACCGCCACCTGGATCGCCGTCGGCTACACGGTCGGCGCGACGATCGGCGGGATCGTCTTCGGGACGCTGTCCGAGCGCTTCGGCCGGCGCTACACGATCGTCTTCTGTGCGGTCCTCGCCCTGCCGATCGTGCCCCTGTTCGCGCTCTCGCGGACGGCGGGCTGGCTCGCGCTCGGCTCGTTCCTGATCCAGGTGTGCGTGCAGGGCGCGTGGGGCGTCATCCCCGCGCACCTCACCGAGATGTCGCCCGACACGATCCGCGGCTTCTACCCGGGGGTGACCTACCAGCTCGGCAACTGCCTCGCCGCGCTCAACCTGCCGATCCAGCAGAGCCTCGCGGCGTCGCACGGCTATCCGTTCTCGCTGATCGTGACGGTGGTGCCGGTGTTCGTCGCCGTCGCGCTCCTGACGCTCGTCGGCAAGGAGGCAAAGGGCATCGAGTTCGGCGGGCGGCTCGGGACGTCGCGCGCCGGGGCCGCCGCGGTCGACGCCGGGCGCACGGGTGTCTCAGGTTGATCCGTTTCCCGCCACGCGCCGTCCCGGTGCACGAAACTGTGCGGTTCCGGGGGCCGCGGTCCCTGGTCCGACGCGACGCGGCGAAGGCGAGGACGGGCGATGCGTGCGATGCGGGTGTTGCGGCTGGTGGTGCACGCCCCCAGCAGACAGCCGGTGCTGGTGCTGGGCGAGGTCGACGGCGACCGGTGCGTGCCGGTGTTCCTGCGGGGTCCACAGGCCCAGGTCATCTCCCTCGGAGCCCGTGACGAGGAGGTCCAGCCGCCACTGACCCAGGACGTCATCGTCCCGATCGTCGAGGGGCTGGGCAGGCGGATCGAGGGCGTCGAGATCACCGAGCTGTCGGGTGGCACCTTCAGCGCCGACATCGTGTTCGACGCGGGCACCCGAGTCGCGGCCCGGCCCAGCGACGCGCTCTCGATCGCGGTGCGCGACTCGCTGCCGATCGGGATGGCCGAGGACATCCTCGACGACGTCGGCCAGTCGATTGCCGAGCTCTTCCCCGACGGCGGCGACGCGCCGCCCGAGGAGCAGATCAAGGAGTTCCGCGAGTTCATCGACGACGTCACCCCGGACGACTTCAAGGACTGACCGTGAGTGGCGATGGTCGCCAGGGCGACCATCGCCACTCACGACTCCCGGCGGTCGGTACCGGGGTCGGCGAGGAGCATGCGGCACCACAGGTCGGTGAGATGTGCGACGAACCGCTCGGTCGTCCAGCCCCGCTCCTGCACGAGCAGCAGCCAGTACTCGACGGCGTTGGTGCTCCAGATGATGTCGGCGACGGCGTCGTCGTCGAGGTCGGTGCGCAACTCGCCGGTGGCGCGCAGGTCGAGCGCGAGCAGCCGCATGTTCGCGGCGCGCCGCTGCGCGATCTCGGCCCAGAGCGCCGCGCAGGCCGGGTCCTGCACCGCCGCGTCCCGCAGCGCGAGGAAGACCGGGCCGAGGCGCGGGTGGATCGCGCCGACCGCGCCGGCGTAGATCGCGAGCATGTCGGCCGCGTGACCGGCGGCGCGCAGCCGCGCGACGTAGTCGCGCTCCGGGCCGGGCACCACCTCGTCGGTGCCCGAGAGGGCGGTCTCCACCACCTCGCGCAGGATCACCGGCTTGCGTCCGACGGTCGCGTACACGGTGTCGACCGCGACCCCGGCGCCTGCGGCGATGTCGGCCACCGTGGTGCGCCGGAAACCCTTGTCGACGAACAGCCTGCGGGCCGAGGCGAGCACCGCTGCCCGCGTCCGCGCCGCGCCCTCCTCGCGGCGCGGCGCCCGGTACGCCCGCCGGGCCTTGACGTCACCGCTCACGTGGCCGATCCTACAGCTATTCGTCCGAAGTCATTTCGGACCAATATCGCGGGAGGTCGTCATGGTCTACGCCTTCGTGCAGGACGTCCCGATCAACGAGGAGCTCTACCGGCGGATCGTCGAGGAGCTCGGGCCTGAACCGATGGAGGGCTCCCTGCTGCACCTGTGCGTGCGGCGGCCCGACGGGGGCCTGCGCTACATCGACGTGTGGACCGACGAGCAGGCCTGCGCCCGCGCGTTCGACGAACGCATCCACCCCGCGGTCGACCGGGCCTTCGGCGGCTCCCGGCCGGGCGCGGAACCGACGGTCGACCGCCTCGAGGTCATCGACGCGAGCGGCGCCCTCCTACCCCTGTGAGTGGCGGCTCGGGCTCACGCGGCGGCGGGCTCGGGTTCGGGGTCGGGCTCCGGCCCCTCGGTGAACTGCGTGCGGTGCAGGTCGGCGTACCGGCCGCCGGCGGCGAGCAGCTCGTCGTGCGTGCCGCTCTCGACGATCCGCCCCTCCTCGACGACGAGGATCCGGTCGGCCGCGCGGACCGTCGACAGCCGGTGGGCGATGACGATCGCGGTGCGCCCGGCCAGTGCCTCGCCGAGGGCCTCCTGGACCTGGGCCTCCGACGTCGAGTCGAGGTGCGCGGTCGCCTCGTCGAGCACCACGACGCGGGGCCGGGCCAGCAGGAGCCGCGCGATGGTCAGCCGTTGGCGTTCGCCGCCGGAGAGCCGGTAGCCGCGCTCGCCGACGACCGTGTCGAGACCGTCGGGCAGCGCGGCGACGAGCCCCTCGAGCCGGGCCCGGCGCAGCGCCTCCCACACCTGCGTGTCGGTCGCGTCCGGGGCGGCGAGCAACAGGTTGGCCCGGATCGTGTCGTGGAACAGGTGCCCGTCCTGCGTCACGACGCCCACCGTCGCGCGCACCGAGTCCGAGCTCAGCTCCCGGACGTCGACGCCGGCGAGCCGCACCGCACCGGAGTCCACGTCGTAGAGCCGGGGGAGCAGCGAGCCCATCGTCGACTTCCCGGCCCCCGACGAGCCGACGACCGCGATCAGCTGCCCGGGCTCGGCGCGGAACGAGACGTCGTGCAGGACCTCCACCCCGCCGCGGGTGTCGAGCGTCGCGACGTCCTCCAACGACGCCAGCGACACCTTCGACGCCGCCGGGTAGCCGAACCGGACGTGGTCGAACTCGACCGAGACGGGGCCGTCGGGCACCTCGCGGGCGTCGGGTGCGTCGACGATCAGGGGTTGCAGGTCCAGCACCTCGATCACCCGCTCGAAGCTGACCAGGGCGCTCATCACCTCGACCCGCGCGCCGGCCAGCGCCGTCAGCGGGGCGTAGAGGCGGGTCAACAGCATCCCGAGCGAGACGACGGCGCCGGCCTCGAGCGACCCGACCAGCGCCAGCGTCCCGCCGAGGCCGTAGACCAGCGCCAGCGCGAGCGCCGAGACCAGCGTCAGCGCGGTGACGAACACCCACTGCACCATCGCGGTCCGGACGCCGATGTCGCGGACCCGGCGGGCGCGTGCGGCGAACTCGGCCGACTCGTCGGCGGGCCGGCCGAACAGCTTGACCAGCGTGGCGCCGGGCGCGGAGAAGCGCTCGGTCATCTGCGTGGTCATCGCGGCGTTGTGGTCGGCACCCTCGCGCTGGAGCCGGGCGAGCCTGCGGCCCATCCGTCGCGCCGGGAGGACGAACACGGGCAGCAGCACCAGCGCGAGCAGGGTGATCTGCCAGGAGATCTGCAGCATGACGACGAGCGTCAGCGCCAGCGTCACGACGTTGCCGACGACGCCGGACAGCGTGTCGCTGAACGCGCGCTGGGCGCCGAGCACGTCGTTGTTGAGCCGGCTGACGAGTGCGCCGGTCCGGGTACGGGTGAAGAACGCGACCGGCATGCGCTGGACGTGGTCGAACACCGCCGTGCGCAGCTGCAGGATCAGGCCCTCGCCGATCGTCGCCGACAGCTTGCGGGTGACCAGCCCCAGCGCCGCCTCGGCGATCGCGATCGCGGCGATCAGGACCGCCAGGCCGCCGACGACGCCGACGGGTCCGTGGCCGACGATCGTGTCGACGACGCGTCCCGCCAGCAGCGGCGTCGCGACCGCCAGCACCGCGCCGACGATGCTGAGCAGCACGAACAGGGCGAGCCGCCGATGATGGGGGCGGGCGAACTCGGCGATCCGGCGAGCGGTGACGCGGGTCGGGGCGCGGCGGGTTCCGGGATCGGTCGTCGCCGTGCGCAGCGCGGACCAGGTGCTGACGTCCATGGCCGCCGACGATAGGAGCTGTACCTCACTTCAGGTCAACTCCGTCGGGCGGCCGTGCCCGCTCACGGGCCACCCGCCGCGGATTGGCCCTGGTCGAACAGGCCACCGCGAGCGCAGGATCGGACGGTGCCCCGCCCGGATCTCCGCCCGCTCCCCGTCACCACCGCCCCGTTGCGGCGGATCCCGCAGCTCCTCCTCGGGCTCTGCCTCTACGGCACCAGCATGGCGATGCAGGTCCACGCGGCGCTCGGCCTCAACCCCTGGGATGTGCTCCACCAAGGCCTGACGACGCGGATCCCGCTCAGCTTCGGCGTCGTCACCGCGATCACGGGCGGGGTCGTCCTGCTGCTGTGGATCCCGCTGCGGCAGCGGATGGGCGTCGGGACGGTCGCGAACGTCGTCGTCATCGCGTTCTCCGTCGACGTCGCGCTGAGCCTGCTCCCGCAGCCGGTCGGCATCGGGTGGCGGATCGCGATGATGGCGGGCGGCATCGTCCTCAACGGCGTCGCCTCGGCGGCCTACATCGGCGCCCGTCTCGGCCCCGGTCCCCGCGACGGTCTGATGACGGGCCTCGCGGCCCGCACCGGCCGGTCGATCCGCCTGGTGCGCACCGGGATCGAGGTCGTCGTGCTCGGGACGGGCTGGCTGCTCGGCGGCACCGTCGGCGTCGGGACCGTGCTCTACGCCCTCGCGATCGGCCCGCTCACCCAGCTGTTCCTGCCGCTGTTCACCGTCCGCGACCGGCGCGCCGCGGCGCCCGGCACCCCGGCCGTCCCGCCCGACGCGGCGCCGGGAACGCTGGCAGCATGACCGTCACCGGACTCGCTCGTGCCATCGTCTCCGTCGCCGATCTCGACGCGGCCCTGCGCTTCTACCGCGACGTGCTCGGTCTCCCGGTGGTCGCGCCGGCGCCCGACGTCGCGATGCTCGCGCTGCCCGGCGGGACCGACCTGATGCTGCACCAGCGCCCGTCGCGGCCCAGCGACGCCGGGGTGGCGTTGAGCTTCGCGGTCGACGACGTCGACGCCACCGTCGACGCCGCCGTGAGCGCGGGCTGCGGCGTGCTCGACGCCCCGGCCGACCAGCCGTGGGGCGAGCGTCAGGCCGTGCTCACCGACCCGGACGGGCACGTCGTCTGCGTGGTCGCGCGCCCCTGACCGGGCCCTCCGGCGCGCCCGGCCGCGCCCCGACACCCACGAACGGCCCTTTCGCGCAACTCAGTTGCGCGAAAGGGCCGTTCGTTCCGGTGCCGGATGTGCGTCCGGGGTCAGCCGACGGCCTGCTCGGCCCCCAGCGCCTCGTCGGGGACCTCGCGTTCGCGCAGCGGGTTCGGGCGCGGCCTGCGCGGTTCGCGAACGCCCGAGCCGCCCCCGCGTTCGGTCCACAGCCGCACCGGCGATCCGGTCCGGACCCGCGCCCCCGACTCCGGGCTCTGGTCCGACACGACCTTCAGGTCGAGCGCGAGCGCCGCGGGGGGCGGACCGTCGGGATCGGCGGAGACGGCCAGCAGGCCGGTCTCGGCGAGGAGCCGGCGGGCGTCGTCGACCGTCATGCCGATGACGTGCGGCACGGTCACCGTGCTGCCGCGGCGAGCGGCGCGGGCCGCGCGGCTCAGTACGGCGTCGGGCGCGGTCGAGACGTGCGGCCGCTCGTCCGGTACCGCCGGCGCCGGAGGTGGCTCGGTGTCGAGGTCGCGCCACCGCTCCCACGCCGCCTGCCGGCTCACGCCCAGCTTCGTGGCGATCTCCGCCCACGACCGGCCACGCCTGCGGGCGCTGCGCACGGCCTCCAGCTCGGTCTCGTCGAGCAGCCGGCGCACGAGGCCGACGTCGGAGAGCGCGGCGAGCGGATCGTGCTCGCCGTCCTCGTGCGGGACGGGCCCGCCGTCCGGGTACCAGGAGGCGAGCCGCTCCCAAGCGCGCCTGCCCTCCCGCCACGGCCCCCTGTCCTTGCTCATGACCCCTCCGCTCCCGACCCGGCTGTCAGGCCTCCCTGACGCTTTCCGTCAGGCTACCCTGACGCCGCAACCGCACGAGCGGCCCTGTCGCGCCATTGAGTTGCGCGACAGGGCCGCTCGTGCGGGAAGTGGGGCGGGCCGCCCGTGCGGCGGCGGACGGCGTCAGCGGGCCCGGGACCGGGCCCGTCGGACGTACCAGGCGTTCCAGGCGATCAGCAGGGCCATGGCGGCGAGGAACAGCACCTCGCTGAGCCCGACCATCACGCTCACCGGCAGCACGTAGATCAGCGGGACACGGATCAGGGCCTCGGCGAGCAGCCCGACGCCCCAGACCGTCGAGCTGATCCGATGCCCGCGGCGCACGCGCGGGTTGGTCCGGAACTCCTCGGCGAGCCGGGCGCGTCTGCGCGGAGTGAACGACTCCGCGGCGGCGAGCGTCAACGGGCGGGGCCCGAAGGCCGTCGCCAGGAAGGTGAGGCCGACGGCTCCGGTGACGATCGAGTTCTTCAGCAGGAAGAAGTGCTCGTCGCCGCTCACGAAGGCCAGCGCGAGGCTCAGCCCGAACACGACGAGCATGACCGTGGCGAACAGGTTGAGCGAGCGGTGCCGGACCGCCGACACCGCGACGCGCGCCGCCGCGACGAGGGCGGCGACCACCAGCGCGACGTAGTCGCCGACGCCGCACAGGTGCAGGACGTAGTAGGCGGCGACGGGCAGGGCGATATCCAGGCCCAGGCTCCGCAGCATCGGCCCGACGGGCATGTCGGTGCTGGCCGGCCGCTGGTCCGGCTCGGTCACGACGATCTCCTCCGTGGAAGGTCCGGTGGGCATGTCAGTTCCCCTCGATGGAGGCGTCGTCGATCCAGGAACCGTGGAAGCCGGCGGGCACGCCGCGCGGCAGGGTCACGGTCGCGACCGGCGGGGCGGCGACGTCGGTCGCGTCGAGGACCAGCAGGTTCGAGGCGGCGCCGTCGCGGGTCGTGGTGATCGTGAGCAGCCAGCCGTCGTCCTCGGCGCGGCCCGGCGCTGCGGACGGGACGAACACCGCCTCGCCCGCGACGGCTCCGGTGCCCAGCGAGTGCTCGGTGACGGCGCCGGTGCCGAGGTCGATCTTGACGACGCCCGCCGTCCCGCGCTCCTGGGCGACGGCGTAGCGGAAGCGGGAGTCGCGGCCGACGCGGTCGTCGTCGACGGTGGGGAACTCGACGGCGCGGTCGTCGAGCGGGGTCTCGCTCGCCCGTCCGGTGGCGGGGTCGAGGACCCAGCGGTGGTAGCGCGCCGCCCCGGTCGCGGCGGCGTCGGCGGCCAGGCCGGAGGGGTCGGTGCCGAGGTCGTCCCACATGGCGACGGTGTCGGCGGGTGAGTACCGCGCCCCGTCGAGGACGACCTTGCCGGAGGCGTCGGTGTGTGCGTTGCCGACGTGGAAGACGTAGCCGGGGTCGACGTCGAACCAGGTGACGTGGCCCGGCTCGTCGAACGGCATGACGCCGATACGGGCGCCGTAGGACTCGTCGTAGCCGTAGGGCATGCCCTTGGCGAGCCGCTCGAAGGAGAAGGTCATGGGCAGGTCGAGGAAGACCGCGTGCCGGTCGGTGATCGCGAAGTCGTGCATCATCGTCGGCCCCGGGACCTCGATCTCGGCGCTGGTCAGGAGTTCGCCCGCGGCGGAGAGCCGGTGGTAGGTGACGAACGGCGGCATGATGCCGTAGCCGAAGAAGTGCAGCTCACCGGTGACCGGGTCGATCTTGGGGTGCGCGGTCATCGCGGTGGTGAGCCTGCCGTCGAAGTCGCACGGGCCGACCGTCGCCAGCTCGGGCGTGACGACCGTGGGGAAGCTGCTCTCGACGAGGGCCATGATCCGCCCGGCGTGCTCGACGACGTGGGTGTTGGCGACGCCGACGCTGCGGTCGAAGGTGCCGTCGGGGCCCACCATCGTCGCGCCGTCGAGTGCCTTCGTCCGGACCCAGCGGTTGCGATACCACTCGGCCCGGCCCTCGCGGAGCCGGACGCCGTGCAGCATGCCGTGGCCGGTGAACCAGTGCCGCGCGGGCTCGCCGGGACGCGGGTTGGGGCCGTTGCGGAAGTAGCGGCCGGTGAGCTCGGGCGGGAGCGCGCCCTCGACGGGCAGGTCGTACGCGTCGATCTCGTCCGGGACGGGGGCCAGGTAGCCCTCCAGGGTCACGCCGGGTGTCGTCGTGGTCTCGCTCATGGTGGCCTCCTCGGTCGGCTCACTCGGTGCTGCCGACGACCCTGCACCTGTCGGAAATGACATGTCAAGAGATTAGATGAAAATCTCGACATGTCAGTGTCGACATGTATGGTGGCGGCATGTCGCTGACGCACGCGCTGCTGGGGTTGCTGGCCACGCGCCCGCAGTCCGGCTACGAGCTGACCAAGGCGTTCGAGGGCGACCTCGGCCGGTACGCATGGCAGGCCGGCCACACGAGCATCTACCCCGAGCTGGCCAAGCTCGCCGAGCGCGGGCTGGTCGAGGTCACGGCCGAGGGCGCGCGCGGCAGCAAGACCTACGACGTCACCGACGCCGGGCGCGCCGAGCTGCGGGACTGGCTGATGTCGCCGCCGTCGCGGCAGGCCAAGGTGCGCAACGAGCAGGTCCTGCGGATGTTCCTGCTCTCCGCGCTCGACCGCGACGACGCCGTGACGCTCCTGCGCCGCATCGCCGCGTCGACCGCCGAGCAGGCCGACGTGCTGCGCGCGATCCGGGAGGAGGCGGGCGACGTCGTCCCGGGGCCCGCGGGGTTCGGCCAGCTCGCCGCGGAGTACGGGCTGCGCCAGTACGAGACCGTCAGCTCCTGGGCGCTCTGGGCCATCGAGCAGCTGCAGACACCCGCCCGGACCTGACGGGCGTCAGTCCGCGAACCACGATCCGTGGAACCCGGCGGGCACACCGCGGGGCAGCACCACCGACGCGACCGGCGGCCCGGCGACGTCGGTCGCGTCCAGCACGAGCAGCCGTGACGCACGGCCGTCGCGGGTGGTGGTGATCGAGAGCAGCCAGCCGTCGTCATCGGTTCCTCCGGTGTCGGTGCCCCCTCTGTCCGGACTACTCGGAACCGCCGACCGTGTCCGTTACTCCCGGGCCGTCACCGCGGCCGCCCCGGCCACCCCGATGTCGTCGACCGCGGGCTGCGCGTGCTCGGTCGAGGCCGGGGCCGAGGCGGGGACCGGCTCGGGCTCGTCGCCGGCGTCGGGCAGCGACCACGGCCGTACGACCGCCGCGAGCACCGTCAGCGCGACGACCATGCCGCCCGCGACGACCGTGGCCATCGCGAGCGCGTCGTTGCCCAGCGCGCCGACCAGCGGCGACACCGCCGCACCGACACCGAACTGGACGGCGCCGAGCAGCGCGGCCGCCGTGCCCGCGGCCTCGCCGTGCTGGGCGAGCGCGACGGCGGGCGCGTTGGGCAGCATCACGCCGGCCGCGGCGAGCACCGCCCACATCGGGACCAGCAGCCCGACGAGCCCACCCGCGCCGGTCGCCGCGGCGCCGATCAGCACCAGGCCCGCCAGCGTCCCGGCGACCGCGCCCGCGCTGAGGATCTGGCGAGGGCTGAAGCGACGCAGCAGGACCGGGTTGAACTGGGTGCCCGCGATCAGCCAGACGGCGCCCGCGCCGAACACCAGCCCGAAGATCTGTTGGTCGAGCCCGAACTGCTCCTGGTAGACGAACGACGCCCCGGACACGTAGCCGAACAGCGCGGCCATCGTGAACCCGGCGACGAGCACCAGCCCGACGAACACCCGGTCGCGCAGCAGCGAGCCGTAGGTGCGGAAGGTCGCGCCGATGCGGGCGCTGCGCCGGTGCGACGGCGGCAGCGTCTCCGGCAGGGCCCGCCAGGTCGCCGGCAGCAGCACCAGGGCGTACGCCGCGAGCACGACGAACACGCCACGCCAGTCGGTGACCCGCAGGACCAGGCCGCCGATCGTCGGCGCCAGCACCGGCGCCGCACCCATGACGAGCATCAGCCGGGAGAAGAGGTTGGCCGCGTCGCGGCCGGAGTACAGGTCGCGGACGATCGCCATCGCGACGACGGCGCCCGCGGCGGTCCCGATGCCCTGCAACACCCGCAGAACGCCCAGGACCTCGATGTTCGGGGCGACGAGCACCAGCAGCGACGCAGCCAGGTGCAGCAGTGCACCGGCGAACAACGGCCGGCGGCGGCCGACGGCGTCGGACAGCGGGCCGATGACGAGCTGGCCCAGCGCGAGCCCGGCCAGCGTGCCGGTCAAGGTCAGCTGGACGAGGGACTCCGACGCCGCCAGCTCGTTGCTGATCTGCGGCAGCGCCGGGAGGTACATGTCGATGGTGAGCGGACCCAGGGCGACGAAGGCGCCGAGCAACAGCGCGAGGCGCAACCGTCCCGGCACGGAGGTTCGGGAGGAGTCGGTCACGAACGGGTGCAACACCACGGAACGATCAGAGGTTCCCGAAGCGCCCGAATGCCGCTGTGAGCCGCAGCACGTCGGCAGCCGGTGATCGTCAATAGGGTGGGCGGCATGGTCGAGGAGATCCGGACGTCCGACGGTCTGCGCCTCGCCGTGCGCGAGCACGGCGACCCGGCGGGGCCGACGGTCGTCGCCGTGCACGGCTACCCCGACGATCGGCACGTGTGGGACGGCGTCGTCGACGACCTCGCCGCGGACCACCACGTCGTGACCTACGACATGCGGGGTGCCGGGGAGTCCGACGCGCCGCGCCGCCGCGACGCCTACCGGGTCGACCGGCTCGCTGCCGACCTCGCCGCGGTCATCGACGCCGTCAGCCCCGACGCGCCCGTGCACCTGCTGGCGCACGACTGGGGCTCGGTGCAGTCGTGGCACCTCGTCACCGACCCGGACTTCCGCGAGCGGTTGGCCTCCTTCACCTCGATCTCGGGGCCGTGCCTCGACCACATCGGACGCTGGTTCCGTACCGCGTCGGCGCGCGAGCGGCGCAGGCAGGCCCGGAAGTCCTGGTACATCTCGTTCTTCCGGCTGCCGGTCCTGCCCGTCCTGGCCTGGCGCAGCGGGATCTTCGGGGCGGCGCTGGCCCGTCGCGAGGGGGTCGCGCGGCCGTCGGTCCGGACCGCGGTCAACGGGCTGGAGCTCTACCGCGCCAACATCGGCGACCGGGTGCGCTCGCCCCAGCGACGGGTGACCCGGGTGCCGGTGCAGGTGATCGCACCGCGCGGCGACGCCTACGTCGGGCCGTCGCTGGCCCGGTCGGCCGAGGGCTTCGCCGACCGGCTGTGGGTGCGCGAGGTGCCCGGCCGGCACTGGCTGCCGCTGACCCGCCCGGACGTCGTCGCCCGGGCGGTGCGGGAGATCGAGGCCCACGTCGCGGGCGGCCCGGAGCCGGTCCGTGCGCGGCAGGTCGTCGTCGTGACCGGGGCGGGGAGCGGGATCGGGCGGGAGACGGCGAAGGCGTTCGCGGCGAAGGGCGCGTTCGTCGTGGGCGCCGACGTCGACCTCGCCGCCGCGTCGGAGACCGCGGTCGCGACGGGCGGCGCCGCGTACGAGGTCGACGTCGCGGACGCCCGCGCCGTGGAGAAGTTCGCCGCCGAGGTCGCCCAGGAGCACGGGGTGCCCGACGTCGTCGTCAACAACGCCGGCATCGGGATGGCCGGTCCGTTCACCGCCACGACCGAGGAGGAGTGGCGGCGGATCGTCGACGTCAACCTGTGGGGTGTCGTGCACGGCTGCCGCGCGTTCGTGCCGCGGATGCGCGAGCGCGGCGAGGGCGGGCACGTCGTCAACGTGGCGTCGGCGGCGGCGTTCCTGCCGCACCGCTCGATGAGCGCCTACGCGACGACGAAGGCCGCGGTACTGGCGCTGTCGCAGAGCCTGCGCGCCGAGCTGGCCGACGAGGGCATCGGCGTGACGGCGCTGTGCCCGGGATTCGTGCACACGGGCATCACCGCGACGGCCCGCTTCGCCGGCCAGGACCCGGAGACCGAGCAGCGCAGCCGGGACGCGGCGACCGCGGCGTACCGCCGGCGCGGCTACACCCCCGACCGGGTCGCGCGGAAGCTGCTGCGCGCCGTCGAGAAGGACCTGGCTGTCGCGCCCGTCACCG
The DNA here is from genome assembly GCF_000196675.2 of Pseudonocardia benzenivorans CB1190. Lineage (GTDB taxonomy): Bacteria > Actinomycetota > Actinomycetes > Mycobacteriales > Pseudonocardiaceae > Pseudonocardia > Pseudonocardia benzenivorans. The sequence goes on along the minus strand of NC_015312.1, from coordinate 6,544,260 downwards.
CGGAGGCCCACATGGGCCTGCTGGCGTCGCGTCTCACGCCCCGCCTCGTGCGGGCCGTGGCGCGTCGCGGCTAGTGCCTCGTCAGGCAACGTTCGGTAGGTAATCGGGCCTGCGGATCCTGGACTCGGGAGCGAAGCGCTTCTTGGGTCGGGCGTGGCGGTTGGCCCAGCGGACGTAGCCGGCGATGGCGGCTTCCTGGGCGGTGTGGGAGGGGTAGTCGCTGCCGTCGAGGGTGAAGTAGCGCAGGGCGGTGAACTCGCTCTCGATCCAGTTCAGCCACGAGGCGTAGGTCGGGGTGAACACGAGCTCGACGTCGTGGTCGTTGCACCAGTCGGCGACTTCGGCCTTGCGGTGTGGGGAGAAGTTGTCGCAGATGATGTGCAGTCGCCCGCGGGGGAACCGGGTGCGGAGCTGGCGAAGGAACGCGAGGAACTCCTGCCAGCGTTTGCGGTCGCGCAGCCGGTAGAACAGCTGCCCGGAGGCCAGGTCGAGTCCGGCGAGCATGTGCCGGACCCCGCCGTAGCGGTTGTAGGTTGCGCGCAGCCGGGCCGGGCCTCGGGTGGGGAACCAGCCACGCCCGGGGCGGGGTTGCAGGTTCAGCGGCCCGAACTCGTCCACGCAGATCACCCTGGCGCCGCTGGTCAGTTGCCCGGCGGCGGAGCGGTCGTAGAGGTCGAGGATCCGGGCCATCTTCTGCGCGAACTGTGGATCGTTGCTGGCCTTCCAGGTCTTCGTGGCCTGCCAGCGCACCCCGGCGGCGCGCAGGACACGTCGGACGGTGTCGGTGCTGATCTCGACCCGGTGCCGCTCGCGCAGATGCTCGACCAGCTTGGACAGGCTCCATGTGGTGAACGGGAGTCCGACCTGCTGTGGAGGGGTCCGGGCGACCCGGCAGATCAACTCGCGGGTGTGGGGGCCGAACTTAGGAGGTCGGCCCCCGCTCCATTTTGGGTCCAGAGCCGCGAACCCCTTGTCGTTGAACGCGTGGATCACCTCCCGCGCGTACTGCGGGGTCGCGGCGAACATCGCTGCGGCCTCGGTTGCGGTGCGGCCTTGGACCGAGGCGAGCACGATCCCTGCCCGGCGCAGCCGGACCCGGTCCCGCGCGGTGCGGGTGATCTTTACCAGTCGTTGCGCCTCGGCCGGATCCAGATCCCGCACGAACACCTCAGGCTGCCGTGCCATCGCCCACCTCCGACGACAGCCTCTCAGCCGATCACCGCAGCCGGGTTACAACGCCAACGTTCTCGATCGAGGCACTAGTGTCGGTGACCATGCTGGTCGAGCGTATGACGCCCTTCACCTCGACGATCTTCGCCGAGATCACCCAGCTCGCGGTCGACACCGGTGCCATCAACCTCGGCCAGGGCTTCCCCGACACCGACGGCCCCGCGAGCCTGCTGGCCGACGCGGCGGCGAACATCACCGGCGGGATCAACCAGTACCCGCCCGGGCCCGGCGTCCCCGCGCTGCGCGAGGCCGTCGCGGCCCACCAGCAGCGCTTCTACGGCCTCGAGGTCGACCCGGCCGACGTGCTCGTGACCGTCGGCGCCACCGAGGCGATCGCGTCGGCGGTCCTGTCGCTGTGCTCGGCGGGCGACGAGGTCATCGCGTTCGAGCCGTACTACGACTCGTACCCGGCGATGACCGCGCTCTCCGGGGCGACGTTGCGGACGGTCCCGCTGCGCGCCCCCGACTTCAGCTTCGACCCCGACGAGCTGCGCGCCACCTTCTCCGCGCGCACGCGGATGGTCCTGCTCAACTCCCCGCACAACCCGACGGGTGCGGTGTTCGACCGCGAGCAGCTGCAGCTGATCGCCGACCTCGCCACCGAGCACGACGCGATCGTCGTGGCCGACGAGGTCTACGAGCACATGACCTTCGACGTGCCGCACATCCCGATCGCGACCCTGCCCGGGATGGCCGAGCGGACGCTGACGATCTCGTCGGCGGGCAAGACGTTCTCGGTGACGGGCTGGAAGATCGGCTGGATCCACGGCCCGTCGGAGCTGGTCGCGGCCACCCGCGCGGTCAAGCAGTTCCTCAGCTACACCGCGGGCGCGCCGCTGCAGCCCGCCGTGGCCGCCGCGCTCGGGCTCCCCGACGAGTTCTACGCCGGGATCGCGACGTCGCTGCGCGGCAAGCGCGAACTGCTGTCCGCGGGCCTGCGCGAGGCGGGCTTCACCGTCTACCAGCCGCGCGGGACGTACTTCGTCGTCGTCGACGGGCGCCCGCTCGGGTTCGAGGACGGCTACAAGCTCGCCTACGACCTGCCGACGCTCTGCGGTGTCGCGGCCGTGCCCGTCTCGGTGTTCGCGTCGTCCCCCGAGGGTGTCGAGGCGACGCGGCCGCTGGTGCGCTTCGCCTTCTGCAAGCGCGACGAGGTGCTCACCGAGGCCGTCGGCCGCCTGGCGGGCCTGCGGTGACGATGTCGGGGCGCTGACGTGCGGATCCTCGTCGTCGCGGCACCGCTCGTCGGGCACCTGATGCCCATGCTGCCGCTGGCGCACGCGCTCGCCGACGACGGCCACGAGGTCGTGATCGCGAGCGGGGGCGACGCCGCGCGCCGCGACACGGGAGGAATCGGGGTCGTCGACGTCGCGCAGGACGTCTCGTTCGCCCGCTGCGCCGCCCGCACGATGCTCGCCCATCCGCGGCTGGCCCGCCGGGAGCTGGCGGGGCGGGCGGGGACGAGCGTCGTCGGGCCGCTGTTCGGGGCGGTCAACGAGGGACTGGCCGACGCCGTCGTCGCGGTCGCGGGCCGGTTCGGCGCCGAGGTGATCGTGTACGAGCCGCTGGCCCCCGCGGGCGCCCTCGCCGCGTCCCGGCTGGAGATCCCCGCGGTGCTGCAGGAGAACTCGCTCCACGACGGTCCGTCGCTGGTCGAGGCCGTCGTCCGGAGCCCGCTGTTCCGGCGGGCGCTGCGCCGCCACGGTCTGCTCGACGAGCTGCCCCCGCCCGCGGCGACGGTGACGATCGCGCCGCGCAGCGTCGTCGGGGACCGGGCCGGGCGGCCGATGCGCGCCGTGCCCGACGACGGCGCGGGCCTGCCCGACTGGCTCACCGAACCGACTGCCCGGCCCAGGATCCTGGTGAGCCGGTCGACCGTGGCGGGCCCGGGCGGCGGGGACCCGATGCCGCGTGTCGTCGCCGCGGCCGCGGACGTCGACGCCGAGATCGTGCTGGTCCGCCCGTCCAGCCGGACGAGTCGCCGGACGTTGCCGCCCAACGTGCGCGCCGTCGGCTGGATCCCGATGTCGGCCGCCCTTCGGCACGCCGCCGCCGTCGTGCACCACGGCGGCTCGGGGACGGTGCTGACCGCGCTCGCGGCCGGGACCCCGCAGCTCGTCGTGACCGGGCCGGGGGATCGCCGGTACAACGCCGGGCTCGTCGCGCGGCGCGGCGCGGGCCTGGCCGTCGAGCCCTCGGGACTGACGGCCGCCGCCCTGACCCGGCTCGTCGACGACCCGGACCTGCGCTCCGCCTCGGCCGCGGTCCGCGACGAGATCGCCGCGATGCCCGACCCGTCCGACGTCGTGATGGCGGTAAATCGACTGTGAGTGGCGATGGTCGCTCTGGCGACCATCGCCACTCACGACCGAGGCTCGTCCGATGACACCCTCTGTGTCAACCTCAAGATCGTCAGGCTGCGGTCGGTGGGTTGAGTTGGCGGGCTGCCCCGCCATGGCGGGCGGGGTCGTAGGGCTGTCCGTTGTTCCAGCAGCGCCAGATCACTCGAACCCAGGCTCTGGCGAGGATCCGGATCGCGTGCGGATGGTCCTTGCCGCCGGCGATAGCTCGCCGGTAGATGCCGGCGGCCCAGGGACTGGAGTGGCGGGAATTGTCGGCGAAGGTGGTCAACGCGACGCGCAGCCGCTTGTTACAGGCCCAACGGAAACTCACCGCGTGGTGCTTGCCCGACGCGCGGGTGACCGGGACCAGCCCGGCGAGGGCAGCGATGGCATCCGGTCCGGAGTAGGCGTCGGGTTCGGCGAGCTCAGCGCGGATCTGGGCGGCGTTGACCAGTCCGGCGCGGGGGAAGCTGGTGAACACCTTTCCGTCGGGGTGGGCGTGCAGGTGCGCGGCGTTGGACCGGTCGAGGTCCTTGATCGCTGTGTTGAGCGCGGTCAGGACCGCGATCAGGGCGAGGACGGCGTCGCGCAGCGCGTCGGACACGACTGCGCCGCTGACACCGGCCGGTGCGGCGCGCAGCCGGGTGAGCAGCTCGGCGGGGCTGCGACGTCCGGAGTAGCCGTGCTTGATGCAGAACGCCGCCATCCGCTTCTCCCCGAGGTGCGCGGCATGATCGGGGGTCGGATAGCGGTGAAGGAACGCCAGACTGATCGCCGAGGTCACCTCGGCGAAGATCTCCTTCGCCCCGGGCCAGGCCGTGTCCAGCAGCGCGGCGAGCTGGTTGCCCGCCGCGACACGGGCGGCGACCAGATCCGAGCGGGTGCGCGACACCAGACGCAGCGCGCGGGTGTCCTCGGACAGGGGGGTCGCCGCCCGCAGCCGATGCGCGCGCAGACGCAGGTACTCGGCGATCACGTGAGCGTCACCGGGATCAGACTTCGCCCCGGAGATCACCTCACCCTCACGCCAGGTCTTGATCGCGTTCGGCTTCACCGCCACCACCGGGTAGCCGGCGGCGAGCAGCGCGTCGACCAGCCGCCCGTCCGGGCGCTCGATGGCCACCGGCACCCCGCCCGGCTCACCCAGCTTGGCGAGTCGGCGGATCAGACCGGTGAACCCCGCCGCGGTGTGCTCCACGCCGAACCCGGTGACTCGACGCCCGGACGAGTCGAGAACGCATACCGCATGGTTCGTCGCGGCCCAGTCGATCCCCACGAAGTACTCGGCACCCACCAGCGACACGTTCGTCGCCTTCCTGTCCACAGTGGGCAGGACACGGTCGAGAGCCCGGCCCCGAGTCGAGTGGTCACTGACCGGCACTCAACACCGCAGCAGCCCTCTGTCGTCGATCTCAGACCGGGCAGGAACCGGGGGCGGCAGTGTCATCGCGGCCGTCTCACGGCGACCGACGCGGGCCGTCACCCCGGCTCCCGACCGTTTCCTACCACAGAGGCCCTCATGACCCCCGCACAGAAGAGGGTGGACCAGTGACCGACACGATCGTCCCCGACGGCCCCGTCCCGGGCGGCCCCGTTCCCGGCGGCCCCGCCCCGGGCAGCCCTGTTCCCGACGGCATCGTCCCCGACGGCAAGGACTGGACCTGGGTTCTCGACGAGGCCTGCCCGGAGTGCGGGCTCGACACCCGCGGCGTCGCCCCGGCCGAGGTCGGTGACCGGGTGCGGGCGGCGTTGCCCGGGTACCGCGCCGCCCTCGCGGCGCCCGGCGCGGCGCGGCGGCCGGACCCCGCGACGTGGTCGGCGCTCGAGTACGGCTGCCACGTCCGCGACGTCTTCCGGATCTTCGACGAGCGGCTCGCGCTGATGCTGCGTGCCGAGGACCCGGAGTTCGCCAACTGGGACCAGGACGTCACCGCCCGCGAGGACCGCTACGACCTGCAGGACCCGGCCGTGGTGGCGGCGGAGCTGGTCGATGCGGGCGAGCGGATCGCGGCGTCGTGGGACGCGGTGCGCCCCGACCAGTGGGACCGCCCCGCGCGCCGCGGCGACGGCAGTGTCTTCACCGTCGCGACGTTGTCCCGGTACTTCCTGCACGACGTCGAACACCACCTGCACGACCTCGGCGTCGCGCCGCGCTGAACTCGGGCGAGCCCTGAGGTCGCGCACCAGACCCGGCCGCAACCTCACGGTCGTCGGAACGCGCCGGGGCGACCGTGAGGTTGCGCGCGGGGAGGTAACGGGGGCGGGCCGGTGCGCAGGGGTTCGTGCACCCGCGGCCAAGCCCTTCCCGCCGCGACGGGGTAGGACAGTGACATGACGACCGCGACCTTCCGCGCCTACGGCTTCAGCGCCGTCGGCGGCCCCGAGAACCAGCTCTTCCTGGACCTGCCCATGCTCGAGCCGGGTCCGGGCGAGCTGCTCGTCGAGGTCCGCGCGGCAGGGATCAACCCGGCCGACTGGAAGTCGCGCAGCGGCGGCCCCGGCCCGGTGCCGTCCCGGTTCCCCGCCGTGCTCGGGCGGGAGGTGTCCGGGATCGTGCGCGGTGTCGGCCAGGACGTCGAGGGCTTCGCCGTGGGCGACGAGGTGTTCGGTTCGACGGCCCCGACCGCGGGCGGGTACGGCGAGTACAGCCTGCTGTGGGCGGCGTCGTCGGCGCACAAGCCGCCACAGGTGGCGTGGACCGACGCGGCCGCGCTGCCCGTCGCGGTCTGCACCGCCTACGACGGGATCGTCTCCCTCGGCCTGCGGGAGGGCGCGACGCTGCTGGTCAACGGCATCGGCGGCGGCGTCGGGGTGGCCGCGGCGCAGCTGGCACGCAACGGCGGGGTCGCGGTCGTCGGCACGGCGAGCGAGGGCAAGCGCGAGCTCGTCGAGTCGCTGGGCGCGACGCTCGTCGGGTACGGGCCCGGCGTCGCCGACCGGGTCCGCGAGCTGCTGCCCGCCGGGGTCGACGCGGTGTTCGACATGGTCGGCGGGGACGCGTTGCGCGAGGTCGCAGGCCTGGTCAAGGACCCGGCGAACCTGATCAGCATCGCCGACAAGACGCTGGTCAAGGAGCTCGGCGGGCGTGACGTCGAACGACGCCGGACGACGAAGGTCTACTCCGAGGTCGCCGCGCTCGTCGCCGACGGCTCGCTCTCGCCGCACGTGGTCGACGTCCGCCCGCTCGACGAGGCCCCGCAGGCCCTCGCCGCGGTCGAGTCCGGCCACGCGATGGGCAAGGTCGTCCTGCGGATGTGACCCCCCCGGCCGTCGCTCACCGGGTGTGCAACAGCGGGCAGTCGAGCCAGCTCTCGGGGATCCCGAAGGCGTCGACCAGCAGCCGGGCGTGCGGGCGCAGGCTCGCGCAGAGGTCGTTGACCGCTGCCGTGACCGCCCGCGACTCGGCGACGGTGAGCCGTCCGTGCTCCAGGAACCACGCCCGGTCGGCCTCGATCACCGACAGCGCGTGCAGGTCGCGGACCTGGGCGAGCAGCTCCCGGGCGGGGACGTCGGTCACCTGGTCGACGGCCGTCGCGACGGCGTCGTACACGACGGCGTCGACGTGTGCGCGGGCCGCGTGCAGGAGATGGTCCTGGGCGCCGTTGAAGATGCCGAACTGGTCGGCGCCGTCCGCGAGCGCCGGCCGCAGCCGCCGGGCGAGGCTCGCCAGCAGGTGCTCGGCGCGGTCGTGCAGCAGCCGCGACTGCGCGTCGGCCGAGCGCGGGGCGAAGGCCTTCACGCGGTGCGACAGCTTGTTGAGCCCGGTCTTCTCGGCCGCCGACTCCGCTACGACACCCGCTGCGAACCGGGCCGTCCCGAGCGGCCCCAGCTTGCCGACGCGGCGCCCGTACTCCGACAGCAATCCCTTGGCGAGCAGCTGGAGCAGGACGGTGTTGTCGCCCTCGAACGTCGTGAAGACGTCGGAGTCGGCCTTGAGCTGCGGCAGCAGGTTCTCGGCGAGATAGCCGGCCCCGCCGCAGGCCTCCCGGCAGGCCTGGATCGTCGCGGTCGCGTGCCAGGTGGCGACGGCCTTGAGCCCCGCCGCGCGGTACTCCAGGTCGCGCTGCGCCTGCTCGTCGGTGCCGAGGGCACCCGGCGCCTGCAGGCGGTGCATCTCGGCGACGAGGTCCTCCTGCGCGAGGTGCAGGGCGTAGGTCGTCGCGAGGGCGGGGAGGAGCTTGCGCTGGTGTGCGCGGTAGTCGAGCAGCGCGACCTCCTCGCCGGTGGTGGGGTCGGCGAACTGGCGGCGGACCGCGCCGTAGCGGATGGCGAGCGCGAGCGCCTTCTGCGCGGCGCTGCCCGCACCCCCCGCGACGCTGATCCGGCCGCGCACGAGCGTGCCGAGCATCGTGAAGAACCGGCGGTTCTCGTTCTCGATCGAGCTGGAGTAGGTGCCGTCCTCGGCGACGTCGGCGAACCGGTTGAGCAGCGCGCCGCGTGGGACGCGGACGTGGTCGAACACCAGCCGCCCGTTGTCGACGCCGTTCAGGCCCGCCTTCTCGCCGCAGTCGGAGATCGTGACGCCGGGCATCGCGGCGCCGGCGTCGTCACGGATCGGGACGAGGAAGGCGTGCACGCCGTGCGTCTCGCCGCGGGTGACGAGCTGGGCGAAGACGACGGCCATCCGGCCGTCGCGCGCGGCGTTGCCGATGTAGTCCTTGCGCGCGCCGGGCTCGGGGGTGTCGATCACGAACTCGTGCGTGTCGGGGTCGTAGGTGCCGGTGGTGCGCAGGTTCTGGACGTCGGACCCGTGCCCGGTCTCGGTCATCGCGAAGCAGCCGAGCAGCTCGCCGTCCATGATCGGGCGCAGATATTCGTCGTGATGACGGGAAGTGCCCAGAACCTGGACCGCCCCGCCGAACAGGCCCCACTGCACGCCGGCCTTGACCAGCAGCGAAAGGTCGCCGTAGCCGAGCGTCTGGAAACCGACGACGGTCCCGCCGACGTCACCCTCGCCGCCGTACTCGGGCGCGAACCCGGCATGGGGACGCTTGGTCGCGGCGAGCTCGTGGACCAGTTCGAGGACCCGGGCGCGGTACTCCTCCGTCGACAGCCCGGGCTCGACGGGCCGGAAGCGGCCCATCTGCTCGCGCACCTCTTCCCGCACGGCGGACCATCGTCCGTCGAGCAGCGTGCGCAGTGCGTGCAGGCGGGGATCGGTCGGAACAGCGGTGGTCACGGGGTCACCTCCGGGGTGCGCAGACCGGCGAGCCCGGTCCAGGCGAGATCGGTGAGCCGGGCGGTGAGCTCGGCGCGGGTGGTGCCGTCGGGGCGGGCGAGCCAGTCGTCGGCGGCGCCGCGGACCAGGCCGACGACGCCGTGCCCCCAGGAGCGGGCGGCACGCGGGTCGTGCACGGCGGAGTCGATCACCTGCGCGACGTGGTCGCCGATCACCGTCGTCAGGTCGGTCACGGGGTCCGTCGTACCGCTGTCGAGCAGCGGTCGGTGTACCACGAACCGGTACACCTCGCGGTCGCTCTCGATCAGCCACAGGTAGGCGTCGATGCCCGCGGCGACCATGGCGTGCGGGCTGCCGGTGGCGTCGCGGGCGGTGTCGACGGCGGCGCGGATGCGCGTGACGAGCGTCGCGGCGACGGCCTCGCAGACCGCGACGTAGAGGCCCGTCCGGTCCTGGAAGTGCCGGTAGACCACCGTCTTCGACGTCCCGGCCGCGGCGGCGACGTCGTCCATCCCGACGCCCGCCCCGTGGGCCCGGACCGCCTCGATCGCAGCGACGACGAGCTCGGCGCGGCGCTGCTCGCGGTGGGTGTCCCACCTGCTGCTCCGACGATCACGGACGGGTTTCACGGAACCGACAGTACCGTGTACTTTGAGTACTAGCTACCGGTGGGTAACACCGGGGCACCCGACCCGAGGAGATCTCTATGCCGGCCAGGCGCGCTGCCGTCATCGGCGGCAACCGCATCCCGTTCGCGCGGGCCAACCGTCGCTACGCGCGGGCGTCCAACCTCGACATGCTCACCGCCACCCTCGACGGGCTCGTCGCCCGCTTCGGGCTCTCCGGCGAGCGGCTCGGCGAGGTCGTCGCCGGTGCCGTTCTCAAGCACTCGCGCGACTTCAACCTCACCCGCGAGGCGGTCCTCGGCAGCAGGCTCTCGCCCGCCACCCCGGCCTACGACATCCAGCAGGCCTGCGGCACCGGGCTCGAGGCAACGATCGCCGTCGCCAACAAGATCGCGCTCGGCCAGGTCGAGTCCGGCGTCGCGGGCGGCGTCGACACCGCGAGCGACGCGCCGATCGCCGTCAACGAGGACCTGCGCAAGGTGCTCGTCGCGCTCAACTCGGCGCGGTCGTTGGGTGACCGCGTCAAGCTCGTCGGGAAGCTGCGGCCGGGGCAGATCGTCCCCGAGATCCCGCGCAACGCCGAGCCGCGCACCGGCCTGTCCATGGGCGAGCACGCCGCGGTCACCGCCAAGGAGTGGGGGATCGGCCGCACCGAGCAGGACGAGCTGGCCGCCGCCTCGCACCGCAACCTCGCCGCCGCCTACGAGCGCGGGTTCTTCGACGACCTGGTCACGCCCTACCTCGGCCTCACCCGCGACGACAACCTGCGTCCCGACTCGTCGGTCGAGACGCTCGCGAAGCTGAAGCCGGTCTTCGGTCGCGGGGACGACGCGACGATGACCGCCGGCAACTCCACCCCGCTGACCGACGGTGCCGCGCTCGTCCTGCTCGGTTCCGACGAGTGGGCCGCCGAGCACCGGCTGCCCGTGCTCGCGCACGTCGTCGACGCCGAGACCGCCGCGGTCGACTACGTCCACGGCCGTGACGGGCTGCTCACCGCCCCGGTCTTCGCCGTGCCGCGGCTGCTCGAGCGCGTCGGCATGTCGTTGCAGGACTTCGATTTCTACGAGATCCACGAGGCCTTCGCCTCCACCGTCCTCGCGACCCTCAAGGCCTGGGAGGACCCGGCTTTCGCCAAGGAGCGCCTGGGGCTCGACGCCCCGCTCGGCGCGATCGACCGCTCCCGGCTGAACGTCACGGGGTCGTCGCTCGCCGCGGGGCACCCCTTCGCCGCGACCGGCGGGCGGATCGTCGCGACGCTGGCGAAGCTCCTGCACGAGAAGGGCCCCGGCAGCCGCGGGCTGATCTCGATCTGCGCCGCGGGCGGCCAGGGCGTCGTCGCGATCCTGGAAGGTGCGTAATGCCTCCTTCGAAGATGCCGGCCGACACCTTGCGCAACTGGTCCAACACCGGCCTCGCCCGCCGGCTCGGCGCCCCCCGCATCCCGGTCCTGCGCCGCTACTCACCAGGCCAGCCGCTCCTGGAAGGCGGTCCTGCGCTCGTCGCGGCTGTCGGCGACGGCCGCTTCGCCAAGCCCATCGCGGCGCTGGTCGCCGAGCACGGCGCCACGGTCGTCACGGAGACGGGCGACGAGAAGCTGGCGGCCGTCGTCCTGGACCTGACCGAGATCGCGACGCTCTCCGAGCTGGCTGAGGCCCAGCGGATCCTGACCCCCGCGGTGCGAAAGCTCGCCCCGTCGGGCCGGCTCCTGCTGCTCGGCCCCGTGAGTGGCGATGGTCGCCATGGCGACCATCGCCACTCACAGGGCAACGCGGAAGCCGTCGCCGTCGCCCAGGCGCTCGACGGGCTCGTGCGGTCCGTCGCGAAGGAACTGAGAGCCGGGGCGACGGCGAACATGGTGGTCGTCGACGTCGACACCACGCCCGCGGCCGTCGAGTCGACCGTGCGGTTCCTCCTGTCCGCGCGGTCGGCCTATGTGGACGGTCAGGTCGTGCACGTCGGCGCCGCGGAGCCCGCCGGGGTCGCCGACCCGCAGCGGCCGCTGGCGGGACGCGTCGCCGTCGTCACCGGCGCCGCGCGCGGCATCGGCGCCGCGATCGCCGACACCCTGGCCCGCGACGGCGCGACGATCGTCGCCGTCGACGTCCCCGCGGCCGGCGAAGGCCTCGCGGCGGTGGCCAACCGGACCGGCGGCACCGCCCTGCAACTCGACATCACCGCGTCGGACGCCGCGTCCCGCCTGCTCGCCTTCGTCGAGGAGCGCTTCGGGCGCGTCGACCTCGTCGTCCACAACGCAGGCATCACCCGCGACAAGCTGCTGGCCAACATGGACGCCGAACGGTGGGACGCGGTGCTGGCCGTCAACCTCGGCGCCCAGCTGACGATCAACGAGGCCCTGCTCGCCGCGCCCGACCTGCTCGGTCCCGACGCCCGGGTCGTGTGCGTGTCGTCGCAGACCGGGATCGCGGGCAACCGCGGCCAGACGAACTACGCGGCGTCGAAGGCCGGGATCATCGGCATGGTGCGCGCCCTCGCGCCGCGGTTCGCCGAGCACGGCGCGACGATCAACGCCGTGGCGCCCGGGTTCATCGAGACGGAGATGACCGCGAGGATGCCGCTCGGCACCCGCGAGGCCGGGCGGCGCGTCAACAGCCTGCGCCAGGGCGGCCTCCCCGTCGACGTCGCCGAGACGATCGGCTGGCTCGGCCAGGCGTCGTCGGGCGCGGTGAACGGGCAGGTCGTGCGGGTGTGCGGCCAGTCGATGCTGGGGGCCTGATGTCGCTCGCGCCGTTGTACGCCAAGGCCGCGGTCGGGGCGGTGCTGCCCCGCCGTGGCTCGGGACTGCCCGCCGACGAGGTCGTCCGCGACGACGTGCTCGTCGACCGCGGCCACGTCGCCGAGTACGCGCGGGTCTGCGGGTTCGCGCTGTCGGACACCCTGCCGCTGACCTACCCGCACGTCATGGGGTTCGCGCTGCAGGTCGAGCTGATGGCCCGACGGACGTTCCCGCTGCCCCTGCCGGGGCTGGTCCACGTGCGCAACCGGATCGTCGCCACCCGGGCGATCGACGCCGGCGAGCTGCTGCGCGCCGCCGTGCACGCGGAGCGGTTCGTCGCGCATCCGAAGGGCGCGCAGGTCGACCTGGTCACGTCGATATCCGTCGAGGGATCGCTCGTCTGGTCGGGCCGGAGTACGTACCTGGCGCGGGGTGCGACGCCTCCGCCCGGCGCGATCTCGGCCGCCGCCGACGAGCTGCCCGACGTCTCCGACGAGCCCGTCGCCGCGGCGTGGCGTGTCCCGGCCGACGCCGGGCGTCGGTACGCGGCGGTGTCCGGCGACGTCAACCCGATCCACCTGCACCCGTTGGCCGCCAGGGCCTTCGGGTTCCCGACGGCCATCGCCCACGGCATGTGGACGGCCGCGAGGGCGGTGGCCTCGCTGCAGGGCCGGACCGACGACGCGGTCGCCTACGACGTCGAGTTCCGCAAGCCGCTGCGACTGCCGTCGCGGGTGGAGCTGCGGACCCGGCGCGTCGACGGCGGCTGGGACCTGGGGGTGGCCGGGCGCGTCGAGCACCTGCGGGGGACGCTGCGCCGTTCGGCCTAGACTCCCGCCATGCCGGGGCGGCAGCGGTGAGGCCGGGGCGGTCGGTCGTCGGCCGGCCCCTGCGGCTGCTGCTCGGTGCCGTCGTCGCCGCCGCGAACCTCACCGGCACGGCGATCGTCGTGGCGCTCGCCGCGTGGGTGCTGCCGACCGGGCCGGTCGAGGACCCGGGCCGCATCCGCGCCGTCAACCTGCTCGTCCTCGCCGGTTACCTGCTCGTCTCCATCCCGATCGGCCTGGCGTGGGGCGGCCTGCTGCTGCGCACCCGCCGGCGCGGCGCCGACCAGCGCCTCGTGCTCTACGGCCCGCTGCGGCTCGCGACCGTCCAGGCGGTGCTGTGGCTCGTCGCGACGGTGCTGTTCGTGCTGATCAACCTGCAGTACGCGTGGCGGCTCGCGCTCAGCGTCGGCGAGACGATCCTGCTCGGCGGCATCACGACGGCCGCGCTGTCGTACCTGCTCGCCGAACGCATCCTGCGGCCGGCCGCCGCACGGGTGCTCGCCGACGGCCCGCCGCGGCGGCGGATGCGCTTCGGCGTGCTCGTCCGGTCGGTGCTGTTCTGGGCGCTGGGGACGGCCGTGCCGGTCGTCGGGCTGATCCTGGCCGCGGTGTCGGCACTGGTGTTCGACGACGTTCCGGCCGGTCAGCTCGCGACGATCGCGATCGCCGTCGGGCTCGTCGCCCTGTTCTCGGGCTTCCTGACCACGGTCGGCGCCGCCCGCGCCGTCGCCGACCCGGTGGCGGCGCTGCGGCAGGCCCTGCACCGCGTCGAGCGCGGCGACCTCGACGCGCGCGTCCCCGTCTACGACGCCACCGAGCTGGGCATGCTGCAGGCCGGCTTCAACACGATGACCGACGGGCTGCGCGAGCGCGAACGGCTGCGCGACCTGTTCGGCCGCCAGGTCGGTCACGACGTCGCCTCGCTCGCCGCGGCCGCGGACGAGGTCGAGCTGGGGGGCGAGGTGCGGCACGTCGCGGTGCTGTTCGTCGATCTCGTCGGCTCGACGGAGCTGGCCGCGCGCCGCCCGCCGACCGAGGTCGTCGCCCTGCTCAACCGGTTCTTCGGGATCGTCGTCGAGGTCGTCGAGAAATGCGGCGGCTGGATCGACAAGTTCGAGGGCGACGCCGCGCTCGCCGTCTTCGGCGCCCCCGCGACACTCGACGATCCCGCAGGGCAGGCCCTGCGCGCCGCCCGGACGCTGGCCGCGCGGCTCGCCGTCGAGCTGCCCGACGCCGCTGCCGGGATCGGCGTGTCGGCCGGCGATGCGGTGGCGGGCAACGTCGGCGACCCGCGTCGCTACGAGTACACGGTGATCGGCGACCCGGTGAACGAGGCGGCGCGCCTCACCGAACTGGCGAAGTCGGCCGACGGCCGGGTACTGGCGTCGGCGGCCGCCGTCGCGTCGGCCTCCCCGGACGAGGCAACGCACTGGGGTCTCGGCGACGCGGTCACCCTCCGCGGCCGCTGCGAGCCGACGACGCTGGCCACCCCTCGTGAGAGGCGCCGCCGGTCATAGCCGGTGCCATGGCCGGCAACGTCACTCACGGGGTCTGTTCTTCGCCGACTTCGGCTCCGGCACCCGCACGAAGAGCATCGGCGGCACTGCGCCCGCCTCACCCGGGCGGCCGACGAGCGCGAACTCGTCGTTGGAGCTGCCGTCCACCTCCCGCTCGGTCGCGGCCGCCCAGAACCCGGCGAGCTTCGTCGGGTCGGCACAGTCGAAGGCGATCCCGCCCGTCTGCAGCAGCGGCACGTCGAGCTCGCGCAGCGCCCGGATCACGCCGGCGTCGCCCAGCTGGACCCGGGTGTAGCCGCGGTACCCGGTCCGGGCGTCGACGACCGCGGGCACCAGCAGGCCCGACTCGTGATAGCGGCGCAACGCCTTCGGTGAGAGCAGCGTGGCCCGCGAGAAGGCCCCGATGGTCAGGAGGTCCTCGTCCATGGCGACAGCGTCGACCTTGCCCCGGGGTGAAGGTCAAACGCTCACGACTTGTGGTCAGGATCCGGCCGCAAGCCCCCGTAGGGTTCCACTCATGGCGATCAACGACTGGCGCATCGAACTCGTCTCCGTCCCGGTCTCCGACGTCGACCGGGCGAAGGCGTTCTACGTCGACACCGTGGGCTTCACACTCGACCACGATCACGTCGTCAGCGACGACCTGCGGTTCGTCCAGGTGACGCCGCAGGGCTCGGCGTGCTCGTTCTGCTTCGGGACCGGGCTCACCGAGATGCCCCCCGGCTCGCAGAAGGGCGTGCAGATGGTCGTGCCCAGCGCTGCCGACGCCCACGCCCACCTGCGGGAACGCGGGGTCGAGTGCTCGGAGGTCGACGAGCAGCCGTGGGGACGTTTCGTCTACTTCGCCGACCCCGACGGCAACACCTGGGCGCTGCAGGAGCTCGTCCGCCCCTCCTGACCCTCTCCCCGCCCTGCTCGACGGGCCGGTGCGGGCGCGACCCCGGGTGGCCTGGGGGCCGCGCCCGTCCGGCGTCAGACCGGTCGGCGCATCGTCACGGTGTCGATGCCGGATCGGTCGTGCTCGGCCCGGCGGAGGTCACCGGCAGGTACACCCGCCCACCGGCGTCCGCGAACTCCCTGGCCTTCTGCCGCATCCCCGCCTCGACGGCCTCCGCACCGGCCGGGCCGGCGGCCCCGGTCCGGTCGCGGATGTCGTGGCTGATGCGCATGGAGCAGAACTTCGGTCCGCACATCGAGCAGAAGTGCGCGGACTTCGCCGCCTCCGCCGGCAGGGTCTCGTCGTGGAACGACCGCGCGGTGTCCGGGTCCAGGGCGAGGGCGAACTGGTCGTGCCAGCGGAACTCGAACCGGGCCCGGGAGAGCGCATCGTCGCGGGCCTGGGCCTGCGGGTGCCCCTTCGCCAGGTCGGCGGCGTGCGCGGCGATCCGGTAGCTGATCACGCCGGTCTTGACGTCGTCACGGTCGGGGAGCCCGAGGTGTTCCTTGGGCGTGACGTAGCAGAGCATCGCCGTGCCTGCCTGCGCGATCCGCGCGGCGCCGATCGCCGAGGTGATGTGGTCGTAGCCCGGTGCGATGTCGGTGGTCAGCGGGCCCAGGGTGTAGAACGGCGCCTCGTCGCACCACTGCCGGGCCAGCTCGACGTTCTCGACGATCTTGTTCATCGGCACGTGCCCGGGCCCCTCGACCATGACCTGGACGTCGTGTTCGCGCGCGATCGCCGTCAGCTCGCCGAGGGTGCGCAGCTCGGCCAGCTGGGCCTCGTCGTTCGCGTCGGCGATCGAGCCCGGACGCAGACCGTCGCCGAGGGAGAACGTCACGTCGTAGGCGCGCAGGATCGCGCACAGCTCGGCGAAGTGCGTGTACAGGAACGACTCGCGGTGGTGGGCCAGGCACCAGGCAGCCATGATCGACCCACCGCGGGAGACGATCCCGGTGACCCGCGCGGCGGTGAGCGGCACGTACCGCAGCAGGACGCCCGCGTGCACGGTCATGTAGTCGACACCCTGCTCACACTGCTCGATCACCGTGTCGCGGTAGACCTCCCAGCTCAGCGCGGCCGGATCGCCGTTCACCTTCTCCAGTGCCTGGTAGATCGGCACGGTGCCGACCGGCACGGGCGAGTTGCGCAGGATCCACTCCCGTGTCCGGTGGATGTCCGACCCGGTCGAGAGATCCATGACGGTGTCGGCGCCCCACCGGGTGGCCCACACCAGTTTCTCGACCTCGTCCTCGATCGACGACCGCACCGCCGAGTTGCCGATGTTGGCGTTGACCTTCACCAGGAACCGATTTCCGATGATCATCGGTTCGGTCTCGGGATGGCGCCGGTTGGCCGGGATCACCGCGCGCCCACGGGCCACCTCCGACCGCACCAGCTCCGCGTCGACTCCCTCGCGGACCGCGACGAACTCCATCTCGGGCGTGACGATCCCGGCGCGCGCGTAGGCGAGCTGGGTGACCGCGCCGCCGATCGGCTCCCGCTCGGCGATCCAGTCCGCCCGCAGTGCCGGCAGCCCGGCGTGCAGGTCGACCGCCGGGGCGGCGGCGGTGGCCGCGTCGTGGGTGTACGGACCCGAGGTGTCGTAGACGTCGAGGGACTCGCCCGTGGTCAACGCGATGCGCCGCACGGGAATCCGCATCCCCCGCGGCCCGTGCAGGTACGCCTTGTGCGATCCGGTGATCGGGCCGGTGGTGACCTGCGGCCGGACGGAGCTGTCCTGCGTCATGTGACGTCCTCCCTCGCCGGCATTACCCGGCTGGTTCTGCGGTCGGCGGCCCTGGCCGCCCTCTCAGCCCGCTCCGGTGCGAGCTCCCGCGTGTCTTCAGATGTGCCGCAACGTTAACCGGCGCGGCGTCGAAATGACCACACCTGTCCCGCTCCCGGGGGCCCACGGGAGTGTGAGGGGACTCCTGCGCGCAGCTCCCATCAGGCAGGGCGGAACCGGACGGGCTGGCCGGGCCGGATCTGGGCCGCGCGGTCGACGTCGGCGTCGCGGACGACGCCGACGACGGGGTAGCCACCCGTCAGCGGGTGGTCGGCGAGGAAGAGCACCGGCTCGCCGCCCGGCGGGAGCTGGATCGCGCCCCGGACCAGGCCCTCGCTGGGCAGCTCGGAGTCGTCGCGGCGGCGCAGCGGGCCGCCCGTGAGCCGCACCCCGACCCGGTCGCCGCGGTCGGACGCCGTCCACGTCGTCGCGAACAGGGCGTCGGGGTCGGCCAGCTGGTCGTCGCGCGGGCCCGGGACGACGCGCAGCGTCACGACGCCGGCCTCCGGGAGCGCGACCGGCGCGATGTCGACCAGGGGGAGCTCCCGTGGCTCGGGGCCGACCGGGAGGACGGTGCCGTCCGCCAGCGGGGGCGGCCCGATCCCGGAGAGCGTGTCGGTGCTGCGTGAGCCCAGCACCTCGTCGACGGCGATGCCGCCACGGACGGCGAGGTAGGTCCGCAGCCCGCGGTCGGGTGTGCCCAGCGCGAGCACCGCACCGGCCCGCAGCGGCAGGAGGGCGTTGTGCCCCACCGGTTTCCCGTCGACGAGGGCCGGCGCGGGCGCCCCGGTCACCGCGACGACGACGGCGCGCTCGGCCCGCAGCCGGAGCCCGCCGAGCAGCACCTCGACCGACGCGGCTCCCCGGTCGTTGGCGAGGAGCCGGTTGCCCAGCGCCCACGACGCCCGGTCCGCCGCGCCCGACCGGCCCACCCCGATCGCGGCGAGCCCGGGGCGCCCCTCGTCCTGCAGGAGCGCCCGCGGGCCCGTCGCGAGCACGGTGAGGGTCACGGCCGCACCCCGCGGTCCTGGACGGGGACGAAGCGCACCCGATCGCCCGGCCCGAGCAGCGCGGGCGGGTCACGACGGATGTCCCACAACGTCGCGTCGGTACGGCCGAGCAGCTGCCAGCCGCCGGGCGTCGAGCGCGGGTAGACGCCGGAGAACTCGCCCGCCAGCCCGACCGACCCGGCCGGGACGCTCGTGCGCGGCTCCGCGCGGCGCGGGACCCGCAGCCGCGGGTCGCCGCCGACGAGGTAGGCGAACCCCGGCGCG
Source organism: Pseudonocardia benzenivorans CB1190 (assembly GCF_000196675.2). GTDB lineage: Bacteria > Actinomycetota > Actinomycetes > Mycobacteriales > Pseudonocardiaceae > Pseudonocardia > Pseudonocardia benzenivorans. Next base: position 6,525,802 of record NC_015312.1, on the reverse strand, counting down.
AACCCCGCGAACGCCACCCGCCACGGCGTCCCGGTGTGGGCGGCGACGACCCCGGCGGGCGAGAGCCCCGTGAGCGAGGCGACCTCGTCGAGGTCGGGCCCGTCGTAGACGACGGGGATCTCGACCGGCGCGGCGTCGCCCCGGGCGGTCGCGGCGGCGTCGAGCGGGAGGCCGGCGACGGTGCGGCGCAACGCCGCGAGATCGGTGCCCGGCTCGGTGACGACGAGCACCGTCCGGGCCGCGGGCACGACGTCGACCACCCTCGGCAGCTGCCCGGCGCGCACGGCGGCCGCGAGCGCGACGGCCTCGTCGAGCGTCCCGACCTCGAACAACACCGCGGCGTCACCGCAGGGCAGCGCCCTCACCGGACGACCACGGCCGTCACCGGACGACCACGGCCGGCCGGTGCCCGCCCCGGCGCGCCGTCATACGAACGCCGCCACCGTGACGCCGGCCCCGTCGAGAGCCGCGCGGACCGCCGTCGCCATGTCGACCGCGCCCGGGGAGTCCCCGTGCACGCAGACGGAGTCGCCGCGGACGGCGACGTCGGCACCCGAGACGCTGCGCACCACCCCGTCGGTGACCATCCGTAGCACCCGCTGCGCGACCTCCTCGGGATCGTGCAGCACCGCCCCCGGTTCGGAGCGTGGGACGAGCGTCGCGTCGGCGGTGTAGCCGCGGTCGGCGAACACCTCCGGGACCGCGCGCAGGCCCGCGGCCTCGGCGGCGCGCAGCAGAGCGGACCCGGGTAGCCCCAGTACCGGCAGGTCACGGTCGTAGTCGCGGACCGCGGCGACGACGGCCCCGGCCTGCCCCTCGTGGTGTACGACCGCGTTGTAGAGCGCGCCGTGCGGCTTGACGTAGCGCACCCGGGTCCCCGCCACCCGGCACATCCCGTCGAGCGCGCCGAGCTGGTAGACCACGTCGTCGGCCAGCGCACCGGGCTCGACGTCGACGAAGCGGCGGCCGAACCCCGCGAGGTCGCCGTAGCCCACCTGCGCGCCGACGACGACACCCCGGTGGGCGGCGACGGAGGTGGTGGCGCGCAACGTCGAGGGATCCCCGGCGTGGAACCCGCACGCGACGTTGGCCGAGGTGATGATGGCGAGCATCGCGTCGTCGTCGCCGAGGGTCCAGCGGCCGTAGGACTCCCCGACGTCGGAGTTGAGGTCGATCGCGGTCACCCCGCGGATCCTTGCCGACGCGGTGTGACCCCGCGACGCCCGGCCCCCGGGTCAGCCGGTGTTGCGCAGGCCCGCGGCGATGCCGTTGACCGTCAGCAGCAGCGCGCGGTGCAGCTCGGGCGCGGGCTCCTCGACGGCGCGCCGCTGCGCGAGGAGCTGGACCTGCAGGTGGTGCAAGGGCTCCAGATAGGTCGACCGCACGGCCAACGTGTTGCGCAGCACCGGATGGCGGTGCAGCAGTGTCGTCGACCGGTTCCAGCGCAGCACCTCGGCGAGGGTGCGCTCGTGCTCGGCGCGGATGTCGTCGAACAGGTGCCGGTGGCGGTCGGCGACCAGGACGTCGACGTAGCGTCGGGCGATGCGCAGGTCGGTCTTCGCCAGCGTCATCTCGACGTTGCCGAGCAGGTTGGCGAAGAACCCCCAGTCGCGCATCTCGTCCAGGACGATGCCGTAGCCCGCGGTCCGGGCGGCGCGCAACCCGGTGCCGAGCCCGTACCAGCCGGGGACGACCATCCGCGTCTGCGTCCAGCCGAACACCCACGGGATCGCGCGCAGGTCGTCGAGCCGGCGCTCGCCGCGGCCCGGGCGCTTCGAGGGCCGCGAGCCGACGTTGAGCCTGCCCAGCTCGTCGACCGGGGTGGCGGTGGTGAAGAACTCGGGCAGCCCGGGGGCCTCGACGAGCCTGCGGTACGTCGCCTGTGCCGCGCCGGACACGCACTCCATGACCTCGTCCCAGCGCGCGTGCACCTCCGCCGGCCAGCGGGCGGCCTGGTGCAGCAGCGTCGACTCGAGCATCGCCGCGAGCAGGATCTCGAGGTTGTCGTGCGCCAGCTCGGGCAGCGAGTACTTGTCGGAGACGACCTCGCCCTGCTCGGTGAGCTTGAGCGTCGCGTCGACGGTGCCGAACGGCGACGCCGCGACCGCCTCGCCCGCCGGACCGCCGCCGCGCCCGACCGACCCGCCGCGGCCGTGGAAGAGCCGCAGCCGCACCCCGTGCGCCGCGGCGACGTCGCGCAGCTGCCGCTGCGCCTGGTGGATCCGCCACTGCGAGGTCGTGATGCCCGCGCCCTTGTTGGAGTCGGAGTAGCCGAGCATGACCTCCTGCACGTCGCCGCGCTGCGCGACGTGCCGGCGGTACGGCCCGACCGAGAGCAGCTCGTCGAGCAGCTCTCCCGCCCGCGACAGCTCCTCGACCGTCTCGAACAGCGGCACGACGTCGAGCGACGAGCGGCCCACCGCAGTCGACAGGTCGATCATGCCGGCCTCGCGGGCGAGCACCGCGACGGCGAGCACGTCGTCGACGCCCTGGCACATCGAGATGATGTAGGTGTGGGCGGCGTCCTGGCCGTAGCGGTGCTGGGCGTCGTGGAGCATGTCGAACGTCGCCATGACGCGGTCGGCCGGTTCGGGCAGCGTGCCGTGCCGGGGCGCCAGCGGTCTGCCCTCGCCCAGCTCCGCGGCCAGCAACGCGGTGCGCGCGGGGCGGTCGAGCTGGTCGTAGGGGGTCTCGTGCTCCTCGATGCGGGCGTAGAGCGCGGTCAGCGCCTCGTGGTGGGCGGCGGCGTGCTCACGGACGTCGAGTGCGGCGAGCGCGAGGCCCAGCGCCTTCGCGGTGCGCAGCACCCGGGCGAGCCTGCCCGCGGCGATGCGCTCGCCCAGGTTGGCGCGCAGCGACCGGTCGATGGCCTCCAGGTCGGCGACGTAGGCGTCGGTGTCGGCGTAGTCGCGGCCCGGGACGTGCGGGAGGCCGTGCTCGACGCGGTCGGCCGTGTGGTCGAGGCGCGCCAGGATGTAGCTGGTCTTGAGCCGGTAGGGCTCGAAGGCGTTGAGCCGGATGAAACGCTCGTGCACGTCGGGCATCGCCTCGCGGTCGCGCTCCAGCGACGCGGTGAGCTCCTCGGACACCTCGACCACGCGCGTCGACACGCTCAGCTCGTGCACGAGCGCGTCGACCAGCTCGCGGTGGATGCGCAGGGCCCGGTCGGCGTAGAGGCGCATGACCTCCGCCGACACGGCCGGCGTGACGTTGGGGTTGCCGTCGCGGTCGCCGCCCACCCAGGTGCCCAGCGCGATCGGCCGCGCCCCCGCCGGAACGGTGAACCCGGCGTGCCGCGCCTGCGCCTCCAGCTCCGCGACCAGGTCGGGCACGGCGCGGCGGCCCAGCTGCTCGAGGTACCAGCCGATGGCGCGGGCCTCGTCGGCGACGGTCGGGGCGCCGGGCCGGATCTCGTCGGTCTGCCACAACGCGTCGACCATCGCGTGCAGCTCGTCGTCGGGTGCCTCGTCGGCCAGCAGCTCGGCGATCCGGCGCAGGATCCGCAGCACCGACTGCCGCGACGACTCCGTCGGGTGTGCGGTGAAGACCGGCGCCAGCTCGGCCCGGGCGAGGACCTCCTCGACGGCGTCGTGGTCGGCCTCGGCGGCGAGCCTGCGCATGACGGTACGCAGCGGCCGCTCGTCGCGTGGGCGCAGGATCCGCAGCTCGCGCGACCGGTGCAGCTGCTCGGCGATGTTGGCGAGCTGGAAGTACTGGGAGAAGACGCGGGCGAGGGTGACCGTCGTCGGCGCGTCGAGGCCGGAGAGCAGCCGCGCGATCTCCGCGTCGGTCGCGCCGCCGGTGGTGACGGCCGTCCGCGCGAGCCGGCGGACGGCCTCGGTCAGCTCCAGCAGTTCCTCGCCCGCCTGCCGCGCGACGGTGCGGCCGAGCATCGTGGAGAGCCGGCGGATGTCGTGGCGCAGGGCCTCGTGCTCGGACTCGGAGACGACGCCCGCGGCGACCGCCTGCGCCGTGCCCGGGACGGGGGCGCCGGGGTGCGGGTACGTCGTGGCCTGGTTCATCGTCGGATCCCCTCGCGTGGTGGTCCGCTCGCCACGCTGGGAACGACGTCGGGGCCCATCGTGCTCCGCCAGGGGTGACCGACGCCACCCCCCACGGGCCTCAGGAGGGTGCGACCGGCTGGCCGAGGGCCTCGGTGAGCAACCGGCGGACGCGCTCGTCGGGCGCCGTGTAGTAGACGAACGTGCCTTCGCGACGGCCCTCGACGAGCCCCGCGAGCCGGAGCTTCGCGAGGTGCTGGCTGACCGCGGCGGGCTGCGACCCCACGAGCTCGGCCAGGCAGGCGACGTTCGACTCGCCCTGCAGCAGCGCCCAGAGGATCTTGATCCGGGTCGGGTCGGCCAGCAGGCGCAACGCGTCGGCAGCCCGGCGGACCTCGTCCGGATCGGGCATGTCGAAGCCTGCGATGCCGTCGTGCACGAGGCGGAGTCTAGCGGTCATCGCCCATCTGACGAACTGTTCCGGCGTCCTGGTTCGCCCGCATCGTCCGGTGCGGAACCGGCCCGGGCGGGCCCGGCGGGCAAATCACTCGAAAGGTGCACGAGGCGGCCATGAGTGATGGTTAGGCTAACCTCAATCACGTCGACCCCGGCGCGATCCAGACCGAAGGGACCGCACAGATGTCCGGTAATCCGTTCGACGACGAGGGCGGCGTCTTCTACGCCCTGATCAACGACGAGGGCCAGTACTCCCTGTGGCCCACGTTCGCGGTCGTCCCGGACGGCTGGACGGTCGTCTTCGGGGAGGCGTCGCGCCAGGAGTGCCTCGACCACATCGAGGCCAACTGGACGGACATGCGGCCGAAGAGCCTGATCGAACAGATGGAAGGCGCCGCCGGCGCCTGACCCCTGCCCTCTGCCCCGCTCGATCGCACGACGTCGCGCGGCACGGGTCCGCGCCCGTGGGTCGCGCAGGAGGTAATCGATGACCGAAGCCCTGCAGGCCCGCGTGCTCGACGTGACCGCGCTGTCGCCGTCGATCACGCGCGTCCACCTCGACGTCCCCGGCTTCACGACGCTGGGGGTCCCGGACGAGGGCTGCGTGCTGAACTTCCCCGCCGCGGGATCGCACGTCGCGGAGCCCGATGCCGAGCGCGGGCACTGGTACACGGTCCGGCGGGTCGAGGGCACCCGCCTCACCGTCGACGTGATCGCGCACGAGGGCGGCGCGGCCACCTCCTGGCTGCGCCGCGCCGAGGTGGGCGACCTGCTCTCGGTCACCTACCGCAACAGCTGGTTCGTCCGGCCCGCCGACGTCCGGTGGCAGCTGTTGCTCGTCGACACGACCGGGTTGCCGGCCGCCGGGCGGATCGCCGAGGAGGCTCCCGCCGGTCTGCGCACGCTGGTCGTCGCCGAGGTGTCGACGGCCGACGACGAGCAGGAGCTCCCGAACGCCGAGGTCAGGTGGGTCCACAACCCCGGCGTCCGGCACGGCGCGTCCGAGCTCGAACGGCTCGCCCGTGAGGTCGAGATCCCCGAGGGGCCGGGGTACGTCTACGTCGCCGGGGAGGCGGCCGCGACCCGGGCGGTCCGCCGGTACCTGCGCCACGAGCTGCGGCTGCCGTCGGGCTCGTACGGGGTGATCGGCTACTGGCGGCGCGACGCCGCGGCGTGGGCGGAGCGGCTCGCGCGGGCATCGGTCGATCTCGGCGACCTGTGGGAGCGGTCGGAGGCCGAGGCGTCCGACGAACAGGAGGCGCTCGACCTGTACGAGGAGCGGTTGACGCGCGCCGGGCTGCTCTGAGGGCATTCTCTCTCTGATTGCGTATCTGCGTGTATACGCAGATAGTAGGTGAGTGCTCCCTGAGATCCGCTCCGCCGTGTGCGCGCTCGCCGCGTTCGCCGTCGCCGCCCCCGGTCAGCTGCTGGGCGCGCCCGCCGCGCTGACCGTCGTCGCCTGGGTGGTCTGCTACGCCGCGGGCGGATGGGAACCGGCCTGGTCGGGCCTGCGAGCGCTGCGGCACGGCAAGCTCGACGTCGACCTGCTGATGGTCGTGGCCGCGCTCGCCGCGGCGGCGATCGGGCAGCCGTTCGACGGCGGCCTGCTCGTCGTCATCTTCGCGACGTCGGGCGCGCTGGAGGCCGTCATGACCGCGCGGACCCGGCGCGGGATCGAGGCGTTGCTCGACCTCGCGCCCGAGACGGCGGTCCGGGTCGACGACAGCGGCGAGACCCGAGTCCCCGCCCGCGACCTGCGCGTCGGCGACGTCGTCCTCGTCCGGCCCGGCGACCGCGTCCCCGCCGACGGCGAGGTCGTCGACGGGGCGAGCGAGATCGACACCGCGTCCCTGACCGGCGAACCCTTGCCGCGGGCGGCCGGGATCGGGACCGCCGTGCACGCCGGCACGGTCAACGGCACCGGGGTGCTGCGGGTACGGGTGACGCGCGAGCCCCGGGACTGGGTCGTCGCCGGCATCCGGGAGCGGGTGCAGCGTGCCACGGACTCGGCATCGCGGCGGCAGCTGCTGATCGAGCGCATCGAGCAGCCCTACTCGGTCGGCGTCGTCGTGGTGACGCTCGCGCTGCTCGGGGTGCCGCTGCTGTTCGGGGCCGCGTTCGAGCCGACCCTGCTGCGGGCCATGACGTTCATGATCGTCGCGTCGCCCTGCGCCGTCGTGCTCGCGACGATGCCGCCGCTGCTCGCCGCGATCGCCGTCGCCGCCCGGCGCGGGGCACTGCTGCGCGACGCGACCGTCGTCGAGGCGCTCGCGGCCGTCGACGCCGTGGCCATGGACAAGACGGGGACCCTGACCACGGGTAGGCCACGCGTCGTGACGGTGCGCGCCGCCGATCCCGACGGGCTCGTCGCGCTGGCCGCCGCGGCGGAGGCCGGGAGCGAGCACGCGCTGGGGCGCGCGGTCCGCGAGGAGGCCGAGCGCCGGCGGCTGACCGTCCCGGCGGCGAGTGCCTTCGTGGCCGAGCCGGGAATCGGGGTCCGCGCCACGGTCGGCGGGCGGGAGGTGACGGTCGGCCGCCCGTCGCGGGGCGATGCGGCCGGTCCGGCCGGTTGGATCGGTCCGGCCGGGGCGGTCGAGGACGTCGAGGGTTCGGGGGCGACGGCCGTCGTCGTGAGCGTCGACGGGGAGGTCCGGGGAGTACTGGGCATCGCCGACGACGTGCGCCCCGGCGCCGCGTCCGCCGTCGACGCGCTCACCCGCCTCACCGGCGCGGCCCCCGTCCTGCTCACCGGGGACGCCGCGCGCCCCGCGGCCGCGGTCGCCGCGCGGCTCGGCCTCGTCGACGTCCGCTCCGGACTGCTTCCCGACGACAAGGCCGACGTCGTCGAGGCCTGGCGGCGCGACGGGCGGACCGTCCTCGCGGCGGGAGACGGCGTCAACGATGCGCCCCTGCTCGCCGTCGCGGACGTCGGGCTCGCGGTCGGGGCGGGTGCGAGCGCCCTGAGCGTGCAGGCCGGCGACGGCGTGCTGCTGCGCGACCCCATGGCCGTGCTGCCCGCGCTCGTCGAGCTCGCTCGCCGGGCCACCCGCGTCGCCCGGGCGAACCTCGTCGTCGCCGGCGCAGTGATCGCCGGGTTGGTGACCTGGGACCTGGTGGGGACGTTGCCGCTGGTCCTGGGGGTCGCCGGGCACGAGCTCTCCACCGTCGTGGTCTGCCTCAACGGCCTGCGGCTGCTGGTCGGCGGCGCGCGGGTCGCCCGGGAGCTCCCTCTGTCGGCCGCCGACCGGGCCGAGGGCAGCAGCGAGGTCGTCCGGGGATAGCCGGCCGCAACCTGGCGGTCGTTGCCGGGGCGGTGGGCAGCAGTGGGGTTGCGCGGGGATGGCCGGCCGCAACCTGGCGGTCGTCGCCGGGGCTGTGGGCAGCGGTGAGGTTGCGCTCGGGTGGCGGGCAGCAGCCTGTCGCGCGAGGGGGAAGCGGGCGGGTGGGCTCGGCGGCCGGGTGGTCAGGCCGCGGGAAGCGTCGTCAGGGCGGTGAGGGCCATGCCGCGCAGGAGCGCGGCGACCTCGCGGGTGCTGCCGCGCGCACCGCTGTGCGGGGTCGAGTTGAGCAGCCCGAACGCGCCGTGCGCCGCGATGCGGGCGGCCTCGGGCGTCAGCCCGGGGGTGATCTCCCGCAGCACGTCCACCCAGATCTCGACGTAGGTGCGCTGCAGCAGGCGAACCCTGCGCCGCGGCTCGGGGGGCAGGTTCGCGAGGTCGCGGTCCTGCACGACGATCAGGTCGGGCGAGGTCAGCGCGAAGTCGAGATGGAAGTCGACGAGTGCCTCGAGCGTGGCCCGGGCGTCGCCGTCGACGGTGGCGCGTTCGCGGCCGCCGGCCAGCAGGTGCTCGCTGATTCCGACGAGCATCTCCGCGAGCAGCGCCTCCTTGCCGGGGAAGTGCCGATACAGCGCCGGGCCGCTGACGCCCACCGCCGCGCCGAGGTCGGCGATGCTCACGCCGTGGAACCCGTGCCTGGCGAACAGCCGGGCCGCGACGGTGAGGATCTGCTCGCGCCGGCCGGTGGCGGCACCCGTCGGAACGGCCATCGGCGCAGCGTAGCCGGTTAGCAACCGCTAACGCAGGGGGTGTGGCCGCGGCCTCGCGACGGGTGCGGCCGGCGGGCGGCGCGTCGGCTCGCGGGTCGGGGCTGCGCTCAGGCCGAGGTCAGCTCGAGCCAGCGACGCCGGTCGAGCAGGACGTCGATGTCGTCGCGAAAGGCTCTGGCGAGGCTGGGGAACTGCGGCGTCGCCTGGCGGATCCGGGCGCAGAGGGTGGTGAGATGCCGGTCGAGCGTCGCCAGGTCGGGGCACTCGTAACTCGTGCCGCGCGGCCCGGTGACGACCGTGAGGACCTCGGAGTCCTCGGGCGATGACGTGGTCTTCGGAGCCATGTGGGCCTCCTTCTCCTGGCGCGTCGCTGTGGCGCGCTCGACGCTGTATGCCCGTTTCCCGGTCGTCGAATCCTGCGGGACGCAGAAATCCGGCGGGGTGGCGCTCCTCGCACGTCCCCGGTGGCCCTGGCGCCCGACGTTAACAATCGCTAACATGTTAACGATCGCTAACCGAGGAGGGTGTCCATGACGTCGCTCGACACCGACGTCCGGGGGGTGGCCCCCGTGCTGGGAACCGCGGCCGACCCCACCTCCGAGTCGTTCCGGCGCAACTCCGCCGCGCACCGCGACCTCGTCGCCGACCTCGCCGCGACCCTCGCGACCGCCCGGCTCGGCGGTTCGGAGCGGGCCCGGACGCGGCACGTCGAACGCGGCAAGCTCCTCCCGCGCGACCGCGTCGACGCGCTGCTGGACCCGTCGTCGCCGTTCCTGGAGCTCTCCCCGCTGGCCGCCCACGGGCTCTACGGCGGCGACGCGCCGGGTGCCGGGATGATCACCGGCGTCGGCCGGGTGTCCGGGCGGGAGTGCGTGATCGTCGCCAACGACGCCACCGTCAAGGGCGGCACCTACTACCCGATGACGGTCAAGAAGCACCTGCGTGCGCAGGAGGTGGCCCTGCACAACCGGCTGCCCTGCATCTACCTCGTCGACTCCGGCGGCGCGTTCCTCCCGCAGCAGGACGACGTCTTCCCGGACCGCGAGCACTTCGGGCGCATCTTCTACAACCAGGCCACGATGTCGGGCCTCGGCATCCCGCAGATCGCCGCGGTCATGGGATCCTGCACGGCGGGCGGGGCGTACGTCCCGGCGATGAGCGACGAGGCCGTCATCGTCCGCAACCAGGGCACGATCTTCCTGGGCGGTCCGCCGCTGGTGAAGGCCGCGACGGGCGAGGTCGTCACCGCCGAGGAGCTGGGCGGCGGCGAGCTGCACTCCACCGTCTCCGGCGTCACCGACCATCTCGCCGACGACGACCCGCACGCCCTCGCGATCGTCCGCTCGATCGTCGCCACCCTGGGGCCACGCGCTCCGCGGCCGTGGGACGTCGTGCCCACCGAGGAGCCGGTGGTGGACCCCGCCGAGCTCTACGGGATGGTGCCGACCGACACCCGCACCCCCTACGACGTGCGCGAGGTCGTCGCGCGGATCGTCGACGGGTCGCGGTTCCACGAGTTCAAGGCCGGCTACGGCACGACGCTCGTCACCGGCTTCGCGCGCATCCACGGCCATCCGGTCGGGATCGTCGCCAACAACGGCATCCTCTTCAGCGAGTCCGCGGTGAAGGGTGCGCACTTCGTCGAGCTTTGCGACCAGCGCGGCGTCCCGCTGGTGTTCCTGCAGAACATCTCCGGCTTCATGGTGGGGCGCGAGTACGAGGCGGGCGGCATCGCCAAGAACGGCGCGAAGATGGTCACCGCCGTCGCGTCGACGCGGGTGCCGAAGCTGACCGTCGTCATCGGCGGGTCGTTCGGCGCCGGCAACTACGCGATGTGCGGCCGGGCCTACTCGCCCCGGTTCCTGTTCATGTGGCCCAACGCCAGAATCTCCGTCATGGGCGGCGAGCAGGCCGCGACCGTGCTCGGCACCGTCGGCACCGCCGACCCCGATGCGATCCGCGCCCAGTACGAGACGCAGGGCCACCCCTACTACTCCTCGGCCCGGCTGTGGGACGACGGCGTCATCGACCCCGCCGACACCCGCCGCGTGCTGGGCCTGTCCCTCTCGATCGCCGCCAACGCGCCCCTCGGGGATCCCGCGTTCGGCGTCTTCCGGATGTGAGCGCCGTGCGCATCAGGCTCCCCGAGCTGCAGGAACGGCACTTTCCCGCAGCCCAGTTGCGGGAAAGTGCCGTTCCTGCACGAGGCGTCGGCCACGAGGAGGTCCTGTGTTCGGCACGGTGATGGTCGCCAACCGCGGCGAGATCGCGCTGCGGGTCATCCGCACCCTGCGCAGGCTGGGCATCCGGTCGGTCGCGGTGTACTCCGACGCCGACGCGGGCTCCCCGCACGTCGCGGCGGCCGACGTCGCAGTCCGGATCGGGCCCGCCGCCGCGGCGGAGAGCTACCTCTCGATCGAGCGCGTGATCGAGGCCGCCCGCGCGACGGACGCGGAGGCGATCCACCCCGGCTACGGCTTCCTGTCGGAGAACACCGCGTTCGCGGCGGCGTGCGAGGCCGCCGGGATCGTGTTCGTCGGCCCACCGGCGTCGGCGATCGAGGCGATGGGCGACAAGATCCGCGCCAAGCAGACCGTCGCGAAGGCGGGGGTGCCGGTCGTCCCCGGTTCCGACGGCGCCGGCCTCTCCGACGACGACCTCGCCGCCGCCGTCGACGAGATCGGCTACCCGGTGCTGCTCAAGCCGTCCGCGGGCGGCGGCGGCAAGGGCATGGTCGAGGTGCACCGCGCCGAGGACCTCGCCGACGCCATCGTCGGCGCGCGGCGCGTGGCGAAGGGCGCGTTCGGCGACGACACCCTGCTCGTCGAGCGGCTGGTCACGACGCCGCGGCACATCGAGATCCAGGTGCTGGCCGACGCCCACGGCACCGTCGTGCACCTGGGCGAACGCGAGTGCTCGCTGCAGCGCCGGCACCAGAAGATCGTCGAGGAGGCGCCGTCGGCGCTGCTCACGCCCGAGCAGCGGGAGCGGATGGGCGCGGCGGCGGTCGAGGCGGCCCGGTCGGTCGGCTACACCGGCGCGGGGACCGTCGAGTTCATCGTGGGCGGCGACCGGCCGGACGAGTTCTTCTTCATGGAGATGAACACCCGGCTGCAGGTCGAGCACCCGGTCACGGAGCTGGTCACCGGTCTCGACCTGGTGGAGCTGCAGCTGCGGGTGGCGGCGGGCGAGCGGCTCCCCCTCACGCAGGACGACGTCTCGCTGCAGGGGCACGCGATCGAGGTCCGCGTCTACGCCGAGGACCCGGCCGCCGGGTTCCTCCCGACGGGCGGGCGCGTGCTCGCGTTCGAGACGCCGACCGGCCCGGGTGTGCGGGTCGACGCGGGCATCGAGGCCGGCGGCGTCGTCGGCTCCGACTACGACCCCATGCTCGCCAAGGTCATCGCCCACGGTGCCGACCGCGACGAGGCGATCCGCCGCCTCGACACCGCCCTCGCCCACACCACGCTGCTGGGTCTGGGCACCAACATCGGCTTCCTGCGCACCCTGCTCGCCGACGACGACGTCCGCGCCGCGAACCTGGACACCGGCCTCGTCGGCCGCCGGCTCGAGGACTGGACCACCGCCGACCTGCCCGCCGACGTCCTCGGTGTCGCCACCGGCGTGACCCTGCTCGGTCTCGAGCCCGCGGGACCCGTCGTCGACCCCTTCGACATCCCGGGCGGCTGGCGCCTCGGCGACCCCGCCGCGACGACGCGCACCCTGCTCGTCGCGGGCCACGACCCGGTCGAGGTCCGGGCCCGTGGCCGCGCGGCCGACGCGTCGCTGGCGATCGCTTCCGACGAGCCGGTGCAGACCTGTACAGAGGTCGTGAGTGGCGATGGTCGCCGTGGCGACTATCGCCACGCACAGGGGGGTGTCAGCCGGCGGTACAGGGCAGCGCGCGCCGACGACGGCACGCTGTGGATCGGCCGGGACGGGTACACCTGGGCCGTGCGCGAGCAGGGACGGCTCGAGGCGGCCCGTGCCGACGCCGCGGCCGGCGGCGGACCCGTCGTCAGTCCCATGCCCGGCACCGTGACGGTGGTCGACGTCGCCGAGGGTGACACCGTCGTCGCGGGTCAGCGGCTGGTCGTGGTCGAGGCGATGAAGATGGAGCACGTGCTCACCGCACCGGTCGACGGTGTGGTCCGCGACCTGCGCGCCCGGGCGGGCGCGGCCGTCGCGAAGGACGCGGTGCTGCTCAACGTGGACACGGAGGAGGAGTAAGCGGTGGATCTCGAGCTCAGCGAGGAGCAGGAGGCCCTGCGTCGCACGGTCGAGGACTTCGCGCGCAAGGACGTCGCCCCCGTCATCGGGGAGTTCTACGAGCGCGAGGAGTTCCCGTACGAGCTCGTCGCGAAGATGGGCCGGATGGGCCTGTTCGGCCTGCCCGTCGACGAGGACCTGGGCGGCATGGGCGGCGACTACACCGCCCTGTGCATCGCGCTGGAGGAGCTGGGGCGCGTCGACTCGTCCGTCGCGATCACCCTGGAGGCGGGTGTCTCGCTCGGCCTGATGCCGATCTACCGCTTCGGCACCGACGAGCAGAAGGCCCGCTGGCTGCCCGACCTGGTCGCCGGCACCAAGCTCGGCGCGTTCGGCCTCACCGAGCCCGGCGGCGGCTCCGACGCGGGCGCCACGCGGACCACCGCCCGCCTCGACGGCGACGAGTGGGTCATCAACGGCTCGAAGTCGTTCATCACCAACTCCGGCACGGACGTCACCTCGCTGGTGACGGTCACCGCGATCACCGGCGAGCGCGAGGGCGGCAAGAAGGAGATCTCGGCGATCATCGTGCCGTCGGGGACGCCCGGGTTCACGGTGGCACCGAAGTACTCCAAGGTCGGCTGGAACGCCTCGGACACCCACGAGCTGTCCTTCGACGACTGCCGCGTCCCCGCCGGGAACCTGCTCGGCGAGCGCGGCCGTGGCTACGCGCAGTTCCTGTCGATCCTCGACGAGGGCCGCGTCGCGATCGCCGCGCTGGGCACCGGGCTCGCGCAAGGCTGTGTCGACGAGTCGGTGCGCTACGCCCACGAGCGCGAGGCGTTCGGCCAGCCGATCGGGAGCTACCAGGCGATCCAGTTCAAGATCGCCGAGATGGAGTCGCGGGCGCACACGTCGCGGCTGGCCTGGTACGCCGCGGCGGCGAAGATGCAGGCCGGCAAGCCGTTCAAGAAGGAGGCGGCGATCGCGAAGCTGGTGTCGTCGAACGCCGCGATGGACAACGCCCGTGACGCGACGCAGATCTTCGGCGGCTACGGCTTCATGAACGAGTTCCCCGTCGGCCGCTTCTACCGCGACGCCAAGATCCTCGAGATCGGCGAGGGCACGTCCGAGGTCCAGAAGATGCTGATCGCCCGCCAGCTCGGGCTGTAGCGGGCCCGCGGTACCGTCGCCGCGACGACCGGGAGGAGCCGACGTGGCCAGCTGGGACGATCTCGTGTCCTACGTCCGTGTGCGCTACGAGATCATGCGCCAGAGCGACGAGGAGCTCTGGTTCAACCTGCCGACGAGGGGCGAGCGCACCCAGCTCGTCGTCGTGCGTCAGGTCGTGGGCGACGACGGGCACGCGTGGGCGCAGATCTCCTCGCCGATCTGCCGCGTGGCCGACGTCGACCTCGCCGAGCTGCTGACCCTCGCGAGCGCGTCGGTGGTCGGCGGGGTCGCGGCCACCGACGGCGTCGCGGTGTTCCGGCACTCCGTGCCGCTGGCCGACGCCGAGCTCGGCGATTTCGACAGGCCGTTCCGGGTCGTCGTCGCGGTCGCCGACGACCTCGAGGAGAAGCTCACCGGCGGCGACGAGCACTGACCGGCGCCGAGCACCGACCGGCGCCGAGGAGCACCCGGTCCGCGGCGCGTCAGCTGATCGGTTCCAGCGCCTGGTCGACGACGACGCGCAGGCGCGCGAGCAACTCGTCGGCCTCGGCCCAGGTGAGAACGCCCGACCGGATCCCGAGACGAATCTCCTCGGCCACCGTGCGGGAGAAGTGCGTCGCCCACTCGGCGCGGCTCCACGCTGCGTCCATTCGCAGATGGTGCCCTGCGCCACACCCGTGTCACGATCCGGGGGTGCGTAGACACGTAGCGTGACCGAAGGCCACGCTACGCGGTCGGCTCAGTGCGCCGACGTGACGACCACCCCGCCCAGGACACCGGGGACGGCGGCCACCGACCGCAGCTCCGTCACCGTCGGGTGGCCCGCGGCGAGCAGCCCCACGTCGCTGGTCGGCGACGGCTGCTCGCCCACCTCGTGCAGCGACGACCGCAGCGTCCCGTGCGTCGCGCCGCCCGGTCCGGCCTCCCGGTGCTCGACGACGACCTGCGCCGTGCCGAACTCGGCCAGCTCCGCCTCCCGCAGCTCGCGCAGCGCGGCGGGATCGACGTCGGGCGCGTTGTAGGACAGGACCGTCCCGGGATCGCGGGAGAGCAGCAGGTCGAACACCTCGGGCAGGCCGGCCGTCGCGGCTTCCCAGTGCGGGTGCTCCGGCGGGGTCCAGCCGGTGTCGAGCGACACCGCGAGTCCGTACCAGCCCTGCAGGCCCGCCGTCAGCGCGGCGCCGACCGTGCCCGAGTGCAGCACCGACCGTCCGACGTTGGCACCGAGGTTGATCCCGGAGACGACGAGATCGGGCTTCGGCTCGAGCCAGCCGCGGCCGGAGGCGTAGACGATGAACGACGGGTGCCCCTCGACCGCGTACGCGGGAACGCCGTCGAGCCCGGGCAGCTCGCGCGGGTGCACGGCCACGCCGTCCTCGCCACGGACCGCGAAGACCGAGGCGCCGACACCGCTGGCGTCGCGGTGCGGCGCCGCGACGACGACGTCGAAGCCGGCGTCGCGGGTGGCGTCGGCGAGCGCCCAGAGGCCCGGGGAGTCGATCCCGTCGTCGTTGGTGATCAGAGCCCTGAGCCTGCGCGAGGATGCCACGGCTCCACGGTAGGCGAGGGCGCCCGTGCCGACCGCCGGACGAGAGCAGCCCCACCCGCCCGGACGCGACGTTCAGTTCAGGTTCGCCAGCTGGGCACGCGCCGTCTCCCGCAGCGCGTCGCGCTGCGCCGGCTCGAGCGGCGCCTCGGGGTCGTCGGCGGCGTCGCGCAGCAGCGTGGCGGCCTCGGGCCAGCGCGCCTGCTTGCCGAGCGCGTCGGCCAGCTCGACGAGCAGCGGGATCGCGGTCTCCGGGGCGCCGGGGACGGCCAGCCGCATCCGCAGCACCCACTCCAGGTCGGCGGGGCGCCTGCGCCTGCCGTAGACGCCGCGCAGGTTCTCCAGCATCCGGACGAGGATCTGGCGGTTCGTCGCGACGGGCATGAGGTCGCGGCTGAACCGCACCGAGCGCGTCGCCGATCCCGTCGACGCCCGGAACAGCCGCTCGCAGTCCGCGTCGTCGAGCAGCCGGCCGCCGGAGAAGACGTCGACATGGACCCCGGTCTCGGCCTCGCGGACCAGGAAGTGCCCGGGCATGCCCACGCCCTGCAGCCGTACCCCGGCCCGCCTGCCCACCTCGATCGTCACGACGGCGAGCGTGATCGGGATGCCCGTGCGCCGGCGCAGGACGTGCGGCAGCAGCGAGTTGCGCGGGTCGTAGTAGTCCGTCGTGTTGCCGGTGAAGCCCTCCTCCTCGAACAGCACGCGCAGGACGCCGGTGACGCCCGAACCCGCCGGGACGGCGGCCGCGAGCCGGTCGAGCTCGCGCAGCCAGCGGTCGGGGTCCAGGCCCGGCTGGGCGCCCGCGGCGATGGCGAGCGCGCCGACGTCGAGGTCGGGCTCGCCCCGGCCCACGAGGGCGCCGAAGCGCGCGACGGGGTCCATCCCGACATCCTCCGCCGCCGGGCCCGCCGGTGGCAGGTCAGAGAGTCATGGTCACCCGAATGACGGTGCCCCCCGCGTCGCTCCACACCTGCAGGACGTCGGAGAGCTCGGAGGCCAGCCACAGCCCGCGCCCGCGCACCCCCGTCGGCGGCGGGGCCACCAGCCCGGGGAACGGCACCCGCAGCCGGCCCGCGTCGTGCACCTCGGCGACGACCTGGCCGTCGGTGACCCACATCCGCAGGGTCCCCGAGCCGGGCCCGTGCTCGACGCTGTTGCTGGCGATCTCGTTGACGGCCAGCACGAAGTCGGCGACCCGTTCGGTCCGGAGCCCCCCGTCGGTGGCCACGGTCGCGACGGTGCGGCGCAGCCCGCCGAGGCCCTCCAGACCGAACGGCAGCACGACCCCGGGCTCACCCAGGTCGGGAGGTGGCGGAGGGGGGAACTCGGCGACGACCTCCAGCGGCTCGCGGAACGCGGCCGTGGGGACGGAGTGCCCGCCGGAGAGCAGCGTGCGGTGCGTCGTGCGGGAGAGCACGTCGTCGCCGTCGGGGAACGGGCAGAGCACCTCGACGGGCAGCCCGGCGAGCGCGACGTCGAGCGCCGCGTCCAGGCGCGCCCAGTAGCCGGGACCGTCGCCGCCGGGCAGCGCGACGTGTTGGCCGACGACCGTCGCCCGCGCGCCCGGCTCGGCCCGTCGGCTCAGCCGCGCCCAGCGCACGGCGACGGTGAACGCCGGGACCCGGTAGACGTCGGCGGGGTCGAGGAACTCGATGCCCGACGCCGCCGTGCCCAGCTCCGCGCCGAGGGCCGCACGCTCGGCCTCGTCGAGCACGGCGACGACGGGCGCGGCCGTCCGGAGCGCGGCGTGCAGCCGCGGGGCCAGCTGGACGGCGAGGGCGCCGGCACCGCCGAAGGGAACACCCTCGTGGTGGGGGGTGACGGGATCGGGCGGATCGGTGGCCGTCACGGTGGGTCCGCCGCGAGTGCCGCGGACGTCCGGGCACACCCGTCCCGATGCGTCATGGCACCACCGTTTCCCTGACGGGACCGGTGCCCCGCCCCCGCGGCTCCCGGCCCCTACGCCCCTGTCGCAGGCCGCACGATAGTGCCCCCGGTGGTGCGATCGCGAACCGAGAGCGGATCCGCAGGTGTGGCGCTCGCCGCGGCGGGGGCGGTGCGCGGATGTGGCAGGGTGACCGGATCGGCCGGGGTCGCCCGGGAGCCTCGCGGGAAGGGCAGGAGATGCGCGTCTTCAACGGTGTGGACGATCTGAAGGGGGCCGTCGGGACGACCGTCGGCGAGAGCGACTGGTTCACCATCGACCAGGGCCGCATCGACGGCTTCGCCGACGCCACCGAGGACCACCAGTGGATCCACGTCGACGTCGAGAAGGCGAAGGCCGGTCCGTTCGGGACGACGATCGCGCACGGCTTCCTCAGCCTCTCGCTGCTGCCCGTGCTGATCGGGCAGGTCTACCGGATCGAGGGCACCCGGATGGGCATCAACTACGGCCTCAACCGGGTCCGCTTCACCTCGCCGGTGCCCGTGGGCAGCAAGGTGCGCGCCGTCGTCGAGATCGCGGACGTCACAGACGTCGACGGTGGCGTCCAGATCACCACGAAGGCGACCATCGAGATCGAGGGGTCGGAGCGGCCCGCGCTCGTCGCGGAGTGGCTGACCCGCCAGTACGTCTGAGCAGTCCGTCCGGGCCCGTCCGCGGGCAGGCGGTCGACGGGATCGAGGTAGGGGCGACGATGCGTGACGCGGTGATCTGCGAGCCGGTGCGAACCCCCGTCGGGGGTTTCGGGGGGTCGCTGCGCGACGTCCCCGCGCAGGTGCTCGCCTCGACGGTGGTCGCGGCGCTGCTGGAGCGCACGGGGTTGCCGGGCGAGGCGGTCGACGACGTCGTGCTCGGGCACTGCTACCCGACGATGGACGCGCCCGCGATCGGCCGGGTCGTCGCGCTCGACGCCGGTCTGCCGGTCACCGCGGGTGGCATCCAGATCGACCGCCGCTGCGGCTCCGGACTGCAGGCCGTGATCTACGCGGCGATGCAGGTGCAGACGGGCGCGGCCGAGGTCGTCCTCGCCGGTGGCGCGGAGTCGATGTCCAACGCGCCGTTCTACTCGACGGGCATGCGCCGTGGGGTCAAGGGCGGGCCGGGCGTGATGCTGCACGACGCGCTGGCCCGCGGCCGCGTCACCGCGGGCGGGGTGAACCATCCGGTGCCCGGCGGGATGCTCGAGACGGCCGAGAACCTGCGCCGGGAATACTCGATCCCGCGCGAGGAGCAGGACGAGTTCGCCGTGCGCAGCCACCAGCGGGCGGCGGCCGCGCAGGCGGCGGGCCGGTTCGCCGACGAGCTCGTCCCGGTGACGGTGAAGGGACGGAAGTCCGACACGGTGGTCGATCAGGACGAGCACATCCGTCCGGACTCCACGGTCGAGGTGCTCGCCGCGCTGCGCCCGGTGCTGGGCCGCGACGACCCGGAGGCCACCGTCACCGCGGGCAACGCCTCCGGGCAGAACGACGGCGCCGCGATCTGCGTCGTGACCCATCCGGCACGGGCGGCGGAGCTGGGGCTGCGGCCGCTGGCGCGCATCGTGTCGTGGGGGCTCGGTGGCGTCGCGCCGAGGACGATGGGCATCGGCCCGGTCCCTGCCGTCGCCAAGGCACTCGACCAGGCCGAGGTCGCGCTCAAGGACATCGACCTGATCGAGCTGAACGAGGCCTTCGCCGCGCAGGTGCTGGCCTGCACCCGGGAGTGGGGCTTCACCCCGACCGACTTCGACCGGCTCAACGTCAACGGGTCCGGCATCTCGCTGGGCCACCCGGTCGGTGCCACCGGCGGCCGCATCCTCGCGACGCTGACCCGTGAGATGCAGCGGCGCGGGGCCCGGTACGGGCTCGAGACGATGTGCATCGGCGGCGGGCAGGGCCTGGCCGCGCTGTTCGAGCGCGTCTGAGCGGAGCGGCACGTCGTGAACGGGTTCCGGCCGCCGTCGCCCGACGCCGAACCGGGCGCCGGCGGGCTCGCGCCCGCCGCGGTCGGCGACGCGGGGGTCCTCGACATCGACGGCGCCGACCGCATCGGCACGGGGCTCGTGCGGCTCGTCCGGCTCATCGAGCGCGCCTACGCCCTGCACCAGATCGAGCATCCCGACGGCGTCGAGCGAGCCACCTACGTGCTGCTCGTGCACCTGGTGAAGGACGGCCCGTACCGCTCGCGGGCGCTGGCCGACGCGGTGCACTCGGACCCGTCGACGGTGAGCAGGCAGGTCGCGCACCTGGTGCGGCTGGGGCTCGTGGAAAGGGTCACCGATCCCGACGACGGCCGCGCGGTGCTGCTCGTCGCCACCGACGAGGGGCGTCGCGTCTTCGCCGAGAACCGGCGGCTGCGCAACGAGGGGATCGCGCGGATGCTGGCGGACTGGCCGGCGGCCGACCGCGACCGCTTCGCCGACCTGCTGACCCGTTTCGCCGACGAGATGGAGAAGACCCGGGCCGCAGAGGGCCCACCCGGTGCCGCCGGGCGACGCTGACGAGGCCGCCACCGGGGGACGTGCGAAAGGACCGGCCGGATGGAGGTCCGGGGTCCGGGTGTCGCCGTCGGCCGGCCGAAGCGCCTGTCCGGGCAGGTGGGCGAGGCCGGCTCAGCCGCTGCCGCGCGACGCGGCGAGGTCGGCGGCGATCTCGGCGAGGAAGTCGTCGAGGAGGCGGTTGAGCTCGGCCGGTCGTTCCAGCCAGACGAGGTGGCCGGCGTCGGGGACGATCTCGAGGCGGGCGCCCGGGACGGCCTCCGCGACCGCGCGGTTGTACCAGGGCAACGTGATGAGGTCCTGGTCGCCGTGCACGACGAGCGTCGGGCAGGTGATCGTGCCGAGGCGGTCCCGGGTCTCGTGCGACAGGTCGGCCCGGAAGTGAGCCGCGGTGCCCGGCGGGTTGCGGGACGTGTACTCACCGAGGAGCGTTTCCACCTCGCGTTGCAGGTCCGGTTCGCGATCGACTACCGCGGGCGCGGACATCCAGAACGCGAACTGGGCGAAGACGTCGAGCGGCCCGTTCTCCAGTGCGTACAGGCGCGACTCGAAGTGCCGGCGGATGTGGTGCTCGCGCGCCGTCGACGACCAGGTCGCGACCAGACCGAGAGCGTGGACGAGGTCCGGACGGGCGAGGGCGAGCTCCTGCGCGACCGCCGATCCCAGCGACAGCCCGACCACGATCGCCGGGCCGACGCCGACGGCGTCCATCCACTCGGCGACGTCCCTCGCGAGCTCGGCGACGGTGAGGTCGTCGAGGGGCCCTTCGCTGCCCGCTCCGCGCAGGTCGACGGTCAGGCAGCGGTACCGGTCGGAGAAGTGGTCGGTCTGCGGCGACCAGCTGCGGCCGTACAGACCTGTGCCGGGGATCCAGACGATCGTGGGCCCGGCACCGGTCTCCTCGTGGTGGACACTCACCGCGCCACAGGTTGTGATGGGCAACTCGGCTCCTCCGTTGCTCGGGAGGGGACCGTAACCCCCATGTCGGACGGCGGAGGCAGACTGCGTGAACGAGGCCGAAACCGCCGGAGGTGTGAGTGTGACCGGACGTCCGGACAACCCCGACTGGATCATCCGGCGCAAGATCACCCCGCCGCCGCTCGGCCCGACGGTCACCCGCCGGCCCCGTGTCGAGGCGCTGCTGACCAGGTTGATCGAGCAGCATCGGCTCGTCGTCGTGTACGCGTCGGCGGGCGCGGGCAAGACCACCGCCGTGCTCCAGGCCGCCGAGCGGCTCGAGCGGCCGCTGGCCTGGCTCGACCTCGACACGACCGACGTCGCCACCGGTCGGCTGCTCGTCTATCTCGAGGCGGCGCTCGCGCGCCGGATTCCGGCGATCCGGGGTGTCGCCAGCGGGGCGCTCGCGGCGAATCTCGCCCACTCGGAGGTCGCGGGGCTCCTCGCGGAGGCGGTCGAGGGCAGCGACGTCCTCGTCGTGCTCGACGACGCCGAGCGCCTGGCGGACTCCCCGGCGGCTCTCGGCGTGGTGTCCGCCTTCGTCAACTACCTGCCGGCCTCCGCGCGGCTGGTGCTGCTGAGCAGGGTCGAGCTGGCCGTCACGACCTCGGGATGGGGACCGTGGGTGGCGGCCGTGGGTGAGGAGGACCTCGCGCTCACGGTCCAGGAGGCCGCCGACGCGCTGGAGATGTCCGGGCGCACGGACATCGACCCGGTGGAGGCCCTGATCGAGACCGGGGGGTGGCTGACCGGCGTCCTGTTCGAGGCCTGGCGTTCGACGGACCACGTCATCGGCCTGGGCGGCGAGGCCGATCCGCTGCACGGCTACCTCGCGACGCAGATCCTCGACCAGCTGGACCCGGCCGACCAGGACTTCCTCGTGACCACGGCCGTGCTGCAGGAGGTCACGCCGCGTGCGGCCGAGGCCGTCGGGTTGCGCGGGGCCTCGTCGCGGCTGCACGCACTGCGCGGGCGGCGGCTCCCCGTGAGCTGGGACGGCGACCGGATGCGCTGCCATCCCCGGTTCCGCGAGTTCCTCCTGCGCCGGCTCGAACGACGCGGCGAGGAGGAGCTGCGCAGGCTTCGGATGGCCTACGCGCGGCTGCTGCTGGCGTCGGGACACGACGAGGAGGCGCTGGAAGAGCTCTTCGCTGCGGATGCACTGGACGAGGCCATGGCGGTGGTCCAGCCGGCCCTCGAGCGCGCGATCGAGCGCACGGACTTCCCGACGGCCGAGCGCTGGCTCGAACGGCTGCAGCCGGTGCGCCGCGAGCACCACGTCGCCCTCGCCGGAGCCGAGCTGATGCTCGCCGTCGTCCGTGAGGGCTACGCCGCGGGTGTCCGGCTCGCCGACCGGCTCGACGCCGCGGGCCGACGCGACGAGCTGGCCAAGGCGTCGGGACGGGCGGCGGGACTCATGGCGTGGTGCTACCTGCACGCCGGACGTCCGGAGGACATGCGCGAGGTGATCGAGTCGGGCGTGCCGGGGCCCGACGTCGACGCCGCCCGGTACGCCATGCGGATGGTCGACGTCGAGGCCCCGCCCGACGATGTGGCACCCGGCCTGGGGGCGCTGAGCGGCGGACCGCTCGACGCCCTGGTCATGCGAGCCCACTTCGACCTCGGCCGGCTCCAGGAGATGGACACCCGCCCCGCGTCGCTGTGGGCCCAGCGGGCCGCGGACTCCTGGATGGTGTCCGGGCTGCTCGCCACGGGCCGCACCGCCGAGGCGTTCGAGCTCTACCACCGCCTCGTCGACGCGGTCAGCGAGCACAGCGTGTGGCTCCAGGCGCTGGTCGGGCCTCGACTCATGGCCGAGCTCGGCGAGGAGGAGGCGGCCTGGCGTCTGCTGCGCGACGGGCGCGAGCGGATCGCCGGCACGGGTTCGGTCCTGTTCGAGGCCTACAGCCGGTTGATCGAGGCGGAGTTCGCCCTGCGCCTGGACCACGACCCGGCGGCGGCGACCCGGGCGTTGCGGCCCCTCGTCGCCAGCTCGATCGGACGCAGCTACTCGCTGATCGCGGAGCACCTGGCGACGGTCCAGGGCCGGATCGCCCTCGCCCAGGACGACGTGGACGCCGCGATCGCCCACCTGCGGCCCGCGGTGCAGGGGATGCAGCGAGGCGGACGGCTGCTCCACCTGCCCGCCGCGGCGGTCTACCTCTCCGAAGCCGCCTGGCGGACCGGGGACGAGGACGCTGCGGACACTGCGGCGGATGTCGCGCTGGAGGCGGCCAGGGGCCAGGGCTCGACCCACATCCTGCTGAACGCACTGGCCGAGTTCCCCGACGTGCTCGCGCGTCGCCTCGACCTCGAGGTGACGGCCGAGTCCGCATGGCACGAGCTGGGCCGTGCGCTCAGTGCGCGGGTCGGCGGGCTCGGTGAGGTGATCGGCGCCGCGGTACACGTCGCGGAGTTCGGTCGCACCGCCGTGATCCTCAACGGTCAGGAGGTCAAGCCGCGACTCGCCAAGAGCGTCGAGCTGCTCGCGTACCTGTCGAACCGTGGGGAGCGTGAGCACGCGACCCGCCCGCAGCTGCTCGATGCGTTGTTCGAGGGGCGACGCGACGAGTCCGCGTCGTCGTACCTGCGGCAGGCGATCCTGCACCTGCGCAAGGCGGTACCGGACGTGCTGGAGACCGAGACCGGTCCCGGCGTCGTGCGGCTCGCATCTCGGGTGCGGGTGACGACCGAGTCGAAACGGGTGGTGTCGCTCCTCGCGCAGGCCCAGGCCCTGCGCGGAGCCGACCGGCTCGGCCTCCTGCTCGACGCCCTCGCGATCGCGGGCCGCGGCGACTACCTGCCGGGCATCCGGTCGGGGTGGGCAGAGGAACGCCGTGCCCAGCTCGCGGAGATCCTCAAGGACGTCCGGTTCCAGGCGGCGGAGGCAGCCTACGAGACCGGGTCCTTCCGCCATGCGGAAGAGCTGCTGGCCGCCGTCCTGCGGGCGGATCCGGCCCGGGAGGCGGGCTGGCGCCTGCAGATGCGGCTCGCACACGCGGTGGGGGACTCGGACCGGGTACTCGCCGCGTACCGATCGTGTGAACGCGCGCTGCGCGAGCTCGGGACGAAACCGTCGGCGACGACGTGCGCGCTGGTCGAGGATCTCCGCCGCTGATCAGGCCCGGTTTCGCCCCCTCGTGAGGGCGGTACGGACCCTGCCGACACCGGCTCGGGCACGCGCACGGACGCGTGTGGGTACTTCGTTCGTTTCGCTGCCGTTCACGCCGCCGCTTCCGTCCTCCGGTGCCCGCACGCCACGGTTCCGCATCACCCCGCGGCCGGCTCGGCCGCACGAAGGAACGAGGAGCCCGGCGTATGCCGTCCACCTGGCTGCTGATCGCCCACGGCACCGTCGTCGACGGCGCCGGCAACCCGCCCGTCCCGAACTCGTCGGTGCTGGTCCGGGACGGCCTGATCCATGCGGTCGGCGCGGACGTCACGCGTGAGCAGGTGCCGCGCGGCGAGACCCTGCGGGAGATCGATGCGACCGGGCGCACCGTCATGCCCGGCCTGATCGACGCGCACTGCCACATGACCTACGGCGAGTCGCGGTCCGAGGAGGAGATCGACCTCTACACCAGCCCGGAGTCGCGCACGCTGAAGGCCGCCTTCCACGCGCAGAAGGTGCTGCGCGCCGGGGTCACCGGGATCTCCCAGCCCGGGGGCAGCTACTACATCGGGGTCGCGCTGCGCGACGCCATCCGCGACGGGGTCGTGCAGGGCCCACGCATGACGTCGGCGGGTCGCTACCTGTCCACCAGCAACGGGCTCACGGACTGGTACCCCGACTCCGTCGGGGTGCCCGAGGGTTCGATCGGGATCGTGCACAACCGGCTCGACGACATGATCGACGAGGTCCGCCACCAGGTGAAGAACGGCGTCGACCTGATCAAGCTCGCCGACAGCCCCTACGGCGACTTCCAGGCGTTCACCACGCACGAGATGACGGTGCTCGCCGATCTCGCCCACCAGCTCGGCAAGAAGATCACGATTCACGCCCGCGGTTCGGCGGAGGTCGACGCGGCCGTCACGGCCGGCATGGACTGGATCATGCACGGCAACATCCTGAGCGACGAGACCGTCGCCCACCTCGCCGAGTCCGGGACGCCGCTCGTCCCGACCCTGCTGCTGCTCGCCAACGCCGGGGACTGGGGCCATCTCGTCGGTGCCCCCGCCCCGCTGCGCGACGGGATGAAGCGGATGCTGGAGAAGTCCGCCGACGCGCTGCACCGGGCACACGCGGCCGGCGTCCCCATGGTCCTCGGCACGGACTCCGGGTTCTCGCTGAGCCCCTACGGTGTCTGGCACGCCCGGGAGCTCGAGCTGCTGATGCGCTACGCGGGACTGACCGCGCTGGAGGCCATCCAGGCGGGCACCGGCAACGGCGCCCTCATGCTCGGCCTCGAGGGCAGGATCGGGACGGTCGCCCCTGGAATGATCGCCGACCTGATCGTCGTGAACGGCGACCCGGTCGCCGACATCACCGTCCTGCAGCGCCGCGAGGCGATCGAGACGGTGGTCCAGGACGGCCGGGTCGTCGAGTTCGACGAGGACGCCATCGCCCGCTCGTGGCCACACGAGCGCGGCATCGGCTACTCGGTCACCGACCTCACCTACGACGTCGTCCACGGGCTGGGCAACGGTGCGGACCCTCGCGACCTCGCCACGCCCGGGGAGTTCCGCTTCGACGACGAACGCGCCGCCGACCTGGTCTCGGACATGGGCCGTCGGGAACGTTCCGCAGGCACCTTCTGAGGAGCCGTGTCCGGCGGCCCACACCGCACCGTGTAAGCCCCATCCGTGATCCCACCCACGAGAGAGGGACGCCCGTGTCCACGAGTGACGAAATCTCCGACCCCCTGTCGGACGCACTGTCCGAGGACGGCCTCGACGACATCGAGCTCGTCGACGAGAAACCGCTCTCCTGGTTCGACGTCTCCGCCATCGGCACCGGTGAGATGCTCTTCACCGCCGGCTGGGCGTGGATCGTGTTCATCGCCTCGTCCTTCGGGATCCTCTGGTCGATCCTGGGGTTCGTCGGCGGTGTGGTGATCATCCACACGGCCTGGTGGCTGTACCGGGAGATGATCACCGCCGTCCCGGAGCCCGGGTCGCTCCAGTCCTACGCGCGTGAGGCGGGGGTCTTCCCGCTCGGCACGAGCTACCTCGTGCTCTACGCGCCGGTGTACGGCGCGTTCATGTGGCTGGAGCTGCTGATCGCCAACGAGCTCTTCGCGCTGCTCTTCCCGAGCGTCCCGGCGGCGATCTGGCCCTATGTGGTGCTCGTGCCGGTCCTGGCACTGAACCTGCTGGGCCACCAGATCACCGGCAAGGTGCAGTCGACGCTCGTCGTCATCACGCTCGTGGCCGACATCGTGCTGGCGATCTGCGTGTTCGCCCTGATCGCCAACGCGGACTCGTTCTCGCTGAACTGGCCCTCGCCGACCCCCATCACGTTCCTCGGCTTCTTCACGATCGTCGGCCTCTGGCTCGGGATCATGGCCGGGATCATGGAGGTCCAGCAGGTCCTCGTCGACGAGTGGAAGGACTTCCGGCGCTCCCGCGACATCGGGCTGCTGTCCGCGGCGTGGCAGCTGTGGATCCGCCAGATCCCGCTGGCCATCGGCATCCTGGGCAGCCTCCCGATCGCCGCGCTGGTGCTCATGCCGGTCCCGACGATCGGGGTCGTCGAGGAGAAGTTCGGGAACAACCCGCTGTTCTTCCTCGCGCTGATCGCCATGCTCATCGCGACCTACACGACGCTGTCGGTCTACTTCATGGGCATGGGCAAGATCCTCGCCCTCTACAGTCAGCAGGGCGCCCTGCCGCGGGTCATCGGCCGCTACTCGCGCCGCTCGGTCCCCTGGGTGGCGATCCTCATTCTCGCGGTCTTCGCGCTGATCGGCGTCTACATCGGAGACTTCACGTTCGTGTCGCACGTGCTGTCGACGTGGTCGGCGACGCTGTACTTCTTCGTCGCGCTGTTCTACCTGCTCATGAAGCGGCGCAAGGATCTCGACCGGCCGCTGGTGGCCCGCCTCGGCACGCCGCTCGCGGTCTTCCTGCTGGTGGTCACCGCGATCGTCGGCATCGCCATCGCGGCGACCGACTGGGCCGCCGCCACGACGTGGGCCGCCCTGGTGGTCGTCGTCGTCCTCTACGACATGTTCGTGGTGCCGCGGACCAAGCGCGGCGCCCTCTACCGCCAGCAGCTGCTGCGCCGGCGCACGTCGGCCGCCCGGCTGTAGGCCCTCCGCCGCCACCCCACGGCCCCACCGCACCACGGAAGGACCCTGCATGAGCACGACCAGGCACGCGGAGATCGCGGGTGCCGGCCTCGGCGGACTCGCGTTGGCGATCGCGCTCGCCCAGAAGGGATGGAGCGTCCGCGTCCACGAGCGGTCGGACGACCTGCGCATGTTCGGCGCCGGGATCTGGCTGTGGGAGAACGGGTTGCGCTCCCTCGAGGCCCTCGGCGTCGAGCAGACCGCCACGGCGAGGGCGAAGCGGATCGAGACCATGGTCGCCCGCGACCAGGACGGTCGGCCGTTGCTGCGTCGTTCCTTCGGCACCGAGGACCGGCTGATCCTCCCGCCGCGGGCCGATCTCTACGACGCGCTGATCGCCCGCGTCGGGGAGCTCGGCGTCGAGGTGGAGCTGCGGTCCACGGCCATCGGGATCACCCCGCGCGGCGAGCTGGAGATCGAGGACGGCAAGACGCTGCAGGCCGACCTCGTCGTCGCGGCCGACGGGGTGTTCTCCCGGCTGCGCGAGGCGCTCCTGCTGACCAGGCGGGTCGACTATCTCGACGAGGGCTACACGCGGCTGCTCATCCCGCGCCGCCCCGACGACCCGGACACCGAGGTCACCGAGTACTGGAGCGGGTCGCGCCGGCTGCTCTACGACCCCTGCACCGACGACGTGGACTACGTCTGCCTGTGCTGTCCCGTCGACGACGAGGCCGGCCGCCGCGTGCCCGTCGACAAGGAGTCCTGGCTCGCCTCCTTCCCGATGCTCGGCGGGATCATCGAGCGGATCGACGACTCGGGCCGTTGGGACCGCGCCATGCGGGTGACACCGCGGGCGTGGTCGCGTGGCGTCGCCGCGATCGTCGGCGACGCAGCCCATGGCCAGCCGCCCAACCTCGGACAGGGTGCGAACCTGACGTTCCAGAACTGCCTGGCCCTGGCCGAGTACCTGGAGCGTGACGCCGACGTCGCGACCGCGCTGGCCCGTTGGGAGCGGGAGGAGCGCCCACTCACCGACCACATCCAGCGCTGGACCGACCTCTACGGTCGGGTCGCGAGTGCGTGGCCGGACCGGTTCGCGCACCGGCGCAGCCAGGTCCTGGAGACGGTGACCAGGATTCCGTGGGTGGACCGGCAGCTGAACAAGGCGGCGCGACACCGGCCCCTCGGGGCCCGGTGAGGAGATGACGATGAGCGAGGACACCACAGGCACGCAGTACCTCCCGCGGCCGGAGAAGATCACGGCGGAGTACATGAGGGACGTGCTCGACGAGTACTACGCGAAGAAGTGGAACGCCAACCCCGACACGGTCGCGGCCGTCTCGTCGTGGCGGAACTGGCCGCTCGTGGTGCGGATGCCGGACCTCAAGCAGGACTTCACGGTCCTGATCGACGACGGCGTCGTCCAGAAAGTCAGTGTCGGGCTCCCTGAGCGGCCGCGCATCCTCACCGTGATGCTCGCGGACACCATGCAGCGCATCTACTACGACGAGACGACGTCGGCCATCGAGTCCATCTCCGGGCGGATCAAGATCCGGGGCAACGAGGTCGAGCGACGGCGCCTGCTCGCCGCGATCTCCTTCCTGACGTGGTGAGGAGGAGGACGTGACCGAGACACAGGCCCGTCCCACGGGCGTGGCGCCGCGGCTGGTCGGGACGTCCGTCCCGCGCAAGGAGGACCTGGCTCTGCTCACGGGCACCGCGCGGTTCGTCGACGACCTGCGGCTGCCCGGGATGGTGCACGCGCGGATCCTCCGCAGCGAGGTGGCCCATGCCCGGGTCCGCTCGATCGACACCGCGCCGGCGCTGGAGGTCCCCGGCGTCCTCGACGCCCTGGCCGGCGCCGAGCTCGTCGGCAAGGTCAAGCCGTGGGGCGACCTCATGCAGGACCTCCTGGTCGGCGACCACTTCCCGTTCGCCACGGACAAGGTCCTCTACCAGGGCCAGGAGCTCGCCGCGGTCGTCGCCGAGACGAAGTACCAGGCGTGGGACGGCTGCGAGGCCGTGCGCGTGGACCTGGACGAGCTGCCGGCGGTCGTCGACCCGGAGGAGGCGCTGGCGCCGGACGCGCCGCTCGTCCAGGAGCAGATCGTCTACGAGTTCGGCGAGGGAAACGTCTTCGACCGCTACAAGGTGCGCATCGGCGACTTCGGCGCCGCCGAGGCCGGGGCGGCCGTCGTCGTCCGGCAGCGGTTCGCCACCAACAAGCAGGCCGGTGCGGCCCTCGACCCGCACGGGTGCGTGGCCGACTACGACTCCTTCACCGGCGTGCTCACGCTGTACTCGTCCACCCAGTCGATCTACATGGTCCGGGACGTGCTCGCCGACGTCCTGCAGATCCCGCGGACGAAGGTCCGGGTCGTGGTGCCCGATGTCGGCGCGGGGTTCGGGTCGAAGGCGCAGATCTTCGGGCACGAGGTGATCGCGTCGCTCTTCTCCATGCGCCTGGGCCGCCCGGTCAAGCTCGTGCTCTCCCGCGGCGAGATCTTCCGGTCCGGCACCACCCGTAACGCCCAGGTCCGCTACGCCGAGCTGGCCATGGCCGCCGACGGCGAGATCACCGGCTACCGGGACTACGTCGTGCACAACACCGGGGCGATGTCGGTGTGGGGCAACCAGGTCGTGCACATCGGCACGAACGTCGGCATGCTGCCGTACCCCATCCCGAACATCCACGTCGACTCCGACATCGTGCACACCACGACCGCACCGGGGGGCCCGCTGCGCGGCTTCGGGATCCCGCAGGCGATCTGGGCCAAGGAGCAGCTCGTCGACATGGCCGCCCGCGAGCTGGGCCTCGATCCGCTCGCCGTGCGCGAGCGCAACGTGATCGACCCCGACGAGTTCCCCTTCCGGACGCCGATGGGACACGTGATCGACTCGACCTCGATCAAGCAGTGCCTGCAGGCGAGCGCCGAGGCCGTCGACTGGTCGGCTCCCCGTGCGCCGTACGAGGGCAAGGGCCTGGCGGTGTCGATGAAGTACACCAGCTGCCGGCACCCGTCCCTGGACACCGACCTCTCCGCCGTGCGGCTTCGCCTCGAGACCGACGGCACCGTCACGATCTACTCCAGCGACGTCAGCCACGGGCAGAGCCACGCGACCATGCTGGCGCAGATCGTCGCGGACGGGATCGGCGTCGGTATCGAGAAGGTCAGCCTCGCCCCGCCGGACAGCATGACGGCCCCGTTCGGGCTGGGCACCTACGCATCGCGCGGGGCGGCGGTGCTGGGCACGGCCTGCCGGCTCGCCACCGAGCGGTTGCGGGACAAGATCCTCGCGATCGCGGCGCACGTCCTGGAGGTCGGGCCCGAGGACCTCGACACCGGCCACGACCGCGTCTTCGTCAAGGGCCTGCCCGACAGCGGCATCTACCTGGAGATCATCGCGGCGACGGCCGCATACCGCACCCACCAGCTCCCGCCCGGCTTCGAGCCGACGTTGGAGACCGTCGCGACCTACGACACCCCGACGGAGCGTGAGGGCAGCGACGGGTCCGGCAACCTCAGCGTCACCTACTCCGGAGCGGCCCACGCCGCGCACGTCCGTGTCGACCCTGACACCGGCCGCGTCACCGTCGTCGACTACGCGATGGTCCACGACACCGGAACGGTGATCAACCCGCTCGTCGTCGAGGGCCAGCACCACGGCGGCTTCGCCATGGGGCTGGGGATGGCGCTGTCGGAGGACTACGTCTACGACGCGCAGGGCCGCCAGCTGAACGCCTCGTTCAAGGACTACCTGGCGGTGACCGCGCCCGACGTCCCCGAGCTGACCAAGACGGCGGAGATCCCCGCGCCCTCGACGATGATCCCGGGCGGGCAGAAGGGCGCGGGCGAGTCAGGAACCGGTCCCGTCCCCGCCGCGATCGGCAACGCCGTCTTCGACGCCACCGGGGTTCGGTTCACCGTCCTGCCGATCACACCGCAGCGCATGCTCGTCGCGTTGCGGGAGAAGGAGCGCCAGGGCGTCGAAACGCTGCGCTACCCCGACGACATGCCCGACTTCACCGGGCCCCGCCGTCACGCCGACTGGCCGTCGCCGGTCTCGGCGGGCGCCGACCTGGACTTCGACTTCGACTGGGAGGACGACGACTGATGCGGCCGTTCACCTGGCTCGCCCCCGACACCACGGAGGAGGCCGTCGCCCTGCTGCGCGAGCACGGCAGCGGAGCGCGTGTGATCGCGGGCGGCCAGAGCCTGCTGCTGGCGATGAAGGAGCGCACCGTCGGGCCGTCGCACCTGGTCTCGCTGGGCGGCATCACCGGGCTCGCCGGGGTCACGACCGAGCCGGACGGCGCGCTCGTCGTCGGCGCGGCCACGACCTACGCCGCGCTGACCCGAGCCGCGCTGCGCGGCTGGCACGGCGTGCTCTCCGACGTCGCGGGCGACCTCGCCGACCGTCCCGTCCGCAACCGGGGGACCATCGGCGGCGCGCTGTGCGCCGCCGACCCCCGCTTCGACGTGCCCGCGTTCGCCGTCGGGGTCGACGCGGTCCTGCGGATCAGCGGGGCCGGGGGCGACCGGACCCTCCCGGCGGGGGAGTTCCTGCTCGGCAACGGGCTCACCGCCATCGGCCAGGACGAGATCCTCACCGCAGTCGTGCTGCCGCCGCCGGCGACGTGGGACGCCGTGGTCTTCGAGAAGTTCCGCCACCGCGTGTTCGACGCCGCGATCGTCTCGGCGACCTGTGCCCTCCGCCGCGGCTCCGGCGCAACGCCGGCGGCGGTCCGGGTCACCGTCGCGGGGGCGACCGCCACCCCCGTCGTCCTCGCCGTCGACGCCGGGGCCACCGGCGCGCACGCCGGGGAGGTCGCGGCCGCGTCCGTCCTCCCCGACGCGACGGACGAACCCACGCGCTACCGCCGCGAGCTGGTCCGCACCCTGGTCCGCCGCACCGTCGACCGTGCCCGCACCCAGCAGGGAAGTGCCTGATGCAGAAGGTCTGCCTCACCGTCAACGGCCGCGAGGTCAGCGCCGAGATCGACGAGCGAACGCTGTTGCTCGAGTTCGTCCGCGACGTGGCCGGTCTGACCGGGACCCACAACGGCTGCCTGGAGGCGCGCTGCGGATGCTGCGTGATCGAGGTCGACGGTGATGTCGTCAAGTCCTGCAACGTCCTCGCCGTCCAGGTCGACGGCGCCGAGGTCACGACGATCGAGGGTCTCGCCCCACAGCGGCTCGCCCCCGTCGACCACATCACGACGCAGAGCCTCGCGGGGATGTACCGGCCGCTCGAGGCCGTCCGCGGGACGCCCGACGACCTGCACCCGGTGCAGGCGGCGTTCCATCGGTGCCACGCGGTGCAGTGCGGGTTCTGCACCCCGGGGATGGTCATGGTCCTCAAGGACTACCTGGAGGAGAACCCGGAGCCGACCCGCGACGACGTCCGCCGGGCGATCGCCGGCAACCTCTGCCGCTGCACCGGCTATCAGCACATCGTCGACGCCGCGATGGAGGCGGCCGCCGAGCTGCGCGGGGACCCGGCGCCGGAGGGTGCCGCGCACGGAGCGACGGCCGCTGCCGACGGTGGCTGAGCCCGCCGGCGGCGCTGACGACACCGCTCCCGCCGACGCCGTCGCCTCCCTCGTCGCGGCGCTCGGGGGCACCGGGTACGTCGCGGACCGTGAGCTCGCGCTCGTCCTGCACCTCGCGGAGGTCCTGGAGCTCCCGGTGCTCCTCGAGGGCGAGCCGGGCGTCGGGAAGACGGCTGTCGCCGAGGCGCTCGCGGCCGCGACGGGCGCGCGGCTGGTGCGGCTGCAGTGCTACGAGGGCCTCGCCGCCCACCACGCCCTCTACGAGTGGGACTACGCCCGCCAGCTGCTGGCCATCCGCATGGCCGAGGCGCGTGGGCCGGTCGGGGAGGAGCTGCGCGCGGAGGTGTTCTCCCCGGACTTCCTGCTGCGCCGGCCTCTGCTGGAGGCGATCGACCCGCAGGACGACCGACCCGTCGTCCTGCTCGTCGACGAGGTCGACCGGGCCGACCAGGAGTTCGAGGCCCTGCTGCTGGAGGTGCTCGGACAGTTCCAGGTGACCGTCCCCGAGCTCGGCACGATCGTCGCGACGCGCAGGCCGCGCGTCGTGCTCACCGCCAACCGCACCCGCGCCCTGTCCGACGCGCTGCGCCGGCGCTGCCTCTACCACTGGCTGCCCTACCCCACGACCGACCGCGAGGTGCGGATCGTGGAGGCCCTCGTCCCCGGGGCGTCCGAGGAACTGGTCCGGCGCGCGTGCGCGCTGGTCGCGCAGGTCCGGGCGAGCGGCTACCGCAAGACGCCCGGGGTGTCCGAGACCGTCGACTGGGTCCGGGCGCTGACCGCGCTCGACGGTTCCCTCGACGCCGACACCGTCCACGGCACGGCCGGCTGCCTCGTCAAGGACGCAGCGGACCTCGCGCGGTTCCGTGCAGGCGACGGCGCGCGCCTGCTGCGCGCGGTGGGCGGCGGGTGAGCGGCGAGGCGTCGCGACCGGGAGGGCGCGGCGGAGCGCGGCACAGCGTCGCGCGCGCCCGCGACGCCCGCCGCCGGCGCACCGGTCGGCTCGCCGACGACATCGTGATCTTCGCAGAGCTGCTGCGTTCCTGTGGCGCCGCCGTCCCCGGCGGGGCGCCCGCCCGGGCCGTCCGCGCGCTCGGTGAGGTCGCCCTGGACCGCCGGGAGGACGTGCAGGCGGCGATGCGGGCCACGCTGGTCTCCGATCGGCCGTCGACCCGGCTCTTCGACCTGGTCTTCCCGGTCTTCTGGAGCCGTGCCGACGTCGCCGTCACCGCCGCGGACCCCGTGGCGGGGGACACGTCCACCTCGCCCGCCGAGGGCGGCGCCGCCGAGGACGGGGACAGCGGCGGGGACGCGGGCCGGCAGGGGGACCGCCGGGTGCCCCGACCGACCGCGAGCCTGCGACGTGGGGAACCGATGCCGGTCACCGCGGTGGACGACGACGACGTCGACACGGAGGTCCGCCGCATGGTGCGGGCCCTCGCCCGCGCACCCGGCCGGCGACGCCGCACCGCGCCGGCGGGGGACCTGCTCGACCTGCGCGCCAGCCTTCGCCACGGGCTGCGCTCCGGCGAGCTCGTCGAGCTGCTGCACACCCGGCCGCGGCCCGCCCGAGCCGAGGTCGCCGTGCTGTGCGACGTCAGCTCGTCGATGGCCGGTGTCACCGGCCTGTTCCTCGCCGTCACACACGCGCTCGCGCGGCACGCGCGGCTCGTCGAGGCCGGCGTCTTCCACGTCGAGCTCACCCTGGTCGGCGCCGAGCTGCGGCGCCACCCGCGACAGGTCGCCGTCCGCAGGCTCGCCGCCCGGGCGGGCGCGCTGTCCGGCGGCACCCGGATCGGCCACTGCCTGCGGGAGTTCGTCGACGCCGTCGAGCCGGGGCTCACCCCGCGGACGGTCGCGTTCGTGCTGTCCGACGGTTGGGACGTCGGTGAGCCCGACCTCCTCGCCGCCCAGCTGCGCCGGCTGCGCGAGCGCGTCGGGCGGGTCGTCTGGTGTGACCCGCACGCCGCCGCCACCGGCTTCGATCCCCAGGTCCGCGGGCTGCGCGCCGCGCTGCCCCACGTCGACGACCACCTCGACCTCTCCGGCACCGCCGCCCTGCGCGGCGTCGCCGACCACCTCGAACGACACCATCGCAACCCCGGAGGAGCCCATGACCGTTCGTGAGGAGCTCGTCGTCCCCGGCGGGCCGCCCGCCGTCTCGCACTACACCGACGCCGTCCGCTTCGGTGACCTGCTCCACGTCTCGGGGATGGTCGCCCTCACACCCGACGGCGAGGTCGTCGGCAAGGGGGACGTCACGGCACAGGCCCGGTACGTCCACGAGCTGCTGGGCAGGACGTTCGGCCTGGTCGGGGCGTCGTTCGCCGACGTACTGAAGGTCACCGTCTACCTGACGGACATCGACGACCGCCAGGCCGTCAACGAGGTTCGCAAGGAGTTCTTCGGCGCCGCGAAGCCGGCGTCGACGCTGGTGCAGGTGTCCGCGCTGGTCCTGCCCGAGCTGCTCGTCGAGATCGAGGCCGTCGTCGGGATCCCGTCGTGACGGCGTTCCGCCGGCTGGGCCCGGCAGGTTCCGAACGTCCGGTCGTCGAGATCGACGGCACCGTCTTCGACCTCACGCCGCTGACCGCCGACATCGACGGCGCCTTCCTCGCCGCGGACGGCCTCACCCGGGCAGCGGAGGAGGCTCGTGCGGGTCGGCTCCCCGTCGTCGATCCCGCCGGTCTGCGGATCGGCCCGCCGGTCGCGCGACCGCAGGCGATCCTGTGCATCGGGCAGAACTACGCCGCTCACGCGGCCGAGTCCGGCAGCCCGGTCCCCGAGCAGCCGATCCTGTTCCTCAAGCACCCCAACACCCTCGTCGGACCCGACGACGACGTCGTGCTGCCGGCGGGCTCGACTCGTGGCGACTGGGAGGTCGAGCTGGCCGTCGTCATCGGGTCACGGGCCGCGAACTGTGTCACCGACGAGGACGCGCTCTCCCACGTCGCCGGGTACGTCGTCGCGAACGACGTCTCGGAGCGCGAGTACCAGTTCGATCTCTCAGGGGGCCAGTGGTCGACGGGCAAGACGTTCCCGACGTTCTGTCCGCTCGGTCCCGACCTCGTACCGGCCGCGGAGGTCGAGCCGCAGGCGCTGCGGTTGCGATCCTGGGTGAACGGCGAGCCACGCCAGGACTCGTCGACGAAGGACATGGTCTTCCCGGTGGCAGCTCTCGTCCGGGTGCTGTCCCACCGGCTGGTGCTCGAGCCGGGTGACCTCGTACTGACCGGGACGCCCGAGGGCGTTGCCCTCTCGGGTCGCTTTCCGCATCTGCGCCGCGGGGACGTCGTCGAGATGGAGATCGACGGTCTCGGTCGTCAGCGACAGAACGTCCGCTGACACGGCGAGTCCGGCCGTCGAGGGCCGAGGAGAGGATCCGGGCCGCAGAGGGCCCACCCGGTGCCGCCGGGCGACGCTGACGCGGCCGCCACCGGGGGACGTGCGAACGGACGCTAGTGGTCCTCGTGCTCCGCGGCGGCCTCGTGGGCGCGCTTGCGGGAGGCGAGGATCTCGGACTCGGCGTCGGCGCGGCCGACCCACGTCGCGCCCTCGACGCTCTTGCCCGGCTCCAGCGTCTTGTAGATCTCGAAGAAGTGCTGGATCTCCGCCCGGTCGAACTCGGGCAGGTGGTGGATGTCGCGCAGGTGCTCCTGGCGCGGGTCGTCGGCCGGGACGCAGAGGACCTTGTCGTCGCCGCCCTTCTCGTCCTTCATCCGGAACATGCCGATGGCGCGCGAGCGGATCAGGCAGCCCGGGAACGTCGGCTCCTGGACGAGGACCAGCGCGTCGAGGGGGTCGCCGTCCTCCCCGAGGGTGTCCTCGATGAATCCGTAGTCGGCCGGGTACTGGGTCGCGGTGAAGAGCGTCCGGTCGAGGCGGATGCGTCCCGTCTCGTGGTCCACCTCGTACTTGTTCCGGCCGCCCTTGGGGATCTCGATGGTGACGTCGAAGTCCACGGTTCGTTGCTCCTGATGGGTCGGTGGCGGCTGTCGGGAGCCGACGCCGGTCGGGCGACCGGCCCCGGCGCCTACCTCTAGTGTGGGGGACCGCCCGACGGTGTGGGCCCTCCGGGGGTGCGGGTCACCCCCGTGAGAGAGGTCGCAGGCAGGAGGAACGGGTGGGTTTCGGACGTCGGATCGGCGACACGTTCCGAGTCCCGGGTCGTGGGCTGCGCCGCGGCGTCGCGGTGCTCACTGTTCTCGTGACGGCCGCGGCGATCGGTTCGGCGGTCGCGCTGTCGGCTCCCCAGCTGCTCGGCTCGTCGGCCGCGGACGCCCCGGCGATCCCGGTCCCGGTGCCCGCGCTGGGGCCGCTCCCGGCCGACGCGCCGCTGCCGACGGCCGCCGGCCTGACCGCCGCGCTCCAGCCCGTCACCGGGACCAGCGCGCTCGGGACGTTCGGCGGTGCCGTCGTCGACCCCTCGACGGGGTCGCAGCTGTGGCAGCGCGCCGTCGACCAGCCGCTGGCCCCGGGATCGACGGCCAAGCTGCTCACCTCCGCCGCCGCGCTGCTGACGCTCGCGGGGACCGATCACCTCTACACGAAGGTCGTCCAGGGCCCGACGCCCGGCTCGGTCGTGATCGTCGGCGGCGGTGACCCCTCGCTGACCGACCTGCCCCCCGGCAAGGACTCCGTCTACCCCGATGCCCCGC
Source organism: Pseudonocardia benzenivorans CB1190 (assembly GCF_000196675.2). Lineage (GTDB taxonomy): Bacteria > Actinomycetota > Actinomycetes > Mycobacteriales > Pseudonocardiaceae > Pseudonocardia > Pseudonocardia benzenivorans. The sequence goes on along the minus strand of NC_015312.1, from coordinate 6,488,543 downwards.
GGCTGGCCGATCTCGCCGCCGCGGTCGAGAAGTCGATGGGGAACCAGAAGATCACCTCCGTGATCGTCGACACCAGCCGCTACACGGGGCCGACGTTCGCGCAGGGGTGGGACCGGGCCGACATCGCGGGCGGCGACATCACGCCCATCGAGCCGCTGATGCTCGACGGCGGGCGCATCGACCCCACCGCGCAGGACGGTGCCCGCGTCGCCGACCCGGCCGGTGCGGCGGGCCAGGCGTTCGCGAAGGAGCTGGGGCTCGACCCGTCGGTGGTCAGCTCGGGCACCGCGCCGCCGAACGCGCAGGTGCTGGGCACGGTGTCGTCCGCGTCGATCTCCGACCTGATCGAGTACATGCTCGAGGCGTCCGACAACGTGACGGCCGAGATCCTCGCGCGCGAGGTCGCGATCGCCCGTGGCGGGGAGCCGTCGTTCACCGGCGGCGCGGCGCAGGTGCTGGCCGCATTGAGCCAGGCCCGGATCGACCCGTCGGGCGCGGTGCTGGTCGACGGCAGCGGGCTCTCGACGGTCGACCGCATCCCGCCGCGACTGCTCACCGGCATCCTCGCGGCCGCCGCCGCGCCGCCGCAGGGTCCCGACGACACCGACTTCCTGCGGCCGATCCTCGCCGGCCTGCCCGTCGCGGGCGGCGACGGGACGCTGGAGGACCGCTTCGGCACCGGGACGTCCGCGGCCGGGCGCGGCGTGGTGCGCGCGAAGACGGGCACGCTGACGGGTGTGAGCAGCCTCGCGGGCGTCGTCACCGACGCCGACGGCAGGCTGCTGGTGTTCGCGTTCATGTCCAACGGCCCCAGCCCCGCCGACGTCCGGCCCCGCCTCGACGCGATCGCGGCGGAGTTGAGCCGCTGCGGCTGCCGCTGACGGCCCGGCCCCCGAGCCGACTACGCCGACCCACGAGGCAGGACGCCGGCCCACGAGGCAGATGGAGTGCCGTTCGGGGTGCGGTCGGACCACCCCGGGTGCGTAGCCTCGGGTAGGTGCCGTCCGCTCCGACCCAGACCCCTGTGCCCGCCCCGTCCGGCCTGCCCGTCAACTGGGACCTGGCCAAGCGCACCGCCGGCCGACTGATGGGCCCGGGCCCGCAGGCGTCCCGCGCCGAGGCCCGCGAGCTGGTCGTCCGGCTGCGGTCCGACGCGGCCGTCGCCGAGGGGCACGTCCGCCAGGTCACCGGGTTGGGCGCGGGCCTTCCGCTGCTGCCCGCCGACGTCGTCGACCGGCCGGCATGGGCCGCGGCGGCCGTCGACGGCATGGCCGCGCTGACCGCGGGCGCGTCGCTGCCCCGCACGGCCCGGGTCGCCCGTGCCGTCACCGGGACGACGGCCGGTCTGCAGGTCGGGTCGGTGCTCGCGTACCTGGGCGGGCGGGTGCTCGGCCAGTACGACCCCTTCGGCGGCCCCGACGGCGCGGGCCGGCTGCTGCTGGTCGCGCCGAACGTGCACGCGGCCCGGCAGTCGCTCGACGTCCCGGCCGCCGAGTTCGGCCTGTGGGTCTGCCTGCACGAGGCAACGCACAGGCTGCAGTTCACCGCCGTCCCGTGGCTGCGCGACCACTTCGCGGGACAGGTCGGCAAGTTCCTCTCGTTGGCCGACACCGACGGCAGCGACGTCCTGTCGCGGCTGCCGGAGGTCGCGAGGCGCATGCGGGAGACGAAGGGCGACGCGCTGGCCGTCGTCGAGCTGCTGCAGGGCCCGGAGCAGCGCGAGGTGCTCGACGGCCTGCTCGCGCTGACGACGTTGCTGGAGGGCCACGCCGACCACGTGATGGACGCGGTCGGCCCGTCGGTGGTGCCGAGCGTCGCGACGATCCGTGAGCGGTTCACCGTCCGGCGCCGCGGCGGCGGGCTGCTCGACCGGCTGCTCCGTGCGCTGCTGGGCGTCGAGGCGAAGATGAAGCAGTACGCGGTCGGGGCGGCGTTCACGTCGTACGTGGTGCTGGCGGTGGGGATGGACGGGTTCAACCGGGTGTGGGAGTCCCCCGAGACGTTGCCCACGCGGGCCGAGCTGGCCGAGCCGGCGGCGTGGCTGCGCCGGATGGGCTGAGCGGCGCGCGGTGACGACGACCCGGGCGGGGAGCGCCGTGGCGTCGCTGCGGCTCGCGGTCCGGCGCGCGCTCGTGGCGCTGCCCGCGCCGGTGCGGGAGGCGCCCGTCGTCGTCGGCTGCTCCGGGGGTGCCGACTCGCTCGCCCTGACCCTGGCCGCCGCCGCCGAGCTGCCCGGACGGGTCACGGCGGCGATCGTCGACCACGGGCTGCAGGAGGGCTCCGCCGCCCGGTCGGCCGCGCTGGCTGCCGATCTCGGCGCGCGGGGCGTCCCGGCCGGGGTGCACCCGGTCGTCGTCGGCGGACCGGGCGGGTTGGAGGCGGCGGCCCGGCGCGCCCGGTACGCCGCGCTGCTGGCCGCACGCCCGGCTCCCGACAGCCCGGTGCTGCTCGGGCACACCCTCGACGACCAGGCCGAGACCGTCCTGCTCGGGCTCGGCCGCGGTTCGGGGCCGCGCTCGATCGCCGGGATGCGGCCGTGGGACCCGCCGTGGGCGCGGCCGCTGCTCGGCGTCCGGCGTGCGACGACCCGGGCTGCGTGCGCGGAGCTGGGCGCGACCGCGTGGAACGACCCGCACAACGACGACCCCCGCTTCACCCGCGTGCGGCTGCGCCGGGAGGTGCTGCCGCTGCTTGAGGACGTGCTCGCGGGCGGGGTCGCGGAGGCGCTGGTCCGCACGGCCGCGCAGCTGCGCGAGGACGGCGATGTGCTCGACGCACTGGCCGGCGAGCTGCTGGCTGCGGCCCGGCTCCCCGAGGGGGGCCTGCGGGCCGCGACACTCAGCCCGGCACCGCAGGCCGTGCGCCGCCGAGCCCTCCGGGAATGGCTCCTGACCAGCGGTGTGAGAGATCTCACCGACCTCCACCTGCGCGCCGTGGACGATCTCGTCGGACGCTGGCGCGGTCAGGGCGGCGTCGCCCTCCCGGGCGGTTTGGACCTGGTCCGCCGAGATGGCAGGCTCTCCCTGCATCGGGCCGAGCCACCGCCGGTGGGCTGAGCCCGCGGAGGTACGTCCCGGGGACACGACCGCACGAACGTCGGGCCGACGAGCCCGGACCGAGGAGGCCCACCCCGTGTACGACGACGGCGACATCGCGTCCGTCCTGGTCACCGAGCAGCAGATCCGCGACAAGATCGCCGAGCTCGCCGAGCTCGTGGGGCGGGACTACGCCGATCGTCCGCGGGGGCGGGAGACCGATCTCCTGCTGGTCGGCGTCCTCAAGGGCGCCGTGATGTTCATGACCGACTTCGCGCGGGCGATGCCGCTGCCGGTGCAGCTGGAGTTCATGGCCGTCAGCTCGTACGGCTCGTCGACGTCGTCGTCGGGTGTCGTGCGCATCCTCAAGGACCTCGACCGCGACATCGCCGGCCGCGACGTGCTCATCGTCGAGGACATCATCGACTCCGGGCTGACCCTGTCGTGGCTGCTCAAGAACCTGGAGTCACGGCGTCCGGCGTCGCTCGAGGTGTGCACGCTGCTGCGCAAGCCCGACGCGGTCAAGGTCGACGTGCCGGTCAAGTACGTCGGGTTCGACATCCCCAACGAGTTCGTCGTGGGCTACGGGCTCGACTACGGCGAGCGCTACCGCGACCTGCCGTTCATCGGGACGCTCGCACCCGAGGTCTACGCCTGACGGTGGGCGCCCGTCCGGCTCGGCTCAGCCGCCGAGCGGCGGGCCCGCCGGCACCGCCACGGCCGTCGCGGGGACGCCGGGCGGGCTCTGGGTGAACGCCCGCGTCCCCGGCACCAGCGCGATCGGGCCCAGCCCGCCGTACTCGTTCGCGTAGGCCAGCGCCCTGGCCAGGTCGGCCACCCCGTTGCTGACGGGCAGGGGTGCGAGGTTCAGCGTCGACAGCACGGCGACGGCGCCGCCGTTCGCGTCGAGGTAGCCCGACCCGGAGTCACCGGGGACGCCGGGGCTCGTCGTGTAGACCTCGTGGCCCCAGCCGCCGTTGGTGTCGCCCGCGCTCACGCCGCCCTTGGGGCTCAGCGCGCTGATGCCGCCGCGCAGCGGGGAGTTGCCGTAGGTGAACGTCTGCGCGCCCTCGGGCAGCCCCGCCGAGGAGACACCGGTCGGGCCGCCGAAGAACGGCATCGTCGGGTTGACCGACGCGACGTCGGCCGGGTCGATCGCGACGAGCGCGAAGTCGTTGGCCTCGCACGCACCCCGGTCGGTCTCGCCGCGTGCCTGCATGGCCGACCACGAGCTGTAGGCCAGCACGCCCTTGCGGGTCGCGCCCGTGATGTCGACCTCGGTGCCCAGCGGCAGCAACGTCGAGGTGCACCCGTCGGTGTCGGTGGCCTTGCCGGTGGCGCCGCAGTGCGCGGCCTGCCCGAGGTAGGTGCGTCCGCCCGCGGTGAACACGAAGTTCGACGTGCACTGGCCGCCGCCCGTCGTCGTGGTGAGGACGCCGGGGTGGATGGCCGCGCTCTGCTCGGGCGCCCAGGCCGGGGCCGCCGGGGCCGCGGGGGCGACGGCCGCCGCGGGGCGCGCGGGTTGCGCCGTGGCCGTCGCGGGCAGCACCAGTGCCGTCACGGTCGCCGCTGCGGTGAGCACCGCCGCCGTGACCGCCCCACGCAGCTTGTTCCCGGACCCTCGACGCATGCGTTCCCCCCGCGGAACGAGGTGGGTCGACGCCCCCTCGCGTGTCGTGCTCGTCGGCTGCCCAACGACCGTCGGCAGCCCCGGGATACCCCTTGCCGGACGATCCTTCCCGGGGCCGCCGGCGGGAACACCGGCGGGGTGGTGTTCGTTGCCCGGGCACGTACCGGTGGTGCTCCGTCCGCGGGGCGCTGCCGCACGCGCACCGATGCCGGTGAGCAGCGGTGCCGCGGTCGGCCCGACGGGCAGCTATCCTGGCTGATCCGGGGCCGGTGCGAGTCCGACAGACTGCTCGGGGCGAGTGTCGGACGCCGCCGGGAAAATCGTCCAGGGAGGGTGAAGGCCGCGAGGCCGATGCTGCATGGATCGCAAGCGCCTGCTCCGCAACCCGTTGATCTGGGTCCTCGTCGTGATCCTGGTCTACTTCGCCTTCTCCACGCTGTTCGACGACACCCGCGGGTACACGCAGGAGCCGACGTCCACCGCGATCGCGCAGATCACCAGCGGCAACGTGAAGGACGCGGTGATCGAGGACAAGGAGCAGCGGCTCCGGCTCACGCTGGCCACCCCGCTGCCCGGCACCTCGACCACGCAGATCATCACCCAGTACCCCGCGGCGTCGTCGGGCGCGATCTTCGACGCGCTGCGCCAGGCGGGCAACAACCCGAGCTACAACACGATCGTCCGTCAGGACTCGTTCCTGATGTCCATGCTGATCTACCTGATCCCGCTGGGCCTGGTGCTGCTCATCCTGTTCTGGATGATGAACAACGCCCAGGGCGGCGGGAACCGGGTGATGTCGTTCGGCAAGTCCCGGGCCAAGCAGCTCAACAAGGACATGCCGAAGACCACCTTCGGTGACGTCGCGGGCGCCGACGAGGCCGTCGAAGAGCTCTACGAGATCAAGGACTTCCTGCAGAACCCGGGCCGGTACCAGGCGCTGGGCGCGAAGATCCCCAAGGGTGTGCTGCTCTACGGCCCGCCCGGCACCGGCAAGACACTGCTGGCGCGCGCGGTCGCGGGCGAGGCGGGCGTGCCGTTCTACACGATCTCGGGCTCCGACTTCGTCGAGATGTTCGTCGGTGTCGGCGCGTCCCGGGTGCGCGACCTGTTCGAGCAGGCCAAGCAGAACAGCCCCTGCATCATCTTCGTCGACGAGATCGACGCGGTCGGCCGCCAGCGCGGCGCGGGCCTCGGCGGCGGGCACGACGAGCGTGAGCAGACGCTCAACCAGCTGCTCGTCGAGATGGACGGGTTCGACGCGCGCGGCGGCATCATCCTGATCGCCGCGACCAACCGCCCCGACATCCTCGACCCGGCGCTGCTGCGGCCCGGCCGCTTCGACCGGCAGATCCCCGTCGGCGCGCCCGACCTCGCGGGGCGCCGCGCGATCCTGGCCGTGCACTCGAAGGGCAAGCCGTTCGCCAACGACGTCGACTTCGACGGGCTGGCCAAGCGCACCGTGGGCATGTCGGGCGCGGATCTGGCCAACGTCATCAACGAGGCGGCGCTGCTCACCGCGCGCGAGAACGGCACGCTGATCAACGGTGCCGCGCTCGAGGAGTCGGTCGACCGCGTCGTCGGCGGCCCGCGGCGCAAGGGCAAGATCATCTCCGAGCAGGAGAAGAAGATCACCGCCTACCACGAGGGCGGGCACGCGCTCGCCGCGTGGGCGATGCCCGACCTGGAGCCGGTCTACAAGCTCACGATCCTGCCGCGCGGGCGCACCGGCGGGCACGCGCTCGTCGTCCCCGAGGACGACAAGGGCCTCATGACCCGCTCGGAGATGATCGGTCGCCTGGTCTTCGCAATGGGCGGGCGCAGCGCCGAGGAGCTCGTCTTCCACGAGCCGACGACGGGCGCGTCCTCCGACATCGACCAGGCCACCAAGATCGCCCGCGCGATGGTCACCGAGTACGGCATGAGCGCCCGGCTCGGCGCCGTCCGGTACGGCCGCGAGCAGGGCGACCCGTTCCTCGGCCGCTCGATGGGCAACCAGGCCGACTACTCGCTCGAGGTCGCCCACGAGATCGACGAGGAGGTGCGCAAGCTCATCGAGGCCGCGCACAACGAGGCGTGGGAGATCCTCAACACCTACCGCGACGTCCTCGACGACCTCGTCTTCGAGCTCCTGGAGAAGGAGACGCTCACCCGCAAGGACCTCGAGCGGATCTTCGACCGGGTCGAGAAGCGGCCGCGGATCACGGCGTTCAACGACTTCGGCGGCCGCACGCCGTCGGACAAGCCGCCGATCCAGACACCTGCCGAGCGCGCCCGCGAGCGTGGCGAGCCCTGGCCGCCCGACACCCGGCCCGCGCTGGAGCCGGCCCCGGTCGGCTCGTACCCCGGTGGCGGCAACGGCGTTCCCGCGCCGGGCCCGAACGGCGGTCCTCCCGGCAACCAGCCGCCCTACCCGGGCGGCGGCTTCCCGCAGGCCCAGCAGGGCTGGCAGGACCGGTCGACGCACCAGGTGCCGCTGCGGCCCGGTCAGGCGGCTGTCGCGGGACACCACCCGCCGCGGTCGTCGCAGTCGAACCCCGGGCAGCCGAACGCGGTGCCGCCCAACTACGGCGCGCCGCCGGACTGGCGTCCGGCCACCACCCCGGCCGGGCAGAGCTGGCCGCCCCCGGAGTGGCAGCCCGGCCCCGACGCGCCGGCCACCGGTCCCGCCACGGGCCCTATCGCGGGCGGGACGCCCGTCACCGGCAACGGGCACGGACCGGACCACCAGGCGGCCGGCGGGCATCCCGCCGAGGGCGGCGGCAACGGCACGGCGCCGCGCGACGGGTCCGACGAGCGTCCCGGGCAGGGGGCCTGATCGTGAGCTCCGCTTCCGCGGCCGCCCCGACCTCCTCCGTCAACGGGCACCGCGGCGTCGACCGCGCGCGCGCCGAGGCGGCGGTGCGCGAGCTGCTCATCGCCATCGGTGAGGACCCCGACCGGGAGGGCCTGCGCGACACCCCGGCCCGGGTCGCGCGCGCCTACGAGGAGATCTTCGCCGGGCTGTACACCGACGCCGACGCCGTGCTCGACAGGACGTTCGACGAGCAGCACCAGGAGCTCATCCTCGTCAAGGACATCCCGATGTTCTCGACGTGCGAGCACCACCTCGTGCCGTTCCACGGCGTCGCGCACGTGGGGTACATCCCCAACGTCACCGGTCGCGTCACGGGCCTGTCGAAGATCGCCCGCGTCGTCGAGAACTACGCGCGCCGCCCGCAGGTGCAGGAGCGGCTCACCGGGCAGGTGGCCGACGCGCTCGTGCGCAAGCTCGAGCCGCGCGGGGTCATCGTCGTGATCGACGCCGAGCACCTCTGCATGGCGATGCGCGGCGTGCGCAAACCGGGCTCGCGCACGACGACGTCGGCGGTGCGCGGCCTGTTCTCGACGTCGTCGACGTCGCGGGCCGAGGCGATGTCGCTGATCCGGAGCGGCTGACCCGTGGCGGGGGACCTGCCGCAGCCGGGACGGTGCGCGGTCCTGGGCATCCTCAACGTCACGCCGGACTCCTTCTCCGACGGCGGGCGCTTCCTCGACCCCGATGCCGCCGTCGCCCACGGCATCGCGCTGCGCGAGGCGGGGGCGGACATGGTCGACGTCGGCGGCGAGTCGACGCGGCCGGGCGCGCACCGCGTCTCGGTCGACGAGGAGCGGCGCCGCGTCGTGCCGGTCGTCCGGGAGCTCGCCGGGCACGGCGTGCCGGTCAGCATCGACACCACCCGCGCCGAGGTGGCCGAGGCGGCGCTGGAGGCGGGCGCCGACGTCGTCAACGACGTGTCGGGCGGGATGGCCGACGCGCGGATGGCCTCGGTCGTCGCGCAGGCCCGGGTGCCGTGGATCCTCATGCACTGGCGCGGCCACAGCGACCGGATGGACGATCTCGCGCGCTACGACGACGTCGTCGCCGAGGTCCGCGACGAGCTCGTCGCGCGGGTCGACGCGGCCGTGCTCGCCGGGGTCGACCCGGCCTGCATCGTGCTCGACCCCGGCCTGGGCTTCGCCAAGACCGGCGACCACAACTGGGCGCTGCTGCACCGGCTCGACGTGTTCGTCGAGCTGGGCTTCCCCGTCCTGGTCGGGGCCTCGCGCAAGCGGTTCCTCGGCACGTTGCTCGGCGGACCGGACGGCGTCCGGCCGCCTGCCGGCCGGGAGGTCGCGGGCGCTGCCGTCACCGCGCTGGCGGCGCAGGCGGGTGTGTGGGGGGTCCGGGTGCACGACGTCGCGTCGTCGGTCGACGCGATCGCCGTCGCGCGCGCGTGGCGGCTCGGCGCGGCGCCCGATCGCGCAGGAAGGACGAGCAGGTGACCGACCGCATCGAGCTGCGGGGGCTGCGGGTCCGCGGCAACCACGGGGTGTTCGACCACGAGCGTCGCGACGGGCAGGACTTCGTCGTCGACGTCACGGCCTGGGTGGACCTCGCACCGGCGGCCGCTTCCGACGACCTGGCCGACACCCTCGACTACGGCGCGCTCGCCCAGCGCGCGGCGGCGATCGTCGGCGGCGAGGCGTGCGACCTCATCGAGACCGTCTCCGCCCGGGTCGCCGACGACCTCATGGACTTCGACGCGCGGCTGCAGGCCGTGGAGGTGACGATCCACAAGCCGCAGGCGCCCATCCCGCTGGAGTTCGCCGACGTCGCGGTCGTGGCACGGCGGTCGCGGAAGGCCCACGACAACCGCGGACGGATCGTGCCCGCATGACCCGGGCCGTGCTGAGCCTCGGCTCCAACCTCGGCGACCGGATCGCGCACCTGCGCGCGGTCGTCGACGACATGGCCGACGTGCTCGTCGCCGCCTCCCCGGTCTACGAGACGGCGCCGTGGGGCGGGATCGAGCAGCCCGACTTCCTCAACGCCGTGATCGTCGTCGACGACCCGGGGACCGACGCCTGGGGCTGGCTGCGCCGTGGGCAGCGGTTGGAGCAGGCGGCGCACCGGGTCCGTGAGCAGCGGTGGGGCCCGCGCACGCTCGACGTCGACGTCGTCGCGGTCACCGCCGACGGCGCCGACGTGATCAGCGACGATCCCGAGCTGGTGCTGCCGCATCCCGGCACGTCCGAGCGCGCCACGGTGCTCGTCCCCTGGCTCGACGTCGACCCGGGCGCGGTGCTGGCCGGGCGCGGTCCGGTCCGCACCCTCCTCGACGCGTTGCCGGCCGGCGAGATCGCCGACGTCCGCCGTCGCGACGACCTGCCGCTCGTCGTGGGCAGCGACGCGAGATGACCCCGACCCGCCCGCGCGACCTGGTGATCGCCGGGCTGGTCGCGGCCGTCGTGGCGCACCTTCTCGTCCGGTTCACCTACTCCGCGCTGCCGACGTTCCCGCTCACGGCGGGGATCACGCTGGCGGTGCTCGGCATCGTCGAGGTCGTCGCGGGCAACCTGCTGCGCGCCCGGATCGAGCATCGGCCGGGAACCCGTCCGGTGGAGGCGCTCGCCGCGGCCCGGGCGGTGATCGTGGCCAAGGCGTCGTCGCTGGGCGGGGCGGTCGTGGCCGGGCTGTGGGCCGGCCTGCTGGTCTACGTGCTGCCGATGGTCGGCGACGTCGTCGCCGCGGGGTCCGACGCCCGCGCGGCCGGGGTCGGGCTGGTCAGCGCGCTGGTGCTCGTCGCGGGCGGGCTGTGGCTGGAACGCTGCTGCCGCACCCCCGACGACCCGCGCGACGAGGAGGCCGGCCGCGGCCCGGGCGCCGGGCGCTGACCCTCCGCGGCGCCTCGTGATCGCCCCGTAGGCTGGGGGGCCATGACGCAGACCGTCGCCATCCCCACCCGGCAACGCCATCGCCGGGTGGTTCTCGCGCCGGTCATCGGCCTCGTCGTGCTGGCGATCTGCGGGCTCGTCGTCGTGGGTGTCGTCGCCGCCCGGATCGGCGTCGGGGCGGTGTTCGTCGGCGCGATCTGCGCGCTGCTGCCGGTCGGGCCGGTCGTCGCGGCGTTCCTGTGGGTCGACCGGTGGGAGCCCGAGCCGCCGCGGCTGCTGCAGCTCGCGTTCCTGTGGGGCGCGGGCTTCGCCGCGCTGTCGGCCCTGCTCATCAACAGCAGCGCCGCGCTCGCGGCCGACGACCTGCTCGGCCGCGGCACCGGCGACGTGCTGGGTGCGGTGGCCATCGCGCCCTTCGTCGAGGAGGCCGTGAAGGGCCTGTTCCTCGTCGGGTTGCTGGTCTTCATGCGCCGCGAGATCGACGGCATCGTCGACGGCATCGTGTACGCGGGGCTGGTCGCGGCCGGGTTCGCGTTCACCGAGAACATCCTCTACATGGGCCGCGCCTTCGCCGAGGGTGTGGGCACCGAGACCGGCAGCGTGCTGACGGTGCTGGTGCTGCGCGGGGTGTTCTCCCCGTTCGCGCACCCGCTGTTCACGTCGATGACCGGCATCGCCGTGGGGCTCGCGGCTGGCTCGCGCCGGGTCGGCACCCGGGTCCTCTGGGTGCTCGGCGGCTACCTGTGCGCGGTCGCGCTGCACGCGCTCTGGAACGGCTCGGCGACCCTCGGCGGCAGCGGCACGTTCATCACGGTCTACGTCGCGATCATGCTGCCGGTGTTCGTCGCGACGATCGTGCTCATCATCTGGCAACGACGCCGTGAGCAGCGCACGGTCGCCGACCAGCTGCCGGGCTTCGCGGCGGCGGGCTGGATCGCGCAGAGCGAGGTCGAGCTGCTGGCCAGCCTGGCCGGCAGGCGCGGGTGGCGGCGGGCGGTGCGCAGCCGGTCGGGTCCCGCCGCGGCGCGGGCCGTCGCCGAGTACCAGGCGGCCGTCACCGAGATGGCGTTCATGCGGGCCCGGATCGCCCGCGGCGCGGTCCAGCAGCGAGCCCAGCAGCGCAACGACGATATGCTGCTGCTGCTCAAGAAGGCCCGGGCCAAGGCGCTCGGCATGCCCGACGCGCTCTCCGCGGCCTGGAAGCAGGCGCCCCCGCCGGGCTGGGAACCGCCGACGATCATGGTCGCGCCGGGCGGCCGGCCGGCGCCGGCTCCGACGCCGCCGCCGTGGCCCGCCCAGGGCCCCGGTCCCGGCTACGGACCCCGCCCCGGCCCGCCGCCCCCCGGCTACGGCCCGCGCCCGGGCTACGGCCCGCCGCCCGGTCACGGCGGTCCGCCCCCGAGCCACCGCCCGTGAGCGACCCCTGACCAGGCGGACCGGTTCACCTGCCGGTCGCGGGGGCGTCGCGACGGGGGTGGCCGACGCCGCTCGTGAAGCGGCTCACGCGGGCGTCATCCGGGGGCCGGGGCGCGTCTAACCTGTGCACGTCGTCAGCCGTAGCCGACAACTCGTCTGGTACCCGCGACCGGGACTGGAACGAGCGAGGAGTGCGTGATGAGTGCAGGCAGGCCTGCGCGGCTCGCCGTGGGCGTCGTGTCCGCGGGCCGGGTGGGTTCCGTCGTCGGTGCCGCACTGGCCGCCGCGGGACACCACGTCGTCGCGACCTCAGGCGTCTCGCGGGCGTCCGTCGCCCGCGCGCAGACACTGCTGCCCGACGTCCCGCTGCTCCCGCCCGACGAGGTCGTCTCCCGCTCCGACCTCGCGCTGCTCGCCGTCCCCGACGACGTGCTGCCCGGCCTCGTCCGCGGTCTCGCCGCCGCGGGTTGCTTCCGGCCGGGCCAGATCGTCGTGCACACCTCGGGTGCGCACGGCGTGGCGGTGCTGGACCCGGCCGTCGAGCACGGCGTCCTGCCGCTGGCCCTGCACCCGGCCATGACGTTCACCGGCCGCGTCGAGGACGTGCAGCGGCTGACGTCGTGCTGCTTCGGTGTCACCGCCCCGGAACACGACGAGGCGGCCTGGAACGTGGGCGAGGCGCTCGTCGTCGAGATGACGGCCGAGCCCGTGCGGGTGCCCGAGGCCGCCCGGCCGCTCTACCACGCCGCGCTCGCCCATGGCGCGAACCACCTGGTCACCCTGGTGCGCGACGCCACCGACCTGCTCGAGAAGGTCGGCATCCGGCCGGCCGAGCGGCTGATCGGGCCGCTGCTCTCGGCGGCGCTGGACAACGCGCTGCGCCACGGTGACCGTGCGCTGACCGGGCCCGTCGCGCGCGGGGACGTCGGCACCGTCGCCACCCACCTGCGCGAGCTCGACGCCGCCGATCCCGAGCTCGCGCGCACCTACCGGACGCTGGCCGCGCGCACCGCGCACCGCGCCACCGCCGCGGGGCTGCTCGCCGAGCAGGCCGCCGACGACGTGCTCACCACCCTGCGGGAGGACCGATGACCAGCGTTGCCCGGACCACGGGCGGCTACCGCGCGGGCGAACTCACCGTCCACCGTGTGCCCGCCGAGGTGCACGCCGTCTCGCGGGCCCTGCGGGGCGCGGGCCGCCGCGTCGCACTGGTCCCGACGATGGGCGCCCTGCACGACGGGCACCGCGAGCTGATCCGGCACGCCCGGCTGCTCCCGGGCTCGACCGTGACCGCGGTGTCGATCTTCGTCAACCCGCTGCAGTTCGGGCCGAACGAGGATCTTTCGCGCTATCCGCGGCCGCTGGAGGCCGACCTCGAGGTGCTGCGCGAGGAGGGCGTCGAGCTCGCGTTCGTCCCGTCGGTCGACGACATGTACCCGCCGGGTGCGCAGACCCGCATCGTGCCCGGCCCGCTCGCCGACGAGCTCGAGGGCGCGATCCGCCCCGGTCACTTCGAGGGCGTGCTGACGGTGGTCGGCAAGCTGTTCCAGATCGTCGCGCCGGAGATCGCGATCTTCGGGGAGAAGGACTACCAGCAGCTCGTGCTGCTGCAGAAGATGGTCCGCGACCTGAACTTCCCGCTCTCGATCGTCGGCGTCCCGACCGTGCGGGAGCCCGACGGGTTGGCGCTGTCGTCGCGCAACGCCTATCTGTCCGACGAGCAGCGCACCCTCGCGCCGTTGCTGCAGAAGGCCCTGACCGAGGGCGCGGCGGTCTCGGCACGCGGCGCCGACGCCGTGCTCGCCCGGGCCCGTGACGTGCTGGCCGCCGAGCCGGCACTCGACGTCGAGTACCTGGAGCTGCGCGACCCGGAGCTCGGCCCGACGCCCGCGACCGGCCGTGCCCGGCTGCTCGTCGCCGCCCGTCTGGGCACCACCCGCCTGATCGACAACGTCCCGGTCCAGCTGTAGCTCGGAGGCCACCATGTACCGCACGATGATGAAGTCCAAGATCCACCGTGCCACGGTGACGCAGGCCGACCTGCACTACGTCGGATCGGTGACCGTCGACCTCGACCTGATGGAGGCCGCCGACCTGCTCGAGGGCGAGCAGGTCGCGATCGTCGACATCACCAACGGCGCCCGGCTGGAGACCTACGTGATCCCCGGCGAGCGCGGCTCCGGCGTCATCGGGATCAACGGCGCCGCCGCGCATCTCGTGCACCCCGGCGACCTGGTCATCCTGATCTCCTACGGTCAGTACGACGCCGCCGAGCTCGCCGCGTACGACCCGCGCGTCGTGTTCGTCGACGGCCGCAACCGGGTCGCCGAGATCGGCGACGACCCGGGGCACGCCCCCGCCGGGTCGGGCCTCGTGTCCGGCTCGGTGACCCGGATGCGCTCGGCCTGACGCCGGTGCTGCTCTGCATCGACGTCGGCAACACGCAGGTCGCGCTCGGTCTCTACGACGACACCCCGGTCGTCGACGACGGCAGCGAGCCCGACCCGCGACCGCCGCTCGTCCGTGACTGGCGGATGCGCACCGACGCGCGGATGACCGCCGACGAGCTGGAGGTGGCGATCAACGGCCTGCTCGGCGAGCGGGCCGCGGCGGTCTCGGGCGTCGCCGCGCTCTCGACGGTGCCGTCGCTGCTGCGCGAGCTGCGGCTGATGCTGGAGCGGCGCGGCGGGCGGATGCCGACGGTCGTCGTCGGCCCGGGGGTGCGCACCGGGGTGCCGCTCCTCGTCGACAACCCGCGTGAGGTCGGCGCCGACCGCGTCGTCAACACGCTCGCGGCGCACCGCATCTTCGGGACGGCGTGCGTCGTCGTCGACTTCGGGACGTCGACGAACATCGACGTCGTCTCCGCGCGCGGGGAGTTCCTCGGCGGCGCGCTCGCTCCCGGGATCGAGATCTCGATGGAGGCGCTGGCCACGCGGGCCGCGGCGCTGCGGACCGTCGAGCTGGTCCGCCCGCGCGCGGTGATCGGGAAGAACACCGTCGAGTGCCTGCAGTCCGGTGTGCTGTTCGGGTCGGCCGGACAGGTCGACGGGCTGGTGCAGGCGATCATCGCCGAGATGGGCCCGAAGGCCGGCCCGGTGACGGTGCTCGCCACGGGCGGTCTCGCCCCGCTCATGGACGGCGTCTCGCGGACCATCACCGAGTACGTCCCCGATCTGACGCTGCTCGGTCTGCGCCTGACCTACCTGCGCAACCTCCGGACCACGGTCGGGACCGTCGGCGCCGCACACCCGGTGCCCGCGGGCCCGGCCTCCGGGCGGCCCTCGCGGTAGGCCCGCGCCGCAGCCCGACCGTGCCGCGTTCGGTTCGGCGACGAACCAACGGGACGCGCCGCACGCCGCGCGCGGGAGGTGGGGCAGGCGATCCGTCCGGACGCGACCAGCACCGATGGCAGCGGGCGTCGGACACATGTCTACGCTTGCTCGGCGTGACCGACGAGCACTCCACACCCGCCGACGACGACCTTCCCGAGCAGCTCCGGGTCCGCCGGGCGAAGCGGGCGGAGCTGCTCGAGCAGGGGATCGACCCGTACCCGGTCGAGGTCGGCCGCACGCACACGTTGCGTGAGGTCCGCGACGCGCATCCCGATCTCGAGCCCGACACCGCGACCGGCGACAAGGTGGCCGTCGCGGGGCGCGTCGTCTTCCAGCGCAACACCGGCAAGCTCTGCTTCGCGACGTTGCGCGAGGGCGACGGCACCGAGCTGCAGGCGATGCTCAGCCTGGCCGACGTCGGGGAGGAGTCGCTGGCGCAGTGGAAGGCGATGGTCGACCTCGGCGACCTCGTGCTCGTCGAGGGGGAGGTCATCACCTCCCGCCGCGGCGAGCTCTCGGTGTCGGCCGACACCTGGCGGATGCTCGCCAAGGCCGTCCGCCCGCTGCCCGTCGCGCACCGCGAGCTCTCGGAGGAGACGCGGGTGCGCCAGCGCTACGTCGACCTCATCATGCGGCCACGGGCCCGCGAGATGGTGCGCGCCCGCTCGACGGTGCTGCGGACGCTGCGGCGGGTCTTCGAGGAGCGCGGCTACATCGAGGTCGAGACGCCGATGCTGCAGGTGCTGCACGGCGGCGCGACGGCCCGTCCGTTCGTGACCCGCTCGAATGCGCTGAGCCAGGATCTCTACCTGCGGATCGCGCCGGAGCTCTACTTGAAGCGGGCCGTCGTCGGCGGGATCGAGCGCGTGTTCGAGCTGAATCGTGTTTTCCGTAACGAGGGCATCGACTCGACGCACTCGCCCGAGTTCGCGATGCTGGAGGCCTACCAGGCCTATGCCACCTACGACGACATGGCCGAACTCACGCGTGAGCTGATCCTGGAAAGCGCCAGGGCCGTCTTCGGTTCGACGGTCGTGCGGCGCGCCGACGGTTCCGAGCACGATCTCGGGGTCCCGTGGCGCAGCGTCACGCTTCACGCATCCGTGGCCGAGGCGGTCGGTCGAGAGGTGACCATCGACACCTCTGCCGAAACTCTGCGTAAGATCGCCGCGGAACACGACGTCGAGTTGAAGGATTCCTGGTCGGCCGGCGAGATCGTCCTGGAACTGTTCGAGAAGCTCGTCGAGCACACGCTCGTGGAACCGACGTTCGTGCGCGACTACCCGGTCGAGGTCCGGCCACTCACCCGGCAGCACCGCGACGACCCGAGGCTCGCCGAGGCCTGGGACCTCATCGTTTTCGGAACGGAGCTGGCCACCGCCTACTCCGAACTCGTCGATCCCGTGGAACAGCGGGAGCGCCTCTACCGGCAGTCGCTGCTGGCGGCGGCGGGCGACCCCGAGGCGATGCAGCTGGACGAGGACTTCCTGCGGGCCATGGAGTACGGCATGCCGCCCACGGGGGGTATGGGGATGGGCGTCGACCGTCTTCTGATGACGCTCACCGGCCTCGGCATTCGCGAGACGATTCTGTTCCCGCTCGTCCGTTCCGAGTGACGCGGCCGCCGGAGTGGGACTTTCGGCCTTCCCGCTTCGGTGAACCCGGGTCGACACCGCTTGCGGAATGCATATAGTCTCGCTTTAGCGGCGTCGCCGCAGTTGTAAGAGCTCAGCGTTGTGAGAATGGAGGCTGCGGCGGTGGCGCAGATCCGTGAGATCAGACTGATCGACGACCTGGACGGTAAGGCGGCCGACGAGACGGTCGAGTTCGGGATCGACGGCAAGACGTACGAGATCGACTTGTCCGAGTCCAATGCCGGAAAGCTGCGGGACGCGCTCGCGACCTATGTGGCCGCGGCCCGCCGTGCCGGTGGGCGTCGTCGCGCCTCGGCGGGCTCGGCGCCGTCGAATCGGCGCCAGTCCGTGGACCGCGAGCAGAACCAGGCAATTCGGGATTGGGCCCGGAAGCGGGGAATGAAGGTGTCGGACCGGGGCCGTATCCCGGCCGAGGTGCTCGAGGCTTACCACCAGGAGAACTGAACGCGGCGGAGACGTCGAAACGAACGGGGCCGATCGATGTGATCGGCCCCGTTCGTCGTCGGGGACGCTTTTCGGTCGTGGAACGCGGCGCCGCGTCGCGGTCGGCGCCGGGGTTCGCCGCCCCGCGCGGGGGCGCGGGGGCGGCGTCGGGGTTAGGGTGGCCTTACCGTCGGCGTTCGCCGGACGGACTCCGACGGAGGGGAGAGCCGATGGCCCGCACGGCGACGAGTCTGGAAGTCCTGCGGACCGAGCCCCTCGGCCCGCACATGATCCGTGTGGTCCTGGGTGGCGACGAGCTCGCGCGCTTCCCGGACACCGGGTACACCGACCGCTACGTCAAGCTCCTGTTCACCCCGCCCGGCGTCGAGTACCCGGAGCCGTTCGACGTCGAGGCGATCCGGCGCGAGCTCCCGCGCGAGCAGTGGCCCCGGATCCGGACGTACACCGTCCGCCGGCTCGACCACGACGCGGGCGAGCTGACGATCGACTTCGTGCACCACGGCGACTCGGGTGTGGCCGGTCCGTGGGCCGCCGCCGCCCGGCCGGGCGACCTGCTGCGGCGGCTGGGTCCCGGCGGCGCCTACGCCCCGAACCCCGCGGCGGACTGGCACCTGCTCGTCGGCGACGACGCGGCGCTGCCCGCGATCGGCGCCGCACTCGAACGGCTGCCCGCGGGCGCGACGGCGCTCGCCGTCCTGCAGGTCGACGGACCCGCCGACCACCAGGACTGGCACACCGCGGCCGACGTGCGCGCAACCTGGCTGCACCGTGCCGACCTGCGGGCGACCGGGGACGTGGGCGAGGCCGCGGCGACCCAGCTGCTCGACGCCGTCGCGGCGCTGGAGTTCCCGGTGGGCGACGTGCACGCGTTCGTCCACGGCGAGGCGGCCGCGGTGCGTGGCCTGCGTCGGCACCTGCTCGGCGACCGCGGCGTCCCGCGCGACGCCCTCTCGGTCTCCGGATACTGGCGGCGAGGTCGCGACGAGGACGGCTTCCGCGCCGACAAGGCAGCCGAGCGGGCGGCCGAGCAGACCGGCGACGGAGCCGCCGCGGCGGCCGTCCGGGGCGGCGCCGAGGGCCGCTGACCACAGCGTTCACCCCACCGACGGGAATCGTGCGGGGGGCGGCGCGCGTTGCGACGGGCGCATCGTCATGTGGGCGCACGGAGGCGGTGGGACCCGTCCGACCGATACAGTGGTATGGGGCGTCCGCGGCGCAGTGTCACAGGGATGCTGGGCGCGCCGCATGTGTGGGCGCAGCAGGCAAGGAGTGCGAATGTTCGAGAGGTTCACCGACCGTGCACGGCGCGTTGTCGTCCTGGCCCAGGAAGAGGCCAGGATGCTCAACCACAACTACATCGGGACCGAGCACATCCTCCTTGGCCTGATCCACGAGGGTGAGGGTGTCGCCGCAAAGGCGCTCGAGTCGCTCGGGATCGCTCTGGAGGGTGTCCGCCAGCAGGTCGAGGAGATCATCGGCCAGGGGCAGCAGGCACCGTCGGGGCACATCCCGTTCACGCCTCGGGCGAAGAAGGTCCTGGAGCTCTCGCTGCGCGAGGCGCTGCAGCTCGGCCACAACTACATCGGCACCGAGCACATCCTGCTCGGCCTGATCCGCGAGGGCGAGGGCGTCGCGGCGCAGGTGCTGGTCAAGCTGGGAGCCGACCTCAACCGGGTCCGGCAGCAGGTTCTCCAGCTGCTGTCCGGCTACCAGGGCAAGGAGCCCGCCGAGGCCTCCGCGGGCCGCGGCGAGGGCACCCCGTCGTCCTCCCTCGTCCTCGACCAGTTCGGTCGCAACCTCACCCAGCAGGCCCGCGAGGGCAAGCTGGACCCGGTCATCGGCCGGGAGAAGGAGATCGAGCGGGTCATGCAGGTCCTCTCCCGGAGGACCAAGAACAACCCCGTCCTGATCGGCGAGCCCGGCGTCGGCAAGACCGCCGTCGTCGAGGGCCTGGCCCAGGGCATCGTCAAGGGCGAGGTGCCCGAGACGCTCAAGGACAAGCAGCTCTACACCCTCGACCTGGGATCGCTGGTCGCGGGCTCGCGCTACCGCGGTGACTTCGAGGAGCGCCTGAAGAAGGTGCTCAAGGAGATCCGCACGCGCGGCGACATCATCCTGTTCATCGACGAGATCCACACCCTCGTCGGTGCGGGCGCCGCCGAGGGCGCGATCGACGCGGCGAGCATCCTCAAGCCGATGCTGGCCCGCGGCGAGCTGCAGACGATCGGCGCCACCACGCTCGACGAGTACCGCAAGTACGTCGAGAAGGACCCCGCGCTGGAGCGCCGCTTCCAGCCGATCCAGGTGGGCGAGCCGAGCGTCACGCACACCATCGAGATCCTCAAGGGCCTTCGCGACCGCTACGAGGCGCACCACCGGGTCACCATCACCGACCCGGCGCTCGTCGCCGCGGCCACGCTGGCCGACCGCTACATCTCCGACCGCTTCCTGCCCGACAAGGCGATCGACCTGATCGACGAGGCCGGGGCCCGGATGCGCATCCGTCGCATGACGGCGCCGCCGGACCTGCGGGAGTTCGACGAGAAGATCGCCGGCGTGCGTCGCGACAAGGAGTCGGCGATCGACGCGCAGGACTTCGAGCGGGCCGCGTCGCTGCGCGACACCGAGAAGCAGCTGCTCGGGCAGAAGTCGGAGCGCGAGAAGCAGTGGAAGTCGGGTGACCTGGACGTCGTCGCCGAGGTCGACGACGAGCAGATCGCCGAGGTCCTGGCCAACTGGACCGGCATCCCCGTGTTCAAGCTCACCGAGGAGGAGACCACGCGTCTGCTCCGCATGGAGGACGAGCTGCACAAGCGGATCATCGGCCAGGAGGACGCCGTCAAGGCCGTCTCCCAGGCGATCCGCCGCACGCGTGCCGGCCTGAAGGACCCGAAGCGCCCGTCCGGCTCGTTCATCTTCGCCGGCCCGTCCGGCGTCGGTAAGACGGAGCTGTCCAAGGCGCTCGCGAACTTCCTGTTCGGCGAGGACGACGCGCTCATCCAGATCGACATGGGTGAGTTCCACGACCGCTACACCGCCTCGCGGCTCTTCGGTGCCCCTCCCGGGTACGTGGGCTACGAGGAGGGCGGCCAGCTCACCGAGAAGGTGCGGCGCAAGCCGTTCTCGGTCGTGCTGTTCGACGAGATCGAGAAGGCGCACCAGGAGGTCTACAACACCCTCCTGCAGGTGCTCGAGGACGGCCGGCTCACCGACGGCCAGGGCCGGACGGTGGACTTCAAGAACACCGTCATCATCTTCACCTCGAACCTGGGCACCCAGGACATCTCGAAGGCGGTCGGGCTCGGCTTCGCGCAGAGCAACGACGAGGCGTCGAACTACGAGCGGATGAAGACGAAGGTCCACGACGAGCTGAAGAAGCACTTCAGGCCGGAGTTCCTCAACCGTATCGACGACATCATCGTGTTCCACCAGCTCACCGAAGAGCAGATCATCACGATGGTCGACCTCATGATCACGCGCGTCGAGGCGCAGCTGGCGAACAAGGACATGGGCATCGAGCTCACGCCCGCCGCCAAGTCGCTGCTCGCACGCCGTGGTTTCGACCCCGTGCTGGGCGCCCGGCCGCTGCGCCGGACCATCCAGCGCGAGATCGAGGACCAGCTGTCCGAGAAGATCCTGTTCGGCGAGGTCGAGCCGGGTCAGATCGTGCTGGTCGACGTCGAGGGCCTCGACCCCGACGCCCCCGAGGGGTCGCGGGCGGCCGACGACAAGGCGCACTTCACCTTCCGTGGTGAGGCCCGCCCGGCGGCGCTCGTTCCCGACGCCCCGCCCGTCGACCTGGCCAAGACCGACGACTGACGGGTAGCAGGCACGACGAAGGGGCCGGTCCGCGAGGACCGGCCCCTCGCCGTCCCGACCCCCCGGGTCTCGGCGGAGTGGTCAGTGCCCGCGGTGGGTGGCGTCCGTCCGCGAGAGCGTGGTGAGGCGGGCGCCGCTCCCCGGTCGGCGCAGCCGCAGCAGCCAGCCCTCGGTGAGCGGTTCCAGCACGGCCTCGCCGAGCAGGCCCAGGCACAGGGCCGCACCCGAGGGCTCCGGCAGGTCGATCCGGTCGGGCAGCCAGCCGAGCGGCTGGGCGGCGAGCACCCGGCCCGCCGGAGTGAGCAGCGCGCCCGGTTCGTCGCGCAGCTGGACGAGCCGCGCGAGGTGACGGGCGCGCATCCGCTCGTCGCGCGCCGCTGCCAGCGTCGCCAGCTGGTTCTCCGCCAACCGGGCGGCGGCCGCGGTGAGCATGAGCGTCGTCGGATGGAACGTGGCGCCCATGCCCGTGACGTCGACGACTCCGATCAGCCGGCCGTCCTCGGGCTCGTGGATGGGTGCGGCGGCGCAGGTCCACGCGTGGAGGGTGCCGACGAGCCCGGTTCGGCCGTCCGCGTGCGGCACCTCGCGCTCGCCGTCGCGCCAGAGGATGCGGCCGTTCTCGTCCGTGACGATCATCGTGTGCGTCGCCTCGTCGGCGATGCCGAGCAACGTGTCGCGGAGCAACGGCACTGCGGGCGCCAGCGGATGCGCGCCGCGCAGGTCCGTCTCGACCGAGTTGCTCGTCATCAGCGCCATCGTCGCGCGCTCCGCCCGGTCAGGCAACCCTTATCGCGATCCTCGTCTGCGTTCCTATCCCCATGGATAGCTCGCAACTACGGGCTGCGCACCGGCAACACGACTGTGTGAGCGATGGTCGCTATCGCGACGATCGCCGCTCACGTGCCGCGTCCAGCGCCTCCAGCGCTTCGGCTGCGGGCAGCGCGAGTCTGATCCCGCGACCGTGGCGCACCTGCGGCTCACGGACGTTGATCCTGATCAGCGCGCCCGTCGCCGCGGTCGCCAGCTCGGCCTGGCGGCGCACCGTCGGCACCGCGGTCCCCGCCCCGATCTCGACGACGACGAGCCTGCTCCGGTGGGTCCGTACCCACGCGACGTGCTCCTCGAGCTGCGGCCGGGCCTGCGAGTCGTCCCACGACCAGTCGCCGAACATCAGGATCGCCGGCCGGGCGAGACCGCCACAGCCCGGGCACGCCGGGAGCGGGCCTCGGGCGCGCATCGTCGTCGGGTCGACGTCGACCTCGACCCCGTCGGCCGGCCACACCGGCTGCCCGCATCCGGCGAGACACTGCAGGTGGTGGATCGAGCCGTGGCACTCCGCGACGGTCGACGGCGCGAACCCGGCCTTCTGGAACTGCCCGTCGACGTTCGAGGTGAACACGCGCGTCGGGACGCGGTCCGCCCAGCGGCGGAGCACGGCGAACCCGGTGTGCGGCGTCGTCACCCGGTAGAGCGACAGTCGATGGCCGTAGAAGCCCCACGCGAGCGCCGGGTCGTCGGCGAAGTGGACCGGGTCGGCCAGCTCCTCGAACCGCAGCCCGAGGGCGCGATAGGGCGGGTAGGCGCGCCAGAAACCCTCGGGTCCTCGGAAGTCGGGCAGCCCGGAGTCGACGCCCATCCCGGCGCCGGCGCACACGAGCAGCGCGCCGGCGCCGTCGACGAGTTCGGCGGCGCGTCGGAGGTCCGCGCTCAGTCGGCGTCCAGGTCGACGACCTCGAACTCCAGCAGCGACGCACCCGTCGACACCGGCTGCCCCGACGCCGTCGGCGCCTGCGCGCCGCCGCCGTGCGCCTGCATGGCCGGGCCGTTGCGCCAGGCCTGGAAGGCCTCGTCCGACTCCCACCGGGTGACGACGAAGTAGCGGTTGTCACCCGACACCGGGCGCATCAGCTCGAAGGAGATGAACCCGGGCTGGTTGTCGACCGCGTGCTTGCGGTGGGCGAACCGCTTCTCCAGCTCCGGGCCCGATCCTTCGGGTACTTCGATCGCGTTGATCTTCACGACGGTCATGCACTTCAGGTTAGTTTGCGCGGGTGCGGCGTTCGGTGCGGACCTCCGACGGCGTGTACCTCGCCGTCGTCGAGTTCGGGGGCCGGGGTACCCCGATGCTGCTGCTGCACGGGCTCATGGGTCGCGCGACGACGTGGTGGCCCGCAGTGGGCTGGCTGTCCGCGCACGGCCGGGTCGTCGGTGTCGACGCCCGTGGCCACGGCCGCTCCCAGGCCGCCGGGCCGTGGAGCACGGAGCGGATGGCCACCGACGCCGCCGAGGTGCTGGAGCAGCTGGGCGGCGGCCCGGCGATCGTCGTCGGACACTCGATGGGCGGGTTGCACGCCCTCGCGCTGGCCGCGAGCCGCCCCGATCTGGTACAGGCCGTCGTCGTCGAGGACATGGCCGTCGACCTCACCGGCGCACCCGACGGCGCGCTCGCCGACGCCCGCGCCTGGTTCGGGGCGGTGCCGCAGCCGTTCGAGTCGCTCGCGCAGGTGCGCCGGACCTTCGGGCACCCGCGCCCCGAGTTCGGCGACTACATGGCCGAGTGCGTCGAGGAGCGTGCCGACGGCTACCACCTGCTCTGCCGGGTCGACAACGCCGTCGCGATCGCCGCCGAGTGGACGCGGCAGCACCACTGGGACGCGCTCGCCGCCGTCCGTGCGCCGGTGCTGCTCCTGGCGGCGGCCGAGGGCATCGTCCCCCGCGGGCAGTCGGAGAAAATGATCGAAGCGTTGCGCGGCAACAGGTTCGGCCCCTACGCGCGGCTCGTCACCCTGCCCGGCACCGGGCATCTTGTGCACGCTTCTGCCCCCGACGCCTTCCGCCTCACCGTCGAGGGCTTCCTGTCGACGACGGCCGCCCTCCGCAACCCGACCTGACCCACCCGCTCCGCCCACCCACCCGCTCCGCCCACCCACCCGCTCCGCTGCCCCGCCCGCTCCGCCGCCCCGCCCGTCCGCTCCGCTCTTCTGCAGGAACGGCACTTTCCCGCAACTGGGCTGCGGGAAAGTGCCGTTCCTGCAATCCGGGGGAGCGGCGCCTCGCCCGGGGGGCGCCTCACCCGGGGAGCGGCGCCTCGCCCGGGGGGCGGCGCCTCACCCGGGGAGCGGCGCGTCACCGGGCGAGCGGCGCCTCACAGGGGGGCGGCCTCGCCGGTGCGGGTGTCGGCGACCTCCAGGGCCGTCACCGCGGCGCGGACGGGGCGCAGGGGGTGCAGCGTCGTGAAGGCGGTCGCGGGGTCGCGGGTCGCCAGGACGCAGTGCGGGACCCAGGAGCCGGGCAGGTAGGTCGCGACGGGCCCCCGGACCTTGCCCGCCAGCACGTCGTGCACGGCGTCGTGCACGGCCAGCAGCTCGGTGTCGACGACGGCGGCGAGCACCAGCTGGTCGTCACGCCCGGCGACGGCGGTGAGGTTGGTGAGCCACAGCGTGGGCAGGGTGAGGACCCGCACCGCGGTGGCCAGCGCCGCCCTGGCCGGCGAGGGGATCGTCGTCGCGGCAGCGACCGTGACCGCGGGCCGCCCGACCGGCACCGGCACCCCGGCGACGACGAGCCGCGCCCGCAACCCCGTCAGCTCGGCGGCGGCGTCGTCGGCGAGGCGGAAGCGGACGGTCTGCGCCACGGTCGGTCCCGGGGCTCAGGCCGGCAGGGCGAAGCGGCCGTCGTCGAGCTGCTCGGCCAGCCCGTCGACGAGCAGCGAGTCGAGGCAGCGGTCGCGCTGGGCGGCGTCGGCCCACGCCCGGTCGAGCGCGGCGCGGTCGACGGGCCCGGTCGCGCCGCGCAGGACGTCGAGTAGCCGGCCGCGGACCTGCCGGTCGGTGCCCGCGAAGGCCTGGGGGGCGCGGCGCGGACCGTCGTAGGTGGGCGCCCCCGCGGCGAGCCAGGCGCACCGCTCGCGGACCGGGCACGCGGCGCAACGCGGGGTCCGCGCGGTGCACACCGTAGCGCCGAGCTCCATCATCGCGATCGAGAACGTCGCGGCCTCGGCCTCGTCGGCGGGCAGCAGCGCCTCGACGTCGGCGAGGTCGGCCCGTACCCGGGCGGGCCCGGCGTCGCCGGCGCCGTGCACGGCCCGGGCCACGACCCGCCGCACGTTGGTGTCGACGACCGCGCACCGCCGCCCGTAGCCGAACGCGGCGACCGCGCGTGCGGTGTAGGACCCGACGCCGGGCAGCGCCTCCAGGGCGTCCACGTCGGCGGGGACGATGTCGTCGTGCACGGTCGCGATGGTCGCCGCCGCCTCGTGCAGCCGCAACGCCCGCCGCGGGTAGCCGAGCTTGCCCCACGCGCGCAGCACGTCAGCCCTGGGGGCGGCGGCCAGTGCGGACGGCGTCGGCCAGTCGGCCATCCATCGCAGCCAGACGGGTTCGACGCGGGCGACGGGCGTCTGCTGCAGCATGAACTCGCTGACCATGACGCCCCACGGCGTCGTGCCGGGGCGGCGCCACGGCAGGTCGCGGGCGGCGACGGCGTACCAGGGGACGAGCGTCCCGGCGAGGGGCGGCGCGACGGGCGGTGGCACGAGGGCATCGTGCCACCCACCCGCCGGTCGTCCGTGCGGACCGGTCAGCCGACCACCTCGTTGAGCTTCCCGGTCGCCACGTCGAAGACGAAGCCGCGCACCGACTCCGTGTGCGGGACGAACGGGCTGGCCTTGATCCGGGCGATCGACTGCACGACGTCCTCGTCGATGTCGCCGAACGACTCCGGCGCCCACGGCGGCTTGATGCCGGTCTCCTCCTGGATCGACCGCTTGAAGTCGTCGTCGGTGAACGTGAGCATGCCGCAGTCGGTGTGGTGGATGAGGATGATCTCGGTCGTGCCGAGCAGCCGCTGGCTGATCGCGAGCGACCGGATCTCGTCGTCGGTGACGACACCGCCGGCGTTGCGGATGACGTGCGCCTCGCCCTCGCCCAGCCCGAGGACGCGGTACACGTCCAGGCGCGCGTTCCATGCACGCGACGACGGCGACGCCCTTCGCGGGCGGGAGGGGGAGTGGGCCGGAGAAGGTCTCGGCGTAGGACGCGTTGTTGGCGAGCAGTTCGTCGGTCACGGACATGACGGGTTCTCCCTGGTGAGCGAAGTCGCGGGCCGGACGCCCGCGGTAGGTCGGGGCGCGCGCAGGCCACGAGCGGCCGCCGCAGGGGCGGTCGCTACGCGGCCGGGCGACAGAACTCGTCGAAGTGCACGACCCGGCGGCTCGGCCAGAAGAACTGGAGCCGCATCCGCATCACGCGACGAGTCAAGCGCGCCGCGCGGTGACGCGCAACCACGTCAGTCGCCCGGGTGGTTTCCGGGTCCCGGACGGCGCCACGCCGGGACGACGTCGGCTGCGGCTGGTAATCATCGATCTACTCTGCGTCACATGTGGGAGCCGACCGGACCGTTGCCCGCGTCGGTCTACTGGCGGCGACGCTGGGTTGCTCTCGCATCGGTCGTCGTACTGTTCGCGGTGCTGGGGCTGACGGTCGCCGCGCTGGTCCACGGCCGCTCCGAGCCGACGAGCGACGAGCCGACGGCCCTTGCGGCCAACCAGGCGGCGCTGAGCGGCGAGGCGCCCACGTCCGTCCTCCCCGCCGCGCCGCCCGGCGACCCCACGGCGTTCGTCGCCCCCGGCGCCGACCCGGCCGATCCGACGGTCGGAACCGGCGTCACGACGGGCCCCGGCACCCAGATCGCACCGGCCGGCGCACCGTCCACCGCCCCGGTGACCGACGAGTCCCGCGTCGAGACCTCGCCCGTCGCGGCCGCGGAGGCGCTCCCGCCCGGTGACCAGCAGCCGTCCCCGCCCGCCACCGTGCCGCCGACCGGACCGGTTCCGTGCACCAACGACATGCTCAGCGTCGGGGCGACGATCGACCGGCCGGACCACAAGGTCGGCGACAAGCCGGTCGTCGGCGTCGTCGTCACGAACACGAGCGGCGAGCCCTGCGTGCGCGACCTCGACGGCAGCCGGCTGGAGATCGTCGTGTGGAGCGGCGACGGGGTGAACCGCCTCTGGTCGAGCAACGACTGCGCCAACCCGTCGACGCCGGACCTGCGCACGCTCGTACCAGGCCAGCCGGTCTCGTTCTCGGTGACGTGGCAGGGCCGCACGTCGACCCCCGGCTGCGCGGCGCCGCGGACGGTCGTCCCGGCCGGCGCCTACCGGCTGCTCACCCGCATCGACGACCTCATCAGCCCGCCGACCCCGTTCCTGCTGACGTCCTGACCCGGCCGCCCCCGAGGCCGGGACGCAATATCGAGCGCAACCCCACGGTCGTCCGAGCCGCTCCCCGCGACCGTGGGGTTGCGCCCGGACCGGCGGCCGGGTCTCAGTCCCGCCGCAGCCTGCGGACGACCTGCCCGAGGTCCGCGACCTCCTGCACCTTCATCCCGACGGACCGGACGTCGCTGTCGGGCGGCACGAGCGCCTGCGTGAAGCCGAGCCGGGCGGCCTCGGCGAGCCGCCGGCCGACGCCGTTGACCCGCCGGACCTCGCCCGCCAGCCCGATCTCGCCGAGCAGCACCATGTCGGGGGGCAGCGCGAGATCGCGCTTCGCGGAGACGACGGCGAGCGCCAGCGCGAGGTCGGCGGCGGGTTCGGTCACCTTCATCCCGCCGACGGTCGCGGTGTAGACCTCCGCGTCGTGCAGCGTCACCCCGACCCGGCGTTCGAGCACGGCGAGCAGCATGGCCACCCGGGCGCTGTCGAGCCCGCTGACGGCCCGCCGCGGGCTCGGGATGTTCGCGCCGGCGACGAGCGCCTGCACCTCGGCCAGCATCGGCCTGCGCCCGTCCATGACGACGGTGACCGCCGTCCCGGGGACCACCGCGTCGCGGGTGGCGCCGAAGCGGGCGAGGAAGAGTCCCGACGGGTCGGCGAGCCCGACGATGCCCTCGTCGCGCAGCTCGAAGCAGCCGACCTCGTCGGCGGGCCCGAAGCGGTTCTTGACGCCGCGGACCATGCGCAGCGTGGACTGCTTGTCGCCCTCGAACGCCAGCACGACGTCGACGAGATGTTCGAGAACCCGTGGCCCGGCGATCGAACCGTCCTTGGTGACGTGCCCGACCAGCACGACCGGCAGCCCGCGCTCCTTGGCCAGCGCCGTGAGCCCGACGGTCACCGCGCGCACCTGCGTCACGCCGCCGACGCCGCCGTCGACGTCCGATGTGGACATCGTCTGGATCGAGTCGACGATCAGCAGGCCGGGCGCGAGGGCGTCGAGGTGGCCGACGATCGCGCCGAGGTCGGACTCGGCCGCGAGGTAGAGATCGTCGTGCAGGCCGCCGGTGCGTTCGGCGCGCAGCCGGACCTGCCCCGCGGACTCCTCGCCGGTGACGTAGAGGACCCGGCCGCGGTGCGCCGCCTTCGCCGCGACCTCGAGCAGGAGCGTCGACTTCCCGACGCCCGGCTCACCGGCCAGCAGGACGACCGCGCCGGGCACGAGTCCGCCGCCGAGGACCCGGTCGAGCTCGTCGACACCGGTCGGCCGCGCGCGTGCCGAGTCGAGCTCGACGTCGGCGATCCGGCGGGCGGGTGCCGACGGCGCGCCGGCCGCGACGCGGGGCCCGCGCCCGGACGGGACCGACTGCTGCGCAAGGGAGCCCCACGCCTGGCAGGCGGGGCAACGCCCCACCCACTGGGCGGCCTGGTGGCCGCACTCCGCGCAGACGAAGCCCGCGCGGGCGGTGCGGGTGCGGCCGGTCAGTGGCCGCCGCCGGAGGAGCCGGTCGCGGGCGGCTGCGCGCCACCGGAACCGGGGCCGCCGGGGACCAGGTTGTCCGGGTTGCCCATCGGCAGGTCGACGGTGACGTTGCCCGCGCGCTCGAACGTGAGCACCAGCGGGTAGCTCAGGCCGGGCGAGACGTCCTGGCTGAGGCCCTCCAGCGTCATCTCGATCGGGAGGCCGGTGTTCCCGGGGACGCCGCCGGGAGTGGTCGACGCCGTGAGCGCGCCGTGCGGCGGGATGGTGGTGTCGCCGGTGATGCGCACGCTGCCCGCGACGGGGCTGCTCGCCGAGACGAGCCGGTCGGGCAGGTCGTCGTCGTTGGCGATGCTCATCGTGATCGGGGCCGAGGACCCGGCCGTGTAGGCCGCCAGCCGCTGCGAGCCGCCGACGGGGAACTCGATCTCGGCGTTGCGGATCTCGATGTGCTGCGCGGTGACGTTGGCGCCGGAGACGGCCGCCTGCTGCTCCGCGGTCTGTGCGATCTGGCCCGCACCGCAGCCCGCGAGGGCGAGCGCGCCGACCACGGCGCCGGCCACCAGTGCGACTCGGGTCGGGCGGAAGCGCTGGGTGCGGCTCACGGGTCTGCTGTTCCTCTCGTGCCGGAGGGCCCTCCCCGTGGTCGGGGTGACCAGGCGGAAGCGTAGTCGCGCGGGTCCGGGAGCCCCAACGGGCCTCCGGTCACACCGGGTGGGGTTTCGGTCACGGAGCCGTACACGCACGTTTGCCTCTGGTTGTCAAGGCCGTGACCTGCGACGACGGTCCCTCCCGGTGGGCGGGGGCCAGGCCGCCCGTGTTAACCTGGGTACAGCGAAAGGGGCAGAGGACACATGGTTTTCAAGGTCGGAGAGACCGTCGTCTACCCGCACCACGGTGCCGCTCTCATCGAGGCCATCGAAACCCGCACGATCAAGGGCGAGGAGCGTAAGTACCTCGTCCTCAAGGTCGCGCAGGGTGATCTCACGGTGCGTGTTCCCGCAGAGAATGCCGAGGTCGTCGGCGTTCGTGACGTGGTGGGCCAGGAGGGCCTCGACAGGGTGTTCGAGGTGCTGCGTGCGCCCCACACCGAGGAGCCGACGAACTGGTCTCGGCGGTACAAGGCCAACCTCGAGAAGCTGGCCTCCGGCGACGTGAACAAGGTCGCCGAAGTGGTGCGTGATCTCTGGCGGCGCGAGAAGGACCGCGGCCTGTCCGCGGGCGAGAAGCGCATGCTGGCCAAGGCGCGGCAGATCCTCGTCAGCGAGCTCGCGCTCGCCGAGGGCACCGACGAGGAGCGGGCCGAGGTCCTGCTCGACGAGGTGCTCGCCACAGCCGCCACGGCCTGAGAGTCCCGCCCGGTCCCGATCGTCCTCCTCCGGTACCCGTCGTGAGCGTCGTCGCGGTCGTTCCCGCTGCGGGCTCGGGTCAGCGGCTGGGTGCGGGGGAGCCGAAGGCCTTCGTGACCGTCGGCGGTACGCCCATGCTCGTGCGGGCGGTGGACGGGCTGCTCCGGTCCGGTGCGGTCGATCATGTGGTCGTCGCGGCCCCGGCGGAGCTCGTCGAGTCCGCCCGGCGGCTGCTGCCGGGACGTCCGGTCACCGTCGTGGCGGGCGGTGCGGACAGGACCGCGTCCGTGCTGTGCGCACTCGGCGCGCTGCACGACGGCGGTGATCCGAACGGCGTCCACACTGGAGATGAACGATCGGGGACCCGTCGGGGTGACGCCCCCGAGGTCGTGCTCGTCCATGATGCGGCCCGCCCGCTGACGCCGCCCGCGCTCGTGGCGGCGGTAGTGGCGGCGGTGCGCGCGGGGCATCGGGCCGTGGTGCCGGTGCTCCCCGTCGCCGACACGGTGAAGCGGGTCGACGCCGTCGGGCGCGTCGTCGAGACGGTCGACCGGACGGTGCTGCGCGCGGTGCAGACGCCGCAGGGCTTCACCCCCGAGCTGCTGCTGCGCGCGCACCGCGCCGCCGCGGCCCGGGGAGCCGCCGCCACCGACGACGCCGGACTCGTCGAGGCCATCGGTGAGCCGGTCCACACCGTCCCCGGCGACGCCACGGCGTTCAAGATCACCACTGCGTGGGACCATCGGATCGCGGAGAACCTGTTGCAGGACAACGACAACACCAGCATCGTCCGGTGACGGCCGCGTTGCTCCGCGTCGGCGTCGGCACCGACGTCCATCCCGTCGAGGCGGGCCGGCCGTGCTGGCTGGCCGGGCTGAGGTGGGACGGCGTCGACGGCTGCGCCGGCCACTCCGACGGTGACGTCGCCGCCCACGCGCTGTGCGACGCGCTGCTGTCCGCGGCCGGGCTGGGTGACCTGGGTGCGGTGTTCGGTACCGGCAGGCCGGAGTGGGCCGGTGCGGGCGGGGTGCAGCTGCTCGCGGAGGTCCGCCGGCTGTTGGCGCGCGACGGCTGGACCGTCGGGAACGCCGCGGTGCAGGTCGTCGGCAACGCTCCGAAGATCGGCACCCGGCGCGACGAGGCGCAGCGCGTGCTGTCGGAGGCGGTCGGCGGACCCGTCGCCGTCTCCGGGACGACGACCGACGGGCTCGGCCTCACCGGCCGCGGCGAGGGCGTCGCGGCGATCGCGACGGCACTGATCGTCCGGGGCCCCTGATCGTCCGGGACCACAGATCGTCCGGGACCACCGAGGGCCGGGCCTCGGGCGCGACGCGTTGGGCCGCAACGCCTCTAGGGGGCCGCTGGCGGATCGCCGTCGATGGGCTCGGTGATCCGGGCGGTTCGTGGCAAGGCGGAGCCGGGTCGGCATACCGGGCGTATTCGGGCCGGCGACACCGCAGCCACGGGCCGTGCGGGCGCCGAGACCGCGGCGAGTGATCCGTCAGACCTGCCCTTGGCGCACCCCGTCGAGCCGGGCCTGCACCTCGTCCGGGGTGAGGGTCTCCAGCGCCGCAGAGACCATCCAGTGGTGTCCGAACGGGTCGGCGACCCGGCCGCCGCGCGAGCCGTACTCGTGGTCGCTCACCGGGTAGACGACCGTCGCGCCGGCCGCGAGCAGTCGCTCGGTGACGGCGTCGGCGTCGGACACGTCCAGTGACATCAGGACCGGCGGGTGCTGGCCGGGCGTCGGCGCGGGATCGCCGTCGCCGGCGTCCTTGAGCTCGAACCGCAGGCTCCCGACGGTCAGCGTGGCGTGCACGATCCGGCCGTCCATCGTGTAGCTCTCCTCGACGACGGCGCCGAGCGCCGCGGTGTAGAAGGCGAGCGCAGCGGCACCGTCGGCGACGACGAGCTTCGGCGTGAGCTGGAGGATCTCCGTCATGCCCCCAAGCCTGCCGGGTCCGCGCGCCGCTGTCGTGGACGAATGGGATCCGGGGCGACGATCGGAGCCTGCCTGGTCACCCGTAGTCTGTGTGGGGTGAGCCTGCGACTGCACGACACCGCGACCAGGGAGCAGCGTGACTTCGTACCGCTGCGGGCCGGGACCGTGTCGATGTACGTGTGTGGGGCCACCGTCCAGGGCGTCCCGCACATCGGCCACGTCCGCAGCAGCCTCAACTACGACGTGCTCCGGCGCTGGCTGACCTACTCGGGGCACGACGTGCTCCTGGTGCGCAACGTCACCGACATCGACGACAAGATCCTGCGCAAGGCCGCGGACGCCGGTCGTCCCTGGTGGGAGTGGGCGGCGACGCACGAGCGCGCCTTCTCCGCGGCGTACGACGCGCTGGGCTGCCTGCCGGCCTCGGCGGAGCCGCGGGCGACGGGGCACGTCACGCAGATGGTCGACCTCATCGCGCGGCTCATCGATCGCGGGCACGCCTACGCCGCGGGCGGCGACGTCTACTTCGCCGTGCGGTCCTTCCCCGAGTACGGGTCGCTGTCGGGCCAGAAGGTCGACGACGTCGCGCAGGGCGAGGGCGACTGTGGCGACAAGCGCGACCCGCTCGACTTCACGCTCTGGAAGGGCGCCAAGCCCGGTGAGCCGTCCTGGCCGACCCCCTGGGGCGCAGGGCGTCCGGGCTGGCACCTCGAGTGCTCGGCGATGGCCACGGCCTATCTCGGTCCCGAGTTCGACATCCACGGCGGCGGCCTCGACCTGGTGTTCCCGCACCACGAGAACGAGCAGGCGCAGTCGCACGCGGCCGGCGACGGGTTCGCCCGCTACTGGCTGCACAACGCGTGGGTGACCATGGGTGGCGAGAAGATGTCCAAGTCGCTCGGCAACACGCTGTCGATCCCGGCGATGCTGCAGCGGGTGCGCGGCGTCGAGCTGCGGTACTACCTGGTCGGCCCGCACTACCGGTCGTCGATCGAGTACTCCGACGCGGCGCTGTCGGAGTCGGTGTCGGCGTACCGGCGCATCGAGGGCTTCCTCGGCCGGGTCACCGAGCGGGCCGGGACGCCCGGCGTCGCCGCCGAGGTCCCGGCGGCCTTCGCCGCCGCGCTCGATGACGACCTGGGCACCCCGGGTGCGCTGGCCGTCGTCCACAACACGGTGCGCGAGGGCAACTCCGCGCTCGATGCGGGGGACCACGCCGCAGCCGTCCGGGCGGCGGAGTCGGTGCGCGCCATGACCGGCGTGCTCGGGCTCGACCCGCTCGACGAGAAGTGGGCGGGCGGGGGGTCCGACACCGCGGCACTGGGGGCGCTCGGCTCGCTCGTCGACGACCTGCTGCAGCGCCGCCAGGAGGCGCGCGCGGCACGCGACTTCGCCGCGGCCGACGAGGTGCGCGACCGGCTGACGGCCGCGGGCATCTCCGTCGAGGACGGGCCCGACGGGCCGAGCTGGTCGCTCAAGGACGTTCAGTAGGTGTCTCAGGGACCGTCGGGTCCCGGTGAGGTAGTGGGTAGATCATGGCCGGCAACTCCAAGCGGCGCGGCGCGATCCGCAAGGACGGCACCAAGAAGGGTGCCGTCGTGGGCTCGGGCGGCCAGCGTCGTCGTGGGCTGCAGGGCAAGGGCCCGACGCCGCCGGCGTCGCTGCGTCCCGGACATCCCGCCGCCCGCAAGGCCGCCCGCGACGCCAAGGCGCAGGCCAAGGTCGCGGGCCGGCAGGGCGGTGGCGCGGGCAACCGCAGCCGGCGCGCGGGCGACGGCGAGACGCCGGAGACGGTGCTGGGTCGCAACCCCGTCGTCGAGTGCCTGCGGGCGGG
The DNA here is from genome assembly GCF_000196675.2 of Pseudonocardia benzenivorans CB1190. Classification (GTDB taxonomy): domain Bacteria; phylum Actinomycetota; class Actinomycetes; order Mycobacteriales; family Pseudonocardiaceae; genus Pseudonocardia; species Pseudonocardia benzenivorans. The sequence goes on along the minus strand of NC_015312.1, from coordinate 6,454,693 downwards.
CGTGCCGGCCACGGCCCTGCACGTGGCGGTGGGCGCGACCGCCGACGAGCGGGTCAAGGAGGCCGTCCACCTCGCGGCCGACGCGGGCATCTCGATCCTCGAGGTGCCGCGCAACGACCTCGACCGCATGGCGGGCGGTGCGCTGCACCAGGGTGTGGCGCTCGTCGTGCCGCCCTACGAGTACGCCCACCCCGACGAGCTGCTGGAGGCCGCGGTCGGCTCCGGCCGCCCGGCGCTGATCGCGGCGCTCGACGGCGTCATGGATCCGCGCAACCTCGGTGCCGTCGTCCGGTCGGTGAGCGCGTTCGGCGGGCACGGCGTCGTCGTCCCGCAGCGGCGTGCGGCGGGCATGACGGCCGTCGCGTGGCGGACCTCGGCGGGTACGGCGGCGCGGCTGCCGGTCGCCAGGGCGACGAACCTGACCCGAACGCTGCAGGAGTACGCCAACACCGGTCTCATGGTCGCGGGGCTGGCCGCCGACGGCGACGTCTCGATCGACGACTTCGACCTCGCCACCGACCCCCTCGTCCTCGTGATCGGGTCCGAGGGCAAGGGCCTGTCCCGGCTGGTCCGCGAGACGTGCGACGTCACCGTGTCGATCCCGCTGGCGCGGGAGGTGGAGTCGCTCAACGCGTCGGTGGCGGCGGGCGTGGTGCTCGCCGAGGTCGCGCGGCGCCGCCGGGTCGGCTGACGTCCCGCCGCCGACGAACCCGCACGTCGCCCTGCCGAAGGACTGCGCCGACGAGACCGCGCGCAACCTCACGGTCGTGTTCGCGCGCGTCGACGACGCTGAGGTTTGCGCTCGACCGGACGCCGCGCGGCGACCGGCCGATCGGCGACCGCCCGGCGGTTGGGGCCGATCAGCCCGTCCGGACCTGGCCCCGGACCCTGCCGATGATGCGGCACACCAGGTAACCGAGGAACGCGATCGTCGCGACGTATCCGGAGATCGGCAGCCCGGGCGCCAGCGAGAGCACCGTCCCGCCGACGAGCGCGACCTCCGCGATCACCACGGCGAGCACCGTGGCCACGACGGGGCTCGCCGTCACGCGCGCGGCCGCGGCGCCGGGGATGATCGTCACCGACAGCACGAGGATCGCGCCGACGATCGGCACCGCCAGCGCCGTCACCAGTGCGATGAGCACGGCGAACAGCGGCGACAGCAGCCGCACGGGCACCCCGCGCGCGACGGCCACCTCCGGGTCCGTGCTCGCGAACAGCAGCGGCCGGTAGATGACGGCCATCGTGGCCAGCACCAGGATCGTCACAACGACGAGAACCTGGAGGTTCGTCGAGTCGACCGACACGATCGAGCCCGTGAGCAGGCCGAACTTGTTCGACGCCCGTCCGGGGTAGAGCGCGAGCAGCAGCACCCCCAGCCCCAGCCCGAACGCGAGTACGACGCCGATGACGGAGTCGCGCTCGCGCTGCCGCAGCCCGAGCAGGCCGAACACGAGCCCGGCCAGCACCGACCCCGCGACCGCGCCGACGCTCACGCTGACCCCGAGCAGCAGGGCGGCGGCGCCACCGGTGAACGCCAGCTCCGACGTCCCGTGCACCGCGAACCCCATGCCGCGGGCGACGATCAGCGGCGCGAGCACACCCGCGACGAGCCCGAGCAGCGCGGCGGCGAGCAACGCGTTGCGCACGAACGGCTGGGCCAGCAGGTCGCCGGTCCCGTCGAGGCTGAAGAGCTTGCCCAGCACGTCGTTCGCAGTGGCGTCCATCGGGCTGTTCACCGGGCCGCTCCGCCCGGCGCGGGGACGACCGCGTCGTGATGGTGCCCCGACTCCTCGACCCCGACGACGACCAGCCGCTCCCGCACCCTCAGCACCTCGACGTCGGTCCGGTAGAGCCCCGAGAGCGTCTCCGACGTCATGACCTCCTCCGGCGTGCCGAACCGGAACCGGCCGTCGACCAGGTAGAGGACCCGGTCGACCAGCGGCAGGACGGGGTTGATCTCGTGCGTCACGAACACGACGGCCGTGCCCGCGTTGCGGCGGCGCTCGTCGATGAGCCGGCTGACCGTCCGTTGATGGGCGAGGTCGAGGGAGAGCAGCGGCTCGTCGCACAGCAGTACGCGCGGGTCGCCGACCAGCGCCTGTGCCACCCGCAGCCGCTGCTGCTCGCCCCCGGAGAGCCTGCCGACGGGCGAGCGGGCGTACCGGCCGGCCCCGACGGCGTCGAGTGCCGCGTCGACGCGGCGGTTCCGCTCGCGGCGGCCGCGCAGGCCGAGCCCGAGATGGTGCCCGTCGAGCCCGAGCCCGACGAGGTCGCGCGCCCGCAGTGGCAGGTCCTCGGGCAGCGCCTTCTGTTGCGGCACATAACCGATGCCCTCACCGCCGCGGCGGGCCGGGTGCCCGTCGACGAGCACCTCACCCGCGTCGAGGGGCTGGAGGCCCAGCAGCACGCGCAGTAGGGTCGTCTTGCCCGATCCGTTGGGCCCCAGCACGGCGACGAACTCGCCCCGTGGGATCTCGAGGTCGAGCTCCTCCCACAGGGTCCGGGCGCCGAACCGGACCGTCGCGCCCCGCAGCGTCACCGCCGCGGGCTCGCGGCCGTCGACGGGGGGCGGGCCGGTCATCGCACCTTCCCGGAGAAGGGTCATCCGAGCGCCCGGGTGAGCGCGTCGATCTGCTGGGACTGCCACGAAACGTAGTCGGTGGTCCCGGCAGGCAGCGTCTCGGTCACCCTGACGACGGGGATCCCGGCGGCGGTGGCCGCCTGCTCGACCTGGGTCGTCGACGGGCTCTCGGTCTGCGCGTTGGAGACCAGCGCCTTGACCGACCGGTCGCGGAACAGGGCGAGGGTCTCCTGCAGGACGGCGGCCGGTGGGTCGTTGCCCTCCTCGGCGGCCTCGGAGAACTTCTCGGGCGTGACGTTGCGCAGCCCGGCCGCCTCCAGCAGGTACAGCGGGACGGGCTCGGTGATGGCGACGGCCGCGCCGTCGTGCCGGGACTTGACGGCGTCGAGAGCCGCGGTGAGCCCGTCGATCCGCTGCGAGAACGCGGCGGCGTTGGCGGTGTAGGTCGCGGCGTCGGCGGCGTCGATCCGGCCGAGGTCGGCGGCGAGCTCGGTGGCAAGCCGCTTCATCGTCGGCAGGTTGTACCAGACGTGCTCGTTGAACTCCTCGCCCGCGGGCACCTGTTGCTGCAGGCCCGAGAGCTGGGCGACGTCGATCGTCGTCGGCTTGCTCTCGGCGGCGTCGACGAGCTTGGTGGCGAAGTCGTCGTAGCCCGCGCCGTTGACGACGACGAGGGCGGCCTTGCTCACGGCCAGCGCGTCCGCGGGTGTCGTCTCGTACTCGTGCGGGTCCTTCGCGGGGTCGTCGATGATCGAGGTGACGTCGACGTGGTCGCCCCCGACGGCCCTGACGATGCTGCCGTAGACGTCGGTCGACGCGACGACGGCGACCTTGCCGTCCGCGTCGTCCGCGGCCGTGTTCGTGGATCCGCCGCTGCCACAGGCGGCGAGCGTGGCCGCGGTGAGGAGGAGGCCGCCGATCGTCACGGCGGTGCGGCGCAGGTGCATGTCGGCTCCGTATCAGCGAATGCGCATATTTGTATTGAAAACCATTGTCAATTCACTCTACAGTGTGGTCCCCGCGGATCAAGCCGCACGGGGCCGCCCTTTCTTCCCGCCGTCGCCGTGGTTAGCTTTGGAAGATGTCTCAGCCGAATGCGCGCAGGCCTGCCACGCTGGCATCCCTGGCCGCGGAGCTGGGCGTGTCCCGCACGACGGTCTCCAACGCCTACAACCGCCCCGACCAGCTGTCGGCGACGTTGCGCGCCCGCGTGCTGGAAGCCGCCCGCCGACTGGGCTACCCGGGGCCCGATCCCGTGGCCCGGTCGCTGCGCACGCGGCGCGCCGGCGCCGTCGGGCTGCTGCTCACCGAGGCGCTGTCCTACGCCTTCCGCGACCCGGTGGCCACCGGCTTCCTCGAAGGCCTCGCGCTGGCCTGCGAGCAGGCGGGTCAGGGCCTGCTCCTGATCCCGGTCAGCCCGTCGCAGCCCGACGTCACGACGGTCCACCAGGCGGGTGTCGACGGGTTCGTCGTGTACTCCGTCCGTGAGGACGACCCGCACTTCCTCGCCGTCCTCGAGCGGCCCGTGCCGACCGTGGTCTGCGACCAGCCGGTGGGCATCGACGGGGTGGACCGCGTCGGGATCGACGACCGCGCCGCCATGCTGGGGATGGCGCGCCACCTCACGGGGCTGGGGCACCGCCGGATCGGGGTGCTGTGCATGCGGCTGGCCCCCCAGCCGAACGACGGCCCGGCCGACCTCGCGCGGCAGGGCGCCACCAGCTACCCCGTGCAGCGGGCGCGGCTCGGCGGCCTGCGCGAGGGTTTCGCCGAGGTCGGGATCGACTGGGCGGACGTACCCGTCCACGAGCGGTTCGACCACTCCGTCGACGCCGGCGAGTCCGCCGCCGCCGAGCTGCTCGCCGCCAACCCCGGGATCACCGCGCTGGCGTGCACGTCGGACATCCTGGCGTTGGGTGCGCTGCGGCACGCCACCGCGCGCGGCCTGTCCGTACCCGAGGACCTCACCGTCACCGGGTTCGACGGGGTGCCCGAGGCCGAGCGGGCCGGGCTCACGACCGTGCGGCAGCCGGTACGGGAGAAGGGTCAGGTCGCGGGCGAGCTGCTGCTGGAGCGCGGCGAGCGCAACCGGCCGCGGCAGGTCGTGCTGCCGACGGAGCTCGTCGTCGGACACACGAGCAAGGGCCCGCGGGAGTCTCGGTTCTTCTCCGGCTGGTGAGCCAGCTACGCCTCCGCGCGGCCCGCCGCGTCGCGCCGGGCGTCGAGCAACCGGGTCAGCACCTCGGACATCTCCGCGGGGTCGGCGACGCGGTGTGACGCGGCCGTCGGGCCCTCGCCGACCTTGATGCCGACGTCGCCCGGGTGCAGCCGGGCGAACGCCGTCTCGTCGGTGACGTCGTCGCCCGCGAACAGCACGACCTCGGCGCGCGTGCGCTCGCGCAGGACGTCGATCGCGGCGCCCTTGCTCACCTCGACGACCGCCAGGTCGATCACGGCCTTGCCCTCGGTCGGGTCGATCCCCGGCGCGGCGGCCGGGCCGCTGCGTACCGCGGCGAGCACCCGCTCGGCGACGGCCGGCTCGGCGTTGCGCACGTGTACGGCGGCACCGGCGGGCTTCCGCTCCAACGCCACACCGGGCTCACCGTCGACCAGCTTCTCGAGCTCGGCGATCAGGTCCTCCCGGCGACGGCGTTGCGCCTCGTCGAGGAAGCCGTCCTCGGCGTCGGAGAACTCCCCGCCGTGGCTCCCGACCAGAACGGCGGGCGGCCCGAACCCCGAGACCGCCCGCAGATCGGCGAGCCCGCGGCCGGAGACGAGCGCGACCGTGGTGCCCGCCAGCCCGGCGAGCCCCGCGATCGCGCGGGCCGAGGCGGGCAGTGGGCGCGCCGCCGACGGGACGTCGACGATCGGGGCGAGCACGCCGTCGAAGTCGAGCGCGACGAGCAGCCGCTCCGCGCCGGCGAGGCGGTCGAGCGCGGCGTCCAGCGGCTCAGGCATCGGCGGGCGACGGCAGGCCGAGGGCGTCGAGGAACGACCGCGCCCACCTGTCGACGTCGTGGGTCATCACCTGGCGGCGCAGCGCCCGCATCCGCCGGCGGTTCTCCTCGGCGGGGGCGTTGGCGGCCTGGGCGATCGTCGCCTTGATGCCGTCGGTGTCGTGCGGGTTGACCAGGTAGGCCTGCGTGAGCTCCACCGCCGCCCCCGCGAACTCCGACAGCACCAGCGCGCCGCCGTGGTCGTAGCGGCAGGCGACGTACTCCTTCGCGACGAGGTTCATGCCGTCGCGCAGCGGGGTCACCAGCATGACGTCGGCCGCGAGGAAGAACGCCGCCAGCTCCTCGCGCGGCAGCGCCTGGTGCAGGTAGTGCACCGCCGGATGGCCGACGCGGGCGAACTCGCCGTTGATCCGGCCGACCGTCAGCTCGATGTCGTCGCGCATCTGCTGGTAGTGCTCGACGCGTTCACGGCTGGGCGTCGCCAGCTGGATCATGACGGTGTCGTCGGCATCGAGGGTGCCCTCGGTGAGCAGCTCGTGGAACGCCTTGAGCCGCACGTCGATGCCCTTGGTGTAGTCGAGGCGGTCGACGCCGAGCAGGATCCGGCGCGGCTCGCCCAGGTCGGCCCGGATCTCCGCGGCCCGCTTCTGCACCGCGTCGGTGTGCGCGAGGCGGTCGAGCGCAGCGGAGTCGATCGAGATCGGGAACGCCCCGACCTTCACGAGCCGGTCGCCGACGAGCACCTCGTTGCGCCCGGCGCCCGCGCGGGCGTCGGCCAGCCGCGTCGCCAGCCAGCGGAAGTTGCGCGCGCCGCCGGAGGTGTGGAAGCCGACGAGGTCGGCCCCGAGCAGCCCCGCGACGATCTCCCGCCGCCACGGCAGCTGCATGAACAGCTCCGTCGGCGGGAACGGGATGTGCAGGAAGAAGCCGATCCGCAGGTCGGGCCGCAGCTCGCGCAACGCCGCGGGCAGCAGCTGCAGCTGGTAGTCCTGGATCCAGATCGTCGCGCCCTCGGCCGCGACGGCGGCGGTCGCCTCGGCGAACCGCTGGTTGACCTTCACGTAGGCCTGCCACCAGTGCCGATGGAACGCCGGTGGCGCGACGACGTCGTGGTAGAGCGGCCAGAGACAGCCGTTGGAGAAGCCCTCGTAGTACTCCTCGACCTCGTCGGCGGTCAGCCGCACCGGGTGCAGCTGCAGCCCGTCCTCGACGAGCGGCTCGACGTCGGCGTCCGCGAGGCCGGGCCAGCCGACCCAGGCGCCCTCGCGGCTGCGCAGCATCGGCTCGAGCGCGGTCACCAGGCCGCCGGGGCTGCGCTTCCAGCGGGTGGAGCCGTCGGGCAGGCGCTCCAGGTCGACCGGGAGCCTGTTCGCGACGACGACGAACTCCGCACCGGGCAGCTCGGACTCGTCGGCCGTGTGGACCGCCACCGTTCCTCCTCGACGGGCGCGGCCGGGGGAGCCGCGGACCCGGCCCTGAGATTACTGGCGCTCCGCGTCCTGCGGGTCGTTCGTGAGCGCCGGAACCGGCGTCGGACGCGGCTGCCGGTGACGGTCGCGGGTGATGAACTCGCCCAACGCGACCCCGGCGGCCAGCGCCAGGCCGATCGCGAGCGCGAGGGTCACCGTGACCAGTCCCTCGGCGACGCCCTGCACCGCGAGCTGGTAGAAGCCGCGGTAGGCGGTCAGCCCGGGCAGCAGGGGCGTGATGCCGGCGAGGGTGACGACGAGCGTCGGCACCCTCGTCGTGCGCTTGAGGAGGCCCGAGAAGACCCCGACCACGATCGCGGCGACGCCCGTCGCCGCGATCGGCCCGGCCGCGGCGACGTGCGTCAGCAGGATGTAGACGCCCCACCCCGCGGCGCCGGCGGCCCCGGCGAGCGGCAGCGTCCGTAGCGGCGCATAGCCGGCGAGCGCGTAGGCCGCCGCACCGACCGCGCCCGCCGCGACGGAGATGCCGAACTGGCCCGCCGAGGCCGACACGTCGCCGGAGACCTCCAGTACGACGCCCACCTGGAAGCCGACCTTCAGACCGATGACGACGCCGGTCAGCAGCCCGGCCGAGAGCAGCCCGATCTCGGCGACCCGGCCGGCCGCGGTGACGTAGTACCCGGTGATGGCGTCCTGCACGGTGCTGACCACCGACAGCCCCGACAGCAGGACGGTGATGCTCGCGGCGACGACCAGCGACGGCCGCGCTCCCGGCGGGAACGCCCCGGCCGCGAGCAGCCCGACCGTGCACAACGACGCCAGCAGCCCGCCCACGACCTGCTGGAAGAACGTCGGGAGCTGCCAACGGTTGAGCAGCCGCCCGGCGCGGTCGATCAAGCCGGTCACGACGAACGCGATCAGCCCGGTGATCGGGGCGCCGCCGAGCAGCACCGCGATCGCCGCGGCGAGCAGCGCCCAGCCCGCCGTCGCGACCCAGCGCGGGTAGGGATGCGCGGCCTGGGTGGCCGTGGAGAGCGCCGCCGCGGCCCGCCGCACGTCGAGCTCCCCGGACTCCAGGTTCGTGACGATCTCGCGAACCGCCGCGAGGCGCGTGAGGTCCAGGGCCCGGTAGCGCACCAGGCGCATCGACGTCACCGGCGGCGCGACGCGGCCGCGATGGCAGCACATCGTGATCGAGGTGAACGTGATGTCCACGTCGACGGCGGGTAGGCCGCCCGTCCTGGCCACCGACAGCATCGTCGCGGTGACCTCGTCGACGCTCTCGCCCGACGACAGCAGGACCTCGCCGATCCGCATGGCGAGGTCCAGGACCTCCTGGACGCGGGAGTCGTCGGGCACCTCTGGTCCGACGACGAGCATCGGCAACGTCGGCGGTCCCGCGGCGAGCAGCCTGCGGGCGTCGCGCCGCAGTGCGCCGCGCAGCCGCCGGGTGAGCCGGTCGGCCGGACCGTCGAGGTGGCCGGCCACGTCAGCGGAGGAGGTGGGGGGCGGGCACGGGCACGAGGGCCAGGGTAGGGACTCGCGCGGATCTTCTCAGCGGCTGGTGCGTCTGCGGTAGCAGGCGGTCGCGAACGCGAACGACACCGCCAGCAGCCCGACCGCCCAGAGCGGCCCGAGCCAGCTCGCCGAGCCGATGGGCGTGCCCGTCAGCAGACCGCGGACGGCCTCGATCACCGGCGTGACCGGCTGGTGTTCGCCGATCGTGCGCAGCACCGCCGGCATCGTCTCGGTCGGGACGAACGCGCTGCTCAGGTAGGGCAGGAACAGCATCACGAAGCTGAGCGCGCTCGCCGACTCGACGCTGCGCGCCAGCGTCCCCAGGCCCGCGGCCAGCCACGACAGCGCCAGCACGTACATCAGCACCAGCCCTGCCGCGAGCAGCCAGTCCACCGGCGACGCCGACGGCCGGAAGCCCATCGCGAGCGCCGCCAGCACGACGACGGTCGTCGCCACCGCGTTGCGCGCCGTGCTCGCCACGACGTGCCCCGTCAGCACCGCCGAGGCGCGCACCGGCATCGACCGGAGCCGGTCGATCATCCCGCCGTTCATGTCGTCGGCCACCGCCATCGCGGTCGACGCGGCGCCGTACCCCGCGCACAGCAGGATCGTGCCCGGCACCACGTAGGTGACGTAGGCGGTGCCCGTGTGGATCGCACCGCCGAAGACGTAGACGAACATCGCCATCATCATCAGCAGCGGCAGGACCACGGACATGATCATCGTGTCGACGTTGCGCCTGGTCAGTCGGATGCTGCGGCCGATCATCGTCGAGGTGGCGGACAGCGAGACGGCGGACGGAGAGGGCAGGGCGGCGGTCATCGGGGATCTCCGCCGGGTCACGCGGGGACGTGGTGGGCTCGTCGAGGAACCGCAGGCGTGCCGCCGCGACGAGGCTCATCGCGAGGTCGAGGCGTCGCCGCGACCCGCCGGGGTAGGTGACGACGCGCCGGTCGGCGGCCTCGGTGAGGTCGAACCGGTCCACAGGGCGGCGGCGCGTGTCGCGGCGCCACGTCTGCTCAGCCGCAGGAGCCTGCCGATCATCGTCAGGTTCTCCCGGCCCGTCTGCTGGGCGTCGACGGCCGCGTACTGGCCGGTCAGGGTGATGACCTCGCGGACCTGCCACGGTTGGGTCACGACGTCGAATCCCGCGATCCGGGCCCACCCGCCGTCCGGTCGGGTCAGCGTGCCGAGGATGCGGACCGTCGTCGTCTTGCCCGCGCCGCGGGCCACGACCGACCCGCACCGTCGAGGAGATCGTCCGCGCCGCCGTCGAGATCGCCGACGCCGACGGCCTCGCCGCGGTCTCCATGGCCCGTGTCGCCGAACGCCTCGGCAACGCACCCATGGCCCTCTACCGGCGCGTCCGCAGCAAGTCCGAGCTGTTGATCCTGATGGCCGACCTGGCCATGGAGGGTCCGCCACCGCTGCCCGCGGGCGGCGGCCGGCGCCCCGCCCCTCACCGCGTGGGCCCTCGGCGTGGTGGCGCTGTACCGCGCCCACCCATGGGCGGCGACGCTGCCGTTGACCGGGCCGCCCGTCGGCCCCACCAACCTCGCCTGGTTCGACGCCGCCCTCGGCGCCCTCGACGGGACCGGCCTCGACGCCGGCCACAAGGTCGCCGTCGTCATGGGGCTGATCACCTACGTGCAGGGCGAGATCCGGCTGACCACCGATCTCGCCGCCGCCTTCGCCGACGATCCCGCGGCCTTCGGCGCCCGCTACGGCGCGGCCCTCAGCCGTGTCGTCGACCCCCGCGCCCTCCCCGCCCTCGCCGCCGTCGTGGCCGCCGGAATGTTCGACGTGACCGCCACCGACTTCTGCGCCGACGTGGCCGCCGACTTCGACTTCGGGCTCGGGTGCTACCTCGACGGCGTCGCGGCCGTCATCGCCCGGCAGGGCACGGCACCGGGCCGACGCCCCGCGACCGGCGCGCGACGCCCCCGCCTGCGGCCACTAGGATTCGGAGGCTCCAGCACCCGCCGGTGTAGCTCAGTGGTAGAGCAACCGCCTTGTAAGCGGTAGGTCGTCGGTTCGATCCCGACCTCCGGCTCCAGGTGTGACCAGCGGTGTTGCGATCGTAAAGATCGCCACGTGCTGTCGCGTGGGATCAAACGTGGTGCGAGTGCGGTAGGTTGCTCCCATGCCGCGCGCTTCCGCCGCTGGCCAGCGGCGTGCCAAGGGCAGCATCGAGACGCTGCCGAGCGGTGCCCTGCGTGTCGTCGTCTATGCCGGCATCGACCCGGTGACCAAGCGCCGGCACTACCTCCGCGAGGTCGTCCAGCCCGGACCGAAGCTCGACGCCCGCGCCGAGGCCACCCGCGCCCGCTTGGTCGCGGAGGTCGCCGAGCGCCGGAACCCGCGGACGAACGTGACCATCGACCAGCTGCTGGAGCGCTACCTCGACCAGTTCGACGGCTCCCCGAACACGCTCACGCTGTACCGCGGGTACGTGCGCAACCACATCTCGCCGCTGCTGGGCTCGACGCGGGTCGGTGCGCTGGACGCGGAGATGCTGGACTCGTTCTACGCCGAGCTGCGCCGGTGCCGGCTGCACTGCACGATGCGCCGTGGCCGGGTCGATCACCGAACGGACGGCGAGCACGAGTGCGACGAGCGCTGCCGTCCGCACGTCTGCAAGCCGCTCGGCCCGACGACGATCCGGCACATGCACTTCATCCTGTCGGGTGCGTTCAAGAAGGCCGTCCGGTGGCGCTGGGTCGCGGTCTCGCCGGTGCCGCAGGGTGAGCCGCCCGCGGCGCCGAAGGAGAACCCGAGTCCACCCACGCCGGCCGAGGCTGCGCGGATCTTGACCGCCGCTTACCGCGACCCCGATTGGGGCACGTTGCTGTGGGTGGCGATGACGACGGGTGCGCGGCGGGGTGAGGTGTGCGCGATCCGGTGGTCGGCGGTGAACCTCGACGAGGGTCGGGAGACGATCTGGCTGCGCCACGGCATCCGCAAGGACGGCCGCGGCGGGTGGGAGGAGGCGTCGCTCAAGACGCACCAGCAGCGGCGGATCGCGCTCGACTCCGAAACCGTCGCGGCATTGGTCGAGCACCGGGAGCGGGGTGAGCAGCGGGCGGCCGCTCTCGGGTCGGTGCTGCAGCCGGAGGCGTTCGTGTTCTCCGATGCGCCGGACGGTTCGACCTTCACGGTGCCGGACACGGTGTCGCAGCGGTACGAGCGATTGGCGCGCCGGCTGGGCCTGAGGACGACGCTGCACAAGCTGCGCCACTACTCGGCGACCGAGCTGATCCTGGCCGGGGTCGACGTCCGCACGGTGGCCGGTCGGCTGGGGCACGCCGGCGGCGGTACGACGACGCTGCGCACGTACACGGCGTGGGTGTCGGAGGCAGATCAGCGGGCGGCGGCCGGGTGGACGACACGGATGCCGGAACGCGATCAGCTCTCGCAGTCGCGCAGCTGGGCGCGCATCAGCCCGCAGCACCGGTACGAGCGGGTCGCCGCGGCCTTGGCTGCGCAGGTCGAGTCCGGCGTCCTCGCTGCCGGCTCCCCGGCGCCGTTGGCGGCGGTGCTCGCGGAGGAGCATGACGTCTCGGTTGCCACCGCTCGGCGGGCTGTGGCACTTGCGAAGGAGTGGCGAGTGATCGTGCCCGATGCTGTGGGCCGGCCTCGGGTCGCCGCTCTGGCGTCCGCAGCTGCTCCGGCGGATCCTGCGCCGGCGCAGGCACCCCAGGGGTCGGTCGGGGAGTACTGGTCGGTGGTGGTGACGGGGCCGGGAGGCGTTCGTCTTGCTCCGCGGATGGTCAAGGGCCGGATCGACGAGCCCGACACTTTTCGCTCGCATCTGGTGGGCATCGTGCGCGCGGAGAAGCCGGCGCTCGTCGACGAGCCCGAGGACTTGTGGATCGGCGACTACGAGCTGCTCGTGCGCCGTCCAGGGTCCGACGAGGCGGAGGCGATTCTCAGGCTCGGCTGATGGCCTGGTCGCAGGAAGATCGTCGGCGTAGCGTCGATCGGCTGTGGACGAGCTGACGGCACACGAGGTGGCGGATCTGAGCGGCGCCGAGGTTGCGGACGTCCGTGCGGTCGTGGAGTGGTTCGGCGACCGCGAGGATGCGATCCCCGCGGACTTGGCGGAGACCGTGCGCGGCGTCCTCGACCCGGACGGGCACCGGTCGGCGTTTCACCGCATGAGCGAGGAGGAGTCGCTGCGGTGGTCGGCGGTGGAGTACCTCGAGAAGGGAGATCGGGCGGCGCTACGGCGGATCGCAGACGCCTGCGGGGCGGAGATTGCGCACGCCCTGTCGATGGATGCTGCGATCGGTGGCCTGCCGGCCGGGGCGGAGTGGGCAGCGAAAGTCGATGCCTGGTTCGCCGAAGTCGTCGACGCGCCGCGGTTCGGGATCACGAGCCCGGCGCTGAGTCGACCGGCGACGAGCTGACGATCGAGGAGATGCGCGCGGAGTATGCGTCCGTTCGGGCGATGTTGTGTCAACGAGCCGCGGCGGTTTCACGGCCGGGACAGTGTGCGCTCATGGGCTACTTCTGCAGGCGCCTCTATCCGGCCGAGCATGCCCCTATCGCTGGGCGGATGCTCAGCGCGGAGATCCCGTGGCATCGCATGACCGAGCACCTCGACACCGGTCGCGTCCAGGTCGACGGCGAGGTGGTCGCCGATTCCGAGCTGTCGGCACCGCGGCAGTCGGCGGCGCTGATGCTGAACATCCCGTGACGGGGCCGGTCAGCGCATTTTGGTGGCGCCCTTGCCGGCGTCGGGGTTACTTCCGGGCCACCAGTAGTCCGGGACGGTACGCACGCACATCGGGTCGAACTGGTCGCGGACTTCGCCGCTGTAGTCGTTGAGCAGCGTCCCGTCCGGGTGCAGCCCGCCGGTGTCGGGGTCGAGCCAGGACAGCAGCACCCGGATATCGCCGGGCTCAACGCCCAGCTCGTCGGCGAGCTCGTCGACGGTCAGCCGCCCGATCTCGCGGTCGCGCCGGCCGCCGGTCGGTGGGCCGCCCTGTGGCGTCGGCGGCCCGGTGCGGAAGGGATGGCGCCGAGCCCAGTCCATCGCCTGCCGTACCAATGCGGTGGCGGCGGCGCCGCGGGCAAGGGGTCCGTCGCGTTCGCCGGCGTAGCGGCGCCCGATCTGCGCGTCTTGAGCGAGTTGTTCGCGGCGGCTCAGCCGGTCCCGGTCGCGGGTGCGCAGCGGGCGCGGAGCGATGAGCTGGTGGGCGTGGGAGTCGCAGGCGTAGCTGTGCCAGACGGTGCCGGTGCTGGCCAGATACAGCCCGACCGCGGTCACCGGCGCCGGGCACGCGAGGTCGCTGTCGTCACCGTCGACGCCACCGCACCCGGCGTCCATCGCACGGAACGCCATCCCACTCCCCGCCCTTCGTCGTCGACGTGCTGGTCTAGCGATGCAGTCCAGCTGCGCGATCGACAGCTCCGACGAGGCCGACCGCGGCCCGGGTGACCTCGGGCGGGAGCTGGTCGACGTGGTGTCCGCAGGCCGTCACCAGTGCGGCGACGCTGGCGCTGATCGCGGCCCGGCGTGGGTCGGATCCTTGTTCGTGGACGGCGAGTTCCTGCAGGACCTGGGCGGCGTCGACGAAGCCGCGGGAGTCGTGGGTGGTGGACGTGGTTGCCGGCATTCGCTTCCTCTCGTGGGTGGGGTGGCCGCGGCGGGCGCGCCCTGCCCCGGCGCCCCGGCCGCCGCCCGCCGAACCTACGGGCTCTAGAACGGGCGTTCGATACCCTTGACGGGTGAGCTACCGCCTGTAGACACCTCCTCACTCGATGGGTGAGTGAATCCCGACCCGGCGCGGCTCGGTGATCGCCACCCTCGGTCCGCTGCAGGTCAGCACGCTGTGACGTGCTTACAGTCGGGCGGTGGGAGCAGGCGCCGGGGCGGTCGAGCTGTTGCCGCCGGTCGTGCCGATGGTGGCCCGCGCGGTCGACGACCTCCCGGTCGATGACGGGGACGGGCGGTGGTCGTTCGAGCCGAAGATGGACGGCTTTCTTAACTGAACTCTCGGGTGTCCTGGTTCTGCTGGGCTATGGCTTCGGCGTGGCGTCGACGGAGGTGTCGGTCAAGTCCTCGGACGTGGTGTTTCGCGGCGAGCGCGTGATCTTCGTGTAGTTGTCAGGCGCTGAGCGCCGGGATGTCGCTGGTGGAGACCTCCTCGGGAGTGATGGCGGGGTCGGGAACGGTCGTGAGACGGGCTCGTTTGAGCACCTCGAGGCCGAGGTAGCGCCGGCCCTCGATCCACTCGTCGTGCTGCTCGGCCAACACCGCGCCGACCAGCCGGATCAGCGCGTCGCGGTGCGGGAAGATCCCGACCACGTCGGTGCGCCGGCGGATCTCTCGGTTGAGCCGTTCCTGGGGGTTGTTCGACCAGATTTGGCGCCACAGCTCCTTCGGGAAGCTGGTGAAGGCGAGCACGTCGGCTCGGGCGGTGTCGAGGTGCTCGGCGACGGCCGGGAGCTTCTCGCCCACCGCATCGAGGATCCGATCGAACTGCGCCTGCACCGACATGGCGTCAGGCTGGTCATAGACCGAGTGCAACAACGCCCGCACCCACGGCCACGACGACTTCGGAGTCGCCGACATCAAGTTCGCCGCGTAGTGCGTGCGACAGACTTCCACTGTCAACCTGCGAGCTATTCGATCTTCTGGATCGGCGCAGCATTGGCGGCCGCGCGGCCTGCTCGCCGGCGGCTGAAGAAGGGCGCTGGTCAGCCTGTGGTGAGTGCGGCCTGGGCGGTGGTGTGGCGTTTCGGGTCGTAGGGGGTGTGAGTGCTCCAGCAGGTCCAGAGCACGCGCATCCAGCGGGCGGCGAGGCCGCGAAGTGCGCGGTGGTAGTGCTGGCCGCGCTGGTCACGAGCGTCGCGGAACGCCGCCTTGGCCCAGGGTGCTTCCTTCATCGAGTTGTAGGCCCACCACATCGCGGCCTCGCGCAGGATCGTGTTGGCCGCGTAGCGGAAGCGGACCTTGCGCGATCGGCCGGAGGCGCGGGTGACCGGAGCCAGCCCGGACTCGGCGAGCAACGTCGCCGGCGTCGGGAACCGGGCGCGGTCCTCACCGATCTCGGCGAGCAGCGTTCCGGTGAGGACTGGCCCGACGCCGGGGAAGCTGGCGAAGATTGGCATGTCGGGGTGCTCGGTGACCGCGGCGGCGATGGCGTCGTCGTACTCGGCGAGTTGGGTGTTGAGCAACTGCAGCAGCCGGGCGAAGGACTGGGCGGAGTAGGACTTGCCCGCGACAGTGCCGGTCGAGGCAGCGAGCAGGTTCTCGCGCAGCCGCTCGGCGAGGACCTGGCCGGGAACCCGGCCGGTATAGCGGTGGCGGCTCAGGAACCCGTTCATCCGGGTGGTCTTGATCCGTGACGCCGCCGCCGGGGTCGGGTAGTCGAGCACGAAGTGCAAGGTGATCTGCCGGTCGACCGAGGAGAACAGCCGCGCGGGCGCGGGGTGGTAGGCCTCGAGGATCGCCCGCAGCTGGGACTCGGTGGCCTGCTGGGTCTGCTGGAGACGGTCCCGGTCGCGGGTCAACGCTTTGATCTCGGCCAGCAGCGGCGAGGGCGGGGTCAAGGCCCGCCAGTGCGGGTGCTCGTGGCGCAGCGTGTCGGCCAGCACGAACGCGTCGAACCGGTCGTCTTTGACCGCGGCGACCCGGTAGCGCTCCCGCGCCCGGGCGGCGATGCGCGGGGACACCGGAAACACGGTGTGGCCGCGGGCCTGCAGATGCTCGACGAGCAGCCCCTCGGCGCGCTCGACGGCGATCGGCAAAGCCCTCCCGTGCTGGGCGAGCGCGGTGTCGAGCTCGGTCAGCCCGGCGACGTCGTGTGTGACGCGCTGCTGGGTCAGCCGCGTTCCAGTGGCGTCGAGGACGCAGAGTTGGTGTTCGCTGCCGCCCCAGTCGACGCCGGCGAACGCCGGCCAGTCCCGCGAGTTGTCTCGATCGGACAAGACGTGCCCCTTCGGGTGACGGGTCCGCTCCGGGCCGATCCCCTTCGGGCGCTCATCCAGGTGCTCGTGGCACGACTCCCACTGGCCGATCGAGGAACGACCACCACCGGGAGGGACGAGTCTGCCGCTGGACCTCAAGGGTCACGCTGCCAAGGTCCTCTCCCGGTGGTGGAGGTGGACCAGCGGGAACTTCCCGCCGCTGCTGATGTTGACGGATGACCGCTGCCAACCGGCGCCGGGCAAGGTCGCCCCGATCGCCGCGACCAGCCCAGCGTGCGCGTCGCTGGTCACGAGCCGGACACCGGACAGGCCTCGAGCGGTGAGGTCGCGGAAGAACGCCAGCCAGCCGGCTCCGTCCTCCCCGGAGGTGACCTGAACCCCGAGGATCTCCCGATGCCCATCACCGTTGACCCCGGTCGCGACCAGGGCATGCACGTTCACGACCCGCCCGCCCTCGCGCACCTTCAGGACGAGGGCGTCGGCGGCGACGAACGTGTAGGGCCCGGCGTCCAGCGGGCGGGAGCGGAACTCCCCAACCTGAGCATCGAGCTCGGCGGCCATGACGCTGACCTGCGACTTCGACAACCGGGTGATGCCGAGGGCATCGACGAGCTTCTCCATCCTGCGCGTGCTGACGCCCAGCAGGTAGCAGGTCGCGACCACCGTGGTGAGCGCACGCTCGGCCCGGCGGCGCCGCTCCAGCAGCCAGTCCGGGAAGTAGCTCCCTTCGCGCAGCTTCGGGATCGCCAGCTCCACGGTGCCGGCGCGAGTGTCGAGCTCGCGGTGGCGGTAGCCGTTGCGCACGTTGGTGCGCTCGGGGCTGGACTCACCGTAGGGAGCGCCGCAGACCGCGTCGGCCTCCGCCGACATCAGCGTGTTCATGAACGTGGTCAACATCTGGCGCAGCAGATCCGGCGAGGCGGACCCCAGCTGCTCGTGCAGGAACCGGGTCGGGTCGATACTGGACGGTGCGGTCATCGCGTAGAACTCCTCGAGTCTGTGAGAGGTCTCAAGAAGATCACGCGATGGCCGCCCTACTCGTCCACGCCACACCCTCACCAGGGCTTACCGCACACCACTCTGCTGGACGCCACTGAGGTGTCCGAGGCTCTCTTCGAGCGCTGCGACTTCGCCGAGCCAGACCTTGTCTCGGGCTTCGGACAGGCGGGCTTCCGCGTTGGCGGTCATGTCCTCGATGCGGCCGATCTGGGCGGGGTCGACGCGGAGGAAGCGGCACCGGGTGCAGGCGTGTTCATGGACGCAGGGTGTGCCGTAGGGGCGGTGGCAGCTGCCGAGAGCGACCTTGCGGAGCAGGAAGTGCTGCTCGAACTCGGCCCATTCGTCGCTGGTCGCGGATCGCAGTTCGCCGTCGGGTCGCAGCTTTCGACGCCGCTCGATGGCCGCTTCGTGGGCGGCGATGACGTGCTCGGGGAACACGGCGGTGTAGCCGCGGGTGGTGTCGAGGCTGAGGTGGCCGAGCAGGCTGGCCGCGATGTGCAGTGGCAGCCCGGAACCGACGAGTTCGGTGGTGAACAGGCGGCGGAAGTCGTGCGGGGTGAAGTGGACGGGGCCGTCGGCGTCGCGCAGGCCGGCCCAGGCGGCGGTGCCGCCCAGCAGGGTGCGGACGTAGAACGGAGAGATCACTTCCTGGCGGGTGCCTAGGCGGCGGGCGAACAGATGCGGCAGGGGTTCGCCGTGGGTCTTCTCGTGCGGGTCGTAGCGGACCGAGAGCGGGACCTGGTCGGCGCCGTTCTTAGCGCGCCGTTGCACCGCGAGCAGAACGGTGACTAGTTCGGGGCTGATGGGGATGAGTCGTTCGGCGTCGGTCTTGGACGGGACGATGTGCAGCAGCGGGACGAGGGTATTCGTCGTCGCCGGCGTGTAGTGGCGCAGCGACAGCTGCGTGAGCTCGAGGAGCTCCTCGATCCGGATGCCGCTGTGGCGCAGCGTCTCGACGATGGCCCAGGCCCAGAAGGCGTCCTCCTCGAGCTTGGAGATGTTGACGTGTCCGCGGTCGAGCGGGACGGGCCGGGCACCGGGCTCGATGTGAAGGACGTCGGCCCAGGTCTGGGAAGGGCGGAGGTAGTCATAGCGGCTGGTGGTCGGGCGGCGGGTGTAGTGGACGCCGTCGACGACGAACGTCTCGATTTCCGGCGTGTCCTGAGCGGCCTGAAGCAGTCGTTGGCCCCAGTCCATGCGGGCGTGGGCGGCTGCGAGGTAGGCCGGCAGCAGTGGGGTGAGAGCGCGGGTGCGGGCTTGGGTTTGGGCCTTCTGCCGGCGCTTGTCTTTCGCGGCGGCGCGGGACTGCGCGCGTGGGACCGGGCAGGGTGCGACCCACACGCCCCAGCGGGCCGGGTCGTCGTGCGCCCATTCGGCGAGGTCGCGGTAGAGCGCTCGGATCGCGAACAGGATGGAGTGGATCTCGCGGCGCGGTCGTCCGTCGCTGGTGACGGCCAGCCGCTCTCGCCAGGTCGCAATCGTGTGCGGGTCCAGCCGCAGGTCGGCCTGGCTGGGGTTGATCTGCAGGATCTCCCACCAGAACAGCCGGACCAGGCGGTAGGCCAGGCCACTGAGCGAGGCGTAATCCATGCCGGGCTTGAGCTCGTTGAGGTAGTCGACGAGCAGGTCACGCACGCCTGATGGCGCGATGCCGTAGCGGTCGACGAGGGTGGCGACGGAGTGCTGGCGGGTGTTGCCCTTGGCCGACCACGCCGCGCGCAGCGTCGGTGGTTCGTTGGTGAACACCCCGAGCGTGACGAGCAGTTCCCAGGCGAGGTGTTCGCGGCGGCTCCGGCCGGAGGTGCGGACGACGTCGGCATAGTGGAGCAGGTCCTCGCCCTGCAGGTCGACGAGCGGTTTGCCGGTCCGGATCATCACGCGGGCGATGCCGTGTTCGGCGTCGCGTTGGTGCCGGGCCAGTGCGTGGCGGTAGGGCTGGAGGTCGCGGAGGCGAGGAAGGTCGTCAGAGGCGTTGATCTGCAGGAACCGCTCGAGCCCGACATAGACGCGGCTGCAGGTCAGCAGCCAGCCGTAGGAGGGCCGCAGCACGCGCGCTTGGATCAGCATGTAGAGCCCGCCGCTGAGATCGGCGCGCTGCCAGGTCGAGGTGAAGTCGGGGAAGGCCGTGGTCGCCCAGGTCTTCGGGGCGGCGTCAGCGCCAGATGCGAGCCAGCGCTGTTCCCACGTGTCACCCTCGAAACGATCGAGCCAGCCCAACAAGACCCGGCAGCGTCGGGGAACAGTCTTGCCGATCAAGACAGACCTGCGGTCGGGGTCAAGGCGATCGAGCACCGCGGCGGTGGTGTCATCGACGTCGAGGTGTTGCACCGCGTGGCCGGCCCCATGGGCAGGCAGCGGGGGCGGTGGTTGGCCGGCGTCGTAGGCGACCATCAGCCGGACCTTCCCGTCCGCGCCGAACCGGTCATCCGGCGGGATCGCTGCCGCAACCGGCGACCCGGGCCGAGACAGCAGCTGAATGCGGGGGCTGCTCCCACGTCGGGTCGCTGCGGCGATCGCGCGTGACGGCGGGATCTGTGAGGGCGGGATCATCGCCGGATGCCGAGTAGTTCGTGGACAGCGGACGCGTCGTAGCCGGGGTCGAGCGTCGGCGCCGGCGCCGGCGGTCGAGCGTAGTGCTCAAGCACCTTCTCGATCAGGTCCTCCAGCCTGGGCTGGGTGTAGATCTGGGTGGTCGTCACGCTCGCGTGGCGCAGGATCGTCTGCACGTCGACCAGGGTGAACGCCGGGTCGGCGAGCATCCGCTGCGCCGCGGTGTGCCGCAGGTCGTGCAGCGTCCAGTTAGTGCCCAACACGGCGTTCGCGCGCTGCAGGGCGGCGCGGGCGGCGTGATAGGTCAACGGCCGCGGCGGCTGGGTGCGGGTCCACCAGAGCGGTCCGCCCTCGACCAGTGGTGGGCGGTCTTCGGCGAGGTAGAGCGCCAACCAGGCAAACGAGTCCACGCTCGCCGGGACCTCCTCGCGGGCCCGGCTGCCCTTGCTGACCACAGTGATCGTGTGGGCGCCGACGTCGAGATCGCCGTGGCGCAGCCCGAGCAGCTCCGCGGCACGGACCCCCGAGGACAGCCAGAACGAGATCAGCGCGCGGTCGCGGTGGCAGCGCAACACTCCGAACAGCTGCTCGGCCGCCTGGTCCGGGATCGCCCGCCAGGTCGGTTTCGGTTGCTTCTGCCGGTAGGTCGCCCGTCGGTGGACGACGAAGTCCTCCATCGGGTTGTGGTGAGCCAGCACTCGCCCGCCATCTCGTCCTCGCTGCGCCGGGACCGGGTTGACCAGCGGCCCGAAACCGGCCGCGCAGGCATGGTCGTAGAACCCGAACAGCACGCTGAGCTGGTGGTTGATCGTGCGGGCCGCGTACTGCCTGCCCGGCGCCTGCTTGCCGGTGCGCGGGTTGACCACCCCGAGCGGCGGCGCGTCCGGGCGGCCGCGCCGCCGCTGCGGGTTCGGGACCTCGCGCAGGTGCTCGACGAACGCGCGCACGTCGGTTCGTTCGGCGCCCCCGCGGCGTGAACGGCTCCAGCGGGTTGTGGTGCGCGTGCGCCCGCTCGCCCCGCTCCCGCTCCCGCGGAACCGGGTTGATCAGCGGGCCCCGGCCCTGCTCGATCCAGTAGTCGTAGAAGCTGCGCAGCACCGCGTTGCTGTGCCGGATCGTCCGCGCCTGATACCCATCCCCGGGATAGGGCTTACGGGTCACCGGGTTGATTGTCGTGCCCACCGTCCTCGCCGACGCCCGCCGCGCCGCCGGTCGGGGCTTGCGGGCCCGCTGGAACCACAGCACGAAATCCCGGACCTCGGCCGAGGTGGCCTTGTCCCACTCCACCCCGACGGCCTGCAGGAATCGCCACCACCGCTGCAGCGCGAAGGCGTAGCTGCGCACGCTGCTCGCCGCCCCGTCCTGGGCGACGAAGTCCCGCAGGAACCGGTGGATCGGCTCCACCCGCGCCCCCGCCGGGTCGAGCACCTCCCAGCTCACGACACCCTCACCGGCAGCCACCCGACCCCACCTCGGCAGCCGAATCACATCGACATCCCGCTCCGTCGCCTGCCCGACTGGACGCATCCGCACTCCCTTGTTCAGGAATCCGGAGTCGTACGCCCAGCACCATTTCCAACAGGCGAGACACACCGGACATCAGCGAGTTAGTCCGGTCAACAGAGCACTGAGCGAGTTTGTCCCACACCGCGTCGTCCCCATCGCCGGCGGACCCGGGCCCCGGAGCCGGCCGTTCGGTCGGGGCGGACTCGGCGACGAGCGGAGGGCCCTCAGCTGAGCCTCCGCCGCCGTCGCCGCTGCTCTGGGCCGACCCAGATCCGCTCAGGTCACCGTCATCGCGGGCTGAGCTGTCCTCGTCACCGGTGGTCTGCTCCTCGCCCGAGTCGCCGCCGGTGCTGTGCTCGTCTCGCCGGTCCTGCTGGCCCCGCTGGGAGTCCCCGCTCTCTCCGCCGGACTCGGGGTGGTCGACGGTGATGCCGGCGGCGGTCAGCTTGTCGGCGAGCTCGCGAGCGGTCGGGTCGTCGTCAGCGGCGGCGAGCCTGTCGGCGAGCTCGCGGGCCCGCTGCTGCCAGCCAGCATCCTGCGAGTCCCCGTCCTGCCCGTCGCCGGTGCTCGAGCTTGATCCCGAGCCGCTGTTGCTCCGGGACGCCCTGAGCCCATCCGAAGCCGACTCACCGGAGGAGGAGTTGCTCTCCTCGTCCGTGCTGGTGTTGTCGTTGGGCTGGGCGCCGGTGTTGTTGCGGACCTGGCGGTCCTCGTTGATGTTGTTGTTCTTGACCGAGCTGTCGGCCTCCTCAGCGTCCTGGGCTGTGTTGGTGTGCTCGTGATCAGTGTGGTTGGTAGGCGCGGTGGTGGGCCTGGACAACGGCGATCCCGACGAGCCGGTGCTGGGGTTGGTGATGCCGACGGTGGCGAGTGTGTCGGCCAGTTGCTGGGCCTCGGGGTCATCGGTGGTGGCGAGCTTGCCTGCCAGGTCGCTGGCCTGTCGTTCCCAGGCCGCAGCCTCACTGCTGCCCGCGCTCGCTCCGTCGGCGCCGGAGCTGCCGGTGTCGCTGGTGCCAGAGGTCTCCGGCTCCGATCCGGCTGCACGGTCGGAGGACGGGCCGGGGTTGGGCAGGCCGGGCGGGGCCTGGTGTTCGCCCGCCGGGGTGGAGGGGCTCTGGGGTTGGTCGTCCTGATCGGGCTTGGGCTGGTCGGTCGTGCCGGAGGTGTCGGGGCTGGTGCCGCAGATCTGCATGTCCGCCGCCTTCTCGACCGGCTGCTCGGCCGAGGTCTGGGCCTGGGGCGGGGCGGTCAGCTGGATGCGGCCGATCGCGTCGGCCAGCGCGCCGGTGGTCGCGGCGGAAACGATGTCGGGTGCCATGGCGGGTACGGCCACTGGCGGGGAGGCCGCGGCCGCGGGTGCGGCCTGTGGCGTCGTTGTGGACGTCGATGCGGGAGTGAACCTCAGGTCGGCCGGGGTGGGGGAGAAGCCCGCGCGGGCGAGGGCGACCGCCGCGTCCTTGGCGCGTGGGTCGTTCATCGAGGTCATCAGGGCGTCGGCGAGGTCGTGGGCCTGCTGGCGCCAGCCGCTGGCGACGGCCGGGGTGACGCCCATGGACCGGAACTGGTCAGCGAGCCCGATGGCGCGGTTGTCGCCGACCACGCTCGACAGCTCGGTGACCAGCTCCCGGGCCCGTTGCAGTAGCTCAGCGGCCTGCTCCGGGCTCAGCTGTTGGGTGTTGCCCGCGCCGGAGATGCGCTGTTCACAGACTGAGTACGCGGCGTCGGTGATGCTCGGCGGGGCCGCGACGACCGGGCCCGCGACGACCGGGCCCGCGGTGAGCGCGGCCGCGGTCAGCGCGGCGACGGACGGAAGGAAACCGGGCATGTCAATGCTCCAAAGCGGTCACGAGAGGGAGGAGGTCACGAGCCGGATGAGCCGGAGTGATCGGCCGGGGAGCGGGAAGCCCCGCCGCTGCTGCCGCCGTTGTTGATCTCGTCGGTGGTGCTGGCGTCCGCGGCCGTGGATCCGGTGCTGGCCTGCTCATCGGTGCTCGGGGACTGCGAACCGTCGAGTGAGTACTGCTTGACCCAGTCGACGTGCATGTAGGACTCCTGCACGTCCCCGCCCTTGGGGAACCAGTCGAGCTGGATACACAGGTGCATCGGCCCGGGCGGGAAGATGCTGGTGTCGGTTGTGGTCCACCACTGCGCGCCGTCGACGAAGGCGGTGATCTTGTCCGGGGTCCACTCGACGGCCCAGTTGTGCCACTGGGTGGCGTCGATCTTCACCTCGCCGTGGACCTGGGAGTTGTCCGCGCCGTAGTGCAGGAATAGCTCGGTCTTGCGGCGGGTGTGATCCATCATCTCCATGAAGTCGACCTCGCCGCCGACGGGGAAGTTCTCGGCGTCGGGCCACAGCAGCAGCAGCGCGTTGTAGCTCTCGTCGCTCGCGGGGGCCTTGACCCGGCCCTCCCAGCGGCCGTACTTCTGGCCGGGGTTCCAGGCCATACCCGCGGTGTTGCCCGCCGAGTCGCCGGTGATGGTCAGGATGCCGTCGGCGATGGACACCGCGTCCGGGGTGCGGCGGCCGTTGCCGGCGTGGCCGGGGCCGTCGTAGATCGACCAGTTGTCGGCGCTGGCGGGGGAGTCGAACTCGTCGACCCGGTTGGGGGTGCCCCAGCCGTAGCGCCGCGCCGCCGAGGTCCCCGCGCCGGCCGATGACCCGCCGGAACTCGATGAATCACCGGGCCCGGGCGCTGCACCGGAGCCGAATGAGTCGTCTCCGGAGCGCGCCGCCCCGCCCACCCCCGTCGACCCGCCAGAGCTCGTCGATGCGCCAGAGCTCGTCGATCCGCTGGACGGGCCAGACCCCGCCGACCGGCCGGCCGACGGCCCAGCCTGGTTCGACGCGCCGTTGTCGGTGCGTTCCTGCTGGTCAGCGCCCGACCGGCGCCGCTCGGGCAGGAAGTCCGGTTCCCCCACACCGGAGGCACCGAGCAGGGTCCGCAGCTCCACGGCGCGGGTGTTCTGCTCCCCGGTGAGCTCCTGGTGCAGCCGCACGGCCGAGCGCCGCCAGGCGCACGAGTCGGCCGATCCCGCATCGACGGCGGGGGTGAGCGTGGCGTTCAGCGACAGCGCCGCGGCCGTGGTCGCCGCGAATAGCCCGACGCCCATGTCAGCCTCGCCCGCCGCCAGGCTCAGGACTGCGGGAGTCGTCGGCCTCCGATGGCGTTGCGGAGGCGACGGAGCCGTTGGAGGACGATCCGGAGGCGGCGCTCACCCGCGGGCCGTCGATCCAGACCTCGGCGGTGCTGGTGTCGGCGTTGCCGCGGTAGATGCCCATCTTGAGGTAGTTCTC
Source organism: Pseudonocardia benzenivorans CB1190 (assembly GCF_000196675.2). Classification (GTDB taxonomy): domain Bacteria; phylum Actinomycetota; class Actinomycetes; order Mycobacteriales; family Pseudonocardiaceae; genus Pseudonocardia; species Pseudonocardia benzenivorans. Next base: position 6,429,913 of record NC_015312.1, on the reverse strand, counting down.
GTCGCTGCTCATCGTGGCGCGGCTGTAGCGCTGCACGGTCTGCACGCCGTTCTCCCAAGCCTCCACGAACCCCTGCGAGGGGTCCTGGGAGAACCCGGCGTGCAGGGTGTAGTGCACCCATTCGCCGGGGCGGACCGGGCCGATGCTCTGGCGTTGGTGCTCGACCCCGTCGCCAGCGATGTCGACGGTGCCCTCGGGGCTGATCTCGATGGCCAGCGGTGGGGAGCCGCTACCGGAGTGCCACTGCATGACGATGAACCAGTCGCCCTCGACCGGGTTCGGGAAGTCCTCGCCGAAGCGCAGGGAGAACTCGTACCAGCGTTCGTCGCCCTCGCGGGTCAGCGCTTCCTCGCTGTGCGCGGCGACCTCGGAGCGCTCACCCCCACCGAAGTCCGGGACGTCGCCGGGGCCGACCACGAACCGGGCGACCTGCCCAACCTTTTGCCCGGCCTCCTCGCCGGCCCGCCCGACCTGCTGGCCGAGCCGGCTGACGGCGTCGCCGGAGACGACCGAGGCGCTGTCGCCGCCGCGGTAGCTCGAGCACGACGCGTTGACCTCGCGGTTCTGGCAGGTGTCCCACTCGGACAGATCACCGGTCTCGTAGTCGGCCTCGAACACCACCGTGGTCTCGCGCGGGACCACCGACGGCCCCGGCTCGGGGGAGCGGTCACCGCTGTTTCCGATCGGGCCCGTGGAGCGGCACCCGCCGGATGAAGACCCGCCGGGCGACGCATCGCCGGGCCGGATCCCCAGCTGGGTGAGCGCCACCAGCAGGCTCTCGGCGCGGGTGTCGTCGACGCCGGTGAGCGAGTCGGCGAGCGCCCGCGCGGAGTCCCGCCACGAGCACAACGCGCCGGGATCGGGCCCGGACGGCGCGGCCGGAGCGAGCGCCGAGATGAGTGTGACCGTCGCCGCGGCCGCGACGTTTACCCCGAGCCCCATGTCAGCCCCGCTCTCCGGGGTGTGAGGGGTAGTTCCAGCTGAACTGGTCGGCCACGTGCGCGGCCAGGGCCAGCGCGGCGTGGTGGGTGGGTTCGCGCAGGTGGTCGAGCTGGATGTGGCCGCCGGTGGCCAGGTGCGGGTCCTCCGGGATCTCCACGACCGCCCGGCACCGCGCCGCGAAGTGGTCGATCACCGCCTGCCGGTCGATGTCGCGGGAGAACCGGTCGCACGACAGCGCCACCACCGCGCCCGAGACCAGGTCGTTGTAGCCGTGGGCGCGGAGCCAGTCGAGGGTCTTGCTGGCCCGGCTGCCGCCGTCCACCGTGGGCGCCCCGACGATGACCAGGGTCTTGGTGGCCTCCAGCGCGCCGTGCATCGCCGAGTGGATCAGCCCGGTTCCCGAGTCGGTGATGATGATGTTGTAGAAGCGCTTGAGCACGCCGGTGACCTGCTCGTACTCGATCTTGTTGAACGACTCGCTCATCGCCGGGTCCTGTTCGGACGCCAGCACCTGCAGCCGCCCGGCGAGGTTGGTGTAGCGGGCGATGTCGGTCAGCGACCCGATCGTGTGCAAGTTGTTGACCAGGTCCCGGACCGTGTAGGGCACCGGGTGGCCGAGCAGCCGGTCGGCCAGCGTGCCCGCGTCGGGATTGGCGTCCAGGGCGACCACCCGGTCGCCGCGGTGCTCGGCCAGCGCCAGCCCCAGCAGCGCCGACACCGTGGTCTTGCCGATCCCGCCCTTCATCGACGCGACCGTGATGGTGTGCCAGCCGGCCAGCTGGGCCCGGATCCGGGTGATCTTCTGGCGGCGGTCGGCCTCGGCGGGGGACAGGCCGGGGTTGAGCCGCCCGCGGGTCAGCGTGTAGACGGCGCGGCGCCAGCCTTGGGTGGGCCGGTCGCCGCGGCTGCGCACGATGAGGTCGTAGGACAGGTCGTGGGCCGTGCCCGTGCCGCCTCGAGCCTCGCGCTCCGGGCCGGGCAGCGGGGCCGAGGCCGGCTCCGGCCGCGCGGACGGCATGGGGGCGGACCCGGACACGCTCGCCCACGGCGGCGCGGTGTCGCGTGGCCGTCCCGAGTTGCTCGGCGGGGACCAGGGCAGCGCTCCGGAAGCGCCGAGACGGGGCGCGGGGGGCTCGTCGTCGGTGTGGTGTTCGGTCCTCTGCGGGGCGGGCGACGAGTCGGTCATGCGAGCTGCCGAGAGGTCGGTGGCCGAGGTGAGATGGCGGAGTTCGTCATCCCAGCCCCGCTGCAGCGGACGCGGCCCGACGCTGTTGTTCTGCTGTTCACTCATCACGGCACGTGCCCTTCGGCGTCGTCGGGGTCAGGGATGGTCGACAGGTCGACGACCAGGTCTCCGCAGTCGTGGCGGCGGATCGGGACGGTCAGGCGCATCCACACCGCGGCGCAGACCCGCCAGCCCGGGGCCGTCGGGGCCGGGGCCGCCGACCACCGGCCCCCGTCGGGGAGCACGTCATTCGGGGTGGCCGGCGCGGATCGGGGTTCGGTGCGCTCATACGGCGTCACCCGCACCCGGACGTCGATCCAGAGCACGAAGCCGTCGGCCACGACCTGCCCGGCGCAGGCGAAATCGGCGCGCTGGCGTCCCTGGCCGGACCAGCCCAGGGTCGTGTCGGCCGACTCCGGCAGATACCGGCGCAGCACCTCGGCCCGGCGGGTGGGCCGGTCCTCGTCCCAGGACAGGTAGTCCATCGCGAACGTGGTGGCGAGCTGCGCCGCCTCCGCCGGATCGACCGGCAGCGAGGCCGCCAGCGAGCGCTCCACATTGGCCCGCGGCCGGCCCGTCGAAGAGTGAGAATCGGCGGGGCGGACCACCTCCGGGCGCCTGGACCGCGTCGGGCGCGGACGCACCAGCTGCGCCGAACCGTTCGCTGCCCAGGCCGGTCGCGCCGGGCGCGGGGGATCAGGCACCCAGATCTGCTGCGGTACGTCTTCGCCCCCGTCCGGCTCCGCGACGTCGTGCAGCCAGTGCCCCCTCGGCAGCTGCGTGATCGGAGGCGTCGAGTTCGCCCCTGGCGTCGCGTCGGGCGGCGACACCTCGAACGCAACCTGACCGGTGGTGGCTGAATGTGGCGGCGCGACGGGCTGTGCCCCAGATGGGTGGGCTGGGCTGGGCGCTCCGACCGGCCATGGGGGCGGCCCATCGACCTGCGAGCTCGGCTGCTCGCGCGACATCGGCGGTAACGGCCCCGGCTCCTCGAGGCCCGCCGCGGTGCCGGGCCCCGGGCTCGGGTCCGGGCGGGCCGCGTCCCACCAGATCGGCGGGCCCTCCGGCGCCGCGCGCCGCTGCCGGCCGTCACCGCGCCGCCGCATCGGTCCTCCAACCGACCGCGGTCACCGCAGCAGCGGGGCGCGCCTCGTCCCGACCGGATCCGAGCGCCTGCGCAGGAACAGACGGCAACGGACGCGCCGCTATACCGGATGTGATGGTGCAAGGCGGCACCCGATGTACCACCTGCGTCCCGTGAACCACCATGAATCCCCTGCTCAGTACGTCTGAAGACGGCCTGGACTGCAGCCGTCGGTACCCACCGACGACGTACGACTGTACCGATTTCATCTCCGTACAGCTATACATAAGTCGTGAAGGTGTCCGGCGAGTAGGGGTTGTTGCGCTCAGTAATGTGTGCAGGGCACACGTGGGGTAGCCGCCACGTACCGACAGAGGGGGTGGCCCGCATGGCCGGCGAGCACGTACAACCGGGTGGGACAGCCTCAGCCGCCGCGGACCCTGACGGTGGTCGCGCTCGACCTGGGCCCAACCGGCGTGGATCGATCCCGGAGCGGCTCAACTACCTGTTCGAGACGGTCCATCCGCCGGGCCGCAAGCCGTACAGCGCGGCCGAGGTCGCCCGCTGGATCAACGCCAACGGCGGCAAGATCTCCGCGGTCTACATCCTCAAGATCCTCAACGGGGAGCGGGAGACCCCCAGCCACCGCTACCTCAAGCAGATCGCCCAGTTCTTCGGCGTCTCCCTCGGCGTCTTCTACGACGACGACCCCCCCGAGTTGGACGCCGAGGCGCTGCACACCCAGATCGCGCTGCGCGACGACAAGGTGCAGTCGATGATGCTGCGGGCCTCACGGCTCTCGCCCCGCTCCCAGGACGCGATCAGCGACATCATCGACAACCTGCTCCGAGCAGAGGGAAAGACGCCCGAGGACGACGCCCGCCGATGAATGTGCCGGTGTGGCTGGACGGCCGGCCGCATCAATGCTGCGGCGCCGCGTTCGCCGTGGGCGCCGAGGTGGAATGGCAGCTGGTCGCCGGCGACGCCGCCTTCTTGGCTCCCATCCTGAGCAGCCATACGCCCGCCTGGGAGACCGTGCTGCCGGTCCGCAGGCAGCTGGAGCACGGTCTGGCCCAGGCCCCAGCGGTGGGCGTGGGAGACCTATGGGTACAGGTGGAGCAGGCTCCCGACGGCTCCTCCAACCGTTGAACCACCGGCGCCTGTTCCAGGCCTGCGGCGACATCCCACCCATCGAGCTCGAGCAGGCCCATTACCGTCACCACGCCGCCCTCACCGAGGCCGGTCACTCAACCCTTTAGGTCTCCGGACACGCCGGGGCGGTTCACAGGGCTACCGGCGGCACGGTGGCCAAGGTCGGCGCTGATCCGCTCGGCTGTGCGCAGCATGAGCGGAACGACCTCCTGGCACAGCAGGGAGACGTTCGAGCGGCCGCTCGAGGTCGAGGAGGCGAGAGCGGCGACGACCACGCCCGACTGATCGCGAATGGGAGCCGAGACCGAGAGCAGGCCGTCCTCCAGCTCCTCGTTGACCAGGGCCCAGCCCTGATCCCGGACCTCCTGCAGCGCCTGCCGGAACCTGCCAGGGTCGGTGATCGTCCGTGCGGTGCACGCCCGCAACCCGGATTCGTCGATCACGCGGTCGACTTCGGACGACGGCGCCCAGGCGAGCAACACCCGGCCCATTGACGTCGCGTGCGCGGGTACGCGCGTACCGATGGACACGTTGATGCTCATGATCCGGCGCACCGGCACTCGCGCGATGTAGACGACCTCCGTCCCGTCCAGCGTGGCCAGAGAGGCGGACTCCTGGGTTCGCTCGGCCAGCTGGAGAAGGTGCGGTTGAACGATCTCGATCAGTGCGTGGGACGCCGAGTAGTGCTGACCGATGCTGAGGACCCTCGGCGTGAGCGCCCATCGGCCGTCGGAGCCCTTGACGTAGCCGAGGCGCTGCAGGGTGAGGAGGATCCGCCGCACGGCCGGCCGTGACAGCCGCGTCGCGGCAGCGATCTCAGCGAGCGTCGGGTTCGTCCGTTCGGCATCGAACGCGAGGAGCACCGCGAAGCCGCGTTCGATGCTCTGGATGTGGTCGCGGTCGTTCTCCGCCATTTCCTCATCTTTCCGTACGAACCTCTTGACCCGGCCTCGTGGGTACGGCACTCTGCGCTGTACGCAGAAAGGGCAACCTGAACGCACAGCGTACAAGGAGGTACGGTCCATGGTCCTTGACCCCCGCGAACTCCGGAACGGGTTCGGCCGGTTCGCCACCGGGGTGACGGTGGTGACCTGCGCGAACGATCTCGGTCAGCCCCGCGGTGCGACGGTGAACGCCTTCACGGCCGTGTCCCTCGATCCCGCGCTCTGCCAGGTCACCCTGACCCGCCGGTCCAGGACCTGCACCTACCTCGACGGGGCTCCGTTCGTTGTGAATGTCCTCGCCGCGGATCAGCTCGGCACCGCATTGCATTTCGCCGGGCGTCCCCAGAAGCCGGAGCCCGAGTGGGCGCAGGGCACGACCGCCCCGATCCTGGTCGGCTGCGCGGCGACCATTTCCTGCCGTCCGTGGCGCACCTACGACGGCGGGGACCACCTCATCGTCATCGGTGAGGTGGACGACCTCGAGATCACCGACGCCGAGCCGTTGCTGTTCTTCGCCGGCCAGTTCCGCGAGCTCGCCGCCCGGCCGACGGGTGTGCACTGGAACGGCTCGATCGACTGCCCGGAGAGCGGCTGGTTCGACGCCACCACCGTGTTCACCCCGCTGCGCGCCCACCAGCCCGCCGCGTCCTGAACGGCCCCGTCCAGTCCCTCTTACGGGAGAAGGGTTCTTCCATGACTGTCCAGCAGGACCACGTGACCGCCACGTCCGAGACCGCCACGCCCTCCGCTGCGGGCGGGGCGCCGGTCACCCGGCCGATGACCGGTGACGAGTACATCGAGTCGATCCGCGACGGCCGCGAGGTGTGGATCTACGGTGAGCGTGTCCCCGACGTCACCACCCACCCGGCGTTCCGCAACCCGGTCCGGATGACCGCGCGGCTCTACGACGCACTGCACGACCCCGAGCGTGCCGACGTCCTGACGACCCCGACCGACACCGGCAGTGCCGGGTTCACCCACCCGTTCTTCCGCACCCCGCATTCGACGGCCGACCTGCTCGCCGACCGGGACGCCATCGCGGAGTGGGCCCGGATGTCCTACGGCTGGATGGGCCGCAGCCCGGACTACAAGGCGAGCTTCCTGGGCACCCTCGGCGCCAACAGCGAGTTCTACGCGCCCTTCGAGGACAACGCGAAGCGCTGGTACAAGGAGTCGCAGGAGAAGGTCCTCTACTGGAACCACGCGATCATCAACCCGCCGGTGGACCGCAACCTGCCGCCGGACGAGGTGGGCGACGTGTTCATGAAGGTGGAGAAGGAGACCGACGCCGGGCTGATCGTCAGCGGCGCGAAGGTCGTCGCCACCGGTTCGGCGATCACCAACTACAACTTCATCGCCCACTACGGACTCCCGATCAAGAAGAAGGAGTTCGCGCTGATCTGCACGGTGCCGATGGACGCGCCGGGCGTGAAGCTGATCTGCCGCACCTCCTACACCCAGCAGGCCGCGGTGATGGGCAGCCCGTTCGACTACCCGCTGTCGTCCCGGATGGACGAGAACGACACGATCTTCGTCTTCGACAAGGTTCTCGTGCCGTGGGAGAACGTCTTCTGCTACGGCGACGTCGAGAAGATCAACGGTTTCTTCCCGGTCTCCGGCTTCATCCCGCGCTTCACCTTCCACGGCTGCACCCGGCTCGCGGTCAAGCTGGACTTCATCGCCGGCCTGCTGCTCAAGGCCCTGGAGGCCACCGGCACCAAGGACTTCCGCGGCGTGCAGACCCGCGTCGGCGAGGTGATCGGCTGGCGCAACGTGTTCTGGGCGCTGACCGACGCCATGACCAACAACCCCGACGAGTGGATCGGCGGCAGCAAGCTGCCCAAGCTCGACTACGGCCTGACGTACCGGATGTTCATGATCCACGGCTACCCGCGGGTCAAGGAGATCATCGAGCAGGACGTGGCCAGCGGGCTGATCTACCTCAACTCGCACTCGATGGACTTCAAGACGCCGGAGGTCAGGCCCTATCTCGACAAGTACGTCCGCGGCTCGAACGGCTACGACGCCGTCGACCGGGTCAAGGTCATGAAGGCGCTCTGGGACTCGGTCGGCTCGGAGTTCGGTGGGCGTCACGAGCTCTACGAGCGCAACTACTCGGGCAACCATGAGAACGTCAAGGCCGAGCTGCTGTTCGCCGCCGAGGCCCAGGGCACGACCGGGGCCATGAAGGGCCTCGCCGAAGCCTGCCTCGGTGAGTACGACCTCGACGGCTGGACCGTCCCGGACCTCGTCGGTAACGACGACGTCTCGTTCTTCCGCAACCGCTGACCGCAGCATCCCACCTCAGGAGCATCCGTTGACCACCACTGACAAGGTGTCACCGACCGCCGCTGGGTCCGGCGCCTCCGCTACCGAGACGTTCCGTGCGAACCAGCAGCATGGCGCCCCCGAGGGCGTCTCCCCGGAGCGCGTCGGGACTGTCGTGCGCGCCGTGCTCGACAGTGTCCACGAGGCCATCCGCGCCCACAGGGTCACTTATCCCGAGTTCCAGGCCGCGAAGAAGTGGCTGATCGAGGTCGGTGAGGGCGGTGAGTGGCCGCTGTTCCTCGACGTGTTCGTCGAGCATGTCGTGGAGCAGGTGGCCGCCGAGACCCAGCAGGGCAGCAAGGGCAGCATCCTGGGCCCCTACTACCTGCCCGGCCAGCAGCGGCTGCCCTCGGTCGCCGCGCTGCCGGCCCGGCCGGACGAGAAGGGCGCGCCGCTGGTCTTCGCCGGCCAGGTCCGCGACATCGACGGCCGCCCGATCGCCGGCGCGGAGCTGGATATCTGGCACGCGGATGCGCAGGGCTACTACTCCGGGTTCGCCCCCGGCATCCCGGAGGGGAACCTGCGCGGGGTCGTCGTCGCCGACGACCAGGGCCGCTTCGAGATCAGCACGGTCCAGCCCGCGCCGTACCAGATCCCCACCGACGGCCCGACGGGCAGGCTCATCGAGACCGCCGGCTGGCGCCCCTGGCGGCCGGCCCACCTGCACCTCATCGTGCGGGCGCCGGGCTACCGGCCGGTCACCACGCAGCTGTACTTCGAAGGCGGCGAGTGGCTCGACAGCGACGTCGCCAACGCCACCAAGCCCGAACTGGTGCTCAGCCCGAAGGCGCAGCCCGACGGGCGGCTGCGCTCGGAGTACGACTTTGTCCTCGACCGCACCTGAGTGCGGCCGGGTGGTCCGATCCCCGACAACAGAAAGACGCCCGATGAGTGACACGCGGATCGACCGCGTCGAGACCGTTCTGCTCGACGTGCCGCTGCGCCGCCCGCACCGCTTCGCCCGCACCGGCATGGACGCCCAATCGGTGCTGCTCGTCTTCATCCGCACCGCGGGGGGAGTGACCGGCGTCGGCGAGGGCGTCGTGCCGGGCGGGCCGTGGTGGGGCGGCGAGTCCGTCGAGACCATGCAACTGGTCATCGAGCGGTTCATCGCGCCGCTGCTGGTCGGCCGCACTGTCGACGACATCGCCGGCATCCAGCGCGACGTCGACAACGTGATGGCGGCCAACCTCTACGCCAAGGCCGCGGTCGAGGTCGCCCTGCACGACGCCTGGGCCCGCTGCCTCGACGTGCCGGTGCACACCCTGCTCGGCGGCCTGGCCCGCCGATCGGTCCCGGTCACCTGGGCGCTGGGCACCGAGCCCGCGCCGGTGGTCATCGAGGAGGCACTGGCCAAGATCGACGCCGGGCTGCACCACAGCTTCAAACTCAAGATGGGCGCGCAGGACCCGGCCGACGACGTGGCCCGCATCTGCAGTGTCGCCGAGAAGTTGGCCGGCGTCGCCGGTGTGCGGGTCGACATCAACGCCCGCTGGGACCTGCTCACCTCGCTGACCCACCTGCCCCGGCTCGCCGAGGCCGGCATCGAGCTCATCGAGCAACCCGTGCCCGGCGCCGAGTTCGAGGCCCTCGCGGAGATCAACCGGGCGCTGCCGATCCCGGTGATGGCCGACGAGAGCCTGCGCACCCCCTCCGACGCGCTCCGGTTGGCCCGGCTGCGGGCCGCGGACGTGTTCTCGCTCAAGACCACCAAGTCCGGCGGGCTACGCGCGACCAGAGCGATCGCCGAGGTGGCCGCCGCAGCCGGCATCCCCTGCCACGGCGGGACGTCGATCGAAAGCCCGATCGGCACCGCGGCGTCACTGCACCTGGCCTGCGCCGCTCCCGCGGTGACCTGGGGCAGCGAGCTGTTCGGCCCGCTGCTGATGCGCGAGGAGCTACTCACCACGCCGCTGCGCTACGCCGACGGCGAGCTGCACCTGCCCGACGGTCCTGGACTCGGAGTCGAGCTTGACCCCGACGCCGTCCGGGCCTGGACGAGGAAGTAGGAACGATGCTCTTCCACGTGAAGATGGACGTCGCGGTCCCCCGCGACCTCGACCCCGACGAGCGGGCACGCCTGGTCGGCACCGAGAAGGAACGGGCCCTGGAGCTGCAGCGCGCCGGCACCTGGGTGCACCTGTGGCGCATCGTCGGGCAGTACAGCAACATCAGCATCTTCGACGTCGACTCGACCGACGAGCTCCACGAGATCCTGTGGTCTCTTCCGTTGTTCCCGTTCATGCGCGTCCAGGTCACCCCGCTAGCCCAGCACCCATCGGCTCTGGCCGCTCAGCCCTGAGCCACCGCGCCTCCGCGGTCCGGCCGACCCGGAGCCGAACCGCCCCTCCGGCACGGTGAATCGCGCGACGACTCACTGCGCAGCAGCCAACCATTCACCACCGCCTCATCCGCCGACTGTTCGGCCCGAAATATCAACCCAGGAGCAGCCATGCCCAAACTCAATCGATCTGAGTGGTACGACCTGACCAGGGACATGAACTGGACCTTCCGATACGTCGAGGAGGAGCAGGTCTTCCCCGAGGCGCTCAGCAATGGTCGGGGAATCCCGGCGGAGGAGTGGTGGCGCTGGGACGAGCCCTACAAGATCAGCTACCGCGAGTACGTGCACAACCAGTCCGAGAAGGACGAGTCCGCCTACTCGATCAACGCGGCGATCGGTCGGTCGAACCACTTCGAGAACCTGGACGCCGGCTGGAAGTCCGGAATCGTTGCGCACTACGGTGCGATTGCCATCCCCGAGTATCTCGCTTCAATCGGGGAATCGCGGATGGGGCGCTTCGGCCGTGCCGCGGCATGGCGGAACATGGCCACCTACGGCACGCTCGACGAGATGCGCCACGGCCAGATCCAGACCTACTTCCCGCACACCTTGCTCGACAAGGAGGCGCGGATGGACTGGGCGCACAAGGCGTTCCACACGAACGAATGGGGTGCGATCGCCGCCCGATCGCTGTTCGACGACATGTTCACCGCCAACGACGCGGTGTCCATGGCACTGCAGTTGACGTTCACGTTCGAGACCGGGTTCACCAACCTCCAGTTCCTGGGTATGGCGGCGGACGCCATGAAGGTCGGCGACGTCGACTTCGGCGCGCTCATCTCGAGCATCCAGACCGATGAGGCGCGGCATGCCCAGCAGGGCGAGCCGACCCTGCGCATCCTGCTGGCCAACGGCCAGAAGGAAGAAGCGCAGCGGTTGATCGACCACATGTTCTGGAGGGCCTGGCACCTCTTCGCCCTGCTGACCGGTCTGTCGATGGACTACTACACCCCCCTGGAGCATCGCTCCCACTCGTTCAAGGAATTCATGAACGAGTTCATCGTCAAGCAGTTCATGGAGCAGTTCCGTGACTTCGGGATGGATCTCCCGTGGTACTGGGAGCAGTTCCTCGAGGAGATGGACTGGTACCACCACGCACTGCACCTCGGCGTGTGGTTCTGGCGGCCGACGGTGTGGTGGAACCCGGACGCGGGCATGTCCGTCGAGGAGCGGGACTGGCTGGAGGAGAAGTACCCCGGCTGGAACGACACCTTCGGCAAGTGGTGGGACGTCATCACCGAGAACGTGCGCAGCGGCAACGTCGATCGCACGCTGCCGGAGACCTTCCCGATGGTGTGCAACATGTGCCACATCCCGGTGTGCACGCCGGCCGGTCACGTCACCGGTCACTTCGCCAGCCCGGCGCCGCTGCTCGTCGACTACGAAGGCCGTCGGTACACGTTCTGCTCCGAGCCGTGCAAGTGGGTTTTCGAGAGTGACCCGAAGCGGTTCGCCGGTCACAAGTCGCTGATCGACCGCTTCCTGGGCGGCGAGGTCCAGCCGCCGACGGTCGAAGGTGCGCTGCGGTACATGGGCCTGTCGCCCGCGGAGTGCGGGACCGACGCCGACGACTATGCGTGGGCGTTCCCGGGCGGCGCCGCGGGTGAGATCCGACGCGCGGTGTGACCTGCGCATATCGTGACGAGTGACAGGAGAATTTCGTGGCACCATTTCCGATCCAAGGCATCGTGCGGGGTGACTTCGTCGTCCATCTCGTCGCGGTCGATGACCAGGACCCGATGAGCAGCGTGGCCGACCAGGTCGCCCACCATGCGATCGGACGCCGTCTCCCGGATACCGGAGCGCCCCTCCAGGTGTTCGTCGGTGGTCGGGAGCTGCCGGCCAGCATCACGGTGGCCGAGTCCGGCCTGCAGCCGCTGGACTTCGTCGAAGTCGCCGCCGGCTGAGGGCCGATCGATGAGCGATGAGAACGAGACCGCGACCCGGCAGGAGGAAGATCGCTGGGTCACAGTCGCCTCGATGGAGGACCTGTGGGAGGGCGACCTCCAGGCGGTTGCCGTGGACGGCGAGGAGGTCCTGCTCGTCCACCTCGAGAGCGGGGAACTCCGTGCCTACCAGGGAACCTGTCCGCACCAGGAGAGAACGCTCGGCGACAGCGACCTCGACGGCGACCTGTTGGTGTGCACCGGCCATCACTGGGAGTTCGACGCCAGGACCGGCAACGGACTCAACCCGATGGGATGCAAGCTGTTCACCTATCCCGTGCGTGCTGACGGCGAGGACATCCAGATCCTGTTGCCGCCGCCGGGCACCCCTCGCCACTACCGGTACACCGCCACCCTGGAGCCCAGATGACCACGACGGCGAAGAAGGTCGGTCCTGTCCTGCGCGGTCTCGACGACCGCATCGTCGATGCTGTCATCGAGGCGGTACAGGCCGACAACCCGAACGCGGAGGTCGAGGTCGACGACCGCGGCGGCTATGTGCGAGTGACCTGTGATCGGGAGTGCCGCCTGACTCGGGCCAGCTTGGAGGACGCGCTGGACGAGGAGTTCACACTCGCGCAGCTGGAACCGGCGCTCAGCGGTTTCGCCGGACGGATGCGGTACGTCAGTGACGACGAGATCGTCTGGTTCCTGGAAAGAGAGGACTAGAAGTGAGCATCACGCCACGAGCCCGGCGCGCCACCAAGACCTGGAGCAAATCCGGCCAGGTTCGCCGCAAGCCGAGTCCCTACGAGATCACCGGCTCCCAGTTTCACTACCACTTCCGTCGTGAACCCGCTCCCTTCGAGCTCAGCCCGGACACACCGATCAACGAGTGGTATCTCAAGCACCGCGAGGGCTCGCCGCTCCAGATCGAGGACTGGGAGACGTTCCGGGACCCGGACAAGCTGAACTACCGCAGTTACGTCTCCCTGCAGCACCAGCGGGAGACCGTCATGGACGGCATCGTCGACGAGTACGAGCGGCGCGACCACGATGCGACACTCGGTGCCGACTGGGCCGCGACGTTGACCGTGGCCTTTGCTCCCGCCCGTTTCGCCATCCACGCGCTGCAAATGGCCGCGCTCTACCTGGGGCAGGTGGGACCCAGCGCCTTCATCACGAATGCCGCCCACTTCCAGGCCGGTGACGAGATGCGGCGGATCCAGTGGCTCGCCTACCGCTGCAAGTCGCTGTCCTTGGCCGGCACGCCGGAACTCGTCTCGAGCACGCTGGCCCGCAACACATGGGAGAACGACGAACGGTGGCAGCCGGCCCGCAAGCTGCTCGAAGAGCTGCTCATCGCCTACGACTGGGGCGAGGCCTTCGCCGCCCTGAACCTGACGGTGAAGCCGGTCCTCGACATCGTCCTCAACGAGGAGCTGGCGCTGGTGGCCGAGGCCAACGGCGACGGCCTGCTGGCCTCCATGCAGCGTGAGCACGCCCATGACAGCGAGCGGAGCCAGCGCTGGAGCAAGGCGCTGGTGGCGACCGCCGTCGCCGGCGCCGATGGGAACAGGGACCACCTGCAGAAGTGGGTGGACCAGTGGAGCTCCGCGGCGTACGACGCGGCGGATGGTCTCCGCTCGCTGCTGGCCGACGCCCCGGTCGCGCCGCAGCCGGCCCTGCTCGGACGTTCGGACATCGTCGGACGACACGAGGCGTTCCTCGCCTCGTGCGAGCTCGGCCGCTGACGGGGGGAGACGAAATGCGCGCTGTCGTCTACCAAGGAGCCCGGCAGGTGTCGGTCGAGAACGTCGACGACCCCACGATCGAGGCCCCCACCGATGTCGTCGCCCGGGTCCGGTTGAGCTCGATCTGCGGGTCCGACCTGTATCTCTACCGGGGAGAAGCGGGAGACCTCGCCATCCCCGGCCGGACATCGCTCGGGCACGAGCTCGCGGGCGAGGTGGTCGAGGTCGGCTCGAACGTCTCGCGGTTCCGGGTGGGGGACCGGATCACTGTTCCGTACTCGATCAGCTGTGGGACCTGCTTCTTCTGCCGGGCCGGCCAGACCGCCCACTGCGAGACCACGGGCAAGGCGATCTACGGGTTCGGGGTCGGCTTCGGGGACATGGGCGGCACCCAGGCGGAGTACGTCCGCATCCCTCTCGCCGACGCGCATGCCGAACCGGTCCCCGAGTCGATCACCGACGAACAGGCCCTGTTCCTCAGCTGCAATCTTCCGGCGGCCGTGCACGCTGTGTCGGAGGTCCCGCTGACGGGGTCGAGTTCGGTGGCCGTGCTGGGGTGCGGCCCGACCGGCCTTCTCGCTGTGCAGTTGCTGCTCCGCCGCGGCCCCGCGCAGTTGATCGCCCTGGACGAGGATCCGGCGCGGTTGCAGCAGGCCGAGAAGCTGGGCGCGCACCCGGTCAGCACCTCCGACGGCGACCCCGTCGAGGCCGTCAAGGAGCTGACCTCGGGGCGCGGCGTCGACGCGGTGGTGGAGTTCGTCGGCCGCGGGCCGGCGTTCACCACCGCGGTCGGGATCACCCGGCCGGGTGGAACGATCTCCGGCGGCGGGGTGTACCTGGAGCAGGACCACCCTGTGTCGCTGTTCACGATGTACCTGAACAATCTCCGTATCCAGCTCAACGGCTTCTCGAACGCGCGCACGGCGCTCTGGGACGCCCTCCGGTTGATCGAGACCTCGGCTGTCGATCCGACGGCGCTGGTGACACATCGATTGCCGCTCGGTGACGCAGCGGAGGCCTACCGTCTGTTCGACACCCACGACGACGGTGCCCTCAAGCAGGTTCTTCAGGTGCCGTGAGAGGGCAGTGAGATGACCACCCACCACGTGGCGATCGTCGGAGCCGGCGTGGCTGGCGTGCAGACCGCGGAAGAGCTGAGACGGCAGGGCTATGCAGGCCGCATCTCCTTGATCAGCGGCGAGGAGCACCCGCCCTACGACCGCCCGCCGCTGAGCAAGGAGTACCTGACCTCGGCCTCGCCGGAACTGCCCCTGCTCCGTCCCGAGCAGAGCTACGTCGATCATGCGATCGACCTGCAGCTGGGCGTCTGTGTCACCGCGGTCGACCTCGCGGACCGGGCGCTCACCACGGGGGACGGTGACCGGATCCGCTTCGACGCCTTGGTGCTGGCCACGGGCTCGCGCGCTCGCCGACTGGGCTCGTTGCCGCGCACCGAGAACGTGTTCTACCTGCGCACCCTCGAGGACGCGGTCCGTCTGCGTGAAGCTCTGCGACCGGGTGCCGAGGTGGTGATCGCGGGTGGCGGCTTCATCGGTCTCGAGGTTGCCGCTGCTGCCCGGGCGCTGGGGAACGCGGTGACGGTCGTGCAGATGTACGGGGCTCCCTTGGCTCCGGTCATCGGCGAGAACCTGGGCCGGGTGGTTCAGCGACTCCACGAGCAGCGCGGGGTCACGGTGCTCACCGGCGAGTCAGTGATCGGTGTCGTCGGTGATCCGATGGTCCGCGAGGTGGCCACCAGCGGCGGGCTCCGCCTGCCCTGCGACGTCTTGGTGGTCGGGGTCGGGGCGGAGCCTGCCGACGAGCTGGCAGCCGCGGTCGACCTGGCGGTTGACTCCGGCATCCTGGTGGATCCCAGCTGCCGGACCTCCGCGCCAGGAGTGTACGCGGTCGGTGACGTGGCCCGTCACGACCACCCGGTCCACGGCCGCATCCGGGTCGAGCACTGGGACGTCGCCCGCCGGCAGGCGGCCACCGCCGCGGCCGGGATCCTGGGCCGGGAGGAGGCGTGCACCACGCTGCCGTGGTTCTGGTCGGATCAGTACGAGTTCAACTTCCAGTACATCGGTCACGCCCAGGGGTGGGACGACGTCGTGGTGCGAGGCGACGTCGATGCGATGCAGTTCACGGCCTTCTTCTGCCGTGACGGGCGGGTCGAGGGCGCCTTCGGCACCGGACGCCCCCGTGAGATCAGGCCGGCGGGCCGGCTCGTCGCTACCCGCTCGGTCCTGCCCCGGGAGCTCTTGGCCGATCCGAAAGTCGACCTTCGCCGCATGACGGCGACGACGAAGTCGGCCGAGGCCGCTCAGGCCCGGTCCCCGGTGGTCGTCGCAGACCGGGGCGGCCCGTGCACCGAGAGGGACCTTCGATGATGGATCGCGCAAGATCGACCGGATGCACGGTCACCACGCACAGCGGTCGTTGCGGTTCCGGTCGCACGCTCTTCACAGTGGCGCCGGTGAACATGCGGACCCGGTCGTGGTTCCCGCTCGGACGCACGGAGGTCGAGTCGTGGGTCGAGCACCTCCGGGACGTGGCGGCCCGGCCGTGAGCCGGTCGGCTCTGCTCGACCCCGTGCTCGCGCCGGTGTGGCGCGGCCTGGGCGAGATCCCGGACGGCTGGGGCCGCTGTGTCGTCACACTGGGGGTCTTCGACGGCGTCCACCGCGGCCACGCCCACCTCATCGGCAGTGCGGTGCGTCTCGGGCGGGCCCGGCGGCTGCCCACGGTGCTGGTCACGTTCGATCCGCACCCGGCGAAGGTGCTCGGGCTGCCTCGCGACACCGCGGCGTTGAGCACGGTCGAGCGGCGCGCGGAGCTCGCTCACCAGCTGGGGGTCGACGCCGTCTGCGTGGTGCCGTTCACCGCTGCCCTGGCGCGGGTCGAGGCGGGCGACTTCGCCGCGCAGGTGCTGGTCGGGGCGTTGCATGCGGACGCGGTGGTGGTCGGCAGCAACTTCACCTTCGGGCACCGCGGCACCGGCGACGTCGATGCGCTGCGCCGGCTCGGGGAGGAGCACGGTTTCAGCACCCATCCCGTCGGGCTGCTGCACGCCGTCGGCACGCCGTGCTCGTCGACCTACATCCGCGGCTGCCTCGCTCGCGGTGACGTCGTCGCCGCCGCCCGTGCCCTGGGCCGCCCGCACCGCGTGGACGGTGTCCTGTTCCTGGCGGGGGAGGTGGTCGGAGCCGAGGTGGTGGTCGCCGAGGGCGCCGCCGTCCCGGCACCCGGGCGGTACGTCGGCCGGTTGACCGGAACCGTGGGACGCCCCGTCGACCTGGAGGTCACCGCTGCCGGGCGACTGTTCGTCCGGCTTCCCGGCCGGGCGGCCGACCTCGCCGGGCAGTCCGTCGCCGTGGACTTCCTGCGCCGCGGGGAGGACCGGTGACCACGCTGGAGCAGCGGCTGCAGCGGCTGGAGGACCTCGAGGCGATCCGCGCCCTGGACGCCAAGTACTGCCGCGTGCTCGACGACGGCGAGTGGGCGGCACTGGTCGACCTGTTCACCTCCGACGGCGAGTTCATCGGCCTGAGCCGCGCCCGCGGGCACGAGGAGCTGCTCGCGTTCTTCAGCGGCCTGGCCGAGGGCGGGCTGACCGCGTTCTGGCACCACGTCACCAACCTCGAGATCGACCTCGACGGGGACACGGCCTCCGTCCGGTCGTTCCTGTGGCAGCCGTGCGTGCTGCACGGCGTCCCCCACGTGGCGGCGGGCCGGTACCGCGACACCGTGACGCGTGCCGGCGGGCGGTGGCGCTACCGCACGAAGCAGGTGCTGTTCCACTACTTCGCGCCGCTGAGCGAGGGTTGGGGTGATGGCGTGTTCACCCTCGACGCGGCGCGGGCGACCCATCCGCGACACCAGTGAACCCCGAGTGACCAGGAGGCTGTGGCATGGCACCGAAGACCGCGGCGGTGGAGCTGCACCACGTGATCGACGGACCACCTGATGCCCCGGTGGTGGTCCTTGGACCCTCGCTCGGCACCGATGTGGGGCTCTTCGACGCCCAGGTCGCCGCGCTCGCCGACCGGTGGCGCACCATCCGGTTCGACCTGCGCGGGCACGGCAGGTCGCCGGCCCCGCCCGGACCCTACACGATCGCCGGCCTGGCGGGCGACGTCCTGGCGCTGGTCGACGCCCTCGGCGTCGAGCGATTCCACTACGCGGGCGTCTCCATCGGGGGCGCGATCGGTCAGTGGCTGGGCATCCACCACGCGGACCGGCTGCTGAGCCTGACGGTCTGTGCCTCGGCAGCGCGGTTCGGCGCACCCGAGTCCTGGCCGGTGCGGGCGGCCACGGTGCGGGCCGAGGGCACCGAGTCGATGGTGGCCTCCCGCCCCGGGACGTGGTTCGTCCCGAAGTTCGCTCAGGAGCAGCCACGCGAGGTGGAGCGGCTGCTGGCCATGCTGCGCAGCACCTCGCGCGAGGGATACGCCGGCTGCTGCGAGGCCATCGCGACCTACGACGTCCGCGAGCAGTTGGGGCGGATCACGGCCCCCACGCTCGTGGTCGCCGGGGCAGAGGACCCGGCCACCCCAGTCGACATGGTACGGGCGATCGCCGATGGCGTTCCCGGCTCGACCTTTGTCGTCGTGCCGGACGCCGCGCACCTGGTCAACGCGGAACGGCCCGAGCCCGTCAACCGCGCCCTCGCCGAGCACCTCGAACGCTGCGCCCCCGAGCAGGTCAGGGTCCTGGACAGCCGTGCGGCTCGCCGAGAACAGCTCTCGTCCCCCATTCAAGGTTGACACCAGCAGACGAGAAAGTGGTTTCATCACGTTCGACCGTCCGCCATTCATCGGTTGTGGTCAGCCACGAAAGGCCCTCGCGTGTACCTCGTCTCCTGGCGTCAGGACGAGCGCCCTCTGGCGGGGCTTGTCGCCGAGGCCACGTCGGCCTCGTATCCCATTTCGCTCATGGAAAGTCCCGCCGGCCTCGAAATCGGTGCTGGTGTCGCGGCAACGCATGGACTGTCGGAGGTGCGACGTTGACAGCAGAGCCCTACTGGAGTTGGTCCGCGGCGCGGATCGCCCGGGCGGTGGCCAGCAGGCAGGTCCGCTGCCGAGAAGTCACCGAATCCTGCCTCGCGCGCCTCGATGAGGTCAACGGCGACCTTGTGGCCGTGGTGGACGTCGACGCAGCCGGGGCGCTCGCAGCGGCTGATCGAGCGGACGAGAAGGTCGATCGGGGCGAGCCACTGGGTGTGTTGCACGGGGTCCCGGTGACTACGCAGGTCAACGTGGACCAGCATGGTTGTGCGACCACGAACGGGGTCAGGGCTTTCGAGCACCGGCTAGCGCTCAACGACAATCCCGTGGTGGGTAGCTTGCGGGAGGCCGGGGCAATCATCCTGGGGAGGACGAACACGTCCTCGTCCTCGTGGCGGTGGTTCACCGACAACGAGTTGTACGGCCGCACCCTCAACCCGTTGAACAGCGAGATTACCGCCGGTGGGTCCAGCGGCGGCGCCGCGGCCGCGGTCAGCGCCGGGATCGTGCCGGTCGCGCAGGGCAGCGGCTCCGTGGGCTCGATCCGTTATCCGGCGTTCGCATGCGGAGTTCTGGGGCTGCGCCCCACCCAGGGGCGGATTCCCTGCTTCGACGCAACTGAACCGACCGACAGCCCACCGTTTTCCCAGCTGATGAGTGTGCAGGGCGCGCTAACCCGCACAGTGGAGGACATGAGGCTGGCGCTGCAGGCGATGGCCAAACCCAGCGATCTGGATCCCTGGTCGGTACCTGTGCCCCTGGAACTGGCCCCCACCGCACCGTGCCGGGTCGCGATGGTCCGCAGTGTCCCGTGGGCTGCTGTTGATGTCTCCGTCAGTTCTGAGGTCGACGCGGCCGCGCGACTGCTGGCCGCGGACGGGTACGAGTTGGTGGAGGTCCTTCCGCCTAGCTTCGAGCAGGTGATGGAGGTGTTCCGGGCAAAGGCCTGGGAGGCCCGGAACAGGCTGTTGCACCAGGTTGGAGAACTCGGGGACCGATCAGTGCGGGACGTGGCCGGGGCGATGACCAGCCTTGCCGCAGGCATGGACGGCGACCGATACCTCGAGCTGTTCGCCCGGCGCACCACGATCCTGCGGGAATGGTCGGCCTTCCTGGACGACTACCCTCTGATTCTATTGCCCGTTTCCTGGCGTCGACCCTTTCCTGCGGACCATGATCAGCGCGGGCCCGATATGGTTCGCGAGCTGGTGGACGCCCTCGAGCCTTCGATCGCGGCCAGCATCTGCGGGCTGCCTGCCCTGGCCGTTCCGACCTCGATCGGCCCGGCAGGCCCGGGCGGAGTGCAGCTCGTCGCCGGGCGCTTCCGCGAGGATCGGTGCCTGTCCACGGCCGAAGTCCTGTTGCGCGACGACCCTGCGCACACGCTGCGCCGAGACCCACCCGCGCTCATGTCTTGACCCGGGTTCGGCCAACGGGTCATCGGGCAAGGTGTGATGTGTCCCGGGTGCGGCGGAGTCGGCTTACTGGATGATCACGGTCCTCCGACCGAGAGGATCTCCAGTTCCGTGCCGAAGAGGTATCCACCCGAGTTCCGCCGCAAGGTCCTCGATCTGGTCGCGGCCGGCCGCCGTATCGCGCAGGTCGCCAACGACCTCGACATCAGCGAACAGACGATCTTTGTCTGGCGTCGTCAGGAGCTCATCGACACCGGCCGGATTCCGGGCACGACGACCAGCGAGAACGCCGAACTGATGGCGGCTCGCAGGCGGATCGCGGAGCTCGAGGCCGAGGTCGCCATCCATCGCGCGCCGCGGAGCTGCTCGGCCGGGGGGTGGACCCAAAAGATGTTGATGCCTCTGGCGGGGCGCTCGCGGCTGGATGAAACTGGGGGCGCGTCGCCCGCTGACGTCGTTGGGGCTTGGTGCGGGTTGAGCCCGTCCAAAAGATTGACGCTGGAGCCCGTTGAATCCCCCCGGCGTGTCCGGAGACTCCATCTCCTCACAAGATCGAGTCTCCGGACACGCCGGGGGGATTCAGAGCGGTGGCGTGCTGAGGCCCTGCCCCCTCGGCCGACCATGGTCCACGTCTCCACGATGACGCCCCGTGGCGTGGTGTAGATCGTGCGCGGCGGTCAGCTTGGTGGTGATGATGCCGCGACGAGCTCGGCCCGCGCTACCTCTTGCTTCGCGTCGCTGGCGCGGAGGGCGGCCATGGAGCCTTCGGAGAGGTAGCGGCGATCCGAGACCTGCCACTCGTCGTGGGCCTCGACCAGGACCGCGCCGGCCAGGCGCAGCAGCGCGGCCGGGTTGGGGAACACCCCGACCACGTCGGTGCGGCGTTTGATCTCTTTGTTCAGCCGCTCCAGCGGATTCGTCGACCAGATCTTCTTCCAGTGGCTGACCGGGAACGCGGCGAAGGCCAACAGCTCCGGCTCGGCCTCGCGCAGCATCGCCTCCACCACCGGAAACTGCTGCCCGAGCATGGCCGCGACGACCTCGAAGTGCTCGCGGACGTGTTCGGCGTCGGGCTGGGCGAAGATCGTGCGCACCGCCGCGGCGACCATCTCCGCGCTCCCTTTCGGGACGCGGGCCAGCACGTTGCGCAGCAAATGCACCCGACACCGCTGCACCGAGGAACCGGCGAACACAGCCTGGACGGCGTGCCGCAGCCCGAGGTGGGCATCGGCGATGACCAGCTGCACCCCACCGAGCCCGCGCGCCTTCAACGAGCGCAGGAACTGCGTCCAGAACGCGCCGTCCTCGGAGTCGCCCACGGCGAACCCGAGGACTTCGCGGCGCCCGTCCGCGGCCACCCCGGTGCCCACGACCACGGCCTGGGACACCACCCGGCGGTTCACGCGCGCCTTGCAGTAGGTGGCGTCGAGGAACACGTAGGGGAAGGCCTGGTCGGCCAGGGAGCGGTCGCGGAACGCTCCGACTTCGTCGTCGAGGTCGGCGCAGATCCGCGACACCTCGGACTTGGAGATCCCAGTGTCCGCGCCCAGGGCCCGGACCAGGTCGTCGACCTTGCGGGTGGACACGCCATGCAGGTAGGCCTCCATGACCACCGCGAACAGGGCCTGGTCGATGCGGCGGCGCCGCTCCAACAGCGACGGGAAGAACGAGCCGGTGCGCAGTTTCGGGATCCGCAGCTCCAGGTCCCCGACCGTGCTGGTCAAGATGCGCGGACGGTGCCCGTTGCGCTGGGCGGTGCGCGCGTCGCTGCGTTCGTGCGGGGCGGCGCCGATCACCGAGGTCAGCTCGGCCTCGATCAACGCCTGATAGATGGTTTCCGCCGCCGTGCGGACGCGGTCTTCGACATGGGCGGCCTTGAGTGTCTCCAGCACCTCGAGCAGGGCAGACTGGTCCAGGGTCATCGTGCGTCGTGTCCTTCCGCGAGCACCTTTGAGCCGGTCTCGCTGACCGTCGCACGATGGCCCCCCACAACGCGGTCACCCACGCCGTCATCAGGACCGACGTCCTACACCACGCCCTGGGACACAACTCGTCTCCACGTCTCCACGTCTCCACGTCTCCACGTCTCCACGTCTCCACGTCTCCACGTCTCCACGGCGGCCGCAAGGGCGCCCACGGCGTCGCTACGCGATGGCGCAAAGCGCCACCCTTGCCCCCACCGCTCCGACGAGCAAAGCGGCCAGGGCGACGGGGACAGGGAAAGAGCGGGTCCGAGCGCGAGGCTGCCCCTGCCGCGAACTGTTCTCGCCGCTCAGCGCTCGCTATCAGGTGAGGGTGATGGCGTCCGGTTGGGGTTCCTCGTGCGAGACGGGGTCGTTAGCAGGGCTTCCTAGCGATGAGGAAGCCCTGCGGGATCTTTGCGGCTGCGCTGGACGAGTCGGGCGCTCGGACGAGGCGGGCGGTGAGATCGAAGCCCGCGTCGTCGAGCAGAGCGACGACGGCGTCGGGTTGCAGACGGTGGAAATCCAGCGAGACCTCGTGGCCGAAGGCCTCATCGAGATGCAGGGTGTTGTCGCCGATCTGGAAGGCCAGCAGCGCGTAGCCGCCGGGCCGGAGCACCCGGTGAAGCTCGCCGATCACTCCCGGCCGCTGGTGTCAACGGATCTTGAAAATTGACCTCTCTGGGGACTGGCGGGTTCCAGTCAACGTCGCAACGATGGCTCGGACGAAGAGGCTAGCAACGCAGCGAACAGCTCGGCGGGAGCGCGGTCGGCGAGAACCATTCGAGGGCGGGTGTTGAGCTCGTTCTCGACGGCCTTGAGGTGCCGCGGGCTGTGGATGCTCAGGTCGGTCCGCTTAGGGAAGTACTGACGCAGCAGCCCGTTGGTGTTCTCGTTCGATCCCCGCTGCCAGGGCGCGTGGGCGTCGCAGAAGTAGACGGGGACCGCGAGGGTGGCGGTGATGTCGGTGTGTCTCGCCATCTCGGTGCCCTGGTCCCAGGTGATCGAGCGCAGCAGCGACGGTGGCAGGTCGCCCATCCTCATCGCGAGGACGCGGTGCAGCGTGTGTGCGTCACGCTGAGGAAGGTGTAGCAGCCGGACCAGGCGAGTCGTGCGCTCGACCAGGGTGCCGATCGCCGAACCGTGGTCCTTGCCCACGATCAGGTCGCCCTCCCAGTGCCCGGCCTCGGACCGGTCCTCGGGTCGGAACGGGCGCTGGTGGATGGTCAGCATCGGCTGCGCGAAGCGGGGCCTGCGCCGCTCGACCTTCTGGTGCGCTCGGCGATGATCGCGCCCGGTCCGCAGCGGCGATCGATGCACCGACGGCACCCTTGAGGGCCGGACGAGAGAGGACCCGGGCTCATAGATCGCCTGGTAGATGCTTTCGTGACACAGACGCATGCCCGGGAGTTCCGGGAAGCGGGCCCGCAGGTGACGGGAGATCTGCTGAGGGCTCCACCGCTGTGCGAGTAGCTCTCCAACGAGGGCTCGCAGCTCGTGGTTGGTGTCCAGACGGCGTCGGTGCTGGCGGGCTCGGCGGGCCACGGCCCGGCGGTGGGCGTCGAACGGGCGGTAGCCGCCGTCGTTGCGTGCGTTGCGGCGCAGCTCGCGGGAGATGGTCGAGGGTGAGCGTCCGAGGTGGGCGGCTATGCGTCGGATGCTCCAGCCCATCCGGCGCAGGTCGGCGATCTGGAAACGCTCGTCCTGGGATAAGTAGCGCGAGCTGATCTCGCGCACGGCGAGGCGATCCAGTGGCGCCACGAACCCGACCACCCGCCCGTCGCGGTAGGTCTTGTAGCCGCGGGCCCAGTTCGCCCCGGACGTGCGGGACGTGCCGACCTCCCGTGCCGCGGCCTGGATGCTCCAGCCGCGGGCGCGCAGCTCCATGAAGCGCTGGCGCTTGGCCGACTGAGGCCGCCGTCCGGGCCCCTTCTTGACACGACGCGTCGAAGACAACACAACCCCTAAACGATCATGGGAGTGTTGCGACGCTCCGTAGAAACCACCACTCTGAATCTTGACCCCTCGGATGGTTGTCAGTCTTGGTCGGCGCGGTTCTGTTTGGCGAGGAGCTGGCGGCGTTGGCGGGTGCGGTAGGAGTCGCCGGTGAGGGTGAGGACCTCGGCGTGGTGGACGAGGCGGTCGATCATGGCTGCGGCGACGACGTCGTCGGAGAAGGTCTCGCCCCAGCGATCTGGGGCTGGCACTTGTTCGTTTAGCCGGATCTGTGCTCGTGCCTGCACCGATGCGCCCTGGATGGGCCCTGTGGATCTTCCAGGTGGGAGATCGCTATGTTAGGCGCTGCCTTAATCATTCAGGTGCGAAGAGGGTGTGCGGGTGACGCGGCGGCTGACAGTGATCGCGGGTGCTGCGTCGGTAGCGGCGCCGGCGACGACGGATCCGTGGGAGTTCCAGGGCGAGTGCGTCGAGGCGTTCGTGGCGTCGTGGCGGGCGCGTGGGTTCAGCCCGGTGACGATCGAGAACGACTTCGGGTTGCTGGAGCGGACGCTGACGGCGTTGGGCCGCCCGGCGTGGGAGGTGACGCCTGAGGACGTCGATCGGGTCGTGGGCGATCTGGCCATTGCGGGTCGGAAGGCGTCGACCCGCCGTGACTATGTGCAGATCTTCAAGGGCTTCCACCGGTTCCTGCAGGTGCGCAAGGCCGCCGAGATCCAGGCCTGGTTCGGTGTCTCGCTGGTCTGCCCGGTGGATGAGTTCAACGCATCCCGCCATGTCGGGGACGACTCGCCGGACTCGATGCCGCCGCCGACCCCGGAACGGGTCGGGCAGTTCTTCGAGTTCCTGAAGGGCCGGATCGCGACCGCCCGCAAGTATGCGCCGGCCGCGCGGGACTACGCGTTGTTCCGGACGCTCTATCACGCTGGCTTGCGCTCGGAGGAGGCCTCGCTGCTCGATGTGGCGGATGTGCACTTCAACCGCGGGCCGTTCGGGAAGCTGCATGTCCGGTTCGGCAAGGCAGCGAGGACATCAGGTCCGCGGCCGCGGTGGGTCCCGATGCTCGATGGCCTGGACCTGGTGCTGCGGTGGTTCCTCAACGACGTGCGCGGCAAGTTCCCCGACTCACCGGTGCTGTTCGCCGACGAGTCCGGCGGCAGCCTGCATCGGGGGACGATCCGCAACCGGCTGCGCCGGTTGATGGAGCTGGAAGGCCGCGCGGCCGGGGAGTGGTTCAGCCCGCATGCGCTGCGGCGAGCGTGCGCAACCCACAACTATGAGCGCGGCGTGGACCTGGTCGCGATTCAGCAGCTGCTCGGGCATTGGACGGTCAGCTCGACGATGCGGTATGTCCGCCCCTCGGCGACGTTCATCGAGGATGCATATCGACGCGCGGTGTCCACCACGCTGTCCGAGCTCGGCGGGCCCGACGAGCCTGTCGAGCGCGCCGGTGAGGATGAACGGCGATGAGGATTCGGTGGCGGCTGCGGATGGCCGCGGCGCAGCGCGAGGTCTGGACCGGGACGCAACTGCGTCGGCTGCTCGGGGAGCGGGCTGGCGTGGAGATGTCCGCGGCGTCGGTGTCGGCGTTGTTCACCAAGGAACCCAGCCAGATCAAGCTCTCGACGCTGATCGCGCTGTGCACTGCTCTGCAGTGCACTCCCGACGACCTGTTCGAGATCGACACCACTCCGGTCGAGCGACCGGTCGCGCCGACTCGTCCGACAGCCCTCGACGGTCCTCGAGCATCCGGGACCGGTGGTCGATCCCTGCCGCCGATGTGACCGGACCACGAGAACGACTGCGGGGACGACGGCGAGCCCGACACGATCGACCAGGTTGGCGAGGTCGTGGGTAAGAAGCAGCGTGACTGCGCCGACTGCGGCGCGCCCGTCGGGCTGCTGGATCAGCCACGATGCTGTCGTTGTTCCCGGCGGGTTCGTGAGAATGC
The DNA here is from genome assembly GCF_000196675.2 of Pseudonocardia benzenivorans CB1190. Taxonomy (GTDB): domain Bacteria; phylum Actinomycetota; class Actinomycetes; order Mycobacteriales; family Pseudonocardiaceae; genus Pseudonocardia; species Pseudonocardia benzenivorans. Next base: position 6,403,966 of record NC_015312.1, on the reverse strand, counting down.
AGCTAAGGAGCCCTGTCCGGCCTGCGGGAACCAGCGTGTCCTGCAGGCAGACACTGGCCGGTGCGTGTTGTGCTCACGCCGCTGCCGACGCTGCGACAGGCCGCGCCGTTCGGCCACCGAGACGTTGTGCAAGACCTGCCGGCGCACCGATCAGCGGGCGGCCGCGATGCAGATCTGCCCGCGCTGCGCCAGGCTCGGCCACTTGCGCGCGGCGACGGGATGGTGTGGCCACTGCTCACGCCCGCAGCCAGGGCCCCAGCCGCCGCGCCCCTGCGCTGGCTGCGGTCGGGTGCGCCGCCATGCCGGTCTCGGGCTGTGCTCGGCGTGTTGGCAGCGACACCCCGCTCGGCCGTTCATCCGCGCCGAGGCGTTGGCCGAGCGGCTGGCGAGCCCGCCCGACTGGCTCGAGTCGTTCACCGCTCACGTTGCCTCGCGCTACTGCCCCAGCCGGGCCTGCATGCTGATCACCGAGCTGGGGCGACTGCTGGCCGATGAGCACTCCAATCTGCCGGCGGCGGTGCTGGACCGAGCCCGCCGCCCAGGACGCTCCATGGGCCCGCTCGCGCGGGTGCTCGAGGATTTCTTCACCGACCACCAGCTCGCCCTGGCCACCGACCATCCCGAACAGCTCGCCGCCGGGCGGCGGCGGCGCCGTGTCGACCGGGTCCCTGCACCGTTGCGGCCGGCGGTGGCCGGGTTCTGCGAGAAGATGCTGCATGCGCGTGAACGCGCGCGTCGCGCCGGAACCCGAGCGCGCAGTGACAGCGGCCAGTCCAAACTCCCCGTAGGCGGCCATTTACCGCCCCACTGATGGCCAGCGATCTCCCCGCTGGCGGCCAGATATCTCCCCGGTGATCAAGCATCCGATGCCGGTGGTGAGGGTCTGCCGGTGAAGCGAGACGAGGAGATCATGGAGATCCTGGAGGCGTTCGACCTCACGGGCAGTTACCGCGCCGCCGCGGAGTTGGCCGGTTGTGATCACCACACCGTCGCCCGCTATGTGGCGCTGCGGGAGGCCGGTCAACCCCCGGTCGCTCGCGAGCACCGGGCACGACCGATCGATGAGTACCTGGACAAGATCGAAGAACTGGTGGTGCGCTCCGACGGGCGGGTGCGCGCCGACGTGGTGCACGAGCGGCTGCTCGCGATGGGCTTCACCGGCGGGGAGCGCACCACCCGCCGCACCGTCGCGCAGGTGAAGGCCCGGCTGCGGGCCGGGCAGCGGCGGGTGTTTCGGCCGTGGGTGGTCGAGCCGGGGCTGTGGCTGCAGTGGGACTGGGGCGAGGGCCCCCGCGTTGCCGGGCGCCGCACGAATCTGTGGTGCGCGTGGCTGGCCTGGTCGCGGTTCCGGGTCGTGCTCGCGGTCTTCGACCGCACCCTGCCCACGATCGTGGCCTGCATCGACACCACGCTGCGCCGGCTGGGCGGGGTGCCGACCTACGCGCTGACCGACAACGAACGCACCGTGTCGGTCGATCATGTCGCGGGGATCGCGGTGCGCCACCCGGAGATCGTCGCGGTCGGGCGGCACTACGGGATGACGATCCGCACCTGCGTGCCGGCGGACCCGCAGTCCAAGGGCGGGTCCGAAGCGACGGTGCGGATCTCCAAGGCCGACCTCGTCCCGACCGCGGCGAACCTGCTCGAGGAGTACCGCACCTTCGCTCAGCTTGAGACGGCGTGTCGAAGCTTCTGCGAGCAGGTCAACGCGCGGCCGCATCGGGAGACCCGCCGCCCGCCGGTCGAGGCGTTGGCCGAGGAACGCACCCGGCTGCATCCGTTGCCCGATCGGCCGTTCACCGTCGCGTTCGGCACGACCCGGCGGGTGAACTGGGACGCCACCGTCTCGGTCGACGGGGTGCGCTACTCGGTGCCGCATCAGCTGGTCGACACTCGAGTCTGGGTCCGGTTCCACGGCGACGACCTGGTCATCACCGCCGTCGATGCCCCGTTGGAGGGGCACGGACCCGGCAGCGGCCCCACAGAGGTCGCCCGCCATGCCCGCTCGACGCCGGGCACGCCCTCGATCCGCGACGAGCATTACCCGCCACCCACCACGGCCGCGAACGCCGCCGGAGAACGCACCCCACGCGCGGGCAGTGCCGCGGAGGCCGAGTTCCTGGCGCTCGGCCCGGGCGCAGCGTCCTGGCTGGTCGAGGCGGCCGGGGCGGGTGCGCGCGGGGTGCGCCGGAAGATGGCCGAAGCGGTCGCGCTGGCGAAGCTGCACCCACCCGGCGAGGTCGACCGCGCGCTGGGCACGGCCGCGGTCGCGGGCCGGTTCGCCGAGAACGACGTCCTGCGCATCCTCGCCCACCAAGCCGGCCGCAACGTCAACAAGCCCACCATCCGCGCCAGCGAGGACCACAGCTTGCAACCCGGCACTTCCGCCTGGTCCGGCTTCGGCATCACCCCACCACCCGAAACCGACCCGTCAGGGCTCGACCCGGCAGGGCTCGACCCGGCAGGGCTCGACCCGGCAGGGCTCGACCCGGCAGGGCTCGACCCGGCAGGGCTCGACCCGGCAGGGCCGTCATGAACGCGGCCACCGGATCAGTGCCGGCATCGGGCGGGGACCCGCTCGCCGAGGCCGTCGCGCTGACGCGGCGGTTGAAGCTGCCCCACATCCGCCGCCACCTCGTCGAACTCGTGCCCACCGCGCGAGCACAACGCTGGGACCATGCCGAGCTCGTCCGGGTGCTGCTGGCCGAGGAAGCCGCCGGCCGCGACGCGACGAACCTGCGCACCCGCCGCCAACGAGCTGGGTTCCCCGCCGGCAAGACGTTGCACGACTGGGACGCGGGCGCGTCCTGCATCCCGCGCCCCACCCAAGACGCCCTCACCTCGCTGGAGTGGGTCAGCCGGCGGGAGAACCTCTGCGTCTGCGGGCCGTCCGGGACCGGGAAGTCCCACTTCTGCGAAGCCCTCGGTCAGGCCGCGGTCGAGACGGGGATGACCGTGGCCTGGTTCACCATCGAAGACCTCGGCGCCCTCGTGCGTCGTCACCGCGCCGACGACTCGATCACCCGCGCACTCGCGAGACTGATCCGCACGGACCTGATCATCGTCGACGACATCGGGCTCCTGCCGGTCAGCCCGGACGCCGCGGAAGGGTTCTACCGGCTCGTCGATGCCGCCTACGAACGCCGCTCCCTGGCCATCTCCAGCAACCTGCACCCGTCAGGATTCGACGAGATCATGCCCAAGACCCTGGCCACCGCCACGGTCGACCGGCTCCTGCACCACGCCCACATCGTCGTCACCGACGGTGACAGCTACCGGCTCGCACAAGCCACCGCCGGCAAGGGGGTGAGCCCGTTGAGCTGACCACGCACGACCGAGGCGGGGAAATATCTGGCCGCCGTCGGGGAGAAGTATCTGGCCACCAGTGGGGAGAACTACTGGCCGCCAGCGGGGAGATCAAGCTGGCCGTTGACAACCCTCGAAGACGGGCGAGAGCAGCTCGTCGCCCTCCACCAGGTCGTAGAAGGTGTTGAGCCAGCGCTCGAATCCTGCTCGCTCGCCGCCCCACACGTAGATCGTCGGCGTCTCGTCGGTCACTGGTCCACCCTCTTCTGTGCGGGGGTCATGAGGGCCTCTGTGGTAGGAAACGGTCGGGAGCCGGGGTGACGGCCCGCGTCGGTCGCCGTGAGACGGCCGCGATGACACTGCCGCCCCCGGTTCCTGCCCGGTCTGAGATCGACGACAGAGGGCTGCTGCGGTGTTGAGTGCCGGTCAGTGACCACTCGACTCGGGGCCGGGCTCTCGACCGTGTCCTGCCCACTGTGGACAGGAAGGCGACGAACGTGTCGCTGGTGGGTGCCGAGTACTTCGTGGGGATCGACTGGGCCGCGACGAACCATGCGGTATGCGTTCTCGACTCGTCCGGGCGTCGAGTCACCGGGTTCGGCGTGGAGCACACCGCGGCGGGGTTCACCGGTCTGATCCGCCGACTCGCCAAGCTGGGTGAGCCGGGCGGGGTGCCGGTGGCCATCGAGCGCCCGGACGGGCGGCTGGTCGACGCGCTGCTCGCCGCCGGCTACCCGGTGGTGGCGGTGAAGCCGAACGCGATCAAGACCTGGCGTGAGGGTGAGGTGATCTCCGGGGCGAAGTCTGATCCCGGTGACGCTCACGTGATCGCCGAGTACCTGCGTCTGCGCGCGCATCGGCTGCGGGCGGCGACCCCCCTGTCCGAGGACACCCGCGCGCTGCGTCTGGTGTCGCGCACCCGCTCGGATCTGGTCGCCGCCCGTGTCGCGGCGGGCAACCAGCTCGCCGCGCTGCTGGACACGGCCTGGCCCGGGGCGAAGGAGATCTTCGCCGAGGTGACCTCGGCGATCAGTCTGGCGTTCCTTCACCGCTATCCGACCCCCGATCATGCCGCGCACCTCGGGGAGAAGCGGATGGCGGCGTTCTGCATCAAGCACGGCTACTCCGGACGTCGCAGCCCCGCCGAGCTGCTCACCCGGCTGCGCGCCGCACCGGCCGGTGTCAGCGGCGCAGTCGTGTCCGACGCGCTGCGCGACGCCGTCCTCGCCCTGATCGCGGTCCTGACCGCGCTCAACACAGCGATCAAGGACCTCGACCGGTCCAACGCCGCGCACCTGCACGCCCACCCCGACGGAAAGGTGTTCACCAGCTTCCCCCGCGCCGGACTGGTCAACGCCGCCCAGATCCGCGCTGAGCTCGCCGAACCCGACGCCTACTCCGGACCGGATGCCATCGCTGCCCTCGCCGGGCTGGTCCCGGTCACCCGCGCGTCGGGCAAGCACCACGCGGTGAGTTTCCGTTGGGCCTGTAACAAGCGGCTGCGCGTCGCGTTGACCACCTTCGCCGACAATTCCCGCCACTCCAGTCCCTGGGCCGCCGGCATCTACCGGCGAGCTATCGCCGGCGGCAAGGACCATCCGCACGCGATCCGGATCCTCGCCAGAGCCTGGGTTCGAGTGATCTGGCGCTGCTGGAACAACGGACAGCCCTACGACCCCGCCCGCCATGGCGGGGCAGCCCGCCAACTCAACCCACCGACCGCAGCCTGACGATCTTGAGGTTGACACAGAGGGTGTCATCGCACCCCCACGATGTCGCAGGGCTTACAGTGTAATCAAGTGTGGCTCCAGGACTCTGCACAGTGACACGTCGTGTTGCTCCGACGGTGCGCTCCGCGTCACCGGGGATGGCCGACCTCGCCCCGAACTCGGCGACTCGTGGCCAGCACGAGGCGACAACCGGATAGCCGATCCGGGTCGGCATTGGTTGAGTGGGGGCGAGGTGCTGTCCGCGGTGAGGACCTCTGACGAGCTGTGACTGGCCCGCGGAGGCGACCTCGGGCACAGTTTCCGGTGAGCCGAAAGGGGTGGAGCCGATGACACCGCGCAGCGCCTCACGCCCCGCTCCGGCGGACGGTCGGTGGCACAGCCGCGATCCCGCGGAGGCGCGGCACATCCTCAGCGCCGTCTACGCGCCGCACGACCTCACCGTGCGGGACAAGGGCCCGTTCGCCTTCGACTTCCAGCTGCTCGACGCCGCCCAGCTCACGGCCGGTTTCAGCACGTTCGGGACCGATGTGGCGATCGAAGTCCCGCCACCAGCGACGTTCTACTGCCTGTGCGTCGCGGCGGAGGGGACGATCCTGACCAGGTCCGGCCGCCGGACGACGACGGTGTCGGCGACGACCGCCGCCGTCCTGAACCCCCACGAGTCCTGGTGCTTCGCCGACTGGCGCGACACGCTGCTCTCCGTGCGGATCGGGCGCGCCGACCTGGAGGACGATCTTGCCGCGCTCTTGGGCCGCCGGGTGGAGCGCCCGATCGTGTTCGGCGACGCGCTCGATCTGCGGGGCGGGCCGGGGCGCGAGTTCGGGCAGATCCTGCAGAACGTGCAGGGAGCGCTGAGCGGATCGAACCGCATCGTGCGCCAGAGCCCGGTCATCGCGGCCCGCCTCGGCGCGCTCCTGCGCTCCGCGATGCTGATGGCGTTCCCGCACAATCACTCCGACGCGCTGGCGGGCGAAGGCGCATTCGCACAGGTCCCACGAGGGGTCCGGCGCGTCATCGACGCCGTCGAGCACGACCCGATGCAGCTGCGCACGGCCACGGACGCCGCCCGGATCGCACACCTGAGTCTGCGCGCGCTCGAGAGCGGCTTCGAGCGGCACGTCGGGATCTCGCCGACCGCGTACGCCCGCCAGGTGCGCATGGCGCGAGCCCGTCAGGACCTCCTGGACGCCGACCCGGAGGCGGACACCGTCTCCGCGATCGCCCTCCGCTGGGGGTTCGGCCATGCCGGCCGGTTCGCGACCACGTACAGGGAACGCTACGGCGAGTCGCCGTCGCGGACGTTGCGCCGGGAGACCTGACATTCCCACGAGAAATGGACAGGCCCGTGCGAACGCCGGATTGTCGACAACCGGAATCCGCTCATAGCGTCATCCGTGTCACCCCGTGAAAGCGGGACGGATGTCGAAGTGGACGGAGAATCGCATGGTCAGGTCGTGGCTCTTCGAGATTTTCAGCTATCCGTACGACCCGGATCCTGCGAATTTCGACCCGCAGCTGTGCAAGGAGCTCTACGACTGGAAGCTGGATTCCTGGATCGCCGCCGAGGAGCACGGTTTCGACGGCGTCTTCTTTTCCGAACACCACTTCACGCCCTACAGCATCAGCCCGTCGCCGAACCTGCTCGTGGCGACGCTCGCGCAGCGCACGGAGCGGATCCGGATCGGCGTGATGGCCAACATCACCGCGTTCCACAATCCGCGCCGGCTGGCCGAGGAGGGCGCGATGCTCGACCACCTCACCGGCGGCCGGCTCGAGGTCGGTCTGGGGCGCGGGGTCGACGAGCCGGAGTTCCTCCGTGAGGGCGTGCGGATGGAGGAGACCCGCGCCCGGTTCGAGGAGTCGGTGGCGCTCATCCAGGCGGCGTGGAGCCAGCCCCGGTTCACGCACAAGGGCGAGTTCTACACCTACGACGACGTGAGCATCTGGCCGCGGCCGCTGCGCGCGGAGCTGCCGATCTGGGTCACGGCCCTGAGCCCGCAGACCGTGAGCTGGGCGGCCCGCCAGGGCTTCCGGTTCACCTCGGTCTTCTCCCCGACCGAGCACATGCGGACGATCTTCGACGGGTACCGCGCGGCGGCCGACGAGGTGGGCCGCGAGGCGCAGGCCGGCGACATGGGGGTGTGCCGCAACGTCGTGATCGCCGACTCCGAGCAGGAGGCGCGCGACATCGCCGAGCCCGCGTTCGACGCGCTGTTCGCGGCGTTCAAGGAGGCCGCGGTGTTCCACGACCTCGACAACGTGCCTGCGGGCTACGAGCACTACCAGTCGTTCTTCCGCCCGTTCGCCGGTGAGGACGTCTCGTTCGAGGCCCTGGTCGCGATCGGGGCGATCTGCGTGGGCACACCTGCGACCGTCCGCGACCAGATCGTCAGCCAGTTGGAGACGATCGGTTGCGGGCACTTCCTCAACTGGGGCTCGTTCGGCACCCTCACCAAGGAGCAGACCCTGCGCTCCTACCGGTTGTTCGGCGAGCACGTGGTGCCCGCGCTGCGTGCGCTGACGGTGTAGGCGTGGCCGCCGAGCTGGCGCTGTGCTGCATGTCGCACACGCCGCTGCTGCGGGCCCCCGGACCGGACGAGTCCGTCGCGCGGCGGGTCGACGACGCGCTGCAGACGGCCCGCGACTTCGTCGACGCGTTCGCCCCGGACCTGGTCGTGATCTTCGGTCCCGACCACTACCAAGGTTTCCGCTACGAGCTGATGCCGCCGTTCTGCGTCGGGGCCGCGGCGGCCGCGGTGGGTGACTACGGCACCCGCGCCGGCGACCTCGACGTGCCGCAGGGCGTCGCGGACCGGCTCATCGCGCACCTGCTGGCGGTCGATCTCGACGTCGCCATGTCGGAGAAGATGATCGTGGACCACGGAATCGTCCAGCCTCTGGAGATCCTCTTCGGCTCCAGTGCCGCGAAACCGGTGATCCCCGTCTTCGTCAACTCGGTCGCCGAGCCGTTGGGGCCGCTGCGGCGGGTGCGGCGGCTCGGTGCGGCGGTGGGGGAGTTCCTCGCCGGGCTGGACCGCAGGGTGCTGATCGTCGGCTCCGGCGGGCTGTCCCACGACGTGCCGATCCCGCGGCTGCGGGAGTCGCCGCCGGAGGCCGTCGCGTACATCGTGTCCCGGCGCCGCACCCCCGCCGAGCAGCGGGCCAGGGAGGCGGAGGTGCGGCGCGCCGGGCAGGAGTTCGCCCGCGGCGAGTCCGCGCTCCGGCCGCTGAACCCCGAGCTGGACCAGGAGATCCTGCGGCGGTTCGCGCGCGGTGACCTGGCCGGGTTCGACGAGATGAGCGTCGACCGGCTCGGCGCGCAGGGCGGCAGCTCGATCCACGAGGTGCGCACCTGGATCGCCGCCCACGCCGCGCTGCGGACGGCCGGCCCGTACCGGACCGGATCGTCGTTCTACCAGCCCGTTCCCGAATGGATCGTCGGCTTCGCGGTCACCACCGCGCTGCCCGACCCGACGAGCAGGTGAGAGCAATGGTGGAGAGAGAAGACGTCGTCGAGACCGGCGACGGGCCCATGACCGTGACGATCCGCCACCCCGACGGCGCCGGTCCGTTCCCGGTCGTGATCGTCTACCACGACGGGCCCGGGCTGCGGGAGGACATCCACGACGTCACGCGCACGCTCGCCGACGCGGGCTACTACACCGTCCTGCCCGACCTGTACCACCGGCTCGGCCACCAGATCTCCTTCGACATGGCCGGGATCGCCCAGGGGCCGGGTTCCCCGGAGTTCGACCGGCTGATCGCGGCGGTCACCTCGCTGGGCGACGACATGGTGCTCGCCGACACGGTCGCCGTGCTCGACGCCACCGCCCGCGACGGCGCCGCCGACATGGCGTCCAAGGCGGCGATGGGCTTCTGCATGGGCGCGCGCTTCACCCTGCGCCTGCTCGCTTCCGATCCCGACGGGTTCGCGGCCGGCTCGGCGCTGCACCCGTCCAACTGCGTGACCGACGACGCGGACTCGCCGCACCGCAGCATCGGCGCGATCTCGGCCGAGCTGTTCGTCGGGCTCGGTGGGGCCGACACGATCTCTCCGCTGGAGCTGAACGGGCCGCTGCGCGACGAGCTGGCGCAGCCGTCGGTGAAGGCGACCGTCGAGATCTTCGACGGCGCCGACCACGGTTTCATGTTCCCGCACTACCCGGCCTACCAGGCGCACGCGGCGACGGTCTCCTGGGAACGCACCCTCGAGCTGTTCCGCAGGGCCCTGTGACGGCGATGCACGTCGTGACGTCGGGCGACCCCGCGGGTGAGCCGCTGCTGCTCCTGCACGGGACCGGGCCGGGAGCGACGGGGGAACTGAGCTTCGGACCGCTCCTGCCCGGTCTTCGGGCGCACCGGTGCGTCGTGCCCGACCTGGTCGGGTTCGGGCGCAGCAGCCATCCCGCAGCGGTCCCGGCCGGCCCGGGACCGTGGTTCGCCCGGCGCGTCGAGGCGGTGCTGCGGCTGGTGGACGACCTCGGGCCCGGCCGCGTCCACGTCGTCGGTCACTCCTACGGGGCCCGGGTGGCGCTGGAGTTGCTGCTCCGCGTCCCCGAGCGGATCGGGCGGGTCGTGCTGTTGGCCGCCGGCGGGACGCCGGTCAAGGCCGACCTGCAGAAACTGACCGGGTTCTATCGCGAGCCGAGCGCGGCGGCGATGGGCGATCTCGTCGCCGCCCAGCTCGCCCGGCCCGACGTCCCCGACGTCGCCGGTTACGTCCGCGAGCGCTTCGCCGTCGCCGTCCGGCCGGAAGTCCGGCGATCGTTCGAGTCCGCCATGGCACCAGGGGAGCCGGCGCCCGTCTACGACCGGGCGGTGCTCGGCAGGGTGCGGCACCCGGTGCTCGTGGTGCACGGGAAGGACGACGCGACGATCCCGCCGGCCGCGAGCCTCTTCCTCGCCGAGCACCTGCCGCGCGCCGACCTCCACCTGTTCGCCGGGTGTGGGCACCTGCTGCAGTTCGAGGTCCCCGCGCGGCTCGGGGCCCTGATCGACGGCTTCGTGCGGATCGAACGATGAGGCTCGGAACGTCCACGACGTCGTCGCACGGCCGGTGTGCCAGACCAGCCACATCGACGGGCGGCCGCTCGGGCGGCGTCGCGCGCCTCCCCCCAAAGACGATCCGGTCGGCACCACGGCGGCCGCGTCCGCGCGAAGTCTCCGGCTGTCGACGCCTGAAAAGGGCCTACCCTCCCTTTTCACCCGACACAACGGTGGGGAGGCGGCGATGACAGAACGGAGCGAGGCGTCCGTCGAGACGTTGAAGGCGATCACGGCTGCGTTCAACGCACACGACCTGGACGCGATCATGGAGTTCTTCGCGGAGGACTGCTCGTTGGACATGCCGAGGGGGCCCGAGCCCTGGGGGCAGCGGCTCACCGGCAAGGACGCCGTGCGGGCGGGTCTGGCCACCCGCTTCGCGGGACTGCCCGACGTGCACTACGGCGAGGACCGACACTGGGTCAGCGGCGACCTCGGCGTCTCCGAATGGCTCCTCACCGGCACGAGGGCCGACGGCGAGAAGGTGTGTGTCCGCGGCTGCGACCACTGGGAGTTCCGCGGTGGTGAGGTGATCCGCAAGGACTCCTACTGGAAGATCGTCGAGCCCGCCACCTGAGTGGTCACCGGCCCGTCCGACCGCGCCGAACCGGCGTCGTCGCTCGATGTCGAGAATCCACGGTCGGCTCCGTCCCCGGAGGATCGCGACGAAAGCCGCACCGAGGGAGGATCGCCACGATGGAACGACAGGACGTGCTGACCGAGCTCACCGCCGCCCAGGCGCTGCTGGACGCCACCTCCGCTGCCCACCTCGCCTACACCGGCAGGGACGGTACCCCGCGGGTCGTCCCGGTCGGCTACTTCTGGACCGGCGAGGAGTTCGTGGTCTCCACCGCCGACACCGCACCGAAGGTCGCGGCCGTGCGCGCTCGCCCGGACGTTGCGCTGGCCATCGACGGCGGCGGCACGCCCGGGTCGGCGCAGTCGTTGTCCATCAGGGGTCGGGCGGAGGTCCGGATCGTCGACGGCCTGGTGCCGGAGTACGTCGCGGCGGCGCGGAAGTCGATGGGCGCGGAGGCGGCCGACGAGTTCGAGCGGAACTGCCGGCGGATGTACGAGCGGATGGCCCGGATCGCGATCGTCCCGGCGTGGGCGCGCTTTCACGACTTCGGCGCAGGCCGGCTGCCGGGCTTCCTGCAGGAGCTCGCGGAGAAGGCCCGGAACTGATCTGGAGGCCCGGTCCGTCGAGGTCTGAACGCAATCGGGCGCGACGCGGGGCGACGGTTCCGCGCGCCGCACCCTCTCACGGCTTCCGGGTCGGCTCCCGCCGGTCGGCTCCCGTGGAGCGGGACTCCGGCTCGGCCGATCGGACTCCGCACGTGACCCGACCGCCCTGTCCCGGGTAGGCCGGCCGGCTCGCTCGGCCGGGCACAGGGAGTCGTCGGGTGAGCGGTGGGCGAAATCGGTGGCCTCAGTGGTCGCAGGGCCAACGATCTGCCGCCCCTTGTGCCAGACTTGTGGTTCCTGCGCCTCCGCTGAAGCCATCGGCTCACGCGCATCCTTTCCAGGCGGAGGCGCGCATCCCGTGACCGATCAGACCCATGTCACCGTTCTTCTCGTCGAGGACGATCCTGGCGACGCACTCCTGACCCGTGAGGCTCTCGAGGGGCGCACCCGTACCCGGCTCGAGCTCGTCACCGATGGCGCGGAGGCGATCGCCTACCTTCGTCGCGAGGCGCCGCACCAGGACGCCGTCCGCCCGGATCTGATCCTGCTCGATCTGAACCTGCCCCGCCGTGACGGGCGGGAGGTGCTCGCCGAGCTCAAGGCCGACCCGGATCTCGCGCCGATTCCGGTCGTCATCCTGACGACCTCGCACGCGCACGAGGACATCGTGCGCAGCTACGACCTGCACGCCAACGCCTACGTCGCGAAGCCCGTCGATTTCGACGACTTCGCCGCCGCCGTGCGGGAGATCGACGACTTCTACATCGGTCTCGTCCAGCGCCCGAGCCTGTCGACCTCCCCCAACTGACAGCGGCCGGCCGAGGAGCCGGGCACGACGGGCCCGGCCGTCGTGCGGTGTCGGTCGAAGGGCGCCACGCGTAGGTCGGCTCCGCCGGGTAGCCGTCGCCTGCGGGACAGCTGTGTCGATCCCTCGCGGGACCAGGATCCGGTTCGGCCGGCCGAGGGCGCTCCCTCGCCGCCGGGGATGCGGCCAGTCGTCAGCAGGTCGCAAGGTCCCGGTCCCGCGGCCGGTGACCGTTTCGGGTAGCCCCCTCGAAGAGGGACAGCGACGGACAGGACGACGCCGAGGGAGCGACGGTGGAGGCATGCGTAGAACCGGCCCCGCACGTACTGCGGGAGTACGCGCTGATCGCCGACGGTGAACGAGGAGCGCTGATCGATCCGCACGGCGACATCGCGTGGCTGTGCGCACCCCGGTGGGACTCGCCCGCGGTCCTGTCGACGCTGCTCGGCGGCCGGGGCCGCTACTCGGTCGCCCCACTGCAGCGCTTCGTGTGGGGCGGTTACTACGAGGACGGTTCGCTGATCTGGCGATCGCGTTGGATCACCGACGACGACGCGGTGGTCGAGTGCCGCGAGGCACTCGCGTTCCCCGGCGACCCGCACCGCGCCGTGATCCTGCGGCAGCTGTCCGCCGTCCGCGGCGAGGCACACGTGGCGGCGCTGCTCGCACCGGCTGCCGACTTCGGCCACGCGTCGTTCTCCGGGGTCCGGCGATCGGGCGACGGGGTGTGGACCGGACGGAGCGGAGCGCTGCGGGTCAGGTGGAGCGGAGCTCCGCGGGCCGTGTTCGACGGGGAGTCCGGTGCCCTGCGCGCGCAGCTGCGGCTTTCCCCGGGAGAGCGGCACGACCTGGTGTTGGAGCTGTCCGACCGGGAGTTCGACCGGCCACCGCCGCACCCCGGATCGGCGTGGGGGGCGACCGAGACCGGCTGGCGGGAGACGCTGCCCGATCTCGGGCGCACCGTCGCCGACCGGGACGCGCGGCACGCGTACGCGGTCATGCGCGGCCTCACCACCGGCGCCGGCGGGATGGTCGCGGCGGCCACCACCAGCCTGCCGGAGCGGGCGGACCAGGGCCGCGACTACGACTACCGCTACGTCTGGGTCCGCGACCAGTGCTTCGCCGGTCAAGCGGTGGCGGCCGCCGGGCCGCACCCGTTGCTCGACACCGCCGTCGACTTCGTCGCGCAGCGGGTCCTCACCGACGGCCCGGACCTGATGCCCGCCTACACCGCCGCGGGGACAGCCGTCCCGCCGCAGCGGGAGCTGGACCTCCCCGGCTATCCCGGCGGCTCGAACGTGATCGGCAACCACGTACGCGACCAGTTCCAGCTCGACGTCTTCGGTGAGGCGCTGCTCCTGTTCGCCGCAGCGGCGCGCCACGACCGGCTCGACGCCGAGCGGTTCCGGGCGATCGGCGTCGCGGTCGCGGCGGTCGAGAAGCGGTGGCAGGACGCCGGTGCGGGACTCTGGGAGCTCGACGCCCAGCGCTGGACGCATTCGAGGCTGGTGTGCGCGGCCGGTCTACGTCAGGTGGCGGCAGCCGCCGTGCCCGCGTCCGAGGCCGCCGCATGGAACACCCTCGCGGACCGCATCGTCGCGTCCACGGCCGCCGACTCGCTGCATCCGTCCGGGCGTTGGCAGCGCACGCCGCAGGACCCGCGGGTCGACGCGGCACTGTTGATCCCGGCGCTGCGAGGGGCGCTACCTGCGGACGACCCGTGCTCGGTCGCCACGCTCTCGGCGATCCGTGACGAGCTCGGTCGCGACGGCTACGTGTACCGGTTCCGGCACGACCGGCGTCCGCTCGACCAGGCCGAGGGGGCGTTCCTGCTCTGTGGCTTCCTCACCGCGATGGCCGCGCACCAGCAGGGCGACGTGCCGGGCGCGATGCGGTTGTTCGAGCGCAACCGAGCGGCGTGCGGCCCGCCCGGGCTGTACTCCGAGGAGTACGACGTCGTCCAGCGTCAGATGCGGGGGAACCTGCCGCAGGCGTTCGTGCACGCGGCCCTGCTGGAGGCCGCCGCCCGCCTCGCCGACTGACCCCGCCCCCGCGCGGCACGAGGATGCACCCGTCATCTGCGACGCCGTCGCCGCGCGCGACGGAGCCGGAGGACGGCCGCGGCCGAGCCGACGGCCAGGGCGGTCCGGTGCATCGAGGCCCACAGCACGACGTCGCGGGACCGGGCCTCGTCGTCGAAGGCGCCGTGCGCGCCCCGATCCGCGTCGTCGTCGCGAGGGACGAACAGGTTCGCCCCGTGCCGCGGCAGGTCGGCCCGGCTCTGCTGACCCGTGACGCCTGCTCGTGCCAGGTAGGCGCGGACCAGCAGCGGAGCCATCCGCTCGCCCAGGATCGTGTAGGCGGTGGAGATGCCGACCCAGATGTTGCGCCGCCGGTGCTCGGCGACGAACCGGATCGCGCGAGCGGCGAGCTCGGGCTGGAACACCGGTGCCACCGGGCGTGGACGATGCCGCATCTTGTTGAGGTTCCAGCTGAACTGCGGGGTGTTGACGCCCGGAAGCTGGACCATGCACACCCGCACCCGACTCCCGGTGTGCGCGAGCTCGGTCGCCACGGACTCGGTGAACCCCTTCACCGCGTGCTTGGCCCCGCAGTACGCGGACTGCAACGGGATGGCGCGATAGGCCATCGCGGAGCAGACGTTGACCACGACCCCCTCGTCGAGGCCGCGCATGCGGGCGAGCGCGGCCCGGGTGCCGTTGACCTGGCCGAGGTAGGTCACCTCGGTCATCCGCCGGTACTCCTCGTCGGTGGTGTCCCAGAAGTAGGCGAGCGACCCGGCGAACGCCGAGTTGACCCAGACGTCGATGGGGCCGAGCTCGTGCTCGACCCGGGCGGCGGCCCGGTCGACGGCCTCGTTGTCGGCGACGTCGACGGCGACCGCCAGCGCCCGGCGGCCCGCGGCGCGGACCTCCTCCTCGGCGGCCTCGAGACCGGCCGCACCACGGGCGAGGATCGCCACGTCGTATCCGGCGGCGGCGAACTCCCGGACGGCCGCCCGGCCCACTCCCGCCGTGCCGCCGGTGACCACGACGATTCGGCCCGTCATCCGGCACCTCCCGGGCTCGTGCGTCGGAGCGCCGCGGCGATCGCAGCCGCCGAGATCGCGGCAGCGGCCATCGAGAGCGGCAGCGCTGCCCGCGCCGCGCGTCGACCGCGCGGTCGTTGCGGCGGTGGCGGCTGCCCGGCGGCCTGGTCCGCACGGGCGGCCGCGTCCGTGCCCGACGCCGCGGCCAGCACCTGGCCGAGGTGCAGGGCGGTCCGTCCGGTCCGGGCGTGGTCGATCTGGGTGCGGCACGAGAACCCGTCGGCGACGACGACCGTCGCCGCGTCGGCGGCCCGCACCGCGGGCAGCAGCGCCTGTTCGCCGCACTCCATCGAGATGCCGTACTTGCCGGCCTCGAAGCCCCACGAGCCGGCGAGGCCGCAGCAGCCGCCGCTCAGCGGCTCGACGGTCAGCCCCATGCGTTCCAGGACCTGCCTGTCGGGGTCGATGCCGCCGGTCGCGCGCTGGTGGCAGTGCCCCCACAGCAGTGCCTTCCCGTCCAGGTGGGGCGGGTCGATGTCGAAGCGGGTGAAGAACTCGCCGAAGTGGTAGGCGTTCCCGGCGAGGCGCCGCGCGTCGTCGTCGTGCGGGAGCATCTTGAGCAGCTCGTCCTTGAAGACGGCCAGACAGCTGGGTTCCATCCCGACGACGGGCGTGCCGGCCCGGATGTCGTCGCGGAGCACGTCGAGGACGCGGCGCAGGTAGCGGTCGGCCACGTCGAGGAACCCGTAGTCGTAGAGCGCGCGCCCGCAGCACACGTGCACCTGCGGCATGACGACCCGCCAGCCGGCGGCCTCGATCGCCTCCACGCAGGCGACCCCGACATCGGTGTGCAGATGGTTGGTGAAGGTGTCCGGGAACAGCACCACCCGACGCCCGTCCGGGTTCCGGGTGCCGCCGCGCTCGGCGAACCACTGCTGCAGCGTCTGCGACGCGAACGGGGGCAGCGGGCGCCGCAGGTCGATCCCGGCGGCGAGCTTGGCCACGTGGGCGAGGCCGGGCGTCCGGGTCACGAGGTTGACCAGCTCGGGCATCCGCGACGCGAGCCGCGCGACCTGGTCGATGAACCCGAAGGCGTAGGCGTGGCGGTTGCGCCGGCGTCGCCACGACTTGTAGTGGTGGTAGCGGAACTCGGCCTTGTACGTGGGCATGTCGACGTCGACCGGGCAGTCGCTGGTGCAGCCCTTGCAGGCCAGGCACAGCTCGAGGCCGTCGGCGACCTCCTTCGACTGCCAGCCGTCGGTGATGACCTCGCCGCGCAGCATCTCGAACAGCAGCCGGGACCGTCCGCGCGTGGTGTGCTTCTCCTCGCGGGTCACCTGGTAGCTGGGGCACATGGTCTGCGCGGGCTCGGGGTCGCGGCACTTGCCGACCCCGACACAGCGCAGCGCGGCGTGCGCGAAGTCGCCGTCGTCCTGGGGGTAGGCGAACCGGACCTCGGGACGCCAGGGGTTGTAGTCGGTGCCCAGCTTGAGGTTCTCGTCCATCCGGTAGGCGTCGACGACCTTGCCCGGGTTCATCTTCGCGTCCGGGTCCCAGATCGCCTTGAACTCGCGCATGGCCTGCATCAGCCGGGGGCCGTACTGCTTCTCCAGCAGCTCGGCGCGCTGCTGGCCGTCGCCGTGCTCGCCGGAGAGGGTGCCGCCGTAGCGGGTGACGAGGTCGGAGGCGTCGTCCATGAACGCGCGGTAGTCGCGGATCCCCTCGGCGGTGCGCAGGTCGAAGCTGATCCGCGAGTGGATGCAGCCCTCGCCGAGGTGCCCGTACATCGCCCCGCGCAGCCCGTGCCGGTCGTAGAGCGCGTCGAGCTCGCGGATGTAGGCGCCGACCTTCTCCGGGGGGACCGCCGAGTCCTCCCAACCGGGCCAGTGGTCGCCGTCGGCCGGGAACGCGGTCGAGCCGAGGCCGCCCTCGCGGATGGCCCACAGGGTCTCGCTGTTGCCCCCTTCCTGCACGCTCTTCGCGACCCGGATGCGGTCGTCGTCGTAGCCCTTGTCCCCGCGCAGCCAGTCGACGAACGCCCGGGAGCGGGCCACCGACTCGTCGGTGGTGTCGGCGCCGAACTGGACCATGAGCCAGGCCCCGCCCTCGCGGCGGCGCGGCAGCTCGTGCAGCCCTCCGAGGTTGATCTTCTTCAGCTGCTCGTCCTCGATCAGCCGCTCGTCGAGCGCCTCGAGCCCGATCGGCTTCCACGCCATGATCTCGGGGACGTGGGTCGCCGCCTCGGCCAGCTCCGGGTACTGGACCAGCACGGTCGTCCGCTGGAACAACGCGGGCGTGAGCATCAGGACCGCCCGCAGTGCGATCGCGCACGTGCTCTCGGTGCCGACGAGGGCGCGGGCGACGTTGAACCCGTTCTCCGGCAACAGCTCGTCGAGGTTGTAGCCCGAGACCCGGCGCGGCAGCACGTCCACCGACGGGTAGCCGGCGCGGATGTCGTCGGCGTACCGGTCGCGCAGGTCCCGCAGCTTCGCGTAGATCTCGCCCTTACGCCCGCCGGCGGCGATGATCTCGTCGAGCCGGTCCTCCTCGTCCACACCGACCCAGAAGCGTTCGCCGTCGTAGGTGACGACCTCCAGGGCGTGGGTGTTGTCCGACGTCCGCGGGCCCGGCCCGTAGTGGCGGGCCTGCACCGAGTGGACGCCGCACGAGTTGTTCCCGATGTTGCCGCCGATGGTGCACCGCGAGTGCGACGACGGGTCGGGCCCGAACACCAGCCCGGCGCGTCCGGTGACCTTGTTGAGCTGCTCGTTGATCACCCCGGTCTCGGTGGTGACCAGGCGGTTCTCCACATCGACGTCCTCGACCCGGGTCAGGTACTTCGAGAAGTCGATCACGACGGCGTTGTTCACGGTCTCGCCGGAAAGGCTCGTGCCCCCGCCCCGGGACACGACGGGCGCGCGGTACCGATGGCACGCCTGCATCGTGGCGACGACGTCGTCGAGGGTTCTCGGCACGACGACGCCGACCGGTACCTGCCGGAAGTTCGACGCGTCGCCTGCGTACATCGCCAGGGACGCCGTGTCGAAACGGACCTCCCCGGTGACGTGCCGGCGCAGGTGCTGCTCCAGCCCCTTCGTGTTGATCTTCTCGGTGGCGACCATGCCGGCCGCGAACCGTGGGTCGGGTCGGGCCGGGACAGTGGTGGTCACTTGTTCCTCCCCGGCATCGCGTCCTTCACCGACTCGGTGAACTCGTGCAGTTTCTGCTTGGCCCCCTTGGTGATCACCCCGGCCTCCTCGGGGTCGCCCTTCATCATCGCCATGGCGGACTTCTTGCCGAGCTCCTTCTTGATGTGCGGCGGCACCGGCGGGATCTCCGGGTCCGTGACGACCTCGAGCACGCACGGCCCGTTGGCGGCGAGCGCCCGGTCCCAGGCCGCGCCGAGGTCGGCCGGGTCGTCGACCTTGATGCCCTCGAACCCGAGGAGCTTCGCGAACTCGGTGTACGGGACGTCGGGAATCCACTGGGTGCCCATGAACTTCGGGTCGCCGGACTCGGCCCGCTGCTCCCACGTGACCTGGTTGAGGTCCTGGTTGTTCAACACGCAGAACACCAGTGTCGGGTTCTGCGCGGTGAGCCGGTCGAGGTAGCGCTTGACGGTGACGAGCTCGGCCATCCCGTTCATCTGGAACGCGCCGTCCCCGACGAGCGCGATCACCGGACGGTCGGGGTACGCGAACTTGGCGCCGATGGCGTACGGGGTACCCGCGCCCATGGTGGCCAGCGTGCCGGCGAGCGAGGCCCGCATCCCCCTGCCGAGCCTGAGGTACTGCGCCCACCAGTTCGTGGCCGAGCCGGAGTCGGTCGTGACGATCGCGTCCTCCGGCAGCCGCGACGAGAGCTCGTAGGCGACCAGCTGCGGGTTGACGGGGTCGGCGGGCTCGTGGGCGCGGTCGTCGAGGACCCGCCACCATTGCTCGACCTCCTTCTCGATCTTCTCCCGCCAGGACCGGTCCTCCTTGCGTCGCAACAGCGGCAACAGGGCCGTCAAGGTGTCGCGCGAGTCCCCGACGAGGTTGGCCTGCACCGGGTAGCGCACCCCGATCATGCGGCCGTCGATGTCGATCTCGACGGCCTTCGCCTGTCCCTCCTCGGGCAGCCACTCCGCGTAGGGAAAGCTCGTCCCGATCATGAAGAGGGTGTCGGCGTCCTTCATGAGCTCGTAGCTCGCCGTCGAGCCCAGCAGGCCGATCGGACCGGTGACGTACGGCAGGTCGTCGGGCAGCACCTCGCGGCCGAGCAGGGTCTTCGCGACTCCCGCCCCCAGCAGTTCGGCTGCGGCGACGACCTCGTCCTGGGCCTCCGCGGCACCCTGACCGACGAGCATCGCGACCTTCGAGCCCTCGTTGAGGATCTCCGCGGCCTTCGCCAGCTCGGTGTCGGGCGGGATCACCCTCGGCCGGGTCCAGCCGACGCTGGTGTACACGGCACCGTGGGTCCGCGGCGGGGACGGCTGCGCGTCCTCCTCCTGGACGTCGACCGGGAAGACGATCGTCGCGACGGTGCGGTTGGACAGCGCGACCTTGCAGGCGCGGTCCACCAGCTGGCGCGCCTGGGCGGGGTGCATACAGGTCTGCACGAACTCCGACACGTCGGTGAACAGCACCGTCGGGTCGATCTCCTGCTGGAACGCGGCACCGAGGGAGAACCGCTTCTGCTGCCCGACGATCGCCACCACCGGCTGATGGTCGAGCTTGGCGTCGTACAGGCCGTTGAGCAGGTGGATCGCGCCGCCGCCGGAGGTGGCGATGCAGCAGCCCAGCTCGCCGGTGAACTTGGCATGGGCGCCGGCCATGAACGCACCCATCTCCTCGTGCCGCGGCTGGATCAGCTCGGGGTCTCCGTCCGCGCGGTCGAGTGCGCCGAGGAACCCGTTGATCCCGTCGCCGGGGTAACCGTAGATCCGGTGGACGCCCCATTCACCCAGCCGTTGCAGCACGTAGTCGGCGACCTTCGGCATTGCCGTCCTCATCTCCTCGCGGTGTCGTGATGGCGGGCCGTGCCACGATCCCGTCGCGGTGCCCCCGCGACCGGTCCGATGTGGCCCTGCTCCACGGCTACCCGGACTCCCCGCGCCCGGTTCAGGACGGCACCCTGCGATTGCCTGACGAAACGGCGGCGGGCCGACGACGGCCGAGCGGGCGGGGTAGGCCGAAGGAGTGCGCGACACCGCCCCCAACAGCGAAAATCCCGTCGTGGAGCGGCTCGAGGCGGCCGCCTACACGATCCCCACCGACGGACCGGAGTCCGACGCCACCATGAGCTGGGACTCCACGACCTTCGTCCTCGTGCGCGCCCATGGCGGCGGGCACACCGGAATCGGCTACACCTACGCCGGACCGGCCGCGGTCGGTGTGGTCACCGGGACGCTCGCCGGCGTCGTCCGCGGCCGGGACGCCGCCACCCCGGCCGCGTCCTGGGCCGCGATGCGGCACGCCGTGCGCAACCTCGGAGGTCCCGGGCTGGTCGCCGAGGCGATCTCGGCGGCCGACATCGCGTTGTGGGACCTGCACGCCCGGCTGCAGTCGATGCCGCTCTCGACGGCCCTCGGCGCGGTCCACGAGGCGACGCCGATCTACGGCAGCGGCGGGTTCACCTCCTACGACGACCGTCGGCTCGCCGAGCAGCTGCGCGGCTGGGTCGACGCCGGCATCCCGCGGGTGAAGATGAAGGTCGGCCGCCGGCCGGACGAGGACCAGGACCGGGTACGGGTCGCCCGCCGCGCGATCGGCGACGACGTCGAGCTCTTCGTCGACGCCAACGGTGCGTGGACCCGCAAGCAGGCGCTCGGCTGGGCCGACCGGCTCGCCGACGACGACGTCCGCTGGCTGGAGGAACCGGTCAGCTCCGACGACCTCGACGGTTTGCGGTTGCTGCGCGACCGCGGTCCGGGCGGGATGGACGTCGCCGCGGGGGAGTACGGCTACGACCTGCCGTACTTCCACCGCATGCTCTCCGCCGAGGCGGTCGACTGCCTGCAGGCCGACGTCACCCGGTGCGGTGGCCTCACCGCGCTGCAGCGGGTCGCCGCCCTGTGTGACGCCAGGTGCCTCGACCTCTCGTTGCACTGCGCGCCGCAGGTGTCGGCGCACGCCGGCACGGCGGTCTGGCACCTGCGCCACCTCGAGTACTTCCACGACCACGAGCGGATCGAGCGCATCGCCTTCGACGGTGTCCTCGAACCCGAGCCCGGTGGTTCGCTGCGTCCCGACCGGTCGCGGGCCGGCCTCGGCCTCCGGGTCAGAACCCAGGATCTCGAGCGGTACCGCACCGCGTGACCCCGACCTTCCCATCCCCTGACGAACGTCGCGGTGCCAGTTCTGCGGGCGCGAACCGGGTAGGCCAGGGACAGCAGACGACCAACCGCAAGGGAGGGAGGACAGATGTTGAGCGAACGGGAGCGGAACGCACTCGAGCAGATCGAGCGCGACCTCTCCGCCGACACCGGTTTCGCGGCGGCGATGGCCGGGTCGCGACGACACCGTGAGCAACGGTGGCGGCCGACGTGGACCGTGGGGCTCTTCGTGACGGGATCGATGGTGACGATCCTCTGCGCGGTGCTGGGCAGCGTACCACCATGTGGAGTGATCAGATGACAACCCACGCCGCTGCCCTCGGACACAACGGCAGCCCGGAGAAGTCCGGTCCGCGTACGCACGACCATCCCGGTACCGATGACTACGCGTTCTGGAGAGAGCACACGACGATAACGCTGCAACCCGTCGCGGCCCCGTCGATCCTGGGGCTGTTCGGGTTCGCCGTGTCGACGTTCATGGTCGCGGCCAACCTCGCGGGCTGGTTCGGCAACGAGACGACCACGCCACTGGTGTTGTTCCCGTTCGCCTTCGCGTTCGGGGGAATCGCCCAGCTCCTGGCCGCGATGTGGTCCTACCGCGCCCGTGACGCACTGGCGACGGGGATCCACGGGGCCTGGGGATCGTTCTGGATCGGCTACGGCCTCTACACGCTGCTCGTCGGTCTGCACATCGCGCCCGGGACCTCCGGCAGCACCGATGCCAGGGTCGCCTTCGGCTTCTGGTTCATCGGTCTCGCCGCCGTCACGTGGACCGGGTTCGTCGCCGCACTGGCGGAGAACATCGCCCTCGCCCTGGTGCTGTTGACGCTGGCCGCCGGCTCCACCCTGCTGGCGATCGGGATGACGGTGGCCGCTCCGGTGCTGGTGACCATCGGCGCGGTCGTGCTCGTCGCGTCCGCGGTCATCGCCTGGTACACCGCGAGCGCGCTGATGCTGGCCGCGACGACGGGACGCGTCGTCCTGCCGGTCGGTCACCGGGAGGCCGGAGGGAACCGCGACCGGGTCGGTGCTCGGTCGTCGCGGCCGATCCAGTACGCGCAGGGTTTCCCGGGGGTGAAGGTCGGCCAGTGACGGCGGCTCGTACTCGCCGGCCCGCCTCGACGTCGCCCGCGCGGGAACGGGACGACCTCGCGTTCGTCGCCCGGGACCGCGCCGGGTGACGTGCGCCGTGCGGGCGCATCCCGGTCCGCGCGCCCGGGTACGGAGAGGGGGCCGGGCGCCCGCGGCCCGACCGGGATAGAGGGGTAGGTACTGCGTGCTCGGAATCGTGCTCATGCTCGTCGCCGCAGCGCTGAACGCGACGGCGTCGGTGCTGCAGCGCCGTGCGGCCCGGGACGAGCCGGAGTCGCGGTCGTTCTCCGCGCAGCTGATGCTGGATCTGATCCGTCGGCCGGCGTGGCTCCTCGGCATCCTCGCGATGCTCGGTGGCTTCGTGCTGCACGCGGTGTCGATCTCGGTCTCACGGATCGCGCTGGTCCAGCCCGTGCTGGTGATCGAGCTGCCCTTCACGCTGCTGGCGGCGTCGTGGATGTTCGGCCTGCGCCTGGGCAGGCGGGACTGGACCGCGATCGGGTTGCAGTCCGTCGGCCTGGGCATGCTCGTGGGCTGTCTGGCGCCGTCGGGCGGGGACCCGGGCACGGTGCCGGGTGCGACGTGGGCGTTGGGGATCGCGCTCACGGCAGCCGGGATCGTCGCCCTGGTCGTACTGGGCCTGCGCGCTCGACAGGGCCGTCGTGCCGCTTTCCTCGGTGTGGCCACGGGCGCGGCGTTCGGGTTGAACTCGTCGCTCATCGCGGGTGTGGGTGCGGCCGTGAGTCGCGGCGACGGCCTGTTCACGACGTGGCAGACCTACGCCGTGGCGGTCGTCGGCCCGGTGTCGTTCTTCCTCCTGCAGAACGCGCTCGAGAGCGGCACGCTCGTCGCGTCGCAGCCCGGGTTCACTCTGACGAACCCGGCCGTGTCGGTGGCCTGGGGACTCGCCGTGTTCGGCGAACAGGCTCGCGGTGGCGGCTTCCTGGCCGCGGGCGTGATCGGCGCCGTCCTCGTGGGCGTGGGGACGCTCCTGCTCGCCCGCTCGCCACTCCTCGAGTCCGACACCTCGTCCGGCGCCGGTCCCGACGCCGGCACCGGTGGTGGTTCGGCGCCCCCTCGGGGAGACGTCCGCGAGCCGGCTACCGGGTCGCGGAGACCGGGGGAGTGACCGGGGGAGTCGGGGTCGGGGACGGCGGCACCGCGGGAGAACCAGGGTCGGGCAGCACGGCGACGGTGGGGGTCGGCACCGGCGGTATCACCGACCGGTCGACGGGCTCGGGATGGTCCTGGGTGGCGACGCCGCAGCCGGTGAGCAGCCCGACCAGCAGGAGCACCACCGCGACGGCACGCCGACGGGGTCTCACGTCGTGCCCCGCGGGATCTCGACGACGACGCGGGCGCCACCGAACGGGCTCTCCTCGATGCGCACGCGGCCGTGGTGCGCGCGGACGTGCCGGGCGACCAGCGCGAGGCCGAGCCCCGTGCCGCCCGTGTCCTCGCGACGCCCGGCGATGCCGCCGCGGGAGAACCGCTCGAACACCTCCTTGCGCAGCTCCACCGGGATTCCCGGACCGGCGTCGTCGACCTCCACCCGGACTCCGTCGGAGGAGGGCGACACCCCGACCCGGACGGCGCCGCCCCCGTGGTGCGCCGCGTTGTCCAGCAGGTTCTCGACGACCCGGTCGAGCCTGCGGCGGTCGGCGAGGACCTTGGGCGGCGTCGTCGCGACGTCCACGACGATCCCCGGTCGGGCGCCGACGGCATGGGTGACCACGTCCACCATGTCGCACTCCTCCAGGTCGCTCTCGTCGATCCGCTCGTCCCGGGAGATCTCGAGCAGGTCGCTCACCATCGTGCGGAAGCGGTGCACGTCGGCGTCGAGGAGATCCACCGCCTGCTGTGCGGTCGGGGTCAGCTCGTCGCGTCGGCGACGGAGGATCGCGACGGCGTTGACCAGTGTGGTCAGCGGCGAACGCAGCTCGTGGCTCACGTCCCCGGCGAACCGGGCATCACGCTGGACCCGCCACTGGAGGTCGTCCGCCGTTCGGTTGAAGGTGGCCGCGAGCGGCGCGAGGTCGGCGTCGTCCTGTTCGGGGAGCCGGGCGTCGAGGTCGCCGGCGGCCATCCGAGCGGCCGCGTCCCGCAGCTCCGTCAGGGGACGCAGGGCGCGTCGCCCGGCCCAGCTGCCCAGGCCGAGACCGAGTAGCCCGCTGACGCCGACGCCCGCCGCCAGCACGGCGCTCAGGAACCGGAGCGAGCTGTCGAGACCCGAGAGCGGCGCGACCTCGACGTAGACGCCACCCTCGACGGGCAACGCGACCGCGAGAACCGGCTGTCCGGCGGCCACGACACGCTGCCGGGCGGGGGTCCCGGACCCCGCCAGTGCGAGCAGCTCGGCGGGCAGGGCCGGCACGTCCTGAGCCGGTCCGCTGACGGTCCACGTCCCCTGCCGACGCAGGGCGACGGTCACGTCACCGCCACCCGCGAGTCCCTGGATGAGGTCGACGGGCCAGTTCCTGCGTGGGTCGCGGAGCACCTCCTGCACGAGGTGGGCGTCGACCGCCGCCTGGGTGGTGGCGCCCTGCTCGCGCCTGCTCAGCAGGTAGCTCGACGCGAGGTGCCAGGTCACGACCGCGAGCAGCCCCGTGATCGCCATCGACATCGCCGCAAAGGCGATGGCCACCCTCCAGGTCATGGGGAGCTGGCGCTGCAGCAGGCCGGCCCGCCGTGGGCTAACCGTCGGCATCGGCTCGGACGGCGGCCCGGTAGCCGGAGCCGCGGACGGTGAGGACCAGCGCCGGGTGGTCGGGGTCGCGTTCGATCTTGCAGCGCAGCCGCCGGA
The DNA here is from genome assembly GCF_000196675.2 of Pseudonocardia benzenivorans CB1190. Classification (GTDB taxonomy): domain Bacteria; phylum Actinomycetota; class Actinomycetes; order Mycobacteriales; family Pseudonocardiaceae; genus Pseudonocardia; species Pseudonocardia benzenivorans. The sequence goes on along the minus strand of NC_015312.1, from coordinate 6,378,637 downwards.
TGTGGACGTCGAGGAGCCGGGTGTCGCCGAGATAGTCGTAGTCCCAGACGCGCCGCAGCAGGTCCTCGCGCGTGACGACCTTGCCTCCCGCCACGGCCAGCTCGACGAGGAGCCGGAACTCCGTTCTGGTCAGATGGACGTCGGCCGTCCCGCCGTCGCGGTGACAACGGACGACGCCCTCGTCCGGGCGGACCTCGACGTCGCCGATCGTGAGCGTGGCGGCCGCGGTGTCCGGGCGCCGGCGCCGCACCAGCGCCCTGATCCGGGCGGCGAGCTCCCCGGCGACCACCGGCTTGGACACGTAGTCGTCGGCGCCCGCTTCGAGACCGGCGATGACCTCGGCGGACTCCGACCGCGCCGTGACGATGATGATCGGCAGATCACCCCGTGCCCGCAGCCGCCGGCACACGGTGAGCCCGTCGGTGCCCGGCAGCATCAGGTCGAGCAGGACGGTGTCGACCGGATCGCGGGCCAGCAGCGTCATGGCCTCCTCACCGGAGGACGCCGTCGACACCGCGAAACCCTCGTCGTCGAGCGCCAGGGAGAGGGCCTGCCGGATCCGGCCGTCGTCGTCGACCACCAGGACACGCGTCCGCGCCCCCGGCGCCGTCGTACCTCCCGCGGCGCAGCGGACGGGCGCGGATCGGGCCGGACGTGGGATCGAGGTCATCGCGGCACCATGGTGCTCCTGTCGAGCGCCCCGGGCGACCTGGCGCGGCACCCGATCCCGTGCGGGCCACCGATCGTCAGCAGATCGTCAGGTCCTCGCCGTCCCGGCGATCCGCGAACGGGACCCGGCGGGTCGAAGGGGGACGGCGGCCTCCCGGGGCGAGACCGACGAGGCGACAAGGGTGGTGGACATCGTCGGCACGACCGGCTTCAGACGGTCGAGCTCTCGCGTTCGACCCGGGACAGGACGACGGGGCACGACACGAGATGACCCGGGCCGGCCGGCTCCAGGAAGACCTCGTTCTGCGCACACGACGGCAGTGCTTCGGGGCAACGCGGGTGAAAGCCGCACCCCGACGGCGGGTCGGCCGGGCTGGGCGGCTCGCCCGGAATGGGCGCCACCCTGCCCCGCCGCGGGTCCGGTGTGGCGGCAGCCCCGAGCAGCGCCCGGGTGTAGGGGTGCCTGGGGCGCGCGTAGATCTCCGCGCGAGGAGCCGTCTCGGCGATCCGGCCCAGGTACATGACGGCCACGAGGTCGCTGATCTGGCTGACCACGCCCAGGTCGTGGCTGATGAAGATGTAGGAGAGGTCCTGCTCCCGCTGCAGCCTGCGCAGGAGGTTGAGGATCTGGCCACGCAGTGAGACGTCCAGCGCCGAGGTGGGCTCGTCGGCGATGATCACCTTGGGCTCGGTCGCCAGGGCCCGGGCGATGTTGACCCGCTGGCGCTGGCCGCCCGAGAGCTGCAGCGGTCTGCGGGTGGCGAGGTCCGGGTCCAGGCCGACGGTCTCGAGCAGCTCCGCCACACGGTCGCGCACCTCGTTGCGGGGCCGCAGCTTGTGGACGATGAGGGGCTCGCCGAGCGTCGAGCCGATGGTCCGCTGGGGGTTCAGCGAGTTGAGCGAGTCCTGGAAGATCATCTGCACGGCCCGGCCGCGGGCTTCCGCGGAGCCGGCAACGGTGATCGAGCCCGAACGCAGCTTCTCGAGGCCGACGATGCTGCGGGCGAGCGTGGACTTGCCGCTCCCGGACTCGCCGACGATCCCGAGGGTGGCTCCGCGGGGCAGGGTGAGGCTCACACCGTCGAGAGCGCGGACGACGGCGCGCTTCCCGAGTGCGCGGCGGCCGCGGAAGGTGACGACGGCGTCCCGCACCTCGAGGACGGGTTCGTCGTCGGCGGTGCGCAGGTGCGTGCTGCTGCTCACCGGGCCACCTTCAGCGGCGACGCGTTCCGCGCCGGCACGGGGTGCCAGCAGGCGACATCCCGGTCGGAGAGGTCGGGGGTCAGCGACGGCGGCTCGCGCACGCAGTGCTCCTGGGCTCGAGGACAGCGCGGCGCGAACGGGCAGCCGGCCGGTAGCGCGCGCAAGTCCGGGGGTGAACCGGGGATGGTCGGCAGCAGGGCGTCCGGCGGCAGGTCGTCGACCTCGCTGATGCTGTCCAACAGGGCCGCCGTGTACGGGTGTCGTGGGTCCTCGAAGAGGGAGATCGCCGGGGACCGCTCGACCACCTGCCCGGCGTACATGACCGCGACCCGGTCGGCGACGCTCGAGACGACGGACAGGTCGTGGCTGATCAGCACGAGCGCGATGCCGAGATCCCGGGTGAGCTCGGCCAGCAGGTCGAGCACCTGGGCCTGGACACTGACGTCGAGTGCGGTGGTGGGCTCGTCCGCGAGGAGGAGCGGCGGCCGGCAGGCCACCGCCATCGCGATGACGATGCGCTGGCGCATACCGCCGCTGAACTCGTGGGGATGGGCGGCCAGCTGTCGGGCCGGGTTGTAGATGCCTACCTGCGCGAGCAGCTCCGCCGCGCGCTCGTTTGCCTGCCTGCGGGTCATGCCCTGGTGGAGCATCAAGGGCTCGCGCAGCTGCGCGCCGATGGACCGCACCGGGTTGAGTGCCGCCATCGGGTCCTGGTACACCAGGCCGATCTCCCGGCCGCGCACGGAGCGCATCGCCCGGTCGCTCAGGGTCAGCAGGTCCCGCCCCTGGAAGACGACCGAGCCCGACACCTGCGCCGTCCTGGGGTGCAGGCCGAGGATGGCCAGGCAGGTGGCGCTCTTGCCGGACCCCGACTCGCCGACCACGCCGACGGCCTCGCCCGGCCGTACGACGAGATCGACGCCGTTGACCGCCGAGAGCGTTCCGCCGGGGACGGCGAAACGGACCCGGAGGTCACGCAGCTCGAGCAGGGGGTCGGGGCCCGCGGCGCTCATGTGTTCAGCTCGCAGTCTTCAGCTCGTTGCGATGCACCACACCGTCCTTGACCACCATCACCACGTTGTGGGCCGCCGTGATGTCGACGGTCGGATCGCCGTCGAGGAGCACGAGGTCGGCCAGCTTGCCGGTCTCGAGCGTGCCGACCTCGTGCAGCAGGTCGATGTTCTCGGCGGCGTTGCGGGTCGCGGCCAGGAGCGCCTCGGTCGGCGTCAGCCCGAACTCCACCATCAGCTCCAACTCGGCGGGCATCTCGCCGTGCGGGTTGAAGGGCGTGCCGGCGTCGGTACCCGCCGCGATCTTCATACCGGACCGGACGGCAGCAAGGAAGCTCTCCCGGTGGGCGCCCGACTCCGACTCGGCCTTCTCCACCACCCAGGACGGGATCTTGTCGGGGTTCTCGACGATCCTGTTGACGGCGATGAGCGTCGGGACGAGGAACGTGCCCTGGGCGACGGCCATCTCGAGGGACTCGTCGTCGAGGTAGAAGCTGTGCTCGATGGAGTCGATGCCCGCTCTGAGCGCGTTCTTGATGCCCTGGCCGCCGATGGCGTGGCTCGCGACCCGCCGTCCGGCGTTGTGCGCCTCGCGCGCGACCGCGGTGAGCTCGTCGACCTGGAGCGCGGTCTGGTTCGGATGGACGCCCTTGGTGAGCACGCCCCCGGTGGCCATCACCTTGATGAAGTGCGCACCACCTGCGATCTCGGCGCGCGTGGCCTGCGCGGTCCCCACCGGGCCGTCCGCCTGCCGCCCGATGAAGTGGCCGTGCCCCCCGGTCATGGTGATCACTCGGCCGGCCGCGCGGATCCGGGGGCCGGGGATCATGCCGTCGTCGACGGCTTTGGACATCTCGATCGCGAGGTCGTCGGCGGCGCCGCAGTCACGGATGCTCGTGACGCCGGACATCAGCGCCACGTGCAGGTTCTTCACTCCGCGGATCGTGGCGATGGGCAGACTGTCGGCCTGCGTCTGAGCGGCCAGGTCGCCGGCGCCGTCGTGGGCGACGTGCGCATGGCAGTTGATCATCCCCGGGATGACGGTGCCGCCCTGCCCGTCGAAGACCCGCTCCGCGGCGAACGACGGGGCATCGGCCTCCGGGCCCATCCAGGCGATGCGTCGGTTCTCGACCACGATCGCCTGGCCGGGGAGCACGGGGCTGCCCGTCCCGTCGAACACGGAGATTCCACTGAGCAGGAACGCGTCGTTGTCCGCCATCTCGTCTCCTACCGGTAGCTCTGCGGGGAACGGTGCAGTTGCTGGGCCTGCATGGGGTCGTGGCCGAAGAGCAGCTTCGCGCTCTCCTGCTGTGCGATGAGCTGGAGCTTGGCGCCGGACTCCTTGGCGGCGACCGGGTCGGCCTGGCCACCCCAGGCGTCGTGATCGAGGTTGTCCTGGGTGTAGATCGCGTCACCGCAGACGACGACGTTGCCGGTGTCGGGGAGGCGGACCATGACCGACTGGTGGGCGGGCGCGTGGCCGGGGGTGACGATGGCCTCGATGCCGGGGAAGAGCTCCATCTCGCCGTCGAGCAGCTCGTACTTCAGCTTCGGCAGGTTCCAGTACTGGTTCGGGAAGGTGGGGTTGTCGACCGCGAAGTCGTAGTGCTCGCGCTGGACGAAGAAGGTCGCCTTCTCGAACAGGTCGTTGTTGCCCGCGTGGTCGAAGTGCAGGTGTGTGTTGATCACGTAGTCGATGTCGGTGGGCCGCACGTCGAGCTCGGCCAGCCGGATCTCGAGGTTGTCCTCCTCGCCCATCTCCGGCACCAGGATGTCGACCATCTCGGTGCCCCGCCACGTCGCTCCGGGGTCGGTGATGTGAAGACGGCTCATCCCGGTGTCGATGAGCAGGTTCTTCCCGTCGTCGAGCTTGATCAGGTACGAGGGGACCGGCAGCTTGATCAGCTCGCCGTCGTGCACCCCGGGCGCGACCACCTCGTACGGGCAGTTGCATGTGCCCAGCGGGATGATGAACATCTCCATGCGGACCTCACTCCTTCGCTTTCGCTACGGCCTCGGCAACGGGGACGCCCGCATCGCCGGTGTCCCTCCGGGCGGGGCGGCGACGTCGTCCGCCTCCGCGGGTCAGACGGCCGCCGAGGTGGTCCCCGACGAGGTTGGCCAGCAGGATCACCAGCGTGACCGCGACGCCGGGAGCGGTGGAGATCCACCAGGCCTGCGAGATGTGGCTCAGCCCGGCGGCGAGGTCGGCTCCCCACTCGGGCGCGGGTGGCCGAACGCCGAAGCCGAGGAAGTTCAACGTCGCCGACAGCAGCGTCGTCCAGCCGATCGCGCTGCTCAGGACGACGATGAGTTCGGGGAGGATCACCGGGAACACGTGCCGGGCGAGGATGCGCGCCGGCCCGCATCCCACGACTCGGGCGGCGGCGACGTACTCCTGGTTGCGGACCCGCTGCGTCGCGCCGTAGAGCACCCGGGCGAAGACGGGGGCGAACGAGACGGCCACGGCCGCGACCACCGTCGTCGTCCCGGGCCCCCGGATGGTGACGATCACCAGGGCGAGCAGGAGACCGGGGAAGGCCAGGAAGACATCCATCACCCGCATCGTCACCCCGCCCGGCCACCGTCCGACGTAGCCGGCGAGCATGCCGAGGGGGACCCCGACCAGTGCGGCGAAGAAGGTGCTCAGCAGCGCGATGACGAGTGTCTCCCGGCCGCCGTAGAGCGTCCGGCTCAGCACGTCGCGGCCGAGTGCGTCGAGGCCGAACCAGTGCGCCGCGCTCGGGTGGCCGCGCGCGTCGCCGACGATCGACGTCGGGTCGCTGGGGGCGAGTACGGGCGCGAGCAACAGCACCAGCACGAGCAGGACGCCGACGGCGCAGGCGATCAGGCCGAACCGGTCCCCTCCGCCCGTCCGGCCCGGCTGCCCGCCGGTGGGTGCCTCCACAGTGGCCGGGGCGGCGACCCCCTCGACGACGGTCACCGCGACCACCCGAGCCGGACTCGTGGGTCGAGGACGCCGTGCGCGAGGTCGACCAGCAGGTTCACGCCGATGTAGACGACGGCCACGAAGAGCACCACTCCCTGGATCGCCGGGATGTCCTTCTGTTGGATGCTGGAGACCAGGTACTGGCCCAGCCCGGGGCGCCCGAAGATGATCTCGATCGCGACGGCTCCGGCGAAGAGGTTGCCGATCTGCAGCCCGATGACCGTGACCACCGACCCGACCGCGTTGCGCAGCGCGTGCCGTACCAACAGCCGTGACGGCGCCATCCCCTTGGCTCGCGCCACCAGCAGGTATGGCTGCTGGTAGACCTCGATCAGGCTGGACCGCAGCAGCCGCGTGATGATCGCCGCGAAGCCGAGCCCCAGTGACAGCGCCGGCAGCACGATCGCCGTCGGACCGCCCAACCCCAGCGCGGGGAGCCAGCCCAGCCGCACCGCGAAGATGAGCACGAGCAGCTGCGCGAGCCAGAAGTACGGCACCGCGAGCCCCAGGACCGAGACCACCGTGGCGATCCTGTCGATGACCGACCCCGGCCACATGCCGGCCAGGATCCCGGTCACGAAGCCGAGGACCAGGGCCACGCCGAGCGCCGCGAGCGCCAGCTCGATCGTGTAGGGCAGGCGAGCGGCGATCTCGGACATCACCGGGCTGTTGGTGACGTAGCTGTAGCCGAGATCGCCGCGCACGAGCCGCTGGGCGTAGAGCCAGTACTGCGCGGGGGCGGACTGGTCCAGGCCGAGCTGGTGGCGCAGCTCGGCCACCATGTCCGGCGTCGGGTTGGCGCCGAACAGGAGGATCTGCGCCGGGTCGCCGGGAATCAGCCGCAGGATCAGGAAGACGAGAAGGCTGACGCCCACGAGCAGCGGGACCGAGACGACGATCCGGCGGAGCGCGTAGGCCAGCATCAGGCGGTCACCGGGTGGCCGAGGTGAAGTACGGCTGGCCGGTCGGGCCGAACTGGATGCCGGAGACGCCCTTGGTCACCAGGACCGTCTTCGTGTCGTAGATCGGTAGGAACGCCGCAGCCTGGTTCAGCGTCGTCACGATGTCCTGGTAGGCCTTCGTGCGCTGGTCCCGGTCCACTGTGGCGTTGGCCGCAATGATCTTGGCGTCGAGGTCGGCGTTGCAGTAGTGACTCCAGTTGAAGCCCGACTGCACCTGGTTGCAGGCGAACACCGTGTTCAGCGTGAAGGGGTCGACGTCGTAGTAGAACCAGTTGGCGAGGTTCTGCGTGCCCTGGTTGTACGTCGTGGCCACGGCGGGGAAGCCCTGGTCGGTGATCGTGACGGCGATGCCGACCTTCTTCAGCTGTGCCTGCAGCAGCGTGGAGATGTCGTCGAACCCGAATCCGGTGATGTTGATCAGGTCGAGGGTGAGCGGTGTGCCGCCCTTGCTCCGCATCCCGTCGGGCCCCTTGGTCCAGCCCGCCTGGTCGAGCATCTGGCCGGCCTTGTCGGGGTCGTAGGTCACGCCGTCGGCGACGAAGCCGGGCGTACTCGCCGTGAGCACACTGGAGGCGGGATCGAACTGGCCCTCGAACAGTGTGTCCAGGATCGACTTCTTGTCGACGGCGAGCTGAATCGCCTGGCGCACCGCGAGGTCGTTCGTGGGTGCCTTGTCGACGTTGATCAGGTAGCCGTAGGGCATGCCGCTGGACGTCGCGGTGGCCGTCTTCGCGCCGGCGCCGACCGCGGTCGCGACGTCCTGGGGGGTGAGATTGCCCGCGACCTGGACCTCGTTGGTGTTCAGAGCGTTCCGCTGTGCCGACGGGTCGGACAGGATCCGGAAGGTGATCGCGTCGAGCTTCGCCGGGCCGCTGCCCAGCTTGTCGGGACCCCAGGCGTAGTCGGGATTGCGGGTCACGCGGACCTGCTGGCCGTTCGTGAAGCTCTCGAACGTGAACGGACCGGTGCCGACCGGGTGGTTGCCGTAGCCGGCGCCGTACTTCTGCAGTGCCGTCGGCGAGGACATGCCCAGGGTGACCTGAGACATCTCGTTCTCGAACGCCAGGTTCGGCTCCTTGAAGACGACCTTGGCGGTCGAGTCGTCGACGACCTGTGTCTCCTTGTACGGGCCGAGGGCGCCGATGGCCGACTTGGACTTGGTGGCCGGGTCGACGATGTGGTCGAAGTTGGCCTTGACCGCCTGCGCGTTGAACGGCGTGCCGTCCTGGAACTTCACGCCGGTGCGCAGGTGCAGCGTGTAGGTGGTGCCGTCCGGTGAGATCTCGTAGCTCGTGGCCAGTCCCGGGTAGATCTTGTCGTCGCCGGCGAACTTGTAGGTCAGCGTGTCGAAGATGGCCGCGTCGATCTGTGACACCGACACCAGCCCGGTTGCGGCGGGGTCGAGCGAGTCCGGGTTCTGGAACAACGCGACCGTCAGCTGCGAGCCGCCCCCGCCGCCGGTTCCGACCGGACCCGAACTGGTCGCCGAGCAGCCGCCGGCCAGCGCGAGTGCCAGGACGGTACCGACGGTCATCAGGACCGGGCGGCGCAGTTCTCGCCGTCGGAGCCGGAAGGTCGACATGGAGATCCTCTCGGGCCGTCACCGGACCCCGCCGGACCGTTCCGGCCGGCGAGTCGGTGGCTGCAAATGGGTCTGTGTCGTGCGTCGGGGTCACGCCGGTCATCAGATGCCAGAGAACGCTAGCAGCGGCGTCGCCGGTTGACTAGAGAATGTGCTGTCAAATCTTCCGGTCGAATCGTGACAGCGGTTTTAACATTACAATCGCGCCCGGCTGCTCCAACTGCGGCAGAGCCGAGGGTGCTCCAGGTCGAGGTCATGGCGCGACGTGGGCAGCGGTGTCGTCGTGCAGTCGCTGCCACAGGCGGGCGATCCGAACGCAGCCCTCGGTCAGGTCCTGTGTCGACGCGGCGAGGGAGACTCGTACGAAACCCTCCCCGAGTGAGCCGAAGGCGGTTCCGGGCGCGACGGCGACCCGTTCCTCGGCGAGCAGCCGCAGCGCGAACTCGCGGGAACCCAGGCCGGAGCCGCGAACGTCGACCCACGCGTAGAAGGCGCCGGAGGGCCGGAACGTCGTCATCCCCAGCTCGGCGAGCAGGCCGACGACGGCGTCGCGTCGCTGCTTGTAGGCCGTCACCATGCCGTCGAGCACCTCGGACGGCAGGGTGAGTGCCGCGAGGCCCGCGTACTGGGCCGGGGTGTTGATGCAGGAGATCAACGGCTCCTGGGTCTTGGCCAGTACCTCGGCGACCTCGGGTGGCGCCGTGGCGTAGCCGAGGCGCCACCCGGTCATGGCGTACGTCTTGGAGAAGCTGAACACCGAGACGACGCGGCTGCTCCGGTCCAGGGCTGCCGGGCTGACTGCCGTCCCGTCGAAGGTGATCTGGTCGTAGCACTCGTCGGACAGCACCCACAGGTCGTGCCGGGCGGCGAAGTCGAGGAGCGCGGTCATCGGTTCGCGTCCGATGGCGACCCCCAGCGGATTGCTCGGCGAGTTGAGGAGCAGCACCCGGGTGCGCGGGGTGACCAACCGTTCCAGCTCGGCCACGTCGGGGAGGTAGCCCCGGGCCGCGACGAGTCCGTAGTGCGCGACGTCGAGGCGTAGCAGCTCCGCCATCATGACGAAGTTCGGCCACGCAGGATTCGGCAGCAGGATTCCGTCGCCCGGCTCGGTGAGTACCGCCATGCTCGCGTGGATCGCCTGCGCGCCGCCATTGCCGAGGACCACCTGGCCGGGTTCGACGGCGAACCCGTTGCGGACGCGGACCTTCTCGGCCAGCGCCTCCCGGAGCTCGGGAATGCCCGCGGTCGGCGTGTAGCCGGTGTGACCGGCCCGAGCCGCGTCGTCGGCGGCCGCCGCGATCGCGGGTGGCGTGGGGAAGTCGGGTTGGCCGACCTCCAGGTGCAGGACGTCGGACCTCCCCCAGGCCGCGTTCATGATCTCCCGGATCCCGGAGGCGGACATGGCCGCGGCGACCTCGTTGAGCTTCATGGTCGAGGAAGCCCTTGCTCGTGGTCTCACGCGTGCGAGCCCATGGCGACGAGCCGAACCGGTGCGTTGTCGACTGTCACACCTCACCGCTCTCTTGTTGTCAAACAGCAGCCGTGACTTCTAACGTACCTCACACTTCGCAACCATCTCGATGGTTTGCCATCCGATCGCTTCTCTGGAGAGTGTCTGTGAGCTACCTGCCGGCCGACCCGTCCAGGCCACGCGGGACGGACGCCGTCGACTGGTCGGCGACCTTCGCGCGGCGGACGTCGAGCTTCGGGGACGAGCTCACGGCCATCCTGTCGCTGGCGGGCGCCGCCGACGTGATCACCTTCTCCGGCGGTTTCCCGGCGCCGGAGGTGTTCCCGACCGACGCCCTGCGGCAGCTGCTGCCGCGGCTGGCCGGCGCCGACGCCGCCGTGGCGCTGCAGTACTCACCCACGGAAGGCCTGCCGGCCGCGCGCGCAGCGGTGTCCGCGCAGCTCGAACGGAGCCAGGGCGTCGGCGTCGACCCCGCAGACGTCCTGATCACCAGTGGTGGGATCGAAGGCCTGCAACTGCTCGCCCGCACCTTGCTGGACCCCGGTGACCGGGTACTCGTGGAGGCGCCGACATACCTCGGTGCGATCACGGCCTTCACCGGTTTCGAAGCGACGGTCGACGGTGTCGAGATGGACGAGCAGGGCTTGCGGCTGGATGCGCTCGAGGCCGCGCTCGGACATGGTCGACCGCCCAAGCTGCTCTACGTCATCCCCGACCACCAGAACCCGACCGGCAGGACCCTCCCGCCGGAGCGGCGTCGCGGCCTCGTCGAGCTGTGCCGTCGGTACGGGGTGCTGATCGTGGAGGACGTCGCGTACCGGGAGCTCGGGTTCGACGGGCACGCGTTGCCGAGCCTCTGGTCACTCGCTCCCGACGGGGTCCTCCAGCTCGGCACGTTCAGCAAGATCTTCATGCCGGGTGTACGGCTCGGCTGGGCGGTCGGCCCGGACGCGGTGGTCAGCGCGATGACGTCGGCGAAACAGAACAGCGACCAGTGTGCGGGCGCGCTCGGTCAGATGCTGATGGCCGAGTTCCTCGACGGCGGACACCTCACCGCGAACCTCGTCAAGGCTCGTGCTCTGTACCGGGCCCGTGCCGAGGCGATGACGGACGCCCTCGAGCGGTACATGCCGGACGGGGTCACCTGGCTGCGCCCGCGCGGTGGATTCTTCGTGTGGTTGACCGCACCCGCTCACATCGACACCCGTGCGTTGGTCGCGCCGGCGACACAGCTCGGTGTCGCCTACGTTCCGGGCCGGCCGTTCTACACGGTCGAGCGTGGGGGCAACGAGCTGCGGCTCGCCTTCAGCGGCGTGGAGCCGGTCGCCATCGACGAGGGGATCCGACGTCTCGCCGAGCTCCTCAGCCCTGGTCGGACGAGCGCGTGACGTCCTCGTCGTCCGAGCCGAGCAGGTCGACGCTCGCCTCCTTCGACGGCATCTCGGCCAGGGACAGGAACGTCTCCGTCCGCTGGATGCCGGGCATCTGCCACACCCGCTCGAGCAGGAACTTCCGCAGGTGGGTGTAGTCGCGCACCCGGACGCGGGCGAGCATGTCCATCGAACCCGTGATCACCATGACCTCCTGCACCTCGGGCAGTTGGTGCAGTCCACGCATGACTTCACTCTGGTCGGCGCCCTGTACGGCGGTGACCGCCAGGTAGCCGGTGACGTAGCCGAGGGCGGCCCAGTCGATGTCGACCCGGTACCCGCGGATCACGCCGACCCGCTCGAGGCGAGCGAGTCGCTCCCCGATAGCGGGCGGGGACATGTGCAACTGCCGGGCGAGCGCCCGTTGGGAGAGCCGTGCGTCCTCGGCGAGCAGGACCAGGATGCGGCGATCGGTGTCGTCGAGGTGAACGGTGACGTGCGGTCTGGACGCCACGTCGGCGAGGCCGGACAGAGGCGCCCTGTCGACTGCCACAGTTCGCTCCCTCCTACTTGTCAACTAGAAGTTCATCGGCGGACGGGGCATCACACTTCGTCATCTCGGGCGCAATGCTACCGGTCGATCGCTCCTGGCATGAGGACCGGTGAACGCCGGTCCGTCGGTCCTCGTCGTCGTCGAGGGCTCGTGCACGCTCGCCGTGGGCGGCGTCCGGGGGTGAGTCGCGACGACCGCAGCGGTGCGCCCAGGCGCAGAAGGTCGCGGCTCGGTGAGCGCACACTGATGTCAGGTAGACCGGGCTCATGACCTTTCATACGAGATGTGAAGACGCCTCAGAAGACTTCGTCTATACATTCAGGAGAGTATGACGGTTACAATCGTTCTGCTGTGCATCTGGCAGTCTTCCCCTCGCCATCCGCACCCAGTCCCCCGAGGAGGACCCCTGTGAGCCGGTCCCACTTCAGCAGCGAGTCCGGAGGCGTCCCCACTGCTCCCGGCCGCTACGTCGACGCCAGGGCGATCGAGCCGGTCGAGTTCGTGCCCGGACTGGCGTTCCGTCCGGTTCTCGGCGAACAGATGATGACGAACTTCGTGCACTTCGAACCGAACACCGAGGCTCCGGTTCACCAGCACGAAGAGGAGCAGATCGTCATCGTGCTCGACGGCGAGTTCGAGTTCGAGCTCGACGGCGAGGTGCGCGTGATGCGCGCCGGTGATGTCGCCGTGATCCCACCGTGGGTGCCGCACGGCGCCCGGACCCGCGATACCCGCTGTGATGAGATCGACGTGTTCAACCCGCCGCGCAAGACGCTGGTCGAGCACCTGCGTCGGCAGGCGCCTGCCGAGGCCACGGACCCGGCCTGACGCACGGACGGGCCTCCGGCGGCGCATACCGGCGCCGCCTGAAGGGGACCGCGGCGTCGTCGCGGCTCTCGACTCGGAGGCAGGGATCGGCCGGTTCGGGGCCAGGGCGTGTCCGACACCGGTGCCCGCGGCGGTCGTGCGGCGACGCCCGTCGGCGCCGAACGGACCGACGTCAGGGTGCTGATGAACCGCCCCGGGCGGGGGGGTCGGGGCGCGGCCACACCTCCGCGCTGCTCCTGGCGCGCTGCCGCGCGTGGCGCCGCCGCCCGACTCGGGCATCGTGCGATATCGCGTCGCCGGCCGCGTCGATGGTCGTCAACGAGAGCCGACGCGGCCCGACTCGTCCGGACGGCCAGGGTGCTCCGGTGGTCAGCGGCATTCGCGGATCCCGCTGCGCGACATGGCGCTCGGATCTGATCGCGCGGCGCCGGGCTGCCGGCGCCGACGACGCTCACCCGGGGATTCGGCGGGACGGCCCGCGGCAGGTCCGGCCAGGTCGGTCGGCGGCGAAACCGCCGGGGCCGATGTCTCGTCGAGCCGGCGAGGAGTGTGTCGTTCCCGTGCGGCCGACGTGCGGCCGAGGTCACCTGGGCCGGCGATGGAGACCCGTCACGCAGCCGCTTCGCCGACCGGGTCCGTCCCTCGACGGCGCGCGGTGAGCAGCGCGGCGGTGCGTCCCGACAGGACGGCGAACACGGCTCCCGTCACCACGGCGGCCGCCGCGACCAGGGCGGGGTGATCGGCGCCTGCGCGCGTGATCGGCACGTCGGTGGCAACCATCGTGGCGACCGTGATCGCGAACCCGACAACGATGGCCGGAGCGGCGGCGAGCAACGGGATTCGGGACAGGGCGATCATCAGGGCGCTACCGAGCCCGACGCCGATCCCCAGCACGAGTGTGCCGCCGCCGGCCGCCGTCACCAGAAGCAGGGTCGCGGTCGCGACCGCGATGCCAACCAGGTTGGCCAGTGCCGACAGGGCCGCGCCCCGGATGCCGCTCCCCACCAGGAACGCGCACGCCCACGCGAGGAAGACGACCCACACGGGCAGCGGCAGGATCGTCGCCGTCAGCCAGGTGGAGATCGCTCCCCACAGGCCTACCGACACCGTGAGTGCAGTCTTCTCTCCCATAGCGGGTCCCTTCTCGCGGAGTGTGAACTGAACGAGACAGCCAGCACTTGGAAGGTTCTGCGGATCGCGCTCAAGGTGGCTGTGAACTGGGCTTACTCTATCTTCCCTCTAGCTTGACCTCAAGATATCATTTCAGATGAAACTTAATGAGAAGAGGTTTTGATGGCTGACATCGAGTTCCGGCCCACCGCGTCGGACTACGTCTTCACGTTCGGTGGCGTGGCTCCCGTCCGGAAGGTCGAGCCGGGCGACGTCCTGCGACTGTGGAGCGAGGACGCCTTCGGAGGAGTTCTCCAGCGTGCGACGGACCGCCCGACCGAACTGCTCGACACGCGCTACCTGAACCCGCAGACCGGACCGTTCTACGTGGAAGGGGCAGAACCCGGCGACACGCTGGTCCTGCACATCGTCGACCTGACCCCGGCCCGGGACTGGGCCGCGTCGACGACGATCCCGTTCTTCGGCGGTCTGACGAGCACCGATCGCACGCGACTGCTGCAGGAACCCCTGCCCGAGCTGACCTGGATCTACCAGGTCGATCGCACGCGGAACGTGGCCTTGTTCGAGGCCCAGCGCCCGGTGGCAGGCCGCGAACCGTTCTCGGTCGAGCTGCCGTTGGAGCCGATGCTCGGGACCGTCGGCGTCGCGCCGCCGTTGCGGGAGGTCCGGACGTCGCTGACGCCCGACAACTTCGGGGGCAACATGGACACGCCCGAGATGCGGGCGGGGGTCACCGTGTACCTGCCGGTCAACGTGCCGGGCGCGCTCTTCTCGATCGGCGACGGCCACTACCGGCAGGGCGAGGGGGAGAGCTGTGGGACGGCGATCGAGGGTGCGATGGACTCGACGCTGATCGTCGAGCTGATCAAGGGGCGTGCGCCGGCCTGGCCGAGGCTCGAGAACGACGAGTTCATCATGACCGTCGGCTCGTCGCGCCCGCTCGAGGACGCGTGGCGGATCGGGCAGGTGGAGATGGTCCACTGGCTCGGCGAGCTGCACGGGATCGACCACCTCGACGCCTATCAGCTGCTGACCCAGATCTCCCTGACGCCGATCGCCAACGTCGTCGACGCGAACTACAGCGCGGTGACGAAGGTCCGCAAGTCGTTGCTGCCGGAGGTCCCCGCCTACGACGCGATCCACCGGGACCTGCGTGCGCGTGCCGCCGGGGTCCGCTGACCGCGGGAACGAGCGAACTCGGCCGGCGTCCGCAGGACGTCGGCCGAGTTCGTCTCGAAGGGAGTCCGCGGTCAGTGCCCGTGCCCGTGGTCGTCGGTGTGCTCGTCCTCGTGGGCGAGCAGCCGCTTCTCCTCGTCGGTGCGCACCTCCAGGTCCTCGGCCGAGAGGATGCCCCGGGCCTCGAGCAGGCGGAAGAACGCGCCGGTGAACTGCCGGTAGTACACCGCCGGGTCGCAGGTGTCGGTGATGCCGCTGCGCTCGATCTCGTCGATCAGCAGGGTCTTGAACTCGTCCCAGGGGTAGAGCCCCTGCTCGTGCAGGCTCACGACCATGCCGAACGCCCGACTCTGCCACGGCGCGTCGAAGGTCGGCTCGCCGTTCGAGCGCGGGATCGCCGCGACGCCCTCGAGGTCGGGGACCGTGATCGAGGCGGTCATGAGGGCACGCTCACGAGTGCGACGCCGACCATGGAGTCACGGCTGACGATCTCGGCGAGCTGCTCGGCGCTCCAGCCCTCGGTGCCGGCCGGGCGCTGGGGCAGCACCAGGTAGCGCAGCTCGGCGCTCGTGTCCCAGACGTCGATCCGGACCTCCGGGCCGAGCTCGACGCCGAACTCCTTCAGCACCTCGCGCGGCTCCTTCACGACCCGCGCTCGGTACTGCGGGTACTTGAACCAGGCCGGCGGGATTCCCAGCAGCGTCCACGGATAGCAGGAGCAGAGCGTGCAGACGATGACGTTGTGCACGTCGTCGGTGTTCTCGACCGCCAGCAGGTGCTCGCTCTGCAGGCCGGTGAAGCCCATCGACCCGATGGCCGAGGTGGCGTCCCGCAGGAGCCACTCCTTGAAGTCGGGCTCGGTCCACGCGCGGGCGACGACCTTGGCGCCGTTCATCGGCCCCATGTCGTTCTCGAACGCGTTCACGACCGCGTCGACGGCCGCGGACTCGGCAAGGCCACGCTCGACGAGCAGTGACTCCAGTGCCCGGACGCGGGCCTCGACGTCGTCGAGGGACATCCAGCTCAGCTTGCCGCTCTCGAGCTTCTCGGGAGTAGTCATGGTTGTCTCTCTCGCTTCGGTGAGGCCGGTCAGGCGTCGGCGGGGTCGAGGTAGCTCTCGAACAGGTCGGCGTAGAGGTGGAAGTCGCCCTGCCCGTCCGCGACCTCGGAACCCCACAGATCGGCCTTGTCGAACCGGACGGTGTAGAGGTGGTTGGGCTCGTCGACCTGGCGGTGCGCGCTGGCGGCCGGATCGTGGTGCGCCCCGTGGTGCCAGTGGACGACCCCGACCGCCCGGTTGAGGTAGCCCGGCAGTCGGTTGTGCGATGCGACGTTGATGTTGCGGACGCGAACCGTGTCACCAGGTGCGAACCGGGGCTCCTGGTCGGTGTCGACGTTGTGCGGGGTGCCGGCCCACAGGACGCCCATCATCTTGTCGGCGAGCGGGCTCAGGGTCTCGGGCTTCGGCGGGTTCGCGGTGAACGAGCCGGCGGGCTGGGTGCGGACCCGCTCGTCGATCTCCTCGTGGGTGATGATTCCCTTGTCGTTGAGCAGCTTCTCGACCGAGTAGAGCCAGTGCTCGTAGTAGTTCGAGTCGGTGTAGTGCGCCCACGGCATCAGCTCGATACCGTGCCGCTGCTCGTCGAGGTTGAAGGCGCCGCCCGCGATCGCCATCGCGGTGAGGGCGTGCATCCGGCCCTCGAAGGCGTACCGGAACGGCGGCTGGTCGGGATCCTTGAAGACCTCGATCACCGGGCCGAGGCCGTCGCGGCCACCTACGTCGTGTGGTCCATGCATCGGCGAGTCACTCCTCCACGTCGGCGTGCGGGATGCCGGGCGGCCCGGCGTCGTGCGGAGGACCCTAGACCGCCCGTGGACCACATTTCATTTCATATGGTTTGTTTTCACCCGGAACGACCAACTTGTCGGCCGGGCGGCGGCCGGTTCGGGGAGGTCCCGCGTCATCGGCCGGCCGACGCGGTGGCGGAGGCCGAGATCATGGTCTGGAGGGTGTCGAGGAGGTGGTTGTAGTCCACGACCCCGAGCCGTGCCTCCAGCTCCTCCTGGAGTGCCCCCTCCTCGTTGATGATCTGCCGCAGCAGCGGCTCGCCGCGGTGGGACATGTAGAGCAGGGCGCGCCGCCGATCGATCGGGTCGATCCGGCGGTGCAGGAGGTTCAGCTGGCTGAGCCGGTCGACGACCCTGGTCAGGGTCGCGGGCGAGAGCACCGCCTGCTCTGCGACCTCGGTCATCGAGTGCCCGTGACCGTCGGCCAGCTGGAGCAGCACCCGGTACTGGTCGACGGTCAACCCGGTCGCCCGCAGCACGTCGTCGAGCCGGTCGGTCGCGTATCGCTCGGCCTGCGCAAGCAGTAGCGCGAGGCTGACCTGCGCCGTAGGGTCTCCCATGCCGCGATCCCTCCCCGAAACCTGACGTTTTCAAACGACAGCATTTCACATGAGACACTCTCGGGGCGCTCGGAGCACGCGAAGGAGACGCGATGAGTCGTGCCGCACGCGACACGCTCGACCTCGCGTTCGTCATGCCCCTGCAGGGTTCGGCCGGCATCTACGGCGCCTCCTGTGAGTCGTGCGCGACCCTCGCGGTCGAGGAGCTCAACGCCGGGTCGGGGCTGCTGGGGCGCGAGGTCCGGCTGACCGTGGTCGACGGCGCCGCACCGCCGAAGGTCGTGGCCGACCAGGTGGACGCGCTGATCACGATGGGCGCGGTCGACGCGGTCACCGGTTGGCACATCTCCGCCGTGCGCCGTGAGGTCGCCCGGCGGACCGCGCACCGGGTGCCGTACGTCTACGCGCCGCTGCACGAGGGCGGGGAGAACACCCCCGGGGTCTTCATGGCGGGGGAGACGCCCGCCTCGCAGCTCGTGCCCGCGATGCGGTGGATGACGAGCCAGCTCGGTGCGCGGCGCTGGCTGCTCGTCGGCAACGACTACATCTGGCCGCGACTCACCGGAACCGCGGCGCGCGCCGAGGCACGCCGGGCGGGGACGCCGCTGCTGCGCGAGGTCTACGTACCGCTCGGCACCACCGACTTCTCCCGCGTCCTGCACGAGATCGAGGTGTGCGGCGCCGACAGCGTGCTGATGCTGCTCGTCGGGCAGGACGGCGTGGAGTTCAACCGGCAGTTCGCCGAGTGGGGCCTGGTCGGCACGGTGGAGAGGCTCAGTCCGCACGTCGAGGAGAACATGCTGCTCGCCGGGAGCGGTGCGGCCAACACCGGGCTGTTCGCCGCGGCCGGCTACTTCGACGGGTTGAACACGACCCAGAGCCTCGAGTTCGCCGCCCGCTACTACCAGCGCTTCGGCGCCGGCGCTCCGCCGCTCAACAGCATCGGCGAATCGTGCTATGAGGCGATGTTGCTGCTGGCCCGGCTGGTGACGCGAGCCGGCAGTCTCGACGTCCACCGGATGATCGCCGCGGCCGAGGGTCTCGTCTACGAGGGGCCTCGGGGAACCGTCAGGATGAACGGCAACCAGCTCGAACAGAGCGTCTACATGGCCGTCGCCCAGGAGCTCGAGTTCGACATCCAGGACCAGCTGACGAGCGTCTGAGCTTGCGAGTGTTCTCAGACGACGTACCCCCACGGAAATACTTTCATTCGGTATTGATGTCGGCTCGTGGCCCGGCAGGACGAGGGTTCGCAGCGACCCCCGGCAGGGCTCGATCACATCCTCGACGTCAGGCAGCGAAGGCGTCGATGACCTGTCGGGCCGGGCCAGGGCCGACCGGCGGACCCAGTATCGGCAGGTCGACCCCGCTGGAGCGGTATTCGGCCAGCCGTTCGCGGCACCGCGCGACGGGCCCGAGCAGGCAGAACGAGTCCAGCATCGCGTCGCTGAGCGATGCCGCTCCGTCGCCTGCTTCCATCTGCTCGACCTCCGCGACGTAGCCACTGCTGCGCCACATCCGCCGGAAGAAGGGGAGCCCGGTGTAGAGCGCGAGATTCTGCCGCGCCGCGTCCCGGCATTCTGCGAGGTCGCTGCCGAGGAACGTGGGTATGGTGCCGACCCTGATGCGCTCGGTCGCCGAGCCCATCAGCTGGGCGGTGGCAATCGCGTCGTTGTTGACCTCGGTCGTGAAGATCGCCTCGAAGCCGGCGTCGTCCGCCGCCCGGGCCACCGACCGGATGTCATCGGCGCTCCAGCCGGCTCCGGGTATCACGGACAGACTCAGTCTCTCGCTGCCCATGACGTCGTCCCCTTCCGCCTCGGCGGCCGGACGCTACGCCCGCTCCGCACGGGCGCCCAGGGGCGAAGGAGGGCCTGCGCTGAGCGGCACGTCTGTCCGGAGCGCACCCAGGCCGCGACCCGCACGGCGCGTCGATCAGCCGTCAGCGAGCCATGGACTGGGTGCCCAGGACGACGGCGAGGGCCAGGCGCTCGGCGTCCTCGGTGCCGGGCTCGGCGGTGTAGACGGTGATGCGCAGGTCGTCCAGCGCGACGACCAACGTGTCGCAGTCGAGGGTGATCGGCCCGACCGCCGGGTGGTCGATCGTCTTGTGCCGGGACGGTTCGGCCAGGGGCGGCGGGGCCTGGGCGTCCCAGAGCTCGGCGAAGCGTGGGCTGCCCGCCGACAGCTCGGCGATCAGGCGTCGCAGGTTGCGGTCGGCGGGGTAACGGGAGGCCGTGACACGCAGGTCGGCGACGAGCCGGGCCTCGTGCTCGGCCTGCTCCCGCGGCGTGTGCACGACCCGGGTGGGCAGGCGCGCGACGTTGCGCCACACGGCGTTGCGTTCCAGACCGCGCCAGGCGGTCGTCTCCCCCATCAGGGCGTCGTAGGGCGCGTTGGCCAGCACGAGCGTCCAGCCGGCGTCGTAGACGACCACCGGGGTGTGCGAGAGCCGGTCGAGCAGCCGGTGCACGCTCGGGGTGATCCGCGACGGCACGACGTCGGGGCCGGGTGCGGCGTGCCCGGCCAGGCGGTACAGCAGGTCCCGTTCGCCGTCGGGCAGCCGCAGCGCCCGCGACAGGGACTCCACCACCTGCGCCGACGGTGTCGTGGCGCGGCCCTGCTCGAGCCGGGTCAGGTAGTCGGCCGAGATGCCGGCGAGGGCGGCCAGCTCCTCGCGGCGCAGCCCGCTGGCCCGACGTCGGCGACCCACCGGGACGCCGACGGCCTCGGGGGCCACGCGGTCGCGCCAGCGCCGGACGGTCCGGCCGAACTCCCAGGGTTCCACGCGTTCCAGTCTGCGCGGAGCCGGCACGGTTGTCCTGGTCCTGGCGGTCCTACGAAGACGGGACGACTGCCTGCGGCCCGTCCGGTCGCGCACGCTGGGGCCATGACCGGATCTGGAACCGTCCTGCTCACCGGCCCGACCCGCAACCTCGGCCGGCACGCCGTGCTCGCCATGGCCGCCCGCCCGCGCGGGCGACGCCCCGACCTGCTGCTGGTCGGGCGCGCCGGGAACGACCTGACCGCGGTCGCCGAGGAGGCCCGCGCGCGGGGCGCGCGCGTCCACGAGATCGGCTGCGACCTGTCGAGCCTCGGCGACGTCCGCGCCGCTGCGACCACCGTCCGCGACCTGCTCGCCGCCGGTACCGTCCGGCCGCTGCGTGCGCTCGTCGCCAACGCGGGCACCATGTCGAGCGACACCCGGCGAGCCTCGCGCGACGGCTACGAGCTGACCTTCGCGGTGAACCACCTCGCCCACGCCCAGCTCATCGGTGACCTGCTCGACTCGTTCACCGCCCCGGCCCGGATCGTGCTGCTCGGGTCGAACACCTACCACGCGAACGTCTGGCGCAGGCTGCTGCACGTGCCCGCGGCCGAGTGGGCCGACCCGCTCGAGCTCGCCCGCCCTGCGCCGGCCGACGCGGAACCGGGCATGGCGGCCTCGGGCGTCGCCTACTCCAACGCCAAGCTGGCGATCCTGTACTACGCGCATGAGCTGCAACGCCGCGCCGGTGAGGGGATCGGCGTGTCGGTGTTCGAGCCGGGCTGGATGCCCGGCACCGCGCTGGGCCGCGGGGCGCCCGCGGCGTTCCGGGCGATCAGCCGTGCCGTGGGCCGGGTACCGGGCGTGTCGACCCCGCGACGCTCGGGGCCGCTGCTGGCCGCGGTGGCGCTCGACGACGGGTGGGCGCAGCTGCGCGACGGCGCGTTCGTGGTCAAGTCGAGGGTGGTCGACGTCGATCCCGTCGCGCACGACCGCGACCGGGAGCGGCGTCTCTGGGAGGGAACCATCGAGCTGTTGGAACGCGCGGGCGCACCGCGCCCGCCGGTGCGCCGGGTCAGCCGGCCGTGACGCGCGCCGCCGAGCGTTCCGAGAGCGTGAAGTAGAGCCGTGCGATCTCCTCGATCGGCAGCTGGTGGGCGGGTGCGGCGACCTCGACGACGTCGAGCAGGCCGTGGGCCGCGGGCAGGGCCGCCACCCGGTCGGCGAGCGCGGCCGGGACGCCCTGACCGGCGAGGGCGGTGGCGCGGTTCGCCATCGCGGCGGACTCGGCACCCCGCAGCAGTGACCCCAGATCGGGCAGCAGGCGGTGCACCGGTCCGGCGAAGCGCTCGATCTCGGCGGGGACGTCGAGCGGGCGCGGACGGTACGCGAGCAGCCAGCGCGCGGTGACGTCGACGAGCCGCCGCGTCGCGACCGCGATCGCGTCGAGCGTCTCGGTCGGCACCGAGCCCGGGAGCGCGGTGACCCGCGCCCACAGCTCCGGCAGGTCGAACACCGTGACCGCGACGCGGAACGCGGACACGACGTCGTCCGCACCCGCCGCCGCGTCCCTGCCCAGCCGGTGGGCGAACGTGATCCCGGCGCGGTCGACGAGCTCGTTGACCAGCCTCGTCGCGACGATCTCGCGACGCAGCGGATGGGCGGCGACGGCGGCGGGAAAGCGTTCGCGCAGCGGACGAGGGAAGTAGCCGGGCAGGCGGTCGGCGAACTCCGGTCGCTCGGGCAGGTCGGTCCGCAGCACGGCCGCCTTGATGTCGAGCTTCGTGTGCGCGAGCAGGACCGCGAGCTCGGGTGACGCGAGTCCGTGCCCGGCGGCGATCCGCTCGTCGATCTCCCCGGGGTGGGGGAGTGCCTCGAGGTCGCGGTCGAGCCCGGTGCGGCCGGCGAGCCCGTCGATCATCCGGGCGTGCACCGGGAGGGTGTCGGCGGCGTGGGCGCGGGCGACACCGAGGGCGGCGTTCTGGTCGATGTTGTCGGCCAGGACCAGCTCGGCGACCTCGTCGGTCATCTCCGCCAGCAGGGCGTCGCGGCCCGCCCGGTCCAGCTGCCCGGCCGTCACCAACCGGTCCAGCAGGATCTTGATGTTGACCTCGTGGTCGGAGCAGTCCACCCCGGCCGAGTTGTCGATCGCGTCGGTGTTGATCCGCCCGCCCGCGCGTGCGAACTCGATCCGCCCCCGCTGGGTCAGCCCGAGGTTGCCGCCCTCCCCGATCACCCGCACCCGTAGTGCCCGACCGTCGACGCGGACCGCGTCGTTGGCCTTGTCCCCGGCCTCGCCATGGCTCTCGGTCGAGGCCTTGACGTAGGTACCGATCCCGCCGTTCCACAGGAGATCCACCGGCGCCAACAGGATCGCCCGCACCAGCTCCGGCGGGCTCAACCGCTCGATGTCCGCGGCCAGCCCCAGGGCCGCCCGCAGCTGTGGGCCGACGGGTACCGACTTGGCGGTGCGCGGCCACACCCCGCCCCCCGGGCTGAGCGCGGCGCTGTCGTAGTCGTCCCACGACGACCGCGCCAGCGCGAACAACCGGGCCCGCTCGGCCCACCCCGCCGCGGGATCCGGGTCCGGGTCGACGAACACGTGCCGATGATCGAACGCGGCCACCAACCGGATGTGCGGGGACAGCAGCATCCCGTTGCCGAACACGTCCCCGGACATGTCCCCGATCCCGACCACGGTGAAGTCCTGCGACTGGGTGTCCACCCCCAGCTCGCGGAAGTGGCGTTTCACCGACTCCCACGCGCCGCGCGCGGTGATGCCCATCGCCTTGTGGTCGTAGCCCACCGAGCCACCCGAGGCGAACGCGTCGCCGAGCCAGAAGCCGTACTCGGCGGCGACCTCGTTGGCCACGTCGGAGAACCGCGCCGTGCCCTTGTCCGCGGCCACCACCAGGTAGGAGTCGTCCCCGTCGTGGCGCACCACCCCCGGCGGCGCGACCGTCGCCCCGTCGACAAGGTTGTCGGTCACGTCCAGCAGCGCCGCGATGAAGATCCGGTAGCAGGCCTCCACCTCGGCCGGGTCCGGCGCCGCCGCGGCCACCACGAATCCGCCCTTGGCCCCCACCGGCACGATCACCGCGTTCTTGACCATCTGTGCCTTGACCAGTCCCAGGATCTCGGTCCGGTAGTCCTGCGGACGGTCCGACCAGCGCAACCCGCCCCGAGCGACCGGCCCGAACCGCAGATGCACCCCCTCCATCCGCGGCGAGTACACGAAGATCTCGAACCGTGGCCGCGGGGACGGCATGTCCGGCACCGCACCCGGATCGATCTTGAAGGAGAAGTACGGCCGATCCCGGAACCAGTTCGTCCGCAACGTCGCCATGATCATCGACAGGTGTCCCCGCAGTATCCGGTCGGCGTCCAGGCTGGTGACGTCGTCGATCAGGGCCCGCGCGGTGGCGAGCGCCTCGGAGCACCGCCGCTCCAGGGTGGCCGCCGGCGGCGCCGGATCGAAGCGGGCCCGGAACAGTGCGACCAGCGCCCGTGCCGCGTCGGGGTGCGCGAGCAGGATGTCGGCGACGTATCGTCGCCCGAACGGGCCGCCGAGCTGGGACGCGTAGCGCGCGTAGGCGCGCAGCACCGCGACCTCGCGCCAGCCGAGGCCGGCGTGCAGGACCAGGGCGTTGAACCGGTCGGTCTCCGCGGCCCCCGACCAGGCCGCGTGGAACGCCGCGCAGAACCGGTCGCGGGCGTCCTGCCCGCCGCGGCCCGACAACGGGAGCCGGGTCGCGGCGTCGGCCGAGAGCCCGAAGTCGTAGAGCCGGCAGCCGACCCCGTCGGGCCGGACGATCTCGTAGGAGCGCTCGTCGAGGACGTCGACGCCGAGACTCTGCAGGACCGGCAGCACCGCCGACAGCGACACCGGGGCGCCGGCCACGACGAGCCGGAAGTGCAGGTCGTCGGGCTCACCGGCCAGCTCCAGGTGCGGATCGACGCCAAGGTCGCGCACGCGTCGCAGATCTGCGACCGCGCGCACCGGGTCGACGTCGTCGCGGTAGGCCTGCGGCAGCCCCGGCAGGTACTCCGCGATCTGCTCGGCGTCCCTGCCCGCCGCGTCGATGACCCAGTCGTCCCAGGTCAGGATGGCCGCGGCGAGCTGGGCGCGCAGCCGCTCCCGATCCGGTGGGGGCGCGGCCGCGCCCACGTGGACGGTGAAGTGCACCTGCACCGGCCCCGTCTCCCCGACGGTGACGCTGTGGTCGACACGCCAGCCGTCGAGCTCGCGCAGCAGCACCCGCTGCATCGCCGAGCGCGCCTGCGGTGAGTAGCGGTCATGGGGGAGATACACCAGGCAGGACAGGAAGCGGCCGTAGGGCTCCGCGTGCACCGTCAGCAGCAGCCGCCGGTCGTGGGCCAGGGTCAGCACCCCGACGGCGGTCTCGTGCAGGGCCTGCTCGCTCGCCCAGAACAGCTCCTCGCGCGGGCAGCGCGACAGCACGTCGAGCAGCTGCTGGCCGCTCCAGGACTCGACCGGCACTCCCGCCCGATGGATCGCGGCGCGCACCCGCCGCTCGACGATCGGGGTGTCCAGGACGTGCTCGTGCAGGGCCGCGGTTGTGAACAGCCCGATGAACCGGTGCCCCCCGACGGTGTGGCCGTGCTCGTCGACGATCCCGATCACGACGTCGTAGGGGTACTCCGGGCGCAGCACCCGGCTGGGGGCGTCGGCGCGGGTGAGCACGACCAGCGGCCGGTCGCCGACCACATCGGGGATGCCGTCGCGGACTCCGTTGTGACGCAACACGCCCAACCCCGAACCCGGCACGGCCCGCAGCGTCGTGCCGACGGCCTCGTACCGGCGATAGCCCAGGAAGCTGAAGTGGCCGTCGGCGAGCCAGTGCAGCAGCCGCGCCGCGTCGTCGCGCTCGGTCGAGGCGTTCGCGCCGGACAGCTCGGTGGCCCCGGAGAGCTCCGCGGCCACGGCCAGCACGGTGTCGGCGAGGCGGGCCACGTCGGCGGCGACGTCGTGTACGGCCGCGAGCACCTCGTCGAGCTCGGCGCCGAGATCCTCGCCCTCCTCGGGTGCGGCCGGGTCGAGCCCGAGCCGTATCCAGGCCTCGACGAGAGCGCCGGCGGGCGGGTCGTCCGGGTCGGCGGCGGCGTCGACGGCGCGCAGCCGCCCGTCGGGGTCCCGACGCACCACGACCATCGCGTGCACGACGTGGTGGACCTGCCGGCCGACCCGTCCGATCCCGGCGAGCACCGACGGCACCAGCGCGGGGGTCTCGTCGGTGACCAGGTCGACGACGGTCGAGGAGCCCGCGGCCTCCTCGATGTCGCCGGGGACGTCCCCGCCGATGTCCCCGTCGATCTCCGCGCGGCCGTCCCTCTCGAGGTCCCCGTGGATGTCGACGACCGAGGTCCGGGGGGCGCGGCGGGCGGCGAGGCGGAGGTGCGCGCGAGCAGCGGCGTCGAGCGCGTCGGCGGGATCGTCGAAGCCGACGACGGCGGCCGCGGCGTGGCGGGCGTAGAGCCGGTGCAGCTCCTCGGGCAGCGGACTCGCCGCCGGGTCCGCGGGCGGAGCGGCCTCGGCCGGCGCGTCCTCGGTTGCTCGGCTCATCAGCCACCCCCACCTGCGACGGGGCCGCTTACCCTAGCGGGGATCGCGGCGGCGGGCGAGGGTGGCGGTCGGCCCCGCGGTCACGGTCTCGCCCGGGTCGCGCGTCGTCGAGGTACGACATGCGCCGACGCGACCGGTCGGGGAGGGTGCCGCGCACCGGCGATGCCGTTGTCTCAGGCTGAGACGTCGAGCCGGTGCGACGGCCGCGCCCCGTGTGCCACAGTTCGAACCGCTGATGAGCGCATCGACGCGTCGGAGGTTCGCGGGGGATGGACGGTTCGGCTTCGCTCTCGGAACGGGAGCAGATCGCACGGCCGGTCGCGGTCGGCGCGGGTTCCGTCGTCTCCGACCGGCTCGCCGCGTCGTGGCGGCGCAGCACCGAGTTCGGCGCGTCACTCGACGAGGTCGCGCCGGCGTTCAGCGGATCGGTGGACGAGGAGTCGTTGTTCTTCCGCTCCGGACTGGACGTCATCGGCGGTCTGCAGGAGACGCTGGCGAACGAGCCGATCAGCCTGATGCTGACCGATCCGGACGGGGTCGTGCTCACCCGGTTGTGCCGCGAGCGGTCACTGCTGTCGGCGCTGGACTCGGTCTACCTGGCACCGGGTTTCGACTACGGCGAGCGCGAGGCCGGCACGACCGGCCTGGGTCTCGCGCTGGCGGACCGCGCACCCGCACTCGTGCGTGCCGACCAGCACTTCTGTGCCGAGCTCTGGGGCTACACGTGCGCGGCTGCACCCGTGCTGGATCCGGTCACCGGCGAGCTGGCGGGCACCGTCAACCTGACGACGTGGGCGCAGCAGTCGGACAACATGCTGCTGGCACTCGCGCAGAGTGCTGCCAGCAGCACGACGGCCCTGATGCTGGCGCGCCATCGTGGGCGGTCGCCGCGACCGGCCCCGCACGGCCAGGTGTTCCGGGTGTTCCTGCGTCCACCGGGGACGTCGGCCGTGGCGCTCTCGGCCGGCTGGCGCACGGCCGTGGCGGAGGTCGAGGCGGCCCTCTCGGCGGGTCGGGTGGTCGCCGTCGTCGGCGAGGACGGTGTCGGCAGGCGGTCGTTGCTGACGGAGGCGCTGGCGCGGACCCATCCGCGTGGCCGGGTGCTGGTGGCGCGCCCGCCCGCCCCGCGGGACACCGCGGCGTGGCTGGACCTCTGGGGCCCTGAGCTGGGCAAGGAGGCGACGAGCATCGTCGTGAGCGAGGTCGACGAGCTGTCCTCCCTCGCCGCGACGAAGCTGAGCGGGCATCTCCACGGGGTGGCGTCGGCCCCGGACGCCGGTCCCGACGGGCCTCGGCCCGCCGTCGCGTTCACCGCGCGCGACGCGAGCACGGTGCCCGAGCCCCTGCGCCCGCTCGTCGACACCTACGTCGAGCTGCCTCCGCTGCGGCGGCGTCGCGCGGACATCCTGCCGTTGGCCAGTGCGTTCGCCGCGCGGCGGCGGCATCGCGAGGTCGGGTTCACCGCGGCGGCCCGGCGCAGCCTCACGGCCTACGACTGGCCCGGCAACGTCGAGCAGCTCCGCAGCGTGGTCGACATCGCCGCGGCCCGCAGCGACATGGTCGACGTCGAGCACCTGCCGGCGGAGCTCGTCAGCGGTGCCCCGCGGCGGGTCCTCTCGCGGATCGAGACCGTCGAGCGCGACGAGATCCTGCGCTGCCTGGCCGAGCCGGGCATCACGATGACCGAGGCGGCCGTCCGGCTCGGGATCAGCAGAGCGACCCTGTACCGCCGGATCGAGGTCTACGGCCTCCGGGACACGCGCGAGGGGTCCGCCCGGTAGGCGCCCGTACGACGCTGCGGTCCCGACCCGCGCGACGCCGGCCGTCGCGCAGTCCTCGCCTGCCCGCTTCCCCCGGCCCGCCCGATCACGACCCGCCCGATCACGACCCTGCTCGGACCGTCCGCGCCGGGGTCGTCGACACATGGAAGGAACAACACCGTGAGAACCCTGATGTCCGACGGCCAGCGCCGAACGCTGGTCGACCTGCTGCGGGCCGCGTTCCCGCACCGCACGTTCCCGCTCGGTCCCTACGAGCGCACGGCAGGCGCGGTCGCCGACGCGGCTGCCGCCGACCCGCGCCTGCACGCGCTGCTGCTGCAGGGGCTGAGCGATCTCGACGAGCAGCGCGACGTCGCGTTCTCGCAGCTCGACGGCGAGACCGCCGGGGTCGTGCTGAGGGAGCTCACCGGGACCCCGTTCCTCACCGCGGTCCTGGACGTGGCGATCGTGGCCCTCTACGACGACCACGAGGTGTGGGACGTCCTCGGCTACGAGGGTGCCTCGTACGACAAGGGCGGCTACGTCGACCGCGGGTTCGACGACCTGGACTGGCTGCCCGACCCCCGCATCGAGAGCCAGGAGGCCCCGGCATGACGCGATTCGACCACGACGACTCCGATGTGGTGGTGGTCGTCGGCTCCGGAGCCGGTGGCGGCACCCTCGCGAACGAACTGTGCCGGCGCGGGTTCAAGACCGTCGTTCTCGAGGCCGGTCCGCACCTGACGGGGGCGGACTACCACAACGACGAGTGGAAGGCCTTCGACCAGATGGCCTGGACCGACCCGCGGACCGCGACCGGGAGCTGGGGCATCGCCCGCGACTTCCCGACCCTGCCGGCCTGGATCGTCAAGGCCGTCGGTGGCACGTCGACGCACTGGGCGGGTGCCTGCCCGCGGTTCAAGGCGCACGAGCTCACCGCCCGCTCGACCTACGGCGACCTCGACGGGGCGAACCTGCTCGACTGGCCGATCACGCTCTCCGAGCTCGAGCCCTACTACGACCGGGCCGAGATCAAGATGGGTGTCTCGCACCGGCACGGGCGTCCGCCGTTGCCGGCCAACAACAACTACAAGGTCTTCGCCAACGGTGCGGAGAAGGTGGGCTACCGCGACTACGCCACCGGTCCCTACGCCACCAACGCCGAGCCCTACGACGGTCGGCCCGCGACGGTCCAGGACGGGTTCAACTTCCAGGGCGACAAGCACGGGTCGAAGTGGTCGACCCTGGTCGCCGAACTGCCCAAGGCCGAGGCCACCGGGTTGCTGGACCTGCGCCCGGAGAGTCACGTCGTCCAGATCCTGCACGACTCGACCGGCCGGGCGACCGGCGTGCTCTACGTCGACCGCGACGGCAGTCTCCGGCGTCAGCGGGCCGCGGTGGTGTGCGTGGCGGGCAACTCGATCGAGTCCGCACGGCTGTTGCTGCTCTCGGCCTCGGCCGGGTTCCCCGACGGGTTGGCGAACTCGTCCGGTCAGGTCGGTCGGAACTACATGCGCCACACGACCGCCACGGTCTGGGGCCAGTTCGACAAACCCGTCCGGATGTACCGCGGCGAGACGATGGCGGGCGTGATCGCCGACGAGTCGCGCCTCGACACCGACCGGGGCTTCGTCGGCGGCTACTACATGGAGACGATCGCGCTCGGCCCGGCGTTCTTCGCGAAGTTCGTCGCGCCGGGCAGCTGGGGCCCGTCGCTGACCGAGATCGTCGACGGCTACCTCAACACCGCCGGCATGTGGATCGTCGGCGAGGACATGCCGCAGGAGACCAACCGCGTCACGCTGTCCGGGGGCACCGTCGACGCGCACGG
The DNA here is from genome assembly GCF_000196675.2 of Pseudonocardia benzenivorans CB1190. Taxonomy (GTDB): domain Bacteria; phylum Actinomycetota; class Actinomycetes; order Mycobacteriales; family Pseudonocardiaceae; genus Pseudonocardia; species Pseudonocardia benzenivorans. Next base: position 6,349,382 of record NC_015312.1, on the reverse strand, counting down.
GCTGCCCGTGGCCAACGTGCACTTCGACGACCACGCGAACGACGTCGCGATGCGCAGCCACGCCCAGCGGCAGGGCGCGGCCGTCTACAACGCGGTCGGGGCGACGCGGGTCGTCGAGACGCCGCCCTACCCCTCGACCCACAACCTGGGCACCTGCCGGATGAGCCGGCGCCCCGGGGACGGGGTCGTCGACCGGTTCGGGCGTGCGCACGACGTGCCGAACCTGTTCGTCTCCGACGGCAGCGTGTTCACCACCGGCGCGGCGGCGAACCCGACCCTCACGATCGTGGCGCTCGCGATCCGGCAGGCCGAGTACATCGCCACCGAGTACCGCACCGGGTCGAGCTGACCGGTCCGGTACCGGCGAGGCCCCGGAGGACCAGCGTCGGCGGCGACGTCCGTGCCGCGCACTCCCGGTCCCCCGGGGCACGTCAGCGGGACCACCCGGGGTCGCGACCCAGGTAGCGCAGCAGCGCCGCGACGGCGTCGTCGGCGGGCTGCGGGTCGAGCGCCGCCGCGTACGCGCCGTACTGGCGCAACGGCTCGACTATCAGCAGCGCCGTCTCGTGCAGCCGGGCCGCCTGCTCGGCGTCCAGTGGCGACGGAGCGCCGACGGCGACGGCGATGTCCCACGCGTGGACCGCGGCGTCGAGCGCGCACGCGCCGGCGCCGACGGCCGGGGGGAGTGCGTGCGGGGGGACCGGAACGGGGGCGGTCTCGGCCGCGGGGTCGATCCGGTCCCAGGCCCGAGCGGCCGCGGCCATCGTGGACTCGGCGAGCTCGACGGGGGAGCCGTCGATGTGGCCGGAGGGGGCGAACGGGTTCTCGGTCGGGCCCGGCTCGCCGGTGATCGCGGCCGCGAACCCGAGCTGGTCGCCCGCGGCGTGCTGCAGGACCTGGGTGACCGTCCACTCCGAGCACGGTGTGGGCAGCTGCCAGTTGTCCTCGCCGACGGCGGCGACGGCAACGCGCAGCGCGTCGTGGGCGCGGTCGATGACGGTCCAGGTGGTGCGGGAGCCGGAGGCCATGAGCGGGGTCCTTTCCGTCGGTGACGTCTGCAGCCTCCCGGATCCGGACAATGCGGTCCACCGTGCGCGCCGGTCCCGCCGCCCGCGGGATCAGAGATCGAGCACCAGGCGGGCGGAGCAGGAGCGGGACACGCAGATCATCATCGTGTCGTCGGCGGCCTGCTCTGCGACGGTGAGCACCGAGCGATGGTCCGGGATCCCGTCGAGGACGGCGGTCTCGCACGCGCCGCGTCCTCCCCGTGGTCCGGCCGTCGACGGCGAGCGACGGTCACCACGGACCGGACCCGGATGCCGCGCTGCCGCGCGGCGTCGGGTGCTCGGGACGCGGCGGGCGGTCAGGGCTGGGGCTGCTGGGACTGAGGCGGTGTCGGGTCGGCGTCGTCACCGGCAGGGCTCGAACTCGCGGCGAGTGCGCGGCGCTGCCGGTGCTCGCGCAGGAACACCCCGAGCAGCGCGCCGCCGAGCATCACCACCCCGAAGGCGACCAGCCACGACAGCAGGACGAACACGATCCCCAACGGGCCGTACTCGCGATGGTGGCTGACGATCGACCTCGACAGGTACAGCGACGCCGCGATCCGCAGCCCCAGCAGGCCGATGCCGATGGCGATCGCGCCGGGCAGCAGGGGTCGCCACCCGATCCGGCCGCCGAGCAGCAGGTGCTGGGTCCACCAGGCCCACCCGATGGCGATCGGGAGCCCGATGATGATCGGGACGATGGCCCGGACCCAACCGGTGACGAGCGGACCGGACAGTCCCCACAAGCTCCCGAACACCGCGAACGTCCCCAGCCACAGCAGCGGTCGCCACAGCGCGCGCCATCCCGCCGACGGCAGGCCCCACGCCAGCTCGTAACCGCGTTGCAGGGCCGCGGGCCAGGAGAACGCGGACACCAGGGTGAGGACCGCACCGAAGATCGTCGTCGCGCCCCGGACGGCCTCCCGGCCGGGGAACAGCGTCTGCAGGTCGCTGGTCGCCTGGTCGGTGAGCCCGAGCCGGCGTGCGACGTCGGTGAGCCCGCCCCCGGTGGCCCCGAGCGGGATCACCGCCTGCAGGCTGACCAGCGCCGGGACGAGCAGCATGAATGCGAGCGCCGCGAGGATCAGGGCCTGGTTGGCCAGGTCGACCTCGACGATCCGCCGCTGCAGGTGCCCGGCGGCGCTGGCGTCGAGGCGTGCCCGGGTCCGGGTGTAGCGAGCAGTGACGGCGTCGACCCGCCGCCGGGTTCCGCTGTGTCCGGGATCGGCGGTCGGCGCGTCGGCCGCCGGCGGGGCGATGGGGGCACTGCCGCCGTCGGACGGCGACCCGGCCGGGGCGGTGCCGGTCCGGGGCGGAAGGTCGGCGGGCGCGCTGCCGCCGTCGGGCGACGGCTCGGCCGGGCCGGTGTCGGTCCGGGGTGGCGGGTCGGTGGTCATCCCCGCGCACCCGTGATCGGCTCCGCGATGGGTGGCAACCGCCGCATCGGAGGCTCCTCGGACCGGCGACTCGGTGGCCCCAGCCTGCGGCAGCGTCCCCGGGCCGGGCGTCACCCGAGGAGGATGAAGCCGATCGTCCACGCTTGCCGCTCCCCGGCCGGGGCCGACGTGTCGCCCCCGGACGCGCGGCGCTCCTCGTCCGGTCCTGGTCAGCCCACTGCGACCGCGGGCCGCCGGTCGGCCCAGGGCAGGGCGCGTTCGAGGTCACCGGCGAGGGCGATCAGCGTGGCCTCCTCGGCGTAGGGGGCCATGAGCTGGACCCCGATCGGCCAGCCCTCGGCCGTGGTCCCGAGCGGCAGGCTGATCGCGGGGTTCCCGGTCACGTTGGACACGGCCGTGAAGCCCGCGGTGCCGAAGATCCGGTCGTACCAGCCGCGCGCGTCCAGCGACGGGTCGTCGGCGTTCAGGTGGCCCGCGGCGGTGTTGGGCGCGTTCATCGTCGGGGTGAGCACGAGGTCGTAGGTCTCGTGGAAGGCCGCGACCGCGCGACGGGTCGTGTTGAACACCCGCTCGGCCGCGTAGATGTCGGCGGCGCGCAGGGTCCGGCCGAAGTCGGCGCAGGCGCGGGTGGTCGCCTCCAGGTTGTCCGGACCCGGCTCGACGCCGAGCGCGGCGGCCAGCGTGTCGACACCGTCGGCCAGGAAGGAACACCAGGCGACGAGGTTGGCGTCGTCGAAGGCGTCGGCGTCGAGCGCGGGTGCGGCCCGCTCGACGTGGTGGCCGAGCTCCTCGAGCGTCCGGCCGACGGACTCGACGGCGGCGACGCACCGGGGATCGACCGGGCCGTTGCCGGTGAACGGCTCGGTGTGCAACGCGATGCGCAGGGTCCTGCTGCCGGCGCGCACCTCGTCGGCGTACGGGCGGGCGGGATCGGGCAGGCGGTAGCGGTCCCCGGCCGCGTACCCGTGCACGGCGTCGAGCAGGCCCGCGCAGTCGCGCACCGTCCGGGTCAGGGCGAACTCGATCCCGAGTCCCAGCAGGGGGTCGGCGTAGTCGGGGCCGGGGGTGACCCGGCCCTGGCTCGGCTTGAGCCCGACGAGCCCGCACGCGGCCGCGGGGATGCGGATGGAGCCGCCGCCGTCGTTGGCGTGGGCGACGGGCAGCGCGCGGGCCGCGACGAGTGCCGCGGATCCCCCGCTCGACCCGCCGGGGCTGCGATCGAGGTCCCACGGGTTGCGCACCGACCCGGTCGCGACGGCCTCGGTGTTCGCGTTGAACCCGAGCTCCGGGGTCGCGGTGAGGCCGAGGGTCGCCAGGCCCGCGCGGCGGAAGCGGGCCATCAGGTAGGTGTCGGTCGGCATCGGCACGCCGTCGCCGAGCAGGCGGGTCCCGGAGCGGGTGGGCACACCGGCCGCATGCGTGATGAGGTCCTTGATCGCGAACGGCACGCCGGCGAACGGCCCGTCGGCGGCATGCTCGAGCGGGCGCTCGAACGGGCCGCTGACGAGCCCGTTGACCTTCGGTTGCACGTCCTCGAGCGCGGCGACGGCCGCCTGCGCGACCTCGTCGGCGGACGACTCCCCGCTCCGGATCAGTGCGGCGAGCGCGGTCGCGTCGAGTTCGGCGTACTCACTGGGCTTCATCGCTACCTCCGTCTGGGTGGGCGGAGGCGACGCTAGGAGCGGCACCGACGGCTGTGATCGGTCGATTGACGGATGCGGTCGGCGGGGTAGCGTTTCCGGGCATGACCGCGCTGGGCACGGCCTACGAGCTGCGGTCGTTCCTGCGCCGCAACGGTAGCCGCAGCGTCGGGTCCGCCCTCGCGGTCGCGGAGTGCCTGCGGACCATCGTGCCCTCGGACTGCCTGGCGCTGTCGGTGTGGGACCCGGTGCTCGGCCGGCACCGCGCCCTCGCGTCGTCCTACCCGGCACCCCTGACGACCTTCCTCGACGAGAGCATGCACACCGATCCGCTCTTCGGCGCCGTCAAGACCACGGGTGTGCCGACCAGGGTTCGCGACCTGCCGGTGCGGCTCCGGCGCGGGGACATCTTCGACCTGGTCATCGGGCCGAGCGGGTTCCGGGACGGGGTCACCCAGTGCCTGTACGCGCCCGACGGCCGCTACGTCGGCATGCTCAACGCGAGCACGCTCGACTCGCGTCATCCCGACGACGACACCGTCGCGCTGCTCGCACTGCTCGGCCCCGAACTCGGCGCCGCCCTCGACCCCGTTCCGCCGCCCGAGCCCGCGACGGCGCGGCTGGACGACGGGATCACCGAGGGGATGCTCGTCGCGCCCGACGGGCGGGTCCTGCCGCTGTCCGCGCGCCCGCACGTCGAGCTGGTCGGGAGCGCGGCGCTCACGGCCGCGATCGCACGGGTCCGCGGCCCGGTTCGTCATCTGCTGGTGCATCGCGATGCGACCTACGCGCTGGAGATGTACCGCGCGCGGTCGGGAGTCGTCGTCCTGCACCGCGAGGTGGCGCCGCCCGCGGGCCTGACGGTGCGCGAGCTGCAGGTCCTCGCCGCGCTGGCCGACGGGTCGAGCAACGGTGAGATCGCCGGTGCCCTCGGCGTCGGGGCTCGCACCGTCGCCACCCACGTCGAGCACGTCCTGGCAAAGACCGGCTGCCGCAACCGCGCCGACGCCGCCGCCACGGCCGCGGCCCGGGGCCTGCTGGTCTGACGCGGCAGCCCCGCCCGGTGCAGGGACGTCGACGACGCCCGTCGTGGACGATCCGGCGCGTGCGCCTCGAGCGCCCGGCCGGCTGTGGCGGTGATCGTGCGCTCCGCGCCGGCACCGTCGGCCCGGCGATCCCTGCGGTACCCCGTCGGTTCGGTCCCGTCCACCCGCACACCGCGTGACCAGCGGTCCGAGGAGCGAACAGGATCGGAGGCCGGCCGGCGCGACGCAACAACCACCCCTGGAGGGTGACCTCCGGCGATCCCCGGGGCCCGACACTCGGCGGAACGTGGCGGGCGGCGTGCCGCACCGCGGGTCGAGGAGGCGCTGAGATGGCACAACCCGCCGGCGAACCCGGCCCCCTTTTCCTGCGCTCCGTGTCGGCAGGTCGCCCGGGAACCGGAGGGGTGGTGTCGGCACGGGTCGGTGACCGGGCCGGTGTGCTGCTCGCGGTGCTGCGGGCGGAGGTCGAGGCCGCTGTCGACCGCGGGGTGGTGACCCGGGGCGAGGGCCAGGAGGTGCTCGCCCGCCTGGCGATCGTCGTCGACCAGGCGGTGCACGGGCGCTGAGCGCCGCTCGGGGACACGGCCCGCGTGCCCCCCCCCGGGCGACGGTTCGACCGTCGCCCCCGACCGTTGGAGGCCATCGTGAACACCGTCCGCAGCGTCACGCGGCGAAGGACCCGGCGCGTGTCCCTCGCCGCCACCGCCGGTCTGCTCGGCCTCGTGACGCTGGCGGGATGCTCCGCGTCACCGTCGGTGGCCCCGGCGTCCGCTCCGCCCCCGCCACCGGTGACGACGGCGGCGGCGCCGACGTCCACCGGCTACTCGCCCCAGCTGTGCGGCGCCGCCGCGGAGTTCCAGACGGCGGCGAACGCGATCCTGCAGCTGGATGCGACCAAGGTCGGTACGGAGGGCGTCAAGGCCGCCCTGCAGAACCTGGCCGTCGCCGGGCAGAACCTCAGCACCGCCGCTGCCGCGCAGTTCGGTCCGCAGGTCGACGCGCTCAAGCAGGCGCTCGCGTCGCTGCAGACGACGATCTCGGGCATCCAGGACCAGACGTCGCTGTCGGCGAAGCTGGGCGTGCTCGCGGGCTCCGTCGCGCAGGTCCAGGCCGCCGCGAAGCCCATCCTGGACAGCGTCCGATCCGGGTGTCCGGCTGTTCCGTCGGCCTCGACGGCGCCGTCGTCCTGATCCTGGCTCGCAGCGCCGTCCGATCCTGGCCCGTACCCCGGAACGACCTGCTGCTCGGGGTCCGCAATCACCCATCTCGGGTGGCATGACGGCTGTCGGCACGGGCGATCATCACGTCTCGACGGTATTCGTGAAAGGGGTCGTGATGACCACTCGGACCACGCCGCACCGGAGCGCCGCCGCGGCCGCCGCCACCACGACGATGGCCCTGTTCGCGGCGGTCCTGATGATGCTCGCCGGGTTGCTCGGCGTGCTGGTCGGCATCGTGGCGATCATGCGGGACGAGATCTACGTCCGGACGCCCGACTACCTCTACACGCTCGACGTGTCGACGTGGGGCTGGATCCACCTGGTCCTCGCCGTCGTGCTCGGTGCGGCGGGGGTGGGCGTGCTCTGGGGCGCGACGTGGGCGCGCGTCGTCGGCATCGTGGCCGCCGGGATCAACCTCATCGCGCACTTCGCGTTCCTGCCGTACTTCCCGGTCTGGGCGATCGTGATCATCGCCCTCGACGTGCTCGTGATCTGGGCGCTCGCCGGCTACCGCGGCGACACCGCCTGACACGACCGCCTCCCGCCGGAGCGATTCCGGCCCTGACCCACCCGTTCGCGACGGGTGACCACCTGGAGAGAAGGGGTTGGAGATGCTGCTCGCACAGGACACCTACCCGTTGCTGGACCTGTTCTGGACGATGCTCGTGTTCTTCGGGTTCGTCCTCTGGTTCTGGATGATCTTCGTCATCTTCGGCGACATCTTCCGGCGCGACGACATCGGCGGCTGGAGCAAGGCGATCTGGACCATCGTGATCATCTTCCTGCCGATCGTCGGGTCGCTCGTGTACCTGATCGCGGAGGGCCGGAAGATGGGCGAGCGGCGCCGGTCCGACGCGGCCGCCGCCCGTGAGGCCTACGAGCACGACGTCCGCCGGATCGCGGGGGCGAACGGGGCCGGTAGCGGTCCGACCGATCAGATCGCCGACGCCAAACGACTGCTCGACCAGGGTGCGATCACCCCGGAGGAGTACGACGCGCTGAAGGCGAAGGCGCTCGGTCGGTCGCTCGGCGAGCCCGCTCACTGAAGCGACGCCGGAACCGGGGACGTGTGATGTCAACGAGCTCGACCGCACCCGCGCCGAACCGGCTCCGGCACCGCGCCGAGATCCCGTTCTACGTGTTCATGGTGGTCCTCAACCTGGCAGTCGTCGCCGGGATCGTGCGGGCCGCCGTGGTGCTGCCGTTCGTACCGGCGGCGTTGCAGGGCACGGCGTGGGCGAACGCGATCAGAGGGGCCCTGTTCGGCCTGCTGCTGCTCGTGCCCGCCCTCGTCGTGGTCCGCGAGACGCAGCGCGCCTCGACCCGCGGCACCGCCGTCCAGCTGTCGCCGGAGCAGTACCCCGAGCTCTACGGCGTCGCGGAGGAGTACGCGGCCCGGCTCGGGCTGCGGCGTAGGCCGGACATCTTCCTGGCGAACGGCAACGGTTCGCTCAACGCGTTCGCCGCGCAGGCCACGGGACACGACTACGTGGTCCTGTCCAACGAGCTGTTCACCAACCTGTACCGCGGCAACCGCGACGGGCTGTGCTTCATCCTGGGCCACGAGCTGGGCCACATCCGGCTGCACCACGTCGCGCTGTGGTACCAGCTCTCCGTCGCCTACTCCGAGCGGATCCCCTTGCTGGGGCAGGCCCTCTCGCGGCTGCGCGAGTACTCCTGCGACCGCCACGGCGCCCATCTCGCCCCCCACGGCGCGACAGGGCTGGTCCTGCTCGCCTCGGGACGGCACACCGAGCACGACGTCGACGTGCCCGCCCTGGTCCGGCAGGGCCGTGCCCTGCGGGGATTCTGGGTCGGGCTCGCGCAGCTGCCGCGCTCGCACCCCTACACGGTGCGCCGGCTGGAGCGGCTCTTCGGGCTGGGCCTGCTGCGTCCGGTTCCGGAGCTGGTGACACCTGCCCCGCCCGGGCCGCACGGGCTCGCGGCGCACGACGGCAGTCCGGCATGAGCACGGGCGGGGGTGCCGGCACCCCGCAGCTGGACCGGAGCAAGCGCACGCTCGGGCTCCTGCTGGCCATGGCGATGTTCGTCCTGGTCGTCGACACGTCGCTGATGAACGTCTCGATCTCCGCGGTGGTCCGCGACCTGGGCACGACGGTGAGCGGGGTGCAGTCCGCGATCGCGCTCGAGGCGCTGGTGTCCGCGGCGTTCATCCTCATCGGCGGCAAGGTCGGCGACCTCATCGGGCGCAAGCGCGCCTACCTGGTCGGACTGCTCGGTTACGCCGTCGGCGCCACCGCGATGACGCTGGCCCAGAGCCTCACCGCGGTGATCGTGTTCTGGGCCGTGATCGGCGGGCTCGGCGCGTCGCTGCTGCTGCCCGCGATGCAGTCGCTGATCCACGGGAACTTCGACGGGGCCGCGCGCAAGAAGGTGTACGCACTGGTCGGCGCGGCGGCGGCGATCGCGGCCGCCGTGGGCCCGCTGCTCGGCGGCTTCATCACGACGTACCTGTCGTGGCGGGTCGGCTTCGCGCTCGAGGTCGTCGTGATCGTGGTGGTGCTGTCGGGCGCCAAGCTCGTACACGACGTGCCCTACACCGGCCCCCGGGGCGTGGACGTGGTCGGGGCCCTGCTCTCGGTCGTCGGGATGGGCGGGCTGGTGCTCGGGATCCTGGTCTGGCAGGAGGGCGGGGAACGGGTCGGCCTGGTGCTCGGGATCGGCGTCGTCGGGCTGGTGGCGCTGGTGTTCTGGTTGCGGCGGCGGGCCCGTCGCGCCGAGCCCGCGTTGCTGGACCCGGGGCTGTTCTCGTCGGGGCTCTTCCGGGTGGGGGTCTCGCAGCAGATGCTGCAGCAGATCGCGTTGGGCGGCACGATGATCGTGCTGCCGATCTTCCTGCAGATGGTGCTCGAGTACAACGCCATGGAGGCCGGGCTGACGATCGCGCCGCTGTCGTTGAGCATGTTCGCGCTCGCGATCGTGGCCGGGAGGCGGAGCGGCCGGCGGCGGCCGAGCACCGTCGTCGGCGTGGGGTTCGGGCTGGTCGTGGTGGGGGTCGCCGTCCTGCTGCCGCTCGTGCCGCGCGCGGGGACCGGCTGGGCGCTCGTGGGTCCGCTCGTGGTCGCCGGAGCCGGGTTGGGGCTGCTCGTGTCGCAGCTGAACAACTACACGCTGTCCCCCGTTCCGGAGGAGCGGGTGAGCGAGGCGGCCGGGGTCAACTCGGCGGCCGGGTCGTTCGGGCTCTCCTTCGGCCTCGCGTTCGCCGGCGCGATCATGCTGGCCTCCCTGGCGTGGACGTTCACGGCCGATGTGAACGCCAGCACCGTCCTGCCGCCCGCCGAGAAGCAGCAGGTCGCCCAGGTGCTGGAGGAGGACGCCGAGTTGATGAGCAACACCAAGCTCGCAGAGCTGCTCGTCACCCAGCCCGAGCCGATCCGGCAGGAGATCATCCGGATCAACACCGAGGCCCGTCCGTTCGCGCTCCAGATCGGGCTGCTCGTGCCGCTGCTCGCCGCCACGGCCGGCCTGGTCAACTCGCTGCGCATGCGGCGGCTGCCGGACCCGGAGCCGTCGGGGGCCGCGGAGACCACGCTCGGGTGAAGCCCCGCCCGGGTCCTCGGCGCCGCCCGGTCCTCAGCGGTGCGCGGACCCGGTCGCGTCGATGCCGAACGCGTGGATCTTGCGGTAGAGCGAGGACCGGGACATCCCGAGCCGGGCGGCGGCGCTCTTGCGGTTCCCGTCGGTCTCGGCGAGTGCCTGCACGATGGCGTCCCGCTCGAGGGTCTCGATCGGGGACAGCGCCCGGCGGCTCGTGGTGGAGCACGAGGGCGGGAGATCGTCGCGGCGGATGGTGCCCACGGGACGGCGGCGCAGCGTCGCCTGGAGGACGTCGCCGAGCTCGGTGACGTTGCCCGTCCATGCCCGGCGCGCCAGCACGGCCATGGCGTCGTCGCTGCAGGTCGTGCCGCGGCCCGGGGCGAGGCGGTCGAGCAGGGCGGGCACGAGCTGCTCCAGGTCCTCGACGCGGTGCCGCAGCGGCGCGACCGTCACGTCGCCCGCCGCATCGACAACGTCGGCGAGGGACGGTGAGCTCCTGCCGGGAACTGTCCCGATTCGCTCCACGGGCGCACGCCCGGGCCCGGTGTTGCATTCTCGGACAGTGGGTGCGGTCACCTACCGCCCACAATCCTGCGTCACATTCCTGATTCGTCGGATGTGGAGGAGCAGGAGCGGAATGAACACGAAATCACGCGGCGTCGTGGGTGCCGGACGATGAGCGTCACCGTCCGCGGTGTCCATCTCGGCCACATGAAGCTGGACCTCTCGCTGTTGTCGAACCGGCCGCACAACACGGGTGTCGCCTACGACTGCCCGGTGATCGCGTACATCATCGAGTCGCCCGAGGGGCGGATTCTCTGGGAGACGGGAGTGGCTCCCGACGCCCCGGCGGAATGGCTGCCGGAGTGGCTGGAGGCCGTCAACCTCGACCAGCTCGGCACCGACGCGAACATCGAGCGGCGGCTCGCGGCGCTGGGCCTCGGCCCCGAGGACTTCCGGTACGTGGTGTTCGGGCACCTGCACACCGACCACGCCGGCGGGCTGCGGCTGTTCGAGGACGCGGGCGCCGAGATCGTCGTCCACGAGCGCGAGTACGCGCACGTCATGGGCCTGCGGGAGAGTGAGAACTTCTTCAACCAGGTCGACTGGGCGTTCCTGGGGGACAAGAAGCCCACCCTCGTCACCGACGACGGCACGGAGCTGGCCGGTGGGGTGCGGCTGCACCACCTGCCGGGCCACACGCCCGGCCAGATGGCCATGCAGCTAGAGCTCGACACCACCGGCACGGTGCTGCTCACCTCCGACGCGCTCTACCACAACGACAACTACGTCGAGTCGGTCGCTGAGCCGCTGATCTACTGGGACGTCGACCTGTGGCGGACGTCCCTGGAGAAGATCGAGAAGATCGCGCAGGAGAACGACGCGCTGGTCTTTCCCGGCCACGACGAGACCGCGATCGCGCACGTCGACGGAACCAGAGAACTGCAGCCCATCAAGCTTGCGCGCGGTTACGTCTACTCCTGAGCGCGCCACATTCGGTGGAGCTCGGCGTGCGCCCGGCGAGTTCGTTCGCCGACTCTTTCCCGGACGATTCCGCCGACAACGACGACCATCCCTTTCTCATCAGGTGCCGGCGACGGCGGCGGCCCTGACTCGTGAACGAGGAGCGACACATGACGACGACGCAGCCCGCGGGCCCCACCGACCACGACACGGCGGCCGGGGTCCTCGACGTGCTCATCATCGGCGGCGGGTTCTCGGGCCTCTACCAGCTCGACCGGCTCCGTGACCTGGGATTCGACGTGAAGGTGTGGGACTCGGCCGGTGGTCTCGGCGGTGTCTGGTGGTGGAACTGCTACCCCGGCGCGCGGACCGACACCGTCGGGCACATCTACCAGTTCGCGCACAAGGACCTGTGGAAGGACTTCGACTTCCGGGAGCGCTTCCCGGACCACGCGGAGGTCCGGGAGTACTTCGAGCACGTCGACCGCAAGCTCGAGCTGTCGAAGGACATCGAGTTCGACACGTTCGCGGCGCAGGCGCGCTGGGACGAGGACCGCCGCGAATGGACGGTCGTCTCCGCCGACGGCAAGCAGCAGAGGGCTCGCGTCGTCCTCGTCGCGACGGGTTTCGGGTCGAAGCCGCTCTACCCCGACATCCCCGGGACGGACACCTTCGAGGGCGAGTGCCACCACACGGCGCGCTGGCCGCAGGGCGGAATCGACATGACGGGCAAGCGGGTCGTCATCATCGGGACCGGCGCCAGCGGGGTGCAGGTGTTCCAGGAGGCGGCCAAGGTGGCCGCCGAGGTCACGCTGTTCCAGCGGACGCCGAACCTGGCGCTGCCGATGGGCCAGCGCAGCCTCGACCACGCCGCGAACGACGAGGTCCGCAAGGGGCTGCCCGAGCGCTTCGCGACGCGCTACACGGCCTTCGCGGGCTTCGACTTCACGTTCATGGACGAGCAGGGCGCGACGGCGGGTCCTGAGCAGCTGCGGGCCACCTACGAGCGGTTCTGGGCCGAGGGCGGCTTCCCGATCTGGTTGGGCATGTACAGCGACCTGCTCGCCGACGAGGCGGTGAACCGCACGTTCTACGACTTCTGGCGGGAGAAGGTCCACGAGCGCGTGCACGACCCGGTCACCGCGGAGCTGCTGGCCCCCGAGACGCCGCCGCACCCGTTCGGCGTGAAGCGGCCCGCGCTCGAACAGGACTACTTCGACCTGTTCAACCGGGACGGCGTGCGGCTCGTCGACCAGAACGACGAGCCGGTACTGGAGATCACGCCGAAGGGCGTCGTGACGCGGAACGGGCTGATCGAGTGCGACGTGATCGCCCTGGCCACCGGGTTCGACAACAACCGGGGCGGGATCATGGCGATCGACATCCAGGGCGTCGGTGGCGAGCGGTTGCAGGACAAGTGGGCCGATCGCGTCGACACGTTCATGGGACTGTCGACGGCGGGGTTCCCGAACATGATCTTCCTCTACGGACCGCAGAGCCCGTCGGGGTTCTGCAACGGCCCGACCTCGGCGGAGTACCAGGGCGACATCGTGGTCGAGTTCCTCGAGCACCTGCGCGAGCACGGGCACACCCGGTTCGAGTCGACCGGTGACGCCGAGAAGGAGTGGACGGCGCACGTCGACGAGCTCTTCGAGGGATCGCTGTTCACCAGGGCACGGTCCTGGTACTGGGGGGCGAACGTCCCCGGCAAGCCGGCGCAGATGCTCAACTACTCGGGTGGCCTGGTCTCGTACTTCGGCAAGTGGGACGAGGTCAGGGCAGGGGGTTACCCGCAGTACGAGCTCGACTGACCGGATCGACACGCGGGCGCGCCGGACGAGCGAGGACGTCCGTCGCGCCCGTGTGTGAACCGGGCGTACCGGATGATCCGCCCGAGCGTCCCGGCTGTGCGGGGACTGTCGCACTTTCGGACGGTACGGTGACACAACGCTCTGGTTCGATGGATCACCGACCAACAGCACCGGCCTTCGTCAACGGTGAAGGGGCAGCCTGTGCGTACGAGCGACGAGAGGTACAGGACCCGCGCGCGACGGGAGCGGCTGCTCGACACCGGCGTGCACGACGACGAGCTCGACCCCGACTTCCGCACCGAGATCCTCTCCTCGTGGAGACGGTGCCAGCTCGTGGGCGTCGTACCGACCGGCGAGGAGGCGCCCTACCGGCCGGAGTTCGAACGGCCGGTGCGTCTGCTGCGGGCCGCCGGTCCGGTCATCGACCGCCTGGCCGAGCAGCTCGAGGACAGCCCCGTCTCGATCGTCCTCGCCGACACCGACGCCCAGATCATTGACCGGCGTGCTGGTGGCCGCTCGCTGGTCAGGGTGCTCGACAGGGCACGGATCGCGCCCGGGTTCGTCTTCGCCGAGGAGTTCACCGGCACCAACGGCATCGGGAGCGCGCTCGAGGCGGCCAAGCCCTTCACGGTGGCCGGGGCCGAGCACTTCCGCGAGAACCTGCAGGACTTCGCCTGCATCGGCTCCCCGGTGCGCCACCCGATGACGGGCCGGGTCGAGGGGGTCCTCGACGTGACGTGCCGCGTCGAGGAGGCCCACGGGGCGATGAAGCCGCTGGTGCTCGCGGCCGTTCGCGAGATCGAGTCGCGGATGTACGCGGAGACCACCAGGCGCGAGCGGATGCTCCTCGACCGGTTCGTCAGGGCGAACCGCCGCGCCGGGACGGCGGTCGTGTCGCTGAACGAGGACGTCATCATGGCGAACACGGCCGCGTCCGCGATCCTGGACCTGTCCGACCAGGCCACCCTGTGGGACTGGGCCTGCCGGATGCTGGGCAGCAGCGACGAGTGCACCGGCGAGGTCCAGCTCGCCCACGACGTCGTCGCCCAGGCCACCGCCGTGCGGATCGGCGAGAAGGGCGAGATGGCGGGCGTGCTCGTGGAGATGCGTCCGCACACCCGCACGGACGGGCGGTCGCCGATCGCCCGGCGGACCCCGCACCGCTCCCGCCGGCGGGCCGACCACGACGGCGTGGTCGGCCGCAGCGTCGCGGCGAACCGGCTGCGCTCCGACGTCGACGCCGCGGTCGGGACCGGCCGGGCGGTGCTCGTCTGCGGGGAGCCGGGCGTCGGGAAGCTGCACGTGGCGACCTACCTGCACCGGCGCCGGACGGACGGGGAACCGGCCACCGTGCTCGACGCGGTGCTCGCCGAGGACGACCCGGCCGGCTGGATCGCCCGGCTGCGGACGCTCTGCTCGGGCGGCGGCCCGGTTGTGCTCCGCCATCTCGACCGGCTCGTCCCCGAGCTCGCCGAGCGCGTCGAGAGCATCGTCGCCGCCGCGGTCCCCGGGAGCGTGGTCGCGACGGCGCGGACGCGGGGCGAGGCGACCCCGGCCGGCCGGGTCCTCGACCACTTCCCGCTCTCGGTCACGGTGCCGCCGCTGCGCTACCGCGTCGAGGACATCGCCGACCTGGCGCCGCCGCTCCTCGCCGCGCACAGCAGCCGCCGCCCGGTCCCCAAGCTCCTGCCGGGCACCCTGCGGGCCCTCGGCGTGCACGACTGGCCCGGCAACGTCCGCGAGCTCGAGGCCGTGCTGGCCGCCGCGGTGAACCGGTCAGCGGGATCGGACATCGCCCTGGAACACCTGGCCCCCGAGTACCGCTCGGCCGGGCGTCGCACGGGCCGGACGTCGCTGTCGCGGGCCGAGCGCGACGTCGTTCTCGAGGCCCTTGCCGAGACCCACGGGAACAAGCTGGCCGCCGCGGAGCGGCTCGGTATCGCGCGCTCGACCCTCTACCGCAAGATGCGGGTCCTGGGGATCGACGAGAACCACCTCCCGGCGCCGACCTCGCGGTAGCCGACCGTCGGCGTCAGGAGCGGGCGGGCGGCGGCGAGATGCACGGCAACGAGAGGCACGAGGGCCGGGACGCGTCGTGGTGCACCGTGCGGGTCACCGGCCGCAATGCCGTCGCCGTCGCCGGTGCCTCCCCGGTGCCCGGGTTGCGGGCGAACCGCGGGAAGGCGCCGCCGGAGACGTGAAGCCGGATGCGGTACCCGGCGTCGAACCTGTGCGCCACCGGATCGAGCGAGATCTCCAGCCTGCGAACGGTGCCGGGCGTCGTGTCCGCCTCGCTGCACCGGACGAGCCGGTCGGTGACGTTGACCGAGCGACCGGACGGGTCGACGGCGCACAGGCGGACGAAGACGTCGGCGTTCGCGTTGTCGGACACCAGGTGCAGCGCGACGACGGGCCGGCCGTGCACCTCGACGGGCCGGGTCAGCGTCCCGGTCGTGAAGGTGACGACGTCGTCGCGTGCCTCGAGCCGGCGGTTGTCCCGGGCCCCACCGCCGAGGGCCATGACCCGGCCGCCGACCGCCGGCGTCGGGTCCGCCGGGTCGTGGCGGAACCGCGTCGTGCTGTGCTCGTCGGCGGGCGCCGTCGGGGCCAGCCGTTGCGACGCCCGCAGGTACCAGGTGTCCGACGCCGTGTGCTCGGGTGGCCAGCCGGCGTGCTGCTGCCATTCGCCCGCGCCCCCGACGAACACCCTGACCGGCGCGTCGCGGGTGTCCGCGGCACGTCCTCCGACGTGGGTGTCGAGCCAGGACAGCGCCTGGGGCATCGACACCGCGTTGTCGACGTCGAGGTGGGTCCACGGTCCGACCGTCAGGGCGACCGGCACGTCACGTGATCGCAACGCCTCGTACTGCTCCATCGTCTGGGTGAGGAAGAAGTCGTGCCAACCACCGATCAGGAGCGTCGGCACCGTGACGCGCTGCAGCGCCCCGGTGGCGCGGAACCCGTCCCAGTAGCGGTCCCGTAGGTCGGGGTGGTCGACCCAGTCGTCGTACCACGGTGCCCCGCGGCCGCCGAGTGTGTCCATGGCGCCGCGCAGCGGCAGCCGGTCCAGCGCGCCGCGCAGCCGCCGGGGCGCCGACGCCATCCGGACCATGCCGGCGAGGGGGCCGACGGTTTCCTGGTGGGAGAGCAGGTCCGACCAGCTGAGCAGGTTGAAGAGGTTGAACGGGCCTTCGCGGTACGCGGCGTCACCGAGGTCGTGCACCCCGATCATGACGACCATCGCCCTCAGCTCCGGAGGGGGATCGAGGGCGAGCGCCCACTGCGTGAAGCCGAGGTAGCTGCCGCCCGCCGTGGCGAGCCGTCCGTCGAACCAGTCCCGGGTGCGCAGCCACGCGACGGTGTCGTGCCCGTCGCTCGCCTCGTCGACCGCCGGGATGAACACGCCGCCGGAGCCGAACGTGCCCCGGCAGCTCTGGAACAGGACGTGGTAGCCGCGCTCGGCGTAGAGCTGGGCGGAGAGGAGGCTGTACGGCAGGCCTCGTCCGTACGGGCAGCGGACCAGGATCGTCGGGGCGGGCGCGTCGGTGTCCGGGATGTAGTGGTCGGCGAGCAGCGTCACGCCGTCACGCATGGGCACCTCGACGGCGCGCTCCACGCGCACCCGGTTGCGCCTGCGCGGCAGCCGCCACCGCCGGCCGGCGGCCGCCCCGACCAGCTTCTGGAGGGTTCCGAGCGGTCGGGCGCCGGGGGAGCGGGAGCCGGTCACGGTCATGTCGACTCCATCGTCGGGATCGGGGCCGTCGCCGGCTCGTGACGCACGATCACCAGAGCGTGGTCGCGGACGCGAGCAGGGGGGTCGCCGTCGTCGGCCGACCGTCCACGGTGGCCCCCGCGAACTGCAGCCGCGGTGCCAGCAGCCGGTTGTTCTCGGCCGGGAAGTTCAGCCTCGGCGCCGACACCTCGTCCAGCCGCGCGCGGTGGTCGTCGCTCAACGTCGCGTCCAGCGCCCCCAGGTTCGCCTCGAGTTGGTCGAGGCGACGTGCCCCGATCACGACGGAGTCGACCCCGGGCCGGCCGAGCGCCCAGGCGAGCGCCGCCTGGGCGGACGTGACGCCGGCGTCCCGGGCGACCGAGCCGAGCGCGTCGATGACGACGAGGTCGTCCGCGGACGGCCGCAGCGACCGGCCGGAGTCGACGTCGCCGGAGCCGGAGTACTTCCCGGAGAGGAGCCCGCCGCGCAGTGGCGACCACGGCATCACCCCCATGCCCAGCGCCTGCGCCATCGGGATCAGCTCGCCCTCCGAGGTGCGTTCGAGCAGGGAGTACTCCAGCTGTACCGCGATGAGCGGGGACCAGCCACGCAGGCGCGCGATCGTCGCCGCCGCCGCGGTCGCCCACGCAGGGACGTCCGAGAACCCGATGTAGCGGATCTTGCCCGCCGCGACGAGGTCGTCGAGCGCGCGGAGGGTCTCCTCGATGGGTGTGGTCGGGTCGAAGTTGTGCAGCCAGTAGAGATCGACGTAGTCGGTCCGCAGCCGTCGCAGCGAGTTCTCCAGCTGTTGCACGATCGCCTTACGGCCGGGTCCGCCGCCGTTCGGGTCGTTCAGGTACAGGTTGCCGAAGAACTTGGTGGCGAGCACGAGCCGGTCGCGCAGGGCCGGTTGCCCGGCGAGGAACTGGCCGAGGATCTGCTCGGAGTGGCCGTTGGTGTAGATGTTGGCGGTGTCGATCGAGTTGCCGCCGCGGTCGAGGTAGGCACGGAGGATCTTCGTCGACTCCTCCGGGCTGGTCCCCCAGCCCCAGTCCTCGCCGAACGTCATCGTGCCGAGCGTGAACGGGCTGACCCTGAGACCCGATCGGCCCAGCGTGACATACGAGTCCAATGACATTGCGTACCTCCACGAGGATGCAGGGCGACGTCGGGGAGCGACTGTCGGACACCCTTCCCTCAGTGCACACCCCGCGAGTCGCGCCCACCTAGATCGATCCGCGCGATCGGCTGCACGATCCGCTCAACCTCGCCCTGATCGTGATGATGGACCAGCGCCTCGCTCGCGTGCTTGACTCGACGGGTGGACGCCCTGGACGAACTCGCCCGCCGGATCCGGGGGCTGGCCGGCGACGACCTGCGCCCGGTCTGGTTCGGCGACGTGCTCGTGTTCGCCGCGGCCACCGTCACCGAGCCGATGACCTCGGTGACCGAGCCGATGCTCGTGCTGGTCGTGCAGGGTGCCAAACGGTCGACCCTGGGCGAGCGGGTGTTCGAGCACCGTCCCGGCCAGGCCGTGGTCTTCACGGTCGATCTGCCGTTGACCTCGCAGATCATCGACGCCACCCCCGACCGCCCCTTCCTCACGCTCGGCCTGCGGCTGCGGCCCGCGACCATCGCGCAGCTGCTCGTCGAGGGCGGTCCGGTCCCCGCCGGCGCGCAGGACGCGCCGGGGATGGCGATCAGCGATGCGGACGACGACCTGCTCGACTCCCTCGTCCGCCTGCTGCGGCTGTTCGACGACCCGCGTGAGCTGAAGGTCCTGGGCGCGGGTGTGCGGCGCGAGGTCCATTGGCGGCTGCTGAACGGCCCGCACGCCGCCCTGGTGCGGCAGGCGGGGACGGCCGACAGCCGGCTGGCGCTCGTCGCACGCGCGGTCGCCTGGGTCCGTGCCCGCTATGACCGCGTGATCCGCATCGACGACCTCGCCGCCGACGTCGGCACCAGCGTCTCGTCACTCAACCGGCACTTCCGGGCGGTGACGTCGATGAGCCCGCTCCAGTACCAGAAGCAGATCCGGCTGCAGAAGGCCCGGATGGAACTGCTCGCGGCACCGCACGACGTGAGCGCGATCGGCTACGCGGTGGGGTACGACAGCCCGTCGCAGTTCAGCCGGGAGTACCGGCGGATGTTCGGCGCGCCGCCGGGGCAGGACGCGATCCGTCTCCAGTCGGCGGCGATCGTGCGCGAGTAGCGCCCGCCCGCCACCGGGAGCTGTCGGTGGCGGACGGGCGCCGGGGCGCTGCTCGTCAGAGCGTCGGCACCAGGTCGCGCCACGGCCGGGCGGCCTCGACGGCGGCCGCGGCGGTCATGACGCTCAGCTCGTCGTAGGTCCTGCCGACGATCTGCAGACCGGTCGGCACACCGGCAGAGCTGAAGCCCGACGGGACCGACGCGACCGGGCACCGGCTGACCAGGTTGAACGGGTAGGTCGGTGTCCACTGCACGTAGGGGTGGACGGGCTTGCCGTTGATCCGGAAGTCCGGGTCGTCGTTCGCGTGGTCGGCCTTGAGAGCGGTGGTCGCGACGGTCGGGCA
The DNA here is from genome assembly GCF_000196675.2 of Pseudonocardia benzenivorans CB1190. Classification (GTDB taxonomy): domain Bacteria; phylum Actinomycetota; class Actinomycetes; order Mycobacteriales; family Pseudonocardiaceae; genus Pseudonocardia; species Pseudonocardia benzenivorans. Next base: position 6,329,933 of record NC_015312.1, on the reverse strand, counting down.
GATCAGCACGTCGTACTGCTCCAGCAGCGGACCGAGCCGGTTGTCCGTTGCGTGTCTAGACTGGGTCTCGTGAAGCGTCCGACGTTCGACGACTGGCCGTGTTCGGTCGCCCGCGTGGCCGACGTGCTCGGCGACCCGTGGACGATCCTGCTCGTCCGTGACGCGAGCCATGGGCTCACGCGGTTCGAGGAGTTCCAGCGCTCGCTGAACATCCCCCGCAACACCCTCTCCGCCCGGCTGCGTAGGCTCGTGGAGATCGGCCTGCTGGAGCGGCGCCTCTACCAGGACTACCCGCCCCGTGCCGAGTACGTCCTCACCGACATGGGGCGCGACTTCTTCCCGGTGCTGACCGCCATGCTCGGCTGGGGGGACCGCTGGCTCGGCGAGGACGGGGCGCCGGTCTCGGTCCACCACGTCCCCTGCGGACACGACATCGACCCGCAGGTGGTCTGCCGGTCCTGCGGCCGGCCGGTCGACCTCGACGAGGTCGAGTTCCGGGTCGGCCCCGGCTACCCGGACGACGTGCCGGAGCACCTCGACCTGCGGGACCGGTTCGCGCGTCGGGTCGCGGCGCAGGACGCCCGCGGGCGCTCGGCCTCCGACGGCCCGGAGGTCGCCTCCGCCGGGTGACCGTCACGCGCGGCCGCACGGCCCGCGTCCCGACCCGCCCCGACGCGCAGCGGTCCGGTGCGCGACCGGGATCGGGGGACTGGTGCGTCGCGTCGAGCCGACAGCCGGAACGCAGTGGTGGGGCCGGTGCCGCGGCACCGGCCCCACCGCCGGGCGAGAGGCTCAGCGGCCCTTGGCGTCCTCGGGTGTGAAGCCGGGGGTCAGGCGAACGCTCACGGGGAGCTTCTCGGCGAACTCGTAGGGGGTCGCCTTGTTCTCCTCGATCCAGCGCGCCTCGGCGAGGGACTCGAACGGCGGTGGGATCTCGCCCTGCAGCGACCAGAGGTCGAACGGTGGCTCGGTGATGGTGAACTCCCAGTCGTACCCGCGGTCCTTGACCCAGGGGGCGATCACCCGGTCGAGGTTGCGCACCCAGAACTCGCGCAGTGTCGCGCCCGGCAGGGTCCGGGCCATCTGGTCGATGTTGATGCGCACGAAGTGGTCGTGGACGTCGCCACCGACGTAGAAGTTCTCGGCGGCCACCTCCTCGAACAGGACCACGACGTAGAAGCGCGGGATCGGGATCGAGGTGTAGACCTCCGTGATCGCGTCCGAGAACTGCTTCTTGTCGTCCGCGGAGTACGCGCCCACGGGGTGGTGAATCTTCCACAACGGCATTGGTGTGCTCCTCGCTGCGATCGATGAAGCGCCGGCTCGCGATCCCTCCGCCGGCCGCCCCCAGGAGACGGCCGGCGGTGCGTGGAGTGACCCGGAACACGGCGTGGCGTCAATAAACCACGTTGTAGGTCCGATCACAAGACTTAGTCTTACTACAAGACTGTCGCGTGACGGCGTTCCCGGTGGAGCGTGGCTCCGTCGCGGGCTCCTCGGTGGCCCGACGCCCGATCGCACCCCCCGGGGCGCGAGCACCCGGCGTCCGGCGCGGGTCGCCGGGCTCAGCTCATGGCCGAGCCGTACGGCTGCGAGCGCACGCTGGTGGTCGGGTTGGCGTCGGCCACCAGGTCGTCGAACCGGTGTCCGGCGATCTTGGCAACCTCGAGCAGTGCCGCGACGTGCTCCTGCGCAGGCGAGTTCTGCAGCCGTGACCGGGCGTGCCGGACGAGCGCCTCCCGATCGTGGCGACCGTGACCGCACACGATCAGCGGGATTCCGTACCGGTCCCGGTAGGCCGCGGTGATGCCGGCGAGGTCGGCCGCCTCGTCCTCGTCCCAGGTGGCCGATGTCGGGCGTCGCCCCGTCGCGCGGGGTGTGCGGATCCGCGTCGTCGTCGAGCGCGGGGTAGCGGGCCAGCAGCTCCCGCTGCTGGTCCGGGGTGCCGCTGAACAGCGCGTTCTGGAAGGCCGCGCGCAACTGCTCGGTGTCGGCGAAGGGCCGGTGGGCGAACGCGTTCTCGACCACCCAGATCCGGGCACGCGCCCGCGTGAGGAGCCGGTTGTGCTGGCGCAACAGGTCCAGGTGGTCCGGGCCCGGTTCCTGCAGCACCCCGCGCACGACGCACCGCGTCGCGCCGGTCGGCTGCACGAACAGGGTCAGCCCGCTGCCGCTCACCGCGGGATCGCCGCGGAACCGCAGGACGAGGTCGTCCTCGCCCGCCGGGCGGAGCCCGTCGGCGGCCCCATGGGTGCGCAGCCGCTCGACGGCCGACGATGCCGGTACCGCGATCTCGACCGCGCGCAGCACCAGCACGTCGCCGTCCGCGCCGGGCAGGTCCGGGACGTCCTGCGGACGGTGGTCGTCGAGCGTGGTCCAGATGAGCCCGTACCGCTCCACCACCGGGTAGGTGCGGTTGGAGATGGTCCGGGCGGGCGCGTCGGCGGGGTGCGCGGGGATGTACGTGCAGGTCGCGGTGCGGGTCGAGTAGCGCCATCCGTGGTACTGACACCGCAGTTCGCGGCCGTCGTTCACCCCGATCGACAGCCGGACCCCGCGGTGCAGGCACCGGTTCTCCCACACGTTGACGAATCCGTCGTCCGCGCGCCAGATCGCCAGCTCCCGGTCGTGCAGCTCGCCCTGGAAGACGTGCCGGGGGGCGGCGTCGTCCGAAGCGGCGACGGGGTGCCACGCGCGGGTGGTGAGCGCGGACGTCGCGATGTGCGGGGCGGTCGTCGTGAGGCTCATGCCGCTCACCGCCCCGCCGGGATCACGCCGTAGGTGATCCCCTTGCGGCTCAACCAGCGCCGGTAGGACACCGCCGCACGGTCCGCCCGGATCGGTGTCTCGGCGCGCGGGTCCAGCGGCAGCCGCTTGGGGTGCTGGTTCTCCAGGATCGGTTTGTCCTGGCCGAAGATCGAGACCTGGAAGTGCCGGATCTCCTTGTCCTCGTGCTCGTCGTCGAGCACGGACAGGAGCAGGTGCGCGCGCACCCGTTCCTCGTCGACGGGCTGCAGGAACACCGCGATCACGTCCTGCCGCGACTCGTCGGCGCCGCTGGTCTTGTACAGCACGGCGCAGTACGGGTGCGGGACGCGGTAGACGTACTCCACGTCCGCGCCCTCCGACGACGCGGCCGACGCCCTGGGCTGGAACATGCGGCACTGCGTGGCCAGCACCTCGTCGCGCTCGTCGGAGACCTCGACGTCGTACTCGCGGACCTCGGTGTGCGGCTCGGCCCCGAGCACGTCGGTGTGCACGAACGGGAAATGGGCCATGTCGAGGAAGTTCTCGATCGCCCGTGGCGCGGACACGTGCACGCCGATCGTGCCGGCGTTGAGGTTGCGGCGGTCGGGTTCGGCGAACTCCGGGATGGCGAACACGTCGCCCGGCGGTGTGCCGAGCGAGGTCCACACGTAGCCGTAGCGCGCCACGGCCGGCAGCACGTCCGGGACGTCGGCCGCCGCGACACGCGAGCCGACGGGCAGGTGTTCGCGGCTGCGCCAGGCGAGGACGCCCCCGCACTCGTCCACCGCGTAGCTGACCCGCTCCCCGAGGAGCGTGGTCGTGTGCACGGTCGAGGGGGGTGTCTCGGCGAGGGCCGCGAGCGCGTGCCAGAGATCGAGGACGACAGGGTCTTTGCACAGAGTCGTAGGCATGGGTCTGCCATCTCTGCCGAAGGTAGCTGTGCATCGCCGATCGGTCGGGGGACCGAGAACCCCAGGCGCGGGCACAGCAGAACGCCTGGGCTGACGCGGAAGTCAGCTCCGCCGCGCCCGGCACGTCAACAGACGCCGAGCCCGTAGCACCCACGTAACGGCGGGATGACGTGGCCGAAACGGGTCCCGGGATAGCGTCGGAGGAGCCGCGGAAGGAGCGGACGAGCGCACTCCGGAGACAGACCGCCATGACGATTTCGAGCGGGCCGGTGCCACCGACGTCGTCCCGGGAACGGCCACGCCGGCAGCCGCGCGCGGAGCGGGCACGGCACGTCGCCGACGTGCTCCGGCACCAGATCACGACCGGCCGGTTCCCCGACGGGATGCTTCCCGGCGAGACGGCGTTGTGCGAGCGTCTGGGCGCGAGCCGCAACGCCGTGCGCGAGGCGCTGGGGCTGCTCCGGTCGGAAGGCCTGATCGCCCGCAGGCAGGGTGTCGGGACGATGATCGTCATGGCCAAGTTCGGGCACGGGATGGATCGCCTCGCCGGTCTCGCCGAAGCCCTCACCGGCTACGGGACCGTCACCAACGAGGTGCGCGCCGCGCACTTCGTGGACCACCTGCCCGCCGTGATCGCCGAGCGGCTGGAGGTGCCGCGCAAGGCGGGCGCGGTCTACATCGAGCGCCTGCGCTGGTCGAACGGACTGCCGTTGTCGCTGGACACCACGTACCTCGCCGCGGACATCGGCCTCCCGTTGCTCGAGTCCGACCTCGTCGGCCGGGACATCTTCGCGTTGATCGAGGAGACGAGCGGGCAGCGCCTCGGCCGCGCCGAGATCTCCGTGCACAGCGTGAACGCCGGCCCCGACGCAGCCGCGTTGCTCGGCATCCCGTCGGGCGCGGCGGTGTTCGCCGTGGAGCGGCTGACGCGCATGTCGGACGGGCGGCCGGTCGACACCGAGTCGATCCAGATCCGCGCGGACCGGATCGCGTTCCACGCCGAGCTGCACCGGGGGAACCGGCTCGCCGTGCGCGAGCCGGCAGCGCGTCGGCCCGGCTGAAAGGCCGGGGCGGCGGACGTTCCCGACCCGGCGGTCACCCGCACCTGCGGCTGCCCGTGGCAGCGGATCGTCGTCGTGCGGTCCGGGAAATCTGGTGGCGGAATGCATGATCACGGCCTCGAAACGGCCGCGTGACGACGCGTTTCCGCACTACAAGCGGGTGGCGTAACTCTTCGGACATCGTTCGAGGCGGCGTCCGTAACAGATTCGCCGAAACCTTGCCGGCAGCCGAGGTGCCGGACAGGGGCTCGCGAGGCCGACCACGACAGGTGTCGGCGACCGGGTCGGGCACCGAGGTCGTCCGGCCGCAGGCCGACTCGCTCGATCGAGAGGACAAGCGTGCAGATCCCACCACTTTCCGAACGCCGCGAGATGACGTGCGACGTCCTCGTCATCGGTGGCGGAACCGCGGGCACGATGGCGGCGCTGACCGCGGCGCAGCACGACGTACAGGTGCTGCTGCTCGAGAAGGCGAACGTCCGGCACTCCGGCGCGCTGGCGATGGGCATGGACGGCGTCAACAACGCGGTCATCCCCGGGAAGGCGAGCCCGGAGGACTACGTCGCCGACATCACCACCGCGAACGACGGCATCGTCAACCAGCGCACCGTCTACCAGACCGCGACCCGCGGGTTCGCCATGGTCCAGCGCCTCGAACGTTACGGCGTCAAGTTCGAGAAGGACGAGCACAACGAGTACGCGGTGCGCAAGGTGCACCGGTCGGGCAGCTACGTCCTGCCGATGCCCGAGGGCAAGGACGTCAAGAAGGTCCTGTACCGGCAGCTCCGGGCGCGCAACGTGCGTGCCAGGGTCACCATCGAGAACCGGGTCATGCCGGTCCGGGTGCTGACCGTCGACGGTCGTGCCGTGGGCGCGGTCGGCTTCGACACCCGGACCGGGGAGTTCGTCACCATCTCCGCGGGGGCGGTCATCCTGGCTGCCGGGGCCGCCGGTCGTCTCGGGCTGCCGGCGAGCGGCTACCTCTACGGCACCTACGAGAACCCCACGAACGCCGGCGACGGCTACGCGATGGCCTACCACGCGGGCGCCGAGCTCAGCGGCATCGAGTGCTTCCAGGTCAACCCGCTGATCAAGGACTACAACGGTCCGGCCTGCGCCTACGTCGCCAACCCGTTCGGCGGCTACCAGGTCAACGCCGAGGGCAACCGCTTCGTGGACTGCGACTACTGGTCCGGTCAGATGATGGCCGAGGTGAAGGCGGAGCTCGACAGCGCGCGCGGCCCGATCTACCTGAAGCTCTCGCACCTGCCCGACGCCACGATCACCGAGATCGAGGGCATCCTGCACACCACCGAGCGGCCCACCCGCGGCACGTTCCACGCCGGCCGCGGCCACGACTATCGCGAGCGCGACATCGAGATGCACATCTCCGAGATCGGGCTGTGCAGCGGCCACTCGGCGTCGGGCGTCTGGATCGACGAGCACGCCGCCACCACCGTCCCGGGCCTCTACGCGGCCGGTGACATGGCGCTCGTGCCGCACAACTACATGATCGGCGCCTTCGTCTTCGGCGAGATCGCCGGCGAGCACGCCAGCGTGTTCGCGAGGACCGCGTCGCGCCCGGCGCTGCCCGAGGACCAGATCTCCGCCGCCCACGAACTGATCTACCGTCCGCTGTCCAACCCGGACGGTCCGCCGCAGGCGCAGGTCGAGTTCAAGCTGCGCCGCTTCGTCAACGACTACATGCAGCCGCCGAAGACCGAGCGCTATCTCTCGTTGGGGCTCGAGTCGTTCGAGCGGATGCGCGGGGACATCGCCCGCATGGGCGCGACCACACCCCACGAGCTGATGCGCTGCGCCGAGGTCACCTTCATCCGCGACTGTGCGGAGATGGCGGCGCGTGCCTCGCTCGCGCGCACGGAGAGCCGGTGGGGCCTCTACCACCAGCGCGCCGATCTGCCGGCCTCCGACGACGAGCGCTGGTTCTGCCACCTCAACCTGCGCAAGGACGCGACCGGGGCGATGGAGATGCTGACCAGGCCGGTGGCGCCCTACATCGTCGACGTGCCCGGGTTCACCCGGCCCGACGGCATCCCGAACGAGCCGGTGGGGACGGAGCTCGCGGGAGCGTGGGCATGAGTCCCGACGCCGTCGCGGCCCGCATCCTCGGCCTGCTCGACCTCGCCGACGAGGACCCGACCCACGAGGAGCTCGAGCCGTACCTGGCCGACCCGGCTCCCGAGGTCCGCCGCAACGCGCTCGGCGTGCTGAGCGACCACACCGAGGACTGGACGGCGGCCTCACCCGTGTTCGCCGCGGCGCTGACGGACGAGGATCCGGCCGTCCGCGCGGCGGCGACCCGGCTCGTGCGCGAGCTGAGCGAGGTGCTGGTCCCGGGGGAGGAGTTCGACGCCGCACTGCGCCGCGCCACCACCCACGCGGACGCCACCGTGCGCCTCGAGGCGATCGACGCGCTGTGGCGGCACCGGCTCACGACCGTCGACGAGCTGACCGGGTTGTCGGGCGACCCGGACGCGGCGGTGCGGTGCGAGGTCGTTCTGGGCTTCGTCTCGCTCGACGCCCTCGACGCCCTCGCCCGTGCCGCCGACGACCCGGACCCGTCCGTCCGGCTCGCCGTCGCCCGCGGCCTGGGCGCGGTCGGCGACCCGCGCGGCACCGCAACCCTCACCTGCCTGGCCGCCGATCCCGAGTTCCTGGTCAGGGCGGCCGCGCTCACCGCGATGGCGCGGACCGGGTGCGGCGACGAGGCCGTGCACGTCGCCGTCGCCGCCCTCACCGATGACGCCTGGGAGGTGCGGCAGGGCGCGGCGAACGCCCTGTCGTCGGCCGCTCCCGACGAGCGTGGCGCCGCCGCGCTGGTCACGGCACTCGGGGACGAGAACCTCGATGTCCGCAAGGCCGCGGTCAAGACGCTGGGGGCCTGGCTGCCCAGCCGGCCGGCCGTGCGGTCCTCCCTGGAGTCGGCCCTGTCCGACGTCGACGCCGACGTCCGCGCGTACGCGCGGATGAGCCTGACGAACTGAGCTCCGCGCCGGACCGTCACCGCAGCACCCCCATCCGACACGTCCCGAGAGGTACCTCATGGCACAGGCAACGAACCGGGTCGACGTCCCGGTGTCCGTGGACCAGAGCAAGTGCATCGACGGCTGCACGCTGTGCGTCGACGTCTGCCCGCTCGACTCCCTCGCGATCGACCCCGAGACGAACAAGGCGTACATGCACGTCGACGAGTGCTGGTACTGCGGGCCGTGCGCGGCCCGCTGCCCCGTCGACGCGGTCACGGTCAACATCCCCTACCTGCTCCGATGAGCGGCGGCCGGCTCGCTCGGATCGGCCGCCGCACACGGTGGTGCGCACTGGTGGGCGTCCTGGCCGCGGTCGTGGCCGGATGCTCGTCGGGTGGGTCGGCGGACGCGGCCACGGTCGTCGTCCGGGTGGGCTACCAGTCGAAGACGATCAACACCGTCAACGCCGGCACCCTGCTGCGGGAGCAGGGCACCTTCGAGCGGAAGCTCGCCGAGCTCGGCGCCACGACCGGCCGCAAGTACCAGGTCGAGTGGCAGGACTTCCCCTCGGGCGCACCCCTCACCGCGCAGATGATCGCGGGCAAGGTCGACATCGGCTCGATGGGCGACTACCCCCTGCTGGTCAACGGCTCCAAGACCAGTGGCTTCGGCGCCGACCGGTCCGTGCTGGTCGGGGTCACCGGTTACAACCTGCGCGGCTCGCTCAACCAGGTCGTCGTGCCCAGCGCGTCGGGCGCGACGACGCTCGACGACCTGCGCGGCAGGATCGTCTCGACCAGCCTCGGCTCCGCCGGGCACGGCATGCTGGTCGACGGGCTGCAGCGCAGCGGCCTAGCCACGACGGACGTGCAACTGCTCAACCAGGAGCCTGCCGTCGGCGCGTCCGCCGTCCAGGCCGACCAGGTCGGCGCGTACGCCCAGTTCGTGCCGTGGCCGCAGCTGCTGATCTTCCGCGGGCAGGCCAAGCTGCTCTACGACGGGGGTGACAACGGCAAACCCACCTTCCACGGCATCGTCGCGCGGGAGTCGTTCGGCACCGCCCACCCCGAGGTCATGCAGGCCTTCCTGCAGTCGGTGAAGGACACGAGCGACTACATCGACCACGAGCCGCTCGCCGCGGCCGAGACGGTCTCGCGGCTCACCGGGATCGAGGCCGAGGTCGTCTATCTCTACAACGGCCCCAACGGCCTGGTGACCTTCGACCCCACGATCAAGCAGCCGCTGGTCGACGCGCTGGCCGCGGACCTGCCGTTCCTCAAGCAGGTCGGCTCCGCCGGCGACCTCGACGTCGCGAAGTTCGTCGACGAGACCGCCCTGCGGGCGGTGTACGGCGCCGGGTACGACGCCGCCAGGGCCTCGACCGCCCCTGCTGACGTGCTGGCGGGCACGGACCCCGTGTGCGGCATGCCGGTCGGCGACCCGCGCACCGCCTCCGAGGTCTGGTTCGACGGCACGGCCCGGACCCAGGTCGCGGCCACCCCGACCTGCGCGATGCGGGCCGTCGAGGAGAGCAACGGCAAGAAGGTCCGGGCGGTCTACGTCCCGGACACGCCCACGGGGACCCGCATGTTCGCCTCCGCGGCGACGTGGGTCCTGGACCCCGCGGCCCCGCCCACGGCCACGTTGCTGCCCTTCGCCACCGAGGCGGAGGCCGCGGCATACCTCGCGGCCCATCCCGGCACCCGCCAACTCGACTACGCGGCCGCCAGGGCGGCCGCCTGAGTACGGAGGACGCATGAGCACCCGCAGACCACTGCCGCCCGCCCCGGAGCACGGGTCCGTGCCCGGGCGGGGCGGGAGGACCCTGACCGCGACCGCCGAGGCCGAGAGCGACGAGATGACCGCACAGACCGGACTGTCCGCGCCCACCACCGCGACCGAGACCGTTTCCGCCGCGTTCCCGGGAGGGAGGCGCAGGTCCCGGGGCCCCTTCGGCCCCACGACACGGCTGGCCAAGGCCGCCTTCCCGGTCCTTCCGCTGCTGGTCGTGCTGGCCCTGTGGCAGCTGCTCACCGTCGGCAAGGTCGAGTTCTGGCTGAGCTTCGACAAACTGCCCACCCCGGGCGAGGTGGCCACCGCACTCGGCGCGCAGCTCACCAGCGGCACGTACTACCAGGACCTGCTCGCCAGCGTCCGCCGGATCCTGCTGGGCTTCGGCCTCGCGACGGTGGTCGGCGTGGTGACCGGCGTCGCCGTCGGCCGCTCCCGGGTCGCGCGAGCGGCGATCCGTCCGGTGATCGAGGTCTCCCGCCCGATCCCGGCGATCGCCCTCGTGCCGCTCGCGATCCTGCTGTTCCCGACCAGCGAGCAGGGCATCGTCTTCATCACCTTCTTCGCGGCGTTCTTCCCGGTCGCGGTCAGCACGATCCACGCGATGAAGAGCCTGCCGAAGGTGTGGGAGGAGGCGGCCCGCACCATGGGCGCCCGCCGGGTCGCGGTGCTCACCCACATCGTGCTGCCGGGTGCCATGCCGGGGATCTTCTCGGGCCTGTCGGTCTCGATGGGCGTCGCCTGGATCTGCGTGATCAGTGCGGAGATGATCTCCGGGCAGTTCGGGATCGGCTACTACACGTGGCAGGCCTACGGTCTGCTCGACTACGCCGGCGTCGTGGTCGGGATGCTCTCGATCGGCGCACTGGGCTTCGGCACCGCGTGGGTCGTCGAGCGGATCGGGGCCCGGGTCAACCACTGGCTGCCGAGGGCGGCCGAATGAGCGACGTGACGGGGGCCGCCGGTGGCGCGCGCGTCACTCTCGACGGACTGACGATCTCGTTCGGCGAAATGCCTGCGGCGCAGGTGGATCTGGACGTGCCGGCAGGTGAGATCCTCGTGCTGCTCGGCCCGTCCGGGTGCGGCAAGTCCACGATCCTGCGCGCCCTGGCCGGCCTGCTGACGCCGGACGCCGGCCGCGCCGAGCTCGACGGGACGAGGGTCGCGGAGAGCCGGTCCCGGTGCGCCATGGTGTTCCAGGAGGACGCGCTGCTGCCGTGGCGGTCCGCGCGACGCAACGTCGAGTTCGCGCTGACGCTGCGCGGGGTCGAGCGGCGCGCCCGCCGGCGCGAGGCCGAGGAGCTGCTCGCGCAGGTGGGCCTGCAGGACTTCGCCGACCACATGCCCGGCGAGCTCTCCGGCGGGATGCGCCAGCGGGTCCAGCTCGCCCGCACCCTGGCCACCCGGCCCCGGGTCCTGCTGATGGACGAGCCGTTCGGGGCGCTCGACGCTCAGACGCGCTCGGACATGCAGCAACTGCTCGTCACGGTGTGGCGCGAGTACCGCACGACGGTCCTGTTCGTCACCCACGACGTCGACGAGGCGCTGTTGCTCGGGGACCGCGTCGTCGTGCTGACTCCCCGGCCGGCCCGGGTCAACCGCGTCATCGAGATCCCCGAGCCGCGACGCCCCGGCGCCCAGTTCGAGCCGGAGTTCGCCCGCCGTCGCTACGAGATCCTCGCGCTGCTGGGGGAGTCCCCCGACGAGGCACTCACGTCGGCCGCCGGCTGACCACCACACACGGAGAGGACACCCCATGAGCTACGTCATCGGCGCGTCGTGCGTCGACGTCACCGACCGGGCCTGCGTCGACGAGTGCCCCGTCGACTGCATCTACGTCGGCGGCCGGATGGCCTACGTCAACCCGACCGAGTGCATCGACTGTGGCGCCTGCGAGCCCGTCTGCCCGGTCGAGGCGATCGTGCCCGAGAGCGACGTCGCGGAGTCCGAGCAGGACTTCATCGCGGCGAACGCGGCCTTCTTCCTGGAGGTCCTGCCGGGCCGCGACGAGCCGCTCGGCAACCCGGGCGGGGCGGGCCAGGTGGGCGAGGTCGGCGCGGACAGCTACTTCGTCCGGACCTACGAGGCGCCGTGACCGGTGCCGGGCCGGAACCCGGCTCCCTCGAACACACCCTGCTGGGCACCCGCAGGTGGCCGGGCGCGGCCGTCGTCGCCGTCGTCCTGCGCAGCGTGCGCTGGCCGTACTCCTGTGGGCTGGCCGCCGCCGTGCGGGAGAGCGCGCACCGCTACGCCGACGCCGGTGCGGAGTTGCACGTCACCGTCGACGAGCCCCCGGACCGGCGCACCGCCGCGATGGCGGCCTGGGGGCTCCCGCCGCCGCTGCCCGCGGCGTTGGCCGAGCCGCTCGCGAGGGCCGTCGGCAGCTGGGACCCCGCGCTCGCCCGTGCCGACGACGGGCTGGGGGTGCTCGGGCCCGACGGCCGTTGGGTCGGCCGCTGGGCCCTCACGGATCCGTTCGGCGACCACGACGTCGGCGACGTCCTGCCCGCACTGTGTGCGCTCGGGCTCGGGCCGGTCCCGCGGACGGAGTTCCCCGCCCCGGCGCGGGCCCGCGCTCCCGGGGTCTGCGACCCGGCGGACGCGGCGCGTGCGCTGCGCCGGGCCCGGCACAGCGCCGGACGGGCCGCGACCCTGATGGACGGTTCCGTCGCGGGGCAGCGGAGCCGTCGCGCCGGACGGCGGTTCGCCCGGTACGTCGCCGCGCTCGAGGGCGTTCCCGTCGAGGAGGCCGGTCCGTCGGGCGGCGGTGGCGGGCAGCGGTGCGGCAGCGCCGCAGGCCGGGCGGGACCCTGCCGCCCGTCGACGGGACTACGGTCCGGCACGGTCCGGCGAGCTAATCTGCAGAATATGTTGATAAGTATCGACATATGTGACACTCGTCGCTAGTGCCTCGATCGAGAACGTTGGCGTTGTAACCCGGCTGCGGTGATCGGCTGAGAGGCTGTCGTCGGAGGTGGGCGATGGCACGGCAGCCTGAGGTGTTCGTGCGGGATCTGGATCCGGCCGAGGCGCAACGACTGGTAAAGATCACCCGCACCGCGCGGGACCGGGTCCGGCTGCGCCGGGCAGGGATCGTGCTCGCCTCGGTCCAAGGCCGCACCGCAACCGAGGCCGCAGCGATGTTCGCCGCGACCCCGCAGTACGCGCGGGAGGTGATCCACGCGTTCAACGACAAGGGGTTCGCGGCTCTGGACCCAAAATGGAGCGGGGGCCGACCTCCTAAGTTCGGCCCCCACACCCGCGAGTTGATCTGCCGGGTCGCCCGGACCCCTCCACAGCAGGTCGGACTCCCGTTCACCACATGGAGCCTGTCCAAGCTGGTCGAGCATCTGCGCGAGCGGCACCGGGTCGAGATCAGCACCGACACCGTCCGACGTGTCCTGCGCGCCGCCGGGGTGCGCTGGCAGGCCACGAAGACCTGGAAGGCCAGCAACGATCCACAGTTCGCGCAGAAGATGGCCCGGATCCTCGACCTCTACGACCGCTCCGCCGCCGGGCAACTGACCAGCGGCGCCAGGGTGATCTGCGTGGACGAGTTCGGGCCGCTGAACCTGCAACCCCGCCCCGGGCGTGGCTGGTTCCCCACCCGAGGCCCGGCCCGGCTGCGCGCAACCTACAACCGCTACGGCGGGGTCCGGCACATGCTCGCCGGACTCGACCTGGCCTCCGGGCAGCTGTTCTACCGGCTGCGCGACCGCAAACGCTGGCAGGAGTTCCTCGCGTTCCTTCGCCAGCTCCGCACCCGGTTCCCCCGCGGGCGACTGCACATCATCTGCGACAACTTCTCCCCACACCGCAAGGCCGAAGTCGCCGACTGGTGCAACGACCACGACGTCGAGCTCGTGTTCACCCCGACCTACGCCTCGTGGCTGAACTGGATCGAGAGCGAGTTCACCGCCCTGCGCTACTTCACCCTCGACGGCAGCGACTACCCCTCCCACACCGCCCAGGAAGCCGCCATCGCCGGCTACGTCCGCTGGGCCAACCGCCACGCCCGACCCAAGAAGCGCTTCGCTCCCGAGTCCAGGATCCGCAGGCCCGATTACCTACCGAACGTTGCCTGACGAGGCACTAGAGTCCGCGCACCACCGAGCGGGAAGGTGTGCCGACATGGACGGTGTGCACGACCTGGGACCTCGTCACGGCCGCGGGGTCGTCGGCTCCGAGGCGGACGGCCGGTGGTCGACGCGGAACTCGAACGCTCGGTTCCCCTGCGATCCCCCACGACGGCGATCACGGGCGTCGTCGATCTCGACCGGTTCCGTCCCGGTTCGTGGCGGGGGCGTCAGCGCAGGTCGTCAGGGGCACACGCGATTCCCGGCACGGGTTCCGTCGCCCGCGTCGTCGGGGTTCGGGCGATGAACTCGTTGCTGGACCGGCTGGAGGGAGAGCTGCTCGGTCGAGGACTGGTCACGCGCGACAGCGTCGACCGGTGGACCGACCGACACGCCGACGAGGTCGGTCCCCGGCACGGTGCCCAGGCCGTCGCGAGAGTCTGGGGATCAGGCCTTCACCTCGACGCGACGGCGGCCGCGGCCGCCGTGCTCGGGCGGTGCGCCTGCGGTCGGCGTTGGTGTACGTGCCGGACACCCCGACAGTGCGCAACGTGGTGCTGCCGGGTACGCCGCGGTGTACGGGATGGCGGGTTCTCGGGGCGCCGCCGACCCGTTACCGCGAACCCGATGCCCGGACCGGCCGGCAGGTCACGTTCTGGTCCGACGACGCGACCACGCACCATCTGGTCGTACCGCTGCGGCCGATCGAGGCGCGCGACGCCGGACCGTTCGAGCTCGCGGCGTTGGTCAGCCGGACGGCACTGCGGGGCTTCGAGGACACGCCGGCACCCCACGCGGCACCCCCTGCCGAGATCGGCTGCGGGCTCCCTGGCTACGCGCACGACGAGCGTGCCCTCGACAGTCCCTGGGAGCTCCGCGTGTTCGCGCTGCTGTTGGCGACGCTCACCGACAGTCCGGACCGGGAGCCGTCGCTGCGCGCCGAGGTCGAGCGCGCCGCGAAGGACCTCCCGGTGCGCCGCAGCATCTATGTCGCCTGGCTGCGCGCGCTGCTCGTCGGCCCGGGCTGAGACTTCCGCGATCCCCGAACGTCACCACGCGCCGCCACCGGCACGGTGCCGGCGCGGTTCCGCGCGCCGACCCCAGGCGCCCTGCAGAGGAGCAGACATGTCCGTCACCGACGACGAGCACGACGTCCGCGACGGCGCTGCCGTCGACCCCCGCGAACGCACCCTGCCCTGGTGGGGGTTCGGCCTGGCGAACCTCGCCGTGGTCCTCGCTCTGGCGTTCGCCTCCTGGTGGCTCCTCGTCGATCCGCGGTGGAGCCCGTTGTCGGTGTACCCACAGCCCTACACCGCGGTCCTGTTCTGGACGATCCTGGCGACGGTCTGGGTCGGCTTCACCTTCGGCTGGTTGGGTCCGGCCGGGCTGCGCCAGCCGTGGCGCGGTCTGGTCGGGGTAGGGCTGACCCTGGCCATCGGTATCGCGATCACCGTCGTACTGGCGTACGGGTGGGGTGCCCTCGACCCTACGTTCTCGGCCGGTCGGGACGGCGGAGCGGGTTTCACCACCGGCAACCTCTTCGTGCTGTTCGGCTTCTTCTCCTACGTGCTCTCGGCGGTCAACGGAGCGCATTGGCCGTTCGGGGGGCGGATCCGCCACCCGTGGGCCGGGATCGGCGAGATCGCACTGGTGTTCATCCCGACCCTCGCGCTCTACCTCGTGTTCGCGTTGCCGAACCTGGCGACGTGGGCACAGCCGGACGGCTCGCCGCTGATGAGCCTGTCGACGGTGATCGGCTGGTTCTACTCGATCGTCGTCGCCACCGTGATGACCGGGCTGATCACCGAGAACCGGCCGTGGAGCCGAGCCGGGTCGCCCGGCCGGGTCGCGGCCGCCGCCGTGGTGGGGAACATCGCGCTCGGCACGGTCCTGTACTTCGTGCTGCTCGCCGTGGCGAAGCTGCTGATCGGACCCGTGAACGTGACCGCGCTGGGCGCCGGCGTGACGCAGTACGCCGCTCAGTTCGGTGTGTGCTTCGCGGTCTGGATGATCCTGTGGGCCAACATCTTCGGCAACAAGCCCACCGGCTTCTCCCCGGGCGTGAACATCGCGGTCCGGATCGTGGTGACGTTCGTGATGTCCGCGCTCACCTACGTCCTCTACTACTTCGTCCTCGCCGAGCACGTGCTGCACGAGCCCGGCGCGGGTGGGACGTTGTCCGGCAACGCGCTCGGCTTCCTGGACTGGGTGATCCAGTGGATGCTCTGGTACGTGCTGTTCCTCGGTTCCTACGGGCTGCCGAAGGCCCGACCGGAGGCGCCCTGAGCGGTCGAGCGTCCCACATGAGGTATCTCACGACCGATTCACGTGCTCTGTACCCGTCACCGATGCGCCTCATATTGTTGGTTGGTCATTCATCAATCGAGGAGCGTCGATGGGCACGGCCGATGCGGCGGGCAACGGTGCGATCACGGTGGAGCGCCGGGGGCGGTGGTCGTTCGTGGGCCCGGACGGCCGCCCCTTCCCGTCGCTCGGGGTCACCCATGCCGACGACACGAACCTGCGGTACCCGCACAACGGGACCGTGTGGCGCGACCGGTACGGCGGCTCGCGCCGACGGTGGCTCCGGGAGGGGCTCGTCGCCGACCTGGAGTCGTGGGGGTTCACGACGATCGGCGCGACGTCGGAGTACGTCAGCGGCACGGGCCTGGGCGTGACGGGTCGCCCGGTCGACCTCGGTCACTCCGCCGGCCTGGACGGAGCGGACCTGGCGACGGGCGGCCTGCCCTACGTCCTCGAGCTGCACGTGCTGCAGATCGAGGCGTGGAACGGGCACCCGGCCTACCGCGACCCTCGCGACCCCGCCTTCGCGCAGTGGTGCGACCACGTCGCCCGGACGATCTGCCGACCCGACGACGCGCTGCTCGTCGGGTACGTGCTCGTGGACGGCCCGGCGTGGCGCGGGCACCCGACCGGGGCCGGCTTCGACGGCCCGCTGGACGAGATCGCCGAGGCGTACTACGCGACGGTGGCGGCGGCCGTCCGGCGGCACGACCCGAACCATCTGCTGCTCGGTGACCGGTTCGGGACCCGCGCGGGGGCGCCGCCCGAGGTGCTCGACGCCGCGGCCCGGCACATGGACGTCCTGTCGGTACAGACCTTCCCCGGGCCTGCACCGGGCGCGTTCGAGGCGGCGATCGAGGTCGTCGAGGGCTGGCACCGGCGGACGGGCCTGCCGGTGCTGATCGCCGACACCGGCAACTGGTGCCCGACGACGATGAACCCGCACCGCACGGGCAGCGCCCGGGACCAGGCCGAGCGGGCCGCCGGTTACGTGCGGACGGCGGAGGTGCTCGCCGCCCTCGACTGGTGCCTGGGCTGGCACTGGTGCAGCTATGTCGAGAACCCCCAGCGCGGTTGGGGGATCAAGGATCCGTGGGACGAGCCCTACCCCGAGCTGGTGGCGGCGATGAGCGCGGTGAACCGCGAGGTCGTCGCCCGGTGGGCCGACGCCCGGCCGCTCGCGGCGCCGGGAGGTGCGACGCGATGAACGCCGACCCGATCCCCGCCGTCCGCGAGGAGGACGCGGTCGGCGCGACGGCGGAGATCTTCGCCGACCTGCGCGCGACGCTCGGTCTGCCGTTCGTGAACCTGATCTGGCGCCATCTCGCGACGGTGCCGGATGCGCTCCCCGCGGTGTGGAGCGCCGTCCGCCCGTTGTACTCGACCGCCGAGCTGGCCGGTCTGGCCACCGGGATCTCGGCGCGCGCCCGGCCGGACGGGGTCGCGCCGGTTCCCGGCGAGGTGTGGGCGACGCTCGGCGTGGACGAGGCGGCCCGCGTCGACATCGCCGACCTGGTCGGCTTCTACAACCGGGCCAACACGATCAACTTCCTCGTGTTCACCACGGTCGACGCCCTGCTGCGCGGCGAGTCCCGGCCACCGGACCCGGGGCGCCGCCTTGCCTCGTCGGGGGCGCCCGCGGGCGCGGGGGCGGGGCCGTCGGGCGTACCGCCGCTCCCGCCCGTGGACGCGCTGTCGCCGGACCTTCGTGCGGTGGTGCAGGCCTGCGACGAGCTGGGCCGGCTCGGGTCGAGCACCGCCCACGCGAGCCTCTACCGGCACCTCGCGCTGTGGCCGCCGTTCCTGGCGACGGCCTACGTCGCGCTCGCACCCCTGCACCGCAGCGGAGCGCTGCAGGCGGCGCAGCGCGACCTGATCGACTTCGCCCGCCCGACCTGTGCCGACCGGCTGCTCCCGCTGCTCGCGCCCGCACGCCCCGCGCTCGACGAAGGTGTCCGGTCCCGCATCCGGTCCGTCGTGGAGGAGTTCGCGTCGATCATGATCGGCCGGATGGTCGTGGCCGGTACCGTGATGCGCGCGCTCCTGCCGGTCCCGGAGGAGGCGGCCGCACGGTGACGCGGGCCCCGGAGGCGGA
Organism: Pseudonocardia benzenivorans CB1190; assembly: GCF_000196675.2. GTDB lineage: Bacteria > Actinomycetota > Actinomycetes > Mycobacteriales > Pseudonocardiaceae > Pseudonocardia > Pseudonocardia benzenivorans. Next base: position 6,311,960 of record NC_015312.1, on the reverse strand, counting down.
CTGCGGCGGCCGGAGCCGTCCGCTGCGGCAGGTGATTGTCGAATGAACGTGTTGACACTTATCGACGGTTGCTATCGTGGTGGCGTGACGGTCAACGAGAACCTCGCCTTCGACGCGCTGTCCGACCGCGTAAGGCGGCGGATCCTGGCAGCGCTCGGCGACGGCGGAGAGCTCACGGCCGGCCAGCTCGCGGAGCAGGTGGGCGTGGTCAGCCGCAGTACGGTCTCGAGCCACCTGCGCATCCTGCGCACGTCAGGGGCGGTGATCGAGCGCCGGGAAGGCCGTCATCGCTACTACTCGGTCGACACGGAGGGCTCCGTGCGCGACGCCTTCCGCTTCCTGCAGAGCCTGCTCCAGGACGGGGTGCGGCTCGACAGTGGGGCTGCGGCACAGGCAGACTCGCCCGACGAGTTCCACCACGACACTGGTTGACCCGCCCGGGATGAGGCAGGCGCGATGAGATCTGCCCGGTCGTGACGAGCACGACCCTGACCGCCGAGTCGGTCGTCGAGCTGGCTGCCCACGAGGTCTACCGGATGTTCGGCAGGCCGGAGTCGGGCAGCTGGCTCTTCGGTGCGCGGTGCGAGTCCCTCTCGGTCGGCGCCGCGGTCCGGCTGACGCTCCCGGTGGGGCCGGACACCCAGCGCTACGAGGTCGAGCTCCTGGGCAGACTGTCGGCCGTCCGGCCGGACGCGATGGTCGTCATCGAGCACGCGCAACCCTGGCGCGGGCGGCTGAAACTCACGTTCGAGAAGTTGGGCAGGAGCCGCACGCGCCTTCGCGTGCGGGCCGACGTGTCGAACTCGGGCCTCGAGTGGCTCGTCCGGCACACCGGTGGGGTGCTGTCCGTCCCCCCGGTGCGTCCGGACGCCGTCCGGATCGGGGTCGTGACCAGCAAGTCCGGGCCGGCGGCGATCTACTCGATGGCCACGGAGTACCTGGCCGAGCTGGCCGTCGACGAGGTGAACCGGGACGGCGGGCTCGACGGCCGGCGGCTCGAGCTGCTCGTCGTCGACGACGCCACGGACCCCGAGGTCGCCGCCGCGGAGGCGCGCCGTCTCGTCCGAGCGGGCTGTCGCGCCATCTTCGCCTGCACCACGTCGAGCAGCTTCGCCGCGATCGAGGACGTCACGCGCGCCGACGACGTGCTGCTCGTCCAGCCCGTGATGAACGAGCGCGGGACGCACGACACGGCGTCGGTACTGCGGCTCGGGGAGCAGCCCTCGGCACAGATCGAGGCCGTTGCCCGGCGGCTCGTGCAGAGCACCGGCGGGCGGGGCTGGTACCTGGTCGGCGAGGGGTACAGCTGGTCCTACGGCGCGCACGAGGCGGCGCGCTCGGTGGTGCCCGCGATGCGCGGGCGGGTGGTCGGCGAGACGTTCACCCCTCTCGGGACCAGCGACTTCGGACCGGTCATCGAGAAGATCCAACGGTCCGGCGCCGAGATCGTCATGTCCTCGCTGGTCGGGTCGGACGAGGTGGAGTTCCAGCGCCAGTGCGCCGCAGCCGGTCTGCGGTCGTCGGTCAGCCGGATGTCGCTGGTCATGGACGAGTCGACGTGTGCGCACATCGGCTCGGCCGCCGAGGGCATCTGGACGGCGCTGGCGTACTTCCAGGACGGGCCCGCGACCGGGGCAGGTGAGCTCCTCACCCGTTACCAGGATGCGTACGGGCGGTGGGCGCCGCCGATCTCGACCCTCTCCGAGACCGTGTACGAGGCGATCCACCAGTACGCGCAGGCGGTGCGGCGGGACCCGGACGCCGGTGCCCGGTCGCAGCGCCGGGCGCTGCTCCAGCACCGCGGGGGCCGTGGCGGCACCGGCGTCGGCGCCCGCGACCTGCTGGTTCCGCCGCTGTACCTGGCCGAGGTGCGCGCGGGTGCGTTGCACGTGTTCGACGAGGCCGGGTGACCTCGCGCCGGCCCCGTCGCCGTCCGTCCGGGAGCGGGCGCCGCGCATCGCGTCGTTGATGCGTCGATAAGTGTCGACATATTCTCCATGAGTCGCTAGTGTCCCACCGACACAGCGCGACGGGAGGGCATCTGCGACATGGACGGTGTGCACGATCTCGGCGGCCGCCACGGGCTGGGCGCGATCAACCCCGAGCCGGACGAGCCGGTCTTCCACTACGACTGGGAGCGGTCGATCCTGGTCATGTTCCCGGCGATGGCGATGGCGGGTGCGTTCAACCTCGACCAGTTCCGCTCCGGGATGGAACAGATCCCGCCCGCGGAGTACCTGCAGGCCACCTACTACGAGCACTGGCTGCACTCGATGATCCACTACGGCACCGAGGCCGGGATCATCGATCCCGAGGACCTGCAGCGCCGCACGCAGCACTACCTGGAGAACCCGCAGGAGTCCGCGCCGAAGGCGGCCAAGCCCGACATGGTGGCGACGCTGGAGCAGCTGATCCCGACCGGCGACGACTACCGCCGCGAGACGGACGCCCCGGCGAAGTACGACGTCGGCGACACGGTGCGCGTCCTGCCGCAGGTCTCGACCACCCACACCCGCCGGGCCGGCTACGTGCGCGGCCGCGTCGGCGAGGTCGTCGCCGCGCACGGCGCCTACGTCTACCCCGACAGCAACGCGCTCGGACTGGGGGAGGACCCGCACCACCTGTACACGGTCCGGTTCACCTCACAGGAGCTCTGGGGCGACGAGCCCGGTGCGGCCAACTCGGTCGTCCACATCGACCTGTGGGAGCCCTACCTCACCAGCGCCTGACGCGCGCCGACCCGTCCGACCACGACGAACGAAGGTTTCCCATGTCTCTCGAGCACGACCACTCCGCACCCGGTAAGGACGACCTCATCGCGGCCCGGGTGAAGGCGCTGGAGGCCATCCTGGTCGAGAAGGGGCTGATCGGCTCCGACGCGATCGACTACATGTCCTCGGTGTACGAGAACGAGGTCGGTCCCCAGCTGGGCGCGAAGGTCACCGCCCGCGCCTGGGTCGACGCGGACTTCAAGGCCCGGCTGCTCGCCGATGCCACCGCCGCCTGCAAGGAACTGGGCATCGGCGGCATGCAGGGCGAGGAGATGATCGTCCTGGAGAACACCGACGAGGTGCACAACATCGTCGTGTGCACGCTCTGCTCGTGCTACCCGTGGCCCGTGCTGGGGCTGCCGCCGAACTGGTACAAGTACCCGGCCTACCGCTCGCGGGCGGTGCGCGACCCGCGCGGTGTGATGGCGGAGTTCGGCTTCGAGCTGCCCGAGAGCGTCGAGATCAGGGTCTGGGACTCCAGCGCCGAGCTGCGGTACTGGGTGCTGCCCGAGCGACCCGAGGGCACCGACGGCTTCACCGAGGAACAGCTCGCCGCGCTCGTCACCCGCGACTCCCTGATCGGGGTCACCGCCGCGCTGAGCCCGGACGCCGTCACGGCGGAGGTCTGAGCCGGTGGAGCGCATCAGCTCGCGTCCGCAGCCGGAGACGAGGTCGCGCGTCGACTCGCTCGTCGACGTCCTGCCTTTCGGGGACCGCATCCCGCGCCGCTCGGGAGACGTCGCGTTCGACCACTCCTGGGAGATCCGCGCCTTCAGCATGACGGTGGCGCTGCACGAGGAGCTGGGGTTCCCCTGGGAGGAGTTCCAGCGGGCGCTGATCGAGGCCATCCGCACGTGGGAGTCCCAGCAGACGGACCTGGACCAGTGGAGCTACTACGAGCGCTGGATGGCCGCGCTCGAGCAGCTCGCCCGCAGCAAGGGCTGGGCGACCCGCGACGAGGTCGACGCGCGTGCCGCGGAGATCCTCGCGCTGCCCGCCAACTACATGCACCAGCACGCCGTGCGCGAGCCGGTCGCGGTCGTCGCGGGCGGCGACCGGTGACCGACGTCCCCGGCACCGCGATCACCCCGGACACCGTGCGGGCCGCGGCCGCGCTCGCCGGCCTGCCGCTGCCCGAGGCGCGGGTCGCCGAGGTCACGGCGCTGCTCGCGGCCTGGGTGCCGGCGGCCAACGCGCTCAGCACCCGCATGCAGTCCGACGACGTGTGCGACCTCATGCCCGCGGTCGTGTTCACCCAGGGTCCCGCCGACCACGACGAGGACGGAGGGACCGGCGCGTGAGCGACGACGAGCTGCTCGACCGCAGCCTGACCGAGACCGCCGCGCTCGTGGCCGACCGCCGGGTCTCGCCGGTCGAACTGGTGGAGGCGGCGCTGCGGCGCATCGAGTCGATCGAGCAGACCAACGCCTACATCTCGGTGTTCGCCGACGACGCCCTCGCCGTCGCCCGCGCCAGCGAGACCATGATCGCGGCAGGGCACCGGCTCGGCCCGCTGCACGGTGTACCGATCGCGTTGAAGGACAACATCTCCGTCCGCGGCCGGCGCACCACCGCCGGGAGCAAGGTGCTCGCCGACCACCACCCGGAGGCCGACGCCACCGTCACCGAGCGGCTGCGTTCGGCGGGCGCGATCATCATCGGCAAGACGAACCTGCACGAGTTCGCGTGGGGCGGCACGTCGGCCAACCCGCACTACGGGTTCGTCACCAACCCCTGGGACACCTCGCGGATGCCGGGCGGGTCGAGCGGCGGCTCGGGTGTCGCGGTGGCGACCCGGTCCTGCTTCGGCGCCCTGGGCACCGACACCGGTGGCTCGATCCGCCTGCCGTCCGCCCTCAACGGGGTGACCGGGCTGCGGCCCACCATCGGGCGGGTCAGCAACGCCGGCGTCGTCCCGCTCGCGTGGAGCATGGACACCGTCGGCCCCATGGCCCGCACGGCGGCCGACTGTGCGGTGATGTTCGGCGTCCTCGCGGGCCACGACCCCGCCGACGCCGGGTCCGCCGACCGCTCCGGTGAGGACTACACCCGCGACCTCGACCTGGGTGTCGACGGTTTGCGGATCGGCCTCATCGAGGGCTACTCGCTGCACCACGTCCAGGCGCCCGTCGAGAAGGCCGTGCGGGGCGCGTTGAGCAGGCTCGACGACGCGGGCGCCCGGGTCGTCGACGTGGTGGTCGACGACATCGAGGGAAACATCTCGGCCCAGCTGACGGTGGAGGCCGCCGAACCGAGCACCTACCACCAGCGGTGGCTGCGCGAACGGCCCGACGACTACGGCGACGACGTCCGGCTGCTGCTCGAGGCCGGCGAGTTGCTGCTCGCGACGCAGTACCTGCAGGCCCAGCGCTACCGGGCGCTGCTGCGTCGCCAGACCCTCGCCGCGCTGGCCCGTGCCGACGTGCTGGCCTGCCCGACGTTGCCGTTCACGGCCACCGCGCTCGGCGAGGTCGAGGTCGAGATCGACGAGGGCGTCCGCGAGGACATGCTCTCGGCGATCATGCAGTTCACCGGGCTGCCGTCACTGACCGGGCTGCCGGCGATCAGCGTCCCGTGCGGGTTCGACGACGCCGGCCTGCCCATCGGCGTCCAGCTGATCGGGAAGCCGTTCGCCGAGGCGACGCTCCTGCGGGTCGCCGCGGCGTTCCAGCGCTGCACCGACTTCCACACCCGGGTGCCTCCCCTGGTGGCGAGCGCCTGATCACTGCGGGCGTGGGGTGGCACCGCCGGCCGCGGAGCGTCTCGATCTCGTAAGGGTCGGGCGTCGGCGGCGCCGATAGCGTCGGCGGGTGACTGACACGCGCGAGCGACGTGCCGCGGTGCGAGCAGGTGGGCGGGCCGACGCACTCGTGGTCGGGGCCGTGGTGGTGCTGGTCGCGGCCTCGGCCTACGTCGGCAGGCGGCTGCTCGACGAGGGCGTCGACATCTTCCTCGGCTGGCCGCCGCTGCTGGCGGAGTGGCTGCCGCACGTCGGACCCGGGACGCCGGGGGCCCTCGTCGTCGCCGTCGCCGTCGTGGTGTGGGGGCCGCAGGTCGCGGACCGGCTGCGGTGGCGGCCGCTGCTCTGGCTGGCGTGGGGCACCGCGTTCGTGTGGACCATGGCGCTGGCGCTCGTCGACGGCTGGCAGCGCGGGATCGTCGAGCGGCTGACGAGCTCCCAGGAGTACCTGCACGACGTACCGCGGGTGACGGCGCTCGGCGGCATCGGGCCGATGCTGCGGGTGTTCTCCGACCACATCCTCACCACCGCCGTCGACCCGGGGCAGACGTGGTTCTGGACGACGCACGTGGGCGGGCACCCCGCCGGGGCGTTCCTGCTGTTCGCGGCGCTGGACCGGATCGGCCTCGGCTCCGGCGGCGCGGTGGGCGTCGTCGTGATGGTCGTGGGGTCGTCGGCGGCCGCGGCGGTCGCGGTCACGGTGCGCGCCCTGGGACACGAGGACCTCGCGAGGCGGGTGCTGCCGTTCTCGGTGCTGCTCCCCGGCGCGGTGTGGGTCGGGGTGTCGGCCGACGGGCTGTTCGCGGGCTGGCTGGCCTGGGGCGTCGCGCTGCTGGCGGTCGCGACGGTCCGCCGCGGGCTCGCCTCGACGGCCGCCGCCACCGGCGCGGGACTCGTCCTCGGGTACGCGCTGTACCTGTCCTACGGGCTGGTCCTCGGCGCGCTGCTGCCGCTCGCCGTCGTGGTCGCGACGCGCCGGTGGTGGGTTGTCGGGCCGGCCCTGGTCGGGGTGCTCGTCGTCGTCGCGGGGTTCACCGCGGCCGGGTTCTGGTGGTTCACCGGGTACGCCGACGTCAAGGTGATCTACGCCGCGAGCATCGCCGCGAGCCGGCCCTACGCCTACTTCGTCTGGGCGAACCTGGCGGCCGCGGCGTTCGCCCTCGGGCCCGCCGCCGTCGCGGCGCTGCGGCGGGCGCCCGCGCTGCCGCGGGCAGCCCTGCTGCTCGTCGGCGCCGCGACGGCGGCGATCCTGCTGGCGGACCTGTCAGGGATGTCGAAGGCCGAGGTCGAGCGGATCTGGCTGCCGTTCGTGGTGTGGGCGGTCCTGGCCTGCGGGACGTTGCCGCACCCGCGGCGATGGCTGCTCGCCCAGGCCCTGCTGGCCCTGGCCGTCAACCATCTGCTGCTGACCGTCTGGTGACCCGCACGACCCACACCAGCGCCGACACCCCCGCCATCGCGAGCACCAGCCACAGCCAGCGCGCCAGGAACGGCTCCTGGTCGAGCCCGGTCGCGGCGTGCACCACCGGGCCGCCCTGCCGGATGATCCCCGGCAGGTAGACCAGCAGCGTGAGCCCCGCCCCGAGCAACGGCAGCCGGACGTGGTTGACGAGCGGAACCCGGGTGGCGGGCAGCAGCGCCAGCGCGCGGTCCGCGGCGGCGTAGAGCGGGAACAGCACGAGGTCGTGCAGCAGCACGGCCCCGGCGAACCACACCAGCATCCAGGGGATCGACGGGTGCAGTGTCGGGTCCCGCACGACGATCGTCGCCGCGTACCCGGCGAGTGCGACGCAGCCGAGGACACCGACGGCCTGCGCGAGGCGGACCGGTGTCCGCGTCGGCGCGGGCGCGCTCATCGGGCGAACCCGATCGCGGCGACCCACTTCGTGCAGTGCACGCCCGGCAGCGCGGGCACGATGACCCGGGCCGGGTAGCCGTGGTCGGGGGACAGGTCTGCGCCGTTGACGCGCAGCGCGAGCAGGGCGTCCGGATGGAGGACCTGGTCCGCGGTCAGCGCGGCGTGGGCGAACGGCCCGTTCTCGACCGACCGGACGTCGGCACCCGACGGGCTCGGGACGCCGGCCAGGGCGGCGAGGTCGCGCAGCCGCACCCCGCTCCAGGTCTGCTGGGTGGACCAGCCCTCGACGCACGCGATGGGCAGCTCGGCGGTGTGCTGGGGCAGCGCGGCCAGCTCGGCGCGGGTCAGCCGGACGTTCCCGAGGTCGAGCCGCCAGGAGTCGCCGACGTCGCGGGCGTCGATCGCGGACGCCTCGAACGTCCGGTTCACGGGGAAGTCGCCCGGGGCGGTGCGGCCGCGGGGCAGGAGCAAGGCGGTCGCGCGCAACGGGCCGTCGAGGGTCTGGCCGACCGTGAGCCCGGCGAGCAGCAGCGAGCCACCGCCCACCAGCGCGAGCGCACCGCGGCGGCTCATCGTCGGGCGCGCGGGCTCGGGGGCGACGAGGTCGTGCGGCGGTTCGGGGCGGGTCTCGGCGAGCGGGGTCCGCAGCTCGGCGCGCAGCGAACGCGACCGCAGGCTGCGCACCATCGTCGGCAGCTTCAGCGCGACGTGCAGCACGAACCCCGCGATGAACACCCACGCGCCGGTGTAGTGCGCGGCGTAGAAGCTGAACCCGAAGACGTAGTCGTACTGGATGTTGAGCAGCCCGGTGACGATCTCGAACAGGATCCCGCCGACGAGGAGCACGAGCGTCCCGCGCTCGGCGAGCTTGAGCAGGTCGCGGTCGGGCCGGGTGAACAGCTTCGGGATCACCGACCACAGCTTCGCGAGCACCACCGGGACCAGGACGATCCCGAGCCCCACGTGCAGACCCTGGGTGAGCCGGAACAGCCACGCCGGCCGCGTCGGCCAGTCGAACCTCGGCAGGTGCAGGCCACCGACGTCGCCGGGGATCGACCCCGAGCCGTACGCCACCCAGTCCAACAGCCCCGTCACGATGACCACCGGCAGGGCACACAGGAGCACGAGACCGAACACCGAGGTCAACCACGGGCCTCGGATCGGGCTGCGCCAACGGATCCGCATGGCCGCCGACGGTAGGCGCAGGTCGGACGCCCGCAGGCCGATCACGGTGATCGGTAAGCACTTCGTCAGACCCGTCTTACCGACCGGTGACGAGGCCCCGACAGCCGGCACGCGCGGCGCTAGCGTTGGCTTCGTGTGCGCACACGTCCTGGTCGTCGACGACGACGCGACCGTCCGCGACGTCGTCGCCCGTTACCTCGGGGCGGCCGGGCACGACGTCGAGCTCGCCCTCGACGGACCGGGGGCGCTGCGGGCGGCACGGACGACCCCGCCCGACGTCGTCGTCCTGGACCTCATGCTGCCCGGCCTCGGCGGCCTGGAGGTCTGCCGCGCGCTGCGCGCCGACGGTGACCGGCCCCCGATCATCATGCTCACCGCGCTGGGCGAGGAGGACGACCGGCTGCTCGGCCTGGAGCTGGGCGCCGACGACTACGTGACCAAGCCGTTCAGTCCGCGCGAGCTCGTGCTGCGGGTGGGGTCGATCCTGCGCCGCACGGCCGCGCCCGCGACGGCGCCCGAGCTGGTCGACGGCGGCCTGCGCGTCGACCCGGCCGCCCGGGTCGCGTCGCTGGACGGGCAGCCGCTGGCGCTGACGACCCGCGAGTTCGACCTGCTCGCCTTCCTGCTCGCGCACCCCGGGCAGGCGTTCACCCGCGAGGAGCTGCTGTCCCGGGTGTGGGGCTGGGAGTTCGGCGACCGCTCGACGGTCACCGTCCACGTGCGACGGCTGCGTGAGAAGGTCGAGGCCGACCCGACCGCGCCGCGTCGGATCGCGACGATCTGGGGGACCGGGTACCGCTACGACCGCGGTACGACACCGGGAGGCTGACGTGCTCACCGAACTGGCCCACGCCGCGCCCCTCGCGCTGCTCTTCGCGGTGCCCGTCGCCGTCGTCGGGGCCGTGCTGATGCACGTCATGCGGCGCCGCTCGATCGCTGCGGCGATGATCACGCTCGCGCTCGTCCCCCTGGCGGCGGCGCTGGGCGGCGTCGTCGGCGTCAGCGGGCTGATGTACACCCCGGAGCTGATCGGCACGATCGCGGTGTGCGTCGTCGTCGGCGTGGTGGTCGTCCCGGTGGCGTGGTGGCTCGGTCGCCGGGTCGCCCGCGACGCCCTGTGGCAGCGGGAGGCCGACGCCGCCGAGCTCGACGCCGTCCGCAGCGCCGAGGCGGCCCGCCGCGAGCTCGTCGCCTGGATGAGCCACGACCTGCGATCGCCGCTGGCCGGCATCCGCGCCATGACCGACGCGCTGGCCGACGGCATCGTCCGCGAGCCCGCTGACGTCGCGGACTACCTGGCCCGCATCCGCCGCGAGTCCGACCGGATGGCGTCGATGGTCGACGACCTGTTCCAGCTCTCCCGCGCGACGTCGGCCGCGCTGGAGCTGCGCTTGGCGCCGCTCGCACTGGGTGAGGTCGTCTCCGACGCCGTCGCCGCCGAGGCGCCCGCCGCGGCCTCCGCGGGGGTGGAGATCGTCGCCGACCGGCCGCAGGTGTGGCCCGTCGTGCACGGCAGCGACTCCGAGCTGACCCGCGCCGTGCGCAACCTGCTCGCCAACGCCATCCGGCACACCCCGGCGGGTGGGCGCGTCGAGCTCACCGCCGGCCACCGCGGCGACGTCGCCTGGCTGCGCGTGCAGGACGGGTGCGGCGGCATCCCCGAGGCGGACCTCGAGCGCGTGTTCGCCGTGGGATTCCGCGGCGGCACCGCCCGCACGCCCGGGGAGGGGTCGGGCGCCGGGCTCGGGCTCGCCATCGCGCGGGCCTTCGTCGAGGCGCACGGCGGGAGCATCGGTGTGCGCAACCGGGCGCCGGGCTGCGTGTTCGAGCTGGTCCTGCCTGCCGCCGCGCGCGTCCCCGTGCCGGCCGGGGCGTAGGGGCGCCGGGCGGGCACGCGGCGCCGCCCTCCGGGGAGCGATCTCCGGCCGACGGAACTAGCGTGGCGCGAATGCCGTTCGGTCCCGGGCTGGTCATCCGCCGGCAGCTGCTGTGCCCTGTCTGCGGCACCCTGCTCGCCGACGCTGCCTACCGACGCCTCCCGCCCAACCTGACCCTCCGGGCCGCCGACGGCACGATCATGCAGCCGACCAGCGCCGCGGTCCTCCTGGCGCAGCTGCAGCCGGGAGCCCGGTCCGAGGACCCGCGGGCCCGCTACGTCGAGCAGAACCTGGGCGAGCTCGTCTACGAGCTGCGCTGCGTCGCCGGGCACCAGGTGCTGCGGACCATGCCGGAGATCGTGCGGCGCATCCGCACCGCCCGCGGGCACGGCACGACGGTGTAGGCCGCGGCGCCCCGTCCGGCCCGCGCGTCACGCCACGAGCTCGACGAAGGTCCGCGCTCCGCGCTCGGACACCGCGTAGACCGCCAGCCCGGCGGCCGGCGCGAGGGCCCGCAGCGCGTCGGCCCCCACGCACGCCCACGGCACGTCCGGGCCCGCGCCGGCGCGGACGGTCCCGCACCACCACTCCCCGGGGTGCGGGCCGGCCTCGACGAGCACGCTGCCACCGGGCGCCAGTAGCGCCGCGGCCCTGGCCAGCAGCCGTTCCGGAGCACCGCCGATGCCGATGTTGCCGTCGACGAGCAGGACGTGTGCCCAGCTGCCCTCGCCGGGCAGCGGGGCGAACACGTCGCGGCGGACCATCGGGGCGCCGCGTCTTCGGCACAGCGCCCGCGCGACCGGGCTGCTGTCCACACCGAGCGCCGCCACGCCCCGCGCGGTGAGCGCGGCGACCAGCCGTCCGGGGCCGCAGCCCAGGTCGACCGTCGGGCCCGTGCAGCGGTCGAGCAGCCACGTGTCGTCGACGTCGGCGGCGGCGCGCCAGCGGCCCGCGTCCATCGGCACGACGATCCCGTCGTCGCGGACGAGGTGTCCGGTCCGGCCGGCCAGCACCCCGTCGAAGACCGTCGCGGTCCCCGTCATCGGGACGCCCCGGCGAACACCTGCTCGACGGCGGCGGCGAAGCGGCTCCCGGGCGCGTCCGCGGCGACGGCAACCGCGTCGTCGGCGGTGTCGACGTCGGTCAGCTCGGGCAGCAGCCCGACCCGCAGACCCGCGGCGCGCAGCGCGTACAGGGTGCGTTCGCCGGTGTCGGCGCGTGACGTCGGGACGTCCCCGATCGCGGCGGCGGCGCGCGGGTCCCGCAGGCCCAGCGCCCACCAGCCGCCGTCCGGTGCGGGTCCCAGCACGGCGTCGGCGTCGGCCAGACGGAGCAGGCACCCGCTGAGCAGCGCCGCGTCGACCTGCGGGGTGTCCATGCCCAGCTGCAGCGTCGGCGCGCCCGGCCAGCGGTCGGCCGCGTCCTCGTGCGCCGCGACGATCCGGGCACCGAGGCCGTCGCCGCGCTGGACGGTGGTCCGGGCCCGCCCGAGCGAGGCGCGCAGCGCACCCGCCCGGGCGGCGTCGGTGAGCCGGCCGGTGAACGCCACGAGCGTGCGGGCGTCCGGCACCGCGGCAGTCGCGTCGAGGGTGTCGAGCAGGGCGGCGGCGGCGAGATCGGCCGCCTCCCGCGGGGTGGCGGGCGGGCACAGCCGGGTCTTGACGCGACCGGCGACCGGAGCCTTCGCCAGCACGATGATCGTCGCGGTCACCGGAGCAGCCCGGCCATGTCGCGGACCGCCCTCGCGGTGCCGGCCACCGAGCCCGACACCTTCGACCGGCCGCCCGCGCGCCGGGAGTAGCGCACCGGCCGCTCCGCGATGCGCCATCCCGCCGCGCCCGCGCGCAGCAGCAGCTCCAGGGGGTAGCCGAACGCGCGGTCTCGGATCCCGAGGCCCAGCAGCGCGTCCCGGCGCGCGACCCGGATCGGGGCGATGTCGTGCACGGGCAGGCCGCGCCGGCGCAGCTCGGCCGCGATCAGTGCGTTGCCCGCCCGCGCGTGCCACGGCCAGCTGCCTGTCTCGGGCACCCGGCGCCCGGCCGCGAGGTCGACCTGCCCGGACCGCACCGCCTCCGCCATCGCGGGCAGGACCCCGGCGTCCAGGGACCCGTCGCCGTCCAGGACGGCGACGAGATCGTCGGTGGCGTGCACCAGCCCGGCGTGCACCGCGGCGCCGTAGCCGCGGCGGGGTTCGACGACGACCCGGGCACCGTGCGCCCGCGCCACGTCGGCGGTGCCGTCGGACGAGCCGTTGTCGACGACGAGTACGGGCCAGCCCGCAGGCAGCCCGGCCAGCACCCCCGGGAGCGCCTCCGCCTCGTCGAGGCAGGGGAGCACGATCTCAGCACGTTCCACGCATTCGATCTTCGGTGCGCGACGGGGGTCGCGGAACGCCGCGCGTGCTTACCGATCAGTGACGGCTGGTCGCCTCAGGCCGTGGCGACCGGGGCCCGCAACGGGTCCGTCGCGAACGCCGCCACCCCGTCGGCGAACCGCACCTGCGCGTGGAAACCGAGCCGGTCACGGGCGCGGGCGGGGTCGGCGACGACGTGCCGGACGTCGCCGGGACGTGCCCCGCCCACGACCTGCGGCGCCGGCCCGCCCATCGCGCGGGCCAGCTCGTCGGCGAGGTCGCCGACGGTGTGCGGCTCGCCCGAGCAGACGTTGACGGCGACGACACCGTCGGCAGGCGTGGTCAGGGCCGCGAGGTTGGCCGCGGCGACGTCGGTGACGTGCACGAAGTCGCGCCGCTGCCGCCCGTCCTCCATGACCCGCGGCGCCTCGCCGCGCTCCAGTGCGGACCGGAAGATCGACGCCACCCCCGCGTACGGCGTGCCGAAGGGCATCCGCGGCCCGTACACGTTGTGGTACCGGAGCGACCACACCGAGGCCCCGGTCTGACGGGCCCACGCGCTCGCGAGGTGCTCCTGCGCGAGCTTGGTCGCGGCGTAGGTGCTGCGGGGGTCGAGCGGGGCGTCCTCGGCGACCAGCCCGGGGACGAGCTCGCGACCGCACCGTGGGCAGCGCGGCTCGAACACACCGGCCTCGATGTCGGCGAGGGCGCGCGGGCCGGGCCGGACGATGCCGTGCTCGGCACAGTCGTAGCGTCCTTCGCCGTAGACGACCATCGACCCGGCCAGCACCAGGCGCCGCACGCCGACGCGGTGCATCTCGGCCAGCAGCACCGCGGTGCCCACGTCGTTGTGCGCGGCGTAGTCCGGCGCGTCGTACGGGTCGACGCCGTGCCCGACCATCGCCGCCTGGTGACACACCGCGTCGACACCCGGCAGCAGCCGCCGCAGCACCTCGGCGTCGCGGACGTCGCCGCGGACGAACTCGTGCGCCGCCGTCCACTCCGGAACCCCGGCGCCGTGTGCCTGGGGCAGCAGGGCGTCGAGGACGACGGGCTGGTGGCCCTGCGCCGCAAGGAGGTCGGCCACGTGCGACCCGATGAACCCGGCGCCGCCGGTGACCAGAACGCGCATGGTTCGACCGTAGCCACCGCCGTCGGGACGGGCGTCGGCAGCCGGGGCGGCACGGCACGACGGCCGGGCGGACGGCGGTTGCCCTCGACCCGCGCCCGGGCCACAGTTGGGCGATGGCCAGAAAGCGCTGGGCGGACCTCAGCCCCCGGTCCCGACAGCTGATCATCGCTGCCGCGGCGATCGACGGGGCACTGAAGGCAGTCGCTCTCGTCGACCTCGCCCGCCGGCCCGACGCCGAGGTCCGGGGGCGGAAGGCGTTGTGGGCGCCGGCGATCACGCTGGTCAACTCGGTCGGCGTCCTGCCGATCGTCTACCTCGTGTTCGGCAGGCGCCGGTGATCCGGGCGGCCTGCGCCGGCCGGGCCGGCGGCGCGCAGGCTCCGCGCGGCGGGCGTCGGCTCAGGTGGCCGGCGTGACCCGCACCCAGCTGCCGTGCGCGTCGACGGCGTCGGCCGTCTCGTCGTCGAGCCACACGCCGCCGGTGGCGAGGTAGCGGAACCGGTGCTCGCCGGGTGCGAGCACGACGGACACGGTCCTGGTGCCGTTGCGCCGCGTGACCATCTCGTGCCGGCCAGGCTCCCACGAGTTGAAGTCGCCCACGACGCTCACCCGGCCGGCCGGCTCGTGCCCCGGCAGGCTGAACGTGACGCGGTTCTTGCCGCCGAACAGTGGTGCGCGCCTCAGCATGAGCCCTCCCTCGCAGAACGACGGGGCGACCCTACGGACGAGGCCGGGGCCGACCGTGGTGCGACACGCGGCCTGCGGTAACGATTCTGAATCGTGAAAGCCGTCGGCGGGTCAGATCAGGAACGTCCTGATGTGGGACAGCGCCATGTCGAGTCCGGCGCGGACCGGATCGACGTCGCGACGGACCTGGCTGAGCAGGAGGCCGCCCTGCACGGCGGTGAGCGTCTGCAGCGCGAGCAGCCCGGGGTCGGCCCGCGCGCTGAGCTCGCCACGTCGTTGCATCGCGGTCAGCCCGTCGCGGATCGCGGCCTCCCAGCGCGCGAAGCCCGCGACGAGTTCCTGCCGGGCGTCCGGGTCGATCTCCGACAGCTCGGCCGCGAGCGACCCGAGCGGGCACCCGCCCTCGCACCCGCGCTGCGTCTGCAGCGCGACGACGAGGTCGCGCCACGCCTCCAGTGCACCCATGCAGTCGAGCCGGCTCAGCTGCGGCTCCTGCGCGGCCAGCACTGCCTCGGTCTGGTGTGCGATCACGGCGCGGACCAGGTGCTGCTTGCTCGCGAAGTAGTGGTACAGCTGCGAGCTGCTCACCCCGGCCGCAGCCCTGACGTCCTCGGTGCTGGTGCCGGCGACACCCCGTTCGAACATCAGCTGCGCCGCCGCCTCGACGATGCGCTGCCTCGTCGCGCGTCCCTTGCGGGTGAGCCGCGGCCCCTCGTCCGTGACGGCCTCCATGTCCTGAACGTACCGCGTTCTGGACTTGACGTTCCAGAAGCGACGTGGGTAAGAATGGAGTGATCAATCCATTCTGTGGAGGAGCACGATGACAGCGACGCACGACACGATCGCGAGCCGGGTCGAGGCACTGCAGGCGGGCATGGCGGACGCGATGCCGGCCGACGCGAGCAGCGCGTTCGCCGCCGAGCAGGCGGCGCTGCGCGAGCGCGGCGTCCCGACGGGTGTGGCGGCCGCAGGCACCCAGTTCCCGGCCGTCGAGCTGCTCGACCCGACCGGCGCACCGACCGACGTGTCCACGGTGGCGGCCGGGCGCCCTGCTGTGGTCGTTCTCTACCGCGGCGCCTGGTGCCCCTACTGCAACGTCGCACTGCGCACCTACCAGGAGCAGCTGCTCCCCGAGCTCGACCGGCGGGGCGTGGCGCTGATCGCGATCAGCCCCCAGAAGGCCGACGGCTCACTGACCATGCAGGAGAAGAACGAGCTGACCTTCGCCGTGCTGTCCGACCAGGGCAACCGGATCGCGAGTGCGCTCGGCGTGCTGACCGAGCCGTCGGCCGAGGCCCGTGAGGTGCAGACGGGCCTGGGTCTGGACCTCACCGCGGTCAACGCGGACGGCACCGCCGGGCTGCCGATGCCGACCGTCGTCGTCACGGCCGCCGACGGCACGATCACCTGGATCGACGTGCACCCCGACTACGCGAGCCGGACCGAGCCGTCGGACATCCTGCGCGCGCTGGACGCACGGGCGGGCTGAGCGCGGCGCGCCGGGAACGACTGCGGTCAGGCGTCGGAGGCGGGTCCGGCGAGGTCGGGGGTCGGCTCCTCGAGGAGGGTGGCGCGCTCGGTGTCGCGACGTGCCCGCAGGTGGTCGACCTCGCCGCGGTCGAGCGCAGTCCAGAACCGCAGGGCGGCGTACTCCATCTCCAGTCCGAGCTCGAGGGTGATCATCCGCGGCCGGGCGTCGGGGTTGCCGCCGAAGCGCTCCACCATCGACTCGTAGGTGGCGATGCGGTCCCGGTGCTGACGGATCTGGTCGCGAGCCAGCGCCGTGACGTTCTCGGGCTCGCCCGCCTCGTTGAAGAAGAGCTTGAGCTCGGCGATGTCGCGCATCTCGAAGTGCTCTTCGGTCGGCGACGCGAGCCATCGCCGCAGCGCGTCGCGGCCGGCCTCGGTGAGGGAGTAGGTCTTGCGGCGGCGACCGGCGTTCTCGATCTCGACGTCGAGCAGCCCGAGCCGGGCCAGCCGGTCGGGCTCGAGGTAGAGCTGCGCGTGCGGGAAGTTCCAGAAGTAGCCGACGGAGTGGCTCACCCCGCGTTTGAGGTCGTAGGGCGTCGACGGTCCGCGCAGGGCGATCATGCCGAGAACGACGTAGGACGACGGGGACAGTCGCACCTCGGACACCCCGGGCCTCCTCCGATCTCGGGTACGGCGTCTCTCGGGTACGGCGTCGCCCCGCGATGCCTCCTGTGCCGGCCCCGCGAAGCCTAGTCGGCCACCGCCGGCCCCGGATTGCCTCCAAACGGTCGCTCCTATACCGTCGAATTTATACCGTCGGACTGACAGGAGCGCCGTCGATGGACGCGAGCACGATGCTGCGCTGCGCAGCCGAGCGATTCCCGTCCCGGCCCGCGGTCGTCGGCACCGGCCGCCACCTGACCTACGCCGCCTGGGACGACCGCGTGACGCGACTGGCGCTGGCGCTGGCCCGGCACGGCGCGCGCCGCGGTGACCGGGTCGCGGTCACGATGCGCGGCGGCGAACCGCTGGCCAGCCTGCACCTCGCCGTGCAGCGACTCGGGGCGGTATCGGTGCCGCTGTCCACGCGGTTCGACGCGGGAGAGACCCGCTACTGCGTACAGGACAGCGGCGCCCGGCTCCTCGTCGCCGACGACTCGGCGCAGGAGCGCGGGCGGGCCGCGGCGGGCGACGGTTGCACCCTGCTCGATGCGGCCGAGCTCGACCGCGCCGCCGACCGCGAGAACGGAGCCGCGCCGGCGGCGCCCGCGGAGTCGGACGTGGCGGTCATGCTCTACACGTCGGGGACGACCGGCAGGCCGAAAGGGGTTCCCCGGACCCATCGGGCCGAGTACAGCGCCGCCGTCGCGCACGCGGTGCAGACCCAGCAGCGCCTCGGCGAGACGGTTCTCGGCGTGATGCCGCTGTTCCACACGATGGGTCTGCGCACCCTGCTCACGAGCGTCCTCGTCGGCGGGACCTGGGTCGGCCAGGCGGTCTTCGACGCCGACGAGGCCGTCGAGCTGATCCGCGCGAACGCCGTGACGTCGCTGTACCTCGTGCCGACCATGTACTGGTCCTTGGTGCGCACCGGGAAGCTGGGGGCCGCCGACGAGCTGGACCGGCTCGCCTACGCCGGTGCGGCGATGACGCCGTCCCTGGCCGAGACGTTGGTCTCCGAGGTGGGCCCGCGGTCGTTCGTGAACCATTTCGGGAGCACCGAGATCTACACGTTCACGATCAACCCCGACGTCGGCGCGAAGCCGGGGTGCGCGGGCCGGGCGGGGATCCATTCGCGGGTCCGGCTCGTCGACCCCTCGGTGGGAGCCGCGGTCGACGACCAGGTCCGCGCGGGTGAGCAGGGCCAGGTGATCGTCTCGATGGCCAGCGCGGAGGCCTTCCGCGGCTACTGGCGGCGGCCCGACGCCGATGCGAAGGCGATCCGTGACGGCTGGTACTTCACCGGTGATCTCGCGGTCGCCGACGACGACGGTGACCTGTGGGTCTCCGGCCGGGTCGACGACATGATCAACTCCGGCGGCGAGAACATCTATCCGGACGAGATCGAGGCGGCCCTCGTCCGGTGCGCCCACGTCGCCGACGTGTGTGTCGTGGGCCTGCCCGACGAGCGCTGGGGGCATGCCGTGACCGCGTTCGTCGTCCCGGCCGCCGGCAGTGACCCCGTGGTCGCCGCGCAGGCGACGATGGACTTCGCCAGGGCGCAGCTGCCCTCGCTCAAGCGCCCGAAGCGGGTGATCAGCGTGGACGCCGTTCCCCGGTCGGCCGTCGGGAAGACGTTGCGGCGCGTGCTGGCCGCGGGGGACTACACCTCACGGGGTGAGGTGCATGTCTGACGTTCGCGCTGCGCGGTGGACGCCGTCGCGCGTCGAGGACGCCGCGCTGCTGACCGGGCACGGCGGGTTCCTCGACGATCTCGACCCGCTGCCGGGGACGCTCGTCGCGGCGGTCGTCCGCTCGACCGTCGCACACGGCAGGCTGCGCTCGGTCGACCTCACGCGGGCCCGGGCCCACCCCGGTGTCGCGGCCGTCATCGGTCCCGACGACGTGCGCGCCGCGGTCCGGCCCTTCCCGCTGTCGACCGCGACCCCGATGCCGTACCACCCCACCGCGGTCGACCGGGTGCGGTTCGTCGGCGAGCCGATAGCCGTCGTCGTCGCGACCGACCGCTACACCGCCGAGGACGCCGCCGAGCTGGTCGACGTCGAGTACGAGCCGCTCGAGGCGGTCGTGTCCCCGCGGCGCGCGCTGGAGCCCGACGCCCCGCGGCTGCACGAGGACGCCGACGGCAACGTCGCGACCGACCGCACGTTCTCCTTCGGTGCCGTGGACGAGGCCTTCGCCGCGGCGGCGACCGTCGTCGAGGCCGACTACGACTTCCCGCGCTACTCGTCGGTGCCGATGGAGTGCTACAGCGTCATCGCGCACTGGCAGGACACCGATGCGGGCCCCGCGGTCGAGGCGTGGGCGAACTTCCACGGCCCGTTCACCATGGTCCCGGTGATGGCCGGGGCGCTGGGCGTCCCGACCTCGCAGGTGCGGCTGCACGTGCCGGCCGACATCGGCGGCAGCTTCGGGATCAAGGCCGGCATCTACCCGTACGTGGTGCTGATGGCGCTGGCCTCCAAGCACGCGGGCCGGCCGGTCCGGTGGACGGAGGACCGCCTCGAGCACCTGCTCGCCAGCTCGACCGGGGCCGACCGCGCGATGCACTGCGCCGCGGCCGTCGACGCCGACGGGCGCGTCACCGCACTGAAGGTCGACCTCGTCGACAACGTCGGCGCCTACCTGCGCCCACCCGAACCGTCGACGCTCTACCGCTGCTTCGGAAACGTCACCGGCCCGTACCGCATCGGGGCGGTGGAGATCCGCGCGCGTGCCGTCGTGACGAACACGATGCCCACCGGGCTGAACCGGGGGTTCGGTGGCCAGCAGCTCTACTTCGGGCTGGAACGGCTGATGGACGCGGTGGCCGCCGCGACCGGCACCGACGCCTTCGAGGTGCGACGGCGCAACCTGGTCGACGCGTTCCCGCACGAGACCCCGTCGGGCGGCGTGTACGACTCCGGTGACTACCGGGCCGCACTGGCGCTCGCGGAGAAGAACGCCGAGCTCGACGAGCTTCGGGCCCGTCAGGCCGCCGCGCGCGCCGACGGTGCGTACTACGGGATCGGGGTCGGCCTGGTCGTCGACCCGTCCGGGACCAACATCGGCTACGTCGGTCTGGCCACCCCCGCCGAGCAGCGCAAGCCGGGGCGCGACAAGTCCGGCTCCACCGAGCACGTCCGGATCTCGGTGGACCTGCAGGGCCGGGTCACGGTGCTGCTCGGCAGCGTCCCGCAGGGGCAGGGCCACGCCACCGTGGCCCGGTCGGTGGCGGCCCGCCGGCTGGGGCTGCCGGAGGAGCAGGTCCGCGCCGTCGTCGACATGGACACCGCGACCACGCCGTGGACGGTGACCTCCGGCAGCTACTCGTCGCGCTTCGCCCCGCTGGTGACGAGCGCGGTCGTGCAGGCGGCCGACCGGATCGCCGAGACCGTGCGGGCCGCCGGGTCGGTCCTGCTCGACGCGGCACCCGAGGAGCTGGAGCTCGTCGACGGGACGGTCCGCCACCGCGACGACCACGCGCGGGCCGTGCAGTTCCGGCACGCGGCCGGGCTCGTGCACTGGGACCCCGGCGCGCTCCCGGACGGGGTGTCGGCCCGGCTCTACGAGGAGGCCGCGTTCACCCCGCGGGAGATCCGCGCGGCGACGCAGGACGACCGCATCAACTCCTCGCTGTGCTACGGGTTCGTCGCCGAGATCGTCGCCGTCCGGATCGACCCGGACACCCTCGAGATCGACATCGACCGGGTGTCGTCGGTGCACGACGCGGGCACGGTGCTCAACCAGCAGCTGCTCGACGGGCAGGTGCACGGGGCGCTCACCCACGGGCTGGGTGGGGCGATGTACGAGCAGTTCACCTACGCCGACTCCGGCCAGCCCACCGCGGGCACGTTCCTGGACTACCTCTGCCCCACGAGCGCGGAGGCGGGGTTCGACCTTCGTGCCGACCACGTCGTCAGCCCGTCGCCGCTGACGCCGCTCGGTGCCAAGGGCTGCGGCGAAGGGTCGTCGATGAGCTTCCCCGTCGCCTTCGCGAACGCCGTCGCCGACGCGCTCGCCCCGGCCGGGGTGTCGATCCGCAGCCTCCCGCTGCACGGCGAGGTGCTGCATCAGCTCCTCGACGCGGACCAGCAGAAAGGAACCGACTGACATGGCGCTGACCGGCGGGGACGTCCTCCTCGAGCGCAGCGGCGACGGACGGGTCGCCTACCTGACCCTGTCGCACGGCAGGTACACCGTGATCACCTGGGAGATGCGCGGGCTGGTCGCGGACCGCTTCGCGGAGATCGACGCGGACCCGGACGTGCGTGTCGTCGTCGTGCGCAGCGACGGCGAGCACTTCACCTCCGGGGGTGACATCGCCGGCTTCATGGAGGTCGACCCGATCGACTTCACCGATCTCGGGCACAACGTCACCGCCGCGGCGCGCAGCCCGAAGCCGGTGATCGCCGCGATCGACGGCTACTGCTTCGGGGTCGGGCTCGAGCTCGCGCTGTCCTGCGACATCCGGCTGGCCACGCCGCGCAGCCAGTTCGCGCTGCCGGAGATGAACCTCGGCATGATCCCGGGCTCGGGCGGCACCCAGCGGCTCGCCCGACTGATCGGGTTGTCGCGTGCGAAGTTCCACATCATGACGGCCACCCGGATCGGGGCGCAGCAGGCCCTGGACTGGGGTCTCGTCGCGGGCCTGCACGACGACCGCGCCGCGTTGACGGCCGCGACCGACGAGCTTGCGGCGAAGATGGCCACGTTCTCGCCGATCGCGCAGCGGACGGCCAAGGAGGTCCTCGACAAGGGCGTCGACGGGCCCCTCTACACCGGCATCGACCTGGAGCGGAAGGCCTACGCGATGCTGCGGTCGAGCAACGACTTCGCCGAGGGCGTGAAGGCGTTCGGAGAGAAGCGCAAGCCGGAGTTCACGGGTCGCTGATGAAGCCCGCACCGTTCGCCTACGTCCGCCCGGCCGCCGTCGCCGACGCCGTCGCCGAGCTCGCCGACGGCCACGGCAAGGTCCTGGCCGGGGGCCAGTCGCTGGTGCCGGTGCTGGCGATGCGGCTGGGCCGGCCCGCGACGCTGGTCGACATCACCGCCATCGAGGAGCTGCAGCAGCTGCGCCGCACCGGGGACCGGCTGCGGGTCGGCGCGGCCGTGCGGCAGCGCGGCGTCGAGCGCGCCGCGGACGCGGCCGCGGTCCCGCTGCTCGGGATGGCCCTCCCGTTCGTCGGGCACCGCGAGCTGCGCTCGCGCGGCACCGTGTGCGGGAGCCTCGCGCACGCGGACCCGGCCGCGGAGCTCCCCGCCGTGGCCTGCTGCCTCGGGGCCCGGATCGAGCTGGCCGGCCCCGCGGGACGGCGGACCGTCGACGCACGCGGGTTCTTCGTCGGCGCGATGACGACGGCCGTGGGCGCCGAGGACGTCGTCACGGCGGTGGAGTTCCCCGTCGCGGCGCCGGGGGACGGCTTCGGGTTCGGCGAGATCGCGCGCCGGCACGGCGACTTCGCGCTCGCCGGGGTCGCCGCGGCCGTGACCGTCCGCGAGGGCGCGGTCGACGCCGCACGGCTCGCCGGGTTCGGCATCTCCGACCGCCCGGTCTTCCGCGACGTCACCGCGCTGATGACCGCGGTCGGTGACGACCCCGACGCCCTGCGCGGCGCGACGGCTGACCTGGCCCGCGAGCTCGTCGACACCGGGGGCGACGGACACGGCTCCACCGGCTACCGGCGACGCCTGTTCGCCGTGCTGACCGCGCGCGAGCTGGGCGCGGCGCTCGCCCGGGCCCGGTCGAGCGAGGTGTCACGATGACCGGGTACCCGCGACCGCGCCCCGCCAGGGTCGGGCCCGGCGAGGCGACGGACGTCCGGATGACCGTGAACGGAGCCGAGGTCACGGTCGCCGTCACGCCGCGGATGCACCTGGCCGACGTGCTGCGCGAACAGGTCGGCCTCACCGGTACCCACCTCGGCTGCGAGCACGGCGTGTGCGGGATGTGCACGGTGCTCGTCGACGGCGACGCCGCGCGGGCGTGCCTGCTGCTCGCCGTGCAGTGCGACGGCGCCGAGGTCGTCACCGTCGAGGGGCTCGGGCGTGCCGACGACCAGCACCCGCTGCAACGCGCCTTCTCGGCCCACCACGGGCTGCAGTGCGGCTTCTGCACGCCGGGCATGTTGATGAGCAGCTACGACCTGCTCGCGAACGGCCCGCGGGGCACCTCGGTGACGCCGGAGGAGCTCCCGGCCGAGATGTCGGGGGTCTTGTGCCGGTGCACCGGGTACCGCGGGATCCTCGCCGCCGTCGCCGACACGGCCGCCGCCCATCCGGACGGGCTGCCGCCGCCGGCGAACCTGGAGTCGCGCACGGTGCTCGCCCGGTCGCGGGGCCCGGCCGCGGCGGAACCGGGGACCGAGCAGCCGGCCTCCGGCCGGGCCGGCGCGACCGAGGTCCGGGTGCCGTCGGGGGCGCCGTCCGCCTCGGTGGCGGTGAGCAGCGCGCTCACGTCCGACATCGACGACGTCTGGGCCGTCGTGCTGGACTTCCGCAGGCTGGCCAGGTGCCTGCCCGGTGCCGAGCTCGTGGAGACGCTCGACGGCGGGCTGTTCCGCGGACGTGCACGGGTGCCGCTCGGCCCGGTGACGCTCGCCTTCGAGGGTCTCGCCCAGGTGCTGGACTCGGATCCGGGGCAGCACCGGATGCGGCTCGTCGCGCAGGGCACGGACGTGGGCGGCAGCGCCACGCAGGCCGACATCCGGCTGGCCGCGCGCCCGGGTCCCGACGGCGGCACCGTGCTCGAGGCGGCGGCCGACCTCCATCTCACCGGCCGGATCGCGCAGTTCGGCCGTGCCCTGGCCGGCGACGTCAGCCGGCGCATGTTCGAGCAGCTCGCCCGCGCGGTCGACGAGGCCGCCCGCACCGGCGCCGACCCGGTGGTGTCCGTGCCGGGCCCCGCGCGGGTCCTGCTGGGGGTCGCGCGCGACGCCGCGCGACGGGTCGCGGCCGAGGCGGTGGTCCGACTGCGGACCCGACTGCGACCCCGACCGCGACGCGGTCGACGTGCCCACGGACCGAACGGGTGAGCCCGACGATCTAGCTTCAACCATATATTCTGCACTATCTTGCTGGTGCTCCCATCCATCGGCAAGGAGGCCGCAGTGAGTTCTGCTTCGACGAGTTCCGCTTCGATCGACCAGGTGCTCTACGAGGGCGCCGCGGGACCGGCGGCCGCGGGGGCCGAACGGCCCGCCACGCCGGACTCCATGTTCCGCATCGCGTCGATGACCAAGATCGTCGCGACCGTCGCCGCGCTGCAGCTCGTCGAGCGCGGTGACCTCGACCTCGACGCGCCCGTCGAGAAGTACCTGCCGCAGTTCGCCGACGTCCGGGTCCTCACGGGGTTCGACGGCGACACCCCGACGCTGCGGCCCCCGGCGTCGTCCGCCACGGTCCGCCAGCTCGTCACCCACACCGCGGGGTTCGGCTACTGGTTCTGGAACGCCGACGTGCACCGCTGGGAGGAGGTCACCGGCACCCCGAACGTGCTCGCGGGCGACCGGGCGATCTTCTCCGCGCCGATGGTCGCGGACCCGGGGACCCGCTTCGAGTACGGCATCAACACCGACTGGCTCGGGGAGGTCGTCGAGGCGGTCAGCGGGCAGCCGCTGAACGACTACCTCGCCGCGCACGTGTTCGAGCCGCTGGGCATGCGGAGCGCGACGTTCGCCCCGACCGCGGAGGCCCGGAAGGACCTGGTCGCGGTGCACGTCCCGACCGACGACGGGTGGGCGGCCACCGAGATCGACTGGTCGCCCACCCCGCAGTGGTGGGCCGGCGGCCACGGCATCTACTGCACCCCGCGCGACTACGCGCGGTTCCAGCAGATGCTGCTCAACCGCGGATCGCTCGACGGGGCGACGATCCTGAACCCGGAGACCGTCGACGACGCGTTCCGCAACCAGATCGGCGACCTCGACTTCCCCGTGCACATCCCGACCGCCGAACCGGAGACCTCGGGCCCGTGGAACGGTCCGGCGGGTCTGAAGTGGGGGCTCGGGCTGCTGCTCAACACCGCCCAGGCCCCCGGCATGCGGGCGCCCTACAGCGGCGCCTGGGCCGGAGTGTTCAACACCCACTTCTGGGTCGACCCCACGACGGGCGTCAGCGGGGCGATCTACAGCCAGTTCCTCCCGTTCATCACCGACGCCGCGCTCGGCGTGTACGCGGACTTCGAGCGCGCGGTCTACGCCGAGTTCGGCTGACTGCCGGCCGGCGGGGTGCGCCGGGCGGGTTTCGTGCCCGCTCGGCGCAGCCCGCTACCGGCCGGTGACGCCGTCGATCTGCTCGCGGAGGATGTCGGCGTGGCCCGCGTGCCGCCCGGTCTCCTCGATCATGTGCGTGAGCGCCCACCGCACCGACGGGGTGCGATGCCCCGGGTCGGGGTGCGGCACCGGCGCGCCCAGGTCGGCGCAGCCGTCGAGTATCCGGTTGGCGCGGTCGACGGTGTCCCGGTAACGGGCGACGACCTCGGCGACGGTGTCCTGCGGGTCAGCGGGGAACGTCGCCGGCCAGCTCGCGACGTGCGCACCGAGGAACGTCGCCGCCTCGACGGCGGTCAGGTGGGTGAGCAGGCCGAGGAGGTTGGTGCCCGACGGCACGCCTGCGGTGCGGACCTGCGGCTCGGGGGCGTCCTCGACCTTCGCGGCGACACCGGCGCGGAGGTGGTCGAGGAAGCCGCGGAGGACCTCGGCCTCGGTGTTCCCGGTCCGGGGTGGCGGCGTGTCGCGTCGACGGCCGGAGGTGGCGGGCATGGCGGCTCCCTTCGCGGGGTCAGGTCCTACCGGACGCGACGGCGCGGCGCCCCGGTCGTTGCCGGAACGGCACGCCGCGGCGGTCGCTCATCCGGACCGCGCGTCGTCGTGGGCGGCGGCGAACCGCTCGATCGTGGCCAGGCAGACGTCGTCGGGCTGGAACGTGCCCGCGGCCCAGGTCTGCAACCAGGAGCCGAGGCCGAAGGCGGGGGTGCGCCGATAACGCGACCAGGCGTCGGCCGGGCGGTGGCCCAGCGCGTCGAGGTAGCCCTCCAGCAGGGCCCGCTCGTGCTCGCGCCGGTCGTCGACGCACAGGCTCGACGTGACGAAGTAGCCGACGTCGTGGACCCAGCTGCCCGAGCGGACGAGCTGCCAGTCGTAGAAACCGACGCCGGTCCCGACGCCGTAGGTGTTGCCGGGGTGGGGATCGCCGTGCAGCAGCGTCTGCGGGCCGGTCGACGCGGTGCGCGCCCAGGCCCGGAAGTCCCGGTCGAGATCGGCCGCGCCGACGCGGAGCCGGTGCCCGGCGCGCCGCAGCTTCAGCAGCGCGTGCACGAAGCCGCCGCGGACGACGGGCGCCCAGGCCGGGCCGAGCCGCCACGGTCGCGCGAAGGCCGGCAGCCGGGCGTCCCAGTAGGCCGCGTGCAGTCCGGCCAGTTCGCGCAGGCCGGCGGCCACCTGCTCGACGCCCAGCGGTACGAGCGCACTGTGGGGGCGGCCGCCGCGCAGGGTCACGTCCTCCATGACGACGACGGTCGCGAGCCGGCGGCGGTCGGCGGCCGCGGCGTGGAACGCGGGGTGTTCGAGCGGCAGCCGGGTCCCGTGGCGGACGAGGTCGGTCTCGGCCTCGCGGGCACCGAGGGCGGTCAGCGCGAGGCGGCCCAGCACGCGGCCCTCGCGCTTGACGAAGACCCGCGGCGGGCCGGGTCCGTCGGCGTACGACACCTCGACGAGGGCCCGGGAGTTCGTGCCGTGGACGACGTCCCCGACCCGGGTCCGGGTGACGGGCCTGCCCAGCGCGGCACTCATCCACGACGGGGTGAGGTCGGACCAGGCCCGTGGCGCCGTCAGCACGACCGGATCATCGCGCGCTCACCCGGGCAGTGCGACGAAGCGGCGGAGCTTGCCCGTCGCGGCGTGCCGCGGGATCCGTCCGACGGTCTCGACCCGGATGGCCGCGTCGGCCAGCCCGTGCGGCGCCACCGACGTGACCAGCGCGGCGGTGACGGCGTCGACGTCGGGGGTGCCGACGACGAGCACCTCCGCGCCGTCCGGCGTCTGCCGGACCTGGTACTCGGCGATCGCGGGGTCGGTCCCCAGCACGTAGCGGAACGCCGCGGCCGGGACGGTGGCGCCCGTCGGGTAGTGGAAGTCGTCGTCGCGGCGACCGGCGATCGAGGCGACCCGTGGCATCGCGCTCCCGCACGGGCACGGTCCCGGCAGCAGGGTGACCTCGTCGCCGAGGTCGTAGCGCAGGAACGGGAAGGTGCGCCCGGCGAGCCCGGTCGCGAGCGTGCGGACCGCGGGCTCGTCGGGTCCGACCGGGCGGCCGTCGGCGTCGACACGTTCGAGGATCACCTCGTCGGCACAGATGTGCAGGCCCTCGCCCTCCCCACAGCCGACGGCCTGGACCCCGATCTCCGTCGAGCCCCACAGGTTGTGCACGGGCACGCCCCACGCGGCGGTGATGGCGTCGCGGTCCTCGTCACTCAGCGGCTCGGAGTTGGTGCTCACCCGGGTGGGGGCGACGTCGAGCCTGCCCGCGGTCACCTCGCGCGCCAGGCGTCCGATCACCGACGCGTACCCGACGAGCTGGGTCGGCCGGGCGTCGGCCACGGCGGCGCGTACCTCGTCGAAGGCGGCCGCCGCGGGGATCACCACCGTCCGCATCGCGTCGTCGGTCGCGACGTCGAAGAGCGGGGTGCTGGCGTGCGGCGGCCCGCCGGCCTCCAGCACCCCCAGCACCGACGGGCCCGACGGGCCGGAGCGGCGCGCGCCGCGCACCTGCCACCGCCAGGCCAGGCACGCCAGCGTGACGAACTGGTCCCAGTCCCAGACGTAGACGCCGCGGACGCCGGTCGAGCCGCCGGAGCTGAACACCTGCAGGCCGTCGGGGCCGTAGGAGAACCACTGCTGCGAGGCCAGCACGGCCTCGGCCCCGGCCCGGTCGACGCGCGGTGCGGTGACGATCGCGTCCCATCGGTCCTGGGCGTCGCTCTTGAGCATCGGGGGGATCCGGACGAGGTCCTCGACCGTGGCGGTGGCGGGGTCCACTGTGGTCAGCCGTGCCGCGTGGAACGGCGAACGCTCGCGGGCGAAGGCGAGCAGGGAGCGCAGCCGCTGGGTCCGGTAGCGCTCGATGCGTTCCAGGGGCCAGTCCGCTCGTGCGACGTGGTCCTCCAGCGCGGCCCGGACGGCGGCGAGGTGGGCGCCGCGCAGCCGCTCGTAGGCCGCCTTCGGGTCGGACATCGGCCCAGTGTGGACCGGTGGCGCGGCCCGGTCGAGGGTGCGGGACCTCAGCCGGTGCCCTCGCCCTGGCCCGTCGGGACCGGCCGGTGGGCGGGGCCGTGCGCCTCCTCGCAGTGGTCGGACTCGTCGTGCGCGCCGTTCTCGTGGTCGACCTGGAGCGTGGTGTGCCGCAGCCCGTGCCGGCTCCGCAGCACCTCCTCGATGTCGCTCTGGACGCGGTGGCAGTCCTCGTCGTGGAGGACGAGGACGTGCGCGGACAGCGCGGCCTCACCGGAGGTGATCTCCCACAGGTGCAGGTCGTGCACCTCGGCGACGCCCGGGATGGCGACCAGCTCGGCGCCGAGGGCCTCGGGGTCGGTCCCGCGCGGGGCGGCCTCCAGGAAGATGCGGCCGGACTCGCGGACGAGGCCCCAGCCCGCCTTGACCATCAGCGCCGCGACGACCAGCGCGGCGATGGCGTCGGCCCGGGTGAACCCGGTGGTCACGAGGACGACGCCGGCTATGGCCGTCGCGACGAAGGCGAAGAGGTCGTTGAGGATGTGCTGGAAGGCGCCCTCGACGTTGAGCGAGGTGCGGTTCGCGCGGCTGATGCACCAGGTCGCGGCCAGGTTCACGACGATGCCGACCAGCGCGGTGATCAGGACGAGCCCGCCCTCGACCTGCGGTGGGTCGACGAGCCGGCTGATGCCCTCGTATCCGAACCAGACGGCGAGCAGCAGCAGCGTGATGCCGTTGGCCTGGGCGGAGAGGATCTCGATGCGCCGCAGGCCGTAGGTGTACCCGCCGGTGGCCGGCCGGGCGGCGAGCCGGATGGCGATGAGCGCCAGCACGATCGCGGCGGCGTCGGTCAGCATGTGCGCCGAGTCGGACAGCAGCGCCAGCGAGCCCGCGACGAGCCCGATCACGAACTCCGCGACCATGAACGCCGAGATGAGGACCAGCGCGAACGTGAGCCAACGCCGGTCGGTGGCGGCGGACACGCCGTGCCCGTGCCCGTGGCCGTGCCCGTGTCCGGTGGCGGCGCCGGCCGGCTCGCGCAGTGCTCCCACGCCCCGGAACTTATAGTGTTATGCGCATAAGTGCAATCAGCGTCGGCGGTCGAGCGCCTCGTCGAGGGTGACCGCCGCGTCGATCAGGGCGAGGTGGGTGAACGCCTGCGGGAAGTTGCCGATCTGCTCGCCGGTCAGCGCGATCTCCTCGGAGAACAGGCCGACGTGGTTGGCGTAGGTCAGCATCTTCTCGAACGCGAGCTGCGCGTCGTCGAGCCGACCCGCCCGGGCCAGCGCGTCGACGTACATGAACGAGCACAGCGAGAACGTGCCCTCCGAGCCGCGCAGACCGTCGGGGGAGGCGGCCGGGTCGTAGCGGTACACGAGGCTGTCGGTGACCAGCTCCTGCTCCATCGCGGCGAGGGTGGAGTGCCACATCGGGTCGGTGGGCACCACGAACCCGACCGTCGCCATCCGCAGCAGCGACGAGTCGAGGACCTTGTCGTCGTAGTGCTGGACGAAGGCCCGCCGCTCCTCGTCGAAGCCGCGGGTCATGATCTGGTCGTAGATCGCGTCCCTGGCCGCCGTCCAGCCCGCGACGTCGGCGGGCCGGCCGCGTTCGCCGGCCATCCGGATGCCGCGGTCGAACGCCACCCAGCTCATCAGCCGGCCGTACGTGAAGTCCTTGCGCCCGCCGCGGGTCTCCCAGATGCCCTCCTCCGGCTGGTCCCAGTTGCGGGCCAGCCAGTCGAGCACCCCGCCGATCTGTTTCCAGCCGCGGTGCCCGTAGGCGATGCCGCGCCGGTCGGCGAAGGAGATGCTGTCGAGCGCCTCGCCGTAGATGTCGAGCTGCAGTTGGTCGGCGGCGCCGTTGCCGATGCGCACCGGCCGTGAGCCGCGATGGCCCGACCAGTGCGGCAGCTCCTCCTCGGAGAGGTCGGACGTGCCGTCGACGCGGTACATGATCTTGAGCGGCGAGCCCGAGTCGCCCGCCTCGCCGACCCGTTCGCGCAGCCAGCCGACGAACTGCGCCGCCTCCCCGGTGAAGCCCATCTTGAGCAGCGCGTACACGCTGAACGACGCGTCGCGCACCCACGTGTAGCGGTAGTCCCAGTTGCGCTCGCCGCCGAGCTGCTCGGGCAGCGCCGCGGTCGGCGCCGCGACGAGCGCACCCGTCGGCCGGTAGGTCATCAGCTTGAGGGTGATCGCGGACCGGCCGAGCATCTCCCGCCAGCGGCCCCGGTAGGTGGAGCGGCCCAGCCAGGTCCGCCAGAACCCGACGGTCTCGTCGAACAGCTGCCGCAGTTCGGCGACCCGCATGTCCCGCGGCGGCCCGGACGCGCCCGCCTCCAGCACCATCCCGCGCAGATCACCCGCCTTGAGGTCGACGCGCACCTGCAGGTCGCCGTCGTCGACCGCGACATGCCCGAGCTCCGGGTCGCCGGGCTCGCGCACGCCGTGCAGCGTGAGCGTGAGGTCGTCGGTGGCGAACACCGCGCCGTGGTCGTTGAGGTGCAGTGCGTGCCGGGCCCGCCCGTAGTCGAACCGCGGTGCGATGTCGACGTCGAACGACACCTCGCCGCGCACGCACCGCAGCATCCGCACGATGCGGTGGTGGCCGGTGACGTCAGGGCCGGCGGGCGGCATGAAGTCGACGACCTCGCTGACGCCGCCCTCGGAGATGAACCGGGTGATCAGCACGGCCGTGTCCGGGTGGTACATCTGCTTGGACTGGTAGACCGCCCGGCTCGGACGGATCCGGAAGTGGCCGCCCTTCGCGTCGTCGAGCAGAGCCCCGAACACCGACGGGGAGTCGAACCGAGGGCAGCAGAACCAGTCGATGGACCCGTCGGTGCTGACCAGGGCCGCCGTGTGCAGGTCCCCGATGAGACCGTGCTCGGCGATCGCCGCCTCGACCATCGTCGTCCCCCTCGCTCGTCCGGCCGTGATCAGCTTTTCAGTCACCGCAGCCCGGCGCCAGGCCCCGTCGACCGGGCCGCGACGGCCGGGCACGATGTCGCCATGACGGGGACGGCCGAGGGGGTCACCGCGGCGGTCCGGCTGGCGCGCCGGGCCTTCGTGGCCGGTGAGCGCATCGACCTCAATCGGCTCTCCGCCGAGCTGGGGGTCGACCGGACGACGCTGTTCCGCTGGGTCGGCAACCGCGACCAGCTGATCGGCACGGTGCTGATCTCGCTGGCCGACCCCACCCTGCGCGGGGTCGCCGAACGGACCGGCGGGTGCGGCCCCGAGCGCGTCGGGAGGATCATGGGCGAGTTCTCCCGCGCCGTGATCGAGGCGCCGTACTACCGCGCGTTCCTGCGTCGCGAGACCGAGCGTGCGCTCAGGCTGATCACCACCCGGGCCGGGCCGGTGCAGCGCCACGTCGTCGAGGCGGTCCGGGAGCTCGTCCGGGTCGAGCTCGCGCGCAGCGACCGGGTGCCGACGATGCCGCTGCCCGACCTGGCCTACCTGGTGACCCGCATCGCCGAGTCGTTCATCTACACCGACCTGATCAGCGGCGAGGATCCGGACGCGGACAAGGCGGAGGCAGCCGTCACGGCGTTGCTGCGCGGGGCCTCCCGGCCGCGGTGACGGTCGGGCGGCGCCGCCGCTGCCGCCATCCGGCCGTTGACAGCGGTTCCGCGCGGGGCCACGGTGGGACTGCAACATTTCGCCGATCTGTGGCAAAGGAGCCGACAGATGACGGAGCACCCGCGAGTGACGATCCGGTCCGGTGCCGTCGAGGGCCGGTGGCGCGACGGGGTCGCCGCGTTCCTGGGCATCCCCTACGCCGCGCCGCCGTTCGGGGCGAACCGGATGGCCCCGCCGCGGCCGGTCGAGGCGTGGGACGGGACGCGCGACGCGGGCCGGATGGGCCCGACCGTGCCCAAGGGCGACTACCCGCCGCAGTACCAACCGCTGTTCCCCGAGGTCGTCGTCCCGGGTGAGGACTGCCTGAACGTCAACGTCTGGACCCCCGATCCCGGCGCGGCCGGGCTGCCGGTCCTGGTCTGGATCCACGGCGGCTCGTTCATGAACGGGTCCAACTCCGTCGCCGAGTACGACGGGACGGCGTTCGCCCGCGACGGCGTCGTCTGCGTCGCGGTGAACTACCGGCTCGCCGCGGAGGGCTTCCTGTTCCTCGACGACTCCGCCGAGGCCGGGGTCGCGAACCTCGGCCTGCAGGACCAGGTCGCGGCGCTGGAATGGGTGCGCGACAACATCTCGGCGTTCGGCGGCGACCCGGACCGGGTGACCGTCGCGGGGGAGTCGGCGGGCGCGATGAGCGTGACGACGCTGACGGCGATGCCCTCGGCACGGGGCCTGTTCGGCCGCGCGATCACGCAGTCCGGTGCCTGGGCGCACACGCTCACCCCGGAGCTGGGTCGCACCGTCGGCAGGCTGCTCGCCGAGGCGCTCGGCGTGCCGGCGACCCGCGAGGCGATCGCCGCGGTCCCGCTGCCGCGGCTGGTGCAGGTGGCATCGGACCTGGTCGTCGAGGTGCAGACGGCACCCGATCCGCAGAAGTGGGGCAGCATCGCGATGAGCCTGCTGCCGTTCGCCCCGGTCGTCGACGGCACGCTGCTCCCGGAGCATCCGCTGGAGGCCGCCCGCGCCGGCCGGACCGCGCCCGTCGACCTGCTGACCGGATGGAACCGCGACGAGGCCCGGCTGTTCCTGGTGGCCGCGGGCACGATCGACCTGGTCGACGAACCGACGCTGCTCGGGGGCGCCGCCGCCTACGGCCTCGGCCCCGACGGGGTGGCCGCGTATCGCGAGGCCCGACCGGGGGCGAGCCCCGGCGACCTCATGGCGGCCCTGGTCACCGACTGGTTCTTCGGGGTCCCGGCACTGCGCTACGCCGAGGCGCGGGTCACCGCCGGCACCGGGACGAGCTGGGTCTACCGGTTCGACCACCCGGAACCGGGCGTCAACGGCGGGCTCGGCGCCTGCCACGGCGTGGAGATCCCCTTCGTGTTCGGCACGGCCGACCACGAGAGCACGCGCACGCGGATCGGCCCGCCGTCCGCCGCCGTCACCGAGGCCGCGCACGGCGCCTGGACGGCGTTCGTGACGCGCGGCAATCCCGGCTGGGACGCCTACGACCTCGACCGGCGCATCACCGGGCTGATCGCCGAGAAGGCGCAGGGCGTGCCGGACCCGAACCGCTCGGACCGGCTGCTGTGGGAGGGCGTGCGGTAACCCGGCCGCGTCGCTGCCGGGTCAGCCCGGCGCGACGCCCGCGCCGAACCGCTCGACCCGGATCGTCGACGCCGGCTGACCGCCCACCGCCAGGTGCGTCTCCATCGCGAGGGTGAACCGCGTGGAGCCGCACAGGTAGACGGTCGCGCCGGGGTCGACCAGCGCGCCGAGCACCGCCGCGTCGAGCCGGGTCGGCCCGGGCGGCAGGTCGTTCACCCGGGTGAGCGCGACGAGCGCCTTCGCGGCGCGCAGCTCGTCGACGTAGGGCAGCTCGGCCGCGGACCGGGCCGTCACGGCCAGCGACAGCAGCTCGGGACGGCCGATCTCGTGGGCGTGCCGCAGCATCGACACCAGCGGCGCGACCCCGCTGCCGCCGCCGATGCCGAGCGCCCGGCTCCGCCCGTCCCACACGAACCAGCGCCCGATCGGGCCGCGGGTCTCGAGCAGGTCCCCCGGCTCGACGACGTCGACGAGGAACGTCGAGACCTCCCCGTCGGGGATGCGCTCCACGTAGAGCTCGACCAGGTCCTCCGACGGCGCCGAGACCACCGAGTACGACCGGCTCGCGGTGTAGCCGTCCTCGGCGCGCAGCCGCAGCACGTAGTGCTGGCCGGGCCGGTGCGGGATCCGGTCCGGGACGTCGAGGCGCAGCACCACGCCGCGGTCGCCGTGGTGGGTCACGTCGACGACGCGGGCGTCGCGCCACCGGGTCGCCCGCGCGGCCGCGGCTCTGGTCAGGTCGTCAGTCACCATCGAAACGCTGCTCCAGCCAGGGGTCGCCGCGCATGTGGTAGCCGTTGCGCTCCCAGAACCCCGGCTCGTCGGAGTCCCGCAGGGTGATCCGGCTGATCCACTTCGCGGACTTCCAGAAGTACAGGTGCGGGACGAGCAGCCGCACCGGGCCGCCGTGCTCACGGGCCAGCGGCGCGCCCTCGTGCTCCCAGACCACCCAGGCCTTCTCGTCGACGACGTCGGCGAGCGGGAGGTTCGTGGTGTAACCGGTCGACGAGGTCACCATGACGTGGGTGGCCGTCGGCAGCGGGCGCGCCGCGTCGAGCAGCACGTCGACCGGTATGCCGGTGAACCACGTGTCGAGCTTCGACCACGTCGTCACACAGTGGATGTCGCCGCGCCAGGTCGATGCGGGCAGCGCGCGCAGCTGCGCCCAGTCCCACGTGACCTGTTCCTCGACCGCCCCGTCGACGGTGAGCCGGAACCGGTCCGTGCCGATGCTCGGCGTGGACTCCGCGGTCAGCACCGGCCACGAGGAGCCGACGTCGTACTGGCCCGGTGGCAGCCGGGGGTCGCGCGCCGAGGCCCGTCGTCCGACGAACCCCCTCGTGACGGCCATGATCCACCTCGCAGTCGTCGCGTCGTCGGGGCGAGCCTACGGCCCGCCCGGGTCCCGGTGGCGGTCCCGCGCAGACGGTACCGGGCAGGGCGGGTGTCGGGCGTCAGCCCGTGGCGCGGCTCGTCCCGAACATCTCGTCGAGGGTCACCGGGGTGAGCCGCCGCTGCCGGATCAGGTCGGTGACCTGGTCGAACAGTCCCAGGATCGTCGGGTGGTTGGCATGCCCGAGGTTGATGACCCCGGGCTGGAGGTACTTGCGCGCCATGCCCATCAGGAACTCGGGGGTGACCGTCTCCGAGTCCGAGAAGGAGCCGTCCCACAGCACGGTGCGGGTGTAGCCGAGCTCGCCCGCGAGGGCGTCGATCGCCGGGGTGCGGAACCCGAAGGGCGGCCGGTAGTAGGGCCGGGTCGTGACGCCGAAGGTGGTGACGACCCAGTCGTCGTTGCGCTCGAGCTCGGTGCGCCGGTCCGCGTCGCCGAGCTTGCGCAGGTCGCGGTGGGTGAACGTGTGGTTGATGATCTGCACCTGACCGGTGGCGACGAGCGGGCGCAGGACGGGCGCGTGCGGGGCCCACGAGCGGTTGTAGGTGCCGTTGGGGCTGAACGTGAGGTGGATGCCGGTGCGCTGGGCGAAGTCCACGTAGCCCGCGACGACGTCGGGTGCGGTCCCGTCGTCGACGGTGAGCGCGATGCGCCGGTCGGTCGCGCCCGTCGGGCCGTGGCTGAGGACCTGGTTCGGCCCGGGGTGCGGCCCCGGGACGGGTGGCAGCGGCGGGACCGCGGCCGGCGCGCCCGGCGTGGGACCGGGAGTGTCGCCGGGATGGCCGCAGCCCGACAGCAGCGCCGCCGTCCCGACGGCGAGCATCAGCAACGAGCGGCGGTCGACGGTGCGCCGCAGCATCGGGCCGAGGGGAGGCCGCCGCGGAGCGGCCGGACCGTCGGGAGGCACCACGGGCAGACCGTATCCCTCTCCGCGGGGGCTCTCCGCGCGGGTGAGGGGCCGGCCGGGCGTGTGTCACGACACACGAGGGCCGCGACCGCCGCCCCCGGCGGGCCTGCGCCGAGCCCGACGCGAGATGCGCCGGCGAGCGCGGGCAGGGAGCGGCCGAGGTCGATCCCCCTGCCGAAACGGGCACGAGCGGCGCGACCGGCGCGACGAGGTCGACGGGCGTCGCGAGAAGGGCGACGAGAAGCAGCGCGCCGCAGCCTTGCCGATCTGGCTGCACATCGGCAGCCGCCACCGCAACCACACCGCGCTCGGCGGCCGGCCACCCGTCACCGCGTCGGCAACCGGTCGGGAGCCATGCCGGCCGCTCGATTCGTGCGTCACTCCACGAGAGGTGGACTCGCGAAGTCGATCTGTTCTCACGATGAAGCAGGGCCTCGACCGCGAACAGCCACCGGCGCCGACTCGATCATGCGGGCGTCACCGTCCGGCGAATAGAGCAGCTCCACGAGGTCGGCTCGATGCTCCAGGACCGCCCGCTGGTTGATGTAGCCCTTGTCGGTGATCTCGCCTGCGTCGAGGTCGGGGGGTTCGTCGCAGAGCAGCAACCGCACGACTCGCCCTGCAGACCCAGTGCCGGCTCCGGCCTGGGCAAGGGCGGCGGCGAGGTGTCGCCGCAATGCGGGGTGGTCGAGTTCCACGTCGCCGTCCGGGGGGAGGCCGCAGACGGCGCGGGCTTCGTCGATGTTGAGCCACGCGAGTGCGGTGATCTCGTCGCGGTCGTGGCCGGCGAGGACCACGTCGGTCAGCACCCTCGCAGCTGACAGAAGCCTGCCGCGGACCGTCGCGACGCTGACCCACGTGCCCGTCGCGAGCTTGAAGTCCTCGGCGATCCGGCCGTCGAACATCAGGCCCTGGCCGGGGTCCTCCGCGTCGACCAGGACGACTGCGTCGCCGGTCCGGTAGAAGCCCTCGTCGTCGAACGCGTCGGCGGTGGCATCAGGGCGTTCGTGGTAGCCCGGTGTGATCGACGGGCCCGCGATGCGGATCTCCTGCTTGCCATCGGTGGGGACGAGCTTGAGGCGTACGCCGGGCAGCGGCACCCCGATGCAACCGCAGCGGGAGCCGAACCAGTGCGCCGACGTGGCGGCGGGCGCGGTCTCGGTGGTACCCCACGAGGCGGTGAGCGGGATCGGATGATCGGCGTGCTTATCGACGAGTAACTCCAGGCGATCCCACAGCGCCTGCGGGAGCGCGGCGGCGGCGTAGAACAGCAGCCGTAGCCGGGAGAAGAAGTGTCGGGCGAAGCCGGGGTCCGCCTCCAGACGCGGCACGAGCAGTGTGTATCCGGCCGGCACGTTCACGTAGATCGTCGGGGGGACCTCGGTGAGGGCGGCGATGGTGCGGTCGAAGTGCACCGGAGCGGGCCGTCCTGCGTCGATGTGCAGGGTGCCGCCATTGCTGAGGACCAGGCCGAGGTTGTGGCTGCCGCCGAAGGTGTGGCTCCAGGGCAACCAGTCCACGAGGACGGGCGGCTCGCTGCGCAGGAACGGCCAGACCTGCCGCATCATCTGCTGGTTGCTGGTGAGCATCCGGTGGGTCGTCAGCACACCTTTGGGCGACCCGGTCGACCCCGACGTGAAGATGATCTTCGCGACGGTGTCGGGTGCGATTGCGTCGTAGGCCTGCCGGGCCGCACGGCCCGGTCGCGTCGTGGCGAGTTCGTCGAACGTGACGATCGAGCGCCCGGCCCGGGTGCCGGAGCCGCACCGCGTGACGACGATCGGGGCGCTCGTGCCGTGGGCATGGGCGACGTCGACGACGGCGTCGATCGCCGCGGCGAACGCCCTCGCGTCGTCGACGAAGACCACCGAGGGCCGGACGAGCGCGGCCATGGCGCGCAGCTGACGATGGTCGGCCGAGGACAACGAGTACGCGACGCTCGCGGGCACCACCGGAACACCGGCCAGGTAGCAGGCCAGCGTCACCTGCAAGTGCTCCGGGGAGTTCCCGGACAGCACCAGTACCGGGCGGTCGGGGCCGGCGCCGAGGTCGAGCAGCGCCTGCGCGAGGCCCTGGGCTGTGGCACGGGCCTGGCCGTAGGTGACGGCGCGGCGACCCTCGGGCGTCGGCTCGGTGATCAGCAGCTGGTCGGGTGCCGCGTCGGCCCAGCGGTGCAGTTCCTGCCCGACGTGGTCGGGATGGGCGTGCAGCTCGTCGGTCGACTGCAGCAGGACCGCGCCGTCCGGGCACGCCTCGGCAACGATCCGCGGCCGGGCGAATGTTGCCGAGGTCGTCCCGCCGTTGTCAGCTCCGGCCATGTCAGTCGGTCACCTCGAGCACGAGTGCCCCGCCGGTGTCGCCCGCCGCGCATCCGGTGAACAGCCCGACTCCTCCCCCACGCTCGCGCAGGGTCCCGATCAGCTCGGCGATCGCCCGCAGCCCGGTCGGCCCCTGCGGATGACCCCAGATGAGGCTGCAGCCGTGGGTGTTCATGCGCTTGACGTCGATGCCGGTCTCGCGGCTGAGGTAGAGGTCGTTGACCGCGAACGGGTTGTGCGTGGTCACCGCGGCCACGTCGCCGATGCTCCGGCCGGCCGCCTGCAGCGCGGCGGCGGCCGCGGGCACCGGGGCCTGGGGCATGCGGCTCTTGGCGACGCGGGCGAACCCGGTGCCGAGCAGCCTGACGACCCCGGCCCCTCCGGAGAGGTCGCGGGCGCGGTCGACGGTGGTGACGACGGCGCCGGCGCAGCCGTCGGCGGGGTGGGTCTGGGAGGCGAAGGTGTGGACGCCGTCCGGACCCGCGGGCGGGAGCTTGCCGATCGCGTCGCGTTCCTTGGAACGGACCCCTTCGTCCGCGTCGAGGACCAGCGTGCCGTTCTTCTTCGCGATCTCGACCGGCACCATGTAGCGCTTCTGGAAGGCCCGGTCGTCGGCGAGTGCGGTCGTGTACTGCTCCCACCGCAGTGCCGTGAGGTCGTCCAACTCGTCGCGGGTCGCGCCGAGCTCGGCTGCCACGGCTTCCCCGGCCGTGTTCATCGACGTCCCTGCCCAGGGGTCGCGCGCGAAGCTGTCGAGTACCCAATGCTCCTGGACGGGCGCGCCGCCCTGCCGCGACGGGGCCGGATAGGTCAGCGTCGGGCCGTTGGAGGTCCGGTCGGTGGCGACCACCAGCTGCACGCCGCCCGTGCTGTCGACGGTGTGCGCGGCCGCATGCAGCGCGGCGACGCTCGTCGCGCAGGCCTGACTGATCATCGGTCCGGTCACGCCGATGGCGCCGAGCCGGGCGGCGAGGGTCGGCGCACCGTAGAAGATCGCGGGCTGCGGGACCGTCCAGCCCAGGGTCAGGCCGGTGATCTCGGCGGGGTCGATGTCGCGGTCGGCCATCGCGCGGGAGGTGACGGCGGCGGCGAGGTCGAGGCTCGAGACCTCGGCCAGCGATCCCTGCCACTTGACAAACGGGGACGACCAGGCGTGGCCGAGGGGGATTGCTGCATCGCTGTACTGCATGAAGGTGTGTCCTTGGTGTAGTCGGTCGCGCGCGGGCTCGGCGACCCCGGGAGCTGGGACGGTCTCCCGGAGGTCACCGAGGTTCCGCGCGGTGTCAGCCGTGGACGCCGGCGACCCAGTCCTCCACCAGTGGAAGGGGGGTGCCGTCGGGCACCTCCCCGTCGGTGAGGACCAGGCCGGTCTCGGCGACCGGCGCGTCGAGCGGTACTGCCTCGGCTCCGAGCAGGCCGGAGTTGCCGGTGCCCAGAACGTGCGCCATCGCCCGGTGGAACCGGGTGACGTTGCCGATCGTGCGGGCGTCGGCAGCATCGACGTCGCCCTCGAGGACCACGCCGTCGACGCCGGCGTCGAGGAACGCGCGGACGGTGTCGACCAAGCCCGGCCCCGGCCCGAGGACGGCGAGCAGCACCGCGTTGTCCCCGACGGTGACCCGCAGCCGCCGTGTCGCCTCCAGCGCGGTGCCCAACCGCGCCTCACGGTCCTGGGTGAGGACGCCCGGGACGGTGACCGGCACGCCGTCGGGCCGGACGGCGTCGAGCAGGTCGCCCAATCCGTTGGCGAGCTGGGTCGGATCGCTCAGGAACGCCTCCCAGGGGCGTTCGGCGATCTTGGCGGCGAGCCGCAGCGCGAGCGGGACGGCCAGGGTGTGCGGGCCGCCCCGCCGCGCTGCGATGGCCTGCGCTCGTTGGCGAGGCGCGAGACTCATCGACGGCCTCCGGTCACATCCGCATGAGCGGGTTCACGACAGCCGCGTCCGGCCACGACCCGTAGAGGTTCAGGACCTCCTCGGGAGGCTTGCGTCGCGACCAGCCCTCGTGGAACTCGTCCCACGTCTTGCCACGGGCCTTTCGCTCGGCGAGCACCTCGCGGCGGAAGGCCGAGGTGCTCTCCTGGTCGACGCGGCCGGTGCGCTCGTCGAAGCGCACGGCGTAGACGTTGGTGGCCGACCATTCCGAGATCAGGCCGTCGGTGACGTCCTTCTCCACCGCCTGCGGGTCCCGGTCGAGCGGGTCGCCGTAGCCGGCTCCGCCGGTGGAGATGCCCAGGGTGATGACCTGGTCAGACATCACCGGACGTGCGGTGCGGGCGTAGGTCTCGGACACGATCTCTCCGCCGTACTTCCCCGCGAGCAGGCTGGCGAGGTCGAGCGTGCCTTCGTCGCCGGCGCGCAGCAGCTCGGGGATGTCGACGCCTTCCATCGACAACCCGGGACAGGTGCACATCGTGTACCCGCCGAACAGCGGCTGCGGGGTCTGGACGATCGAGTTGTCCGCGATCGACATGAAGATGACGTACGGGACGTGGTGGGTGACCCAGAGCTGGGCCGTGCCGACGCCGCCGCGGTGTTTGCCGGCGCCGCCGGAGTCGGGCCAGTGCTGGGAGAACGGCACGAGCATCGGCAGCTCGTTCTCCATGTTCTCCACGTCCGGGGCTCGCCCGAACGCGCACCACGGGAAGCCGTAGGCGTTGATTCCGTCGGAGTGCGAGCGGGCGCCCTGGCCCTCGGTGTTGATCGTGTAGGCGAGCATGTCGGCGAAGGGCATCCCCCACTGCGAGACGCCGGCGAGCACGGAGGCGTTGCCGCCGTTGCCCAGCGAGGCGGTGACCTGGCGCCACTCCGTGGTGGCGAACCTCGCCCGGCCGACGCAGTTGGCGATCGAGCTCATCGCCCCGGTGGCCGCCATGACCGCGCA
The DNA here is from genome assembly GCF_000196675.2 of Pseudonocardia benzenivorans CB1190. Classification (GTDB taxonomy): domain Bacteria; phylum Actinomycetota; class Actinomycetes; order Mycobacteriales; family Pseudonocardiaceae; genus Pseudonocardia; species Pseudonocardia benzenivorans. The sequence continues at coordinate 6,271,301 of NC_015312.1, read as the reverse complement.
GCTCGTGGCTGCGTTGGGTGCCGGCGAGAGCATCGAGTTCGGCGGGAACTCGAAGTCGATCGGCTGGAACGTCGCCGAGGAGATCGGCAGGTCGTGGAAGACGTACTCGTAGATGTAGTTGGCGAGGTGGCCGATGACCGCCTGCGGGTGGGCGTTGTAGGACGACCCGTTCTCCGGGCTGGTGCCGGTGAAGTCGATGTGGAGGGTGTCGTCCTTCTTCGTCATGGTCATGAAGCAGTTGCGCATCAGACCGTGCTCGGTGCCGGCCGAGTCGGAGAACGTCGCGCACCGGTAGACACCGTCGGGCCAGGATGCGAGCCGCTTGCGGGCACCCTGTTCGGCCTCGATCAGCATCCGGCGGAACAGACCGGTGACGAAGTCCTTGCCCTCGCGGGCGAACATCTCCAACAGTCGCACCCGCACCCGGTCCGCGGTCGTGCAGCGGGCCCGTAGGTCGACGGTCACGCTCGTCTCGGAGCGCAGCCCGAAAGCGGCGAACATCTCGATCACGTCGTGGCGCAGGACGTGGTCGTGCCCGATCTTCATCGGGGGCAGGTTCATGCCCTCGTCGAACCGGGACTTCGCCGAGACCGGCATACCTCCCGGCTCGCAGGCGCCGGTCTCGGTGGTGTGCGACAGGGCCGCCGTCCAGGCGACGAGCTCGCCCTCGAAGAACACCGGCATGATCGCGACCTGGTCGGGGTTGTGGATCCCGCCGTAGAGCGCGTCGTTCGTGTACCAGATGTCGCCGTCGGCGATGCCCGGGTTCTCGCGGAAGTTCTTCAGGATGTATTTGATGACGATCGGCGGGATGACCGCGTGCAGATACGTGCCCGCGGACGCGTTCACGAGGTCGCCCTGGGCGTTGAACATCGCGACGATGGAGTCGCCGGCGACGCCCATCTGCGACCGGGAGCTGCGCATGAAGACCTCGTAGCCCTCGTCGAGGATGTCCGCGGTGCGCTGGACGCCGATCTCGTAGTCGCCGGGGCTGACCGCGTCCAGGCAGGATCGCTCGTAGTCGGAGGGTTCGCTGACCTTCAGGGCGGCGAGCTTCTCCTCCAGGCTCGGGTAGCTCATGCGGGCGCTCCTTCCAGGGTCGGCGCCGCGGTGCGGGCGGGCTGGGCCGCGTCCGTTCCGGCGACGTCGGAGTTCTGCAGCAGGCCCAGCCCGTGCCGGTCGATCGTCAGGCTCTTGCCGGGCGGAATGACGATGGTCGTGAACTCGGCCTCGACCAGGGCGGGGCCGTCGACCTGGTTGCCGGGCCGAAGCTGGTCGAAGGCGAACACCGGGGTGTCGACGCGGCCGCTCTGCTCCGGCCAGTACGCATTGCGGGAGCCGGTGCGTGCGGCGGAGGCGTCCTTCCCGACGAGGTCGTGGACCGGTAGCGCGAGCTTCTCCGTGGGCACGGTCGCCTTCACGATGATGTTCTCGATGTAGGCGCCGCCGGGCTTGTTGACCACGTGCGGGCTGAACGCCTCCGAATACTCCTTCTCGAACTCGTCGTAGACCCGCTGCGCGTCCTCCGGCGAGTTGATCGACAGCAGCGGCGAGGCGACCCGCTTGACCTGCACCTGTCCGCCGTAGAGCATGTCGAGCTCGACGGTGAAGACGGCCGAGTCCGGGTCGAGACCCTCGGAGGTCAGATCGGCCCTGGCCTGCGCGACCATCTCCTCGATCGGCGCGTTGTAGGCGGCGTAGTCGTCGGTGAACTGCTGGGTCATGCCGTTGAGGAACAGGATCCGCTTGGACTGCTCGTAGACGTGCATGATGTCCATGACCGAGCTGCCCAGCGCGGAGAACACCGGCGCCTGCGGGAAGATCACCGACGTCGGGACGTCGGCGCCGTAGCCGGCGACGTGGGTGGGGCCCCCGCCGCCGAAGGCGAACAGGACGAAGTCCTCCGGGTGGTAGCCGCGGAGGTGCACCTCTCGCTTGATGGCCGACGCCATGTTCTGCTCGACGATGCGACGGATCAGCGCCGCCGCCTCGTCGACGCCGAGCCCGAGTGGCTTGGCGATCTTCAGCTCGATCGCCTCGACCGCCTTGTCCCGGTTCAGCGGCATCCGGCCGTTGAAGTAGCCGTCCGGGGAGATGTATCCCAGCACGACGTCGGCGTCGGTCGTGGTGGGCTCCGTGCCACCCAGGTCGTAGCAGACCGGTCCCGGGTAGGAGCCGGCCGAACGCGGCCCGACCTCGAGCCGACCGCCGAGCAGCTCGTTGATCCAGGCGATCGAGCCGCCGCCGGCGCCCATCGTGGTGGACTGCAGCATCGAGATGCCGACCATCCACTTGTCGATGATCGGGCGGAACTCGTAGGAGCGCACCGAGGCGTCGACGACCATGCCCAGGTCGAAGCTGGTGCCGCCGACGTCGGAGGCGATGACGTTGCGGTACCCGAGCGCCTTGCCGATGTGGTAGCTGCCCATCAGCCCGGAGATGGGGCCGCCGTTGTAGGTGCGCGACGCGGTCGTCTTGAAGATCTCCGCGGAGCCGCCGGTGTTGTGGGTGAGCAGGAAGCTGCCCCGGTAGCCGTGGTCGCGCAGCTGGTCCCAGGTGCTCTCCATCTCGGCCTTGATGGAGCCCTGCAGGTACGCGTCGAGGATGGCGGTCATCGTGCGCTCGTACTCGCCGACCTTGCCGACGACCTCGTGCGAGAGCACGACCGGCAGGTAGCCGACGTGGTAGCTGCGGTACTCCTCGCGGATGATCTCGCGGATCCGGCGCTCGTGCTCGGGGTGGGCGAAGCTCCACAGCAGCGACACCGCGATCGCGCGGGCGCCGCCGTCGACGAGCTTGCGCAGCTTGCGCCGCACGTCGTCCTCGTCGAGGGGGCGCAGCACTGCACCGAATGAGTCGACCCGCTCCCGGACGCCGGCGATCATGTCGCGGGTGATCAGCGGGGCCGGTTTGTTCTGGACGGCGACGTTGCGTCGCTCGGAGATCCGGGTACCGTCGGTCCACTGGGCGCCGCGGCCGATCAGGATCGCGTCCTCGTGGCCCTCGGTGGTCAGCAGACCCAGCCGCGGCCCCTTGCGCTCGATCAGCCGGTTCATCGCGACCGTGGTCGAGTAGCGCACCAGCTCGATCTGCGGCAGCAGCTCGTCGATGGACATCTCGAGCTGGTCGGCGCCGTCGGTCAGGACATCGAGGAAGCCGACCGACAGGTCGTAGGGCGTGGTCGGCGCCTTGGCGCTGATGCGGCGGTCGCCCCAGGTCAGGACGAGGTCGGTGAACGTGCCGCCCACGTCGATGTCGATCGTCCTCCTGCCGGCCTTCACGCTGGGACGACTCATTTGGCTACCTCCAGCTTGCCGTGCTCGTTGATGCGCAGCTGGCCGGAGGCGAGCTTGCGCTTGAGGCTGTCGAGGTCGATCTCGGTGTCGTGGGTGATCGGGTGCCCCGGCGGCAGGTACTCGGTCTCGACCTGACGGCCACAGCCGGGGCAGTAGAACTCGAGGATCCGGATCCACTCGGGGTTCGGCGCGAAGGTGAACTCCCCGTCGATGAGCGGCGGGTGCACCTCGCTGGGGTCGCGTTCGTAGATCAGCAGCCCCTTCTTGTAGTTGTCCCGCGCGTCACCGACGTCGTGGCCGCAGGAGTGGCAGTGCCAGCGCTCGGAGTCGACGTCGAGGTCGAGGTACTCCGCGACGTGGATCGTGTTGGGCATCAGTTGCCTCCTCTGGTTGCCACGGCGTCGCCGGTGGGATCCACGGCCAGGGACCAGCCAGGCCCGACGAGCCAGGTGAAGCTGCCGCCGTCGACGAGCGCGGGACCGGTCACCGTCGAACCGGCCACGGACGCCCAGTCGCGGGTCGGGATGCCGCCGCGCTCGCCCCTGCCGCCGGCCCCCGCGCCGCCGGTGACCGCGGCCTTCTCCAGGCTGGGCAGGGGAAACCTGGCGGTCAGCCGGACCAGCGACGGATCGTCGACGGCGGACAGCGCCGCCTCGACGGACCCGTCGGCCGTGCCTCGGGAGCCGCCGGTACCGCGGACCTCCCAGTGCAGCACCGCCTCGTCGGGTGGGAAACCCTCGCCCTCGAGGTCGCGGCGGGCCTCGTCGGCGAGCAGCTCAGCACCGGTCCGGGCGGCGTCGGCGGAGTTCACGGCGGACTCGTAGACGTGCAGGACGTCGGAGATTGCGGAACCGTAGGCCGAGAGCACGTTGCCGAACCCGAACATCCGCACCGTCCGGGCACCGATCCGCTCGGCGACACCCGTCGCGAACAGTGGGCCGTTGCCACCGAAGGCGTACACGGCCGTGTCGGCGGGGTCCCAGCCCATCTCGGTGGCGGTCTCGCGGGCGAGCGCGGCGGTCATGTCGAACGCGATGTCGACGATGCGCTGGGCCGCCTCGACCGGGGAGATGCCCAACGGGTCCCCGACGGTGCGGGCGATCGCGTCCCGGGCCGCGTCCGCATCGAGGGTGCGTCTGCCGTCGAGGAACGCGTCCGGCGCGAGGTAACCGAGCAGGAGGAACGCGTCCGTCGTCGTCGCGTTGCGCCCGCCGAGCCCGTAACAGGCCGGCCCCGGGGCCGCGCCCATGGAGTCCGGCCCGAGGGAGACCGTGCCCCCGGAGGCGCGGGCGACCGACCCGCCGCCGAGTGCAATGGAGCGCAGCAGGGGCAGGTTGGTGCGCACCGGGATGCCGAACAGGTGTCCCTCGTCTCGGTCGACGACGCGCCCGTTCTCGACGGCCGAGACCTTGGCGGTCGTGCCGCCGACGTCGATCGCGAGGACTTTCGCGTCACCGAGCCGGGCGGCCTCTGCGGCACTGGCGTGGGTGCCGAACAGGGGGCCGGACTCGATGGTGTCGAAGGCGGTCGTCTTGCCGATCCGTGCGACACCGCCGTTGATGTGTCCGACCAGCACGTTGCCGCGCCACGAGTGCTCCTGCTTGAGCGTCTCCTCGGCGCGGTAGAGCGTCGTGGCCAGCGAGGGGTGGACGTAGGCGTTGATCAGGGAGACGAACGTCCGCGTGGAGTCGTCCGGGCGCAGCAGAATCTCACTCGCCGGTAGCGCGGGGATAGAGCCGAGGAAGTGGTCCGGGTACTGCGCATCGATCATCGACACGATCTTGCGTTCGCGGGAGTTGTCCTCGAACGCACCCTCGAGCGAGATGTTGATCCGGCGGATGCCCTTGTCGAACAACCCCTTGACCGCGGTGCGGACCTCGTCGTCATCGGCGTCGGCGCTGATCCCGGTGATGTTCTCCCGGGTGATGAGCGGTCCGAGAACCGTCGCCGCTTCTTCGGGCGAGGTGTAGAGGTCGTCTTCGTGGCCTGCGCTGACGATCAGGCCGAGCTTGGGCCCGGACTTCTGGGCGAGCACGTTGGAGGTGATGGTCGACGACCACCGAATCAGTGCCACATCGTCGAGCAGATCGCGCAGCGACGCGGCCCCGACGTGCCCGCGGGCGGCTTCGAGAATCTCGAGGAACGAGAGGGTCACGTCGTGCGGCGTGGTCTCGACCTTGATCGAGAACACCGTGCCGTCGCCGCTGACCAGACCGTCGGTCATGGTGCCGCCGGTGTCGATGTCGATGTTCAGCATGCGCTCGTCACCTCCTCGGTCAACGCTGTGCGGGACTTCATCCGTGTCCTCTCCTCGGTGCGTCGTCGGTGCGGGTGCGTCGTTCGGTGCGCCGGTTCGGTGCCTCCGCCGTCGGTCGCCGGCGTGCCTGGTGCGCGGGTGTCATCGGCGCCTCCTCACCAGCTGGGCCTTCATCTCCCAGCGAGGAAGTGAGTTCGGCGGGACCAGATCGACGGTTGCGGCGACGACCAGCTTGTCCCGCAACATGTTCTCGACGTCGACTCGCAGCTCGTCGAGATCCTCGACGTCGAGGCCGTACTCGACCTGCACCCGCATCGGGGGCCTCACGAGCGGCCCGGGGTCGGACAACACGATCTGCATGGCGCCGGTCGTCCGCGGAGCCATGGACGCGACCACGTCCTTGACCGCACTCGGCCACACGTTCACCCCGGCCACGAACAGCAGGTCGTCGGTCCGGCCGACGCAGTGCAGCCGCGGGCTGGCCCGTCCGCAGGGGCAGCTCGTCGCGGCGACGACGACCCGGTCGCGGACCCGGAACCGCACGAGCGGCACGCACTCGCGCTGTAGGTGCGTGACGACGAGCTCGCCCTCCGCGCCTTGGGTCCAGTCGAGCCGCTCCCCGCTCTGCGGGTCGATCAGCTCGGTGAGCAGCTGGTCCTCGGCGCACAGGTGCAACCCGTCCTGCTCGGGGCAGCTGGCCAGGTAGATCGGGAAGACGTCGGCGTTGCCCATCCCGTCGCCGACGACGGCGCCGTAGTCCGCCTCCAACCGCGCCCGCACCGCGGGGATGGACGCGCCGGGCTCGGCGCCGAGCAGGAGCTTGCGCAGGCCCAGCTCGACCGGCTCCAGACCGAGCTTGTTGCGGCAGTACTCGGCGAGGTAGGTCGCGTACGACGGCGTCGACATCAGCACGGTGCCGCCGAGGTCGCGGATGCTCTGCACGACCCTGTCGCTGCTGCCCGTTCCGATCGGGACGAAGGTCGCGCCGATGCGTTCGGTCGCGTCCTTGAGCGGCAGCCCTCCGACGAAGAAGCCGAGGCCGAACGCGTGCACCACGACGTCGTCGGGTCGCATGCCCTCGCAGTAGAGGACTCGGGAGACGACCTGGGTCCAGTCCTCCAGATCACGGGCGGTGATTCCGACGTAGGACGGCCGCCCGGTCGTCCCGCTCGACGCGTGGACGCGTACGACGTCGGCCATCGGGACACCGGCGTGGCGTCCCAGCGGCGGGGCTTCGAGCTGGCTGTCGCGAAGCATCTCCTTCGTCGTCAGCGGGGCATCGAAGTCCTCGAGCGAGGTGACCGAGGTGGGGTCGAACCCGTGCTCGGCCCAGAGGTCGGCGTAGAACGGCGAGCGCCCGGCAAGGCCGGCCAGTTGGGCGCGGAGGCGGTCGAGCTGCAACATCCGCATCCGCTCGCGCGGCATCGCCTCGACCGCCCGGTCGAACAGCTGCCCGTCGGGCCCGCCGTCGTCCACGCTGGACAGCGGGCGTGGCACGCTCCCGTCGAGCGCCCCGGAACTGGTCACCTGTCCTCCTCCCGCTGGTCCCGGTCGTCTTCGAAGTCGAGCAGGTACTTCCGCATCGCGCGCTCAGCGGCGCCGCCCTCGCCGTCCTCGATCAGGCGCACCACGTGGGCCAGGCCGTCACGTGCGCGACCCGGCCAGTCCCGTTCGCGGACCCGCTGCCCGAGACTCATCGCAACCGGACCCCGCAGACTTTCGAAGACGGCGACGAACACCGGGTTCTGCGAGGCCTCGACCAACGCGACGTGGAAAGAGGCGACGGCCGCGACGGCGCGTGCCGGTCGCGTACCGGCCATCCCCAGCATCCGCAGCGCCCGCTCCAGGTCCGCGGTATCGCCGTCCTGCGCACTCAGCCGCGCCGCCATCGGCTCGACCGCCAGCCGCACGTCCATCACGTGTCGCGGTTCCACGTCCATCGTGGACAACGGGGCGGCAGTGATCGCGTGGAACTCCTCCGGTTCCGGCATCGCCACGAAGCGCCCGCCGCCGTAGCCGCGGCGCACCTCCAGGTACCCCGAGACCTCGAGGGCCTTGAGGGCCTCGCGCAGCATCGGCCGCGACACCCCGAGCTGGCCCGCGAGCTCCGGCTCCGAAGGCAGTCGCTGCCCCGCCACCAGTTCTCCCCGCACGATCGCGCCGCGAAGGCTGGTGACGATCTTCTCGAACCCGCGGCCCGCCCCGATCGGCTCGAAGACGAACTCCGAGTCCTGCACGGACATCCCGTTCTCCCTCCAGGCCTGCCCGTGTCATCTCGGCCACCGCACGCACTGGCGGGCCCTTCACCTCGAGATGAAGAGCCGGTCCGAGCCGCCCGATGAGGGGGCAGCGGGGGCGGAGCCAAGTCGTCACTGACGTTCTCCGAGGAGGCGATCGATCCGATGTAACCGAATGATGTCTGACATCAGCTAGTGAGCGTGCTCACTGTAGCAACCGGGTCGGCCCTGTCAATAGCTCTTCACTCACCTGACGTTCCGTGACGTTCTTGTAGAAGAATCCTGCTATTTACCAGCACCGTTCCGGCCAGTGGAACTGAATACCGCCGTTCGGTGAGACCTGGCTCACCCACGGCCCGATGACACTTCAGCTGACATCTGACGTCAACCATGAGGCTGGAGGTTCCATGGATGGCTTGAAGGGGCTGGCCAACGGATCCCGGGGCGGGCGAGCAGTGACGGTTGGAGCGCAGAGGTCCGCACCTTCGAATGGACCGTTCGGGGCCCCGCGGTCGGGCCGTGCGGCCCTGGTGAGTAGGCGAGGGCTGAGCTAGCGTCCGCGCCGCAGCCGCAGGCTGACCACATCGTCATGGTCCCAGGGGCGTGGGGGTGCGGGGCCGGCCTGAGAGCGGGACGTGTGATTCCGGGCCCGGCGTCCGCGCCGCGTCCAGCCGGGGACGTCGCCGCGTTCGCGAAGGAGGGATGGCTCGATGGCCGAGCGATCCACCCCGTTCATCCTGGAACCGGACGGCACACGTAGGGAGGGCGCATTTCTGCCCTTCAAGGTGTGCGCGCCGGACACCGGCGGATTGCTGAGCGTCTGTGAGTTCACGCTGGATGCGTGGGATTCCGGGCCGGTCCTGCACCGGCACACGGACGTGGACGAAGCCTTCTATGTGGTGTCCGGTGCTCTGGAGATGCAGCTCGACGACGAACGCCTCGTGGCGCCTACCGGCGGGTTCGCCTGGGTGCCGCGGGGAACCGCGCACACGTTCGCCAACGGCGGAACCGACCCGGTTCACGTCATCGCTCTCGCGGTGCCGGGAGGGATCGAGGACATGTTCGCGGAGCAGGCAGCCCACATCGTCGCCAGTGGAGGCGCTCCGGACGAGTCGGTACTGGACGAGATAGGTCGAAGACACGGAGCGACGACGCTGGGACCGCCGATTCGGGCGTTGAACGCGCCGGCCTTCGAGTCGCCATAGGCCGCCTGCCGCACGGCGTGTTCGTCACGGTGGCCGTGTGTAGCTGAGTCGCCGGACCGATGACCAGTTCCGGACGGCGTGCGGCGCCCGCGTCGCTCGCGGACCCGGACGGTCGCGATCTCGCCGGGCTGCGGCTCACGGGCCCGCTCGCAGAGGTGCAGGATGCCGTCGACGCCCTCGGCGAGGTGTACGAACGCACCGAACGGGAGCACCGACAACACGACGCCCTCGGTGGGCGTGCGTCCACACTGCGCGGTGAGTGACTGCAGCCACGCCGACTCCGGCGTGCTGCCGTGGGACTCACCCATGTGATCACCTCCGTCCAGCGCGGAGTCCGTCGATCCGAGCCCGGTGGCGGGACCGCAGCGCGGTGGCGCCCCGGGCCGGATCCGCTGGACGGTCCTCGTCAGCCGGGTCGGGGGGTCCGCCGGCGCAGCCAGGACGTCGTGCCTGGCGCCAGCCCCCGCGACTTCGGGGTGTGCTCCACCGGCGTGACGACGAGAGCGGCGTCGTCGGGCAGGCACCACTTCACGGCGTGGTACACCGCCGAGAGGGACGCGGTGCTCTCGATCAGCAACAGTCCCGGCGCGACCGGGCGCGTCTCCTCCCACGGCCCGGTGAGGTCGGTGGGCGGCTGGGAGGTCCAGGCGAGAAAGACCGGCACGCAACCCGGTACCCGGTCCGGGCCGCGACGACGCCCGGCCGCGTCAGCCGCGTTCCTGCTCGGCGAGCACGTGGTCGATCGCGTCGACGAAGGCGACCAGCTCGTCGTCGGTGGTGATGAACGGCGGGCTGATCTGCAGGTTGTTGCCGCGCAGGGGCCGGGAGACGAACCCGAGGTCGAGCAGCGCGTCGGTGACGTCCTCGGCGCGGATCTCGTCGACGACGGTGACGCCACCCAGGAAGCCACCGACCCGGACCTCGGCCACGCTCGGGCGGTTCGCGGCGAGCTGCGCGAGCCGGGTGTCGAGCAGCTGCTCGAGCTCGGCGGCGCGGGCGACCAGACCGTCCCGCTCCAGCACGTCGAGGTTGGCCTGCGCGACGGCGCACGCGGTGGCGTGGCCGGAGTAGGTGGCGCCGTAGCGGAAGGCCGGGGTGTCGGCGCCGTCGGCGTAGAACGGCTCCCAGATCCGCGGGGCGACGAGGACGCCGCCGAGCGGCGCGTAGCCCGACGTCACACCCTTGGCGAAGGTGACCAGGTCCGGCTGCAGGCCGTAGCGCTCGGCGGCGAACATCGTGCCGGTGCGGCCGAAGCCGGTGATGACCTCGTCGAGGACGAACAGGATGTCGTTGTCGCGGCACAGCTCCTGGACGGCCTCGAGGTAGCCCGGCGCGGGCGGGTTGACGCCGCCGGTGCCCTGGACGGGTTCGGTCACGAACGCGGCGATCGTGTCCGCCCCCAGCTCGGCGATCGTCTTGGCGAGGGCGTCGACGTCGTGCACCGGGACCCGGACGGTCTCCGGGACGAGCGACTCGGTGCCGTAGCCCTCCCGGTTGACCTCGATCCCGGCGATGCTGGTGCCGAAGGCGTGCAGGCCGTGGTAGGCGTGCTCGCGGCTGATGACGACGGTCTTGCCCGGCCGTCCCTCGCGCTGCCAGTGCCGGCGCGCGAGCTTGCACGCGACGTCGATCGCGTCGGACCCACCGGAGTTGAGGATGACCTTGGGGTCGGCGATCGGCGACAGCCCGGCGAGCCGTTCGCCGAGCGCGATCGCCTGGTCGTTCACGAAGCGGGAGAAGACGTGGTAGGTCTCGAGCCGGAGCATCTGCTCGCGCGCGGCCTCGGCGAGGGCCGGGTGCCCGTGCCCGATGTTGGCGTACCAGAGCCCGGCGGTGCCGTCGAACAACCGGCGTCCGTCGACGGTGTGCAGGTAGGACCCGGCTGCGCGGTCGATCACGATCTGGCGCCCCAGCACCGACGGGAGATGGGCCTGGGCGGGCCAGAGGGCGGGTCCGTCGAGGACGGTGGGGGTGCGGGACACGACGTGTCGTCCTTTCACCGGGTGCGCGCGGTCGGAGCAGCTCCTGGTCGACCCTATGCGGAGCGCCCCGTCCGGTCCCGGACCGGGCGCCGGGGACCGGTTCGGGGCGTCGTCACCACCGCACGGGCAGGGCGTCGAATCCGCCGGTCAGCAGGTCGGTCCGCAGGGCGAGGTCGGCGGGGTCCACGGCGAGCGCGAGGCCGGGGAAGCGCCGCGGCAGTTCGGTGAACACCGCGGCCAGCTCGACGCGGGCCAGCGCGGCGCCGACGCAGTAGCGGGGGCCGTGCCCGAAGGCCAGGTGCAGGTTCGACGGGCGCGCCGCGTCGAAGCGGTCGGGCTCGTCGAACCGTGCCGGGTCGCGGTTCGCCGCACCGGGGGAGAGCAGGACGGCGTCGCCGGTCGCGATCCTCACCCCGCCGATCTCGATGTCGGCCTGGGCGTAGCGGGGCAGCCCGCCGCCGGCCGACGGCGCGGCGAGCCGCAGGATCTCCTCGACGGCGCCGCGGACGCGGCCCGGGTCGGCGGCCAGCGCCGACCATTGCCCGTGGTCGGTGAGCAGCAGGACCGTGCCGACGTCGATGCGGGTCACCGTCGTCTCGTGGCCCGCGAACAGCAGGCCCGCGCCCAGCTGGGCGACGGCGGCGTCGCCGGACCCGTCGTCGCCGCGCGGGATCCGGGCGGCGAGGTCGCTGAGGACGTCCTCGCCCGGCTCGTGGCGTTTGCGGTCGACGATCTCGTGGATGTAGGCGACGAGCTCGCCCATCGCGCGGGCCGACGCCTCCCGGTCGGTCAGCCCGCCCGCACCCTCGGACGCCGCCCGGAACCGGTCGCGGTCGGCGTAGGGCACCCCGAGCAGCTCGCAGATGACGAGCACGGGCAGCGGTAGTGACAGCAGGGCGTGCAGATCGGCGGGGGAGCCGTGCGCGGCGAGGTCGTCGAGCAACGTCGTGACGAGCTGTTCGACTCCTGCGGTGAGGGCCTGCATCCGGCGGGCCGAGAACGCGGGCGCGAGCAACGCCCGCATCCGGGCGTGCTGTTCGTGCTCGTCGGCGGCGTCCCCGATCGAGCCCCCCAGCACCGCCGACCCGGAGATCCGCGCGGCCCGTTCCGGATCGGGGTGCGCGCGGCCCAGCCGGGGGTCGGCGAACAACGCGCGGGCCTCCGCGTAGCCGGTGACCAGCCACGCGGGGTCGCCGGCCGTCGTCCGGACGGGGGTGATCGGCGCGGTGGCGCGCAGCTGCGCGTAGAGCGGGGCGACGTCGAGGACGCTCTCGCGGGCAAAGGGCAGGCGGGGCAGCTCGGTGGTCGCGGCGGTGGCGAGGTCGGTCATCGGGTGCCTCCGGTGGCGGTGGCGGTGGTGGTGACGGTGGCGGGCAGGTCGGCGGGGCCGGCGCCGAGCCGGGCGGTGCGGCGGCGCAGGGTCCAGGCGGCGGTGGCGCCGAAGACGGCCAGCGACAGCGCCGTGCCGACGACCATCTGCGTCCCGGGTTCGAGCACCCACGCCAGGCCGATCCGCAGCGTCGCCTCCAGGACGCACGCGGCGCCCCACACCAGGGTGAGCGTCCGGAGGTACCGGCGGAAGCCGTGGTCGGCGGCCCACAGGGCGTCGACGGCCGGCCCGCGCAGCCGTCGCGTCACGAGCAGCAGCAGCGGCCGGCCGACCGCGACCGAGCCGAGGAATGCCAGCCCGACCGTCGCGGTGATGATCGAGTCCTTGATCAGGAGGAACCGGGCGCTGTCGAAGACCAGCCCGCCCGCGAGGCCGACGACGATCGCCGCGAGCGACATGGCGTTGACCACGTCGAGGCGGCGCCGCCGGACGAACTCGATCACGATGCCCGCGAACGGGAACGCGGTGCCGTAGGCCAACGCGGGCAGCGGCGCGACGCCCATGGTCGTCAGCACCTCGTAGGAGACCAGCGGCCCGAGCACCCCCAGCAGGATCGTGGGCGAGCGGAGCGCGCGCCGGACCGCGCCGGTCCGGTCGGACTCGGTGGGGCCACCCGGGTGCCGGGTCGTCGTGGCCGTGGGCGAGGACGTCGGTGAGGTCATCGTTGCCTCCGGGACAGGGTCGGCGGGGCGCCGACCGGACCTCCGGAACGCTAGGCACGCAGGCCCGCCGGGTCGTCAACCCCGAGGTGGGTCCGCGGAGGTCAACCCGCGGGTGGAGACCGCGCGGCGGAGGGCGCCGGTCAGGTGCCGGTCCCGTCCTCGGGGGTGGAGGTCTCGGTCGGCAGCGCGTCGGCGGACGGGCCGCCCGGCGCCGCGGGGGCGACGGGCGGGTAGCGGCGGGCGACCCAGCCCGTCGACAGCCCGTGCACGGCGACGCTCGCGACGATCGTCACGACGGTGACCGCCAACACCAGCTCGGCCTGTGGACCGTGCAGCTCGACGAACGCGAGCATGCCGAACACCAGCGTCGCGACGCCGCGCGGCCCGACCCAGCCGATCACGACCCGGTCGCGCCGGGCGATGTCCGTCCCGGTGAGCGACACCACCACCGGCGCGACGCGCAGCACCGTCAGCGCGAGCAGCGCGAAGACGACGACCTGCCACGTGATCGCGCCGCGGGCCAGCGTCTGGTTAACGATCGCGCCGAAGATGAACCACAGCGCGAGGGAGAGCAGCTCGCCGACGTCCTCGACGAGGTGCAGGGTGCCGGCCGGCAGCCGGCGCGCGGCGGGCTCGAACAGCACCCCGGCGACGAATGCGGCGACGAACCCGTTGCCGCCCAACTCCATCGCGGTGCCGTAGGCGAGCAGCGGCAGCGCGAGCACCCCGATCCGCAGCGCCGATCCCTGGGTCCAGCGGGCGTCGAGCGCGCGGCGCAGCAGCTGCGCGGCGACCCAGCCGACGGCGCCGCCGGCGACGACCGCGATGGCGAGCGAGGGGACGGCCTCGACGGCCGTCTCCGCGAGCGACTCCCCGCCCGCGGCGGTCGCGGCGGCCAGCGTGAACAGGAAGATCGGGGCGACGATGCCGTCGTTGAGCCCGCTCTCGACGTTGATCAGCGCCCGGATCCGCTCCGGCACCCGCTTGTCGCGCAGGAACGCCGCGGCGGGCGCGAGGTCGACGGGGGTGACGATCGTCGCCAGCACGGCGATCAGCCACAGCCCGCCGGAGCTACCGAACAGCGCGAGTCCCGCGAGCCAGGTCAGCAGCAGCGAGAGCGGCAGCGCGATCAGCAGGAGCCGCAGCGTCCGCCGGGGCTCGCGGCCGAGCACGCCGCCGGGGACCTCGGTGGCGTCGACGAACAGCAGGATCGCCAGGATCGCCTCGACGACGTGCTCGGCGGGCTGGAAGTCGACTTCGAAGATGAACACGGGGTCGGAGCCGGCGGTGAGCACGATGCCGCCGACGAGCATGGCCAGCGGCATCGTCACGCTGAACCGGGCGAGGCGCCCGGCGACCAGCGCCCACACGAGCAGGATCAGCATGATCACGACGAGCGCGAGCATCGGTCCCCCTGCAGCCGGTGTCAGTCCCGCCGGGGAGTCTCGCACCCGTGACGGGCCTGCTGGCAGCATCCGGGCCATGGCGCGGCTGCTGATCGTCCATCACACGCCCTCGCCCGCGACGGCCGAGCTGCTGGACGCCGTCGTGCGCGGGGCGGGCGACCCGGAGATCGAGGGTGTCGAGGTCGTCCGGCGGGCCGCGCTGGGTGCCACCGCGTCGGACCTGCTGGCGGCCGACGGCGTCGTGCTCGGCACCCCGGCCAACATCGGCTACATGTCCGGCGCGCTCAAGCACTTCTTCGACACCGTCTACTACGTGGTGGCCGACGACACGCGCGGCCTGCCCTACGGCCTCTACGTGCACGGCAACCTGGGCGTGGAGGGTGCGGTCGGGGCCGTCGACACCATCGCGACGAGCCTGGGCTGGACGCGGGCGGCGGCGACGGTCGAGGTGACGGGCGCTCCGGACCGGGCCGCCCTCGACGCCTGCTACGAGCTCGGGGCGACCGTCGCGGCGACGGTCGCCCCCGGCTGAGTCACGGCTTCGCGGCGTCGGCCGGCACGCAGAAGAAGTCCTGGAACGGCGGCGTCGCACCGGTGAGCGCGCGGCAGCTGCGGGCCACCCACCGGATGCGCGGGTCGGCGCTCGGGAACGCCAGCACCAGGTGGAACTCGCCCGCCGCGACGTCGGCGCGCAGCTGCTGCAGCGTCGGCGACGGGCCGGTGCCGGTGGAGCCGCCGATCGGCAGCACCTCGTCGCCGGTCGGGTGGGCGAACACGGACGCGACCGCCGACGACTGGACGGCCAGCAGGTCCGGCGCACCCTCCCGGCCCCGTTCGAGCGTCGGGAGCGTGCGGGCGATCTCGGCCGAGACGGTGACGAACAGCCCGTCGACGCCGGTCGCGGTGCGCGTCGACTCGAACGGGGTGTCGAAGGCGCCCTGACCGCGCACGACGAGGACCACCGACGCGACGGCAGGCGCGGCCGGCCCGGCGACCAGCGCCGCCGCGAGCCCGCCCGCCAGCAGCCGCGACGACGTGCGGCGCAGCACGGACGTCACCAGTGGTCTCCGGACGAGTGGCGCCAGGCGCGGGGGTGGACGGTTCGGAGCCACTCGGGTGGGGGATGCGCTGTCGCGACGGTGCGCGCTGAGCGCTGTTGCGGGCCGTTCGGCCGCACGTCGTGCACCTTTTTGCCGTCCGCTAACCCGCGGGACGCAAGATGGAGGTATGACGACGAGGGCCCGAGAATGACCTCCTCCCCGCCGCCGACCCCGCCGCGCGTCGAGGACACCCAGCCCATCCCGCCCTCGCCGCCCAAGGCGCCCCGGCCGCGGTGGCGGTTGTTCGCGGCGGTGGGTGTCGTCGTCGTGCTCGTCGCCGTCGGACTGTGGTGGGCCCTGTCGCCGAAGGGCGCGCCGTCCTCGTCGCAGGCGCCTGTCGCGATCCCCTCCGGCGTCGGGCCGGCCCCGGCGGGCACCGGGAAGACCCTCGACGTCGCCGCCGACGGTTCGAAGCAGTACCGCACCATCGCCGACGCGGCCGCCCAGGCCCAGCCCGGCGACACGATCCTCATCCAGCCGGGCTCCTACGCCGGCTTCACCGTCCCGAGGAGCGGCACCGACGGCGAGTGGATCACCTACCAGGCCGCGCCCGGCGGGCAGGTCCTGATCGACAGCGACGACGCGTCGGACAAGGGCCGCGTCGACCTCTCGGGCCGCTCGTTCATCAAGCTGGCCGGCATCGTCGTGCAGGACGCGAACCACTTCGGCATCTACGCCGAGAAGACCTCGAACATCGTGCTCGACCACGTCGAGGTGGCCGACTCCCGGCATGGCGGCGTCGTGTTCCTGACGGGCACGAACATCACCGTCCAGTACAGCAACGTCCACGGCAACAACTCCATCGGCACCGACGCCGAGATGGAGGCCATCAGCATGGACAACGTGCAGGGCTTCGAGATCGTCGGCTGCACGGTCACCGGGAACGGCGAAGAGGGCATCGACGCGAAGTACGAGTCGAGCAACGGCCGCATCCACGGCAACACGGCCACCGGCAACCGCGGGCCGAACATCTACATCGACTCCGCGCACGACATCGTGGTGTCCGACAACAAGGTCTCCGGTGCCACCGGCCCCGGCAAGAGCGGGATCATGCTCGGTGTCGAGGACTACTCCGACAGCCGGCGCATCGCGAACATCACCGTCGAGAACAACGTCGCGACCGGCAACACCGGGGGCGGCATCGCCTTCTTCACCGAGTCGAACGGGACGTTCCAGAACATCTCGATCATCAACAACACGCTGGCGGGCAACCAGACGGCGGGCCTGGTCGTCGGCGACACTCAGCTGTCGGGCACGAACGTGCTGCGCAACAACGTCTTCGGCGACAACGCCGGCCGCGACATCAAGGGCTCCACCGACGACTTCACGGTCGACCACAACCTGTTCTCCGCGCCGGGTCCCGGCAGCGACAACGTCGTCGGCGCACCGGTGTTCGTCGACGAGGCGGGCGGCAACCTCGCGCTGGCGCCCGACTCGCCCGGCATCGGCGCGGGCTCGCCGGAGGGGGCACCCCCCGCGGACATCAACGGCGTCGCGCGACAGGGCGACAAACCGGACATCGGCGCCTACCAGGCGCCTGCGGGCTGAGGCCCGCGACACATCGCCCTGCGGCATCGGCGACGTCCGACCCAGGATGGCGGTCGTAGCTCCCGACCGAACGAGGAGATCGAGTGTCGACGCTGGCGATCGGTGCGTGGCTGGGTACGTCGTGGTCGCCCGACGAGGTGGTCACCGTCGGACGTGAGGTGGAGGCGGCCGGCTACGACGGCATCTGGCTCGCCGACCACTTCATGAACAACACCGGCACCGAGGAACGCTCCGGGAGCCGGAACCTCGAGGTCTTCGGCCTGCTCGCGGGCCTCGCCACGACCGTGCCGCGGGTCCGGCTGGGCAGCCTCGTCGCGTCGATGACCTACCGCCATCCCGCCGTGCTCGCCAACATCGCCGCGACCGTCGACGGGCTGAGCGGCGGTCGCCTGGTGCTGGGCGTCGGCACGGGCTGGCAGCTCAACGAGCACGCCGCCTACGGCCTGCCGCTCGGCCCGCCCAGGGAGCGGATCGACCGCTTCGTCGAGGGGCTCGACGTGCTCACCGGCCTGCTGCGCGACGACAGCACGACCGTCGACGGCGAGTACTACACGGTGTCCGACGCGCCGCGCGTCGTCGCCGCCGACGCGCCCCGGACCCCGCTGCTCATCGGGGCGAGCGGCGAGCGGCGCATGCTCGGCGTCGTCGCCCGCTACGCCGACGAGTGGAACTGCTGGTCGACCCCGGAGCTGTTCGCGCACAAGTCGGCCGTGCTCGACGAGCACTGCGCGCGCGTCGGTCGCGACCCCCGGACGATCCGCCGCAGCACCCAGGCGATCATCGACATCGACGGTGAGGGCCTCGGCCCGGGCAGCGCCGTGGTGTCCGGCTCGGTGGCCGAGATCGTCGACGTGATCGGTCGCTGGCGGGAGGCCGGGCTCGACGAGCTGATCGTCCCGGGCATCCGCGGCACCGCCGACCAGGCGAGGCGCCTGTTCGACCGGATCATGGGCGAGATCGTCCCGCAGCTGGTCTGAGCCCGCGGCACGGCCGCTCAGCCGAGGTGGCTCAGCCGCGGCCACAGCTGCGCCCACGTCCCGCGCGGTGCCCGGCAGTCGTAGATCGCGGCGTGCAGGTCGGTCTCCTCCCCGTCGACGTGGCGGGAGTAGGTGATCGGCGCGATCTCGCGGACGTCGGCCCAGTAGGCGCCGAGCTCGCCGGGCGCCCACGTCCCGACGCAGAGCACCTCGTCGGGCGTGCCCGTGGGCGGCGCCCAGTCGGCGTAGGAGTTCTGCCCGCTGACGACGGTCGCGTGCAGGCCTGACGCCGGCCCGAGCAGCTGCAGCGCCCCGGCTTCGCCGTAGTTGGCCGCCAGGATCGGCGTGCCGGGTGGCATGCGCGCCTCGGCGTCGCGGACCTGATCGACGAACTGCGGCCAGCCGTAGGTCTCCAGCACGAACGGGCTGACGGCGCGCAGGTCGTTCGCCGTCGTGACGGGCAGCGTCGGCAGCCAGACGAGCACCGCCAGCACCCCGGAGACGGCGACGGCGACCGGCCAGCCGACTCGCCCGCGCCGCCCGTCCGATGCCTCCACACTGACGGCGCCCGCCGCGAACAGCGGGGCGAGGACCGGGCCGGCGTAGTAGAACTTGCCGCCCGTCGCGACGAACGCGACCACAACGACGACCACCGCGCCCAGCAGCCAGCGGTCTTCCCGCGCCGCTGCCGACGCGAGCCGGCGCACACCGAGGACCCACAGCGCGATCAGCGGCGGCCCGGCGAACAGCAGGAGCAGGACCGGCAGCTGCGCCAGCGCACCGAGCGTCCCGCCCTGCTGCGCCGACAGCAGCGCCGCCATCCGCTGCTGCGGCCAGCCGTGCGTCGCGTTCCAGACGACGTTCGGTGCCGCGAGCGCCGCGGCGAGCAGGCCCGCCACCCACGGCCCGGGGCCGCGCAGCACGTCGCGCCGGAACACCGCGAGCCCGACCGCGACGCCCGCGAGCAGTACGAGGACCGTGTCCTTGTTCTCCAGTCCGACCCCGGCGACGAGCCCCGCGGCGAGCCACGCGCCGACCGTCGTCCGCCGGACCGCCCGGACGACCAGCACGAACGTCGCGCACCACACGACCTGGTCGACGACGGTCGTGCCGAACAGCAGCGCGGAACCGACGAACAGGGGACACGCGGCGACCGCCGCGGCGGCGAGGGCCTGCGCCCGGGCCCGCCCGCCCAGCTGCGCGGTCAGCACCGCCGTCAGCGCGACGCACCCGACCTGGCAGCCGATCGCGAGCACGCGCAGCGCGAGCAGCTGGTCGGGGAGATCGGCGGCGAGCCGGGCGACCAGCGGTGTCAGCGGCGGCTGGTCGACGTAGCCCCAGTCGGGATGGCGGCCCGCGACGACGTAGTAGAACTCGTCCCGGTGCCAGCCGTAGCGGGTCGCGACGGCCAGGTGCACGGCGGCCGCGACCGTGGCGACGAGCAGCACCGGCCGCCAGGCCACGCGCGCCGGTCCGGTACGAACGGCCGCGTCCGTGCTCACGCCGCGCCGCCGGGGAGCAGGAACGCCGCCGGCACGAGGTCGTGCACGGTGGTGCGGGCCGCGTCGTCGCCCAGCATCGCGGAGTCCGGGTCTTCGCGGCGGTGCCAGGCGAACCACGCCACCGTCTCGACGACGAAGCGCGCGGCCGCGTCGACGTCCGGAACAGGGCGCAGGTGCCCGGAACGGATCCGCCGCCGCAGGTACGTCGCCAGCCGGCCGACGAGCTCGCGCCGCCGCTCGACGAAGTGCAGGGTGGCGAGCTCCGGCAGGTCGGCGGCGCAGCGTTCGACGAGGGCGAGCAGCAGGCGATTGCGTTCGACGAAGCCGTACA
The DNA here is from genome assembly GCF_000196675.2 of Pseudonocardia benzenivorans CB1190. Classification (GTDB taxonomy): domain Bacteria; phylum Actinomycetota; class Actinomycetes; order Mycobacteriales; family Pseudonocardiaceae; genus Pseudonocardia; species Pseudonocardia benzenivorans. Next base: position 6,251,408 of record NC_015312.1, on the reverse strand, counting down.
ACTCGTCGACGACGGCGACGAGCTCGTCGGCCACCGGCATCGTGCGGCGGCGACAGGCGGCGGCGAGGACCGGCAGCGTCGCGTGCGTGTCGGCCCAGGTCCGGGCGAGCGCGACGATCCGTTCGGGATCCGCGCCCGCGACGGGGAGCGGGAGCTCGTCGAGCGAACCGGGCTCGACGGCCCTCAGCAGCACCAGGTGCAGCAGCGCCTCCTTGCTGCGCACGTAGGTGTAGAGCGCGCCGTGGCTCAGCCCGAGCCGGCCGGCGACGTCGGAGATTCCCGCGCCCCGGTAGCCCTTCTCCACGAACACCCGTCCTGCCGCGTCCGCCACCTCGTCCAGCGGCCGCGGCGCCACCCGCCCACGCATGCCCACGAGATTAACTGACTGAGTCAGTCAGTCTTCAGGTCCCGGGGGGAGAGCCGGCCGGACGCGGTCGCGCACGGGTGCGGGTAGCGGATGCGCAGGGCCGCCGCGGCCAGCGCCGCGACCCCGACGACGATCGCGCCCAGCAGCAGCGCCGGCCGGTAGCCCCCGTGCAGCAGCGGGGCGGCGACGAGCGGGCCGGCGATCTGCCCGGCGCTGTAGCCGACCGTCAGCCCCGCGACCGCCCGTGGGACGCCGAGGTGTGTCCCGATGGGCAGGGCGACGGTGACGACGGCGAGGAAGGTCGCCCCGAAGAGCACTGCCGAGACGAGCGCGGCGACCGCCCCGTCGAACAGCGCGGGCAGCGCGATCCCGACGGCCTGCACGGCGAGCGCCACGATCAGCAACGTCGGTCGCGACCATCGGCGGAGCAGCATCGACCACAGCGCGCACGAGGGGAGGGCCGCGAGCCCCACGACGATCCACGCCGACGCCCCGATCGCGGGGGAGCCGTTCTGCTGCACCGCGGCGACGAGGAACGTGCCCGCGATGATGTAGCCGACGCCCTCCAGCGTGTAGGCGACGGACAGCGCCACGAACCACGGCCGGGCCCGGACGCGCCCGCCACGCTCGGGTGCCGCGGGCGGTGTGGGGCCCCGGCCGACGGGCAGCACCCACGCGACCGCGGAGAGCACGGCCGCCAGCGCCGCCGACGCCCACCACGCGACGGTCCAGTCCGCGATCGGACGCAGCACCGCCACGAGGAGCCCGGTCAGCGCGATGCCGCCGCCGACGCCGCCCATCGTCCAGCCGACGAGATGGTCGGGTCGGCCGCGCAGGTCGGCGACGACCGTCGTGAACATCGCGACGAAGACGATCGCGCTGGCCGCCCCCGCGACACCCCGCAGCAGCTCCCACACCACGGCGTTCCGCGTCGCGGCCATGAGCGCCACGGACACGACCAGCAGCACGAGCGAGATCCGGTAGATGCCGCGGGACCGCACCGTCCGGGGCACGACCGTCCCGAGCACCGCGCCGACGAGGTACCCGACGTAGTTCGCGGTCGCGACCGTGGCGGCGGCCTGCGCGCCGAGCCCGGCCTGGGCCTGCATCATCGGCAGGATCGGGGTGAAGCCGAACCGCCCGATGCCCATCGCCGCCGCGAGTGCGCAGGCGCCGGCGACGACCGTGCGCCACGGCGTCGCCGTGCCCGACGCCGCCGCGGCCCGCGTGGTCATCGGTCTCCTGTCCGTCGACGTCCCCTCCGACGCTAGGTGGGGCGACCTTCCGGTGGAAGGGCGGTGTGGCGAGGCCGTCGGTGCTCCCGGTGGCCGCCTCGTCGCCTTGTCGCGGGCCGAGCGGGTTGCTACAAGTGAGGCACCGCCCGTCGGCCGTCCCACGGTCGGTCGACGCCTCCCCCGGCAGGAAGGCGCGCAGTGGACCGCACGTCGGAGCTGGCCCTCATGGACGAGATCGCCGACCTCCTCGCCCGCGGAACGACGGCGATGGCGCCCGACGTCGGGCGGGTCGGCGCGGCCGACCTGGTGGGGCCGGAGCGCACGTCCGCGGAGCAGCGGCTGTTCACCGACCGTCCGCTGGTCGTCGCGCCCGCTGCCGCGATACCCCGGCCCGGCGACTTCGTCGCCGACGAGATCGTGGGGATCCCGCTGCTGGTCGTGCGGGGTGACGACGGCGTCGCCCGGGTCCTGCTCAACGCCTGCCGGCACCGCGGGAACCTGGTCTGCCAGGAGCCGTCGGGCAACCGCCGGGTCTTCTCGTGCGAGTACCACGCCTGGACCTACGACCGGCAGGGCCGCTGCCGCAGCGTCGTCGACCGGGTGGGGTTCGCCGGCCTCGGCGAGGCCGACACCTCGCTGGTGGCGTTTCCCGCCGAGGAGCGGCACGGCCTGATCTGGACGCGGCTGGCGGCGGGTGCGGACCTCGACGTCGCCGCATGGCTCGGTCCGGACCTCGACGCGGAGCTGGCCGGGTACGCCCCCCACGCGCGCCACCTCTACGCCGGTGAGACGACGTCGTTCGCCTTCAACTGGAAGTTCGGGGTCAACACCTTCCAGGAGCTGTTCCACCTGGCGTTCCTGCACCGCAAGACGCTCGGCTCGGCGTTCATCTCCAACGTGTCCGCCTACCGCAGCTACCCGCTGCACCAGCGGCTGACCGTCGTGCGCAGCACGTTCCCCGAGATGGCCGCGGGCCCGCGGGAGCAGCGGTCGCTGTTCCCGCACTGCACCCTCGTCTACGTGCTGTTCCCGAACACGGTGTTCGTGTGGCAGCTCGACCACCTGGAGGTCTGGCGGTTCACGCCGACACCCGGCGACCCGGGCTCGTGCCAGGTCGGGCTCTGGCTCACGACGGAGCAGGAGCCGCGGACCGAGGGCGCCCGCCGGCACTGGCAGCGCAACTGGGACCTGACCACGGCCACCGTCTACGGCGAGGACTTCGCGACGATGGCCAACATCCAGCGCACCCTCGCCTCCGGCGCGCTGCCCGAGATCGTGTACGGGCGCAACGAGATCGCCCTGCAGGACTACTACCGCGACATCGGCGAGGCGCTCCGGTCCGCGGACGGGGCGTGACCGATGGACCCGACGACACGGGCGCGGCGACCACGGACCGCGGCGCTGCGGCTCGCCGGTGGGCCCGGGGACATGGCGTTCTGGGTGGCGGAGCTGGCGCACCGGGCGGCGGACCCGGACGCGGTGGCCCGTGCCGTCGCGGCGATCGAGCCCGCCGCGGCACCGCTGCTGCGGCCGGCAGCGGGTGCGCCGCCGGAGTCGCTGGTCGCGCTGGACCCGTTGCGCGACCGGCCCTATCTCGACGACGACCCCGACGCCGCGGTCCTCGTCGACGTCCTGCTCACCGGGCTCTCGCGACCCCGCGTCGAGTACCCCGACAGCCGGGTCTGGGCGGCCGACCGCATCGACGGCCCCGACGACCTGGCCGGCCGCCACCGCGCGGTGCGCGCGCTGCTCGATCTCGACTCGATCTACGCGACGCCCGAGTGCCGCGCCCGGCTGGAGGGCCGGGCCCGCTACAACCTCGCGACCGAGGAACGGGCGACGCGCGGCTGAGTCGACCGCCGGGCACACCCGGCCGCAACCTCGCGGCCGGTCCGTGGGCGGACGACCACGAGGTTGCGGCCGGAGAGGCGGGTCGGCGCCGCCCTCCCGGTCAGCCGACCGCGCTCTCGCCCCAGATGTCCTCCAGGTAGCGCTGCGCGGCACGCAGGCCCGCGAGCCAGGCGTCACCGTCGGTGTCGGCCGTGCCGTCGCCGCCCTGGTGCACCTCGATCAGCGCGGCACGGACCGCCGGCGCCATCGTGTTCGCGTTGCCGCACACGTACACGTGCGCACCCTGGTCGAGCAGCCTGCGCACGTCCTCCTGCTCGTCGAGGATCGCCTGCTGCACGTAGCGCCGGTTGTCGGCGACGCGGGAGAAGGCCATGCAGAGCCGCACGATGCCGTCGCGTTCGAAGGCCCGGAGCTCGTCGGAGTAGAGGAAGTCCTGCTCGGGCGTGCGGCAGCCGAAGAACAGCAGTGACTCGCCGACGGGCACCCCGCGCCGCCTGAGCCCCGCCCGCTCCTGCAGGAACCCGCGGAACGGCGCCATGCCGGTGCCCGCCCCGACCATGATCATCGGTGTGTGCGGGTTCTCCGGCGGCCGGAACGGGATCGTCGGTCTGCGGACGAAGGTGAACACGGTCGAGTCCGTCTCGCAGCTGCGCAGGTGCGTCGAGCACACGCCCGCGAACCGGCCGTCGCGGCCACGGGCGGGCACGTCGAGCACGCCGACGGTGATGTGGCAGGTCTCGGACTCCGAGGGCGCCGACGAGATCGAGTAGTACCGGGGCCGCAGCGGCGGCAACATGTCGAGGAACTGCGCGAACGACAGGTCGCAGCTGGGGTACGCGTCGAGCAGGTCGAGCACCGTCACGCGGGGCTCGGCGATCGTCTTGCGGTACCGGGCCCGGCCCTCGTCGTCGAGCGTGGTGAGGGCCTGCAGTGCCTCGCGCTCGGCCGGGTCGGTCGCGGACGCCGCGAGGGTCGCGATGTCGGAGCGTCCGGCGACGTCCTGCAGCTCGACGCAGCTGCCCAGCACCCCCAGCAGCGGCGCCGGCTCGTCGAGCGGGAGATGGGTCCACGAGCCGCCGGTGGGCGTGATCGTCACGTAGGTGCCCGCGTCGAGCTTGAAGCGGGCGATCACCCGGCGGATCAGATCGACGTTGTTGCGGGGCAACACACCGAGGTGGTCGCCGGTCTGGTACTCGGTGCCCGGCGCCAGCGCGATCTCGACATGGCGGGTCGACCGGTCGGCACCGTCGAGGTTGAGCTCGCGGTTGACCCGCACGGTCGACGGCCGGGCCCGGTAGGAGACGACGACCGGGTTGGTGGTCTGCCGGTTGGTCATCGTCACGGTCAGCCGCGGACCCGCCGCGGCGGTGCCGACGGCTGCGGTCTCGAGCCCGAGCGCCTCGGTCATCGCCGGCCACAGTGTCGCGTACCACGCCTCGTACTGGCCGTCGAAGTCCGAGCGCGCGTCGCCCTCGCCGCGGGGGACGACCCGCCGTCCGCCGTGCCGCTCCAGCTGCTCGTCGAGCATGGTGGGGATCGCCTGGTAGGTCGACGCCCAGTCCATGTTGCCGCAGCCGAACACCGCGTACGCCGCGCCGGCGGCCGTGTCGGCGGGGGTCGCCGCGTCACGGATCCAGGCGCAGAACCGCTCGGCGTTGTCCGGTGGCATCCCGTTGTACGACGCGCAGACGACGACGAGCCCGCCCTCCTTCGGCAGGTCCGCGACGTGGTCGTCGAGTGCGCCGAGGGTGACGGCGAAGCCGCGGTCGGCGCCGTCCTGGGCGATGCGCGTCGCGATGCCCTCGGCGGTGCCGAGGTTCGAGCCGAACAGCACGGTGAGCGGGGTGCCGTGCCGGTCGCCGACGGGCGCGAGCCGCAGCTTCGGCTTGGCGGCCGGCGCCTGGGCGGCGTTCGGGGCGACGACGACGGTGCCGGTGGTCCGGTCGGGTCGTGGGCGCAGCTGGATGAACAGGCCCTCGGGCTTGAGGGTGAGCGCCTCCTTGATCTTCAGCTCGTAGCCCAGGTGGTCGACGAAGTCGAAGCGCTGCAACAGCATGCCCAGGACGAGCACCGCCTCCTGCATCGCGAACTGGCGTCCGATGCAGGCGCGCTGGCCCGAGCCGAACGGCTTGAACGCGTTGGGCGGCAACGTCGCGCGGAACTCGGCCCGGAAGTGGTCGGGGTTGAACTCCTCGGCGTCCGGCCCCCAGACCTCCGGTAGGCGGTGCAGCATCGGGGTCAGCGCCGTCAACGATGAGCCCTTGGCGATGCGGTACCCGCCGAGGACCACGTCCTCGTAGGGGTAGCGGGTGAATCCCGGCGCGGTCGGCCAGAGCCGCAGGATCTCGTTGAGGATCTGGGTGACGTAGGTGAGCCCCTGGACCTGCTGGAAGCTCGGCATGACGCCCGGGTCGGTGCCCAGCACGCGGTCGACCTCCGCCTGGGCCTTCGCGACGACGTCGGGGTGCTTGATCAGGTAGGCGATGGTGAACGACAGCAGCCCGCTCGTCGTCTCGTGGCCCGCGACCAGGAACGTCAGACACTGGCCGACGATGTTCTCGTCGGGCAGCTTCAGCCCGGTCTTCTTGTCGACGCCCGTGAGCATGCAGCTCAGCAGGTCCTGGTGCTCGTCGGCGTTCCCGGCGCGGCGCCGCTCGTCGAGGATGTTCTGGACCTCCCGCTCCATGTACTTGTTGTCCGCCATGAGCTGCCGCTGCGCCTTGCGGCGGAGCCGGATCAGCGGCGGGAGCAGCCGGGCCCGCTTCTGGGTCTCCGTCAGCGTCCGCATCATCGCGTCGACGAACGGGTGCTGGGTGTTGCGGTAGAACGAGTTGAAGCGGTACCCGAAGCCGCACAACGCGATGGTGTCCAGCGTCAGGCGCGTCATGTCGGCGGTGACGTCGACCTGCTCGCCCGGGTTGAGCCGCTCCCACTTCTGCATCAGCTGCAGCGCGATGTCGATCATCATCGGCAGGTAGCCCTGCATGGCCTGCATGCTGAAGTTGGGCAGCAGGATGTTGTGCGCGCGCGACCACATCGGGTCGTCGGTGTCCGCGGTGAACAGGCCGTCGCTCGGCCGGGTCTTGCGCAGCTCCTTCTGGGCGGTGCCGACGAGCTTGTCGAACCGGGAGTCGTCGCAGAGGTCGTCGACCATCTCCAGGCCCGACACGATGTACCGGTCCCCTACCGGGGTCTTGAGCCGCATGATCGGGCCGTAGGTACGGGTCAGATCCATCAACGCCTGGATCGTGCGGTCGCCCGGGATGTCGAGCGCGTTGCCGATGACGGGCTTCGGCGGCGGACCGGGGATCTCGCTCGCCTCGCGGATCTCGGTAGTGGTCATGATGCAGCCTCCGGAAGCGCGGGGGCGCCGGGACGTCCGGCGCGGACGAGGACGACGACGCCGACGATCACCGCCCAGCCGGGCAGGACGAGGACGACGGCGGGATTGAAGGTCGTGGCCACCAACATCGCGGCGGCCAGCAGGTAGCTGAGGACACCGAGCCAGCGCGGCAGCACGCCGGCCTTCATGAGCAGCGTCGTGGTGGTCATGACGTACATGCCGGCCGCGCGCACCGCGTACACGAAGACGATCGCGTACCCGATGCTCGTGAGCGCGCGGCCGACGTCGGGGCCGGGCAGCGGGCCCGTCCCGATGTCGTTGACGAGCGCGACGGCCCCCGCCGCCGCGGTGCCGCAGAACAGCAGCCCGACGAACAGTCCGCCGGAGAGCAGCTGCAGCGTCGACGGGATGCCCGGGAGGTCCGGCGCCAGCTCGCGGACCAGCAGCCGCAGCGCCGTCATGTGCCAGAGGAAGGCGATCCCGGCGAACGGGACGAGGTAGAGGCCGACGGTGATCAGGACGGTCGTGCCGCCCTGGCCGTAGAAGCTCTCGTAGGCCGAGTCCGAGACGCCGAGGCCGGGCGAGCGGTTCACGAACAGCAGCGCGAGCACCATCAGCACGGCGAAGGCGATGCCGAGGACGCCGGTCAGCCGGGCGTTCTTCGCCGCCTCGGCCGAGACGGTCGGACGGCTTCCGGCGTCGCGCAGGTCAGTCATCCTCGACCCCCCGGTCTTCCGTGTCGGCCGCCCGGCCGCGGTCACGGTCGGGCAGGTCTATCCCCTCGAGCACCCGGAGCAGGTCGAGCACCCCTGTGAACGGCTCGCGTCCCCCTCCGGGCGGGCTGACGACGCCTTCGAGACGGCCGTCGCCGGACCGGAAGAGGTCCAGCTGGATGCGCATGGCCCCTCCTCGCGCATGTCGAGGTGGCGTGCCCGTCGAGCATCGGGGTGGTGACGCCGGTCCCGGCTGTCAGGACCTTCCAGCGGACCTTCCAGTGGCGCCCGGCGGGCGCGGAGAGGTCAGAGGTGCGCGGCCAGCTGGCGGCGCGAGGAGATGCCGAGCTTGGCGTAGATGTTGCTGAGGTGGAACGCGACGGTGCGGCCGGTCACGAACAGCGACGCGCCGACCTCGGAGTTCGTGCGTCCCTCCGCGACGAGCCGGGCCACGGCCAGCTCCTGCGGGGTCAGGGCGAGGGCGCCGCCCGCGGCGGGCGGGTGCAGGCCCGCGGCGCGCAACAGCTCGTCGGCCCGTTCGGCGAACGGTGCCGCGCCGAGGCGGGTGAGCCGGTCGTGGGCCGTGCGCAGCAGGTCGACACCCGGCCGTCGTTCGCCCGCGGCGACCAGCGCCCTGCCGAACCCGGCCTCGACGCGCGCCCGCACCGGCTCGGCGGCGATCCGCCCGGCGAGCTCCATCGCGTGCTCGTAGGGCTCCCGGGCGGCGGCGGGGCCGGAGCGCAGCTCCGCGAGCTCGGCGCGCAGCCGCGCCGCCTCGAGCGCGGTCCAGCCGGGTGGTCCGGTGAGGCGGGTGTCGAGGTCGTCGAGGGTGGCCGCCGCGGCGTCGAGGTCGCCCGTGCCGAGCTGCCCCTCGGCGAGGAGGGTGCGCCACGGCACGATCACCGCCCGTACGACGGGCCGGGCGACGGTGTCGTCGGCCCCGGTCAACGGGGCGAGCGCGGCCAGCATCCCGGCGGCGTCGCCCCGGGCCTGGGCGAGCACGGCCCGCGCCGTCGCTGCGTAGGCCTGCCCGCCCCACCACGGCAGCGTCCGGGTCGCGCCCTCCGCGGCCTCGACCCTGGCCGTCGCGAGCTCCCACTCCCCGCGCCCGGAGGCGACATAGCTGGTCAGCGCGTTGGTCAGCCCGGCACCGACGAGGACGCCCGCGTCGCGGGCGAGCGAGACGGCGAGCGCGCCGTTCGCGGCCGACCCGTTCCAGTCCCCCGTCCGGTACTGGGCCTCGGCGAGGTGGGCGAGCAGCAGGATGCGCCCCTGCATCGACATGTCCGCCGCGCCGTCGCGGACCACGCCGGTGAGCACCTCCGCGGCGGCGGCCGCGTCCTGCCGCCACAGCGCGACGACCCCGCGCAGCCCGGCGACCTCGGGGGATCCGCCCTTCGCGAGCAGCGCGTCGACCTCGTCGTCGCCGCCCCGGACGACCTCGGCGACGATCCGCACGAACCGCGCGGTCGGCTCGTCCTCGGGCGGGGGCACCCGGTCCAACGCCTGCCGCGACAGCTCGGCCGCGGCGTCCACGTCGCCCTCGACGAACGACAGCAGCGACAGGTGCGCGGCCGCCGCCGCGCGACCCGCGACGTCGTCGCCCGCGCCGTCGAGGGCGTCGGCGAGGGACACGTGCGCGTCGCGGAACCGGCCCGTCGCCGCCTCCAGCCTGCCGACGACGCGGCTGCGCGCGGGGCCCGGCGGCAGCGCCCGCACGTCGGGTTCGGAACGCAGGGCGCGGCGGAGGTCGCCGCCCGCGAGCATCGCGTCGACGCCGGCGATCAGGCGTGCCGCGCGCGCGTCGGGGGTGGCGCTCAGGTCGGCGGCGGCGAGCAGGTGGTCGGCCGCCGCGCGCCAGCGTCGGGCGTCGACGTCCTCGCGACCCAGGGTGGTCAGCTCGGTGGCGAGCTTCTCGTCCGGGCCGACCGCGGCGGCCACACGGTGGGCCGTGGCGGCCGTCCCGCCGACCAGCTCCGCGGCCGCGCTGTGCAGCTCGTGCCGCCGGGCGGGCGGGAGATCGCCGTGCACCGCGGCGCGGACGAGCTGGTGGGTGAACGCGACGTCGTGACGCGTGCCGCCGGTGATCTCGACGAGCAGCCCCGCGCGCACGGCCTCGTCGAGCGCGGCGACGGGGTCGGCCGGGGCGGCGAGCGCGACGGCGTGCGCGAGGGGGCAGCGGTCGCCGAGCACCGCGGCGGCCAGCACCAGCTCGCGGGCGGCTTCGGCGAGCCCGGCGACGGTGACCAGCACCAACGTCGTGAGCGAACGGGGTGCCGGCAGGGGCGTCGAGGTGTCGAGCAGCGTGGCGTGCGGCAGCTCGCGCAACAACGCGGCGACGTGCAGGGGATGACCGTCGGTGTGTTCGCGCAGTCGCTCGGCGGCCGCGGGGGTCAACGGCCCGACGGAGTCGGCGGCGAGCGCGCCGATCTCGTCGGCGCCGAGGCCCCCGAGGACGACCCGCTGCGGCGCGACGGGCCCGAAGCCGCGGTCCCACCAGCGCGTACCGGGCCCGCCGTCCGGGTCGCGCACGCCGAGCACGACGAGCACCCGGTCGCGGCGCAGCCGGCGGACGGCGAAGGCGAGCGCGCCCGCGGACGGGTCGTCGACCCACTGCGCGTCGTCGACCACGAGGAGGACGGGGGCGTCGCCCTCGAGCGCGCCCAGCGTCGCCAGCAGCTCCGCGCCCACCGCCAACGGATCGGCCGAGGGCGACGGCGCACTGCGGGACGTCCCGGGCGGGAGATCGGCGACCAGTTGGTCGACGACCCCGAACGGCAGCGCGACCTCGGCCTCGTCGGCGGCCGCGCGCACCACCGTCACGGCGTCGGCGGCGCCGGGCCCCGGGACGTCGTCGACGAAGCGGCGGAGCAGTGTCGTCTTGCCGATGCCCGGCTCACCCTCGACGAGCACGACCGACGGCCGGCCGTCGCGGGCGGCGTCGAGTGCGCCCGCGAGCACGGCGAGCTCGGCCGCGCGTCCCACGAACGGCTCCGTCCAGGGCATGCACCGAGTGTGGCGAGCGAGCGTGGAGTCGGACAACCGCCGTTCGGCCCGTCGATCAACGCCGAAAGTTTGCATACAATACGGGCGCGAAATCCGCACGACCCGGGCGGGCGACGCCCCTCGACGGGAGGCGACTGCATGCAACGCATCGTTCTGACCAACGGCACCTTCCTCACCGGCGACGACCTGACGCCGGTCGCCGGTGCGCTCGCCGTCTCCGACGGGACGATCGAGGACTGCGGCCCGCACGTGCAGGCCCGGCCCGGCGACCACGTCGTCGACCTCGACGGCGGGTTCGCCATGCCGGGGCTCATGGACGCGCACTGCCATCTCGTCTACCGCGACGTGGCCGATCCCTACGACATCGAGCTGCGCAAGTCGGTCCCGCAGGCGACCGTCGACGCCGTGCACAACGCCGCGCTCCTGCTGCGCAAGGGCTTCACGACCATCCGTGACGTCGGCAGCCGGGCCAACATCGGCGTCGAGGTGCGCGACGCGATCCGCCGCGGCGACGTGCCCGGGCCGCGGGTGCTGGCCGCGGGCCGCATCGTGTCGGCGCCCGGCGGGCTCGGCGACTTCCAGCCGTCGCACCTGTTCGAGCACGCGCCGTACCCGCACAGCCTGGCCGTGCAGGTCGTCGGCCCCTACGAGGCCGCGGCGGTCGTGCGCACCCAGCTCAAGGACGGCGTCGACTGGATCAAGGTCGGCGTCAGCGGCACCGGCTTCAACCCGCTGTGCCCCGCCGAGCGCAGCGGCCTGACCGACGTCGAGTTCCACGCGCTGGTCGACGAGGCCGTCCGGCAGGGCGTGCCCGTCGTGGCGCACGCCGAGTCCGCGGACTCGGTGCGCACCGCCGCACGGGCCGGGGTGGCCAGCATCGAGCACGCGCTGTTCCTGGAGGACGACGCGCTGGCCGCGATCGTGGAGCACGGCCTGACGATCTCGCCCACGCTGTCGATGTACCGCGCCTTCGCCGAGCGCGGGCTGGAGATGGGCATCCCGCAGGTGATCGTCGACCAGCACCGGCGCACGCACGAGCACCACGTCGCCAGCATCGCGAAGGCCACGGCCGCGGGCGTGCCGATCGTCGCGGGCGGCGACGCCGGGCTCACCCACTTCGTGCAGGGCAGCTGCGCCGTCGAGCCCGCGACCTACGTCGAGCTCGTCGGCATGTCGCCGCGCGCCGCCCTGCAGTCGATCACCGTCAACATCGCCCGGCTGCTCGGGATCGACGGCGAGGTCGGCACGCTGGCCCCCGGGATGGCTGCCGACGTGCTGGTCCTGCGCCGTGACCCGCTCGCCGACGTCACCGCGCTCGCCGACGACGCCGCCCGCGCGCTGGTGCTGCAGGGCGGTGTCGTCGTGAGCTGAACGCGGTCAGTACCCTGATGAAGTCGGTGCGGGTCGTCGGGGTGGCCGCGGACGCGGACCTTCGGCCCCGCCGTAGCGGGCGACGAGCTCGGCGCCGATCCGGGCGAGCTCCGCGCGTACCGACCCGGGTTCGACGACCTCGACGCCCGCGCCCCAGCCCGCGAGGTTCTCCGCGATCGACAGGGCCATCGGCGCGCCGACGCGGACCCGCACCCGGCCGTCCGCCTCGGTGCCGAGCGTCGTGAGGTGGCGTCCGAAGTGGTCGCGCAGGATCGTCACGTGCCGCTCGGGCACGAGCACGACGGCCTCGACCAGTGAGCGGCGTCGTTCCATCTCGCCGACGACCTGTTCCCACTCGCGCGCGAGGTCGAGGTCGGCGGGCCGCTCGGCCGGCTCGGTGGTGACCTCGGCGGTGGCGACCCGGTCGACGCGGAAGGTGCGGCGCCCCTGCACCGTCCCGGCGACCAGGTACCAGTCGCCGTCCTTGTCGACGAGCCCCCACGGGTCGACGACGCGCTCGGACCTGCGCCCCCGGCGGTCGGCGTAGCCGATCCGCACCCGACGCCGCCGCACCACCGCGTCCTGCAGGGCGTCGACCATCGCGGGCCGGTCGCGGTCGTGGCGTCCCCACCGGGCGGGATCGACGACGACCGCGTCCGCGGCGGCCTCGGCGTCGGCCCGGAAGGTGTCGGGCAGTGCCCCGACGAGCTTGCGCAGCGCCGACCGGGCCGCCGGCGCCACGGCCGCACCCGGCCCGGCCAGCGCGAACAGCGCCGTCGCCTCGCCGGCGGTGAGACCGGTCAGGTCGGTGCGCGCCCCGCCGACGAGCGACCAGCCCCCGCCACGTCCGGGCTGCGGGTAGACGGGCACCCCGGCTGCCGACAGCGCTTCGAGGTCGCGGCGGGCCGTCGCGACCGAGATCTCCAGCTCCGCGGCGACCTGCGCGGCGGTGACCCGGCCACGGGCCTGCATGAGCAGCAGGGTGGCCACGAGGCGGTCGGCGCGCACACGCCGGATTCTCCTCCGAAAAGTGCTCACTCGGTGAGCACTTCACCTCGGCACGATGCTCCCATGTTCCGAGGACTCAGCACCGTCAGCTTCTACACCGACGATCTCGCCGCCGCCCGCGCCTGGTACACCGAGCTGCTCGGCGTCGAGCCCTACTTCGCGTTCCCGCCGGCCCCGCAGCCGCCCGCCTACATCGAGTTCCGCATCGGCGACGACGAGGACGAGCTCGGCTTCGTCGACCGGCGCTGGGCGCCGGCCGGTGCGTCGGCGGCCCCGGGCGGCGCGGTCGTGTTCTGGCACGTCGACGACCTGGAGGCGGCCGTCGCGCGCCTGCTGGAGCTGGGCGCGACGGAGTACGAGCCCGTCACGCCGCGCGGATCGGGGTTCGTCACGGCGTCGGTGGTCGACCCGTTCGGCAACGTGCTCGGCGTCATGACGAACCCGCACTTCGCGGCGCTGCACGAGGCCTGACCCGGCAGGTTGCCGAGCGACCTATCATGACGGTCGTCATGGCAGAACGCAGCCCTCGGGAGCGCACGGTGCGCAGCGCCGCGCTCCTCTTCCGCGAACGCGGCGTCGGTGCCACCGGGATGCGCGAGATCGTCGCGCACGCCGGGGCGCCGCGCGGTTCCCTGCAGCACTACTTCCCCGGCGGCAAGCACGAGCTCGTCGCCGAGGCGATGGCGTGGATGGCGGAGCGGGCCGCCCGGCCGTTGCGCGCGAGCCTGGAGCAGGACCCGCCGCCCGACGCCGCGGCCGTCGTCCGTGGCGTCGTCGACCGGTTCCGCGAGGTCCTCGCGATCACCGACTTCCGCGGCGGCTGCCCCATCGTCGCCGGGGTGGCCGACGCCGTCTGGGAGGACGCCGGGCTGGCCGATGCCGCCCGTGCCGCGTTCGGGCAGTGGCTCGACCCGCTGACCCGGGCACTGGGTCGCGGCGGCATCGACGAGGACCGCGCGCCGCGGCTGGCGATGATGGTCGTCTGCGCGGTCGAGGGCGCCGTCGTGGTGGGCCGGGCGTGGCGCGACGAGAGCGCCCTCGACGCCGTGCAGGCCGAGCTCGACCTGCTGCTCGGCGCTACACCGACCCGCTGACCGGCAGCCCGACGGGGTTCGGGTCGGGGAGCATCCCGCTGCTCAGGATCCGGCCGGTGAGGGGTGTGAGGAGCGCGTCGAGGCGGGCGGTCGCGTCGGCGCCCAGCGCGGTCCACGGGCTCTCGGCCGCGGTGTCCGTGGCCGCCTCGATCTCCTCGTGCAGTGCGCGGCCCGCGGCGGTGAGGGTGTCGTCGGTGTCGACGATGCCGGCCGCGCGCAGCCCGGCGAGCCCGTCCTGCCACGCCTCGGGGGCGAACATCCGGCCCAGGCGCAGGCCCTCGCCGTCGGACTCGCCCGCGGCGACCTTCAGCAGGTGCGACGCCAGCGGCCCGATCCCGCGGGCCACCAGCACCGCGATGTGGCCGTCGCCGCGATGCTCCCGCAGTGTCGTCGTCGCCTGCCAGAGCGCGAGGTGGGGCGCGTCCGGCCGGGGGAGCGCCTGGTTCGCCGCTGCGAGGACGCGCCCCGCGGTGTCGGCGGCCATGGCCGCGGTCCACGCCAGCTCGGCGGCCTCGGCGACCTCGGGACCGGCCACGACGTCGTCGCCCCAGAGCCGGCGCAGCGCGGCGTCGACGCCCGCGAGCCGGGCGGCCAGCGCCGTCCGCGGGTCGGTGTGGGCCCAGGCGTCGGGCAGGGCGCGGGCGAGCCGGTCGCGGCGGAAGCCGAAGAACGCGGCAGTGGCGATCTCGGGGCCGACCGCTCCCAGCGGCGCGACCCGCTGCGCGGCGTAGCCCATCCAGTACCCGCGCATCCCGATCGCGTCGGCCGCGGCGCGGGCCTCGGGCGCGAAGTACGTGACGTCGTGGATCGGCTCGACGTGCGTCCACATCCGGCGTGCGTAGGCCATCCGTCCTCCGTTCGGCGCAATTCCACTGCTATGACGACTGTCATGATGCCGGGCCCGGCCGCTGGAGGGTAGAACCGTTCGCTATGACGACTGTCATGACGGCGTGCCACCTGCCCGCCACTCCGGCCGCGGTGGCGGCGCTCGTGCGGTCCTGCTCGCCCGAGTCGCTCGGGGAACGGTTCGCCAGCCGGCATCGGCTCGCGCCCGAGGACGTGCTCGACCGCTATCCGCGCTACCTGCTGGGCGGCGCCGTCGCCCTGGCCGCGTGGACCGACGGGCGCGTGGCCGGCCTGCTCAACCTCGCCGTCGTCCGGCCCGGCATCGTCGACGTGGCGCTGCTCGTCGCCGACGACCTGCAGCGCCGCGGTGTGGCCACCGGCCTGTTCGCGACGACGCTCGCCGACCCGCGCTGGCAGGGCTGGACCGTCGAGGCCACGATCCGGCCGGAGAACCGCGCCGGGTTGGGGTTCCTTCGCGCGCAGCGGCTCGGGCGGCCCCGGCTCGCCGGCATGTCGGTCGGCCAGCTCACCTACGCGATCGAGGTCCCGACCACGGCGGTGGCCTGACGTGGCCGTCGATCCGCTGGGCTTCGTCGGGCTGGGGCTGATGGGCACGCCGATGGCGCTGCGGCTCGCGCGGGCCGGGACGCCGCTCGTCGTCTGGAACCGCACGCCGGCGCGGGCGGCGCCGCTTCGCGCCGCCGGTGCGACCGTCGCCGCCGACCCGGCCGAGGTGTTCGCGCGCTGCCCCGTCGTGCTGCTGATGCTGTCCGACGGCGACGCCGTCGACGCCGCGCTCGGCCGCGGCACACCGGCGTTCGCGACGATGGTCCGCGACCGCCTCGTCGTCGTGCTGGGCACGACCTCGCCGGAGTACTCGCGCGCGCTCGGCGACGACGTCCGGGCCGCGGGCGGCCGGCACGTCGAGGCGCCGGTGTCGGGTTCCCGGGTGCCCGCCGAGCAGGGCGCGCTCGTCGCGATGCTGGCCGGTGCCGACGACGACCGCGCCCGCGTCCGCCCGCTGCTCGCCCCGATGTGCCGCGAGGTCGTCGACTGCGGGCCGGTGCCCGCGGCCCAGCTGACCAAGCTCGCGGTGAACCTCTTCCTGATCACGATGGTGACCGGCCTGGCCGAGGCGCTGCACTTCGCGCGGCGGCACGACCTCGACCTCGACACCGTCGTTCAGGTGCTCGACTCCGGGCCGATGGCCAGCGACGTCTCCCGGATCAAGGCGGCCAAGATCGTCCGTGACGACCTCGCGCCGCAGGCCGCGGCCGCCGACGTGCTGGGCATCTGCCGGCTCGTCGGCGACGCCGCCCGCGGCGCCGGGATCGCGGCACCGCTGCTCGACGCGACGGCCGCGCTGTTCGCGGAGACCGTCGCGGCCGGGCACGGAGGCGACGACATGGCCGCCGTGGTGCACGCGATCGCCGGCCGGTCCGCGCGGAGGGCCGGGGCGCCCGCCGGGTGAGCGCGGGACCGGGTCAGGCCGGGATGCGGTCGTCGCCCGTGAGCGGGTCGAGCTCGTCGAGCAGCGCGATGTTGAGGTCGAACGCCCGTACCGCCTCGTCGACGACCCTGCGCTGCTCGGCCTCGTCGAACGGCGTCGCGTCGAGTGCGGCCCGGTACTGCTTGCGGAACGCCGGAACACTGGGGATGGCGTCGAAGGCGTAGAAGCGCGCGCCGTCGTCGACCAGCCCGTACCTGGTGCGCAGCAGGGCGCGCACCACCTGGCCGCCCGCGAGGTCGCCCAGGTAACGGGTGTAGTGGTGGGCGACCCAGCCGCCCACCCAGCGGTCGGCGGCGATCGTCCGCAGCGCGGCGACGTAGGTCCGGGTCGCCGGCAGCGGCGTGCACTCCGCAGGCCAGCCCGCTCCCAGGAGGTGGTGCAGGTCGGCCGCGAGCGCGGGTGCCCGGCGCAGCTCCTCGCGACGGAACGGTGCCGCGGCCGGCTCGTCGGCCAGCGCGTCGCCCGCCCTCTCGAGCGCGTCGTAGACGTGCCAGAGCTGGCCGGCCAACGCCGCGTAGTCCTCGACGGGCAGCTCGCCGCCGAGCAGGGCGGACATGAAGCGGGAGCCGTGCGCGCGGTCGTGGACGGCCGCGGTGCCTTCACGGAGCCGTCGGGCCAAGGTCACCGGCTCGGCGCTGTCGGACGTCATGCGATGTGTCCCTCCCCGTCGGGTTCGTTCAGATTAGGGGCACCTAACTGGGCGACGCCAGAGGATCTCGCGCTGCGGGAGTGGATCCGGGAGACTGGAGGGGGAGGAACGTGTGACCGACGATCAGCTTGTCGTGGAGTTCGCGCTGGCGCGCCTCGACAACCCGGACCTCGACATCGAGGAGGTCGCCGCGCTCGTCGTGCGGCGTGCGGGCCCGGACGCGATGCTGGAGTTCGCGTCGAACGCGCTCGCGTCCCGCGACGAGCTGCGCGGCCCCGTGTTCGCGTCCGCGGTCGAGCACGTCATGCGCGTGATGCTGACCGTGCGCGGCGAGCGCGACTGACCGACCCGGTCAGGACCGCTTGCGGCGCAAGCCGTCGGCGAGCAGGGCGGCGCCCATGCCGAGCAGCCAGACGTCCTTCGCGATCGCGTTGCCCTGCTGCGTCGGACGCAGCTTGTCGTGCATCCCGGGGGTACCGAGGTAGAGCCCGAGCAGGCTCGCGGCGAAACCCGTGAGCCCGGCGCCGACGACGGCGGCAGGGACGAACGGGGTCAGGAGCGCGGCGCCGAGGGTGATCTCACCGGCGGCCAGCGCCTTGAGGAACGGCTGCGGGGCGACGGCGTCGAGGAACGGGTAGGTCCCCTTCGCCATTCCGTGGACGCCGGCCGCGGTCTTCTCGTCACCCTTCCACTTGCCGATCCCCGTGTTGAGGATGAAGGCGCCTGCCGTCGTGCGCAGCGCGACGTGCGCGGGGTTCCAGCGGGCCACGAGACCTCCCGGTGAGTGAACGCTCAATGATGAGCGACGCTACACAATCGCGGGAGTCCGCGCCCGGTCAGATCACGTCGATGCGCCCGTAGGCCGCCGCGCCCGCGGGTTCGTAGGTGAGCAGTGCGACGCCCGACGGTGTCGTCTCGTGGTCCACGGCGCGATAGGCCGCGGCTGCGTCGTCGTCCCGGAAGAACCGCCTCCCGGCGCCGACGACGACCGGCGCCACCGCCAGTCGCAGCTCGTCGACCAGGCCCGCCGCCAGCAGCGACGCCGCGAGCCGGGCGCTGCCGTGGACCTGCAGCTCGGGTCCCGGCCGGGCCCTGAGCTCGGCGACCCGCCCCTCGACGTCACCGGCGAGGATCGTCGACGGCGCCCACCCCGCCTCGCGCAACGTCGTCGACGCGACGTACTTCGGCAGGCCGTTGAGCCGCGTCGCGACGGGGTCGTCGGGGTCGGTCGACGTCGGCCAGTCACGGCTGAACGCCTCGTAGGTGCGACGGCCGAACAGGAACGCGCCTGCCCGGCACGTCCACTCGGTGACGATCTCCAGGAAGCGCTCGTCGACGAACGGGACGAGCCAGCCGCCGCGGCCGAACCCGTCGGTCGTGTCCTCGTCCGGCGCGCCCGGGCCCTGGCAGACGCCGTCGAGCGAGACGAACTGCATCACGGTGAGCTTCATGCGGTAACGTACTACCACATGGTTGTAGATTCGGGCGAGCGGCGGGCCGTCGACCGGCTCTTCCACGCCCTCTCCGACGGCACGCGCCGCGACATCGTCGTACGCACCCTGCAGGGCGAGCACTCCGTCTCGGCACTCGCGCGGCTCTACCCGATGAGCTTCGCGGCGGTGCAGAAGCACGTGGCCGTGCTGCACGAGGCCGGCCTCGTCGCCAAGCGCCGGCAGGGACGGGAGCAACTCGTCTCCGGCGACGTCGAGGCGCTGCGCCGGGCGGGTGCCGTCCTCGACGCGCTGGAGGACGTGTGGCGGGCGCGGGTCGAACGGATGGGCGCGTTGCTGGAGGAGGACTCGTGAGCGTCGTGTCGGTCGAGAAGGACGCGGTCGCCCGGACGATGACGATCACCGCCGAGTTCGACGCCCCCGCCGACCGGGTGTGGCGGCTGTGGGGCGACCCGCGCAAGCTCGAACGCTGGTGGTTCCCGCCGGAGGTGACCGCGACCGTCCAGGAGCACGATCTCGTGCCCGGCGGGCGCGTCTCCTACACCTGTGCGACGCCCGGCGGCGACCGTTCGGGCTGGTGGGACGTCCAGCACGTCGACGAGCCGCGCCGGATCGAGTTCACGATGAGCGATCCGGGTGTGCCGAGCACGAGCGTGCGCATCGCCGTCGCGGACCGCCCGGGCGGCACGCGCGTGACGATCCTGGTGCGGTTCGCGGCCGGTGACGACATGGACCTGCTGCTGTCGCTCGGCTTCGACCGCGGGCTGTCGGCCGCCGTCGCCCAGGGGGACGCCCTCCTCGCGGCCGACCAGCCGTGAGCCATCAGGCCAGGATCGCGCGGGCCTCGTCCCACATCCGGGTGACGACGTCGCCCGCCGGCTCGGCGCGCGCGAGGGCGGCCGACTGCCCGGCCCAGAAGTTCAGCGGGTCCACGCCGGGCGCGTCGCCCCGCCGGAACCGGCCGACGAGCCGCCGCTGCTGCGGGTACGGCGCCGGGCGGGGCGCGTCGTCGGCCGCCCAGGCGTCGGTGTAGGACGTGCGGACCGCCCGGCCCAGCCGGCCGGTGTAGGCCCGCGTCGGCGTGGTCGCCTCCGGGGCGGCGCCGTCGAGCGCCGCCGCCCACTCGGGAGCGATCCCGGCCTCCGGCGAGCGCAGCAACGCCGTCCCGACCTGCACCGCGCTCGCCCCGAGCGCCAGCGCCGCGGCGACCCCGCGGCCGTCCCCGATCCCGCCGGCGGCGACGACGGGGACGTCGAGCGCGTCGGCGAACCGCGGGACGAGGGCCAGCAGCCCGACGGTCGTCGCCTCGGCCGCGGTCTGGTCGAACGTGCCGCGGTGCCCGCCGGCCTCCATGCCCTGCGCGACGATCGCGTCGGCTCCCGCCTCCTGGGCGGCCAGGGCGTCGTCGAGCGTGGTGGCGCACGCGAACCAGGCGATGCCCCGCTCGCGCAGCCGCGTCACGTACTCCGGGTCGAACAGGCCCATGATCGAGGAGACGACGGTGGGCTCCGCCGCGAGCATCGCCTCGCACTGGTCGGCGAAGTCCGGGCCGGGTGCGTCGGGGCCGGGCGTGCCGAACGTCTCGAGGAAGGCCGTCGCGGCGGCGACCCGGTCGGGCGCCTCGACGGGCTCGTCGGGGATCCAGATGTTGAGCTGGACGGCGCCGTCGGAGGCCGCCCGGAACTCCGAGACCCAGTCGGCGATCTTCGCGGGACCGTCGAGGACGACGCCGTCGGCGCCCATCCCGCCCGCGTTCGCGACGGCCGCCGCCAGCGCGGGCGGGCACGCCCCGGCCATCGGCGCCTCCAGCACCGGCAGTCGCAGCCCGTAGCGGTCGCAGAACGCCGCAACGCGGTCCGTCACAGCCGACATCGTCCCTCCCTGAGGTCGTCGCGGACGCGATGAGCATAGGTCGTGCCCGACTGGGCGCCGCGCCGGTTCCGTCCGCTTCCTGGCACTTCGCGTGTCTTGTGCCGCAACGGATCCGCCTCTCGGCAGCGCTGTCACCCGGCAGTGGCAGTCTGTACCGGTGGGCCTCCGCACGGGGAGGTCCGGAGGGGCAGGGTGGGGACTCCGTGAGAGGGCCGACGGGTCGCGTTCGCACGAGGTTGTCGTTCTCGTTGGGGGTCGCGGTACTCGCATGCCTCGTGCTGGCGGGGCTGGTCATCGCCGCGCCGCGGCAGGCGCAGGCGTTGTCCGCGGGAATCACCAGCGGAGCCGGGGGGCAGCCCGCCGCCGCGGCGGCGCCGGTCGTGGCGACGAGCGCCGACAGCGGGCCGCTCAACCCGTCGTCGCCGCTGCAGCTGACGGTGACCGGCGGCACCATCGCCGCCGTCGCGATGACCGACAAGGCCGACGGCAAGCCGGTTGCGGGGACCCTGGCCCCGGGTGGTGCCGGGTGGGCCTCGACGGGAGATCTCGCCTACGGCACGACCTACTCCGTCGGGGTCGACACCGTCGCGGCCGACGGCACCCGGCACCACGACGACAAGACCGTCAGCACGGTCGCGCCGAGGACGACGGCCTACCCGTCGTTCATCCCGCCGCCGTCGCAGACCTCGGTCGGGGTCGGGCAGCCGATCGTCGTGCGGTTCGACCACGCCGTCCACGACAAGGCCACCGCCGAGAAGGCGCTGTCGGTCACGGCCAGCCCGCCGCAGGAGGGCAGCTGGTACTGGCTGTCGGCCACCGAGGCGCACTACCGGCCCAAGACCTACTGGCAGGCCGGGTCGACGATCACGCTGAAGGCCGACATGTTCGGCGTCGACCTCGGCGACGGTACGTACGGCGAGACCGACCGCACCGAGACCATCCACGTTCACGACTCGTGGATCGCCAAGGCCGACGGTGCCACCGAGCAGATGCAGATCTTCCAGAACGGCAAGCTCGTGAACACGATGCCGATCAGCCTCGGCTCGCCGGGCTTCCCCTCGCACACCGGCCCGCACGTCATCTCCGACAAGCAGCCGTCGATCATCATGGACTCCTGCACCTACGGCGTCTGCCAGGGCCAGCCCGGCTACTACAAGGAGCAGGTCGACCTCGACGAGCGGATCTCCGACGACGGCGAGTTCGTGCACTCCGCGCCGTGGTCGGTCGGGTCGCAGGGCGGCGCCAACGTCTCGCACGGCTGCGTCAACCTCAGCCCTGCCAACGCGCAGTGGTTCTTCGACCACTTCGGCATCGGCGACGTCGTGGAGATCACCAACTCGGGCGGTCCCACGCTGCCCCTCGGCGACACCTACGGCGACTGGGAGCTCAGCTGGTCGCAGTGGCAGGCGGGCAGCGCGGCGAAGTAGTGGGCCGGACGGTCCCGCACCGGCCGCCGTCGCCGGATCGCGCGCGCTTGTCCGTCGTCGGACCCCGGCCTGCTGTCGCCACCGCCGATCGTCCAGCAGAGTGGTGGCTGGGCGAGGAGCGGAGGGACGCGCGTGACGGAGCGGGACGAGCACCGGCCGCGGACGAGGGCCGAGGCGGCGGCAGCGGACGACTCGTGGCTGACCGACGTGGCGCAGGCCGCCGGCCGGGAGGCGGGCGGCGTGCCGGTTGAGCTCCTCGGGGACTACCTGACGCTGCTGGCCGACGCCGCGACCACCGGGCGCAAGCCGGACCCGGCCGAACTCGACGCGGTGGAGATGCTGGGGCGGCGGGCCGCCGAGCTCGGTGTCTCGGCGGGACACGCCGTGCAGCTCTACCTCTCGGCGGCCAAGCGGCTGTGGGCGGAGCTCCCGATGGTGATCCGCTCACGCAGCAGCGGGGCCGTCCGGGACGCCGCTGCCGCGGTGCTGCACGTCGTCGACGCCGCGGTCGGTCGGCTGGCGGAGGGCCACAACGAGGTCCGCCGGGAAATGGTGCGGTGGGAGGAGCGGCTGCGCCACGAGTTCATCGAGGACCTGCTGCGTGGCGACGCGGACGTGGGCCGGCTGGTCGAACAGGCGGAACCGTTCGGCCTGGACCTGGGCCTTCACCACCAGGTCGCCCTGGCCGCGCCGACCGGGCGGATCAGCGAGGTCGACCCGATGATCAGCTCCCTGGAACACGCGGTGGTGGACCGCTTCGGCGACCGCGACGTGTTGGTGGCCACGAAGGACGGCTGGATCGTCGTGATCGCGCCGGGTGGCTCCGACGCGTCGGGCAGGCCGCGGGCCAAGCTCGGCGACTTCATCCACGCGGAACTCGGCCGCTCGCCCCGTGGCCGCCCGTGGCGGGTGAGCGTGGGGCGGCCCTACCCGGGCTCGTACGGAGTCCCGCGCTCGTACGAGGAAGCGCGCGAGGGTCTCGCCATGGCCGTGCGCCTGCACCTGGACGCCCCGGTGATCGAGGCCGAGCAGCTGCTGATCTACCGCGTTCTGCTGCGGGACCAGCCCGCGATCACCGACCTCGTCCAGTCGGTTCTCGGTGGGCTGGTCCACACCCGCGGCGGTGCCGAGCCACTGCTGGCCACTCTCGACGCCTACTTCGCCACCGGGGGCGTCAGCACGGCGACCGCGCGCCGCCTCAACCTGTCCGTCCGGGCCGTGACCTACCGCCTCGATCGGGTCAGGACCCTGACCGGACGTGACCCCACCGATCCCGCGCAGCGGTTCACGATGCACGCCGCGACACTCGGCGCGCGGCTACTCGGCTGGCCGGGACACGACGACTTCAGCGCGCCGCTCTGACCGGCGGCCCGACGACCGCGGTCCGCGATGACGCCCGGCGCGCGGGATGCGGTCACGCAGCCGGCAGCAGCGCAGGCACAGCGTCGTCTGGGGGATCGCTTCGAGCACGGCGAGGGAGATGGCGGCACCGCATGCCCGGCACCGGCCGTAGCGGCCGGTCCGGATCCTTGCCAGCGCGAGCTCGATGTCGCCCAGCGCGTGTCGCGCGCCGGACTCGACGAGCGCCTGGACCTCGCTCAGCCCCGGCGACTCCTCGCGGTCCGGACCGCGACCGGCGAGCCGGTCCGGGTTGCTCCCGCCCGGTGCGAGCGAGGCGAGCTGTTCACGACGGAACCCCTGCTGGCGCACCAGTTCGGCGCGCAGGGCGGGAACGCGCCGGGCGAGCAGATCGCGATCATCCGTCACCGGCCGGTCGCCGGCACCCGGCGGACGCGGCGGCGCCACTGCGAACCTCCTTAGTCATCCCATCCGCCCGAGCCGGATGGAGGGGGTGAACGGAGCGCTCCGGCGACGGCCGGAGCCGGGACGTGCGCCGAACCCGTGACCGTGGCGGGCGGGGCCGCCGGGGACGGGGACGGAGGACCGACGCACGAGGTGCGCGGCGAGATCCACCGCGGCGCGGCGCACGGCCTCCGGGAGCGACTCCCGCCCGGTCTCCAGCTCCGCGCCCACCGCGCTCAGGAGACGGTCCATGGGCGGGGCCAGGTCCTCCCCGTCCGGGCTGGCCTCACCGGCGCGGAGAAGGAGAGCGGCCTCCTGGCACACCAGGGCGTCCGCCACGACGGACGTGTCCGACAGGTCGTGCACCTTCACAATGCGCCTCCTGGTCGACGTGGGCCCGTGGGCAGCCCGGGGGACGAGCTGTGCGTGTCCGGTCGGGACCCGGCCGCCGCTGCTCCCCGACCTCCACGTTGCCGTCGGCGACCGAACCCGGCAGGGGTCGTCCCCGGCGAAGTTCGCGCCGACCAACTGCCGACGACCGGCAGCAAGGCTCGCCGTCACGCCTGCCCGCCACGATCCCGGCGGACCGCGGTCGCCTGCCGGGAGCACAGCGACTCCGGACGATCGAGGCGAGCCGACGGAGGCGTCCGGACGTCGGCGCGACGCCACGATCTATGTCCCGGTACTGCCGTACCTCGGCAACCGATCGGGTCGAAGTTGGCCGGTCACACGGGTGTCCCCGCCGTCGGAACGGGATGCACCGTGGAGTCACCGGACGCGACCCGGTGGGACCCACCGTGAGGAGGTGCGTCGTGCTCGACGATCACGAGCGACGGACGTTGCAGGATCTCGAGCGTCAGCTCATGGCCGAGGACGTGGAGTTCTCGCGGTCCTTCCGCGCGCACACCCAGCACCTCGGCCGAAAACACCTCGGCGGCGCGGCGACGGTCGGACTGGCGGTCGTGATCGTGCTGTGCGCGCTCATGGTGATGGCCGGGTCGCCCGTCGGCGCGCTGGCGTTCGCCGCGCTGAGCGGCGTGCTCTGGTTGGCCAGGTGGGGCGCGCGCCGCCGTGAGGGCCGCGACCGCCGCTGAGATCACGGACCGCAGCCCGGCCCGTCGCAGGACGCCGCCCGGGGCCGGAACGGGGAGGCGAGAACAGATGCTCATCGACGGTCCGTCGGCGGCCCCACCGCCATCAGGCCTGCGAGGTCGAACCATGCCGTCCGGACGTCCGCAACCGAGGCCGTCGTGACCGACGTCCGACCGAAACCCGTTACGCGTCCGTACCCGGCGCGCCGCTCGGCCAAGGGATCCACGCTGCTCACGATGATGCGGACGACGGACCCCAAGGACATCGCGATCCTCTACCTGGTCACGTCGTTCGGCTTCTTCCTGGCCGGCGGTGCGATGGCGCTGCTGATGCGCGCCGAGCTGGCCCGGCCGGGCATGCAGTTCCTCTCGCCAGAGCAGTACAACCAGCTGTTCACGATGCACGGCACGATCATGCTGCTGCTGTACGCGACGCCGATCCTGTTCGGCTTCGCCAACTACATCGTGCCGCTGCAGATCGGTGCCCCCGACGTCGCGTTCCCGCGGCTGAACGCCTTGTCCTACTGGCTGTTCCTGTTCGGCGGCCTCGTCGTTATCTCGTCCTTCCTGACTCCCGGCGGGGCGCCCGACACGGGCTGGACCGCCTACGCGCCGCTCTCGGAAGCCGTGCACGCCCCGGGAGCAGGCCAGGACCTGTGGCTCACCGGGCTCATCGTGGCCGGCCTGGGCACGATCCTCGGTGGCGTCAACTTCATCACCACGATCGTCTGCCTGCGCGCGCCCGGCATGACGATGTTCCGGATGCCGATCTTCACCTGGAACATCTTCATCACCGCGATCCTGATCCTCATCGCGTTCCCCGTGCTCACCGCCGCCCTGTTCGGCCTGCTCGCCGACCGGCACCTCGGGGCCCACGTGTTCGACCCGGCCAACGGCGGGGCGATCCTGTGGCAGCACATGTTCTGGTTCTTCGGCCATCCCGAGGTCTACATCGTCGCGCTGCCGTTCTTCGGGATCGTGACGGAGGTGTTCCCGGTGTTCAGCCGGAAGCCGCTGTTCGGCTACAAGGGAATGGTCTTCGCCACCTTGTCGATCGCGATGTTGTCCGTGGCGGTGTGGGCGCATCACATGTTCGCCACCGGCGCGGTGCTGCTGGCCTTCTTCTCGCTCACGAGCTTCCTGATCGCAGTGCCGACGGGGATCAAGTTCGTCAACTGGATCGGCACGATGTGGCGGGGGAGGCTCACCTTCGAGACGCCGATGCTCTTCGCGGTCGGCTTCGCCGCCACATTCCTGTTCGGCGGGATGAGCGGCGTGCTGCTGGCCTCGCCGCCGCTGAACTTCCACGTCACCGACACCTACTTCGTGGTGGCGCACTTCCACTACGTGCTGTTCGGGACGATCGTGTTCGCCACCTATGCCGGGATCTACTTCTGGTTCCCGAAGATGACCGGCCGGATGCTCGACGAACGCCTCGGGAAGGTGCACTTCTGGCTGACGTTCGTCGGGTTCCACACGACGTTCCTGGTGCAGCACTGGCTGGGCAACGAGGGCATGCCGCGCCGCTACGCGGACTACCTGCCGACCGACGGGTTCACCACGCTGAACACGGTCTCCTCGATCGGGGCGTTCGTCCTGGGCGCCTCGACGCTGCCGTTCATCTGGAACGTGTGCCGTTCCTACCGTTACGGGCGTGTGGTGACCGTGGACGACCCGTGGGGCTTCGGGAACTCGCTGGAGTGGGCCACCTCCTGCCCGCCGCCGCGGCACAACTTCACCGAGCTGCCCCGCATCCGGTCCGAGCGGCCGGCGTTCGAGCTGCACTACCCGCACCTGGTCGGGCAGTTCCGACGCGAGGCCCACGTGGGTCGCAGGCGTGGGACGCGGTCCCGGTGAGCCGGGTGCAGGGCCGTGGAGGAGGTGCTCCCGTGGTCGACGACCGCGATGGGGACCCGCGCGTGGGGATCACACAGCGGTCGTCGGGAGTGACCGTCGTCGGCTCTCCGGCGGTCGACGCCGCCGACCGCGACCTGGCGTTGCAGAGATGGGAGAACGAGGGTGGTGCCGTAACGACCCGGTCCGGCCCGGCGACGAGCCAGACGTGACCCCCGAGAAGCGGCTGTTGTCGGGCCGCGTGGGCGCGCTCGTCGTGCTCGTGGCGCTGTTCGTGCTCTACCTGGCCGGGCTGCTGACGGTCGCCCAGCTCGTGACGCTGCTGGTGTTCGCGATCATCGCGGTCCTGGTGCTCACCGTCCGCCCCGCGCAGGTGCGCGCGCTGCTCGACCGGGTCCAGGAGGTCTCGGCGGGCGGGGTCAGCATCGAGCTGGCGGCGGCCGGAGCGCACGCCGCGGCGGCGGCGCCCACCGGGTTCGAGGACCCGGGCGCCGCACCGGCCGCCTCGATCGTCGAGCTGCGCTTCGAGCTCGAGCGCAAGCTGGCCGACCTCGCGAGCGGCGTCCTGTCGGAGGTCGTCGACGGGATCGTCGTGCCCACCCACGTCACCGTGGGGCGCCTGGTCCACGATCGGCTGCTCGACCACCAGGAGGGGCTCGTCGCCGACACGATCATGACGACGAGCGAGCAGGCGTTCCTGCTCCTGCCGCCCGTGCAGCGGACGGCGCTGCTGCACGACGGGAGCCGGTTCGTCGCGGGCGTGCGCGCCGCGGTCTTCCACGAGCGGGCCGCGCAGGTGCTGCGGCAGCGCTTCGGCGCCGTCGAGCGTGTGCACCGGACCGGCTCCGCTCGTCCCGACCTGGTCGTCGTCGACGCCGGCGAGCGCGTCCGCTACGTGCCGGTGTTCTCGACCGCGGGCGCCGACGGCGAGGTCGTGCAGCGTCAGCTGCGGCAGCCGGCGATCCCGGACGGCCGCACGGTCGTGCTGCTGCCGTCGCTCGGGCACGTTCCGGCCGGCCCGGCCCCGGCGTGCGTCGAGACGTTCGGCGACCTGTTGCGCGACAGCGCCGTCACCCCGCCGGAGGCACCAGGACGACCTTGAGCCGGTCGGTCAGCGCGTGATCGGCGACGGTGGCGACGGCCTCGGCCGCGTCGTGCAGGTCGAACCGGTGGGTGACGAGCCGTTCGAAGGGGAACAGACCGGTCGCGGCCAACGCCATCGCCCGCCGCACGGCGGCGCTGTCGAAGCTGAACACACCCTGCAGTCGGATCTCCTTGAGCGTGACGACGTCCATCGGCAGCGGTGTGAGCACGTCCTTGCCGGTGACGCCGCCACTGACCACGGTTCCGGTGCGGCGCACCAGGTCCAGCGAGGTCCGCAGCGCCGCGGGGCTGCCGGTCGTGTCGACGACGACGCGCGCGAGCTCGCCCCGCGTGGCGTCCCGCACCGCCGCGACGACGTCCTGCTCCCCGGCCGTGACGACCACGTCGGCGCCGAACTCGGGCGCGAGGGCCCGGCCGAGCACGTCGTGCGGCAGGCCGGTCGCCACCACGGTGCGCGCGCCCGCCGCGCGGGCCGCCGCGACACAGCACAGCCCGATCGGCCCGACGCCCTGCACCACGACGTCGTCGCCCTGCACGACGCCCCCGCGGGCCAACGTCCACTGCACGGCGTTGGAGATCGCGACGGTGCAGAGCATCCCGACCTCGGCGCTCGTGCCGTCGGGGACGCGGTGCACGAGCGAGCCGGGCGCGAGGTACATCAGCGGGGAGTAGGCACCCCAGAGGAAGGGCTCGGCGTCGCAGGCGGTGGCCGTCCCGTAGCCGATCGCCGACTCGCAGAACCGGCCGTTGCCCTCGGTGCAGTAGCGGCAGCCACCACAGCCCACCATCGGCTCGACGACCACCCGGTCCCCGGCGGTGACGCCCCAGCGCCGGGCGGCACGCTCGCCGACCTCCTCGATCCGCCCGACGATCTCGTGACCCATGATCAGCGGCAGCGGCGTCGGGTAGCCGCCGGTGACGATGTCGACGTCGGTGTGGCAGATGCCGGCCAGCTCGACGCGCAGCAGCCCGTCGTCGGGCCCTGGCCGCGGCCGCGGGAACTCGCGCGCGGCGAACTCCCGCGCCTCGGTGAGCACCATCGCCTCGACGGTCGCCGCCATCGTGTCTCCCTCCGGCGGGGTCCACGCCGACCCCGCGTGAGGGCATTGTCGGCCGTGCCGCGGTCTGTCGCGTGGTCGCGCCGCGCCCGGCTGTGAGTGGCGATGGTCGCCATGGCGACCATCGCCACTCACGGTCAGTGCTCGGGTGCCGTGGCCGGCGTGGTGGAGCGGTCGGCGGCGACGTACCGAGTCCCGCGCGAGACGCTCGCCGCCGCGGCGATCAGGCACGCGGCGATCGCGAACCCGAACGCGATGTGCAGGCCCGCCTCGAACGGCCCCGAGATGAGGTCGGGGAAGAACGTGTTGCCGGTGACGGCCGCGACGTCGACGGGCGGCATCTGGGCGAGCACGGCGTCACCGAGCAGGTGCTGCATCGGGTTGTAGCCCAGGAACGCCGCGAAGAGCACCGACACCGGCGGGCTGCTCGCGATGGCCGTCGCCGCCGCGGCGGGCACGTGGTGCGCCTCGAGGCCGGAGGTCAGTGCCGAGGGCAGTGTCGCGGCCAACCCGGCGATCATCAACGAGAAGAAGATGCCGATCGAGAAGACCTGCGCGGAGTTCTGGAAGGTCGAGTTCATCCCCCCACCCGCGCCGCGGTCGGCCGCCGGCAGGCTGTTCATCACCGCGGCCCGGTTGGGCGAGGCGAAGCAGCCCATCGCGAGCCCGTTGAGCAGCAGGATCCCGGCGAACTGCCAGTACGGGAAGTCGATCGGGAGCAGCTCGAGCAGCCCGAACGTCACGGCGGCGACGATCATCCCGCCGGTGGCGAACGGGCGTGCGCCGAAGCGGTCGGAGAGGTAGCCCGAGACCGGGCCCGCGGCGAGGAAGCCCACGGTCAGCGGCAGCATGTGGATACCCGCCCAGAGCGGCGTCTCCTCGAACGTGTAGCCGTGCAGCGGCAGCCAGATGCCCTGCAGCCAGATGATCATCATGAACATCAGGCCGCCGCGGCCGAGCGCGGACAGGAACGTCGAGAGCGTGCCGAAGGTGAACGCGCGGATGCGGAACAGCGGTAGCCGGAACATCGGGAAGCGCACCCGTCGTTCGATCGCCGCGAACGCCAGCAGCAGCACGACCCCGGCCGCGAGCGAGCCGAGCACCAGCGGGCTCGTCCAGCCCATCGTGTGGGCGCCGTAGGGCTGGATGCCGTGCGTGATGCCGATCATGACCAGGATCAGCCCGGCCGCGAACGTGACGTTGCCCAGCCAGTCGACGGGCTCGTGCGACCGGGTGCCGACGTCACGCAGCCTGCGGTAGGCCCAGACGGCGCCGAACACCCCGCACGGCACCGAGATCAGGAAGACCAGCCGCCAGTTGACCGGGGCGAGCAGGCCGCCGAGCACGAGACCGATGAACGTCCCGCTGATGCCGGCGACGTTGTTGATGCCGAGGGCGAGTCCGCGCTGGTGGGCGGGGAAGGCGTCGGTGAGGATCGCGCCGGAGTTGCCGACGAGGAACGCCCCGCCGATCCCCTGCACGATCCGCCAGACCAGCAGCCAGATCGCCCCGGCGTGCCCGGTCATCCAGGTGATCGTCAGCATCAGCGACGCGAACGTGTAGACGACGAAGCCGAGGTTGTACATCTTCACGCGGCCGAACAGGTCGCCGAGCCGCCCGACGCTGACGACGAGCACGCTGCTCGTCACCAGGTAACCGAGGATCATCCACAGCAGGTAGAAGCTGTTCTCGGGGAGCAGCGGGTCGAGCTGGATGCCGCGGAAGATGTCGGGCATCGCGATGAGCATGATCGAGGCGTCGATCGTCGCGAGCAGCACGCCGACCGTCGTGTTCGTGAGGGCGACCCACTTGTAGCGGTCGTCGCGCGACGCACGATCCGATCCGGTGCCGCGGTCCAGGTCGTCCTTGATGCTCATGCGGTCGCCCGCACCTCCGTCCGACGCGGCTGGGGGCCGGCCGGGGCGCGGGGCGCGACGGCGGCGGCCACCACCACTACAGCAGGTTGCTTAGCGTCAGGCAATTATCGGTGACGCCGCGCCGCCGGACGGCGGGGACGGCTGTCCGGCGGTGCGGTCGATCGTCCGGATCGTCCCGGGCTCCGGCCCGGCGTCGGCGACGAACGTCACCGGGGGAGGGCGGCGACCACGTCCCGCAGCACCGGGGTGTAGTCGTCGCCACCGAGGCGCTGGAAGCTGCTCATGGTGATCGTGTAGCCGCCCTTGCCGGTGACGGCCATGGCCATGGCCTCGACGTCCTTGGTCGCGATCCAGCCCTTCGTGCCGCCGGGCAGGTCCTCGACGTTCGCGTACATGCGGGTCGCGCTGTCGCGCATGTAGTCCATCGTCATCTCGGTCGTGCTCGCGCTCGCCGGCACGATCGTGAGGGTGGCGACGCCGTTGCCGTCGCCGAACAGGCAGCTGCCGCCGTCCTTCATCGGCTGTCCGACGAGCTCGCTGACGCGCGCCGCGGTGAACGGGCAGTCGGGGGTGACGTCGGCGCCGCCCGCGGCGAAGGCCACGTCCGGGTCGCCGGTGCCGCCGCCGGCCGTCGAGCCGGTGTCGGTCCCGGGCGCGGAGGCCGGGGCGTCGGTCGAGACGGCGGCGGGCTGCGTGGGTGCGGCCGACCCGAACGGCACCGTCCCGCCGAGCAGCAGGTAGATCCCGGCGCCCACGGCCGCGACCAGGACGAGCCCGAGGACGACGACCGTCGCGATCCTGCGGCCGCTCGGACCGGCGGGCAGGGGGGCGGTCGGCGCGGGCCGGCCGGCCGGTCCGAGCGGCGGCTGCTGGCCGGGGGTCCCGCCGTGGTGGCCGAGCGGGGGACCGACCGGCGGCCGGGGCGGCGGCGCACCGTGGGACGGCGGGGGCGCTGCGCCGTAGGGCGGCGGGGGCGCTGCGCCGTAGGGCGACGAGGGCGCCGCGCCGTAGGGCGACGAGGGCGCTGCGCCGTACGGCGACGGGGGCGCTGCGCCGTAGGGCGACGAGGGCGCCGCGCCGTAGGGCGACGAGGGCGCTGCGCCGTACGGCGGCGGGGGTGGGAAACCGGGGGCGTTGCGGTTCATGGGGGCTCCTTCGACGACTCCGCGGGAACTCCCGCATCCGAGGAGAAGCCTGCCGACGATCACCGCCCGCAACGACCGTGCCGACCCCCGACCCGGGTAGGGTCCGCCCCCGGATCAGGGCGTCGCTAGAACCTTGACGACGCTCCCCGGATCCGGTGAGACTCCTCTCGTCCGCTCAGCGAGGAGATGACCCGTGGCCCGACTCCGTGCCGTTCCGACCGACGAGTTCGACCCCGCCCTGCGGGCGACGCTCGGCCCGGCCCTCGACGACCCGCAGGGCCTCGGGCTGCTGCGGGTCCTCGCCCTGCGTCCCGACGTCACGTCCGCGTTCCTGACCTTCCGCAGCGCGCTCGCCGCGACCTCGACGCTCCCGCCCCGGCTCGTCGAGCTGGTCCGGCTGCGCATCGCGTTCCACAACCAGTGCCGCAGCTGCATGGCGCTGCGCACGGCCAGCGGCGCGGAGGACGGGGTCACCGAGGGCCTGGTGTGCTCACTGGAGAAGCCGCAGGAGGCGCCCGACCTCACCGCGGCCGAGAAGGCCGCGCTGCGGTACGCCGACCTGTTCGCGACCGACCACCTCGCCGCCGACGACGCCGTCTTCGACCTGCTCCGCGAGCACTTCACCGAGCCCGAGATCGTCGAACTGGGCGTGCAGATCGCCGTCTTCGTCGGCTTCGGTCGGCTGTCGGCGACGTGGGATCTCGTCGACGACCTGCCCGAGCGCTTCCGCGACCGCTCCGGCGCCGTGACTCCCTGGGGCGCCGACGCCGTCGTCGCGGACCACCGCTGAGCGACGCCGCCGCCGGCCTGCGCGCAGGCCGGCGGCGGCGTCGGAACATCCTCGCGCGGGCGCGACCCTGGCCCCGGGCGGCGCGTGCGGGCAGGATGCGGCGATGGCGGAGGGGCCGATCGCGGCGGTGGCGGCGTCCATGCAGGAGCGGCTCGACGGGATGCCGCCCGGCCGGGCGGCGCAGCGGGATTTCCTCGGCACCTACCGGCGCACGACGCTCGCCGTCGGCGACGCCGTGGCCCGCGGCGACTTCGAGGACCCGGCGTGGGTCGAGGAGTGGGACGTCGCGTTCGCGGGTTTCTACCTCACCGCGCTCGACGGTGACCTCACCGGCGGACCGGTGCCGCGGCCGTGGCGGCTGGCGTTCGGGGCGCGGGAGTCGCTGCCGTCGCTGGTGCACGTGCTGCTCGGGGTCAACGCGCACGTCAACTACGACCTGCCGCAGGCACTGCTCGTGGTGATCACCGACGCCGACTTCACCGACGACGCGCTGCTCGACCGTCGGCGCCGCGACCACGAGCGGATCGACGCCGTGCTGTCCGCGCGCGTCGCGGCCGAGGACGGCGAGCTCGCGGCGCGCTCGGCCCGCGGGCTCGTCGACCGTGCGCTCGCCCCGCTCAACCGCCGGGCGTCGCGCCGCTTCCTGCGCGAGGCCCGGCAGAAGGTGTGGCACAACACGGTCGAGCTGCAGAAGGCCCGGCTGGCCGGCGCCGACGCCTACGCCACGCGGCTCGCCGAGCTGGAGGTGCTGGCCGCCGCCCGGATCGCCGACCTGCTCGCGCCCGGGCAGGTCCTGCTGCGGCTCGCCGTCGCCGGGTTCGGCGTCACGCTGCCCCCGCCCTGACCGGCCCGCCCCGACGTGCCCGCCGGGTCGTGAGCGGCGATGGTCGCCTCGCGACCGTCGGCGCTCACAGCTCGATGCGCGAGCCCATCACGACGGTGCGGTCCACGGGCAGCCGGAACACCGACGCCGGCGTCGCCGCGTTGTGCGAGAGGCCGATGAACAGCCGCTTGCGCCACGACGCCATGCCGTTGCCCGCCCCGCGCTCGATCGTGATGCGGGACAGGAAGTACGACGCCGCGTCCGGGTCGATGTCGAGCTCCGGGGTGAGGTTGCGGGCCTGCCGCAGGACCTCCGGGATGTCCTGGTCGTCCTGGAAGCCGAAGCTCGCCGTCAGATGGACGATCCCGTCGTCGTGATGACCCAGCTCGTCGACGGTCAGCCGCTCGGCCACCGGGACGTGCGGCACGTTGAGCGAGAGCACCGAGACGATCACGACCCGCTCGTGCAGCACGTCGTTGAACCGGACGTTGGCCCGCAACGCCAGCGGGGCAGTCTGGTTGGTCGGGTGCGGGAACACCGCCGTCCCCGGGACGCGCCGCACCCGCTTCTCGTGCAGGTGGTCGATGAAGTCGGGCAGCGGGCCCTCGAGGTCGATGCGCCGGCCCGTGATCAGTCGCCGGCCGCGTTGCCACGTCGTCATCACGGTGACGACGATTGCCGCGATCACCAGCGGCAGCCACCCGCCGTGCGGGATCTTGGGGATGTTCGCGGCGAGGTAGAGCAGCTCGAGGCCGCCGAACACGACGCCGGTGAGGACCAGCTGCCACGTCGGCCAGCGCCACTTCGTGGCGGCGTACATCAGGAACAACGTCGTCGTCAGGAGCAGGGTGCCGGTCACGGCGAGCCCGTACGCGGCCGCGAGCTTGTCCGACGACCGGAACGTCACCATCAGCACGAGCACGCCCGCGAACAGCAGCCAGTTGACGGCCGGGACGTAGATCTGGCCGCTCTCCCGCGTCGAGGTGTGCCGGACGGTCAGGTGCGGCAGGTAGCCCAGCCGCACGGCCTGCCGCGACACCGAGAACGCCCCGGAGATCACCGCCTGCGAGGCGATGACGGTCGCGAAGGTCGCGAGCACGACCAGCGGCCACCGGGCCCAGCTCGGCGCGAGCAGGTAGAACGGGTTGTCGACGGCCTTCGGGTCGGCCAGCAGCAGCGCCGCCTGGCCGAGATAGTTGACGATCAGCGCCGGGAAGACGACGGCGAACCACGACACCCGGATCGGCCGCTTCCCGAAGTGGCCCATGTCGGCGTAGAGGGCCTCGGCGCCGGTGATCGACAGCACGACGGCACCCATCGCGATGAACGCCGTGTAGGGGTGGTCGACGATGAACGCGCCGATCCACGTCGGCGACAGCCCGACCAGGACGCCGGGGCGCTCGACGATGTGCGGTACCCCCAGCACCGCGAGCACGACGAACCACAACACCATGATCGGCCCGAACAGCCTGCCGACGCGGTGGGTGCCCCAGCGCTGGGCCAGGAACAGCAGCGCCAGGATCGCGATGCCGATCGGTAGTACCAGCTCGGCCAGCTGCGGTTCGGCGACCTCCAGACCCTCGACCGCCGACAGCACCGAGATCGCCGGCGTGATCAGCGAGTCGCCGTAGAACAGTGACGCGCCGAGCACGCCGAGCAGCAGGGCCACCATCCCGCGTCGCGCCGTGGTCCGCGTGACCTCGCGGACCAGCGCGGCGAGCGCCATGATCCCGCCCTCGCCGTCGTTGTCGGCGCGAAGGATGAACGACACGTACTTGATCGTGACGACGATCGTCACCGACCAGAAGATCAACGACACGACGCCGTAGATGTCGGCCGTGTTCGGCCGGACGGCACCGCCGTCGATCGAGAAGACGGTCTGCATCGCGTACAGCGGGCTCGTGCCGATGTCGCCGAAGACGATGCCCAGCGCCCCGAGGGCGAGCCCGGCCAGCCCCGCGCCGTGCGCGGCGGGGTGATCGGGGTTGCCGACGGGCGGCGCGGCCGTCGGCGGGGGCTCGACCGGGCCGGGCGCGGCGGCATCCACGTCGGCGGTCGGCTGCGGGTCGGTCACGCGCACAGTCTGCCCGGCCCCGGCGTTCGGCAGGGACCGCGGTGATCACGACGTGCCGGGCGCGACCGGGAGCGGGTCGCGACGCGCGAGCGCCCCGGACTCTGCGTGGGTCCGGGGCGCTCGTCGTGGGAGGTCAGTTGTAGGCGTGGTGGCTGCCGTAGGACGAGGAGTGGTCGTAGTTGTCGTGGCAGCCCTTGTCGTAGGAGTCGTGGCAGTGGGAGTCGCTGTAGGAGGACTTGTCGCAGTAGTCGTCGTCGTAGCGGCCGTTGTCCCAGCAGTGCGAGTACTTGTCGTCCCAGTTGTGGTGCTTGTCGGACCAGTTGTCGTCGCAGTGCTTGCCGTAGTCGTCGTTGTGGTGCTTGCTGGTGCTGCAGTGGGACTTGAACATTTCGGGCCTCGTCTCGGTGGGGTTCGTGCGCCGGGTTCGTGCTGTGGGGTTCGTGCTGTGGGGGTGTTTCCGTGTTGAGGAGAACTCTGCCGTCGCGGAGGCCTCGCGACGATCGAGTGCGCCCCCGTTCCCGAGGGGGAGAACCCCACTTCCTCAGCGGGCGCCGCGGACCCGGTCGACGGTCTCGCGGACGCGTCGGGCCACCGCGGTCCACGACGCCTCGGCCTCCAGCCAGGCCGCACCGGCGTCGCCCATCGACTGTGCGCGGTCGGCGTCGGTGAGCAGGTCGACCAGTGCCGCGGCGAGCGCGTCGGGGTCGTCGGGCGGTACCAGCAGCCCGGTCTCGCCGTCGCGGACCGCGGCCGGGATGTCCCCGACCGCCGTCGCGACGACCGGCCGGGCGAACGTGTACGCGAGATGCACGACGCCGCTCTGCGTGGCCCGCCGGTACGGCGTGACGACGACCCTGGCCTCCCCGAACAGCCGCGGCACGTCGGCCGTCGCCACGTAGCCGGGGCGGGCGTGCACGCCCAGCGCCCGGGCGCGCGCCGTCAGCGCCGCCTCGTCGACACCCAGCACCGATCCCGCGACGACGATCCGCGCGTCCGGGACCTTGTGCCGCACGGCGGGAACCGCGTCGAAGAGCAGGTCGATGCCCTTGTAGGCGGTCCAGGCGCCGAAGAACAGGACGACCGGCCCGGTCCGCGCACACGGCGGGACCGGCGCGTCGCCGCGCAGGGCCGCCTCGTCGCCGTGCGGGATCACGACGACCGGGCACGCGACCTGCCAGCGCTCGTGCACCTTCGCGCGAGCCTCCTCACCGAGCACGAAGACGGCGTCGACGCTGTGCCACGCCCGCTCCAGCGCGGGGTCGAGGACGCGCCCGTGCCGCTCCTTCGTGGTGTCGGCGCGCACCCGCGGCACCGGCTCGTGCGCGACGAGGACGATCGTCGAACGCGGCAGCAGCCGACGGGCCGCGACGGCGCCCAGCGCGTCCATGCTGAACCGCCACGTCGACCAGACGACGACGTCGGGGCGGCTGCGCCGCAGCAGGGCCAGCACGACGAGCCAGGCCAGCGCCCGCTGTCCCGCTCGGAGCACGCGCCGCGCCTTCTTCGCGAGCCGGCCGATGGGCTTCTCGTCGGCCGGGTGCCAGGTGGGCAGCACCGGCCGCATCCGGACGCCGGGGTGGGTCGGGCCGAGCTCCGGGTCGGGGCCGGTGATGAAGTCGACGGCGTCACCACCCGCCGCGACACCCCCGGCGAGCTGCGCCGAGAACTGGAACAGCCCGCCGGAGGGGCTGAACTCCACGAACGTCACGGTGCGACGCCTGCCGCCTCCCGAATCCACGCGTCGAGGCTAGGGGTTGTGCGCCGGCCGACCCGCCGCGGGCGTTCGCCGCCCGCGGCGACGGCGGCCGTCCTCAGAGGGGCGGCTCCCGGTCGGCCCACGGCCGGAGGGCCTCCAGCTGCGCCGCCAGCGCGAGCAGCCGGCCCTCACCACCCAGCGGGCCGACGAACTGCACCCCCAGAGGCAGCCCGGCCGGCGTCCGGTACAACGGCACCGACATCGCCGGACGGCCGGTGATGTTGGCCAGCTGCGTGTACGGCACCGGCGACAGGTTCTGGTCGATCAGCGTGTCCAGCACGTTGGTCCTCGCCAGCAGGCCCGCCGCGTGCGCGCGCAGCAGCACCCGGCTCGCCCGCGCGACGGCCTCCGGCGCGGCCAGCTCGCCGATCCG
This sequence comes from Pseudonocardia benzenivorans CB1190, assembly GCF_000196675.2. Taxonomy (GTDB): domain Bacteria; phylum Actinomycetota; class Actinomycetes; order Mycobacteriales; family Pseudonocardiaceae; genus Pseudonocardia; species Pseudonocardia benzenivorans. The sequence goes on along the minus strand of NC_015312.1, from coordinate 6,213,917 downwards.
CACCGGCGGCCGGGCCAGCGTCGGGGTGAGCAGGAGGTCGTACCGCTCGTGGAACGCGGCCAGCCTGCGGGTGTGGGAGTTCCAGCGGTCGTGCGCCGCGATGTAGGTGGGTGCCGACGTCGCTCGTCCGACCGCGGCCATGATCCGCGTGTCCAGCTCGAACGCGTCGACGCCGCAGCCGGTCACCGCCCGGGCCTCGGCGACCTCCGCGGCGACGGCCGCGAACCACATCGTCAGGAAGTCCTTGGCGAGACCGCGTTCGTCCACCCCGGTCGAGGCCGGCTCGACGTCGTGACCCGCCGCGTCCAGCAGCGCTGCCGCGTCCTCCACCGCCGCGACGGCCTGCGGGTCGACGGGGGTGCCCAGCGGTGAGGCCGTCGCGAAACCGATGCGCAGGCGTCCGGGATCGCGGCGGGCGACCTCGGCGAAGGACTCCGGGGGGCGGGGGGTCGGGAACGGACCGCCCGGATCCGGGCCGACGAGGACGTCCAGCATCGCCGCGGTGTCGCGCACCGTCCGCGAGACGACGCCGTTGACCGCCGCGCCGTGCAGCCGTTCGCCGACGTCCGGCCCGTCGGGCAGGAGCCCGCGGCCGGGCTTGAGGCCGAACAGCCCGCAGCACGCGGCCGGGATCCGGATCGACCCGCCGCCGTCCGAGGCCCCGGCCACCGGCACGATCCCGGCCGCGACCGCCGCCGCCGACCCTCCCGACGAGCCGCCCGGCGTCCGTGTGGTGTCCCACGGGTTGCGCGTCGGACCGAACACCTCGGGCTCGGTGATGCCCTTCGCGCCGAACTCCGGGGTGTTGGTCTTGCCGAACGGGACCAGGCCGGCGTCGAGCCACCGCTGGACGACGAGCGCGTGCGCAGGCTGCGGGTGCCTCGCCAGCGCCCGGTTCCCGGCCGACGTCGGCAGCCCGGCGTAGTGCTGGCCGAGGTCCTTGAGCAGGAACGGCACCCCGGCGAACGGCCCGCTGAGCTCGCCGCGCGCGCGTTCCCGCGCGATCTCGTACATCGGCCGGACGATCGCGTTGATCCGCGCACCGACGGCGTCGGCGCGCGCGATCGCCGCCTCGAGCAGCTCCGACGCCGACACCTCGCCCTTCGCGACGAGCTCGGCGAGCCCCACGGCGTCGTACGAGCGGTACTCGGGCTGGTCCACGCTGCCTCCCTGCGCCGGGCGGGACGTCCGGACGTGCGGTCCCGGCGACCCTAGCCCCGGCCGCACCCCCCGACCGTCCGCCGCGGCCGGGCCCGGCGCGCCGACCCGCCCCGCGCAACCTCCGCAGCACGTGGCCACCCGCGCCGACCCCGCCCCGGGCGCAACCTCCGCCGCGCGCGCCGCCCCGCCGCCCTCGTCCCGCGCGCAACCTCGCTGCTGCTCCGAGGCCCGGTGACGACGGTGAGGTTGCGCGCGGATGCGTCCGGTCGCGGGCCGGTCAGGCGCGCCGGGGCGGGCTAGCCTCCGAACGTGGCGATGTTGGAGTTCGGCGACGAGGAAGCGCGGCGACTGGACCGCAGCTACGCGACGAGCGACGTCGTCGCCCAGCGTGCCCAGGTGCTCGACATGTTGCGGCTGCGGCGCGGGGAGCGGGTGCTCGACGTCGGGTCCGGACCCGGCTATCTGCTCGCGTCGATGGCCGAGGCGGTCGGCCCGGCGGGGGCGGTGCAGGGGATGGACCCGAGCCCGGCGATGAACGCGATCGCCCGGCAGCGGTGCGCGGCGATGCTATGGGCGACGGTCGGTGAGGGCGACGCCTGCGCGCTGCCGTACCCGGACGAGGAGTTCGACGTCGTCGTCGCGACGCAGGTCTACGAGTACGTCCCCGACATGCCCGCGGCGATCGCCGAGGTCGCCCGGGTGCTGCGGCCCGGCGGGCGGGTCGTCGTGCTGGACACCGACTGGGACTCGCTGGTCTGGAACGTCGCCGACCGCGCCCGGCACGAGCGGATCGTCGCGGCCTGGGAGGAGCACCTGGCCGACGCCCGGCTCCCGCGACGGCTCGCCGGGCTGCTGCGCCGCGGCGGCTTCGAGGTCGTCGACCAGCGCGTCATCCCGCTGTTCAACCCGCGCCTGCACGCCGACACCTTCAGCGCGAACATCATGGAGACGATCGCCGCGTTCGTGCCCGGGCGGCGCGGCGTCACCGCGCAGGACGCCGCCGACTGGCTCGCCGACCTGCGCGCCCGCGCCGCCGAGGACGAGTACCTGTTCAGCCTCAACCGCTACAGCATCTCGGCGGTCCGGACGTAGGCCCGGTCCCGGCGCGCGACTCAGCCGTGCCGGGCGGGCGTGTAGTGCCCCGGCGCCAACCGGGAGGTGACGCCGAAGCGGTTCCAGGCGTTGATCACGGTGATCGCCACGATCAGGTGGGCGAGCTCGGTCTCGTCGAACTCCGCGGCGGCGCGCGCGTAGACGTCGTCGGGCACGAACCCGTCGGTGAGGACGGTCATCGCCTCCGTCAGCTCCAGGGCCGCGACCTCCTTGGCGCTGTAGAAGTGCAGTGACTCCTCCCAGGCCGACAGCTGGATGATCCGTTCGACGCTCTCGCCCGCGGCGAGCGCGTCCTTGGTGTGCATGTCGAGACAGAACGCGCAGTGGTTGAGCTGCGAGGCGCGGATCTTCACCAGCTCGGCGACGACGGGGTCGAGGCCACGGCGGGCGGCGCCGTCGAGGGCGATCATCGCCTTGTAGGCCTCGGGGGCGAGCTCGGCCAGCTCGAGGCGCGCCGGGCGCTCGACGTTGCGTTCGGGGGCGGTGGTCCGTTGCGACATGTACGCGACGGTAGTTCCGCAGTGGCCGGTGAACATGTTCCACTTCTGGTGTGAGTTCGCGGTCCACTTCGGCAGGTTCCGATCTGCACCTGGACCTGTCCGTCGGTCACGGCCGCGGCGTGCGCGTCGCGCTGACGGACGCGGTGCGCGACGCGATCCGCGACGGGCGGCTGGCGCCGGGCGCGCGGCTCCCGTCGTCACGTTCGCTCGCGGCCGATCTCGGGCTGGCCCGGACGACCGTCGTCGAGGCGTATGCGGAGCTGGTCGCCGAGGGGTGGCTGACGGCGCGGCACGGGTCGGGGACCCGGGTCGCGACGCGCTCGCCCGCGGTCCCGCAGCACCCGACGTCGCCCGCCCCGCCGCACACCTCCGGCCCGCGCCACGACCTGATCGCCGGGCGGCCGGACGTCGCGAGCTTCCCGCGGGCGCAGTGGCTGCGCGCGACCCGCCGCGCGCTGGCCGCCGCGCCCGACGAGGCGTTCGGTTACGGCGGCCCGCGCGGTCGTCCCGAGCTGCGCGAGGCGCTGGCCGACTACCTCGCACGAGCCCGTGGCGTGCGCACCGACCCGGCCCGGATCGTCGTCTGTGCCGGGGTGTCGCACGCGCTGACCCTGCTCGCGACGGTGCTGCGCCGTCGCGGGGTGCGCGCCGTCGCCGTCGAGTCGGTGGGGCTGCACGTGCACCGCGACCTGCTGCGCGCCGAGGGCCTGCGCATCCCGCCCGTCGAGGTCGACGGGCTCGGCGCCCGCACCGACACCCTGGGTCGCGACGTCGGCGCCGTCCTGCTCACCCCGGCCCACCAGTTCCCGACGGGCGTCGCCCTCGACCCGTCCCGGCGCGCCGCGGCAGTCGAGTGGGCCCGCACGACGGGCGGCCTCGTCGTCGAGGACGACTACGACGGCGAGTTCCGCTACGACCGGCAGCCGGTCGGCGCGTTGCAGGGGCTCGATCCCGAACACGTCGTCCTCCTCGGCACGACGAGCAAGGCGCTCGCCCCCGCCGTCCGGCTGGGCTGGATGGTGCTGCCCGCGTCGCTGGTCGCCGAGGTCGAACGGGCCAAGGGGCTGGTCGAGCCGGTCACGAGCGGCCTCGACCAGCTCGTCCTGGCCGATCTGGTCGGGTCCGGGGCCTACGACCGGCACGTGCGCGCCCGGCGCCGCAGCTACCGGCGCCGTCGCGACGAGCTGGTCGCCGCGCTGGCGCGGCGGGCGCCGCACGTCGGGGTGAGCGGCCTGGCCGCGGGCCTGCACCTGGTGCTGACGTTGCCGCCGGGCACCGAGGCCGACGTGCTGCGCGCCGCGGCGTGGCACCGGCTCGCCCTCGAGGGCCTCGGGACCTTCCGCCATCCCGACGCCGGCCCGGGTCCCGACGGTGTCGTCGTCGGGTACGCGACCCCGTCGGACAGCGCGTGGGCCGGGACGCTCGACGCCCTGTGCCGGGTGCTCGCCCCGTGACGCCCCGGAGCGCGCGCCGCGTCCCCGCGGTCAGCCGCGGGCGTGCCGGTACCCGGCGGCCACGATGCCCGTCACCGTCTCCAGCTCGGCGTCGTCGCGCGGCCCCGGCACCAGCACCATCCCCGGGCTGACCCGCACCCCGGCCAGCGGGTGCACGACGGCCCAGCCCTTGGCCACCGCGTCGTAGGCCTGTTCGGGCGGCAGGACGAGGTGCAGGCTGAAGTCGGGCGCGGGGTGCTGGTGGGCGAACTCGCCGTCGGCGGGCAGCACGAACGCGACGTCGGGCCCGTTGCTCGCGTCCCGGTCGAGCAGCAGGGCCCGGGTGCCGTCGACGCCGACGCGGGTGGGTCCCGTCGTCACGCCGTCGAAGGCCGCGATCCGCGACCACAGCGCCTCGGCGAGCTCGGCCGGCCCGTTCTGCGACGACTGGTGCTGCGGCACCCCGGCGGTCACCTCGGGAGGCTCGCCCGCGCGGGGCGGCAACGGGCCGCCGAGGGTGGGCCAGGCGGGCTCGTCGCCGTCGGCGAGGGGGTTCTCGCCGTGGGCGCGCAGCCAGTCGAGGCGGTCGCCCAGCCACGTCCCCAGATCGCCGACGACCTTGCCCGCGAGCTGGTCCCCGCCCGGTTCGCGCTCGGCGAGGACCGGTGCGCCGCTGTGCCGCGTCAGCCAGTCCCACGTGCGCTCGAGCAGCGGTGGCGGGGTGCGGGTGTCGTCGGCGCCGTGGGCGAGGAAGACCGGCATCCCGGCGAGCGCACCGCGGGGCATGGGGATCCCGGCGTCGAACGGCAGCGCGCCGTAGAGCAGCACCGCACCGGAGAACCGGTCGGGCGCCACCAGCATCAGCGCCCCGGCCAGCGCCACGCCCTCCCGGAAGCCGAGCAGCAGGACGGGCCGCTCGGGGTCGCCCTCGGTGTCGAGCCAGGCCAGCACCCAGCGGCAGGCGGCGGCGAGGCCCTCGGCCTCGGGTGAGCCGTCGACGAGGGGGAACCACGAGTAGCCCGTCGGCCCGGCGATCGGCGCGCGGACCGACACGTACCCGACCGGCCCGTGGGGCAGCCACGGGGAGATCTCGATCAGCGAGTGCTCGCTGGTCCCGTTGCCGTGCAACGCGACGACCAGTGGTGCCGACGGATGCTCCCACCCCCACCGGGCGACCATCGGCTCGTCGCCCGGCAGCCCGACGTCGGTCACTGGTCCACCCTCTTCTGTGCGGGGGTCATGAGGGCCTCTGTGGTAGGAAACGGTCGGGAGCCGGGGTGACGGCCCGCGTCGGTCGCCGTGAGACGGCCGCGATGACACTGCCGCCCCCGGTTCCTGCCCGGTCTGAGATCGACGACAGAGGGCTGCTGCGGTGTTGAGTGCCGGTCAGTGACCACTCGACTCGGGGCCGGGCTCTCGACCGTGTCCTGCCCACTGTGGACAGGAAGGCGACGAACGTGTCGCTGGTGGGTGCCGAGTACTTCGTGGGGATCGACTGGGCCGCGACGAACCATGCGGTATGCGTTCTCGACTCGTCCGGGCGTCGAGTCACCGGGTTCGGCGTGGAGCACACCGCGGCGGGGTTCACCGGTCTGATCCGCCGACTCGCCAAGCTGGGTGAGCCGGGCGGGGTGCCGGTGGCCATCGAGCGCCCGGACGGGCGGCTGGTCGACGCGCTGCTCGCCGCCGGCTACCCGGTGGTGGCGGTGAAGCCGAACGCGATCAAGACCTGGCGTGAGGGTGAGGTGATCTCCGGGGCGAAGTCTGATCCCGGTGACGCTCACGTGATCGCCGAGTACCTGCGTCTGCGCGCGCATCGGCTGCGGGCGGCGACCCCCCTGTCCGAGGACACCCGCGCGCTGCGTCTGGTGTCGCGCACCCGCTCGGATCTGGTCGCCGCCCGTGTCGCGGCGGGCAACCAGCTCGCCGCGCTGCTGGACACGGCCTGGCCCGGGGCGAAGGAGATCTTCGCCGAGGTGACCTCGGCGATCAGTCTGGCGTTCCTTCACCGCTATCCGACCCCCGATCATGCCGCGCACCTCGGGGAGAAGCGGATGGCGGCGTTCTGCATCAAGCACGGCTACTCCGGACGTCGCAGCCCCGCCGAGCTGCTCACCCGGCTGCGCGCCGCACCGGCCGGTGTCAGCGGCGCAGTCGTGTCCGACGCGCTGCGCGACGCCGTCCTCGCCCTGATCGCGGTCCTGACCGCGCTCAACACAGCGATCAAGGACCTCGACCGGTCCAACGCCGCGCACCTGCACGCCCACCCCGACGGAAAGGTGTTCACCAGCTTCCCCCGCGCCGGACTGGTCAACGCCGCCCAGATCCGCGCTGAGCTCGCCGAAACCGACGCCTACTCCGGACCGGATGCCATCGCTGCCCTCGCCGGGCTGGTCCCGGTCACCCGCGCGTCGGGCAAGCACCACGCGGTGAGTTTCCGTTGGGCCTGTAACAAGCGGCTGCGCGTCGCGTTGACCACCTTCGCCGACAATTCCCGCCACTCCAGTCCCTGGGCCGCCGGCATCTACCGGCGAGCTATCGCCGGCGGCAAGGACCATCCGCACGCGATCCGGATCCTCGCCAGAGCCTGGGTTCGAGTGATCTGGCGCTGCTGGAACAACGGACAGCCCTACGACCCCGCCCGCCATGGCGGGGCAGCCCGCCAACTCAACCCACCGACCGCAGCCTGACGATCTTGAGGTTGACACAGAGGGTGTCATCGGTCGAGCCTGCCGTGCCGCACGGCCGGGCTCCGTCTCAGTTCGAGACGCCCGGTCCGGGAGGCTCATCCGAGCACGACCGTGCCGTCGGCCTCGACGCGGTGGCCGGGGTTGTGCGCGATCTCCCAGACGACGCCGTTCGGGTCGCGGACCAGCGCGTGGAAGATCCCGCCGAACTCGCTCTCCTGCGGCGGCTTGACCACGGCCGCACCCGCCGCGACGGCCGCCGACGCCAGCGTGTACACCCCGGCGCGGTCGCCGACGTTGTGCGCCAGCGTCATCCCGGAGACCCCGCTGGTGCTGCCCGCCGGGAGGCCGAGGTCGCGGTCGAACGACGCCGCGTCGAAGAAGCCGACCAGCAGACCCGGCGCCACCTGGTAGAAGACGATCTCGCCCGGCACGTCCAGGTGCGGTTCCCACCCGAAGGCGTCGCGGTAGAACGCGCGCGCGGCGTCGAGGTCCGGGGTCGCGAGGGTGACGAAGCTCAGCCGCTGGTCCATCTGTCCTCCTGGGTCGGGACCGGGTCGGTCAGCACCGTAGGCCCGGCGCCCGCGCCGTCGATCCCGTCGTCGTGGGGATCCACGTCGGCGCGCCGCCCGACGTCGCGCGGGAACCGGTCGGGCGCAATAGCCTGTGCCGGTCCCGCCGTCGCTCCTCCCGGTGGCCGCGCCGTCGGGCCCGCTCGTGGCAGTGTGGGAACCGGCCGCCCGAATCGTCCGGATCGGTGGGCCTTCGGCGAGGAGGGGTGCGGTGCTGGAGATCGGCGCGCTCGGGTGGGGTCTGACGATCGCGCTGGTCGTGGTTCTCCTGGCGATCGACCTGGCCGTCGCGGCGGCCCGCCCGCACAAGGTCGGGTTCCGCGAGGCCGTGCTGTGGTCGGTGTTCTACATCGCCGTCGCGGTGGCCTTCGGCGTCGTCCTGTGGATGACGGCGGGCAGCCAGTTCGGCACCGAGTTCTTCGCGGGCTACATCGTCGAGAAGAGCCTGTCGGTCGACAACCTGTTCGTCTTCGTGATCATCATGTCGACGTTCGCGGTGCCCGAGGAGCACCAGCACAAGGTGCTGACGTTCGGCATCGTGCTCGCGCTGGTCATGCGCGGCATCTTCATCGCCCTCGGCGCGACGCTGCTCAACTACTTCTCGTTCATGTTCCTGCTCTTCGGCCTGCTGCTCCTCTACACCGCGGTCCAGTTGTTCCGGCACCGCGACGAGGACCCGGACGTCGAGGACAACGGCCTGGTCAAGGTCGCCAGGAGACTCCTCCCGGTCACCGACGAGTACGACGGCGGCAAGCTGCTCACGCGCGTGGGCGCCCGCCGGATGGTGACGCCGCTGCTCATCGTGCTGATCGCCATCGGCGGTATCGACCTGCTCTTCGCGCTCGACTCCATCCCCGCGGTCTTCGGGGTGACGAGGGAGGCCTACATCGTCTTCGCCGCGAACGCCTTCGCCCTGCTCGGGCTGCGTGCGCTGTTCTTCCTGGTCAAGGGCCTGCTCGACCGTCTGGTGTATCTCTCGACGGGCCTCGCGATCATCCTCGCGTTCATCGGCGTGAAGCTGATCCTGCACTGGCTGCACGTCGACATCGCGCCGTCCGTGCCCGAGATCCCGACGCCGCTGAGCCTCGGCGTGATCGTCGGCGTCCTGCTGGTCGTCACCGTCGCGAGCCTGGTGAAGACGCGCCGCGACCCGACCGCGACGGCTCACGCGGGGTCACTGCGGGCGACCCGGCCCCGCGAGCAGGCCGAGCGCGACGGCTGAGGACCGGTCACGCAGTAGTTCGGGGTGTTTGTCCGGGTACGGTGGCGCGGTGTCGAGCCCGCCGCGCATCAGGCTGCTCGGCCGTCTCGAGGTGTGCTCCCCGGAGGGTGCGCCCGTCACGCTCGGCGGCCCGCGCGAACGGTCGCTGCTCGGCCTGCTGGCCCTGCACCCGAACCGCGTCCTGCCCGCGCAGTGGCTCGTGGACACCCTGTGGGCCGAGCGGCCCGGGTCGGGGAGCCGGGTCACCGTCCGCACGCATGTGTCGCACCTGCGCCGCCGGCTGGCCGCGGCCGGGCTGCCCGACGTCCTGGTGACCCGGGCGCCGGGCTACCAGCTGGAGATCGAGCCCGACGACGTCGACAGCAGCAGGTTCGAGCGCCTCGTCCGGCTCGGGCAGGAGGCGCTGGGAGCCGGTGACGCCGCCGCGGCGGCGACGGGACTCCGCACCGCGCTGGGGCTGTGGCGGGGCCCGCTGCTCGCCGACCTGGAGGAGCCGGAGTTCGCGGCCGACAGCGCAGCCCGGCTCGACGAGCTGCGGCTGACGGCGCTGGAGAGCTGTCTCGCCGCCGAGCTCGACCTCGGCCGCCATCTCGACGTGGTGGCCGAGCTGGAGGCGCTCGTCGCGCACCACCCGTTCCGGGAACGGTTGTGCGGGCAGCTCATGGTGGCGCTCTACCGCTGTGGGCGGCAGACCGAGGCCCTTGCCGCGTACGCCGCGGCGCGGTCCCGGCTCGCCGACGAGCTCGGTCTCGACCCCGGCCCCGAGCTCGCCGCCCTCGAAGCGGCGATCCTGCGGCAGGACCCGGTCCTGCTGCCGGCGCACCACCACGCACCCCCGGTCCGACGGCAGGACGCGCGCACCGTCGTCGAACCGCCGCCCGACGCGCTCTTCGCCGCAGCGCGTCGGCTCCGGCTCGTGGGCCGCGACGCCGAGCTCGCCCGGCTCGCAGCGCTCTGGCGCGAGACGTGCGCGGGCGCCTCGCCCGTCGTCCTGCTCAGCGGGGAGGCCGGCGTGGGCAAGTCGCGGCTGGCCGCCGAGCTGGCTCGGCTCGTGGCCGACGACGGCGGCCGTTGTCTCGTCGGCCGCTGCGACCCGGTCGCGGCGGCGCCGTACCGGCCGCTCGCGGCGATCGTGCGGATGTGCGCGCAGCCGGCGGCGCCGCGGGCCGGCGAGCCGGCCGCCGGGATCGAGGTCCTGCTCGACGCCCCACCCGGGCCGGCCGGTGGCCGTCCGGAGCCGGCTGCCGCCCTGCGACTCCTGCTCGCCGGCACCGCGCACACCAACCCGACGGCGGTCGTCGTCGAGGACGCCGAGTGGATCGACCCCGCGAGCGCCGACCTGTTGCGAGCGCTGGCCGCCGATCCGCCCGCGAGGCTCATGCTGCTGATCTGCTTCCGGGATCCGCCGGGCAGCCGCCACGAGCCGCTGCGCGCCCTCCTCGGCGACGGTGCGGCCGTCGCCGAGCGGGTCGTGCTCGGTCCGCTGGCCGAACCCGATGTGCGTCGGCTGGCGGGCGAGATACTCGGCCGAGCGGTCCCCGATGGCGCGGCGCACCGGTTGTGGGAGCGGTCCGGGGGAAACCCGTTCTTTCTCACCGAGATCGTGCGGGACCTGCGGGACCGGCGCGAGGAGCCGGCCGTCGGCCCCTTCAGACGGATCCCGACCCGGATCCGCGACGTCCTGCGCGACCGGGTCGCACGGCTGCCACCGGTGGCCCAGCACGTCGTCACGGCCGCGGCGGTGGTGGGCGGTGAGGTCGGGTTCGAGCTGCTCGCGGCCCTCGTCGACGGCTCCGAGGACGACCTGGTCGACGGTATCGAGCGTGCCGTCGACGCCGGCCTGTTGCTCCCGGCCGGACAGGGCTGGGGCAGCAGGTACGCCTTCCGACACGGGCTGATCCGGGACTGCGTGTACGACGACGTCGCCGGTCGCCACCGGGAACGGCTGCACGCGAGGGCCGGCCGGGCGCTGCTCACCGACCGGAACGTCGCTGCGGCGGCAGTGCACCTGCGGGCCGCGGGCCCGGCTGCCGACGCGGCCGAGGTGGCGGCGGTGAGCCTGCGTGCCGCGGAGCTGACCGGCGCCCGCGCGGCCTGGGAGGACGCCGTCGGGCACGCCGAGGCCGCCGTGGCGATCCTCGCGAGGATCGACGCGCCGGCGGAGGCCCGGGCGGACGCCGCGGTCGGAACCGCCATGCTGCGGATCAAGTCGGGGCGGGGCCATCCGGAGGCGATCCGGCACCTGGAGGAGGCAGTGGGGCTCTACCGCGCCGCCGGCTCCGACGAGCTGCTCGGCGCCGTCCACAGCCGGATCGGTGGGGCGCTGAGCACCCACCACTCGGTGATGGACATCCCGCGCGCGCTGGAGCATCTCGCCGCCGCCGAGCGGCTGCTCGCAGAGCCGGCCGCGGTGTTCCACCTGCAGCGGGGGCTGACCCAGGCGGCGATGTACGGCATGCGCACCGCGCTGCTGGCGACGGCCGCGGACCGGGCCGGCGAGCTGGCGAGGCGGCTGGGCCGCCGCGATCTGGGCGTGCTCGCCGGTTGGGCCCGCGGGTGGGCCCTGTTCAACCGCGGGGAGCCGGCTGCCGCGGACGCCTGCTTCGAGGAGGTCTGGGCCGTCGCCCACGAGCTCGGGGATCCCTTCCTCGGGTGGGCCCCGGTCAACGCCGGGGCACTGGCCGCCACCGCCTACCTCCTCGATCCCACCCGCGGCCGGGACTGGTGCCGCCGGGGACTCGCCCAGCCCGGATTTGCGGGCTTCGCCGACCCTCATACCGCCGTGCTGGACCAACTCGCGCTCGCGCAGGTCGAGGCCGGTGAGCTCGCGGCGGCCCGGAGCACCGTCGGGCGCCTGCCCGCCGAGTCGGTCAGCCGGCGTCTGCTGGCCTTCCGGTCCGGTGCGGTCGAGCGGGCCGCGCACGGCTGGGCAGCGGCGCTGCGGGCCGACGAGGCGGCGGGCGACCTGCACGACGCCGCCCTCAACGCGCGCTGGCTCGCCATGGCACAACTGGCGCTCGGCGACCGTGCCGGTGCGGATGAGTCCTTGACGAAGGCGGTGGCCTGGGCGGTCTCCGCGCCACAGGTCCCCACCGAGCTCGTCGCGCGGGCCGAGCTCGCCCGGGTGCGCGTGGGCGCCGGTGACCTGGGCGCGGCCCGGGCGCAGCTCGACGCGTGCGACCTGATCCTGGCCGGCGGGGCGGACTGGCGGGGTGCTGCCGGGGTCGTCGAGCTGGCCCGCGGGGCCGTGGCGGCGGCTGCCGGAGACCGTCGGCGAAGCGACCGGTCCCACCGGCTGGCCGTCGAGTCGTTCGTCCGGTACCGGACGCCGTGGCACCGGATCGAGGCGTTGCGCGCCTGGTCGCGGGCCCGGCGTGAACTCGGCGACCCTGCGGGCGCGACGGGTCCGGCCAAGGCGGCCGACGAGCTGCGGGCGCGGCTGACCGGCCGCGGGAGCACCGGTTGAGCCGCCCGTCCCGGACCTCAACGCGATCTCAACACCGGACGGCCATCGTGATCGGTACCGAGGACCCCACAGCGACGGGAGCGAGATGGACCGGGCCTATGACGTCATCGTGGTCGGTGCCCGCTGTGCCGGGTCCGCCCTCGCGACGGTGCTGGCCGACGCAGGTGCGCGCGTACTGCTGCTCGACCGCGATCCCTTGCCGTCGGACACGGTGTCGACCCACCTGCTGTTCCCCGACGCGGTGGCGCTGCTCGACGAGCTCGGCGCGCTGGACCGGCTCGCCGGGGCTCACGAGCTGCCCTGGCTGCAGTTCGGCTGGCGGGTGCACGGGCACGAGGTCGGGGGCGCCTTCACCCCGGTCGGCGGCTTCGATCTCGCGACCTGCGTCCGCCGGAACGTCCTCGATGCCGCCCTCCTCGACGGCGCGATCGCCGCCGGCGCCGAGGTCCGTTCCGACTGCGCGGCCGTGGGCCTGATCGGTGCCGGTACCGACGAGGATCCGGTGCGCGGGGTGGTGCTGGCCGATGGCGCCCGGCTCGCGGCCGGCCGGGTGGTCGGCGCGGACGGCCGGACATCGCTCGTCGCGCGTAGCCTGCGGCTGGCCGCGCAGCAACGCCGCCGCGGCGAGATGGCCTTCCTGCTCGGCTACTGGCGCGGGCTGCCGGGACACGGCTGGTGTCGGATCGACACCCACGAGCATGCGGCGCTGATGTCCGCACCGTGCGAGGACGGGATCCATCTGCTGTCGCTGGCCGGACCCCCCGGGCTGACCCGAGGCAGCGCCGCCGTGCGCCGCGCCCGGTACCTGGAGGGTCTCAGGCAGTTCCCCGCGGTGCTCAACCAGCGGCTGCTCGAAGGAGCCGAACAGATCTCGCCCGTCGTCGCGGTCCCCGAGACGATGATGCGGGGCTTCCGGCGCCGAGCCGCGGGCCCGGGCTGGGCGCTGGTCGGGGACGCGGGGGCGGTGACCCATCCGGCGACGGCGCAGGGCATCGGGGACGCCCTCGCACAGGCCCGGCACGTCGGTCGCGCGCTGGCGGCCGGATGTGAGCTGGACGGCTTCCAGGCGTGGCGGGACGCCCGGTCCGCCGGTCACGACGCCTGGTCGTTCGAGATGGCGCGCTTCGGCAACGCGCGGGCCGCGGCGGTGTTCGCTGGTCTCGCCGCCGACCCCGGCGCCGGGGCGGAGTTCCTCGACGTGCTCACCAAGCGTCGTCGGCCCACTGCCGTGCTGCACCGCTCGCGCCTGGTCCGGTGGGAGGCCGCCCGCGCGTACGAGGACGGCGTGCGGACGCTGGCCGCCCTCGTGACGAACCCGGCCGGCGACCTGCGGACGACAGTCGTCCCCGCGTGCCCGAGATGGACCGCCCGGGACCTGCTGGCCCATCTCGCGGGGGTGGCGACGGACGTCGTGCGGGGTGCGTACTTCACCGACGCCGTCCGTGCGTGGGCCGACGAGACAGTCGCCGCCCGCCGGGAGTCCTGGACCGCCGAGCAGGTCGCCTCGCGCGCGGATGTCGGCGTCACCGACCTCGTCGCGGAGATCGAGCGGCAGGGCGCGGAGCTGGTCGCGGACCTGCGCCGGGGCACCGGCCACGCGGCCGGGGCGCCGGAGTGGCTGCACAGCGCACCCGTGGCGGACCTCGCCGTGCACCTCGACGACCTGCGGGAGGCACTCGGTGTAGAGGTGGAGCCGGACTCACCCCTGACCCGGTTCGGGTTCCGCGTCTACCGGGACTGGCTCGGGCTGAGACTGGAGCAGACCGGCCGCGCCCCGCTGCTGCTCACCGACGGGAACCGGCGCTGGCAGGTGGGCGGCGCGGGGGAGCCGGGTGCGGTGCTGCGCGCCTCCCGGCACGAACTGTTCCGGATCGTCACAGGTCGGCGGGCACGGACGGATCTCCGGAACCGCTCGTGGTGCGGTGATCCGGAGCCCTACCTGGAGCTCATCGCTCCCTATCCGCTCGCCGAGCCCGCGGGCGCGGCAGGCCGCACGACCACCGGCGATCTCGCCGGCGCCGCCACGGTCCAGACCGGAGCGGGCCGCCCGAACCGAGGAGAGGATCGATGACGACCGGCAGCACAGCGACCAGTGGTCGCGCCGTGGTCAACCTGACGACCGGGCTGGAGGATCCCGAGCGGGTCACCGTGGCGATGCTGACCGCGGTCGCCGCGGCCGAGTCCGGCCGCCCGACGATGACGTTCCTGAGCAAGGAGGCTGCCCGGCTCGCGGTGCCAGGCGTCGCGACCGCGACGGCCTGCGCGGGCTGCCCGCCGTTGACCGAGTTGTTCGAGCGCTACGCCACGGCCGGCGGCCGATTCCTCGTGTGTCCGATCTGTGTGGATGCGAAGAGGCTCGACACCGACCTGATCCCCGGAGCGGAGCTCGGCGGCACCGTTCCGTTGTGGGAGTGGATCGGCGACGGCGCCACGACGTTCAGCTTCTGATGCGACGAGCGCATCGCCGCGCCCCGTGCGGGGCGTGGTCCTCGCGCCCGCCGACCCACTGGTCCGGACACCGTCAGGACCAGTCTTCCGACCACCGGTCGCGACCGCGACCGACCGATCCCGAGGACGATCGAGGATGTCTGGACCCACCCGTCGCGCGGCCCTGGTGGCCGCCGCAGTCACCGTTCTGTTCGTGACGACCACCGCCGGACCTGCCGGGGCCGCACCGTCCGGCGCGGGCGCCCGCGCCGCCGCGGCAACCGGCTCCGAACCCGGCACCGATCCGGCCCCGCCGCCCCCGGGGCCGGCGTCCCGCGTCCCCGCAGATGCGCCGACGGCCCCCCGACCCACCACCAACGCACCGCCGGACCCGTTCCACGACGCTCCCACCCCGGCGATCCACCGGGTCGTCAGCGGGCTGCGGCTCGAGTCGAAGAGCGTCAACCTCAAGCTGTCGGCCCGGCCCGGGCTCGGGGCCGGCAGCCCCGTGCGGGTGGCGGTCCGGTTCACCACCGCGTCCCCGTGGCAGGAGGCGCTCTACTCGGAGAGCAGCGGCCTGGTCCTGCGCGCGGCCGTACCGCACGCCGACTTCGCGAGCCGCCTGGAGACGGTGACGGTCCGGCTGCAGGACACCGCGACCGGAGCGAGCTACCTGAAGGTGTGGGGGCACCGGGTGAACCCCGTTGCCGACGTCCGGATCGGCGATCTCACCTTCGGCACCTCCGAGGACTGCGATCCCGGGGTCCCGCCGTGGAGCGCGCCGGACCCGGACGTCTACTGGCGCGACGCGCACGGCAGGTCGGGGTTGGCAGCCCTGGGTGACAACGAGCGGGCCGGCCGGATCCCGGAGTTCGCCCACACGCTGACCGAGGTGAGCGCCGCCGACGGGCTGCGCGCGCCCACTGCGGCGTGGAACGACCGTGACCCGGTCTTCGATCCCGGTGCCGATCCGAAGGACAGGGGTCCGCTGCTGCCCGCACGCACGGGCCGGGTCGCGTGGACCGAGGAGGCGACCTCGGGCGACTGCAGCGCGGAGCTGGCCTTCGAGATGACGGTGACGCCGCGGTCGTACCCGACGTTCTGACGGGGAGCCCTGTCGCGGAGGGCCGGAGACGGGCATCGAGCGGGAAGGGCGCGGCGGTCGGGGTGGGTGGCGGCGAACACGGGGCACGGGCCGACGACGACGAGCGGGCGCTGTGGGAAACCGTGCTGGCCGATCCGGACGATCCCGCGCCGCGGATCGGCCTCGCCCTCCTCTGGCGGCGCCGCGGCGACCCGCGCGCCGAGCTGGTCCGGATCGAGTTGGCGCTCGCCGCGCAGGACGAAGCGACCGGACAGCGGGATCCGGTGCTGATGCGCCGTAGGCGGGCACTGCTGGACCGGATCGGCCACCGCGCCGCGGGCCCGGTCGTCGAGCTGGTCGACGGCTACGACTTCCACCGCGGCTTCGTCGGTGAGGTGAGACTGCCCGTCGACCGGTTCCTCGAGGTCGCCGACCGGCTGCTCCGCACGGCGCCGGTGCAGCACCTCGATCTCACCGCCCCGCACACCCGGTTGGCCGAGCTGCTGCGCTCACCTCACGTCGGCCGCATGGTGTCGCTGTCGCTCGCCGGGCTCGGGCTCGACGACGAGGCCGCTGCTGATCTCGCCCGGGCCGAGCAACTGCGGTCGCTGCGCTGGCTGTCGTTGGCACACAACCGGATCGGCCGGCCCGGGGTGGACGCGCTCGCCGAGTCGCCGGTCCTGGCGGGGCTGTCGGTGCTCGACCTGACGGGCAACCCGTGCGATCCGGTGCCGCGGCCCTCGGGCAGGGACCTCGACGGGCGGATCTCCGCGATGGAGCGCCCGACCCCCTGGGACGGGCCGGTCCCCGCCTGGTTGGCCCATCCCGCACAGCCGGAGCAGTGGCCGCTCGGTCGCGACACCTACCGCAGGCACGCCCCAGCTGCGGGCGGGCCGCGCAGCACGATCACCGTGGCCCCACCGGAGGCCACCTGGCGGGTGCAGCGCTGCTGGGCCTCCTGGACGGTGGCGAGCCGGCCCGACCCCGCCCTGTCACCGCAGCAGGCACTGGCGATCGCCGCCACGCGGATGCTCACGGCGCTGACCGGGTTCGCCGTCCCCGCCGCTTTCGACTGCCGTGGGCCGGGGAGCGGAGCGGAGCCGGACCGGCTGCTGCACCGGCACCCGCGGGGCACTCCGATCGACGAGCGGACGGTGCTCGCGCTCCTGCGCCGGTGCCCGCGGGCGGCCCAGCTGCGCCTCGATCTCGACGTGGAGCTGGAGTCGGCGGGAGGCGCCGTCGACGTGCTCGTGGACGGCGCGCAGGTCCGTGTGCAGTACCGGGACGGTGCCGTGGGGCATCGGCTCGACCTGCACTGCGATGCTCACTCGTGGCACACCTGGGATGGGCGCAGACACAACACCGGGCCGGCCACACTCAACGCACCCCGCCTCGCCTCGTTCCTCGCCCGCCTGACGATCGCCACCGGCGGCACGTGCACAGCGAAGGGACCACCGGGAATCGTCGACGAGAACGGTGTCGTCCCGCGCGGGCTGCTGACCGGCTGGGTGGTGCGGTCCCGACCGCGCTGGTGAGCCGAGGCGCCGTCTCGTCGGCGCGACGCAGGAGGACCGGCAGGTCATCCCGAGGCGATCGTGCGGCCCGGTTCGAGCGCGGCCACCAGGTCCTCGCGGGCGCGCGCCACCCGCGAGCGGATCGTGCCCACCGGGCAGCCGCAGACCTGCGCCGCGTCGGCATAGGCCAGGCCGAGCAGCTGGGTGAGGACGAACGCGTCGCGACGGTCGGGCTCCAGGCGGTCGACCAACGCGCCGACCAGCACCGCCTCGTCGCTCGCCCGGCCGCGCGGGGCGTTCACCGCCTCCCAGTCGTCGACCGCGACGGTCCGCGGACGGCGCACCGCGTCGCGCACGGCGTCGGCGGCCGCGCGCCGGGCGATCGCGAGCAACCAGGCACGGGCGGGCCCGTCGCCGGTGAAGCCCGGCAGCGACCGGACCGCGCGCAGGTAGGTCTCCTGCAGGAGGTCGTCGGCCTCGTCCGCGCCCGCGAGGTGCACCAGGAACCCGCGCACGTCGTCACGGGTGGCCCGGACGAACTCGTCGAGTGCCGCCCGGTCGCCCCTCGCGGCGGCGAGGGCGCGGTCCGTGACGTGGCCGTCGGTCGGGCGGGGTGCCATGGCGCGACGGTAGAGATCACCCGCGCGCCACGATCGGGTCGGCCTCGCCGCCACACGTCCGGGTGACACCGGGAACTCCGGGCGCCGCGGCGCCGACCTCTCCTACATGCGCCACATCGCCACGTTCTGCGGTAGCTGCAACTGCGGATGCCCCGAGCTCCATGTCGACGACGCCGCCGTGCCGGAGAAGCGGATCGTCATCACCGACGACTTCGGCCAGCGGATCCAGATGAGCGTCGAGCAGCTCGCCGACCTCGTCGCCGACGTCCGCCGCGGCGTGCTCGACGAGGTCGTCGCGCCGGCCGCACGCTGACCACACGCGGGATGGACTGCGCGACCTGCCGGGAGGTGTTCTCCGCGCGGCTCGACGGTGAGGACCTGCCGGGCGAGGCCGTCGCGAGCGACGCGCACCTCGCCGGCTGCGCGCGGTGCCGCGCGTTCCACGAGCAGGCCGCCCGGGTCACGCGGCTGACCCGGACCCGGCTCGTCGACCTGAGCGGGCCGCGTGACCTGCCGGCGCTCGACCTGCCGCCCGTCGTGCCCGCCCGCACCCGGCTCGACGTGCTGCGGGCGCTCCTCGCGGCCGCCGGCATCGCCCAGCTGGCCCTGGGGGTCAGCGGTCTGCTCGACGCGGCGGCGGCCGGGCAGCACGGCGGGCTGCTCGGCGGTGCCGGGCTGGCGCACCTCGGCCACGAGAGCGCCGCGTGGAACCTCGCCGTCGGTGTCGGGTTCCTCGCCGTCGCGCTGCGCGCCGCCCGCCCCGCGGGCAGCCTCGTCGCGATGCTCGGGGCGTTCACCGCGGTGCTCCTGCTGACCTCGGGCATCGACGTCGTCTCCGGCCGGGTGGGCCTCGGCCGGTTGGCCGGGCACACCGTGCTGGTGACGGGGCTGGTCGTGCTCGTCGTGCTGGGGCGCCGCGGCCCGGGCGACGACCGTCGCCACCGCGCCGGCCGGCCCGCGGCACACCGCGCCCCGCTCGTGTCGGACGACGCGCCCGTCGCGCCCGTCGACGCGGGTCCGGGGTACCCCGACCTGCGCCCCTCGGCCCGCCGGGCGGCCTGAGCCCGCACGCCTACCCGCGGCCGGGCGACCGACCAGGCCGGCGGCCCGCCGGTACCCGGCCCGCACCGACAGACGGTGCCCGCCGGGCCCGGCCCGCCGCCGGCCGCCACCCGGGCGGCCGCAACCCCACTGCTCTCCGCGCGCGGAGACGCGACGGTGAGGTTGCGCGCGTGGGGCGGGCCGCAACCCCACTGCTGCTGTTGTCGCTCGGGTTCAGGGGGTGGTCGCAACACCGGTGGTTACTGGCCGCGACAGTAGTCGGGTCAGTCTTTCCCCGGGGGTGTCCCAGTCCAGGGTTTTGCGGGGGCGGGAGTTGAGCTTGTCCGCGACCCGGTCCAGATCGGCGTGGGTGTGCACGGACAGATCGGTGCTTTTCGGGAAGTACTGGCGCAACAGCCCGTTGGTGTTCTCGTTGCTGCCCCGCTGCCAGGGGCTGTGTGGGTCGCAGAAATAGACCGGCAACTCCGGCGCCATGGTGATCTCGGCGTGGCGGGCCAGCTCGATGCCCTGGTCCCAGGTCAACGACCGGCGCACCATCGCGGGCAGCACCCGCATCGCGGCGATCATCGCGTCCCGGACCTGGACTGCGCCGTGGCCCCCGGGCAGGTGCAGCAGCAACACGAACCGGGTGGTCCGCTCGACCAGCGTGCCGATCGCGGTCTCGTTGCCGGTGCCGAGGATGAGATCGCCTTCCCAGTGCCCGGGCACGGCCCGGTCGGTGACCTCCGCGGGCCGCTGGGAGATCATGACCTTGTCCCGGATCCGGGTCTGGTTGCGGTGTTGGCGTTGGTCGGGCAGCCGGTTCGGGCGGCGCAACGCCCGCCCGGTCCGGAGACACCCCGCGAGCTCGCGGCGCAGCTGCCCGCGGCCTTGGACGTAGAGGGCCTGGTAGACGCCCTGGTAGATGGTTTCGTGGGACACCCACATCTCCGGCCGGTCGGGGAAGTCTCGGCGCAGAGTCTGACTGATCTGCTCCGGGCTCCACTGCTGCTCGACCAGCCTGGTGTGTACGTGGGCGGCCAGCTCGGGGTGGGTGAGGAGTTTGGCGGGTGTGCGGCGGCGGGCGCGGGCCTCGGCTTTGGCCTGGGCCACCACCGCCCGGTACCGCAGCCGTTCGTGCTGGGGCCGGTCCCGGCCGCCGTGCGTGCCCGGGTCTGGCCCCAGGCGGTGCGGGCGCCCGTCAGGCAGCGGGGGCCGGCGTGGATAGCGCACGGTGCGGTTACGGGCCAGTTCCCGGCCGATGGTGGCGCGGTGGCGGCCCAGCCGCCGGGCGATCTCGGCCCGGCTGTGCCCGGCCGCCCAGCCCACGGCGATCTCTTCACGTTCGGCCAGGGACAGATAACGCCCGCCGGGCTCGGTCAGGTCCGGGATCATCCCACCAGACTCGACGACCCACCCCCGCCCGGCCGAGGCCGACACCCCCACCTCCGCGGCGGCCTGCGCGATCGTGGCCCCCGCCAACCGGGCCCTCCAGAACCGGCGGACCCGTTCCCGCGGCACCCTCGGCGGACCGATCACACTCATCACCCCAGCTCGACAGGGTGTTGCGACGAACCCTTGAATCCACCTCGCCCGCGAGGACGGTGAGGTTGCGCCCGGAGGGGGAGCGCGGCCGCTACTCGCGCCAGGCCCGCTCGAAGGGCAGCCGCCAGGCGCTGGGGGCGATGAGCTGGTGGATCGCGTTGGGGCCCCACGTGCCCTGCGGGTAGCTCTTGACCGGCGGCGGGTCGTCCAACAGCGGCGCCGAGCGTTCCCAGAGCGACTCGATGCCCTCCGCGGTGTTGAACAGCGTGTGGTCGCCGCGCATGGCGTCGAGGATGAGCCGCTCGTAGGCCTCGAGGACGTCGCCGCCGTGCTCGGTCTCCTGCGTCGAGAACTGCATCGACAGCTTCTCCAGTCGCATCCCCGGTCCCGGCCGCTTGCCGTAGAAGGACAACGAGACCCGGCCCGATTCCGCGAGGTCGAAGGTCAGGTGATCCGGTCCCTGCGAGCTGACGCCGGAGCCCGTCGGGAACATCGTCCGCGGCGCCTCCTTGAAGGCGATGGAGATGATGCGCATGCCCTCGGCCATCCGCTTGCCCGTCCGCAGGTAGAACGGGGTGCCGGCCCAGCGCCAGTTGTCGAGGCCGACCTTCAGCGCGATGAACGTCTCGGTGTCGGACTCGCGGCTGACACCTTCCTCGTCGCGGTAGCCGACGTACTGGCCGCGCACGACGTCGGACGGGTGGATCGGCAGCAGCGACCGGAAGACCTTGTTCTTCTCCTCGCTGATCGCCCGCGGCTCCAGCGCCGTCGGCGGCTCCATCGCGACGAACGCCAGCACCTGCATCAGGTGCGTGACGACCATGTCCTTGTAGGCGCCCGTCGACTCGTAGAAGTTCGCGCGCAGGTCCAGGCCGAGCGTCTCGGGGATGTCGATCTGGACGTGGTCGATGAAGTTACGGTTCCAGATCGGCTCGAACAGGCCGTTGGCGAAACGGAACGCCAGGATGTTCTGCGCGGCCTCCTTGCCGAGGAAGTGGTCGATCCGGAAGATCTGCGACTCGTCGAAGACCTCGTGGACGAAGTCGTTGAGCCGGATCGCGCTGGCGAGGTCGGAGCCGAACGGCTTCTCCATGACGACGCGCGAGTCCGCCACCAGGTCGGAGTCGCGCAACATCGTGATGACCGCCTCCGCGGCCCTCGGCGGCACCGAAAGGTAGTGCAGCCGCCGGCAGTCGGGACCCAACAGTTCCTGCGCGCCCTTGACCGCGGAGGACAGCCCCTCCGGCCCCGCGCTCTGCGGGACGTAGGTGAGCCGCTCGGCGAACTGGGCCCAGCCCTCGTCGTCGAGCTTGTGCATGCCGAAGCTCTCGATCGCGGCACGGGCGAGGGCGCGGAACTCGTCGGTCGTGATGTCCTCCATCGCGGTGCCGACGACGCGGATGTCCGGTGCCAGCGACGACCGCTCCAGATAGGCCATGCCCGGCAACAGCTTCCGCTTGGCGAGGTCGCCGGTGGCGCCGAAGAGGACGATGACGTGCGGCGCCAGCGGCTCGGTGTCACGCAGCCGCGGCCGCGCGCCGGTGGCCGGATAGGCGATCGTCTGAGCACGACGGGGGCTGACCACAGCTGCGACCTCCCACAGAACGCGTCCCGGCGGACCGCGCGGGACCTCTCCCGGGGGAACCGTACTCAGATCCCGCCCGCTCCTCAGGTCGGCGAGGTGTCCGGCCGGTGACGTTCCGACGCAGGCACTCGGCCCAGCCGGGGGCGGGTGCCGTCAGGGCCGCAGCACGACCTTGCCGCCCGCGTGCCCGCTCTCGACGAGCGCGATCGCCTCGGCCGCCTCGACCAGGGGGAACGTCCTGGCGACGACGACGCGCAGCGTCCCGTCGGCCAGCGCCGGGAGCAGGGTGCGCCACGCGTTCGACCGGATCTCGGTGCCCGGGTCCGCGCCCGGCCCGCCACCGATCAGCGCGATGCCCTCGGAGGCACGGCCGAACGCGGCGATCGAGACGATGCGGCGGCGGTCGGCGACCAGCTCCAGCGAGGTGTCGACGGCCTCGTCGGTGCCGACGGTGTCGACCGCGGCGTCCACACCGGACGGTGCAGCCCGCCGGATGCGGTCCGCGAGCCCCGCGCCGTAGGTGACCGGGACCGCGCCGTAGCCGCGCAACGTCTCGTGGTGCCGCTCGCTCGCCGTCGCGACGACGGCGGCGCCGCGGGCCAGCGCGAGCTGTGTGACGAGCGAGCCCACCCCGCCCGAGGCACCGTGCACCACCAGGGTGTCGCCCGCACCGGCTCCGACGACCTCGAGGGCGTGCACCGCGGTGGCGCCGACGAGCAGCACCGCCGCGGCCTCCTCCCACGACACGTCGGCCGGCTTCGGGACGACGTTCCGCGCCGCGACGGTGAGCTCCCCGGCGAACGCGCCGGGCGCGGGGTACACGACGACCTCGTCGCCGACCGCGAGCGGGCCGGCCGGGCCCTCCGCGCCGGGACCGACGGCCGTGACGACGCCCGCCGCCTCGCTGCCGATCCGCATCGGGAGCCTCGCCGGGTCGGCGCCCATCGTGCCGCTGAAGCGCTTGTGGTCGATCGGGTTGACCGACGCGGCCACCACCCTGACCGTGACCTCGCCGGGGCCGGGCGCGGGCACGTCGACGTCGACGACGGACAGGACCTCCGGGCCACCGAACGCGGTGGCCACGATCGCTGTGGTCATGCGGCCAGTCAACCGCTCCACCCCGCCTTCGTCCGACCCGGGACCCGGCCCCGCCCCGACGCCACCGACCCCGGCGCAACCTCACTGCTGCGGATCGGCCGCGGGACGACGCTGGGGTTGCGCGCGACGCGGGGTCGCGGACCGACCACGTCCCGCGGGCTCGCGGGCGCGGGACGTGGGTCAGGCGCGGGGGCGCAGCGGTTCGATGGCGGTCCGCAGGCGGGCGATCTCGTCGAACATGGTCTTGGCGGCGGCGACCATGACGTCGTTGGCGACGAGGGTCCCGTCGTCGGCGATCTTCTCCCCGATGAACGGGATGTGGACGGCGTCGACGGCCGGGACCATCCGCAACGTCGTCAGCACGCTGCGCAGCGCGACCGCCGCCCGGGTGCCCGCGGAGACCCCGCCGTAGGACACGATCCCGGCCGGCTTGTAGCGCCACTCGTGGTTGAGGAAGTCGATCGCGTTCTTCAGCGAGCCCGGGTAGGAGCCGTTGTACTCGGGCGTCACGAAGACGTGGGCGTCGCCGCGCGCGACCGTCGCCGACCAGCGCTTCGTGTGCTCGTTCGTGTACTGCGCGCGGACGGGGTGGATCGGCTCGTCGAACATGGGCAGGTCGATCTCGGCCAGGTCGAGCACCTCGACGTCGAAGCCGCCGTGCTCCCTCGCGCGCTCGGCGATCCAGGCCGCGACGGGCGCGCCGACGCGGCCGGGCCGGGTGCTGCCGACGACGATCTGCAGAACGGGCACGGGCTTCCTCTTTCGGGTCGGACGGGGTCAGACGCTCGCGCGGGCGTCGAGCGGGGCGAGGCCGAGGTGGTCGCGCAGCGTCGAGCCGGTGTAGTCGGCCCGGAACGAGCCGCGCTCCTGCAGGATCGGCACGACCTTGTCGGCGAACTCGTCGAGCCCCGTCGGGGTGATGTGCGGGACCAGGATGAACCCGTCCGACGCCCGCTGCTCGACGAACCGCTCCATCTGCTCGGCGACGCTGCTCGGGGTGCCGACGAACGACTGCCGCGACGTCACCTCGGTCATCAGGTCGCGGATCGAGAGGTTGTTCGCTGCTGCCCGTTCGCGCCATTCCCGGGCCGTGGCGAGCGGGTCGCGGTACATCCGGTCGGCGGCGCGGCCCTGCGACACCCGCGGCGTGTCGCCGTCGACGACGAGCGGGTCGATGTCGGGCAGCGGGCCGTCGGGGTCGAGGTGCGAGAGGTCGCGGTTCCACACCTGCTCGAGGAAGCGCAGCGCGGTCTGCCCGCTGACCTGCTGGCGCCGGATCTGCCGGCCGCGCTCCTCGGCCTCGGCCTGCGTGTCCCCGAGCGCGAAGGTGGTGGCGGGCAGGATCTTGAGCTGGTCCTCGGTGCGGCCGTACGCCGCGAGCCGGCGCTTGACGTCGGCGTAGAACGCCTGGCCCGCTTCGAGGCTGCCGTGCCGGGTGAAGATCGCGTCGGCGCTGGCGGCGGCGAACTCGCGGCCCTCGTCGGAGTCGCCGGCCTGCAGCACGACCGGCCTGCCCTGCGGGCTGCGCGGCACCGAGAACCGGCCGCGGATGTCGAACTGGTCGACGTGCACGTCGAACCGGCCGGCGTCGGCGTCGCGCAGGAACTCGCCGGTCGCCTTGTCCGCGACGATCTCGTCGCCGCGCCAGGAGTCGAGCAGCGTCATGACGGTGTCGAGGAACTGTGTAGCGCGCAGGTACCGGTCGCCCTGGGCGAGGTAGCCGCCGCGGCGGAAGTTCTCCCCGGTGAACTTGTCCCACGACGTGACGACGTTCCAGGCCGCGCGCCCACCCGACAGGTGGTCGATCGACGCGAGCCTGCGGGCGACCTCGTAGGGCTCGTTGAACGTCGAGCTGATCGTCGCGGCCAGCCCCAGCTTCTCGGTCACGGCGGCGACGGCGGCGAGGATCGTCGCGTTGTCGGGGCGGCCGACGACGTCGAGGTCGTAGATCGCGCCGTTCTGCTCCCGCAGCCGCAGCCCCTCGGCGAGGAACATGAAGTCGAACCTGGCGCGTTCGGCGGTCTGGGCCATGTGCGCGAACGACGAGAACTCGATCTGGCTGCCCGACTCGGGCTCGCTCCAGACCGTCGTGTTGTTGACGCCGGGGAAGTGCGCGGCGAGGTGCATCTGCCTGCGGCTCATCGGGTGCTCCCTGCACGGTCGCGGACGACGGTGGCGTAGCGGTCGGCGGGCCGGGGCAACCCCAGGAGCCCGCGCAGTGTCGACGCCTCGTAGCCGGTGCGGAACTGGCCCCGGCGTTGCAGCTCGGGGACGAGCCCGCGGGTGACCTGGCGCAGGTCGTCGGGCAGGACCGCGGGGCGGAGCCGGAACCCGGACAGCCCGGCGGTGCGCAGGTCCGCCATGAGGTCGGCGAGTTCGGCCGGCGACCCGGCGAACACCCGGGCGTCGTCGGTGTACGCGGCCACCGAGTCGAGACGGGCCAGCCGGTCACGGGCGGCGCTCGCGTCGTCGTCGAGGACGACGGTGAGGTCGGCCCAGACGTGCACGGTCTCGGCCTCGCGCCCGGCCGCCGCCTGCGCCTCCCGGATCGCGCCGACGGTCGTCCTGGCGTCCGCGGTGTCGCGCGGGGTGACGAAGCCGAGGTCGGCCGACGTCCCGACCAGCGCGAACGGCTCCGCACGGTGCGCGAGCGCGGCCACGATCGGCTGGCCCTGCGGCGGCCGCGGCGTGATCGACGGCCCGCGCACGCTGAAGTGCCGTCCCTCGAAGTCGATGTAGTGCAACCGCTCGCGGTCGACGAACCGGCCGGTCGCCGCGTCGCGGATGATCGCGTCGTCCTCCCAGCTGTCCCACAGCCGGCGGATGACCTCGACGGCGTCGGCGGCCTCGTCGAACAGCTCGGCGAGCAGTTCGTCGCGGTCGGTGGGCAGGGTGCGCCTGCCGAAGAGCTGGGCCTCCTCGGCGCGGCCCGAGACCCGCACCTGCACGCCGCCGCGCCCGCTGCTGACGTAGTCGAGCGTGGCGATCGTCGTCGAGACGTGGAAGGGCTCGGTGTGGGTGACGACGACCGTCGGCAGGATCCCGACGTGCGAGGTCAGCGGCGCGATGCGGGCCGCCAGCATCGACGCGTCGAGCCGCCCGCGGACCTGGTCGGTGCGCGGGTCGAGGGCGAACGCGTCGGCGGACTGCAGGCCGAGCGTGTCGTCCAGCGTCACCAGGTCGAGCAGGCCCTGCTCGGCCTCGGCGACGAGCTCGGCCCAGTAGCCGGCGGTGAACAGGTCGGTGGGCCGGGCCTGCGGCTCGCGCCAGGCGGCGGGATGGCGGCCGGCGCCGTCGAGCAGGACGCCGAGGTGAAGGGGGGTATCGGGCACGGTGAGGCCTTCGGGTCGGGCCGGCAGGGACGCGGGGCGGGGCCGCGCGTCAGAACCCGGCGGGCGATCCGAGGCCGTCGAGCCACAGCCTGCCGACGAGCACGGCCTCGGGACCGGGCAGCGTCGTCGCGACGCGCCTCGTGACCTGCTCCGGGCCGTGCATCACCCCAACATGGCACACGACCGGGCCCAGGTCAGCGTGATCCTGTCCTCGGCCTCTGCGGGAATAACCGGGAACGGTCGTGAGTGGCGTTGGTCGCCATGGCGACCAACGCCACTCACGGGTGGATCGGCGCCAGTGGCCAGCCGCCCGCGGCGAGCCGGGCCCGCACCCTGGCGATGTCCTCGTCCTGCGGCACGGCGTGCGAGATGGTCGCGCACGCCTCGCGGATGGCGTCGGCGGTGGCGGGGTCGCCGGTCTCGGCGAAGTGGTCGGCGACGGCTGTGACGTCGGCGTTGGTGAGCTGGTGTCCCAGCAGCGCGACCAGCGGGAGGTAGTCCTGCTGGGGCAGGCCCTCCGGGTAGCCGGCACGCACCCAGTCGATGATCGACTGCAGGAACGGGGGGAGCGGCATCGGGGTGTCCTTCCGGGATTCTCGGAGCGTGGCGCCGGCTCAGCCGGTGACGACCTCGTAGATGCCGAATGCGATCGCGGCGAGGACCACCGCGAAGCACAGGTACGCGACCGTCTGCCGGGCCGGGGAGGCGGCCACCCGGGCGGTGCCGTCCGTGCCGCTCGTGCGACCCGTGTCGAGCATCGTCACGCCGACGGCGACCAGCGCCGGCAGCCCGGCGCCGAACACCAGACCGAGCAGGAGGATGTTCCCGATCGCGGGCAGGTTGATCCACTGGGTCATCGGGCTGCTCCTCAGGCCGAGGCGGGGGTCGGGGTCTGCTCGCTCGGCGGCACGACGCTGCTGCCCGCCCACTCCTCGTTGACGTTCGACGGGGTGACGGCCGTGCGCCGCGACCGCAGGTAGATCCCGAGCGCGACGGCCGCGAGCACCAGGAACACGACGACGACCCCGGCCGTGCCGCCGATGCCGTCGGCGACGAGGTAGGAGACCGCGCCGACGACGCCCGCGGCGGGCAGGGTGACCAGCCATGCCGTGGCCATCCGGCCCGCCACGCCCCAGCGGACCCGCGCGCCACGCTTGCCCACCCCGCTGCCGAGGATCGAGCCGGTGGCGACGTGCGTCGTCGACAGGGAGTAGCCGAGGCCCGCCGACAGCAGGATCACCGCCGCCGACGACGCCTCGGCGGCCATGCCCTGCGGCGGGTCGATCTCGACGAGGCCCTTGCCCAGCGTGCGGATGACCCGCCAGCCGCCGATGTAGGTGCCGGCGCTGATGGCGATCGCGCAGGCGACGATCACCCACAGCGGCGCCTTCGCCGACGGCGGCAGGCTGCCGCCGGCGATCAGGGCCAGCGTGATGACGCCCATCGTCTTCTGCGCGTCGTTCGTGCCGTGCGCGAGCGACACCATCGACGCCGAGCCGATCTGCGCGTAGCGGAATCCGCGGTCGCGCGCTCCCGTGGCGATCCGGCGGCTGATCCGGTACACGAGCCAGGTGCCGACGGTGGCCACGATCCCGGCGATGACGGGGGAGAGCCCGGCCGGGATGACGACCTTGGACACGAGGTTCTGCCACTGCACGGCGTGGGCGCCCGCCGCCGCGAGCGTGGCGCCGACGACGCCGCCGATCAGCGCGTGCGACGAGCTCGACGGGATGCCGAGGAACCACGTGAGCAGGTTCCAGACGATGCCGCCGGTCAGCCCCGCGAACACGACGGTCGGCGTCACGAGCCGGGTGTCCACCAGGCCGCTCGCGATGGTCGCGGCGACGCTCAGGGACAGGAATGCGCCGACGAGGTTGAGCGCACCGGAGAGCGCGACCGCCGCACGCGGCTTCAGGGCGCCG
Source organism: Pseudonocardia benzenivorans CB1190 (assembly GCF_000196675.2). Classification (GTDB taxonomy): domain Bacteria; phylum Actinomycetota; class Actinomycetes; order Mycobacteriales; family Pseudonocardiaceae; genus Pseudonocardia; species Pseudonocardia benzenivorans. Next base: position 6,185,595 of record NC_015312.1, on the reverse strand, counting down.
GTGGCGATGGACGTCGCCATCGCGTTTCCGGTGTCGTGGAACCCGTTCGTGAAGTCGAACGCGAGGGCGGTCACGACCACCAGGACGAGGACAACGGTCACCCGGAAATCGTCCGTCCCCGTTCGGGTGACGTCGATGTCTCACGGCATTTCTGCATCGACCCGACGGGGTGGGTTCACCTGCTGTTCACCTGGCCCGGACGCTTTCCGGAAGAATCCGGAACAATGCCGCCGAGAGAATAGAAAGGCATTTCCGGACAACCATCGCTAACTCGCCGAAGCGGACCCGCGCGGTCCGGGTCCGGTCTCCTCGGCGACGATCTCGACGCGGTCCGGGTAGAACGCCAGGTGGCCCGCGATCGGGGCGACCGACTCGTACGGCTCGCGGTAGGTCCAGGCCGCGTCGGAGACGGTCCCGGCGGCCGTGCTGACGTCGTGGTAGGACGCGTCGCCCTTGTACGGGCAGTACGTCGTGGTGTCGCTGTCGGCGAGCACCGCGGGATCGACGTCGGCGAGCGGCACGTAGTAGACCACCGGGTAGTCGGCCTCCTGCAGGGCGAGCGCACGCGTCGTGCTCGCGACCACGTGCCCGCCCGCCCGTACGACGACGCGGCGGTCGGCCGGCGCGATCGTGATCGGGTGGTCGGGCCCCGGAATCTTCACGGTGCGGGTCATGCGTCCTCCTCGACGGTCCACGGCGCCCTCGCGCCGTACACCGGGTAACCCGCCGCGGCCCGGATCTATTGCCTCTCGAGCGCGTCCGGCCTGTGGACGGCCTCGCCGCCGCTCTTGGCGCTGCGCACCAGGTACTGCGGCTCGTCCGCCGACGCACGGACCGTCCGCCCGCCCGCCTCGGTGTCGGAGGTGATCCGGCGCAGCACCTCGCCCTCGGCCCAGCCGCCGTGGCTCTTCCACCGCACCTTGTCGCCCTTGCGGAACTCCTGGCTCATCGCGGCCTCCTCGTCGGGACGTGGGTCCCCACGCCGTACCCCGGCGACCGGTCGTCCACGCCCGCGTGCCCCGATGGGAGACTCGACGGCCGAGCGGCACGAGCGTGCGACGGACGGGGGACCGCGGTGGGTGATCACGACCCGGCACAGGGCCCGGGACCGACACGGTCCCCGGCGGGCCCGCCGCCCGGACCACCCGGCCCGCACCCCGGCCCCGTGCCCCGGCCGCTGCCGCAGCCGCAGCGGGGGCCGGCCGGACCCGGGTGGCAGGTCCAGCACCGCGCCGAACACGGGCGGCACACCCACGGTCGGTCCGGCCCCTGGACGGGGATGGCCGACCAGCCGATCCCCGCGACGGGCAAGCTGCCGTTCCCGGCCTCCGGTCCGGCCCGCGACGGTTCGGGACTGACGGCACGCGGGCGTCGCAACATCGCGATCGCGGGCGTCGTGCTGCTGGTGGTCGCCGGATCGGTACTGGGCGCGCTCGCCGCGACGGGCGAGCTCGGGTCGGCACCAGCCGTCGTCGGGACCTGGTCGGGCACCTGTGTGCCCAGCCCCGGCGCGGGGACGGTGACGCTGCGTTTCGACGAGGACGGCACCGTCGCGGGCCTGTCGACGCGCCGCGGCGGCGGCCCGACCCGCTGGTCCCTCGACGGCGACGTCCTCGTGCTGACCGACCCCACGCGCCCGCAGGAGCCGCCGCTGCGGCTCGCCGTGACCGAGTCCGACGGCGACACCCTCGTCCTGGCCGGCGACGGCAGTTCCACCGCGCAGAGCCTGCGCTGCAGCTTCACCCGCGCGGGCTGAGCGGCGGGACCGGCTCGGCCGACGACGTCGCGACGCCGGTCATCCGCGCCGGTCGAGCGCCTCCCGGCGGTCGGCAAGGGTCAGCCGCGCGACGAGGACGACGATCAGCGCCAGCAGCACGGCGGTGACGGTGCCCGCGCCGATGTCGAGACCGCCCGCGGCACGGGCCGCGGCACCCCAGTCGGCGAACGACGCGCCGAGCGGCCGGGTCAGCACGTAGGCGATCCAGAACGCCGGGACGGCCCCGAGCCCGAGCCATCGGTGCGCGGCCGCGGGCACGGAGATCGCGACGAGGAAGACCGCCCCGGAGGCGAGGTAGCCCCAGTCGAGCACCGTGGCGGTGAGGTCGCCGACGGCGGTGCCGAGCGCGAAGGTGGCCAGCACCGTCGCCCAGTAGAAGCACTCCCGGCGCCGCGACGTGACGCTGTGGATGGCGAGCGTTCCCTCGCGCAGCCACCAGGCGCCGAGCACGACCCCGAGGCCGACGGCGAACAGCACCGTCGACGTCACGTACGGCATGCCGAGCCCGACGTGCAGCGCGTCGGCGGCCATCGTGCCGAACACGCTCACCATCGTGACGGCCGACCAGTACACCCACGGCACGTAGCGGCGGACGGTGAGCTGAGCCGCCAGCGCGACGACGAGCAGCGCGCCGGCGATCGCCACCGCGACCGGCGGCGCGAGGTGGTGGCCGAGGGTGTCCGACGCCGTCTCCCCGGCGCCCGTCGTGATCACCTTGATGATCCAGAAGGTCGCGGTCACGGCCGGGAGCGCGGTCGCGGTCGCGCGGGCCGGGGCGGTGCCGGCGTCGCCCCGGCTGCTGGTGGGAGCGGTCACCCGCGGGACGTTAGGAGCGGTCCGGCCAGCGTCGGTGGCTCAGCGGGCAAGCCGACGGCAAAACCTCGGGAGTGTGGCGACGGTGACCCCGGCGCGGGCACACTGGGTCGTCCCGGAGGAAGGGGACGGAGTCATGCGCACGGTCCTCAACGTGATCTGGCTGGTGCTGTGCGGTGTGTGGCTGGCCATCGGCTACGCGATCGCGGGCGTCATCTGCTGCCTGTTGATCATCACGATCCCGTTCGGGATCGCCTCGTTCCGGATCGCCAACTACGCGTTGTGGCCCTTCGGTCGTGACCTCGTCCGCCGGCCCGACGCGGGTGCCCCCTCGGTGGTGGGCAACGTGATCTGGTTCATCTTCGCCGGCTGGTGGCTGGCGCTGGGCCACCTCGGGACGGCGATCGCGCTGGCGATCACGATCATCGGAATCCCGTTGGCCTGGGCGAACATCAAGCTGATCCCGGTGTCGCTGGTGCCGCTGGGCCGGATGATCGTGGAGCGGCCCGAGCTGGCCTACCCCGGTTACCGTCCAGCCCAGCCGGCACCGCGCTACTGAGCCCGTACCGCGCCACCGGGTCGTCGGCTACCGGGCCGGCACCGCGGCCGGGCCGAAGAGCGCCTGCTCGAAGTGGGCGGTGTCGAGGTGCTCCGGCACCTCGGCGATCCGCCCGTCGCGCACGGTGAACACCACGCAGTACGAGTTGTCGTAGTCGGCGCCGGTGACCGTCCGGCCGGTCGTGCGCCACTGCGCGACGGCCACGTCGCCGTCCGCGACGATCGACCTCAGGGTCGGGTTCGTCGGCGTGTCCGGGTCGAAACGAGCGACCGCGCGGCTGTAGAAGCCTCCGAAGACCCCGCTCGGGGTGAGCCTGCAGCACGTCGTCGCGGAGATCCGGTACCGGGCCTACGGGCACATGGACGAGATCGCCGCGGCCCGCGACCGGTACGACGCCCGGGACAGGACACCGGTCTGATCGCAGACCCGCCGGTTTCGTAGACCGCTCGTTACACTAAAACGCGACCCAGTCCGTCGCTCCGACGTGCGTCCGCGGGCGTCGAGCCGCACCCTCGAAGTGGAGGGACACATGACCGAAGAGCAGACCGTCGACGTGGTCGTCGTCGGAGCGGGTTTCGCCGGGCTCTACATGCTGCACCGGCTGCGCCGCAGCGGAATGCGCGCCGTCGTGCTCGAGGCCGCCGACGGGGTCGGCGGCACCTGGTACTGGAACCGCTACCCGGGCGCCCGCTGCGACTCCGAGAGCTACTACTACTCCTACTCGTTCGACGACGACCTCCAGCAGGAGTGGACCTGGTCCGAGCGGTACGCCGGGCAGGAGGAGATCCGGCGTTATCTCGACCACGTCGCCGACCGCTTCGACCTGCGGCGCGACATCCGGCTCAACACCCGGGTCACCGCGACGTCGTGGGACGAGGAGGCCGGCCTCTGGAACGTCGGGACCGAGGCGGGCGACACCGTCAGGGGCCGCTACCTCGTGACGGCGGTGGGCTGTCTGTCGTCGGCGAACGTCCCCGACATCCCGGGCCTGGACTCGTTCGAGGGCGACTGGTACCACACCGGGCAGTGGCCGCACGAGAAGGTCGACTTCTCCGGCAAGCGGGTCGGCATCGTCGGCACCGGGTCGACGGGTATCCAGGCCATCCCGGTGATCGCCGCCGAGGCCGCGCACCTGACCGTGTTCCAGCGGACGCCGAACTACAGCATCCCGGCGCGCAACGGCCCCATGTCGCCCGAGGTCTCGGCGAAGATCAAGCAGGAGTACGACCGGATCCGTGCGGTGCAGCGCGCCTCGACCAACGGCCACCCGTTCCTGATCAACGAGACCTCCGCGCTCGCCGTCGACGACGACGTGCGCACCGCGACCTACGAGTCGGCATGGGAGTTCGGCGGCCTGCGGTTCCGCGCCACCTACGCGGACCTGCTGGCGGACAAGGCCGCCAACGACACGGCGTCGGACTTCATCCGGAACAAGATCCGCGAGATCGTCAAGGACCCGGAGGTCGCCGAGCGGTTGCTGCCCAAGGACCACGGCTTCGCGACGAAGCGCCCGCCGATCGACACCGAGTACTTCGAGACCTACAACCGCGACAACGTCACGCTCGTCGACGTCCGGGCCACGCCGATCCAGGAGATCACCCCGACGGGCATGCGCACGAGCGAGCACGAGTACCCGCTCGACTGCATCGTGTTCGCGACGGGCTTCGACGCGCTGACGGGCCCGTTGCTGCGCATGAACATCCGCGGCCGCGACGGTGTCGCCCTGCGCGACCGCTGGGCCGAGGGGCCCAAGACCTACCTGGGTCTGCAGGTCGCCGGCTTCCCCAACATGTTCACGATCACCGGGCCGGGCAGCCCGTCGGTGCTCACCAACATGCCGACGTGCATCGAGCAGCACGTCGAGTGGATCATCGACTGCCTGGAGCACATGCGGGACAAGGGTCTCGACCGGGTCGAGACGACCGAGGACGCGGAGCGCGAGTGGGGTGCCGAGGTCGCCCGCGCCGCCGATCGCACTCTCCTGCCGCAGGCGTCGACGTCGTGGTACCTGGGCGCCAACGTGCCGGGCAAGCCGCGCGTCTTCATGCCCTACGCGGGCGGCATGGCGAACTACGCGAAGACGTGCGAGGAGGTCGCGGTGCGCGGCTACGACGGGTTCGTGATGACCTGATCACGACGGGTGCGGATACGGCCGCGTGGGTACGGAGATGTTTCCCGTGCCCACGCGGCCGTTGATATCGGAACTATTTCGGCTGCGCAGTCCGATGTACTTCCCCGCATCGGCCGGCGCCAAACATTTCCGTGGAGCACCTCACAGAATTTCTGTGTTTTCGCAGGTCGGGGACTCACGGGGGCTGCACGTCGGCAATTCGGTTGTTACCTTGGATCACCATGTTGGCGCGAGACGAGGACACCGATCATCCCGCCAGTCCGCCACCCGTCGTGGTCATCTCGGCCCCGACGGTCGACGACGGCGTCGAGTGCTCCCGGCTGGCCGCCGAGTCGAAGGTGCTGGACCTGAACTCGCGGTACGCCTACCTGCTGTGGTGCCGCGACTTCGGCGCGACCTCGGTCGTCGCGCGGCTCGGCCACGAGGACAACCCGCCGATCGGGTTCGTCACCGGCTACCGCAGGCCGGACGCCCCCTCCACCCTCGTGGTCTGGCAGGTCGCCGTCGACGCCGAGGCGAGGGGCCTGGGCGTCGCAGGCCGCATGCTCGACGCCCTCGCCGAGCGGGTGCCCGACATCGACCACCTCGAGACCACCATCACGCCCGACAACGAGGCGTCCGAGCGGCTGTTCACGGCGTTCGCCGAGCGCCGGGGCGCGCCCGTCGCCAGGACCGAGCTGTTCTCCGCCGACCAGCTCGGCGCCGATCACGAGCCGGAGATCCTCCACCGGATCGGGCCGTTCGCGGCCTGAGCGCACCACCCGGGGCGGCCGCACACCGCCGCCCGGAACGGTACCCCATCCCCACGGCCGTTCCCCGACATCGCCCGACCGTGACTCCCCTCGGAGACGCGGCATCGTGATCGCGACGATCCCCATCGCGATCCCACCGCGACGGCACCGCAGCCGCGCGGCGTTTCCGATCCGACGGCAGAGATTCGACAGCAGATGACCACGACCGATCCGACGAAGACGACCGCCCTGACGACACCGACGACCGACGACCACGTGATCGACACGACCGTAGGGACTGCAATGCTCGAGACGCCCACCGCCGGAACCACTCGCCGCGCTCCCGGAGCCCGATCCGAGACCGTCTTCGGTGAGCTGGAGTCCGAGGTCCGCAGCTACTGCCGGAACTGGCCCGTCGTCTTCGACACCGCGCGCGGGAGCCGCCTCACCGACGTCGACGGCCGCTCCTACCTCGACTTCTTCGCGGGCGCCGGTGCCCTCAACTACGGGCACAACCCGCCCGCGCTGAAGAAACCGCTGATCGACTACCTGACGCGCGACGGCGTCACCCACGGCCTGGACATGTACACCACGGCCAAGGGCGAGTTCCTCGAGACGTTCCGCGACCTGGTGCTCGAACCGCGCAACCTCGACTACCGGATCCAGTTCCCGGGTCCGACCGGCGCCAACGCGGTCGAGTCGGCGCTCAAGCTGGCGCGCAAGGTCACCGGCCGGGAAGCGATGATCAACTTCACCAACGCCTTCCACGGGATGACGCTGGGCGCGCTCTCGGTGACCGGCAACTCCATGAAACGCGGCGGTGCGGGCGTGCCGCTGGTGCACGCGACGCCGATGCCGTTCGACAACTACTTCGACGGGACCGTCCCGGACTTCCTCTGGTTCGAGCGGCTGCTGCAGGACCAGGGCTCGTCGCTCAACGAGCCGGCGGGCGTGATCGTCGAGACCGTGCAGGGCGAGGGCGGGATCAACCCGGCCCGCATCGAGTGGCTGCAGGGCCTCGCCGAGTTGTGCAAGAAACACGGGATGCTGCTGATCGTCGACGACGTGCAGATGGGCGTCGGACGGACCGGCCCGTTCTTCTCCTTCGAGATCGCGGGGATCGAGCCCGACATCGTCACCGTCTCGAAGTCGATCTCCGGTTACGGGCTGCCGATGGCGCTCGTGCTGATCAAGCCGGAGATCGACCAGTGGAGCCCCGGCGAGCACAACGGCACGTTCCGCGGCCACAACCCCGCGTTCGTGACGGCCACCGCGGCGTTGCGCGAGTTCTGGTCCGACGACGCGCTGGAGCGCTCGACGCTGGCCAAGGGCGAGCACGTCGACGAGGCGTTCACCAGGATCGCCACCGACAACGCCGAGGCCGGCATCACCGTCAAGGGCCGTGGGCTGGCCCGCGGCCTGCAGTTCGAGCAGCCCGAGCAGGCGGCCAAGGTCTGTGCCGCGGCCTTCGAACGTGGTCTGCTGATGGAGACATCCGGCCCGCTCAGCGAGGTCATGAAGGTGCTGCCCCCGCTGACCGTCAGCGACGACGAGCTCGACGAGGGACTCACCGTCATCGCCGAGTCGGTCCGCACCGTGGTGAAGGGAGCCTGACCGTGATCGTCCGGACGCTGGATGAGATCACCGACACCGACCGCGACGTCAAGACGCCCAACTGGCGCAGCAAGCGCATCGTGCTGGCGGGCGACGGCGTCGGGTTCTCCGTCCACGAGACCGTGCTCGACGCGGGCACGATCAACGACTTCTGGTACGCCAACCACATCGAGGCCGTGTTCGTCACCGAGGGCGAGGGCGAGCTCTACGACAAGGACAACGACGTCACCTACCAGCTCGGACCGGGCTCGATCTACGTGCTCAGCGGCAACGAGCGTCACCAGCTGCGGCCGCGCACCGAGATGCGGACCGTCTGCGTGTTCAACCCGCCGGTCACCGGGCGGGAGGTGCACGACGAGAACGGCGTGTACCCGCTGATCAGGATCGAGCCCGACGAGACGGCCGCCGCCGCGCAGGCCGAGGTGCAGAAGACGAGAGTCGAGGAGGCGAGCTGAATGACTGCCGTCACCGGCAGTGACCGACGGACCGACGACCGCTACTACACCCGGATCGCGAGTACCCCCGCGCTGATCGAGCGCGCCGAGCCCACGGTGTGGGGCGGCCCCGAGGGCGGGATGTTCGGCGCTCAGGAGCTGGAGGCGCACGAGCGCGACGGGTTCGTCCAGGTGCCCCAGCTGCTCACGGCCGAGGAGGTCGCGGGTTACGCGGCCGAGCTCGACCGGCTGGCGACGGATCCGGCCGTGCGCGGGGACGAGCGCTGCATCGTCGAGAAGTCGTCGAACGAGGTGCGGTCGATCTTCGAGGTCCACCGCATCAGCGACGCGATCGCGCGGTTGGTCGCCGACGAGCGCGTGGCGGGCCGGGCCCGGCAGATCCTGGGCTCGGACGTCTACGTCCACCAGAGCCGGATCAACTACAAGCCCGGCTTCGGCGGCGGCGGCTTCTACTGGCACTCCGACTTCGAGACCTGGCACGCCGAGGACGGGATGCCGCTGCCGCGCGCGGTCAGCTGCTCGATCTCGCTCACGGAGAACTTCGCCTACAACGGCTGTCTCATGATCATGCCGGGGTCGCACCGGACGTTCGTGTCCTGCGTCGGCGAGACGCCGGAGGACCACTACCGGGCGTCGCTGAAGGAGCAGGAGATCGGCACCCCGGATCCGGACAGCCTCACCGCGCTGGCCGACCGGCACGGCATCGCGATGCTCACCGGCGCGGCCGGGTCGGCGACGTTCTTCGACTCGAACTGCATGCACGGCTCGTCGGACAACATCTCGCCGTACCCGCGGTCGAACATCTTCGTGGTGTTCAACAGCGTCGAGAACACCAGCGTCGAGCCGTTCTACGCACCGGCCCGCCGTCCGGACTTCATCGGGGCCCGGGACTTCACGCCGGTCCCGCGCTGACCCGGCCCGCCACCTCGCCGGTCCCGCCCTGCCCCGGGCGGGCCCGGCACGCCCCCTACACCGGATGTTCGGCGTCGACGGGGGTGACCATCGGCACGACCGGCGTGAGCTCCGGACGCTTGGGCAGGTAGCCGTCGCCGATCGCGATACCGCGCAGCCGCTTGCGGACGTAGGGCATGACGTGGTCGCGGAACCACACGAGATCCGACTGCTGGCGCGCCCGCCAGCGCGGCGCCTCGGCCGCAGGCCACGGCGTGCGCCAGTCGGCCGGCACCGGCTCGCCGAGGACCTCCAGCACGCGCAGCGCGACGCGCTCGTGGGCCTCGGGCGTCAGGTGCAGCCGGTCCAGGCTCCACGCCCGCGGGTCGGCCAGCACGTCCATGGCCCACAGGTCGACGACGCGGCAGCCGTGCCGTTCGGCGCTCGCCCGCATCAGCTCGTTGTAGCAGGCGACCCGGCCGCGCAGCCGGCGCAGCAGCAGGTGCATCTTGCGCAGGTCGAACCCCGTGAAGATCAGCACCTCGGCGCCGGTGGCCACCAGCCGGGCCAGTGCCGCGTCGAAGCGCGCGGCGAGGTCGTCGGTGTCGCAGTGGAAGCCGATGATGTCGTTGCCGCCCGCACAGAACGTGATCAGGTCGGGCCGCAGCCGTTCCGCCACCGGGATCTGGTCCTCGACGATCTGGTCGAGCAGCTTCCCGCGCACGGCAAGGTTCGCGTAGGAGAAGTCCGGACGGCCCGCGGCCAGGCGCTCGGCGACCCGGTCGGCCCAGCCTCGCGGCGAGCCGTCGTCCCACAGGTCGTCGAGACCTTCGGTGAAGCTGTCGCCGATGGCGACGAACGTGTTCCTGGCGCGCATGGCAACCCCCTCGATCAAAACTGCGCTGCGCCACCGTCCACGCCCGGGCGTCGTTCACCCGCGCGTCATCCCACGGTCGGGTGGTGCAAGCCTAAGGATCACCCGACGGCCCGGCTCACGCCAGAGGGGTGATGGGATCGCCGCAATAGGGCACCCTTACCTATGTGACCGCTCCTCGTACGCCCGTCGAGCCGACCCTGCGCGAGATCCTCGGTGGCCGGCACGGCGCCGTCGACGCGACGCTGCCCGCGGGCGCGTTCGTCGTCGGCTGGCTCGTCGCGCAGGCCCTGGGCAGCACGTCCGCCGTCGCCGTGGGTGGCGCGGCGGCGGTCGTCGTCGCCGGTGTCGTCGCCACCTACCGGCTGGCGCGCGGACACCGGCCCCGGTCGGTGCTGCTCGGGCTGCTGCCCGTCGCCGTCGCGGTGGCCGTGGCGGTCGCGACCGGACGGGCCGTCGACTTCTTCCTGGTCCAGATCGTGAGCAACGCCGGCAGCGCGCTGGCGTTCGCGGTCTCGATCGTGATCCGCTGGCCGCTGCTGGGGGTCGTCGTCGGACTCGTCCTCGGCCGGAAGACGCGCTGGCGCCGGGATCCGGACCTGCTGCGCGCCTACGGCCGGGCCAGCTGGGTGTGGGTGGGCCAGTACCTCGTGCGGCTCGTGGTGTTCCTGCCGCTGTACGCCGCGGACCAGGTCGTCGCGCTCGGGATCGCCCGCGTCGCGCTGACCTGGCCGCTGGTGGCGGCGTGCGTGGCGCTGTCGTGGGTCGTCGTGAAGCGGTCGTTGCCCGCCGATCATCCGGGGCTGTTGCACCCCGTCGCCCCGGGAACGCCGGTTCGCCCGAATGATCACGGAGAGTCGTGACGCGGACACCCGCGTGCGCAAGATCGGTTACGGCTCGGTATTCCGCGGCAGAGCCGGGCAGCGTAATCCCGTTCCCGCAGCTCGGAGCGCCGGATCCTTGCGGGGCCACACAAGATGACCTTGGTGGCGACGCGACGGCGACCGTGGGAGCGAACGGCGCAGCGGACGTGATCCGGATGGATCGCGTCTGGCCGAGTGAAACTAGGCGAACGGCGTGAAATCACGCAACGTGCGCAGGCGTGTCGCCGACGTAATCCCCATGGAACGTGTTAGTGAAGCCGATCTTCGATTCGTCCGCTTGCATTGCGACTACCTGCGGCGCACTGGCGCCCGCCCGGCAACGATCCGGCACCGCCGCGGATGCCTGATGAGGCTGATGACACACCTCGACGGCCCGCTGCTCGATGTAACACCCGACGCCCTCGACCGGTGGCAGTCCTCGCTCCGCGTCTCGATGAGCTCCATCGCGACGTACACCAACCACGTCGTGGCCTTCTATCGCTGGATGGTCGAGGCCGGGCATCTCGACATCGACCCCGCGAGTCGTCTACCCAGGCCGCGGATCGAGAGCCGCAGCGCGCGGCCGATCCCGCAGGCCGACCTCAAGCTCGCCCTGGAGTGCGCACCCGAGCCGATGTTCACGTGGCTCGTCCTGTCCGCCTACATGGGCCTGCGGGCGATGGAGGTCGCGCAGATCCGGAACGAGGACGTCGCCGACATCGACGGACGCCTGGTGCTCTCCGGGATCGGGAAGGGTGGCAAGGCCTACCGGCTGCCCGTACCGAAGGGTGTCGACCCGATCCTGCGCAAGCACCTCGGCGTCCGGAGCGGCCCGCTGTGGCGCACTGCGCGCGGCACGCCTATCAGGGCGGACTACCTGTCGCACCTCGTCGCGCAGTACTTCGAGTCGATCGGGATGACGTACACCCTGCACTGGTGCCGGCACTTCTTCGGCACGACCGCCTACCGGCAAACCCGGGACCTGCTCCTCACCCAGGAGCTGATGCGCCACTCCAGCCCCTCGTCGACGCGGCTCTACATTGCCTCGTCGACGGCGCAGCACGCAGCTGCGCTCGATCGGCTCTCGAGGAGTCTCGCGCCGAGAGGCCCACGCGGGCCAGGCGGCCCCGACGGTCTCGGGCAGGTGTCATGAGCGGGCTACTCGTCGGCCTCGGCTGCGTCGCGCATCGCGCGAAGGTTGGCACGCAGCTCGGCGCGGACGCGCTCGACGTCCCACCGCATGTGGCCGCCGACGGTTCGAAAGTCCGGCTCGATGAGCCCGTCCTTCGCCCACTGCTGGAGGCTGCGCATCGAGACGCCGAGCGCGCGGGCGGCTTCGCCGGTGGAGACGTAGGGCACGACGTCGCACGGTGGTGTGCGTCGTGCGCATTCCGGTGCGATTCTGCGCGTTTTTCCGCGATCTTCTGCACTCTGTTCGCGCCTGCGAACCGAGGCACGTAGGAGCAGGCGGGCCCGGCACGACGGTGCAACGCCGGCCGGGCCCTCGACCCCCCTGGGAGGGGCCGTGAGCAAACCGTACGACCAGCGCACAGCCGACTACGAAGTCCACCTGACGACCGGCGGGCTCACGCTCGCCGGGGCCGTCGCGCTCGCCGAGAACCTCGCGTGCGAGCACGGCGGCACGGCCGAGGTCTGGCGGCGGCGAGCAGCACGTTGGCGGGACCGCCGGCGTATCGAGACGTTCCGGGGTCCGTCGCGATGAGCTGCGCCAGTCGGGGGTGCCGCCGCCAGGTCGAGGTTGCCGTCGTCGGAGGGACCGTCGCGTTCCTGGTCTGCGGCCAATGTGCCGCGGGAGCGATGCGGCTCGGCGGCGTCAGGCTGGTCGTTCTGCATCGGCTGCCGCAGGCCTCGGCGCCGCGGCCGCGGGTCCTGGACGGGTGAGCCGCGGCCGCGGGGCGTAACGGATTGATCGCACGGAGCGACTGATCGTTCGTGCGTCGTGTCCTGCTCGTCCTCGTCGCCGCGCTGGCGCCGCTCGTGCTTGCCGGTTGCAGCAACACCCCTGCCGAGGACGCCTTCCTGGCGCAGGTGCAGCGTGACGGCAGCGAGATTGAGCTCAGCGACCCAGGCAAGCACCTCGAGCAGGGGCACGCCCTGTGTGATGGTGCGGCGAAGCTCAAGACCGCCGACCGAGACACGATCATGTATATGACAGCTCGGCAGATGGGCTGGCTCACCGACTACTACGCGGCAAAGGCGCACCTCTGCCCCGAGCTGTTCCCGTCGCAGTAGGAACACATACAGCGCCCCCGCCATCCCCTTGAGGAGGGATGGCGGGGGCGCTGGTGTTGGGGAGCGGACGAAGCGGGGTCAGACCCTGTTCGACGGCTGCGCGTAGCCGGCTGCGAACGTCGCGAGCGGCGGGATCGCGGTGATGAGCACGAACTGCAGCCACGGCGGGAGCCCACCGAGGATCGACGAGTCGGTCTGCAGAGCGTTGAGCAGGGACAGGGCGACGCCCGCGACGAGCGTCACGAGCGCGGACACGACGACCTTCACCTCGACGGTCTTGTCGACGGCGACCGTCGGCGCGAGCTCGTCGTCGGTCAGTGCGTGGTCGGGCATGGTTATTCCTTCCGGGACAGGCGGGCCTGGAGCTCGTCCGCGACGGCCGCGGCGAGAGCGGTGAGGTCGACCGGGGCCGCCGCGACTGGGACGGCGGCGCCAGGATCGGCGGGAGCGCGGCCGCTGGCGAGCGCGGCGACGGCGGCCTTGAGGGCGTCGAGCTCGCCCTGCAACGGGGCGATGTTCTGCCGGATGACGCGGTCCTGCTCGGCGCCCAGGACGGTGCGCGCCCACTCCTCTCGGCCGAGCCAGTTGTTGTAGATCATGTGGTCCCAGACGTGCTTGGCCACGAGCTCGGCGTCGGCGTCGGTGAGCGGCATGTCGTCCTCCAGGGGAGTTCGGTCGTAGGCGGGCAGGCCGTAGCCGACGACGGCCGACGTGGTTCTGCGCCGGCGCCACACGCCGCCGCCGTTGGACTGGTCGCCGGCCTGGCCGCTGGTGGTGTTGCCCTCGATCGTGGTGATGGAGCCGTCGGGGTTGACGGCCTCGACGATCCCCACGTGCTGGATGCGGGGGACGGAGTCGGGCCAGTCGTAGAAGACGAGGGCGCCCTTCACGGGGGTCCGGGAGGACTGCCGGCGGTCGACGAACCACTGGTAGAAGGTTGGCGTGTATGCGGTCTTCGGGATGAGCGCGGCGCCGCCGGGGACCTGGCTGAAACACCAGTACTGGAACATTGCGCACCACGCCGGCCCGTTGAGTCCGTAGAAGGCGCCGTAGGGCTGCTCGCCGCGGGCGTTCTCGACCGTGCCGATCTGGGATCGGGCGACGTCGAGGACCTGGTCAGCGGTCGGCATCTGGCCTCCAGTGCGGGTCCTGGGGCGGCTGCTGGAGCAGCTCGTCGTCGGGCCGGAGTCCGTTGTCGGTGCGCCGCGCGAGGTGGTCGTCGTGGGTCAGGTCTTCCGCGCCGGCGTTCTCGCCGGCCCACGACGGCCGCGGCTCGAGCACGGGTAGCTCCTCGGTTCGGGGCTCGCGGCCGTGGTTGGGGACGTCGTCGGCCAGGCGCTCGCCGCGGAGGCGGTCGTAGATCGGGAAGTCGGCGCCGGTCATGGCTTTGCTGAGGTCGGGTCGACGCAGGTGATCGCGCGGGCGTACGTGGTGCCGTCGACGCCCGTCGCTCCCTCGGTCTCGATCGGGGCGAAGCCCTCGGGGCAGGTTGGGCCGGGCGCGCCGGTCTGGCCGTCGTCGCCCTTCGGTCCGACCGGTAGTGGACCTGCGTCGAGGACGGAGCCGTCGTCGAGGGTGAGCCGCAGCCGGCCCCCGTCGGTCGAGGCGGCGGCGATTCCGCGTCCGGCCGGCCCGGTGATCAGTCCGAGGTCGCTGCGGGTGCCGTCGGAGAGCACAAGGATCAGCCGCCCGTTCTCGAGCAGTGTCGAGGCGATCGAGCGGCCGTCTGCGCCGACGACCTGGCCGACGTCGCGGCTGGTGCCGTCGTCGTAGGTGACGACGAGGTGCCCGTCGCGGATCGTGGTGCCGGTGATCCCGCGGCCGTCGCGGCCGTTCACGGGCTGGGCGGCGACCTGGGCGGCCTTCTCGCAGTCGGCGCCGGCCGCGGCTGCGGTGGCGGGCTGGTCGTCGCAGATGCGGGCGAGCGGGCGGGCGACGTCGACGGCGGTCGACTGGGCGCGCTGCTCAGCGGCGGACGAGGCCACGCTCGTCCAGGCGATCGAGCCGCCGAGCAGCGCCACTGCGATGATCAGCAACGCCCGCGAGTTCGCGGCCCGGTGGATCAGTCGAGCCGGTGCCGACCGGTGTCCTGCGCGGCCCGCCGCCGTTCCATCTCGTCGTCGAGCCGTTCCTGCAGCCGGTCGCAGCGGGTGCGTAGCGCCGCGATCTCCTCGTCTCGCTCGGCGATCTCCTCGTCGTGGATCCGGGCCTGCCGTTCCATCTCGATCCCATGCAGCTCGCTGGTCTGCACTTCCCTGCGGACGAGGAGCACGACCACGGCCAGGAGGAGGCCCGTCACGCCGAGCTGCGGGGCGGCCCCGACGATCGAGGTCAGCAGCCCGTCCAACGTCGCCTCCTGGTGTGGGCATCGCCGTGACCTCCTCGATCACCGTGCGCGTGGGGGTGGGCGTCACCGGCCGTCCTCCGGCGGGGTCGGGACGGCGGCCGTCGGTGCCGTGTAGGGGCGGTCCGGCCCGACGAGCGGTGAACCGTGGGCGACCGCGACGACGATGACGACGACCAGGACGAACAGCGCCCAGACGGCTCCGGTCGCGATGGCGCGGCCGGGGCTCACCGCTGGCCTGTCTCGATGAATCGGGCGATGAGGAGCGCGATCAGACCCGACAGGGCCAGCGCGGCGGCGCCGCAGAGGAGCCAGGCGCCGACGCTCATGCCTCGAGCGCTTCCGGGCGGCGCAGCTGGCCCTTGAACCGGCGAGGCCGGACCAGCCCGACGGGGGCTCCGCGACCGCGTAGCTTCGCGACCGCGTCGGCGTAGTCGTTGCCGGGGTCGTCGATCAGCAGCCAGACCTTCGGGCACCGCTGGCAACGCACGTGCGGCAGGGTGTCCGGGTCAGGGCCGGAGACGACGGAGGTGTGCCCGTCGGTGCTCTGGAACATCCGGTCGAAGACGAACATGTGGCCCTTGGCCTCGCAGTCGGCTTCGTAGACCGCCTGCCGCATCTCGTCGGTCACCTCGATCGCCACGGGCGCTCCTCTGTTCAGGTGTGGATCAGCCAGTTGATGGGAGTGCCGCCACTGGTGAGGCGGCCGCGGAAGTCCGGCAGCACGAAGGTCGTGGTGCCGTCGCCGGCCCCGAACAGCCCGGGACGGACGAGGTCGTTGTCTACGGCCCAGCGCCACAGCTCGGGGTGCATCGCCCGCAGCACGGCGCGGCCGTCGAGGACTTCCATTCCGGGCGCGCGGTGGCTCCGATTGGGCTCGATGGTGCCGGTCGGGGGGCCGTCGAGGACCCGCTCGCGCAGCGCCGCGAGCTGGCGTATCACGTCGCCGCGGCTCACGTGTAGATCAGCCAGTTGACAGCGAACGCCGACTGCCGCAGGTCGATCGGCGAGCCGGAGCCGACGGCGGTCTCGGCGACGATGTAGGGCTTGTTCTGGCCCTCGACGGATTCGCCGTGGTCGTGCGCGCCGAGGGACTGCACAGGGCCTGTCACGACGCCGTAGAACGACCCCTCGGGCACCAGCACGACGCCGCCGTTGCCGTGGCCGCCGTGGTTGGCGCTGCCGAAGATCGCGTGCGCGTGGCCGCTCGTCATGGTGACGCCGACGTTGTGCTTGTGCGACGGTAGATGAGCCGCGGACAGCGTCAGCGAGTCCGCGCCGGTGAGCTGCCCGACGGTCTCGCCCGAGGCCACGCCGCGCGCGATCTTCCCGGCGTAGTTCGGCAGCACGAACGTCGTCGAGCCGTCCCCGGTTCCGAACGGCTTGCCGCTGCCGACGAGGCTCTGGTCCTGCACCCACTGCCACAGCGCCGGGTAGTCCGCGCGGTTCACGGTCTGGCCGTTGAGCAGTAGCGTCCCGGGCTTCGCGGACGGTCGGAGGGTCTCCTCGATGTCACCGGTCGGGCGGAGCGCGAGTCGGGCGAGGATGGTCTGCTTGAAGTCCTCCAGGTCGGCCGCGTTCTTCTGTGCCATCGCGACGGCGTCCTCGAACGCGCGCCCGTCATCGCCCACAGGGCACCCCCATCACACGAACTCGAGAGACGCCGTCTCCTCGCCGGATTCGGCGACGTCGACCGTCCGCTTCCGGATTCGCCATGCGCCGGAGATGCCGAGGACGAAGTCGTCGAAGGCGACGGTGTCGCCGACGTCGTAGGCGCTGATGTCCGCGTCCGCGGTCACCCGGGTTCGGGGGCCGGGGGCGACGAGGGCGCCGGCCCGGGCGGCGAGCATGGCGTTGACGTGGCCGTCGAGCGTGCCCTGCTCGGAGATGTCTTGCCACGACGACATGACCCCGGCCGCCCCGTACGCGGCGGCGAGCTGCTGGTTGATGGCGATCGACCAGAGCGCGGTGTCGGCGCCGGCCGCGCTCGAGGTGCCGATCGCGACGCTGGCCAGGTCGCCTGGTGCAGCCGACATGGCGAGGCCTGGGTCGGCGATGTTGCGGCGGTCGAGGACGATCGCGTCGGAGCCCGTCGAGCGGTCGACGCCCTTCTGCGGGGTCCACAGCTCGAGGCGCCGCGTCGTCGGGTCGATCTCGGAGTCGAAGCCGCCCTCGACGGCGCCGAGCTCCTGCACGCGGCGGCTGACCTGGTGGCCCTCCATCGCGACGTACGTGCGGTCGCGCAGCACCCCGGATGGCGTGACCGCGGAGGTGTCGATGCCGAAGTGCCCGTGGCGGATCGTCGGGTGCTCCTGCCAGTGGTCGACGAGCGCCTTCGCGATGAAGTGCTGGTCGACCTGGGCGAACGGCATGTCGAAGGTCAGGAACATGTACTGGAGGTAGGCGTAGATGCCGAGCGCGTCGATCGCGACGTACTCGCCGCCGACCGGGCGCAGCGTCATGAACGGGCCCGCGAAGACGCGCCGGCCGTCGCGGTTGAGCCAGAACTCGGTCGCGAGCTCGTCGGGCTTGCGGAGTCGCTGCAGGACGGGCTCGGGCAGGCTGGAGATCGAACAGGTCGCTGAGAGCGTCTGGGCGGACGAGAGCGCCGAGGACCACGACAGCGTCCGGAGCGGGACACGCTCGACCTCCTCGAAGGTCGGCGGTCCGGCCGAGGCGGGGAGGCGGGCGACGCACACGAGCTCGTAGCGGGGGCCGGTGCGCTCGGTGAGGATCCCGCGCATGACCGTCGGGTCGATCGTGACGGTCAGCGCGGGGATGCCCCACGCCTCCGCCGACGGGATCCCGGACGGGAAGATCGTCACGCTGCCGACGAGGACCGTCGGGGCACCCCATGCCTCGGCCGACGGGATGCCGCCGGGCACGACGTGCAGCCGCAGCGTCGGCGTGCCCCAGGCCTCCGCGGAGGGGACGCCTGTGGCTGCTGCGCTGATCGGCCCGGGGACGACGATCGGAGCGCCCCATGCTTCCGCGGACGGGATCCCGCTCGGGTAGACGGCTACGGCGCCGGGCAGCAGCGCCGGAGCGCCCCAGGCCTCCGCAGACGGAATGCCCTCGGGCTTGATCAGCGGGAGCACGGTGGGAGTGCCCCAGGCCTCCGCGGACTCGACGCCGGCGGCGCCGACGCTCACGACGCCGGGAATGACGGCGGGGGAGCCCCAGGCCTCTGCCGACGGAATGCCCGTCGGCGCGACCGTGGGGCCGACGTTGACGGTCGGTGTGCCCCAGGCCTCCGCCGAACCGATGCCCGCCAGGGTGATCGTCTGCTGCAGCGCCGGCGTGCCCCACGCCTCGCTGGTCGGGATGCCGGAGGCCCCGACAGGCACCGCTCCCGGCGCGACCGTCGGTGTCCCGAAAGCCTCCGCGGAGGCGATCGAGGTCGTCGCGACGCTGGCCGCGCCGGGCGTGATCGTCGGGGTGCCCCACGCCTCCGCCGACGGGATCGACGACGGGTCGAGCTCCTGCGGCGGGGCGGCCGTCGACGGGATGACGACGGAGCATGCGATCCACGGCTTGCCCGGGGAGGACATCGTCGCGGTGCGGGTGCCGGTGGCCGGCGTGCCCGACAGCCCCAGGCTCGCGGCGAACGCGCTCGTGTACTGGAACGGCGGCGTGATCGTCCCGCGCCCGGTCATCCCGGACGGCGCGGTCCAGGTCCTCGCCCCTGTGTTGATCAGGCCGTAGAACCCGCAGAGGAGCAGCGGGTCGACACCCGTGTAGTTCGCACTCGGGATGGACGGTGCGACGACGCTGGTCGCCGCGGCGCCGTTGTTAAAGGCAGCGACGACGACCGCGGTGGGGTCGACGTCCTGGAGCGCGAAGAGGTGGACCGTGCCGGTGCTGTTGCCCGACGAGTCGGTGTAGGTGTAGCTGGCCGGCTCGGACGAGCCGGCCGTGCGCTGCCACACCTGGATGCGCCCGACGCCCGAGATGGTCGAGGCGTTGACCAGGGTGAAGAGGTTGGAGCCCCACGCCCCGGTCCCGGCGCCCTCGTCGCGGGTGCAGATCGCGACGAGCCGGTCCCCAGCGACGGTGCCGCTCGGCTTCGTGACGGTGACCGTGCCGGTGTCGTGGGACGCCGTCGATACCGAGCGGACGGAGGGCGGCACGGGTCACCGCCTTCCGCGCGCTCGCAGTGACACAGCGTTCCCGCTGGTCAGAGCTTGAAGATCTTGTTGGCGCCGTTGTCGAACACGACGGCGATGTCGCCGGTGTTCGGGAGTACGGGCAGGCCGGTCGCGGTGTCGATCAGCCCGATGAGGGGGCTCGTCGCGGCGGACCCGGTGTCCTTGTAGAGGACGATGTACTCGGACTGGTCGCCGCTCGCGCCGGCGAACGTCGGGTCCGCGGCGTCGGCGACGCCGTCCGTTGTGGTCTTGCTCGTCAGTGCCGCGGTGGTTGCGACTCGGCCGCCCGTCGGGATGTCGGAGAGGAACTCGTGGGTCGTGAGGCTGACCGTGTAGTCGGCGGCGTCGACGAGGACGGCCTTGATCGTGTCGGTGTTCCACGAGATCTCGCCGCGCAGGAACTTCTCGCGGCCCTTGTTGTAGAGCGCGTTGGCCATGGTCACTCGCCCCCAGCGGTGTCGGCGGCCCAGTCGTGGCCCTCGGTCGGCAGGTCGGAGGTGTCGCGCTCGCGCGGCTCGTAGGCGCCCTGGATGCCGAGCGCGCGGTGGCCGGCCTCCCGACGTGCCTCGCGCTCCGCCAGGGCCGTCTCCGGGTCCGTGGGCCCGTGCCCGGGCCCGTCGTGGCGGCGGCGGAAGCTGGCGATCTGCGGGACCACCGCGGAGACGGGGTCGAGCTGGCGGTGGGCGAGTCCGCACAGGCACCAGAGCTCGACGCGGACGAACGGGTCGCCGTCCTCGACGGTGTGGATCTCCGGGTCGTACAGCGGTGGGGAGGTATCGCTCAAGGCAGGGCCTTCCTCTCGGCGGGTGGGTGGATCAGCCGGACCAGGTGTCGCGGTACTCGAGGGCGACGAGGACGTCGGCGCCTTCGGGGGTCGTGCGGCACCAGACGGCGTTGACGCCGTTGGGCGCGTAGGGGTCCGGGGCGATCGAGAGCGGCTCGCGCGGCGGGACCCAGGCGCCGTACTTCGGCTGCTCGTCGAGAGACACGACGTTGCCGCTGGACTGCGTGACGTACGCGAGCATGTCGCCGGTGAGCTGACTGCCTGGCGGGATGACCGTCGCGACCTCGAACGCCGATCCGGACGAGGGGTTGACGACCTGGACGCGCGTGACCGGGACGACGTCGTTGTTGGTGATCCGGATCAGCGGCCATGCGGGCGCGTTGCCGATGTTGGGCACAGAGGCGACGTCGACGACGGTCTGCCCGGCCGGGGTGACCGGCACCGGTATCGAACGCTCGCGGGCGCTGTAAATGCGGGGGTCGGCCGCGCGCAGCGCCGCGGTAAGGTCGCGGCGCAGCAGCTGCTCGGCGGTGATGTCGTTGCCGACCTTGATGGGCCGGCAGCGCAGGATCCGCAGGGGCATCCCGGGCAACCGGAACAGCAGATCCCAGTCCTCGGTCTTCTGGGGTCTGAGCGCGCGGAGGAGCTGCTGGGTGACGTCCTCGAGCGCGGCGTGGTCGACGTCGTCGAAGTTCATCTCGATGACGACCTGCCGAGGCGACTGGAGGTCGATCCCACGAGAGGAGCCGTCTCCTCGCGACAGGTCTCCGTCGGAGACCCGCATCTCCCAGCCGCTGAGGCCCTCGACCCGGTTGACGCGGACGTCGGCTCCCTCGCCGATCGTGAAGCCGTCCCAGCCGCCGAGGCGGAGCTGGAGCTCGAAGGGCCCCATGCGGCCGGTGCCGCCGGTCGCGGCGAACACGTCGGGCTGGCCGGTCGAGACGAGCGGACCGAAGACGGTCAGGTCGCCGCTGCCGCCGGATGTCGTCAGGACCGGCGCCTGGTCGACCGACGTCATGCGCGCGGGGCCGATCGTGCCGCCCTTGAACGTCAGGACCGCGGCGATCCAGTCGCGCTTCGTGGGCAGCTGCGCGCCGATCGACCAGGACCCGACCTGGTTGGTGACCTGGGCGTGGACGGTCAGGCGGCAGCGCTTGTAGTCGTCCTCGGAGGACCGGTCCGGGGTGACGGTGTCCGAGAGTCGGACGAGGCCACCCGTGAATCCCGACTGGCCCGAGGAGTAGCGGTTGGCGACGATGCCGAGGACGAACTCGTCGGCCTGGCTGGTGTTGCCGGTCGAGCCGGATCGCGGGGTGGAGGAGCCTGCCTTGTAGTCGTCGTTGTCGCCGCCGACGGCGACCTTGTCCAGCACCGCGGACTGGGCGAGGCCGGTGAGCTCGAGGACCTGGACCTGGAAGGCGCGCCCGGTCAGCGTCGAGACGCTGACCTGGGACATGGCGGGGGCGTTCGCCTGGTACCAGACGACCACCGCCAGCTCGTCCTCGACTCGATCGACGGCCGAGGAGAACCCGGACGCGTTGAGGACCATCGGCCACGGGAGCCAGCCGTCGCGGGTCCCGGCAGCTATGACGACGACGGTGTTGCCGGGCTGGGTGGGCGCGTCGAGGACGACCTTGACCGTGCCGCTCTGCCCGGTGGCGACGGCGTTGCCGGCGCGCTGGCGGACGTCGGGCACGGGTCAGCTCCCGCCGAACGGCAGCTCGAGGGCGTTGATGTCGAACTCGACCGGCGTGTTGCCGGACTTCGGCGAGATCGGCTGGTTGAGCGGGTTAGTGATACGCGGCAGGCCGCCGGTGAGCGCGAGGAAGAGGCCCCACTCGACCAGCAGTCCCCAGGAGCCGGTCGGGTTCGCGAAGGTGAACTTCGCGCCGTTGCGCTTGAGGACACGGTTGGCGATCAGCACGGCCGCGGGCCAGTTCGTCGTGTTGTTCGAGATCGCCACGCGGCCGTAGTTCACTCCGGAGCCGGGCTCGGTGAAGCCCGAGCCGTCTGCGTTCGAGACGGTGAGCGACATGCCGAGATACCAGGTCGCAGGCGTGCCGGACCCGAGGCGGGTATCGGCCTGCGCCATGAGCTCGGCGTGCTTGTACCCCAACGGGACCTCCAGGACAGAGCAGGAACGGGGAGCGGTACCGGCTGGTCAGCCGCGAGAGGAGAACCGGGCGGCGAGCTCGATCGCTCGGGCGTTTTCGGCCGGGTCTCGGGAGTCACCGAGGTGAATCGCCGGCCGGGCCGACCGGACGGCCTCGACCAGCTCGCGGACGTCGGCGCGCGTGATGCCGGCCGACGCAAGGGCGCGGAGCTCGGCCCGCAGGGATCCGATGGCGCCGGCGAGGGCAGTGGCGCTGTTGCCGCCGAGCGGGCCGACGACGGACCCGATCGCGCTCGGGACCGCCGCGGCGAGCTCGTCGCGTGTGACCCCGGCGCGGCCGGCGAAGCGCATCGAGCCGCCGATGAACGATCGCGGCCCCATGCGCCCGATCGAGCCGTCCATCAGCGCCGCGATGTTGCCGACGATCGCCGGCTTGCGGCCGCTGGAGGCCTCCGCGTTGGCCGCGAGGATGCGCCGGGCGCCGAGCATCCTGACCAGCTCGGGTACCAGGACGGCTTCACCGGCCGACAGGATCGCCGGGATCGTGTCCCGCCCGGGCGCGTAGCCCGGCAGCACATAGCCGCGGGACGCGCGGAGCGGCTTGACCACGCCGCCGCCGGCGTAGCCCATGACGCCGCCGCCTGCCGGGGTGGCGCCCTGCCCGGTCGCCATCCGAGTGACGACGTTGATGACGGCCGGGATGCTGCTGATGCTCGAGCGGATGATCGCGGCGGTGGCCGTTGCGCCGGCGTCGCGGGCCTTGATCTGGATCGTGCCGACCGAGCCGTCGGCGAACTTGACGGTGGCGGTGACTTCGCCGTTGGCGGGGACGTTGTTGCCGTCGAAGGTGATCGTGCCGGTCGAGCCGTCGGCGAACTTGACCGTCTGCTCGATCTTGCCGTTGGCGAGAGACGGGTCGCCGTCGAACTTCACCGTGCCGGTCGAGGTGTCCGCGCGACCGATCAGCGCGGTGAGGACCTGGTCCGCGGGTACCGACTGGCCGTTGATCGTCACGGTGCCGGAGCCGCTGTTGACGGCGGCGAGGTAGGCCGTGAGGACGTCCTGGGCGGGCACGGACTGCCCGTTGATCGTGACGGTGCCGGTAGCGGTGCCGAGAGCCGTCAGGACCTGCTGGAGGGCCGTGTAGACCGGAACCGTCTGGCCGTCGATCGACACCGAGCCCTTGCCCGCCTGGATGGCCGCGAGGACGCCGGTGAGGGCCTGTTCGGCCGGGACCGAGTTGCCGTTGATGACGACGGTCTTGTCGTGCATGTTGTCGAGCAGCTGCTGGGTCGTGATGATCTTGCCGGTCTCCGGGTCGACCGCGATCTTCACGGTGCGGCCGTCGGGCAGCGTGAGCAGCTGCGTGGCGAACCCGGACGCCTCGGCGCCGGCCGAAAGCGCGGCGAGCTGCGCGTCGGAGAGCTTCCCGATGTATCCGAGCAGCGCGGTGCGCGCGGGCCCCTCCGCGTTCGCGGCGAGCTGGAGCAGCGTTGCCCCGTAGGCGTTGGTGCCCTGGGCGGCAGCGTCGCTCGCGCCGGCCGCATTCGCCCGTGCCTCCGCGTCGCGCTGTGCGGCCTGTGCGGCCTGGTCGGCGCTGGCGACGAAGTCCCGGTTGGCCTGTGCGGCTTCGGCCGACCCTGCCCCGTGCTGTCGTGCGGCCTCGTTGGCCGCCTTCTCAGCGTCGGCCGCCTTCTGGATCGCCGCCTCGAGGTCGAGCATCGCCGAGAGGCTCGACTGCGCGCTGGCGACGAGCTCCTGCTGCCGCTGAGCGAGGGACTTCGTGGAGTCGGCCGCCGCCTTGGTGGCGGCGTCGAGTCGGCCCTGCGCCGCGGCCAGTTCGGCCGCGGCCGCCGTCGCCTTCGGGGTCCCGGCGCCGTACTGGACGACGGCGTCGTTGAGCTTGTTCTGGGCGATCGCGACGTCGGCCTGCAGCTTCTGCATGGGGGACAAGGCGGCGTACTGCTCGTTGTAGGCGTCGCCGACCTTGCGGACGGCCTGCTCCTCCTTGAAGGCCGCCCACTCGGCGTCGGACATCAGGCCGGGCTTGGTCGTCAGCCAGTCCTCGGTCGACGCGCGCTCTTCCTGGACCGCCTGCGCCATGGACTTCGACCCGGCGATGACGGCCTGGGCCAGCTGGTCGGTCTTCCCGGCGTTGGCGTCGATCAGCGCACCGAGGGCGACGACCGCTACCCCGATCACCGGAAGGGCCCGGCCGAAGGCGGTCACGGCGGTCGTCACGCGTCCTGCGGCGGCCGCGCTCGCGCCCATGGAGGTCGCCAAGGCACCCAGCCGGGTCCCGAGCGTGGCCATGGCCGCTGCGGCCGGGCCGAGCGCCTTGAAGGCCACCACGGCGGCGAGGATCGCCGGTGCGAGGGGGCCGAGCCCGTCGGTGACGGCGCCGACGACCGAGATCAGCGGCTGCAGCCCTGCCCCGGCGATCTGGGCCGCGGAGGCCAGGTTGGAAAGGGCTCCGCCGGCCAGCGAGCCGACCCGCTCGATCAGCGGGGCGATGCGGTCGGCCAGTGAGGAGATCGCCTCACCGGCGGCCTGCAGCCCACCGGTCTCGGAGAAGGCCTTGAGCGCGGCCGCGGCGGAGGTGCCGAGCGTCCCGAGCCCGGGCAGCAGCGCATCGATCGCGGCGCGGGCCTCGGTGAAGAACGCGATGAGGGTCGACTGGCCCTCGGTCGAGCGAAAGAACGCGGCGACCTTCTCGGTGACCCGGTCGAGGGTCGAGAGGAAGTCCGATCCGCTGGCCTTGGCGGCGGTGAAGATGGACCCGAGGACCGAGCCGACGTTGCCCGCGATGGAGCCGAGCTGCTTGAGGGTGTCGACGCCGCCTTGGATCCAGCCCTTGAGTTCGCCCGACTGGCGGGCTTGCGCGATGAACTCGCGGAAGCGGCCGGTCGCGCTGGTCAGCCCGCCCGAGAGCTGGGGCAGCATGGTCGTGCCGACGACGCCGATGTCGGTCAGCGCCGCGGCCATGTTCACGGCGGCGGGGCGGGCCTCGACGAGGGACTGCTTGGTGCTCTTGAAGATCGAATCGACGTCGGCGACGGTCGAGGGCAGCTTGGCGAACGACAGGACTTCCTTGCCGACGGCGTTCAGCTCCGTCGCGACCCCACCCATGCCGCTCTTCAGGAGCGGCATGTAGGTCTGCCCGAGGGACTTGACCTCGGCACCCCACCCGGCGAACAGCTTCTGCTGGACGTCGAGGCGCACGCCGTCGAAGGCGGTCTTGATGTCGCGCACCGAGGTCGCGAACTCGCGCCCGGCGGGGGCCATGTCCTTCAGGGCCGCCGCGAACGTCGCGGGGTCGTCGAGGGCGGAGAAGGCCTCGTCCATCCCGATGAGGCCGGCCTTGACGGTCGCGACGGTGGCGCCGAGGGCGGCGAGGCCACCGACAGCCAACGGAGCCAGCCCGACGAGTTGGGCCAGCGACCCCACCAGGGTGGCGACGGCCGGCACCGCGGTCCCGAGCCCGGCCGCAGCGACGCCACCGGCGGCGCCGATGGCGATGAGGCCCTTGGTGATCCCTGCGATGCGGTCGGCGAGCGTCTTGTCGACGTCGACCTTGACGTTCGCGGTGTACTGCTTGCCCGCGATCCGGGACAGCATCAGCTCGAGCTCGACGATGCGCGCCTTGGCCTGCGCCGTCTCGGCCTCGACCTCCGGCGAGACGTCCATCGTCCCGAGCTCGACGAGGCGGGCCCGCAGCAGCGCGAGCTCCTCCATCGCGCGGCGGGTGTCGGCGGTGATCGAGAGCTTCCCGCCCGCGAGGGTGTTGAGCTCGGTCTGAACCCGGGCCAGCTGGCCGAGCAGCCCGCCGGTGTCGAGGTCGACGCGTGCGGTGGCAGACAGGCCCCGCAGGCGCGCAGCGAGGGCGGTGACCTGGGCCATAGCCGCCGCGATGTCCGCGGTGACCTGGATGTTGGGGCGCGTGCGGCCGAGCTCGATGGCCGCGGCCTTGAGCTCGCCGAGCCGGGTGAGGGCTTTCCCGTCGTCGTCGACGCGGACCTCGAGGCGGATCGGCGAGAGCTGCCGCAGCGTCATGATCTTCGTCGTCAGGCGGTTCGCGGCCTGCTCGCCGGTCGAGTCGATCCGCAGGCGGACGTCGACGTCGCGGATTGTCTTGAGCCGGTCTCGGATCGTCGTGACCTGCTGCTTGGTGTCGCCGGCGTCGAGGCGGATCTTGATCGTGCGGTTGTCGAGCTTCCGCATCTCGACGACGAGCCCGGTGACCTCGCGGCGAGCCTCCGCGGCGCCGTCAACGTCGACTCGGGCGCGCACGTTCCGCAGGGCGTCGAGGCGGCCCTTGAGCTGCGTGATCTTGGTGGTGGCCGCGGTGATGTTGAGGTCGGCCTTGGGCTCGACCTTGGTGCGGTCGAGCGCGTCGAGACGCTTCTTGAGCGTCTCCGCGGCCGCGGCGTCGGCGAGGAAGGTCCGCTCCGCATCGCTGCGCGCGGAGATGTCGAACGTCATCGAAGCCACGGGTGCGCTCCCTCGCGGAGTCGTGCCGAGGGAGATCGGGCGGGCCCAGGCCTCGACAACCGAGGCCCGCCCTACCCCCGGTGATCAGCCGGGGGTGCCTACGAGGTGGTGCGTGAGGGTCAGACCGCGGCCGAGGCCTCTGGGCCCTCCGAAACCTCCGCGGCCTCGTCGACCGCGCGCGGCTCTGCGTCGTCGGTATCGGCCTTGTCGGTGTCCTTGGCGGCTACCTCCGCCGCGCGCGCCTGAAGGACCGACGTCGTCGTGTCGAGAATGTCGCCGAGCTCGAACCGCTCGTCGTCGATGGCGATCGCTTCGTCGAGCGGGAGCCCGGCGCGCCGGCGGGCGATGGCCAGCGCGGCGACCCACGCGTCGGGATCCATCTCCTCGCGCGCGGTATCGGCAGCCGTCGGCGTGAGGCCTGCGGTGATCCTCTTCTGCAGCCGGGCCTCGGACGCGGTGATGCGGTAGTCGTCGAACTCCCAGGTGCGGTCGCCGTACGGGATCTGCCACTTCATGCTGTTCAGCCCTCGATTCGTCGTGCTGTCTTGGCCATGCCGCGCTCGACGCCGGCCTCGAACTTCGGACGGCCGCCGCGGATGGTCACGAAGAACCACGGACGGCCGATCTGGGTGCGCCACTTGCGGTCACGGCGACCGCGGACGGGGTGTCGCCACCGAGGGGCGGTCTCGGTGTCGGTGAGTTGTGCGAGGCGGTGGCCGCGCTCGATCCCGACCTTGTTGCCGTCGACGGCGAAGCGGACGCCGTTGCTGAGGTCGTGGATCTCCGTCGCGCGCGCGAGCCCGGCCCTGAGGCCGCGGCTCTCGCCTCCGCCGCCCGCGGCAGGCTCGGCGTCGGGGAACGACGCGCCGAGGACGGCCGCCTGGACCGCGCGACGGACAGGCTTGGCGGCCGCCCGGAGCTCGGCGTTCACGTCCCGCTGGAGGCCTCCGTCTGCGGCCTCTCGGAGCCTTCCGGCCAGGCGACCGAGCTCAGCTTGGCCTGTGACCCGGTAACGCACTCTGTGCTCCGTCCTACGGCCGGAACGGCCGCTGCACCCTCAGCACGGCGCGGGAGCCGCGCGGCTTCTCGCCCTTCTCGATCTCGGCCCGCAGTCGCTCATCGCGTCGTTCGAGAGCGGCGCAGCCCGGGCACGACCGCACGGTCGCGACATAGGCCGCGGGGTGGCCGCCGGCCTTCGGGTCCCACTCCTCGAGACGGGTTCCGCAGGTGCAGGTCTCGGCCTGCTGACGGGCCCAGAGGATCGCCGCGTCGCGTGACCACTTGTCCCAGGACAGGAACTCGGTCCACGGGATGCCGCGGGGGCCGCAGTAAGCCATCTCCTCGGCGAACTGCGGGCCCCCGATCAGCCTTTTCCCACGACGACGAGGGGGCTCCTGTCGTTGAGGGCGTAGGCCGTGTTGTAGAGCCGGATGAACTCGCCTGGTGCGAGGTTTCGGCTGGCCGACAGGTCGGCCCAGTCCTGTGCGGTAAGTGGCTCTTCACCGTCGGGCGTCAGTACGCAGCGCTCGAGCAGCGCGGGGCGGAAGGTCGTCGGGTTGTACGTCTCGCCCTTCTCCGCCTGTTCCTCGGTCGGCGGGTGCTCGCCGAGGAGCTTCTCCCACTCGTCGGGCGGGATCGCCCGTAGCTCGAAGACCTCGTCTGGTCCGCCTCCCGGGTCTGGGAGGCGGACCGACTCGGTCGGGAGCTGCCGGGCCCGGAGGCGTTCCCGGCGGCCCACGTCAGGGAGTCGCCGCGGCCGGGATGGTGACGCTCTCGTTCGGCTCGGCCGTGATGCTCATGGCCACCTTGTAGGCGGTCGCGGCCTCGGTCGAGAACACGGGCGTCAGCGACTTCACCCGGATCGGCCAGACGGACATCTTCTTCGTCGGGACGTCGCCGACCGGCATCCGCAGGATGAATCCGGCGGTGTCGCGCGGCAGGATCGAGCTGACGTCGTCGTTGCCGCGGTCCGCGTAGAGCGTGAGGCTCGACTCGGCGGCGGACATCATCCCGGGGATCTCGCCCTTGAACCGCTTGAGGCCCTTGAGCTCGATGCCGTCCGACGTGATCTCGAAGCCCTCCCACTCGATGACCTCGGTCGACAGGTCGACGCCGTCGTCGATCTCGGTGCGGGTGGGGATGAGGGTGCCGGCGGCGATGGTCGGCACGTAGACGTAGGTGAGACCGTCGAGGGCGGAGTACTTCTCCCCGACGTTGATCGGCTCAGCGGTCATGACTCAGCCCTCCTTGTCCGTCGCGGGGGCCGTGGCCGGCGCGTCGACGACCCGCTCCCACTTGCGCTTGTCGACCCAGTACGTGACTGCGTCCGGGTGCACGGTCTGGGTGCTCTCGCCCTTCTTGAGCACGACCCAGCCGTCCGGCGGCGGTGTCGCCGGCTCGATGTTCTTGATGCGTGACGCCACTGCGGGCTCCTCCTGGACATGCGGACAAGCCCCGCAGCCGGGCGGCCGGGGGCGAACTTCGGTTGGGCCCTACCGCCGCAGGCGGAGGGCGTTGATGCGCACCGGGAACTCGACGACGGCCTTGGCGGCCTGGCCGTCGGTGCGCCACGAGAACGACGACCCAGCGATCCGCGCCGACTGCACGACGGCAGGGATGCCGAGGCCGCGGTTGGCGGGATCCTCGAGCGCCGCACGGACGACGTCGACGAGGTCGTAGGCCTTCGTCATCCAGCCGAGCTTGTCGTTCTCGTCGCCCGACCAGGCGAGCGCGATGCACGCGATGTCGAAGGCGTGCACGTCGTAGCCGAGCGTCTTGCGGATGTCCCGGTCGTCGATCGGGCCGGCGTCGACCGCGGAGAGGCCGACGCCGATCGCGCGGCGTTCGGAGAACTTCCCGGGGTTGCCGAGGTCGACGCGGATCCTGTCGTCCTCGGTCTGGGCCTCCGTCGCCGCGGCCCGGACGATCGTGTGCAGCGCACCGATCGCCACAGGCACAGGCTGAGCGCTCACCAGCCTCGCCTCCGGTCGGCCGGGTCCGGCCAGCACGATGGAGGCGGGAACGCGCCCTGGGGTGCCGCGCCGGACCCGCTCGGCTCGGCGGCGGCCTGGCCGAGCAGGTCGGTCAACTTCGACCGGATCGACGCCGTCCCCGCGGGGCCGTTGTCGTCCTCCCAGGGCTGGGCCGTGTAGCCGTTGCGGTCGGTCACGGACGTCCGCTGCGTGTCCCAGTACACGCGGAGGACCGTCTTGACGGCCAACCGCTGAAGCGGCGTCACCTCGGCCGCGTAGGCCAGACCGGCGCCTGGGATCTGATCGAGCCCCAGGTGCTTGTCGACCCGCGCGACTGCGGCCTCGATGAACTCGGTGAGCTCGTCGTCGTTGACGGTCGACTCGAGGTCCTCGTTGAGGTACGCCTTCGCGGCCTCGAGCGACAGGACCTCGGTGGCGTACACAGCCTCGCCCTACGCCTCGACGGGGAAGCGCTCCGCGAGCTGGTCGCGGTTGAGCTCGGCCGCCTCGTCCGGGTCCATCCCGAGCTCGACTGCGTAGGCGACCCACGCTGCCTTGCTCGCGCTGTTGGCTGGCCGCTTGGGAGCATCGTCGGCGGGCGGGGTGGGGACGTCGACCGCGGCGATGAGTCCGAGCCCGGCGAGACGCTCGAGCTCCGGCTCCGGGTAGCCGTCCGGCACCTGGGAGCCGGAGTAGTAGTAGTGCAGCTTCCCGTCGCTGGACTTGATGACCGCGAGCGGACCGACGACCTCGTAGACCTCGCTCATCAGGAGGTCACCCCCGTGATGACGTAGCCGGCGTTTGGCTCGAGCACGACGGGCACGGTGACCCGGCGGGCGCGGAGCTTGTAGCCGTCGTTGTCCTCGTCGCGGATCGACTTCGTCTCGATGCCCGCGACGCTGCCCGCGTAGCCGGGTCCGCCGAGCTGCT
The DNA here is from genome assembly GCF_000196675.2 of Pseudonocardia benzenivorans CB1190. GTDB lineage: Bacteria > Actinomycetota > Actinomycetes > Mycobacteriales > Pseudonocardiaceae > Pseudonocardia > Pseudonocardia benzenivorans. The sequence continues at coordinate 6,154,852 of NC_015312.1, read as the reverse complement.
CGTCGGCCATGCCGCCGAGCTGGGTCGAGTCGACGAGCAGAGCTGCGTTCGCGACCGGAGTGCTCGGCGTCGCGAGCCAGCGCATCCCTTCGATGACCGGGAACTGGCCGGTGAAGACGGGTGCGCTGCGGTCCTCACGAGGCAGGTAGCCGGCGTCGGCGAAGGTCGCCATGGCGTAGGTCCAGGCGGTGGTCGACACGACGACGGTGTCGGGCTCGAAGCCTTCGTTGAGGTCGATGACCGCCGCCTTCGCCTTCGCGACGTCGAGGAAGATCTGCTTGGCCGTCGCGCTCGACCAGACGGCCGCGGCAGCGGCGGTCTGGGTGACGGCCGAGACGATCGCGGCGATGGAGATGCCGTCGACCTGCTTGACCATCTGGTTGACCAGCTTGAGGAACGCGCGGTCGACGGGGTTGCGCTTGAGTCGCTTGATCGACTCGTCGGTGACCGGGACGTCCTGGCCCCACTTCTGGACTTCGGCGATCTGCGTCGGACCGATGCCGAGTCCGGCCATCGGGTAGTTCATGCCCGGCCGGATGGCCTCGGGCGTGCGGTCGGTGTAGAGCGACTCGCCCTGCTCGTACTGGATCGCGCCGCCCTCGGCGGTGAACCGGCCGGTGAGCAGCGCGTCGGCGATGAACCGCTGCTCGGCGATCGTGCGCAGCCGGCGCTCGATGAGTGTCGGCTCCTTGAGCAGTCGGTGAATGCTGGTGACGTCGCCGGAGACGGTCGGAGCCGCCGGCGGGTAGGTGTAGGGCATCGGGTCCTCCGGTCAGCGGGCCATCTTGACGCGGCACTTCTGGCCGGTCGTGGACTGGGCGGTCAGCGCGATACCGACGACCCGGGCGTAGTTGGTCTCCGACGCGATCGGCGTGACGCGCCCGTTTGCGGCGGAGATCAGGACGTCGCCGGCGACGACGGCCGCGGCGACCGCGAGCTCCTGCACACCGCCGGAGGTGATGCCGACCTTGCCGCCGCTCGGGGCGTCGGTCGTTGCGACGCCGAGCCAGTCCTCGACGGCCGCGGCGGTCTTCTGGACGGTGTTGGCCGCGGAGACGTAGCAGAGCTCGCCGGCGTTGATCGCCGCGCCGGCGGTCATGGTGATGTCGTCGCCGGGCTTGAAGATCGGGATGTAGTCAGCCATGGCTCAGGCCTCCGGTCCGAAGACGGTTGCGTACAGGGAGTCGGCGTCGGAGTCGGACGGGCCGACGCCCGAGTGCCCGATCTCGTTGTCGACGGGGATGAGTCCCTTCTCGAGGCCGGCGAGCGTCTCGGCCGCGCCCGCATCGGCGGCCAGGGCGGAGAGCCAGTGCTCGCGGCGGGCCGGGGCGATGCGGCCGTCGCGGATGGCGGCCTCGACGAGCGCGACACGGGCGTCGCGCTCCTGCTGACTGCGGGCCTCGTCGCCGCGCCGGGCCGCGGCCCGGAGCTCGGCGAGCGTCGCGGCTTCGATCGTGACGACACCCTCGGGCAGGGTCGTGCTGGGCTCGGCGCGCTCGTCGAGCGCCTCCTCGAAGGCGGCCGTGATGGTCGCCTCGTCGGCGTCCGCGGCGAGCCCGAGCCGCTGACGCATGGTGGTGAGCTGCTCGTCGCTGAAAGCCACGTCGCCGCCCCTCTCCTCATGGTTGGTGCGGTTCCCGGCGGCGGACGCCGCGGGGGTCTGTCGGCCCGGCATGGCGGGCGCCGGGGCGTGCTCGCGGCCTGCGTAGGTGAAGGCCGTGAGGTCGAAGCGGGACTGGTCGCGCAGGGAGTCCCACATGTCCCACCAACTGCTCGACGACGCGCCTGGGGTGATCTGCTCGCCCTCGGCGGTGCCGGTCTCGTCCGCGGTGGCGACGCGGTCGGCGAGTCCGGCCGCGACCGCCTCCTCGGGCGTGTACCAGGTCTCGGCCTGCATCACGGCCCGCCATTCGGCGACCGTCCCTCCGGCGCGTGCGGCGTAGGTGCCCGCGAGGCTGTCGCTCGTCGCGTTGAGGCGGCGCAGGAAGGCCTCGATCTCGGCGGCGTTGCCCCAGGTGTAGCCGGACGCGTCGTGCACCATCATCTGGCTGCCGATGCCCATCACGACCTCGTCGCCGGCCATGGCGATCACCGAGGCGGCGGAGGCGGCCATGCCGTCGACGCGGACCACCACGCGGGCGCGGTGCGCCCGGAGGACGTTGGCGATCGCGACGCCCTCGAAGGCATCGCCGCCGGGGGAGTTGAGGTGCAGGACGATCTGGTCGACGTCGAGGGTCGCGACGTCGCGGACGAAGTCGTCTGCGGTCATGCCCCACCAGCCGCCGATGGTGTCGAAGACGTAGACGTCGGCGGTGGAGGCGGGCTCGGCGGGGGCGGTCTCGTCTTCGGTCTGCTCGTCGGCCGGGGCGGTCGCGAGGGCTACTACCGGGCCGACTCGGTACCAGGCGGGCGGCCGGTCGCCGGCCCTCGGGGCGGGGCGGGATGTCACTGGTCCTCCGTAGGGGCCGGGTCGGCGGGGGCGGCGCCGGATCGCGGGGGCAGGCCGTAGACCTGCCGCAGGTGCTGCTCGAGCTCCGGGTCGGCCGATACCGCGCCTGCGTCGATGAGGAGCTTCATCGCCTGCGCGGTGATGGCGTGCTGGCTCCCGATCTCGTCGAACACGACGCGCGGCACGGCCTCGTCCGGGCCGTAGTTCAGGTCGACGAGGTCTTCGACGATGTGCTGGTTGGCGACGTCGGCGATGTTCTCCGCGAGTGTCTGCAGGCTGAGGGTGAAGAACTCGCCGAGGGTGGTACCGAGTGCCCAGCTGCCGGTCTGGGTGCCGAGGTTGAGGAAGTGGGCGAGCGCGGTCCGGGCGATCTGCTCGTCGTGGTAGCGGATCGGCTTGTCCGCGTCGGGGAGGCTGCCCTCGACGCCGCGGAGGGTGAGCTTGGCGCCGTGGGGGACCGCGGCGCCGGCTGCCTCGCCGGATCGCCACTCCTGGGCGAGCTTGCGGCCGCGCGCGAGGTCCGTCTCGTCCTCGGCCGCCTCGTATAGGGGCACCCCCATGCCGTTGCGCTCGACGGTCTGGGCCTGGACGCGCAGGAGCCGGTCCTTGAGCAGCCAGTTCTTGTAGGCCGCGCGCAGGATCGAGTTGCCGTACCAGTTCCCGCCCTCCTGCTCGAACACGTAGCCGACCAGGCGCGACACCGGGATGGGGCGCTGCTGGCGGGCGGTGATCGTCGCGGGGTACTGCTCGATGCTGATGAGCCCGCCGTCCGCGGCGACGTTGATCGCGGAGATCGACCGCGGCATCCGGGGGGCGAGCTTGCGGAGTCGGGCACGGCCGGACTCGTCGAGTCGGTAGACCTGCTCGAAGAACATGTGCCCGAACGGAAGCGACAGCAGCGCGAGCTCGAGGTGCTGCCGCCACGAGAAGCGGTCCCGGGACCGGCCGGGAGCGGCCGCGGGCTGCCCGACGACCGGAAGGCGGAGGTCCTCGGCGACGAGCGCGACGACCTCGGGGCGGGCGTCGCCGGGCTCGATGCGCCACGCAGTGCGCCGCACGGGCAGCGTGACCGCTCGGAGGATGCTCTTGACCTGGGTGTCCTGGCGGCGCATCTGGTCGTAGACGCGGATGGACTTCGGCCACTGGAGCTCCGGGGTGGTCTCCTCGGCCGCCGCGGTCCACCAGTTGCTCGCCTCGGTGGCGTAGCCGATCTCGCTTGTCGGGGCAGCGGACAGGGGCGTGGCCACCATGGCGGTCACCTCCTCGGGGTCAGAAGCCGATCTGCATCAGGTCGCCGGTCAGCCCGGCGCTGGCGGTGGTCGCGCGCACGGTCTGGGGGGCCGGCGGGGGTGCGGAGTTGTGCTTGGCGGAGCTCCAGGCGGCGAGGGTCGCCGCCTCGAGCGGCCCGTTGTCACCGACCCCGCGTCGGACCCAGGTCCAGCCATCCCCGATCTCGCGCTTCTGCGCGGCCGCGACGGCCGCGATGAGCCCAGGCTCGTCGTAGTGGCGCAGGGTGGGGTTGTCGCCGGCGACCGCGCCGTAGAACCACGCGGCGGCCTGGCCGACGTCGTCGGCGGTCGGGTAGTCGAGCTTCACGCCGGCGTCCTCGAGGTCGGGGATGAGGGCCTTCGCGGGGCCCTTCCGGTCCAGGAGCGCGCTGCGCAGCTTGTGGCGCTTGAGTAGCTCCTTGACGCGGTCGGGAACCCACGCGGTTCCGGCGCGGTGTTCGCGCAGCTGGACGAGCGTCTCGTGGCCGCGAGGGCCGGCGAGGGCGATGGAGACGACCTCGGCGTTGGGGTGAGAGGCAGCGATCGCCAACCGGACTCGACCCGTGGGCCGGTCGTAGTCGTCGAGCTCACCGCGGGCCCGCCAGGCGGCCTCGGTGATGACCTTCCAGGCGCTGCCCGCGCCGGTGGGCTTCGGCCAGCAGCCGTAGACCTCGCGCGCGTAGCCGGCGTCGGTCATCGCGTCGCGCATGTTCTGGATCGTCTCGGCGGTCACGCGGCCGCGGCCGAGGGCTGGGTTGCAGGTGGCGGCGATCTTGAGGTCGTCGAGGAACGCGGTGCGCTCCGCGTCGGTCATGGCCAGGACCTCGTCGAGGGACTCCTCGCGGCCCCAGTCTCGCCAGCCGAGCTTGGTGCCCTTGCGTTGCTCCGCGCGGTCGCGCAGCCGGTACAAGGCCTCGCTCTGGTCGCCCTTGAGTGGCGGGCTCGAGGCGTAGGCGGTCTGGGCGTTCGGGCGCGCCATCTGCGTTGGTGCGAGCGCGTCCTGCTGGTCGGCGGTGAAGTCGTAGGCCTCGTCGACGACGAGGAAGTCGGCGTCGAAGCCTCGCCCCGAGTCCTTCGACCGGGCGACCATCTTGAGCTCTTGGCCGTTGTCGACCCGCTCGAAGCCTTCCTTGCCGTTCGACGCGTTGATCCGGACCAGGACGCCGCCGCCGAGGTCGACGAGGTTGTCGTTGACGCGTTCCCCGAGCTTCCACAGCATCGCCCGGAAGTCGCGCCATGCCCGCATTGAGGTCTTGACCTCTTGCGCGGTCCACAAGATCGGCGTCTCACCGAGCATGAGGAGGCCGGCCAGGGCGCGGACCAGGAACATCGCGGTCTTGCCGTTGCGACGCGAGCAGATCTCGCCGTACTCGTAGCAGGCCCACTTGCCGTCGTCCCGGATCGACATGAGCATGTCGAGTCCGTCGCGCTGCCAGGGTTCGAGGACGATCCCTGCGCGTTCACCGAGCTCGGCGGCGAGCGGGCCGAGGGTGTCGACCGCGACCGGCCTCAGCTCAACGCGCGGCCGCTCGACGCCGAGCAGCGGCAAGGCTGGCGAGCTCACCCAGACCGCCACCCTTCTCCTCCGAGGCCGGCTTGCCCGAGCCCTTGGCGGCCCCTGCGGCCCGGAGCTCGGCCGCGACGCCGCGCATGGCGGTGGTCTGCTGCCGGAGCTCGGCGAGCAGGCCGTCGACGACCACGACGACCTCGCCGCCCTCGTCGACGTCGAAGCGCAGCCACGTCCGCTTGTCGTCGAGCGCGCCGTGCAGCCGGTCGAGCCGGTCGGCCATGCGGCAGGCCTCCTCGAGGAGGACCCGGTGCAGCGGTGAGAGGCCCGCGCCTCGATCCATCGCCTCCCACAGCTCGCGCCCGCGGTCCCCGGACAGCTCGATCTCCGCTGCCGGGCGGGGCGTGGAGCCGATCGCCTCAGTGACGGCGAGTTGCTCGAGCTGCTCGCAGCGGCGCTCGGGATCACACAGCGTGTGGATGCCCTTGCGGTGGAGGCGGTAGCGCTTCTGGCGCTCGGCGGCAGTCGCCATCGCGTCCTCACCTCCCGCGGGGTTGAGCTGCCCGCGGGCCCGGAAAGTTCGTCAAAAACTTCGGCTCGATTTGGAAAAGTGCAGGTCAGGAGCAACTTTCTGACGGTGTGACGTCACGTCGCGTTACGCGTAACGCTCCATCACATCCGGCCCGGGGAGAGATTCGGCCGCGACGTCGGGGTCACCGGGCCTCGGGCCCAGATTTTCTGACCACGCCGCGCGGCGCACGCTCGCTCGGATGGCCAGCGCGACCGCCGGTGCCTCCCACCACACCGCCGCGCTCAGCGATGTCGTTCATGATCGAGTCGTGATGCGGTATCGGGACGGAGGGGACGGGCACCCGGCACCCCACCTACCCCCAGGGGGTGGGCACCCCTCACCACTCGGGCAGCCTGCGCGGCACGGGAACCGCGTCCGGCAGCGGACGACGACGAGCACGGAGCCGGTTGCCCAGCCGTGCGCCGCGACTGGTGTTGCACGAGCCATGGACCAGGCGATCAGCATCCGAGTCTGCGTTGAGTGCGCGCGGGTCGGAGTGGTCGGCGTGCAGGTCCTGGCTCCGGTACATCGGCAGGCCACACAGGGCGCACGGGTTGCCGTCGACGTGGGCGGCGAGCAGCCGCCTGCGGTTGCGCCGGTGCCTGGCGCCGTAGCCGGCCTGGGTCGTGGTGCCTCGGCCACGGCGTGGCATCACCCAGCCTCACGGATCAGGAGATCGTCGATGCGGTACTTCGGCCCACCCGATCCGCTCGTGTTCGTGGTGAAGGTCCACCCGACGGTCGCGGCGCCGGCCGGGGCGGTCACGCTGGTCGCTGCCTTGGTCCAGGTCGTGGCCCTGACTATGGGCACCGTGTCGGTCCGCAGCAGGGTCGTCGAGGCGTCGTACCACTGGATGTTCCAGTTGACGGTCGGCATGACCCCGCCCGCCTCGAGGTACCAGAGCTCGAGCTCGTAGCCCTGCCCTCCGGCCACGCCCCCGATGTAGGGGTAGTTGTCGAGCTGGACACCGGTGAACTGGCCGTCGAGCTCGACCAGCAGCGACGCGGTGCCCGAGTGCGCAGCGCTGGTGTCCTGGCTGAGCGTGGTTCCGAACCACGGCTGGTGGTTGTCCAGGCCTGCCTCGAACGTCGCGTGGTGGATCACGGTGCCGGGCGGCGGGCCGGTCTCGGCTTCCCACACGAGGCTGGCCCCGAGGTACGCGCGCAGGGCCGGGACGGTGCCGGCGTAGACCGCGGCAGCGTCGGCGAGGTTGGGCATCAGGCGGTGACGATGTAGAGCGTGTCGGGGTCTGGGGTGAGGCCGTCGTACTCGGCCTGCGTCAGCACGATGATCGTCATGCCGTTGCTGCCATGGGCGCCGTCCGCGCCCGGTGCGCCGTCTGCCCCGGGCGGGCCGGGCGGCAGCGCCCCTGCGTCGACGGTCGACGAGTCGGTCAGGGTGACGATGAGGTGGTTGGAGCCGTCGATTGCGAGGCTCTCGACGCCCCGGCCGTCGGCTCCGTCCGTGCCGTCAGTTCCGTCGCTGCCGGGCGAGCCGGGCGAGCCGGGCGAGCCGGGGGCGCCCGCGGGGCCTCGGACGTAGCCGGCGTCGACGGTGCTGGAGTCGGTCAGCGTGAGGACGAGGTGGTAGTCGCCGTTGACGGTCGCTCCGGCTACGCCTCGGCCGGGAGCGCCGTCCTCGCCCGGCGCGCCGTCGGCACCGTCCTGGCCGTCCGCGCCGGGCGGGCCCGGAATGGCACCCGGTGAGGGCACGACCTGGGCGGTCCCGTCGGTGAAGGTGATCCGAAGGCCGCCATCACCGTCGGGAGCGATCGACTCGATACCGCGGCCAGAGACGAGCTGGGCGACGCCGGGCGAGGCGTCGGGCGCAGGGACGACGTCGGCGAGCTCGATGACCCGCTCGCCGTCGAGGTCGTCGTCCGGGTCCTCAAGGACTGGGGTGTTCACCGGGACGACGAGGTTGTACCGGCGGCCGGTGCCGGGCTCGGCCACCCGGTAGGTGAACCCGACGGGGTTGATGTCCGGGTCGTCCGTCGCGGGCAGCTGCAGGGCGAAGCGTCCGTCGGTCTCGTCGGGTGTCGCGGTGAACGTGCCGGTCGCGATGATCTGCCGCGTCGCCGCGTCGACGAGAACCTTCGCGGACGGGGTGAACTGCACCGGCTTGGTGAGGCCGTACTTCGCGGCGCCGGCCGCGGCCTTGACCTGGTCGATCATGCGGCCGCGGACCCAGACGAGCGTGTGGTTCGCGATGGGGCTGCTCATCGCTCACCCCCCGGCACGACGAGAGCCCGGCCGCTGGTGGGCGGGCCGGGCTCTGGAGATACCTGTGCTGGCGCGGAAGCTACCACAGTGGATCAGGGGCGTGGGCGAAGACGTTCGCCCGCGGGCGTGGCGTCACGCCTCGGTGTCGCCCGTGCTGGTCGGGAAGCCTGGCGGCGGCGGGCCGAAGCTGGGATCGGCGCACCGCTCGCCGAGGTCGGGGCGGAACACCTCGCGCCCGCACGCCCAGCAGTGCTTCGTCCGGTGGCCACCGCAGCGGCACGGGTGCCAGCCGTGCGTGCTGCTGCTTCGGGCGCCGCACGGGCACGGTTCCCGTCGCCAGGCCGCGTCCGCCTCGACGTCGGCGGCGATGGCGGCGAGCTCGTCAGGCGTGAGATGGGTGCGGCGGTAGGGGGTCACTCGTCGATGCTCGACCCGCTGCCATGCTAGAACAAGTGTTCGAATAGAGCGTCACCATGCCGGAGCTGTTGGAGACACCGTGACCGACCAATCCGCCACCGTCCGCGAACGCGCCGTCAGCGCTGTGGCATCCCAGACGAACGCCTCGCCAGCTACGTCGAGCGTGGGCTGCTGCTGGTCGACGGCGAGGCCGTCACCGATCTCGACGCACCGGCCGAGCCGGGTAGCCGGATCGTCATCGCCGGGAGCTGACGGGCTAGCGCTCCTGCGGGCAAGACTCCCAGGTGATTCCGAGGTCGTCGTCGCGATGGATCGTGTGGCCGGACGGCGCCGCGTAGTGGGCCGCCGGATCGGTCGACGAGTAGCTGCCGCGCCGGCCGCACGTCGGGCAGGGCTCACCTTGGGTCGACTTCCGCGGCACCTCCCACGTCGGCTCGCGCTCCTCGCTCACTGTGGCCTCCACTCGTCGCGGTAGCCAGGCCGGTCCGCGTATGGCAACGCCAGGAGCCGCACCGTGTCGCACCATCCCTCAGCGGCCGTCATACCGTCCCAGTCGGCGCACGTGATGCAACCGAAGTCTTGTTGAGGCTGCCGCTTGCGCACATCCCGCGAAGGGGCGGTGGCGTCCTGATGCTCGTGCAGGGCGATGATGCGGCGCTTGGCCTCAACCTCGGCGAGTCCTCGCTTCGCGCGAGCCAGTACCCCACGTGGCGCGCCCACGATCTCGATCACGAGGCCGTCCGCTCCGTAGAGGCTGACGAAGCGATCAATCGCCTCACGGTCGTCGCGCTCGTCTTCGTCCAGACGTGCGGACAACCACTCGACCAGCGACGGCTCGCTCACGGTGCCCATAGTCCTCTCTGTCGGGCTAGACCACCTAGCCGGGGCTAGACCATGGCCTAGACCTGCACATGTACTCTGACCTGGCCTTTAGGGGCTAGACCTGGTGATCGCTACTCGGCGGATCCGAGCCATCTGGCCGCTCTGCGACCCAGGCGCCACCAGGACCCGCGGCCGCCGCAGACGAGGCAGCGGCGGAACGTCTTGCCGCTCGAGGAGCGGTGCTTGCCGGAGCCGTGGCAGCACCAGCATGCGGCGTAGGGGAACCACCAGCAGGCCAGGGCGTAGGCGGCGACGACGAACGCGGCGCCGGCCACCGGGTGCACCCAGAACCACAGCGCCGCGCCGCCGATCAGGACGAGCCAGGTCACCCAGCCGATCCCAGCTCACGTCGGGCGAGGGCCTCGCGGACCCAGTCGAGGCGGTAGCCGTTGCGGTTCACGCCGTCGATCGAGAGCTGCTTGGGGCCGAAGCCGTGGGGCTTGAGCGCGGCGGCGAGCTGCCGCTCGGTCCATCCGCCGTAGAGCTGGGGGCGGAGCTCGGCGAGCCGCTCGAGGAGGTCGGCGGTGTGGAGGACCTCGATCGTCGCGAACACGGTGCGGACGTCGGTGAGGACGTCGACGACGTGGCCGTGGTCGACGACCTCGCCGGCGGCCTGGCCGGTGAGGAGGCCGGCTGTCTCGCGGGCGCGGTAGGCGCGGGCGACGACGGCGTCGGCGGCCGCGGCGTCGAGGTAGTAGGTGCGGCCGACGACGGGGGCGTCGGTGGCGCCGACGAGGTAGCCGATGCCGCGGTCGGAGCGGGTGAACGTGGTGGCGCGGATGCCGTTCTTGTAGCTCGAGGTGCCGAGGACCATGTCGTTCTCGACCTGGCCCATGACGCGCAGGCAGAACCGGGTCCCGACGTTCGCGGACACGCCGGTCGGGAGGCTGTCCTTGTCGGGGCGCTGGGTGGCGAGGATGAGGATCACGCCGAGCGCGCGGCCGCGCTTGATGATCGCGGTCGCGAGCTCGCCGGCTTCCTTGCCGTACTCGGGGTGGGAGAACAGCTCCTGGGCCTCGTCGACGGTGAAGACGATGGGGTGCAGGCCGAGGCCTCGACGGTTCGCGAGGTCGCGGGTGACCTTGCTGTCGGGGACGAGGTCGCGGGAGCGCTGGCGGAGGGTCTTGAGCCGGTCGGCGCGGCGGGCGACCTCGGCGAGCAGCCAGCGCAGTCCGTCGAGGCAGGCGCCGATGGTCTCGTCGTCGACGCCGGAGCCGTAGGCATGGGCGATGCGCTGCAGGGACTCGAGGTCGCCGGAGCCCTTGAGCTCCCAGATGTGCATCTCGACGGTCGGGTCGAGGGCGCAGCCGAGGAGCACGCAGCGCAGCGCGGCGGTCTTCCCGGCGCCCGGGAGCGAGCCGATGAGCATGTTGGACTCGATGAGCGGGAGGCCGACGGGGCGGCCGCGCTGGTCGGTGAGGAACGGCAGCGTGCCGAAGATGTCCGCGGTCCCGGTCTTGCGCAGCGGCCACGGCGCGGGGCGGGCCTTGGCCATGTCCTGCATGCCGACCCAGAGGACGAGGCGGCCGGCGTGGGTGTCGGGGTCGGGTTCGGGCCACACACAGCCGATGGGCCGGCGCAGGCCGGAGGCGAGCGCGGAGCGGCGTTCCATGACGTCGAGGGCGGTGACGCCGAGCGGGAGGTCGACGTCTGCGCGCCAGCCGGGGCCGTCGACGCGGATCGGGTGGGGGAAGTCGACGGTCGCGCCCCTGGCGTTGAGCGCGGCAATGCCGAGGGAGCGGAGGGCGGCGGTGACGGAGTCGCTGGTCAGCTTCGGGGCCTGCCCGGTGGTCACGGTTGCTCCTTGGACGATGGGCCGGTCGGCGGGCGCGCCGACGTGGCCGCAGGCCAGGACGGCCGCGGCGATGACGAGGACGGTGAGCCACACCGGGCCGAGGGCGGCAAGGGTGGCGATCGCGGTGAGGCCGAGCGCGACGAGCACGACGACCGGGACGCGGCCGCGGATGTGCTTGCGGCGCAGCGCGGCGAGCTTGAGGTAGGTGTCGGCGTCGTTGCGTGCGACGGCGTGCTGCCGCAGTGGGCGGCCCTCGGCGTCGAACACGGCGCCGTGCGCGCGGGCCGCGATCCGGACCGCCCCGCGGGGGCTGTGCACGGTGTAGCGGAGCGCGTAGAGCGGGGCGCGGGTCGCGTGGTAGCCAGCGGCCCGGGCGACGCGGTTGGCCGCGAGGCGGGCGACCTGGCGGCGCTCGTCGCGGTTGCGCATCCACGCGGGGACGATCGGGCGCTGCTCGGCGACGGCCCAGCCGGTGACGGTGCCGTAGACGGTGCGGGGCTGGTCGGGTGGGTCTACCGGCTCCCGCGGATCACCCTGCCCAACAGCCACAGCACCAGCAACACCAGCATCGCGATCGGCCACCAGTTCGTCGGGCCGGCCGCCCCCGGGGTGCTCTCCAGCCACAGCACGAACAGGCCCACCGGGGCCGAGCCGGCCGCGGTCAGCGGGAACGCCGTCTCCATCCAGTCGCTCGAGCTCTGTGTCGGGCGCTGGGCGGCGGCCGTCGCCCTCAGCTCGGCCAGCGTCCGGGCCGTCGTCGGTGTCGTTGGGGTCGTCCGGGCGGGACTTGACGAGGACGGATCGAGGGTCATCCGAGGGCACCGGCCGTCTCCAGGTTCGGGGTGATGGGCGGGTCAGGCTGTCGGTCGGGCGAGGTGTCCGCGGCGCGGCGGAGACGGGCGGCGCGGGTGGCGCCGACGCCGTAGCGGTCGCGGACCTCGTCCTGGGTGAGCGGGCGGCCGCGGGCGGCGTTGACCGCCCGCAGGTCAGCGGCCAGGACGTCGTCGTCCTCGTCGCGGGTGGGGATCGGGCGGCCGTCGTCGTCGACCCGGGCCGCCCACGCGCGGATCGGGGTGTCCCATGCCTCGGCGAGGACGGCGTCCAGCCACGCCTCCAGCGGCGCGACGGCCGGCTGCTGGTCCGGCTCGGGGTCGGGTCCGCGCCCGACGAGGTGGGCGAGGTGGACCATGCCGCCCAGCGCGACGGCGGGCACCGCGGACACGACGACGGCGGCAGGCCATGGGTGGTCGGCCGTGGCGGTGAGGGCACCGTGGGCGCCGTTGCCGACGATCGTCGCGCCGATCGCGGCCCACGCCGCCCGTCGGGCGTAGGCGAGGGCCTCTGCGTTCGTGCGCCGGCGCAGCCACACCCGGGTCGCGACGGCAGCGAAGACATCGATCGTGAGCGGGAGCAGCCACGCGACCTTGAGGCTCGCACCCCATGCGGGATCCCACGGGGCGTGCAGGGTGGCGCGGACGCCGAGGAGCTCAGCCAGGTCCGCGAGCGCGGTGAAGCTCATGATCGCCGCGGCGGCACCGACGACGGCGAGGCCTGCCCAGGTGACCCAGTCCCGGGCGTCGCGCTGGCCGCTCACCGGGAACCGTCCGGCGGTGGGGGCGCGTCGTCGAGCAGGAGCTGCTCGATCTCCCAGTCGAGGTCGAGCTCCTCCCACCAGGTCAGAGTCAGGTTCGGCACGCGCACCGCCTCAGACGGGCACGGTCACAGCCGGGGCAGGTGGGCGCCGAGGACCATGCGCCGCACCGGCCGCACTTGCCCTCCCGCTGGCGGCGCTCCTCGAGGGTCTCGCCGCCGCGGATCACACCGCCACCTCGAGGTCAGCGACGTCGTCGCGGATCGACTCGACGGCCGCGGTGATGCGCTCGAGCTCGCCGTAGCTGTCGGTCGCGACGTCGGCCAGCTTGTCGAGGCGCTCGTCAAGGGTCTCGAGGAGCGCGCAGTGCTCGCAATGCTCGACCGGGGGCCGGGCGCCGCGTAGCGCGTAGTAGACCGCGCCGATCGCGCGGACGAGGCCGTAGCCGACGGCGATGACGACGAGGGCCTGGGCGAAGGTCAGACCGAACCACAGGTCAGGCATGGCGTCTCCTCGGTGACTTGCAGTTCTGCAAGTTCGGGACTTAGTCTGCCCCCGTCACTTGCACTTCTGCAAGTCGCGCGGTGCCCTACGATCCGCTCGTGGCGGACCTGACCCCCGAGGTGATCAACGCGATGGTCCGACTCACCAGCAATCCCGACCAGCTCGACCAGCTCGACGCCGATCAGTTGTTCGCCGTCCTTGCGATCGCGAAGAGCGGACGCGAGACGCTGCACGAGGTGACCGTCCGGCTCAACGCACGCGGGTTCACGTTCGCCCAGATCGGCGAGCGCGTCGGCGCGCACGAATCGACCGTCTCTCGCTGGGCGAAGCCTCGCGTGGCCAACGCTGTCGAGGACGCCGAAGAGGCGTAGTCGGCTCCTGCGCGCTGCCCGCTGCAGGTCCGCTCCCAGGCACAGACTCGAAGTGAGCCACACCGCACGCGACCGTGGGGCACACGTCGACGAGATTGTTCGTGCCGGTACGGTCCGCAGCGAGGTATCGAACGGGTGAACAGGAAGCGACCAGATGCCCAGCTACGGCTACATGATCTCGCAAGTGTGCGCTCGGAAGCACGCCGTGAAGGAGCCGCTGCGGCTGGGGACGCTGCGGCCGGCAGATGATCCGTCCGAGAGCGGCGGGGCCGATGCGCTCGAGCTGCTCTACGGGATCATGCACGGGTTGGTCGACCACCGGCTGACGACGGGGTCGGACAAGACGCGCCACCTCACGATCAAGTCAGTGACGGGGATCGGCCGGTGTGTGAAGTTCACATACGAGATCGGCCGAAGTGGGCAAGCCTCAACGATCACCGATCCTGACGACGACTCGGGTTCAGCTCCGTTCAACCGCTCGCCACGCCACATCGAGACTCAGCATCACCCCCGCCGCGGCCTCCTCGTACTCCCTGACCGCTCGACTGCAGGCATGCTCGTGGTCGAAGCTCACGGTCGCAGCACACGCCGCGACGTCCTCAGGGACGAGCTCAAGCGGTCGTTTCGTCGCGTGACGGATGGTCTCATCCTCGACGTCGACCCTGTCGCCGACGCCGCCGCCCTCGCTCGGTACCTCGAGGAGGCCAACATCAACGCGATCAACCTTCGGCGCTACTCGATTCCGCATGACCTGGCCGAGAACATGGGGCAGGCCGAGGAGGCCGGGTCCTTCAGCATGAAGACGCAGATCACCGGGCCATTCAAGCGCGTCTTCCTGAAGCGGCTCCAGAACGAGAGTGACGTGCGGCGCCGGCTGCTGGTGATGAACGATCTTGACTACAACGAGCTCAACGTCGAGACCCAGTCCGGTGATCGGACCCTGACGATGTCGGTAATCGGTGACCAAGCCCCCCGCTTCATCAACGTGATCGGCAGCAGCCGCCCCTCCGACCAGGACTTCTACGCCTCCGTCAACGGCTCAGTGAGCGAGGTAGCCAGCGGCCTCGGCGTCAGTCTGCCCAGCAACTGGGCGACGGAGGGCTGGTCGCCGGAGGGCGCTGCGTACAGAATTGAGCCGGTCACGAGCTCCGAGGAGGACGCTGATGGCTCCGGGGGGAACGAGTAGCAGGTTCTCGGTGGTCGACCTCGTGGTCGATCACTACGCCACGATGCGGAACCACGACACCAAGCGGTTCGGCATGGACCTGGCTGTCTTCTTGCTGGTCCCCGCTGTCGTTGGTGGCTTCACCTTCGTCGTAGGCGCCCAGGTTCGGCACCTCCCGGAAGTCCTTGCAGCGACGGCGATCTTCACTGGGCTGATCTTCGGCGTGTTCGTCTTGATGTTCGACATGACGATGCGGGCGACAGACAAGTCCGACCCGGCCCGGGGGGCAATGGTCATCCGCCTTGCCGCCGAGCTGCGGGCCAACATCAGCTACGCGGTCCTGTTGGGGATCCTCTTGAGCGGCGTCCTGGGTGGATTCGTCATGTTCACAGACGGGGACCGGGTGCCCCCCTCGATCTCCGCTCTGATCGTGTTCGGAAGTCTGCAGCTCCTGCTGACGATCTTCATGGTGCTCAAGCGTGTCCGGGCGCTGTATCTTGCCTACCCGGCAGCTCAACGGGACCGCATCCCCTAACGGCTACTGATCGACACGTCGGCGACGGCGCGCCGCCTGCCAGGCGACGAGGTCTCCGAAGCGGATGCGGATGCCGTCCGCGGTGCGCTTGCCCGGGAGCGGGGGGGTGCGCTCGAGCCGCCACGTCGTGACGGTGCGGACGGCGACCTGGCAGAACTCGGCGACCTCCTCGACCGTGAGTAGATCGTCGGGGTCGTGTGCTACTGGGCGAGCCGCGATCCAGCCCTGGCCTCGTCGGGCGGTGATGTCGTCGAGCCGCGCAGCGAGCGTCGGCGCGACCTGGGCGAGGGCCTCGCGGTAGTCGCGGGCGACGCGGCGGGCGCGGTCGAGCTGGGTGTCGGCGGGCCACGGCCAGGGATCGGTACGGGTCACCGCGCGGCGGGCTCCGGCTCGACAACGTCCTCGACGAGCTGCTCGCCCTCGGCGGCCGTGGCGAGCGGTGCGTGCTCGCAGAGCGGGCCCTCGAGGTCGTCGAGGCGGCGGCCGAGGTCGTCACACAGCGGGCACTGCGCTGCCCACTCGAGGTCCTCGACGAGCATGCGGGTGAAGAACTTGTAGCGGTCCTCGGGCCAGGCGGCGTAGCACGTGACGCACTGGACCTCGTCGTCTCCGTCTTCCCGCTGCAGCGTGGGGGAGTCGCAGCGTGGGCACGGTGTCGGGAGGAAGTGCACGAGGCGCCGGCGCCCGGCGGCGGTGGTCGCGCGCTGGTGGAGGTTCAGCAGCGCGACGGCCCCGTCGACGCCGTCCTGCCGCTCGGTGAGCAGCACGGAGCCGGTCGGGTCCCAGCGCTGCAGGTCCCGGGCCGGGAGGCCGAGCAGGACGTCGACGGCGCGGGAGAGCAGGGACGCAGCAGCGCCGACGGCGGCCGCGGTCGCGTACATCGCGCGGTCCGCGGCGGGCACGTCGACGGGGACGGTCGTGCGGGGCTGGGCGCGCATGTTGGTTGCGGCCCGGACGAGCGTGGCCCACAGGACGAGCTCGTCGTGGATCGCCTCGGCAGCGACGAGCGGCTCGGCGCGCAGCGGCATCGGCGGTGTGCGGGTCCCGGACGGGCCGCCGGAGGTGGCGGCCATCGATGGCTGGATCATCGCGCGCAGCTGCAGCCACAGCTCCGGGAGCTCGTCGAGGGCCTTGCCGAGGAGCTTCTCGTCGCGGTGGCAGATGCCGGGCTCGGCGACCAGGGCGCCGAGGACCTCGCCGGTGGTGGTGTCGGTCCCGCGGTCGGGGCAGTGGTGCCCGCGGCGGCAGCGGTGCTGGTCAGGCATCGGCAGGTTCTCTCCCAACTCCGGGGCAGGTGGTCTCGAACGGGCAGCGCGCCCCGGGGAGGTGGCGGCGCTGGCACGGGCACCGCGTCGGGTGCGGAGGGATCGGTGCCGCCGCGAACTCGCGGCGGCACCAGCGGCACACGACCGGCGCCGGCGCGGCGGCCGCGGGCACGTCGAACAGGGTCACGGGCGCTCGCCCGCCGGCGTGGGCTGCCGCCCGGCGATCGCGTCGTCGAGCAGCTCGAGCACGAGACGCCACGCCCGCAGGCGGGCGGGCCACTGGTCGTCGACGTGGTCGCGGCAGAAGTAGCTGGGGTGCCAGCCGGCCGGGTCCGGGCCGAGCTCATGAGGCCGCGAGAGCCACTGCCAGCGGGGCATCGGGAGGCTCTCGACCCAGGCGGCCACCTCGGCCCGGCGCGGGTCGTCCCCGACGAGGCGGCTGAGATCGTCCCACGTGAGCAGGTGCCGCGGGGCGCGGTCCCACGCTCCCCAGCCCCACCACTCGGTGGCCCGCTGGTAGCGGAGACCGGCGTTTGAGACGCAGAACGCCCAGTCGCCGGCCGCGCGCGGGGACCGGCTGTCCGTCGGTCTCGGGTTCCGCAGCTCGACGATGACCTCGAGCGCGTCGGACATCGCGTCCCGCAGGCACACGAGGGCGTCGACGTGCGCGGCGGCGGGCTGGGTGCCGAACAGCTCGAGCTGGGCGGTCACACCGACCTCAGCCCGAGCCGGTCGGTGTGCACGGGGTAGAGCCGCCGTATCGACTCCTGGGCCCGGGCGGTGACGTCGATGTGGGCGTGGGACACGGTCCGGCGCACCGAGTCCTCCAGCGTGGAGTCGACGGCGTACGGGTCGGGGTCCGTGCCGTGGTAGCGCGGCCCCATCGCCTTGCCGTGGGCCTCGAACGTCATGCGGTGGCCGTCGACCTCGACGGTCAGCGTCACGGTCACTGGCAGGTGCTCATTCATCGGCACGTCAGGCCTCCTCGGTGTCGTTGCGGCCGTTCGGTTCGGCGGGGGCGTGGCGGGAGCTCCGGTCGGTCACCAGCGGCGGCGCGCCCGGGTCGTTGGCAGAGGCGGGCGGCGCGAGCGGCTGGTTGGCCCACGCGCCGGGCAGGTGGTAGCCGGGCGGGACACCGCCCAGGGTGCGTCGGGCGCGTTCCCGGGCGAGCTCGGCCCGCAGAGTCCGCACTTCCCGGGCGAGGAGTCGGGCGCACTCGTTCGGATCCGGGATCGCGACCCAGGACTCAGCCGCCGCGAGGGCCTCGTCGACGGTCACGTCGGTACGGCCGGGGGCTGCGGCGCACCAGCACCGAGCGCGGCGGACAGGGCGTCACGCAGCTGTCGGGCTCGGTCGGTGGTGACGTAGTCGTCGCCGATCCGGATCGTTGCTGCGCCGCTTCCCGTGGCGTCCCGCTCGACGTCGTGGCCCTTGCCGACGAGCCAGCCGACTCGACCGTCGTCTTCCCAGTCCGGCTCTGGCGCGGGTTCGGGGGCGCCCGCCATGGCTGCGAGTTCCACGACGGAGCCGTCGGACATCGTGACGTCCTCAACCTTCCGGGCGCGGTACAACCCCGGCATGGTTGACCGGACCTCCCCGTCGTCGTCGGGGGCGACGAGTAGCGGGCCGGGGACGAGCGTCAGGAAGTCGTGCCCGTCCCACCAGATGCGTGGGTGAGGCGGCAGGGCGGCGGCGGGTTCGGCGGCCGGGCCTGCAAGGCTCGCGGAGCCTCTGACCTGGGACGTAACGAACTCGGCGGCCGGGCCGCACGCCTCGGCGGAACCCAGCGCCGCGCGGTAGGCGTCGACCGCGCGCACCAGCTCGTTGTGCGACCACTTCCCGCCGATATCGACGTACTCCTCGGCGGCGTCGAGTACGGGGCGGGTGGCCTCCCGCTCGGCCAGCACGGCGGTGACGGCCTGCTCGAACCGGCGGTCGGACACGCGGATGCCGTGCTCGGCCATCGCCTGCAGCAGCGCGGCGGCCTCGTCCGGGGTAGAGGCAGTCATGCGGTGTGGCCGTTCGCGCGGCGGCGGGCCGTGCATGGCGGGCATGCGCACGGCTCGCCCTGGGCGACGGTGGCGGGCGTGGGCCGTGCGGGCCCGGGCGGCGTCGGTGGGGCCGGCTGCGGCGGCCGGGCGGGAAGGCCGGCCATGAGCATCGGGACGTAGATGCCGAGCTGGGCCAGCGCGCCTGCGGACGCCTGCATGACGGCGCTGGCGATCATCTCGGCACGGAGCCCCTCGCCGTCGAGCGTGATCATGGAGCGGTAGCTCGAGCCGTGCCCCGGCGGCACGAGGGACACGTAGACCTCGAAGCAGCCGTTGTTGTTGTCGTCGTCGTCGCCGCCGCCGCCTTCGCCGTCGTCGTCCGGGGTGATCGGTGTCGGCGGGACGGGCGGGGTCGGGTGGCTCGCGGGAGGTGTCTGGCCGCCGAGGCTGAGGCCCTCGGCGAGCTGCCTCGAGAACTTGAGGGCGTCGGCCTCGGTGAAGGGGCTGAAGGTCATCGGGTCTCTCCTGCGGGGACAGTGGTCGCGAGCTCGTGGAGCAGGCGGACGGTCGTGGCCGGCTCGGGCTGGCGGGTGTGGGCGATGACGAGGAGGCGCAGGCCGGGGGTCTCGGCGGCGTGGTCGCCGATCCGGGGGGCGAGCTTCGTCATCCAGTGCGCGTCGTCGTCGGGGACGAGGTCGAGGCCGATCGCGCCGCGGGCGCGGCGGGCGGGTCCGCGGGCGAGTGCGTCGGCGCAGACCTTGAGCAGCGGCCACAGGTTGTCGGAGTCGCGGTTGCGGTTGCGGCGGTCGGGGACCCAGACGAGCTCGACGGTGAGGTGCTCGGACTGCGGGATGGCGGCCGCGCGGGCGAGGTTCGCGACCGTGGTGAGGACGAAGTTGACCGACCGCTGGCGGATCGCGTTGTGGACGCGGGGGTTCGAGTGGAACGTCGAGCGCTGGTTGGCGTGGAGGACGTCCCAGATCTGGCGGCGGCCGCGCCAGTCGGGTTGGTCCCAGCGTGGGAGCTCGAGGCGGTGGGCGGTGGCGGTCACGCGGGGGACGCCGCTCTGTCGGCGCCGTCGGCCGTGTGGTGGCCGCCGTGCCCGAGGGCGAGCGTGCAGCGCACACCGGAGATGCCGATCAGCGCGCGGCACTTGGCCGGCGGGCCCGGGTTGAATCGGCATGACGAGTGGGGCTTTGCCTGTGCGGCCAGCATCCGCAGCACGCCGGCCGCGTACGCGAGCGCGGCGTCGGCCTCGGCCCGGGTCGCGTCGTCACCTCCGGCGCGCTCGCAGCGGTCGGCTGCTGCGAGAGCGACCTCCACTGGCGTCTGTGGAACCGGGGTCACCGGAGCTTCACCCCGAGCTGGTCCTCGTAGAGCCGCTGTTCCTTCTCCATCTCGTCGGCGAGTGCCGCGGTGTACTCCTCAATCGTGAAGATGCCCTTGGCGATCAGGAGCGATGCGATCGCCGCCTGCCCGACGAGGGCGCTGTTGACGCCGACGCGAAGGTGCTTGCGGCCCGTTGAGGTGCGGTCGTCGAGGTGCTCGGCGGGGACGCCCTCGCGATGCATCTCGGCGAGGACGCCGGTCTGCATGGCGTGCGCGGCTGCCTCGTAGCGGTCGGTGTCGTTCGTGCTCATCGTGTGGCCTTCCGGGTCTTGCGGGCCCAGCGCTCGGGGTGGGTGCAGGTGAGCCGGTGGTGGGTGCGGAGCTCCTGCCCGCGGTCGCGGGCGCCGGCGGCGGCCTGGGCGCCGAGGACGCCGGCGGCGGGGCGGCCGCGGTGGTCGGGGTGCCGGGCGTCGAGCAGGACGTTGCCGTTGTCGCTGGGCTTCGCGTCGACCGGCATCGGGTTGCCGTTGGCGGTGTAGGCCCAGATGATCGGCTGTCCGCACTCGTCGCACGGGCCGCTCTGCAGCGGTCGGTGGCGCTCGTTCGCGCTGGTCATGAGCGTGACCGCCGGGCCTCGGCCTTGGTGTAGAGGTGCAGCGGCAGGTTCGCGAACTCGTAGACACGGATGACGCCCGGCGTGGCGTGGAGGTCGAGCCGGACATCGCGGGCGGGCAGGGCCTCACGGACTCGCGCGGTGATGTCCTCGTCCGGCGTCACGATGACGCCGACCGTCTTGCTCAGGGCATCGAGCTGTGCCGTCCACTTCCCGACCTGACGTGGCTGCGTTGTCTCGATCATCAGGCGGTCTCCTCCGTGTCGGACTCGGTGTCCACAGGTTCGCCGCGGAGCTCGGCGACCAGGGCGTGGAGCTGGCCGACGGCGGTGCGGTGCTGGTGGATGTCGTTCTGAACGGTCGTGCGGCCGTCTGGGCCGCTGGTGACCCAGCCGAGGGTGAGGCGCTCGGTGCTGTCCTGGATGCGGCGGGCGACGTCGTCGAGGTCGGTCCGCGCGAGAAGGGTGAGGGGGCCGCGGTCGACGACGAGGTGGCGCCAGTGCTTGCCGCCGAACAGGTTGCCGCCGACGCCGGCCCAGGTCGCGCCGACGCGCTGCCAGGCGTGGCCGTCCTTGTCGAGGACGACGGCGCGGTCGGCGGGTTCGACGGGGACCTCGGCGATGATCTGGTAGCTCACGAGGTCTCCTCTGCGGCGGGGTCCTGGCGGTCCTGGTCGAAGATCGAGGGGTCGCGGTAGCCGGCGGGGTCGAGGTCGGGCCGGTTGAGCGGGTAGGCGATCTCGCGGCGGATGTGGTCGGCGAGGTGGCGGGCGCCGTTGGTGGCCAGCCGGCGGCGGGCGTCGGCGTGCTCGGCGATCTGGTCGGCCCAGACGGCCCAGCGGCGGAGGGTGTCGGTGCTGACGGGCTGCTCGCCGGGGACGTCGGGGTCGGGCTCCGGGGCGAGCTCGGGGGTGAGCGCGTCGAGGATGCGGCCGGCCATCGCGCGGCGGGACTCGAGGAGGGGCTCGACGACGCTGGGCTTGCCGGTGTGCTCGGCGCTGTCGGCGATGGTTCGGAGGTGGACGTGCGGGAGCTCGTGCCAGGGGCGGGTGGCGGAGTCGTCGCTGGCCGGGTAGGCAGCGTCGAGCAGGAGGTCGATGAGCCGAGCGCGCTCGGCTGCGGCCATCGCTGCGTCGACGGCGGCCTGGGTCTCGTCGAGCGCGCCGAGGATGCCGTTGATGAGCAACGAGTGCTGCTCGCTGTCGTCGGTCTGGTCGTTGAGCTGCTCGGGTCCGGCGGTCGAGGTGGTCACTGGGTGCCTCCCTGCCCTGACGTCGAGGCGCAGTTGTCGTAGGCCCAGCCCCGGTTCCTGGGGTGGGCCGCGGTGGGTCGGGTGTCGGTGGCGACTGCCGCGGTGAGTGCCATGGCGGCGAGTGCGGCGATGGGCAGGCCGACGAGGGCGAACGCGGCGAAGGCCGCGCCGCCGGCGACGAGGGCGACGTCGCGGGCGCTCAGCGTGCGCCGACGGCGCGCCGTGCGGTTCGACGTGCCCGGGCCCGGATGCGGGCGAGGTGCGCGGTCTGCCGGACCAGCGGGCGCCCGGTGCGGGGGTCGCGGCAGGTCACCGAGGGCGAGGCCTGGCAGTACTCGCAGGTCTCCTGCTCGGCCTCGGTGCGCTCGCACAGCCAGTCGAGGCGGGCTCGGTCGGCGAGTTCGGCGCGGGTCGGTCGGCGACGGCGGGGCATGGTCGTCACCTCCTGGGCGACGAGAACTGTGAACGGCGTACACAGTTTCGCACGTGGTCATCGGTGAGCGCCCTGCCTTTCGGTGGTGTTCGTGCTGGTGGGGGATGTGGACGGGGTCGAGACGGTCGGGTGGGTGCACCGGATCGCCGGGTCGGAGAGGGCGTGGCCGTCGGGGCCGAGGACCCAGCCGAGGTCGTCGCAGCCGCGGCAGCGGCGGCGTCGGCGGGCTTCGCCGCGGATGACCTCGGAGCGGCGGGCCTTGTGCTCGCGGCGGAGGCTGGCGCACTCGGGACACGACGGCGGGCGCTCGGAGGGAGCGAGGTCGGCGTGATCGAGGCAGCGAGGCGGGACGGTGCCGATCCGCTCAAGCTCGGCGGCGATGCCGGGCGCGGCGGAGTTGTCCACAGCGGCGGCCTGGTCGGCCTCGCGTACGCGCGCGCCCGCACGTACGGGCACTCCGGTACGGAAGGGGGAGGCATCTCGTACCCCCCTCTGGGAGGCATCTCGTACCCCCCTAGCCGGGTACGTCGTACCCCCCTTGTGGATGGCAGGGGGGCAGCTCGTACCCCCCTTGTCGTCGCTGGTGAGCGAGTTGTCCACAGGCTCGGCAGCGGCGTCGACCGCGGCGCTGGCGCCCTCGGCGTCGACGACGTCGTGCTGCGGGCTGTGCGCGTCGCTGAGCGTCTCGTCGGCCGTCCCCGTGCAGTCGGAGGCTCCGGGCGCCTGGGGCGTCAGGAGGGCCGTCAGGCCGCTCTCGAACGTCGGGAGGATGTAGGTGGTGCGGACGCCGGGGACGGCGAACATCGGGCGTCCGTCGCTGGAGGTGCGGCCCGGGAGCGGGACGCGGACCTCGAGGCCGCGGTCGCGGAGTCGGCGGATCGCCGAGCGCAGGCCGTGGATGGATAGGCCGGCTCGCTCGGCGAGCTCGTCGCGGCCGAGCGGGGGAGTGCGTCGGGTCTCGACGCGGGCCTGCTCGGCGATGGCGAGGAGCACTGCGCGCTCGCCGAGGCTCATGCGGGGCGCGTGGGCGTGGATCTCTGCCGTCAGCTGCCAGGCCATGGGCGGGGGGTCTCCTCTCTGGTCTCGTAGGGGAGCGCTCAGGAGGCGCTGTGTTCGGGCAGGCGGCGGCCCTGGCGGACGTGCAGGGGCAGCGCCCGCCAGGCCAGCAGCAGGGACGGAGGAGCGCCGCCGGGCAGCATCCCGGCGGCGACGGTGGCCAGGGCCCAGCCGGCGTCGGCGGGGTCGAGGTTGTGGACGAGCAGGATGTCCTCGGCCTCGGCTCGGATCAGCGCGCAGGACTCCTGGTCCTCGAGGTACACGGCGGCGGCCAGCTCGGTCGCGAGCGGGACGAGGGCGTCGGTGACGGGGTCGCCGGTCAGCGAGACGCCGCACTCGTCGACGGCCGTCACTCCGGGCCGTCCTCGAGCTCGTCGGCGCTGTCGTCGGCGCTGTCGTCGTCTCCCTCGACGCCGAGGTCGAGCTGCTGCCAGTCCTCGGTCTCTGTCGTTGCGTCGCCCTTCGGCGCCCAGCGTGGGTCGTCGAGGTCGGGCGGGTAGAGGTCGGACGTCGGGCGCTCCTGGTGCTCGACCGGGTCGTCGGTCCGGACCGTCATCAGGACGCCGCGGTAGGCCTCCCCCATCTGCACGAGGATCGGCACCCACTGGTGGGTGCGGTAGAGCCGGACCGGCTCGCCCCGGCGGTTCGCGACCGCGAGGAACGGTGCCAGCACCGACGGGCTGATGTCCGTGGCGGGAGTCGCGTCGACGAAGCGGCTGACGCCGGCGTCGACCTCGAGCTTCGTCGTGGGCTGCTCGATGTCGAGGTGCCGGTAGACGCCCCGCGCGGGGAAGTCGCCGGCGTCGCGCTCACCGAAGGCCAGAGACACGCCCTCGTCGATGAGGTTCGGATCCTCCCGGATGACGATCTCTCCGGCCGAGCGGACGATCTCGACGGCGTGGACGTCGTGCTTGTCCTTGCCCCGGGCGGCCTTGAACACGCTGACGACGTTCTTCGCGTCCCGGACCGACCACAGCGAGGGGCCGCTGAGCTGGCCCGAACACCAGGTGTAGGTGTGCCCGACGCAGTAGCGGTTCGTCGAGACGCCGGCGAAGAGCTCGACCTGGCCAGGCTCCGCGCCGTGGTGGCCGCGGGTCGTGTGCAGCAAGATCGCATTCAGCGTCGGCAGCTCGGGATCGTTGCCCGCGGTCCGGATGAGGTCCTGCAGCACCGCGATCAGCTGACTCGTCTTGATCCTCACCGGGCCTCCCGCTGCCACGCGCGAGCGGTGTCGAGGTCGATGCCGAGCTCCGCGGCGACGTGGTGCGCGCTGACGCCGGCGGCGAAGAGCTCGTCGGCGTCAGCGCGAGTCGGGTCGTCGAGCGCGAGCTGGCCCGACTCGAACTGCACGGCGAGCGGCGCGGGCGCCGGAGCGGCCGCGGAGGCCGCGGCCCCGAGCTCCAGGTCGGAGAGCTCGGGGCCGCGGTCGTCGGCGGGCGCGGTGGGGCTCGCTTCCGCCGACAGTGCCCGGTCGTCGACGTGGTCCACGGCGGTGGGAAGCCCCGCGGAGTCGGCGGCCGGACCGACGGGCCCGGAGGGGACGGGCCCGTCGTTGCTCACGAGCTGCGTGGCGCGCGCCTCGAGGGCTGCGCCGAGCTGTCGGACGAGTTCGTCGACGGCGGCCGCGGTGGCGGTGCTGACGACGGTGACGCTGAGGTGCCGGGGGCGGCAGCTGATCTGGACCTCGGAGCCGTCGTCGGCGACGACGCTCTCGACCTTCATCGGCCCGACGCGCGGTCGAACCGCCACGGGTCACCGGCCGACGTCGGGCGGGCCACCCCGCGGCTGAGAACACGCTCGAGCTGCTCGGCGTCGAGCCCGGTGTCACCGGCCGGGCGGGTCCGGGGCCGGTACGCGGGCATCGCGTGCGTGCGCTCCACCGGGGACTCGGGCGGCCCGGCGGCCCGGCGGGCCTCGGTGGTCGGGGCCTTCGTCTCCCCGGAGCTGTGCTGCCCGTCCTCGCTGCTGCGCGGGGCGCGGGGCCGGCGGGCGGGCGGCTCGTCGCGCTGGGCGCGGTCCACGCGGTGGAACGTGCGGACCTCGAGCGGAGACGGGTCGGCCGTGAACGGGGCCGCGGTGAGCGGCTCCTCGCCCGGGAGGGGCCGCGGGTCGGCGAGGAGCCGCATGATGTCCCCGGCGCGGCGGAGCGAGATCGAGACGCCGACGACGGTGAACAGCGCGGCGGCGACGAGGAAGCCGACGATCAGGCCGGCGACGAACGGGGCCATCAGGGTCTCCCGAGGGTGAGGGCCTCGCACACCGCGCCGATCGCGTGGTCGTGGAGGGCGTGAGCGGTGGGGCGGCGCGCGGACAGCCAGATCCGGCCGTCGAGCGGGCCGCCGATGACGCGGGTCTGGAAGATCAGCGGGGGCCGGTCCGGATCGGGTGTGGGGCGCAGGTCCTCACCGGCCCACTCGGTGCGCACCGTGATGCGGGCACCGCCGGTGTAGGCGCCGAAGAGGTGGGTCGCGACGATGACGCGGTAGTCGGCGTCCGCGACGAGCTCGAACCACTGCTCGCGGGTGAGCGGGCGGCCGTCGATGTCCCAGCGCTCGCCGGACCGGCGGCTGAACATGGCGCCTGCGGGGGTGTCGGGGACGACGACCGGGAGGCCGTGGGCCGGGGTCAGGATCGTCACCGGCCTGCCCCGATCACGATGAGCGCCATGCCGATCAAGCACAGCGCGGGCATCACGAGCGCCGTGGTGAGGCTCGCGGTGTCGACGAGCGCGGACAGCGCGCGAACGGCCAGGCTGCGGCGGACACGGCGGCGGAGCTGGATCGACTGCCGCGGTGCCCGCCGGTCGAGGCGGTGCTTGGGTGCCGGGGGCGCGAACACGGCGGTCATCGCGCGGTGTCCATGTCCGGAACGAAGCGGCTCGGGCGCTCGGCCCCACGCGGCCGGGTCGTGGCGAGGGTCGCAGGGGACTCGGTACCGATCAGCAGACCGATGTCGCGGCGACGGCCGAACCGCACCGTCCAGCCCTCGAGGTCGGCGCCGAGGTCGCCGCTGTGGCGGCGGGTGGTCTCGGCGCCGAGGGTGTGGGCCATCGCCAGGACCTGCCCGCGGGAGACGACGTCGTGCACACCGCCGGGCAGCTGCTGGAGGGAGTAGACCAGCGAGCGCGCGATCCGCGGGTACGCGCGGACAAGCACCGCGAGCTGGCTGAGCCCGTCCGCGAGGTCGTCGGCCAGGTCCTGCGCGGGGTCCTTGGCCGTCTCGGTCTTGGGCTGCGCGGTGTCGGGGGTGGGCAGTACCATCCGGGTGCATCCTTTCGACGGGATCTCCGGGGCCGCGCTACGCCAAGCGCGGCCCCGCTTCGTTTGCGGGGAGCGGACTTCAGCGGGCGCCGCGTATCTCCTCGCGAGGCTGATCTGCGGCGTCGACCGGCTCGATGAGCCGGGAGAGCGGGACCTGTAGGTGTGTCGCGACGCGGGCGAGCTCGTCGATCTCGAACGGCTTCGGGTCGCGCAACGAGAGGCGCCGGTGCGCCCAGCCCCGGTTCTCGCCGAGGGCCTCGGCCAGCTGTCGTGCGCTGAGCCCCGCCCTGGCGAGCTCGGCACGCACGTTCGCTGCGACCGAAGCGGCAGTGACGGTCTCATGCATTGGCGGAGAGTGTCACTCTCAGCCAAGCAGCGTCAACTCTATGTCCGGTGTGTCGCGCGTGTCGGCGTGTTGCCCGAGAGAACTGTTGTCACGCTCAGTGTGGCAACGTACGCTCTGTCTATGACCCAGGCCGTTGCCCAGACCGCCAGCACGGTGTCGTTTACTGACCTCGTTGCCGAGGAGCTCCGCGCACAGTTGGGCCGCAAGCGAGTCTCGGGACGCGAACTCGCTCGGCGCCTGAACGTCTCCAATCAGTGGACGTCGCAGCGCACGCGGGGTGTGGTCGCGCTCAACACGGCCGAGATGGAGGCGATCGCCAGCTGCCTCGGGATCACCGTCGGTGAGCTACTCGCCGGCGCGATCGCGCGCGCATCGGGGCCCTCTGATGGATCTTCGATTACGGCTCGATAACATCTGCGGCTCGATGCACCACGAAGGAGAGTGAAGGCACTCACTGTCGGTGATCAACGGGCGAGTTTTCGGTCGTCGTCGGCGTTGAGACGGGTGAGCGCACCGAACCGACGTGATCGCGAACAGGAGCCATGCGGTACCAGCAGTCCCCCTCCCCGAACCCCGATCCCGATCGGCAGCCCGCTCCCCGGTCTCGCCGACACCCCGACTCCCCGGCCCCGCCGCCCGCGCCCCCGCCCGTGACACCGTCCGGCGGGGCCCCGGTGACGCCGTACCCCGGGGGTGCGGCCGCGCCGGGTGGCGCGCACGCCGCGCGCCGCGGCCGGGTCGGTGTCCACACCCCGCCCGGCGGTCAGCCGCCCGCAGCCGACCACGCCGTGCCGCCGCAGGTGCGTCGCCACGTGGGTGGGCCCGTGGCGCCGTCGGGAGCCCCCGCAGGTCCATACGCTGGGGGAGCGACCCCGCTGCCGGGGATGCCGGCTCCGGGGCCGGGGGCGCCGTCGCAGTGGGGAGGAGTCCCGACCTCGCGTCCGGGGGTGCCGACCCCGACGCCGGGGGTGCCGACGCAGCAGGGTCCGCCGCCCGGGGGAGCGACGCAGTTCGCGCCCGGGCACGCGGGGCCGGGCGCCGTCCCGCCGCAGGCGGCGACGGCCCGGCACACCGCCGAGAGCGAGACCACCTCGACCGAGACGACCACGAAGACCGAGACCACCACGAAGACCGAGGGCTCGTCGGGCCTGCTCGCGGAGTACAACATCCCCAAGGTGGTCGCGGGTGGTGCCGCCGCGGCCACGACGGCCGTCGTGGGCTCCTACTTCGGTGTCGCGGGGACCGTCACCGGAGCGGCGCTCGCCGCCGTCGTCACCTCCGTCGCGACGACGACGTTCCAGCGCGGCCTCGACAGGACGACCCGCACCGTGCGCTCCCGCGTGGTCAAGCTCCGCCACGCCGACCCGGCCACCGCGGCGACGGCGGTCATGCCGGCCGTCGCGGCCGCTCGTGACGGTGCCACCGTCGCCGCTCCGGCCGGCTCCGACGAGCGGGCGACGGTGCTCGCCCCGCCCGTCGTGCCGCAGCGGCAGTCGCGGTTCACTCCCAAGCGGATCGCGATCACGACGGGCGTCGCCGTCCTCGCCTTTGTCATCGGGCTGTTCGTGGTGACGGGCATCGAGTGGATCAAGGGATCGCCGATCTCCGGCGGCGAGTCCGGCACGTCGGTCGGGCGGGTCCTGCACTCCGCCCCCACGACCGGGCCCACCGCCCCCGCGAGCGACGAGGACCCCACCGACGAGCGCTCGACGGCCACGACGCCGACCGAGTCGCCGACACCGTCGTCGCAGGCCCGGCAGCCGGGCGGCGCCGCCGACCGCACCAGCGCCCCGCCGACGACGTCCGGCTCGGCGCCGGCGACGCCCCGCGGCGGCCTGCTGCCGGGGCTCAGCGGCGCCGACCCCGACGCGGGGACCGGCGGCTCGGGATCGGGCTCGGGCACCGGGAACTGACGTGAGCGGGCCGGGCCGTGCGGACGGCCCGGCTCAGCCGCGGAGCCGGGACGAGAGCGACTGCGCGGCGGCGCGGGGGTCCTCCGCCTCCGTCAGCACCCGCACCACGACGATGCGCTCGGCGCCGGCCGCGAGCACCTCGTCGAGACGGTCGTGGTCGATGCCGCCGATGGCGAACCAGGGCCGCTCGGGCTTGCGGTCGGCGACGGTACGGACGAGCCCCAGCCCCGGCGCGGGACGGCCGGGCTTGGTGGGCGTGGGCCAGCAGGGACCGGCGCAGAAGTAGTCGACACCCGGCTCGGCGGCGGCCGTGGCGGTCTCGTCCGCGCTGTGGGCCGACCGGCCGACCACGACGTCGTCGCCGACGACGCGCCGCGCCCACTCGACGGGGAGGTCGTCCTGGCCGAGGTGCAGGACGTCGGCACCCGCGGCGAGGGCGACGTCGGCCCGGTCGTTGACGGCGAGCAGGGCGCCGTGGCGGGCGCACGCGTCGGCCAGGATCTCCAGCGCCGCGAGCTCCTCACGGGCCTCCAGCGGACCGTCGGAACCCTTGTCGCGCAGCTGGATCACGTCGACCCCGCCGGACAGCACCGCGTCGGCGAACTCGGCGAGGTCACCCCGCTCCCGGCGGGCGTCGGTGCAGAGGTAGAGGCGGGCGTCGGCGAGCCGCGCGCGCCGGGAGTCACCATCGGAGGACACGTCCGCGACCCTACGGCGTAAGGTTGGACGAAGGTGACGCACGGGAGCCCGGCACAGCGGGCTGAGAGGGGACGCGAACCGTCCCGACCGTCGAACCTGATCCGGGTCATGCCGGCGCAGGGAGCGGGGAGATGAGCACGAAGCACACACGACTGGTCGTCGTCGGTGGCGGCGTCATCGGTCTGAGCTGCGCCTGGCGCGCGGCGGCCGACGGGTTCGCGGTCACGCTGGTGGACGCGGCACCGGCCTCGGGTGCGTCCTGGGTCGCGGGCGGGATGCTCGCGCCGGTCACCGAGGCCTGGCCCGGCGAGGAGGCGCTGCTCGAGCTGGGCGTCGCGTCGGTGGCCCTGTGGCCGGAGTACGCGGCCCGGCTCGGCGAGGCGGCCGGACAGCCCGCGGGACTGCGGACCGAGGGCACGGTCGTCGCCGCGACCGGCAGCGGCGACCGCGCCGAGCTCGACGCGCTGGCCGCGCACCTGGGTCGGATCGGCCGTCCGGTCGAGCGGCTCGGCGGCCGTGAGCTGCGCCGGCTCGAACCCGCGATCGGCCCGGAGGTCCGCGGCGGTCTGTCGGTGCCCGACGACCTGGCCGTCGACAACCGGATGCTGCTGGCCGCGCTGCGAGCGGCGGCCGAGAAGGCGGGGGTGACGTTCGTCGCGCGCAACGCCGTCGCCGTGACCGGGACGACCGTGACGTGCGACGACGGCGAGGAGATCGCGGCCGACGCCGTGCTCGTCGCCGCGGGTGCGCGCTCGGCCGCGCTGCACCCCGCGCTCGACGGGCTCGTCCGCCCGGTCAAGGGCGAGATCCTGCGGCTCGCGCACCGACCCGGCGCGTTCCCGGCGCCCGTCCGGACGGTCCGTGCGCTCGTCGACGGCCGGCCGGTCTACGCCGTCCCGCGCGACGGTGGCGGGCTCGTCGTCGGCGCGACGCAGGCCGACGTCGGGTTCGACACCGAGCCCACCGTCGGCGGCGTGCGCGACCTGCTGCGCGACGTCGAACGGGTGCTCCCCGGCGTCGCCGAGTTCGCGCTGCTCGAGGTGGCGGCCGGGTTGCGTCCGGGAAGCCCGGACAACCTGCCGCTGATCGGCGGGCTCGGGCCGGACGGGCCGCTCGTCGCCACGGGCCACCACCGCAACGGCATCCTGCTCGCCCCGGTCACGGTCGAGGCGGTCCTCGCGCTGCTGCGCGGGGCACAGGTGCCCCCGGTGGCGCGGGTGGCCGACCCCGCCCGGCCGACGGCGCGCTCGACAGGACGGAGGGAGACCGCCCGATGAAGGTCTGGATCAACGGCGACGCCCACGAGCTCGCCGACGGCGCGGGCGTCGTCGCGGCGCTCGACGCCATCGGCGCGCCCCGCCAGGGGGTGGCCGTCGCCGTCGACGCCGAGGTGGTGCCGCGCGCGGAGTGGGACGCGACGGCGCTGACCGACGGCGCGCGTGTCGAGGTGCTCACGGCGGTGCAGGGAGGATGACGGGTGTGACCGAGGACCAGCTCGTGGTCGCGGGCCGCAAGATCGGCTCGCGACTGATCATGGGCACCGGTGGTGCCGGCAACCTGGAGATCCTGGAGCGCGCGCTCGTGGCGTCCGGCACGGCGCTGACGACGGTCGCCATGCGCCGCATCGACGCCACCACCGGCACCGGGGTGCTGGACCTGTTGCGCCACCTGGGGATCGAGGTCCTGCCCAACACCGCGGGCTGCCGGAGCGCCGCCGAGGCCGTCCTCACCGCGCGGCTGGCCCGCGAGGCGCTGGAGACCGACCTCGTGAAGCTGGAGGTCGTCGCCGACGAGCGGACATTGCTGCCCGACCCGATCGAGCTGCTCGACGCCGCCGAGCAGCTCGTCGACGACGGGTTCACCGTCCTGCCCTACACCAACGACGACCCGGTGCTGGCCCGGCGGCTCGAGTCCGTCGGCTGCGCGGCCGTCATGCCGCTGGGCTCCCCGATCGGCACCGGTCTGGGCATCCGCAACCCGCACAACATCGCGATGATCGTCGAGCAGGCCGGGGTGCCCGTCGTGCTCGACGCGGGCATCGGCACGGCGTCGGAGGCCGCGCAGGCGATGGAGCTGGGATGCGACGCCGTCCTGCTCGCCACGGCGGTGACCCGCGCGGGCGACCCGGAACGGATGGCGCACGCGATGCGGCTGGCAGTCGAGGCCGGGCGGGCTGCGCACGGCGCCGGGCGGATCCCGCGGCGCTACTGGGCGCAGGCATCGTCGCCGGATCTCGATCCGTCGAGCTGAGCCGCCCGCCCTGCGCTACCGGGCGGGTTCGACGCTCGCGCGGTGCCGGCGGGCCAGGATCCGGTAGGTCTCGGGGTTGGTGCGGACCCACCACGCGGCCGAGCCGGTCAGCGGTCCGCGCGGGGTCGCCGTGACGTCGCCGAGCACGAGCGTGCCGTCCTCGACGATCTTGTTCGGCGGGACGGTCGCGCCCGCGCCGACGAGGCAGCGGGCGCCGATGCGGGCGCCGTCCTGGATGGTCGCACCGTTGCCGACGACGGACTCCGGCCCGATGACGCAGCCGTGCACGACGCACAGGTGTCCGATGGTCGCGCCGGCGCCGACCTCGGTCGCGGGGTCGTCGCCGCCGTGCAGGACGGAGCCGTCCTGCACGTTCGCGCCCGCGCGGACGATGATCGGCCCGAGGTCGGCGCGGAGCACGGCGTTGTACCAGATCGACGCGTCGGCCTCGACGCGCACGTCGCCGACGAGGGTGGCGGTCGGAGCGATCCAGGCGTCGGGGTGCACGGTGGGCGAGACGCCCTCGAACGCGAACAGCGGCATGTCCCGAGCCTGCCCGATC
Organism: Pseudonocardia benzenivorans CB1190; assembly: GCF_000196675.2. Taxonomy (GTDB): domain Bacteria; phylum Actinomycetota; class Actinomycetes; order Mycobacteriales; family Pseudonocardiaceae; genus Pseudonocardia; species Pseudonocardia benzenivorans. The sequence continues at coordinate 6,122,607 of NC_015312.1, read as the reverse complement.
ACCGCGGGTGGTCCTCCGGTGGGACCGCCACCCGGTCGACGACGACCCCCGCCTCCTCGAGCGCGGCGACCTCGGCGGCGGGCGCGTCCTGCCGCCACCCGCAGGGGTGTTCGTCCCCGATGTCCGGCGTGCCGCGCTCCGGGGGACACGCCCGATCGGCCACCCTGGACGGGTGCGTCGCCTACCCGTCCGTCCTCTTCTGACCGTCCTGCTCGCGGCGGTCGTCGCCGGCACCGTCGCCGGCTGCACGGCCGACGGCAACGCCGACGACCGCGGCATCGCGACGGCCAGGCCCGCGCCACCGGCGGCGCCCGACCACTCGCAGCCGCTCCCCGCGACGCGCGCGGTGCCGGTCTACTACGCGGCCGACACCCCGTCCGGGCCCCGCCTGCAGCGTGAGTTCCACGCCCTCGCGACGATCGACGTCGGCTCGGCGGCGGTCCGGGAGATGCTCGGTGCCCGGCCGCTCGACGAGGACTACCGCACGCTCTGGCCCGGCACCGCGGCGCTGCGCTCGTCGGTGACGCGCGAGGGCGGGGCAATCGTCGTCGACCTCACCGGCGTGGGCCGCGACGCACCGGACCGGGCGACCGCGGCCCTGGCGCTGCAGCAGCTCGTCCTCACCGTCCAGGGCGCGCTGCAGTCGACCGACCCGGTGCGGGTCCTCGTCGACGGGCAGCGCACCGACCGGCTGTGGGGGCTCGTCGACGTCGGGACGCCCGTCGCGCGGGCGGACCAGACCGCCGTGCGCTCGCTCGTGCAGATCGACTCGCCCGCCGACGGGGCGACCGTCGGTCGCGACGTCGTCGTGACGGGCGAGGCAGCGGTGTTCGAGGCGACGCTGCCGTGGGAGGTCCGGCAGGGCGACCGCGTGGTGGCGTCGGGGGTCGCGACGACCGCGGAGGGGCAGCGGTTCAGCCCCTACCGCTTCACCGTCCGGCTCGAACCCGGGCAGTACGTGCTCGTGGTGACCGAGGACGACCCGTCGGGTGGTGCGGGCCGGCCGCCGTTCACCGACACCAAACGGATCACCGTCCGCTGAGCGGACGGTGATCCGGCGGCGCTCAGGCGCTGGCCACGGCCAGGTGGATCGGACCCTCGCGCTCGGCGAGACGGACGCCGCCGCCACCCCAGCGCTGGGCGATCATCTCCGCGGCGATCGAGACGGCCGTCTCCTCGGGGGTGCGCGCCCCGAGGTCGAGCCCGATAGGGCTCGACATCCGGGAGAGCTCCTCCTCGTTCAGGCCCGCCTCGCGGAGCCGCTCGAGCCGGTCGTCGTGGGTGCGCCGCGAGCCCATCGCGCCGATGTAGCCGACCTTGGGCAGCCGCAGCGCGACCTCGAGGACGGGCACGTCGAACTTGGGGTCGTGGGTGAGCACCGTGATGACTGTGCGCTCGTCGATCCGGCCCGCCTTCGCCTCGGCGGCCAGGTACCGGTGCGGCCACTCGACGACGACCTCGTTGGCACCCGGGAACCGGCTCGCGGTGGCGAACACCGGGCGGGCGTCGCACACCGTCACGCGGTAGCCGAGGAAGTTGCCCATCTTGGCGACGGCCGCCGCGAAGTCGATGGCGCCGAACACGATCATCCGCGGCGGCGGCGCGAACGACTCGACGAAGACGTCGAGACCCTCGCCGCGGCGCTGCCCGTCGACCCCGTAGTGCAGGGTGGCGTTGCGGCCCGCGGCGAGCAGGCCCCGCACGTCGTCGCGCACGGCCTCGTCGAGCCGCGTCGACCCGGTGGTGCCGTCGACCGAGTCGGGCCAGACGATCAGCCTGCGCCCCAACCGCTCCTCCGGTCCGGCGACGACGGTGGCCACGGCGACCGGCGACTCCTCCCGGATCGCGTCGGCGACCTTGCCGAGCTGCTCGTAGGTCTCGGGCGAGACCTTCTCGACGTAGATGTCGAGGATGCCGCCGCACGTCAGGCCCACGGAGAAGGCGTCGTCGTCGGAGACGCCGTAGCGCTGCAGCCGCGGCCGCCCGTCGGCGAGCACCTCGCCACCCAGCTCGTAGACCGCGCCCTCGACGCAGCCGCCCGAGACACTTCCGACGGCCTCGCCGGCAGGTCCCACCAGCATCGACGCGCCGGGTTGCCGCGGCGCGGACCGGAAGGTGCCGACGACCGTCGCCAGTGCGGCCTCCTGGCCGTTCTTCCACCAGCCCTCGAGCTGGTCGATCACGTCACGCATGCTTCACCACCTCGAGAAGACGCTCCAGCGTGCCCAGGCTGTGCCCGGCCAACAACTCGTCCAAGTACGGCAGAGCCGCGACTATTCCACCCTGGACCGGGGCGTAGCCGTCCTTGCCGGCGTGCGGGTTGACCCACACGACCTTGTGCGCGAGCCGGCTCAGCCGCTGCATCTGCTCGGCGAGGAGCGCGGTGTCGCCGCGCTCCCAGCCGTCGGAGAACACGACGACGACCGCGCGCCGCGCCGCCCCGCGCTGCCCCCAGCGGTCGACGAACGCCCGCAGCACCTCACCCAGCCGGGTCCCGCCCGACCAGTCAGGGATGGCCTTCCCCGCGGCGTGCAGCGCGTGCTCGGGATCGCGCATCCGCAGCTCGCGCGTGACCCGGGTGAGCCGGGTCCCCAGCGTGAACGCCTCGACCGAGCCGGGGGAGCGGCGGACGACGACGTGCGCGAACCGCAGCAGCGAGTCGGCGTAGGGCTCCATCGAGCCCGACACGTCGATGAGCATGACGACCTTGCGCGGCCGTTTGGACGCCGAGCGCAGGTACAGCTCGCGCAGCTCGCCGTGGTTGCGCAGGGCCGCGCGCAACGTGCGGCCGGGGTCGGGCACGCCATGGCGGCCCGGCCGCAGCCTGCGTGACGACCGGGTCGGGGGGTCGGGGCGCAGCGTCGCCAGCAGGGACCGCAGGTGCTGACGCTCCGCGGGGGTCATGTCACCGAGGTCGCGGTGGCGCAGCACCTCGGTGCCGCTCGCGGCGGCCTTGATCTGCGGACCGTCGTCGCCGGCCTCGTCGGTGCCCGGGTCCTGCGACGTCGACAGCGACGCCAGCTTCGGCGGGGGCGGGGGCCGCTCGTCGACGATCCGGGTGCGCCCGCCGCGCGGCGGGTCGAACCAGGCGTCGAACGCCATGTCGTAGCGCGGCAGGTCGTCCGGGTCGGAGCACAGCGTCAGCCGGCCCGCCCAGTACGTCTGCATCCGGCTGGTGACGTCGAGCTCGTCGACCGCGGAGAGGAAGGCCGCCACCCGGTCGGTCGTGATCGGCAGGCCGGCGTTGCGGAGCACGGCGGTGAAGCCGACCAGGCCCGGGATCGGGTCGGCGTCGGCTTCCTCGTCGGCGAGGGCCGGGGCACCGGGGTACATGGCGTTCGTGACCGCCCTCAGGACGCCAGCAGGGCGTCGAGGCGGTCCCGTACCCGGTCGGCGTCCTCGCGGTACTTCAGCACCGCGCCCAGCGTCGCCGCCGCGCTGTCGACGTCGAGGGTCGTCGCGCCGACGAGCTGCAGCGCCTGCGCCCAGTCGATCGACTCCGCGACGCCCGGCGGCTTGAGCAGCTCGGCATTGCGCAGCTTGGCGACGGTCGTCGCGACCTGGGTGGCGAGCCGCTCGGGCACCTCCGGCAGCCGGCTGCGCAGGATGGCGATCTCGCGCTGCACGTTCGGGTGGTCGAGCCACAGGTAGAGGCACCGGCGCTTGAGCGCGTCGTGCACCTCGCGGGTGCGGTTGGAGGTGAGGACGACCAGCGGCGGGGTCGCGGCGCGGATCTCGCCCAGCTCGGGGATGGTGACGGCGTGCTCGGTGAGCACCTCGAGCAGGAAGGCCTCGAACTCGTCGTCGGCGCGGTCGACCTCGTCGACGAGCAGCACGCTCGGCGTCGTGGTCAGGGCCCGCAGGATGGGGCGGGCCAGGAGGAAGCGCCGGTCGTAGAGGGAGGCCTCGACCTCGTCGGCGTCGAGGGTCGACCCGTCGACACCCGCGGCCGCCTCCAGCGCGCGCAGGTGCAGCAGCTGGCGGGGGAAGTCCCAGTCGTAGAGGGCCTGGCTCGCGTCGATGCCGTCGTGGCACTGCAGCCGGATCAGCTCGGCGCCGAGCACCTGGGCCATCGCCTGGGCCAGCGCCGTCTTCCCGGTCCCTGGTTCGCCCTCGCAGAACAGGGGCCGTCCCATGCGCATCGCGAGGAACGCGGCGGTCGCGAGGCCGTCGTCGGGCAGGTACCCCGTGGCTCGGAGTGCCTCGGTCAGTTCCGCGGGCGAGGCGGGCACCGGGGGGAGCGTGGCCGTCACGACCGGGCCCCCGGCGTCGGCGGCCCGGAGTGGGCGGTACGTCGGTTCACCCTTCCAGCATGGCCCACGCGCAGGCCCGGGGCCAGGTGTGACGGTCGCCGCTGCACAGCACAGCGTGGTCGTCCCGTCACGGATCGTCGAGCAGGACGATGTGATCGGATCGACAACATTTCCGATTCGGTTCTAATGTTTCGAGCGTGATCGTTTCGTGATACGACCCCCCTGACCTGCCGTTACTCGACCGTCGGCAAGTATTCATCAGACGTTACCGTGACGATGGTCACTCAGGTTCGATTTGGCCAGATCCGGAACCGGAAACGTAGCGTTCTCGCTCGGTCGTTCCGGAAGGCGCGGCCGAATACATCCGGAACCGCCGCTCCCGGCTCCCTGTCCCGCGGTTTCCGGTCCGTCGAGTGGAAAAGACGGGGCAGGGCGAGGAAGCAATTTCCGGAACGCAAGCAATTGTGTTCCGGGGCACGGACGGCACCCCCACCGTCCACGGGCACCCCCTGCCCGGCCCCGCGGAATTCCTCGGGAAGCGGTAGGAGAGCAACGACATGACGCTCGTCTCCAAACGGAGCCTCGCGCGCCTGCTGGTCGCCGGCGTGATCGCCGTCGGTGCGCCGGTTGCGGTCGCCGGGACGGCCAACGCCGCCCCCGCCGACGCATGGGACCGCCTGGCGCAGTGCGAGAGCGGCGGCAACTGGGCCATCAACACCGGCAACGGTTTCTACGGTGGCCTGCAGTTCACCCTGAGCACCTGGAAGGCCTACGGCGGCACCGGTTCGCCGCAGAACGCCTCCCGCGCCCAGCAGATCGCGGTCGCCGAGCGCGTCCTGGCCGGTCAGGGCTGGGGTGCGTGGCCCGCGTGCTCGCGCAAGCTCGGCCTGTCCGGCAGCGTGCCGAAGCAGGCGCCGGTCGTGACCGAGCGCGCCTCGGCGCCGACGAAGCCCGCCGCCCCCGCCAAGCCGGCCGCTCCCGCGAAGCCCGCCGCGCCGGTCGCCCCGGCCGCCCCGGGCACGACCTACACGGTCGTCGCGGGCGACACCCTGTCGAAGATCGCGCAGGCCCACGGCACGAACTGGCAGGCGCTGTTCGACAAGAACCGCGCTGTGGTCAGCGACCCCAACCTGATCCACATCGGTCAGGTCCTGGCCGTCGCCTGAGCACGCGGGCCGTCGCGCCCGCGCCCGCGGCACCGCCCCCGAGGCGGCCGCGGGCGCGGCGTGACGGCCCGACGCTCGTTGCGCCGCAACCGGTGCAGCCGATGGATCAGGTCGAGTTGACCCACTCGTCGGAGCCGTCGGTGAACACCTGGTGCTTCCACACCGGGAGCAGGCGCTTGACCTCCTCGACCAGCTCCGCGCAGGTCGTGAAGGCCTCCCGGCGGTGATCGGCGGCGACGGCGCAGGCAAGCGCCACGTCGCCGATCCCCAGTGTCCCGACGCGGTGGCTCACCGCGATCGCCCGGACGCCCGTCGCGCGGCCCGCGACGTCGGCAGCCACCTCGGCGACGACCCGCGCCGCCGTCGGGTGGGCGCTGTACTCCAGGCCCCGCACCGAACGGCCGCCGTCGTGGTCGCGCACCACGCCCGCGAAGGTGACCACCGCGCCCGCCTCGGCCCTGTCGACCAGCCGGGCGTGCTCCTCCACGTCGAGCGGCTCCTCGCCGACGGTGGCGCGCAAGACTTCCGCGGTCATCAGTGATCGCCTCCCCTGAGCTGGTCGACAGCGTGGTCGAGCACCGCGTCGAGGACCGAGAGCCCGTCGCGCACACCGCCCGTCGAGCCCGGCAGGTTGACCACCAACGTGCGCTCGACGACGCCTGCGAGCCCCCGCGACAGCACCGCCGTGGGCACCTTCGGGGCGCCCGCTGCGCGGATCGCGTCGGCGAGGCCCGGAATTTCGTAGTCCAGCAACGCCCGGGTCACCTCCGGCGTCGCGTCCGTGGGGGAGATGCCGGTGCCCCCGGTGGTGACGACGACGTCGACGCCCGTCGCCACCGCGGCGCGCAGCGCGTCGGCCACCGGCTCGCCGTCGGGTGCGACCGTCGGCTCGGGGCACTCATACCCCTTGCTGCGCAACCATTCCACGATGATCGGCCCGCCCCGGTCGGCGTAGACGCCCGCCGCGGCGCGGTTCGACGCGGTGACGACATGGGCGCGGCGCGGCCGGTCGGTGCCGGTCACGCGCGCTCCTCGGGCCGGGTCCAGCTGCCCGTCTTCCCGCCGTCCTTGCGCTCGACGCGCACGGCGTCGAGCACCGCGGCGGGATCGACGGCCTTGACCATGTCGTGCAACGCGAGCCCGGCGACGGCAACGGCCGTGAGGGCCTCCATCTCGACGCCGGTGCGGTCGGTGGTGCGCACGGTCGCCCGGATGCCCACGCGGTCACCGTCGGGCTCCAGGTCGACGACGACGCCGCTCAGCGCGATCGGGTGGCACAGCGGGACGAGGTCGGGGGTGCGCTTGGCGCCCATGATCCCGGCGATGCGCGCCGTCGCGAGGGCATCGCCCTTGGGCAGCCCGTCGCGGCGCAGCAGGTCGACGACCTCGGCCGTCGTGCGCAGAACGCCCGTGGCGACGGCGGTGCGGGCCGTCGGCTCCTTGCCGGTGACGTCGACCATCCGCGCGGCGCCGGCACTGTCGATGTGGGTGAACTCCACTCGTCGACCCTACGACGTGGACGTGAGCTGCGTCGCGCCCGCCCACCGGTCCGCGGTGAGGTGTCGAACTGTGAGCTGTCTCACGTTCACGCAACCTGCAAATTGGGATTCGCCGAGTTACCGCTTCGTGATACAGGTGGCGTCACCTGCGGAAACACATCAATGTGACGACGACCGGCCGCGGCCGTGTGTGACGCTCGGCCCACGCCGATTCACTCGATCGAGTTTGCGATCCGGCGCGGCCGTCGTAGCGTCGCCGTCGGCCCGTTCCGAACTCCCCATTGCGGCCGGGCCTCGGTGATGCAGCGCCCGCCCTGTCCGGTGTCACCGATCCCCCGACAGTCTCCGCCGGACAGGGCGGTTTCCCGGGCCTCCGAGCCCGACTGCCCGTCTCCCCAACGTGGCAGGGAATCCGAGATGCGCGGCGACGGAGAATTGTCATGGCCCGCTACCGCGGTCAGCACCGCAAGACGTCCAGCACCGCCCGCACCCTCGCCCGTACCGCCGTCGCAGGCGTCGTCGTCGGTACCCCGCTCCTGGCCCTCGCCCCCGCCGCCACCGCGGCGACCGACGCTACCTGGGACCGCGTCGCCCAGTGCGAGAGCGGCGGAAACTGGGCCATCAACACCGGCAACGGCTTCTACGGCGGTCTGCAGTTCACCGCCTCGACCTGGAAGGCCTACGGCGGGACCGCGTACGCGCCGCAGGCGAACCAGGCCACCCGGGCGGAGCAGATCGCCGTCGCGGAGAAGGTGCTCGCCGGACAGGGCTGGGGCGCCTGGCCCGTCTGCTCGAAGAAGGCCGGTGCCAGCGGCGGTTCGACCCCGCGCGAGGTTCCCGCCCAGGCCAGCGCCCCCAAGGCGCCGAAGAGCACGCCTGCAAAGCCGGTCAAGCCCGTCAAGCCCGTGGAGTCGACGGCCGGCAAGCCTGCCGACCCGCCTCCCGCCGCCCGCGAGTCGATCCGTGCCGACAAGCCCGCCGAGGCCGCCACGGGCGACTACACCGTCGTCGCGGGCGACACGCTCAGCGGGATCGCCCAGACGCACGGCGTCGCGGGCGGCTGGAAGGCGCTCGTCGCCAAGAACCAGGTGTTCGCCGCCAACCCGAACCTGATCCACCCCGGCGACAAGGTCGCCCTCTGACGCGCCTCCAGGCGTCGGCGACGGCCACCGCGGATCCACTCCCGCGGTGGCCGTTTCGCGTGCCGGAGCGGCTACGTCGCGTCCGGGAGCGGTGACGAGGTCCGGCGGGCGAGCTGCTCGGGGGTGTCGACGTCGTCGGGCTCGGCGACGTCGCCGCACTCGACCAGCGTCAACGCCGGGTTGCCGGCCAGGTAGCCGCGCGCGCCGGCGTCGCCCGTCGCGGACAGCGCCACCGGGGCCCAATGAGACCTGCCCAGTAGGACGGGATGACCGGCCCTGCCGCCGTAGGACGCGCGCGCGAGCACGTCGGGCCCCGCGAGCGCGGACAGCCGCCCGATCGCGGCGGCGGTGACACCGGGCAGGTCGACGAGGTGGACGACGGCGGCGTCGACGTCCGGTTCCTCCCGCAGCGTCGCGAGACCGGCGCGCAGGGACGCGCCCATGCCCTCGGCCCAGTCGACGGCCTCGACGGCCGTCACGTCCGCGGGCAGCAGCAGGCGGACCTCGTCGGCCGCGGCGCCCACGACGACGACGAGCGGCGCGCAGCCGGCGGCACGCAGTACCTCGACCGCCCGCAGGACGAGCGGCTCGCCGTCGAGCCGGACGAGTGCCTTGGGCCCGCCCATCCGGCGGCCGGCGCCGGCCGCGAGCAGCAGGCCCGCCGGCACGCTACTTGTTGATCTCGGTGACGGGGTGCGTGTAGGGCACCGAGTCGAGCGGGAACTCGATGTCGCCGAAGGGGGACAGAGAGCCCTGGACGTCGCCGAGGAGCTCGGTGACGGGGTGCTCCCCGTCGGCGAGCTGCGGCCAGTTCGGGTCGATGCGCGCCGGGCGGCTCGGGTTCGCCACGGTGTCCTCCTCGTGTGGGGCCCGGGCCGTCCGGGCCGCCGTCTACCCGGATTATCACCCATCGCCGCCGCGTGCCCGTCGCCCCCGGCCAAGTACCGTGGACGGGATGCCCACACCCCTGGTCGACCGGCTGCGCGCCGAGAGCGACGAGTTCCTCGTCGCTCTCCTGCGGCTGCGCCCCGACCTGGCCGTTCCCGCTCCCGCCGACCTCACGGTGCTGGCGACGCGAGCGGGCATCCGGGCGTCGGTCCACCGGGCGTGTGACGATCTCGACACCCTCGTCCTGGCCGTGCTGGAGGCGCTCGTCGTCATCGGGGCCCACAGCGAGCCCGCCGAACAGGCCGAGCTCACCCGGCTGCTCGGCCCGGACGTGCCCGTCGCGGAGATCGACCGGGCGATCGGTGAGCTGCGGGCCAGGGCACTCGTCTGGGAGTCCGGCGACGGCTGGGCGCTCGTCCCCGCGGCCCGCGAGGTCGTCTCCCGCTTCCCCGGCGGGCTCGGCCGCCCGGCGCAGGGGCTCGCGGGCTCCAGCGACCTGCCGCGGCTGCTCGCCGAGGTCACCGAGGAGGAGCGGCGCGTGCTCGACGCGCTCGCTGCCGGTCCACCCATCGGGCGCAGCCGTGCGGGCGCCGACCCCGACAGCCCCGTCGGCCGGCTGCTCGCCCGCGGGCTGCTGGTGCGCCTCGACCCGGAGACCGTCGAGCTCCCGCGCCAGGTCGGGCTCGCGCTGCGTGGAGAGCGGCCGCTCGGGCAGGTCGCTGTCCGCCCGCCGATGCCCCGCACCGTCGACCGCGGCGCCGACACCGTCGACGCCACCGCCGCCGGCGCCGCCCTGGAGCTGCTGCGCCGTGTCGAGGCCCTGCTGGCGCTCTGGGGCGATGCGCCGCCGCCGACCCTGCGGGCCGGTGGGCTCGGGGTGCGCGACCTGCGCCGGGCCGCCAAGGAGATGGAGCTCGACGAGTCCGCCGCCGCGCTCGTCGTCGAGGTGCTGGCCGCGGCGGACCTCGTCGCCGTCTCCGAGGGGATGCCGCCGGAGTACGTGCCGACGACCGCGTCGGACATCTGGGCCGCAGGCGGGCCCGAGCAGCGTTGGGCCCAGCTGGCCCAGGCGTGGCTGGAACTGCCGCGGCTGCCCGGGCTGGCCGGCACCCGCGACGAGGCGGGCAAGGCTCTTCCCGCGCTCGGGGAGGCGCTGCGCCGCCCGCTCGCCGTGCGCGACCGGCGACGCGTGCTCGAGGGCCTCGCCGAGCTGCCACCCGGCACCGCCGTGCGTAGCCCCGGCGAGCTCGTGAGCCTGCTCGCGTGGCGGGCACCCCGGCGCGGCGGCCGGCTGCGCGACGAGACCGTCACCTGGACCCTCGCCGAGGCGACCACGCTGGGCGTCGTCGCGCTCGACGCCCTCTCCGGCCAGGGCCGCGTCCTGCTCACCGACCCGGGCAAGGCCGCGGCCGCGCTGCGTGACGCCCTGCCCGAGCCGATCGACCACGTGCTGCTGCAGGCCGACCTCACCGCGATCGCGCCCGGTCGGCTGCAGCCCGACCTCGCGGCCGAGCTCGCACTCGTCGCCGACATCGAGTCCGCGGGCGGCGCCACCGTCTACCGGTTCACCGAAGCGAGCATCCGGCGCGCGCTCGACGCGGGCCGCACCGCCGACGACGTCCGCGCCCTGCTCACCGCGCGGTCCGCGACCCCGGTCCCGCAGGCACTCGGCTATCTCGTCGACGACGTCGCACGCCGGCACGGGCGGCTGCGCGGCGGGGTCGCCTCGGCGTTCCTGCGCAGCGACGACGAGACCCTCCTCTCCGAGGTGCTCGCCCACCCCGAGACCGGGCTGCTCGAGCTGCGCCGGCTCGCGCCGACCGTCGCCGTCAGCCCTCTGCCGCTCGCCGAGGTGCTCGACGGGCTGCGCGCCGCCGGATTCAGCCCGGCGGCCGAGGACGCCACCGGAGGCGTGCTGGATCTCGGCGAACGGGGTCGGCGCGTCGAGGCGCGCGGCCGGGCCGCCCGGACACCGTCGGGACCCGCCACCCCCGACGAGCAGCGGCTCGTCGCCGTCGTGTCGAAGATGCGGGCGGGCGACGCGCTCAGCGGGGTCCGCAGCAGCACCCGGACGGCCGCGAGGGTCCCGGGCGGAACCAGCGGCACCCTCGCCCAGCTGCAGCACGCCGCCGCCGTCCGCAGGCCGGTGTGGATCGGCTTCGTCGACGGCCACGGCGTCGCGGGCGAGCGGGTCGTGGTGCCCACGTCGGCAGGCGGCGGGGTCGTCGAGGGCCGGGACGTCGTCGACGGCGCGGTCCGCCGGATCCCGTTGCACCGCATCACGTCCATCGCGCTCGTCGAGCCGGGGGAGGACGGCTGAGCGCCGACGTCTGGGTCGTCGCGGGTGCGCCGGGGGCGGGCAAGACGACCGTCGCGGACCTCCTGCTCGCCCGCCTCGACCCGACCCCGGCACTGCTCGACAAGGACACGCTCTACGGCCCGTTCGTCGCCGCGACGCTGGCCGCCGGCGCGCGGCCGCTGGGTGAGCGTGAGGGCGACTGGTACGACGCGCACGTCAAGATCCACGAGTACGCCGGGCTCACCGCGACCGCCCGCGAGATCCGGTCACACGGCTGCCCGGTGCTGCTGTCGGGACCGTTCACCGGCCAGATCCGCGACCGTGCCCGCTGGGACGCGTGGGTCCGCGACCTCGGCGGACCCACGGTGCGGCTGGTGTGGGTGCGCTCCGACGCGACCACCCTGCGGCAGCGTCTCGAGGCGCGCGGCTCGGCGCGCGACACCGGCAAGCTCGCGGCGTTCGACGCGTTCGTGGCGCGGATGCGACCCGACGATCCGCCGCCCGTGCCGCACGCCGAGGTCGACAACCGGCGGGGTGCGGCACCCTTGCCCGCGCAGGTCGACGCGCTGCTCCGCGGTGGATGTCGACCGTCCCCGCCGCCGCGCTGACCGGGCGCGGCGGCGGGGACGACGTCAGGGCCTCAGCGGGCGGCCGACATCCGCTGCGTCATCGCGTGCTCGACCAGCGAGATCAGCGTCTGCTTCGTCGACTCGCGGTTGCGGGCGTCGCAGGTGAGGATCGGGACGCTCGGGTCGATCGCCATCGCCTCGCGGACGTCCTCGATGCGGTGCTGCAGCATCCCGTCGAACGCGTTGAGGCCCACGACGTAGGGCAGCCCGCGGTCCTCGAAGAAGTCGATCGCACCGAAGGAGTCGGCGAGCCGGCGGGTGTCGACCAGGACGACCGCGCCGATCGCGCCCCGGACCAGGTCGTCCCACATGAACCAGAACCGGTGCTGCCCGGGCGTGCCGAACAGGTACAGGATCAGGTCGGAGTCGAGGGACACGCGACCGAAGTCCATGGCGACCGTGGTGGTCGACTTGTTCGGGGTCGCGGAGAGGTCGTCGTGGCCCGCGCTCGCCTCGGTCATGACGGCCTCGGTCGTCAGCGGGACGATCTCGGAGACCGAGCCGACGAAGGTCGTCTTGCCCACGCCGAACCCACCGGCGACGACGATCTTGGCCGAGATCGTCGCCGTCGTCGCGACTGTCTGTGGCCTAGAGCCGACGGAGTCCACTCAACACCCTTTCCATCAGCGCGAGATCCGGCGACGCGCCGGCACTGCTCGCGGTCTGGTGCACCGTGACGACGCCGAGTCCCGCCATGTCGCCCAGCAGCACCCGCGCCACACCCAGGGGGAGCGACATGAGCGCGGCCACCTCGGCGACCGATCGGGCCTCTTCGCACAGCTCGGCGATGGCTCGGTGCTCGACCTGCAGCAGGCCGAGCTGACTGCGACCCTGCTGACTGGTCGACACCAGGGCCTCGATGGCGAGGTCCAGGCCCGACCGCGTCCGGCCGCGGGTCCAGGCGTAGGGCCGCACGAAGGAGGCCCCGGACGAGACCTCCTCGGAGTCGCCGACCCCGCGGATGTCGATCGGCGCGGTGGGCGCCGAGTCGGGCTGGTGCCCGTTGCCGCCGGTGGCGGGCTCCGGGACCGACGGGCGGGGGCCCGCCGGCTGGAACGACGACAGCCGCGGCAGTTCCGGCTGCGATTCCTGCTGCGCCGCCTGCGGGTTCTCCGTGTAGTGCCGGAGGACCTCGGCCACGTTGCGGGGCGCGCGCAGCGGCCGGTGCCGGGGCACGTCGATGGTCGGCGAACCCGACAGGAACGTGCTGTCGCCGTCGTCGTTGTGCTGCGGCCGCTGCACGGTGCCGCCTGCCGGCGCGTGGCCGGTGAGCCAGTCGGTCTCGTGGAACTGGACCGCGCTGTTCTCGTCCCAGGTGGGGCCGGCCTCGGCGTGCGCCGGGTACGGCGACGGCGGGCGTGGGCCGGAGCGCTTTCGCGTCCAGAACCGGCGTTCGGGCGCCTCGTAGTCCGGGTACTGCCCCGGACCCTCGTCGAGCGTGTACCCGTTGACGTCGGCAAAGGTCGGCTCGTCGGACTGCCGGCGTTCGTCGTCGGGACCGATGGTCATCGCGTTTCACCTACCTCTGCTGTCGACGTCGGACGGGTGGGCCATGGTCGTCTCGCTCCTGCCTGGTGCGGTCGGGTCAGGGCCCGAACGAGCCCTGCAGCTCGGCGCGCAGCTCCGGGGTGAGCAGCTGGCCGACGCGGTCGACGAGCAGCGTCATCTCGTAGCCGATGAGCCCGATGTCGCAGGTCGGCGACGCGAGCACCGACAGGCACGAGCCGTCGCTGATCGACATGAGCAGCACGATCCCGCGGTCCATCTCCACGACGGTCTGCACCACGCCACCGGCGTCGAAGCAGCGCGCCGCGCCCTGCGTGAGGCTCACGAGCCCCGACGACACGGCGGCGAGCTGGTCGGCCCGGTCGCGCGGCAGCCGGTCCGACGACGTCAGCAACAGCCCGTCGGCAGACACGACGATCGCGTGCGCGACGCCGGGCACGCGCTCGGCGAAGTTCGTCACCAGCCATCCGAATCGGCTCGGCTGCGTCTGTGGTGCGGTCACCTGGTCTCCTCGTCCTGTGTGCCCGCCCCCGCGGGCCGCGGCTCGGGGCTCCTCGCCATCCTGCCTTCGGCGAGTTCACGCTCCCGGCGGAGCCGGTTCTCCCGGCCCTGCCGAATACCTCTCTGATAGCTCGCCAGCCGGCCGCGAACCGCCTCTGCCGTCCGGCTCCCGCCGTCTCCGGCAGGCTCCGACGTCGACGACGCAAGCACGGCGGATCCTGCTGCACTGCCCGGTACGAGCCGCGCCCGGGGTCGCCGCTTGGGCAGACCCGCGGCCGTGAACTCCCCGGCGGAGGTCTCGGCGTTGCGTTCCGCGGCCTGCCAGCCGGCGTCGGCGGTGCTGGCGAACTCGTCCTGGGCGCCGGTGCCCGCGGGCGCGCCCTCCGGGGTGCGCTGTGGCAGCCCACCCGGGCCCTGCGCGGTGCCCGCGGACCCGTTCGGGCCGGCGGGCGTGTCCCCCGCCGGGGCGAAGACGTCGCCGAACCCGTTGCCGCCGTTGGGGCTCGTCCCGGTGCCGGGCCGACCGTTCGGCGGCCGGGCGGGGGTGACGGGCGGCGGCCCGGACTGCAGCGGGTCCGCGTCGAACGGGAGGCCCGTCGGTGCGGCGGCGCCGTCCTGCGGGGCCTCGTCGGCCCAGGTGATCGGGACCGGCCGGTTCGAGCGGAACCATGCCGACGCGATCTCGGCGAAGATCGGCGTCGAGAACCCGTCGTCGGCCTGCTCGGCCGCCGCGGGTGCCGGGGGTACCGGACGGGGCGACGGTCGGCCGTAGGGCGGCGGGACGGGCCGCGCCGGGCGTGGTGCACCCGCGACGCCGCCGGGCTGTCCGGGGCCGCCGGGCTGTCCGGTGCCGCCGGGGGCCGGCGGGGTGGCCGGGGTCCGCTGCTGACCGGTGCCGGACTGCTCCCCGGTGCCGGTCTGCTGCGGGCCGGTCTGCTGCGGGCCGGTCTGCTGCGGGCCGGTCTGCTGCGGGCCGCGGTGCGTGACGACTGGCTGCTGCTGGCCGCCGCCCGGCTGCTGCTGGCCGGCACCGGGTCCGGTCGGGGCGTGCGCGGCGGCGGGCGCCGGGGACCCCGGGCGGTCGGCCGCGGCTGGGCCGGTGGCCGGTGCCTGTCCTGCCGGTGCCTCGTCCCCGGGGCTCCGGGCCGGCGGTGTCTGGGCTGTCGGTGTCTGGGCCGCGGGCTGGGCACCGGCCGGTCGGGTGCCGGAGGGCCGGTCGGCGGACCGGTCGTCGGGCGAGACCGCCGCGTCGCTGCGGGTGGCCGCCGCGGCAGCGGCAGCAGCGCCGGCGACGGCAGCGGCGGTACCCACGTTCGGCGTGCCGGTCGTGCCGCCCGATGCGGGACCACCCGCGGCCGGGTCACCGGAGGTCGGGTCATCCGCCTGGCTACCGGTGGCGGCCGCCGGGCGAGGCGTCTCGCGCGGCTGGTCGCTCGCCGCCCCACCCGTGGTCCGGGCGTCCGCGGGCGCCCCGGGAGCCTGACGCGCGGCGGGTTCCGCCGGCTGGTGCGGCGCGGGCGGCAACGCGGACGGCGGGCGGGCCACCGACGGCTGAGCAGTGGGCTGGGACGCCGCAGGGCGCGACGGCGAGGGGCGCTCCTGCCCGGCGCCGGCCGGCGCCGACGTGCCCTGCTCGACCGGCGTCTCCGCGATCGGCTGCCGGGTGCCGGACTCCCGGGACCCGGGCTGCTCGGCGGGGCGGGCGAAGTTCCCGGCGCCGGGGATCCGCCTCGGGAGCAGCGAGGGGCCCGGTCCGTCGACCGACGATCCCGGACGCGCGGCCTCGGGAGCGGGTCGTGGGCGCACCGGAAGGGCCGGGCTCGCGTCGGAGGCGGGCCGGGGTGCACCGGCGTCGCGCGCGGCCGCGGTCGTCGCGCCCTGAGCCGTGGCACCAGGAGGCGTGGCCTGCTCCTCGGTCGCGTTCTCCTCGGCAGCGTTCTCCGCGGGGGCCTTCTCCGTGGCGTCCGTCGCGTCCTGGGCGCCGGTCGCGCCGACACGAGGCTCGCCGGTGCTCGTCTCGTCGGCGTGCGCCCGGTCGGTCTCCGGCTCACCGGGGGCCGCCGCGGTCCGGGCGGCCGCGGACTCCGCCGGGGTGGCCGTGCGCTCGTCGGACGTACGGGTCCCGGAGGCGGAGCCCTCGCCCGTCTCCTCGGCGCGGTCGGCGGGACGACCCGGCTCGGCGGCGCCGGCGAGGCCGGCGGCGAGCGCCTCCCCGATCCCCGGCCGGCGACGCGGCAGGGCTCCGCCGGGCGTGGCCTCGGTGGGTCGGTCCGCGCCCTCGGTGGAGGTGGCCGGACGGCTGCTGTCCGTGTCCGCCCGGGCCTCGGCCTGCTCCGCGGTGTCGGCGGCGACCGTCGCGGCGGCGTCGGACGTCGTGGCCGCCGCTTCCGTCGCACCGGTCGTCGGCGTGCCCTGCCCCTCGCGGGACGCGTCGGAGGCATCGCCCGAGTCGGGGGCGCCGGGGGCCTCGGCGGCGTCGGGGGCGTCGTTCATGTCGGTCGGCACGACCGGCACGACCTCGGAGGCCACCGGCCCGATCGGACGGCGGACCCGGCGCGGGAGCGGCGGCGCATCGGAGCGCTGACCGACGATCCGGATCTCGGGCGCCTCGGTGCTCTGCGGGGCGGGCGAGGGTTCCGGCAGCCGCGGCCGCAGGGGCAGTGCCTGCGTCGAGGCGGCGGCCGCGCGGGCAGCGGTGGTCTCGTCGTCGGCGTGAGCGGACTCGTCGGCCCCGGCACCGGGCGCCTCGAGCGGCTCACCCGAGCGGGCACGACGCCGGGCCGCCATGGCGGCGGCGGCACCGCCGAGGGCGGCGGCGGCCGCACCGCGGGTCCGCGACCCACGACCCGAGGGGCGCGCGTCGGCTGCCGACTCGCGTACGTCGGGCGCCGTGTCGGGTGCGGTCGCGTAGCCGTGTGCGGCCCGCAGCTCCTCCTCGGGCACGACCGGGCCCGCCAGCGCCCAGCCGGTCGCCGGGTCGGGACCGGAGGACGGCTCGGGCGCGGGCTCGGGCACGACGCTCGGGGCGCCGGGCGCCGGTCCGGCGAGCGCCCAGCCCTCGGGCCCGGACTCCTCGTCGTCGTCCGCGGGCTCGCTCGGCACGAACATCTCGCCGGGCGAGCGGCCGTTGGTGCGCGACCCGGTCAGCAGGTTCGCGCCCGGCCGCCGCGACGGGAGCGCGGAGGAGCCGTTGGTGCGATGCGCCGGGCCGGCGCCGTTGGCCGCGCCGTCGACGGTCTCCAGCGGCGGGATCGTCGTCCCGTCGGTGCCGACGACCAGGTCGGCGAGCGAACCGGTGGGCACGACGTGCCCGTTGGGGGTGAGCTGCTGGGGCAGGACGGGGAGCGGCGCGCCGTTGCCGCCCTGCTGCGACGGGACGGGCGGGAGGGCGCCGACGCCGCTCTGCGTCGAGCCGGCGCCACCGGCACCGGGGATCAGGTAGGCGGGCACCGCGACCGACGCCGTCAGGCCGCCGGCGCCGGACCCGCCGAGTCGCACGCCGATCCCGTGCCGCGCCGCCAGCCGGCCGACCACGAACAGGCCCATGCGCCGCGACGCCGAGACGTCGACCTGCGCGGGACCGCTGAGGCGCTCGTTGGCGTCGGTGAGCTCGTGCTCGGCCATGCCGACACCGCGGTCGGCGATCTCGACGAGGATCGAGCCGTCGGCCGTGCGCGTGCTGCTCAGCACCACCTGTGAGTCGGGCGGGGAGAAGTTCGTCGCGTTGTCGAGCAGCTCGGCCAGCAGGTGGACGAGGTCGTTCGCGGCGCGGCCGACGACCGTGGCCGTCGGCGGCGACTGCACGACGATCCGCTGGTACTGCTCGACCTCCGAGACCGCCGCCCGCAGGACGTCGACCACCGGGACGGGCGCGATGTTGCGCTTGCTCAGCTCGGTACCCGCCAGGACCAGCAGGTTCTCGCTGTTGCGCCGCATACGGGTCGCGAGGTGGTCGAGCTGGAAGAGGTTGGACAGCTGGTCGGGGTCCTGCTCGTTGTTCTCCAGCTGCTCGATGAGCTGCAGCTGCCGTTCGACGAGGGCCTGGCTGCGCCGGGAGAGGTTGACGAACATGCTGTTGACGTTGGCCTGCAGCGCCGCCTGGTCGGCGGCGAGGCGGACGGCCTGGCCGTGCACGGCGTCGAACGCGCGGGCCACCTGGCCGACCTCGTCGCGGCTGTCGATCGGGACCGGCTCGACGTTGGCGTTGGGCGACTCGCCGGTGCGCAGGCTCTCGACGGCCTCCGGCAGCTGCCGCTCCGCGACGTCGAGCGCGCTGGAGCGCAGCAGCCGCAGCGACTTCAGCAGCGACCGCGCCAGCAGGACGATGATCGCGATGCCGAGCAGCAGGCCGAGCATCAGGATGACGGAGTTGATGCCCGCCTGGTTGCTGGCCGCCTCCTGGGCCGCCGTGGTGTCCTGCTTGAGCTGCGTGCCGACGGCCTGCGTCGACTTCTGCAGCACGTCGTCGACCGAGGTGTAGGCGGCGTCCCACGCGGCGGGATCGGTCGGCAGCGCCCTGCCCGGGGCCGTCTGCAGGATCCCGGCCTGGAGCTGGTTGCGGGCCGTGTTCGCGGGGTCGGTGCCGAACGTCCCGAACTGCTGCAGCTGCTCGGGGGTGAGCGCCAGCCGGTAGGAGTTGTACGCCGAGTTGTAGGCGCTCTCGGTGGCGTTGACCGTCGTCAGGTCGGACTCGGTGACCTTGCCGGCGGCGATCGCCGCGGCGACGACGGTGTGCTGCACCGCGAGCTGCTCGGCGGCGGTGTTGGTCGCGGTCAGCGCGTCGGTGAGGCCGGCGACGTCGGGCGTCGCGACCTGGCGCAGGATCGTCCGGTCGACGACGTCGACCTGCTGGATGACGTCGCCGTAGCGGTTGAGGACACCCTCGGTCGGCAGTGCCGTGCCCGTGGTGTCGCGCCGCAGGTCCTGCAGGGCCCCCTCGGTGCCGTCGAGCGACTGGGGGCTGACGCCGGTGTCGTCGTCGGCCGTGCTGCGCAGGGCCTGGACGGCCTTGGCCAGCTGGGCGTCGGTGGTCGCGGCCGCGGCGTCGACCGCGGCCCTGTCGCCGGTGCGGTTCGCAGCCACGAAGCGGACGGTGACGTCGCGCTCGGCGCGCATGGCGGTGGCCGCCGCGTCGACCTGGTCGCGGACCGCCAGCAGCTCGTTGCTCCGGCCGAGGCCGGCGGCCACGTCGGCCTGGTCGGAGATGCGCAGCGCGCCGAGACCGAGCGCCAGCAGGGTGGGCACCAGACCGACGATCAGGAGCTTGATCGACAGGCTCCAGTTGCGTGGGTTCAACCGTTCGGACCGCGATGGGCCACGCTCGGTGGTGGTCACGTCGAGAACTCCCTGCTGCCGGTCTGCGTCGAGACGTGGTTCGAGCCGTCCGAGGGTGACACGGACCCCCGACAGAGGTTGCGTGGTCGACGGAGGACAGAGCCGAGCTGTGCGTCCGCCGCGGTGGGTGGACGGCGCATGCCGGAACCGGGACGTCGTGCGACTACGGGGAGCATCGTGTCGATCCGTCGAGCCTTCTCTGGTGGGTCATCCGGACGGGGGAGACCGTCTGGACCACGTGACCTGCGCGACCCCGACACGCGGGTGTCGGGGGACGCCCGCTGTGGCGCCGAATAGGTACGATCGCGTCGGCTTACGTCTGCTCTTTCGGAGCCAGCGGAGTATATCGCGAGGTCGGTGCCCGCTTTCCCCGTCCGCCGCTCGATCGACGCCGGTCACATGGAGTGACCGATTGTCGCCGTTCGTCGACGTCGCAGGCCCGCCCGGCTCATCTTGTGCGTGCGAAAGGACTCTCGGTGCCCGACGGCCCACTCATCGTCCAGTCCGACAAGACCCTCCTGCTGGAGGTCGACCACCCGGCGGCGGGCGACGCCCGATCGGCGATCGCGCCCTTCGCCGAGCTGGAGCGCGCGCCCGAGCACGTGCACACCTACCGGGTGACCCCGTTGGCGTTGTGGAACGCCCGGGCCGCGGGGCACGACGCGGAGCAGGTCGTCGACGCCCTCGTCCGCTACTCGCGTTACGCGGTGCCTCAGCCCCTGCTGGTCGACGTCGTCGACACGATGGGCCGCTACGGACGGCTGCAGCTGTCGCAGTCGCCGGTCCACGGCCTGGTCATGACGGCGCTGGACCGCGCGGTGCTGGAGGAGGTCCTCCGGCAGAAGAAGATCGCGCCGATGCTCGGCGCGCGCATCGACGACGACACGGTCGTCGTGCACCCGTCCGAGCGCGGGCCCCTCAAGCAGGCCCTGCTCAAGATCGGGTGGCCCGCCGAGGACCTCGCCGGCTACGTCGACGGCGAGGCCCACGAGATCGCGCTGGCGCAGGACGGCTGGCATCTGCGCTCCTACCAGCAGGAGGCCGTCGACGGCTTCTGGCAGGGCGGGTCGGGTGTCGTCGTGCTGCCGTGCGGCGCGGGCAAGACGCTGGTCGGTGCGGCGGCGATGGCCCAGGCGAAGGCCACGACGCTGATCCTCGTCACCAACACCGTCTCCGGCCGGCAGTGGAAGCGTGAGCTCATCGCGCGGACGAGCCTGACCGAGGACGAGATCGGGGAGTACTCCGGCGAGCGCAAGGAGATCCGGCCGGTCACGATCGCGACCTACCAGGTCATCACCCGCCGGACGAAGGGCGAGTACCGCCACCTCGAGCTGTTCGACTCGCGCGACTGGGGACTGGTCATCTACGACGAGGTGCACCTGCTGCCCGCCCCCGTCTTCCGGATGACGGCCGACCTGCAGTCGCGTCGTCGCCTCGGCCTCACCGCCACGCTCGTGCGCGAGGACGGGCGCGAGGGCGACGTCTTCTCCCTCATCGGCCCCAAGCGCTACGACGCCCCCTGGCGCGACATCGAGGCCCAGGGCTGGATCGCGCCCGCCGAGTGCATCGAGGTTCGGGTGACGCTGACCGACGCCGAGCGCCTCGGCTACGCCACCGCGGACGCGGAGGAGCGCTACCGGATGGCCTCGACGGCGCGGACGAAGCTGCCCGTCGTCAAGGCGATCCTCGACCGGCACCCCGACGAGCCGACGCTGGTGATCGGTGCCTACCTCGACCAGCTCGACGATCTCGGCGGGGCCCTGAACTGCCCTGTCATCCAGGGGTCGACGAAGAACAAGGAGCGCGAGGCGCTGTTCGACGCGTTCCGCGCGGGGGAGGTCAAGCGGCTCGTCGTCAGCAAGGTGGCGAACTTCTCGATCGACCTGCCGGAGGCGACCGTCGCGATCCAGGTGTCGGGGACGTTCGGCTCGCGCCAGGAGGAGGCGCAGCGGCTCGGGCGGCTGCTGCGGCCCAAGGGCGACGGCCGGCAGGCGCACTTCTACTCGGTGGTCTCGCGCGACACCCTCGACACCGACTACGCCGCCCACAGGCAGCGGTTCCTCGCCGAGCAGGGCTACGCCTACCGGATCGTCGACGCCGACGACCTGCTCGGCCCGGCGTTGCCCGAGGTCGACTGACCGGCTCGGTTCCTCCCCCCGATCGAGGCATGGCCGGGGTCGTCGCGTCGACCGCGGGTCCGAATGCGGGCACACTCGACCGCGACGACAGGCGGAGGTGGGTCCGGTTCCCGTGTTCGGGTGGGTGCTGATCGGGATGGCGGCGTGGGTCGCCGTCTCGGTCGTCGTCGCGGTCGTCGTGGGGCGGATGGTCCGGGCCCGCGACGCCCAGGTGCCGCGCGACGCACCCCGGCCCGCTCGGGCCTCGGGCAGCCTGCTCGGCGACCCGGCCGACGACGAGCCCGTCGGGGACGCCCCGGCCGACGCCCAGGGCGGTGAGGCGCACCGGTCCGACAGAGGGTGACGCTGTGGTGACGCTCCGTCGGTGACCTGCGGAGATGTCCCTCGCTCAGGGGTCCCCCATCGGCTCACGGTGTGGGGTAAGTCGGGCACAGCCGGTATATCGTCATTCCGGGCAGGTGATGGCGATCTCTACTCTGGCGTGGGTACTCGTGGGCATTGGCGGGTGGCTGGTCGCGGGGCTGGTCATCGCGTTCGGCTTCGCGCGCTTCCTGCGGCTGCGCGAGGAGCGGATCGGGCAGGACCGCCCGCCGGTGCCGAAGCGGCCGGCTGCCGCGGACCCGGCTCCCGCCGCCCCCACGCCCAGGGATGCGATGCCCGCGGATGACCCGACGCCCGGGGATCAGGTGCCGCCCGCCGGTACCGAGCGGCCGGCGCCGCACCTTCCCCAGCAGCGCCGCCCGGTGCGCGGACGCAGGCCGCGGATCGGGCCGTCGTCACGGCGGGGGTGACCCCGGCCAGGTCCGGGACGTCGTCGGGGTCCGAATCCGGGTCGTCCCGGAGGTTCCGGGCCGCCGGACGGACGACTCTCGTGGCATGGACACCGACACCAACGCCTCCAGCGCCACGAACGCCGCCGACTTCTCGGCGACGACCATCGTCACCGATCCCGTCGACCCGGCCGGCGGCGCCGAGACCCCACCCCGGCCCGGGTTCCGCCTCGTCCGCAGCCGTAGTGACCGGATGCTCGGCGGCGTCTGCGGCGGCGTGGCCGCCCAGCTCGGCATCGACCCCGCGCTGCTGCGGATCGGCCTCGTCGCGCTGACGATCCTCGGCGCGGGCGCCGGCGCGGTGCTCTACGTCGCGGCCTGGGTCCTCGCGCCAGAGGAGGACTGACCCGGGCCGCCGCCCGCCCGGCCGCCTCAGGTGGCCGGGTGGCCGTCGTGCCCGGCGGGCGGGTGGCCGCCGTCGCCGCGGGAACCGGACGGGTGGTCGCCGTGCCGCACGTGATGGCGCAGCTCGGCGTAGCGGTGGGTCTCCCAGCCCACCATCGCGACGAGCACGACGGCGAGCACGGCCAACGTCGCGAGGGCGGGGATCGAGGCCACCAACGGCGTCACCGCGAGCAGGACGACGGCGACGGCGATGCGCGCCCTGCTCAGCTCGTGCATGGCGTACCACTTGAACCACACGTGGGCGAGCAGGTAGAGGGCGGTCCCGCCGTAGAGCGCGGCGAGCGGCACCCCGTAGATGGGGTCGGACAGCGAGTGCTCCTCGCCGCCGCCGACGTAGAGCAGCACCTTCTTGAGCCCGAGCGACAGCATGATGATGCCGATGACCATCGGCAGGTGCAGGAACGAGTAGCACCCGCGGGCCAGCCGGATCTGGCGCTCGCCCACGGCGCTCGCCAGCTCGTGTTCGGCGAGCAGCGAGGTCACGTCGAAGTAGGCCCACCACAGTGCGGCGACGACCGTCAGGCCCAGTGCCGACGCGATGATGATCGGCCAGCTGATCGGCAGTGCAGCCACGCCGATGCCGATCGACACGACCGACTCGCCGAGCGCGACGATGATGATCAGCCCGTGCCGCTCGGCGAAGTGGCTCGCCGACGCGAGCCGCCAGTCGGTACCGGACAGCACGGTGCCGAGGTAGTCGCCCAGCAGCGCCGCGACCCACAGCAGGGTCTGCACCCAACCCTCGGTCTCGGACGCGACGAGCAGCAGGATCGTGCCCGCGAGCATCGACGGCAGGAACCGCGCGACCTGTCTGCGCAGCATCGGGTCCTCGCGCGCGACGACCCAGAACAGGGCGATGTGCACCGCCCGGACGACGAAGTAGCAGACCGCGAACACGACGGGCCCGTACAGGCCGCCGGGCAGGTCGTCGAACGCCTCGGGGATCGTGATCGCGCCGACGAAGACGCCCGCCGTCGCCACGAACATGCCGACGCGGAGGATGCCCTCGTCGGCCTTCGCCACGTTGCCGAGCCATGCGTAGCCCACCCACGTCCACCACAGGACGGTGAGGATCAGTGCGCCGCGCACCAGCGACTCGACGGACGGGTCGTCGGCCATCCAGTCGGTGACCCGGGTGAGGGCGAAGACGAAGACCAGGTCGAAGAACAGCTCGAGCGGCGTGACGGAGGCCTTCTCGCCCATCGCCTCGACGCGCGTCCGTCGCGGTGTCACCACGGCCCGGATCGTGCCAGCGCCCACCGTCCGATGTCGACGCGGCACCACGCGACGGCCCGAGTTGCGGTGAAGATGTCGAATGTCCGGTAGGCGGCTCGTCGTCATCGCCCGGAGATGTCCGGACGAGACGGTCGAGGTGCGCGCCGAGGTCGGCTGAGCGGCGGGTGGCTACCGGCGCCTGCCCGCCCAGTTCGCGAGCCGCTCGGTGGGACCTGCGTCGGCAGCCGGCTCCACGACCTGCCCGAACGGCACGGGTCCGCCGCGCGGCTGCGCCGGCAGGAACCTGACGATCACCGCGAACGTGGCCTCGGCGAGCGCCGGGTCGGCCTCCGCGTCCTGGCCGGTGGCAACGGCGAGGTCCCAGCCGTGGACCAGCGCCTCGTTGAGGTAGCCCCACACCGCCCCGCGGCCGGGAACCTCGCCCCACGGCACCGTGACCGTCGAGTCGAGCAGCTCGTCGTTGTCCCACAGCGGGTCGAGGTCGTCGACGGCGCGCCCGAACGTCGCGGCGAGGTCCTCGTCCGGGATGCCTTCGATGAGCGCGGGCCGCGACAGCGCGGACTCGCCGATCGAGACGGCGTACACCCGGCCGACCGTCGCGGCCAGGTGTGCGACCAGGGTCCGGACGTCGAAGTCGGTGCACGGGGTGGGGTCGCCGTAGCGGTCGGCGGGCACCGCGTCGACGAGGCCGCGGACCCAGCCGAGGGCGTCGCGGTAGAGGGGGCGCGGATCGGTCTGTTGCGGGGTGGAGGTCGTCATGGGCGGTACTATCGTCGGCAAACATGACATCCTGTGTCGTGATTTCGTGACAGAGTTCCCGGGTGCGTGCGGACCGGTTGCTCTCGCTCGTCCTGCTGCTGCGCCACCGCGGCCGGATGACGGCGTCGGCGCTGGCCAGGGAGCTGGAGGTGTCGACGCGCACCGTCCTGCGCGACGTCGAGGCGCTGTCCGCGGCGGGCGTCCCCGTCTACGCCGAGCGCGGCCGCGACGGGGGGTTCGCCCTGCTGCCGGGCTTCACCACCGATCTGACGGGCCTGACCCACGACGAGGCCGTCGCCTTGCTGACGTCACGCTCCCGCGTCACGTCGGAGGCGCTCGGGATGGGCCCGGCGTTCACCTCGGCCATGGCCAAGCTGGTCGCCGCGATGCCGGACGGGGCGCGTTCCCGGGCGACCGACGCGGCCGACCGGGTCCTCGTCCGCCGCGGCGGGCTGATCGGCGAGCCCGAACCCGACCGGCATCCCGAGGCCGTCCAGCGCGCGGTGCTCTCCGGGCACCGGTTGCGGATCCGCTACCCGAGCCGTGGCCGGCCGCCGACCTGGCGGACCGTCGACCCGCTCGGGCTGGTCAGCGCCGCGGGCCGCTGGTACCTGCTCGCCCTGCACGACGGCGCCGACCGCACCTACCGCCTCTCCCGGATCACCGAGGCCGAGGAGCTGGCCGAGCCCGCCGCCCGCCCGGCAGGTGTCGACCTCGAGGCGCTGTTGCAGCGCCGGCGCGCCGAGTTCCTGGCCTCGCACACCGGGATGCGGGCGCGGCTACGGATCCGTTCGTCGCGACGCGCGGAGGTCGTGCGCGTCGCGACGGCCGGGGTCACCGACGTGGAGCAGCAGGGGGAGTGGCTCGTCGTCGACGTGGGCTTCGGCGACCTGACGCACGCCGCACGCGTCGTCTGGTCGCTGGCCGTCGACGCCGAGGCGCTCGGCCCGCCCGAGCTGCGGGAGGCGATCCGCGCCCGGGCACAGCGCCTGGTGGACACGCACTCGTGAGCGGCGGAGCCGCGGCGAGGCGCGACGAGGGCCCCGGGAACGCCGCAGGGGCGGCACCCGGGAAGGGTGCCGCCCCTGACAGGACGTGCTGTGGTGCTGTGGAGCAGGACCCGGAGCTGGTGTTTCGCTCCGCGAGCGTCGCTCAGAAGTCCATGCCCCCCATGCCACCGGTCGGGTCGGCCGCCGGGGCCGCGTTCTTCTCCGGCTTGTCGGCGATGACGGCCTCGGTGGTGAGGAACAGCGCCGCGATCGACGCGGCGTTCTGCAGCGCCGAGCGGGTGACCTTGGCCGGGTCGATGATGCCGGCCTTGACCAGGTCCTTGTACTCGCCGGTGGCCGCGTCGAGGCCCTCGCCGGCCGGAAGCCCGCGCACCTTCTCCGCGACGACGCCACCCTCGAGGCCGGCGTTGACGGCGATCTGCTTGAGCGGAGCCTCCAGCGCGACCTTGACGATGTTCGCGCCGGTGGCCTCGTCACCGTCGAGACCGAGGCCCTCGAACAGGCCGGCACCGGCCTGGATCAGGGCGACGCCGCCGCCGGCGACGATGCCCTCCTCGACGGCCGCCTTCGCGTTGCGGACGGCGTCCTC
Source organism: Pseudonocardia benzenivorans CB1190 (assembly GCF_000196675.2). GTDB lineage: Bacteria > Actinomycetota > Actinomycetes > Mycobacteriales > Pseudonocardiaceae > Pseudonocardia > Pseudonocardia benzenivorans. Next base: position 6,096,423 of record NC_015312.1, on the reverse strand, counting down.
GATGCGGTGCTTGCGCTCCTTGAGCTCGACCTCGGTGGCCGCGCCCGCCTTGATGACCGCGACACCGCCGGCCAGCTTCGCGAGGCGCTCCTGGAGCTTCTCGCGGTCGTAGTCGGAGTCGGTGCGCTCGATCTCGGAGCGGATCTGGTTGACCCGGCCCGCGATCTGGTCGGCGTCGCCCGAACCGTCGACGATGGTGGTCTCGTCCTTGGTGACGACGACCTTGCGCGCCGAGCCCAGCAGCGACAGGTCGGCGTTCTCCAGCTTGAGGCCGACCTTCTCCGAGATGACCTCGCCACCGGTAAGGATGGCCATGTCGGTCAGCATCGCCTCGCGGCGGTCGCCGAAGCCCGGGGCCTTGACAGCGACCGACTTGAAGGTGCCGCGGATCTTGTTGACGACCAGGGTGGCCAGGGCCTCACCCTCGACGTCCTCGGCGATGATCGCGAGCGGCTTGCCCGACTGCATGACCTTCTCCAGCAGCGGGAGCAGGTCCTTGACCGTCGAGATCTTGGACGAGACGAGGAGGATGTACGGGTCCTCGAGCTCGGCCTCCATGCGCTCGGCGTCGGTCACGAAGTAGGGCGAGATGTAGCCCTTGTCGAAGCGCATGCCCTCGGTGAGCTCGAGCTCGAGCCCGAAGGTCTGCGACTCCTCGACGGTGATGACGCCTTCCTTGCCGACCTTGTCCATCGCCTCGGCGATGAGCTCGCCGATCGAGGCGTCGGCGGCCGAGATCGACGCGGTGGCGGCGATCTGGTCCTTGGTCTCGACCTCCTTGGCAGCCTTCAGCAGCTGCTGGGAGACGGCCTCGACGGCCTTCTCGATGCCACGCTTGAGCGCCATCGGGTTCGCACCAGCGGCGACGTTGCGCAGACCCTCGCGGACCAGCGCCTGCGCCAGCACGGTGGCGGTGGTGGTGCCGTCACCCGCGATGTCGTCGGTCTTCTTCGCAACTTCCTTGACGAGCTCGGCCCCGATCTTCTCCCACGGGTCCTCGAGCTCGATCTCCTTGGCGATCGACACACCATCGTTGGTGATGGTGGGCGCGCCCCACTTCTTCTCCAGGACGACGTTGCGGCCACGCGGGCCGAGCGTCACCTTGACGGCGTCGGCGAGGGTGTTCATGCCGCGCTCGAGCCCGCGGCGCGCCTCCTCGTCGAACGCGATCTGCTTCGCCATGGGGGTGTTGCCCTCCGATTGGGATGACCTCGTGTCGGGGCGGTGCCCGCGACGGACGACCGGCAACCCTGCGCCGGTCTCACCGACCTGACTGGCACTCGGCGTGCCGGAGTGCCAAGGCCGTTTTTAGCACTCGGCCATTGCGAGTGCAACCGAGGCCCGGGCGCGTGGCGGTGCGCCCCCTCGGAGCGTGTGCGGGGCCGGGCGACCGCGACCGGCGGAGCCCGGCCCCGTGGTGAACGACGTCGCGACGGGCGTCGGGACCCGAGCCCGGACGCCCCTCACCCGGCTCAGATGCGGCGGACCGCCTCGGCCTGGCTGCGGCCGTCGCGGCCTGCCGTCGTCTCGAACTCCACCCGGTCACCCTCGTCGAGCGTGCGGAACCCGTCCGCCTGGATCGCCGAGTAGTGGACGAAGACGTCCGGCCCGCCGTCGGTGGCGATGAAGCCGTAGCCCTTCTCCGAGTTGAACCACTTGACCGTGCCCTGAGCCACGGCACCTCCTGTTGTTGCGTACGAACGGGTTCGACGCTACCCCAGGAACCGCCGGGTGGAAGCGTCCTTTCGCGGCTCCGCGCGCGGGTCGGGCAGGATGTGTGGGCGTGACCCCTCCCGAGCACGCTCCCGCGCCCGGCGGCCCGCGCACCGTCGACGAGCACCGCGCCGTCGTGGCGTCGTTGGTGCCCCCCGCCCCCGTGGTGGAGGTGCCGCTGTCGCAGGCGCTGGGCCGGGTGCTGGCCACCGACGTGGTCGCGACGGTGGCGCTGCCCCCCTTCGACAACTCCGCGATGGACGGCTACGCGGTCCGCGCGGCCGAGGTCGCCGCGGCGTCCGAGGACGCGCCGGTGGCGCTGCCGGTGGCCGAGGACATCCCCGCCGGCCGCACCGACGTCCCGACGCTGCAGCCCGGTACCGCCCACCGGATCATGACCGGCGCGCCCATGCCCGCGGGCGCCGACGCCGTCGTCCAGGTGGAGCTGACCGACGGCGGCGTCGAGCAGGTGGCCGTCCGCAGGGGGCCGGCCGCCGGCACGCACGTGCGGCGCGCGGGCGAGGACGTACGGCCGGGGACGACCGTGCTCACCGCCGGGACCGTGCTCGGCCCGCCACAGGTGGGGCTGCTGGCCGCGATCGGCCTGCCGACCGTCGCCGTCCGCAGGCCGCCGCGGGTGCTGGTGCTCTCGACCGGGTCGGAGCTCGTCGAGCCGGGGGCCCCGCTCGCACCGGGCCAGATCTACGAGTCGAACGGGCCGATGCTGGCCGCGGCCGTCCGGGAGGCGGGCGGCGAGGCCGAGCTGTTGCGCTTCGTTCCCGACGACGTCGAGGTGTTCGCCTCGCTCCTCGCGGAGAAGGCGGGCGACGTCGACCTGATCCTGACCTCGGGCGGGGTGAGCGCGGGCGCGTACGAGGTCGTCAAGGACGCGCTGCGCGACCGCGGCGTCGAGTTCGTCCGGGTCGCGATGCAGCCGGGCGGTCCGCAGGGCGCGGGCCGGCTCGACGGTGACGGGCCCGCCGTCGTCACGCTGCCGGGCAACCCGGTGAGTTCGCTGGTGTCGTTCGAGGTGTTCGTGCGGCCCGCGCTGCGGGCCGCGATGGGGCACCCGCACCCGCTGCGTCCGGTGGTCTCGGCCGCGCTGGCCGAGGCGCTGGTGTCGCCGCCGGACAAGCGGCAGTTCCGGCGCGGCGTGCTCGACGCGTCCGACGGCACGGTCGCCGAGGTCGGCGCCCCGGCCTCGCACCTGCTGGCCTCGCTCGCGCTGGCCGACTGCCTGATCGTCGTCCCGGAGGGCGTCTCGGCGGTCGACAAGGGCGTGGCGGTCGAGGTCTGGCTGCTCGAGGCCTGACGGCCCGCTCGCCCGGCCCGCTCATCCGGCCCGCTCACCCGTCCGGCGAAGGGTCGACGGTCGGCTCCGCACGGTCTGCGCGTGAAATGTGACCTACATCACAGGGGGAGAGTGCAACAAGCGGGCGCCCAGGAGCGTCTTAACAGGTGAGCGTTCGGCCGATCGGTGCACTTCGCAGGGTTCTGGACCTGCTGATCTGGACGATGGGCCGATTGCTCTGGATACTTTCGGTACGGGGCGGGTAACCGCCTTTCAACGCAACGGACCTACCGCCCGTCGCTGGGGAGCGGACGAGCGGTTCCACGGCCGGGGTCGTCGTCTCGGGGGATGACGGCCCCGGCCCTTTGCGGTCATCGCCCTGGACTACCGTGGCGGCCATCGAGCGGCAGGCCGCCCGGCCGGGCCGCGGTTGCCGCCTCAGGAGCCGACCACCCCATGTCCGCCCAGTCCGCCGGGCCCCAGTCCGGAACCTCGATCGGGCACGTCGCGGAGCTGGTCCGCGCCGCAGTGCCGCCCATGCACCCGGGGGGCCGGCCGATCGTCGCCGGTGTCGCCGCCGGGGCCGCGCTGGTCAGGCTGCTCACCGGGCGCGGCACCGTCGTCGGCCTCGCCGCCACCGCCGCCACCGCCGCGTTCTTCCGCGAGCCCCGCCGCGTCCGGCCCGCCCGCACGGGCGTCGTCGTCGCGCCGGCCGACGGCACGGTCGCGACCGTCGCGGAGGTCGAGCCGCCCGCCGAGCTGGGGCTGCCCGCCGGGCCCGTGCCGCGGGTGAGCGTCTTCCTCTCCGTGCTCGACGTGCACGTCCAGCGCGTGCCCGTCGACGGCCGGGTCGTCGCCGTCGAGTACCGGCCCGGCGTGTTCCTGTCCGCAGACCTCGACAAGGCGAGCGAGGACAACGAGCGCAACGCCGTCCTGTTCGAGGCCACGGACGGGCACCGGGTCGGCGTGCTGCAGATCGCGGGCCTGCTCGCCCGTCGCATCGTCTGCGAGGTGGCGCAGGGCGACGAGGTGGCCGCGGGCGAGACGTTCGGCCTCATCCGCTTCGGCTCGCGCGTCGACACGTACCTGCCCGCCGGCTCGCGCGTCCTCGTCGAGCCCGGCCAGCGCACGATCGGGGGCGAGACGGTACTGGCCGAGCTGCCGGCCGCGGACCGATGAGAACGGTCCCCGGCTACAGCGCCGGCATCCGGCTGCTGCCCAACGCCGTCACCGTCCTGGCGTTGTGCGCGGGTCTCTCGGGTGTGCAGTTCGCGCTGATCGGCCGCTTCGAGCTGTGCGTCGCGGCCGTCGGTGCCGCCGCGCTGTGCGACGCACTCGACGGCGGCCTGGCCCGCCTGCTCGACGCGAGCAGCAAGATCGGCGCGGAGCTGGACTCGCTGTCGGACCTCGTGTCCTTCGGCGTGGCGCCCGCCCTGGTCATCTACATCTGGGGGCTGCAGGGCAACCGGTTCGGCTGGATCGTCGCGCTGGTCTTCGCCGTCTGCATGGCGCTGCGGCTGGCCCGGTTCAACACGTTGCTCGACGACGAGGACCAGCCGCCGTACGCCAAGGAGTTCTTCGTCGGCGTTCCCGCGCCCGCGGCCGCGCTCGTCGCGGGCATCCCGCTCTACCTGTGGCTGCACTTCGGTGACGGCTGGTGGTCCTCGCACCTGACGGTCGCGCTGTGGGCGCTGGTCGCCGCGGGGCTGATGGTGAGCAGGCTGCCCACGTTGTCGCTCAAGACCGTCCGGGTCCCGCCGCGGCTGATCGCGCCGCTGCTGGTCCTCGTCGGCCTCGCGGCGGCCGTGCTGCTCACCGCGCCCTTCCTCGGTCTCGCCGTCGTCGCGATCGGGTACCTGCTGCTCCTGCCGTACACGATCCACCGGCACCGCTGGCTGGCGCGGCATCCCGAGGCCTGGAACGTGCCGGTCCGGCAGCGCCGCGCCGTCGCCCGCGCGGCGCGCTCGGCCCGCCGGCTCGGGCTGCGCCCGCCGTTGCGCCGCCGGGTCGCCGGCGGTGCGTCGGCCGTCGCGCGCCGGGTCCGGCTGATCGGGTCCGAGGACGGCGGCGCCACCGGCAACGGCAGGCCGCACCCGCTGCCCCCGCCCGGGCCGCAGTACCCGAAGGGCAGCAGGCGCCGGCTCGGCCTGCGCCGGCGCTGACCCGTCCTGCCGCGGTCGGCCGTCGCGGCCGGGCGGCCCCCGCGGCGGGCACCAGATAGCGTGCGGGGGTGCCCGCCGAGATCACGCTCGTCGCCCGGCTCGCTCCCTACGGGACGTACTCCCGGCGCGGGGTCGTCCGCCTCCACCCCGAGGTCCTGCACGCGCTCGACATCGGCACCTGGCAGGCCGTCGCGATCACCGGGCGGGGCCGCACCACCACCGCGCTGGTCACCGCCGCGGACACCGACGGCCCGCACGGCGAGATCACGGTCGACGACGTGACCCTGTCCAACTGCGCCGGTCTCGACGGCGGATCCGTCGTCGTCCGGCCGGCGCAGGTCGTCCCGGCGCGGCGCGTCGTCCTGCACTCCGCCGATCCGCTCGTGCGCACGGCCCCGCCCGCCGCGGTCCGGCTCGCCCTCACCGGCAAGATCGTCAGCCCTGCCGACGCCGTGTCCCTGCAGCCCCAGGACCTGCAGCCGGCCCCGGGCGCCGACCTCACCCACGCGCGCCGCACCCTGGCCAACATCATCGGCCCGGGTCTGACGTCGGCGCTGCTCACCGTCGTGCGCACCGAGCCGGCGGGCGCGGTCGTGGTGCAGCCGTCGACCGTCGTCGGCTGGCGCGACGGCGCGACCACCGGCGAGCCCGGCCCGTCGCCGGTGGTCGACCCGCCGACGGTCACCCGCCCGACCGTGCTGACCGCCGTGCCGGCGCCCGCCGGAGCGGTGCCCGCCGGACCGGGCGCGGCGCCCGCCCCGCCGGCCGCCGCCACGCCCGCGCTGGGGATCGACGAGCTCGTCGGCAACGTCGACGCCGCGCGCCGGCTCGTCGAATGGCTCGAGCTGACGTTCCGCCGTCCGGAGCTGCTCGCCCGCCTGGGCGGCGCCGCGCACCTGGGGGTGCTCGTCGTCGGGCCGGAGGGGGTCGGGAAGGCGACCCTCGTGCGCAGTGCGGCGGCGGCCGTCGAGGCGGGGTTCGTCGCGCTCGACGCGCCGTCGGCGGCCGCGCTGGAGGCGGGTGCCGCGTCGCAGCGGGTGCACGACGCGGTCGGTGCCGCGGTCGCCGCGGCCCGGTCCGGGACGCCGACCGTCCTGCTGGTCAGCGAGGTGCACGCCCTGCTCCCGGCCGCCGACCCGCCGCCGCTCGCGACGCTGACGCTCGACGCGCTGCGCGGAGCCGTGGCCACTCCCGGCGTCGCGCTGGTGGCGACGACGGCCGCGCCCGAGGGGGTGGACCCCCGGCTGCGGGCCCCGGACCTCGTCGACCGGGAGCTGAGCCTCGCGCTGCCCGACGCCCGGGTCCGCACCGACCTGCTGCGGCGGCTGTTCGCGGGCGTGCCGACGGCCGCCGGCATCGACCTGGCCGCCGTCGCGGAGCGGGCGCCGGGATTCGTCGTCGCCGACCTGCTCGCGGTCCGCCGAGAGGCCGCGATCCAGGCGGCGCTGCGGGCCACCGCCCCCGCGGACCCCGCCGGCGCCGTCGGGGAGCCGGAGCCGGCGTCGGCCCCGACCGCGGCCGCCGACCCCGACGCGCCCACGACGGGCACCGCCGACCCGGCGACCGCCGGCGAGGACCCCGAACCGCAGATCACCCAGCAGGACCTCCTCGACGCGGTGGCGTCGGTGCGGCCGGTGTCGATGTCGTCGTCGGAGACCCTGCACACCGGCGGCATCGGGCTCGACGACGTCGGCGACATGACCGAGGTCAAGCAGGCACTCACCGAGGCGGTGCTGTGGCCGCTGCAGTACCCCGACTCGTTCGCCCGGCTGGGCGTCGACGCCCCCCGCGGCGTCCTGCTCTACGGCCCGCCCGGCTGCGGCAAGACGTTCCTGCTGCGCGCGCTGGCCGGGACCGGACAGCTCAACGTCCTGTCGGTCAAGGGCGCCGAGCTGTTGGACAAGTACGTCGGCGAGTCGGAGCGCGCGGTGCGCGAGCTGTTCCGCAAGGCGTCCGACGCCGCACCCGCGCTGGTGTTCCTCGACGAGGTCGACGCGCTGGCCCCGCGCCGCGGCGGATCGACCGACTCGGGCGTCGCCGACCGGGTCGTCGCCGCCCTGCTCACCGAGCTCGACGGGGCCCAGCCGCTGCGTGAGGTGGTCGTCGTCGGCGCCACGAACCGGCCGGAGCTGATCGACCCCGCGCTGCTGCGGCCCGGGCGCCTCGAACGGCTCGTCTACGTGCCCCCGCCGGACGCGGAGGCCAGGGCCGCGATCCTGCGCGCCGCGGGTCGCAACACCCCGCTGGCCGACGACGTCGACCTCGACGAGCTGGGCGCCGAGCTCGACGGATACTCCGCGGCCGACTGTGCCGCGGTGCTGCGGGAGGCCGCACTGACCGCGATGCGGGAGTCGCTGGAGGCCACGCACGTCACCGCGGCGCACGTCGCGGCGGCCCGCAAGGTGGTACCCCCGTCGCTCGACCCGTCGTTGCTGGCCGAGCTCGAGGCCTATGCGGCGCGCCGGGTCGGCACCTGAGCCGGGAGGCCCGCACACACCACGACGGCCGGCGGGAGGCCGGCCGTCGTGGCTGAAGTCCGGGGAGCGGACGTCGGGTGGTGCCTCAGCGGCGCTGGTAGTCGTTGGTGACGATGACGATCAGCCCGGGCGAGGCCTCGTCGAGGCCCTGGAACCGCTGCTCGACCCGCAGCCCGAACTGCTTGCCGAGCGTCTCGGCCGCCTGCTGCTCGCTGGTGCCGGGCCGGTAGTAGACCGTGCTGGTCGGGATGACGCCCTGCGGGTAGTTGGCGACGGAGTCGACCTCCCAACCCGAGTTGCGGAAGTCGTCGGCCGCGCGGGAGGCGAGCCCGGTGATCGTGCTGTTGTTGTAGACGCGGACCGGGGCCTTCAGGCTGTCCGGGCTGATGCCGCCCTCGGCGAGCCCGCCGCCGACACCACCCGCGCCGCCCGCCCCGCCTGCTCCGGCCGCACCACCCGCGCCTGCCGCGCCGCCCGCCGAGCCGTCACCGGGGGTGCCCGGGGCGCCCGGGGCGCCGGGAGCCCCGATGTTGTTGGTGCCGGTGGCGCCGAACGAGGGCACCGGGACCGATCCGTCGGTCGGCGTCGCGCCCGCGCCGGGCGACCCCGGGACGGCGGACGCGGAGACCGAGGTCGGTGCCGCGGCGTTGTCACCGGAGCCGTTCCCGCCGCTGAGCGCCGTCGTCGCCAGACCGATCACGCCGGCGACGATGCCGACGCCGATCAGCGCGAAGCCGCCGATCCGCAACGGCGATCCACCGGACGATCCTGGTGTGGTCACGACAACCTCCGAGTCCGCAGGAGCCGGTCGGTGACCGGACGCGTGATCACAATGGCGTCACCAGGGCTCGATTCCCAGCCGACGCGCCGCACGGGTGCGCTGCCGGCTGGCGCGGAGCCGACGGAGCCGCCGGACGAGCAGCGGGTCGGCCGCCAACGCCTCGGGCTTGTCGATCAGCGCGTTGAGCACCTGGTAGTAGCGGGTGGCCGACATGTCGAACAGCTCGCGGATGGCCTGTTCCTTGGCACCGGCGTACTTCCACCACTGCCCTTCGAAGGCGAGGATCTCGCGCTCCCGGCGGTCGAGCTCGTCGGCCGGGCCGGCTGCGGGGTCCGGGACCCCGTGTTCCGTGGCGGACTCCATCACGCTCCTCGGGCGTCACAGCACATCGATGCTTCGGCGAGCCGTGCTTCGGCGAGCACTGCGTCGGCGAGCACTGCGCTGGGTGGCAGAACGAGGAATGACACGCGTGTCATTCCGAGGAGGATTCAACCACGCGGGTCCGACACGAACCGGGCAGGGACGCGCCACACCGAGGCATGAATCGTGCATCAGCCGACCGGGGGGACGAGCCGCCCGGACCCGTCCCCCACGCGTCGCGACACTAGTCTTCAGGCGTGACAGTTCGCCCCATCCGCATCATCGGCGACCCGGTGCTGCACGCCCCGACCCGCCCGGTCGTGGAGTTCGACGATGCGCTGCGTGAGCTCGTCGACGACATGTTCGAGACGATGGCCGCCGCCCACGGCGTGGGGCTCGCGGCGAACCAGATCGGCGTCGACCTCCGGGTGTTCGTCTACGACTGCCCCGACGAGGTGACGAAGACGATGGCCCGCGGCGTCGTCGTCAACCCGGTGCTGGAGACCTCGGAGATCCCGGAGACGATGCCCGACCCCGAGGAGGACGAGGAGGGCTGCCTGTCCGTCCCGGGCGAGCAGTTCCCGACCGGCCGGGCGGACTGGGCGCGGGTGACGGGCGTCGACGTCGACGGGCAGCCGGTCGAGGCCGAGGGTCGCGGCTTCCTCGCCAGGTGCTTCCAGCACGAGGTCGACCACCTCGACGGGCACCTCTACGTCGAGCGGCTCACCGGCCGCCACCTGCGGGCGTCGAAGAAGATGCTGAAGGCCGCGGGCTGGGGCGTGCCCGGCCTGTCCTGGGATCCGGCGACGCAGCAGGCCGAGGAGGTCTGACGGAACACCTCGCCCGACTACGACGTTCGTAGGTTGCAACGTTGTAAGCACAGGGGGGTGGTCCGATGGACGCCTACTCCGAGACGGTCAGCGCCGTCGCCGCCGAGCTCACCGGCCGGGTCGCGGCCGTGCGTGTGGGACGGGGCTCCGGCTCGGCCGTCGTCGTCGCGCCGGGCGAGCTGCTCACCAACGCCCACGTCGTCGGGACCTCCGGGCGCGGGCGGGCCGACTTCGCCGACGGCAGCCAGGTCGAGTTCGACGTCGCGGGCGCCGATCCGCTCTCCGACCTCGCGCTGCTGCGGGCCCGCGCCGGCGACCTCCCCGATCCCGCGACCCTCGGCGACGCCGACGGCCTCGTCGTCGGGCAGCTCGTCGTCGCCGTCGGGAACCCGCTGGGGCTGGCCGGGTCCGTCACCGCCGGCGTCGTCAGCGCACTGGGCCGGTCGCTGCCGACGCGCAGCGGGGCGGCGGGCCGGGTCGTCGAGGACGTCATCCAGACCGACGCGGCGCTCAACCCCGGCAACTCCGGCGGCGCGCTCGCCGACCACCGGGCGCGGGTCGTCGGCATCAACACCGCCGTGGCCGGGGTGGGCCTGGGGCTCGCCGTCCCGGTGAACGCGACGACGTTGCGGATCGTCGACGCGCTGCGTGCCGACGGCCGGGTCCGCCGTGCCTACCTCGGGGTCGTCGGCACCCCGGCACCGGTGCCGGCGGCCGTCGCCGACCGCTACGGGCGCCGCAACGGACTGCGCCTCGTCGAGGTCGTCGACGGCAGCCCGGCCGCGGCCGCGGGCCTGCGCCGCGGCGACCTGGTGCTCGACGTCGGGCGCCGCGCCGTCGAGGACGCGCAGGGGATCCAGCGGCAGCTCTTCGGCGAGGCCGTCGGCGTCCCGCTCCCGGTGACGGTGCTGCGCAACGGCGCGATGGTCGACGTCGTCGCGGTGCCGACGGAGCTGCGTCCCTGACCCTGCGAGGGCTCCGGCGAGCCACTCACGAGGGACCGTCACGACACGAGGCCGTGCTCCCACGCCCACGCCGCGACCTCGACCCGGTTGCGCGCACCGAGCTTCGCCTGGACGTTCGTCAGGTGGGTCTTGACCGTCGAGAGCGACACGAACAGGTCGGCGGCGATCTCGGCGTTGGTGCGACCGCGCGCGACGGCCCGCACGACGTCGATCTCCCTGGGGGACAACGGCTCCGGCAGCGTGGGCCGCGGCGCGGGCGTGGTCAGGTGCCGCAGCAGCCGGACCGTCACCGACGGTGAGACCAGCGCGTCACCCGCCGCGGCCGCCCGCACCGCCTCGACGAGCAGCCGCGGGCCCGCGTCCTTGAGCAGGAAGCCGCAGGCCCCGGCCCGCAGCGCGCCGTAGACGTACTCGTCGAGGTCGAACGTCGTGACGACGACGATCCGTGGCGGATCGGGGTCGGCGGTGAGCGCGCGGGTGGCCTCCAGGCCGTCGAGCTCGGGCATCCGGATGTCCATCAGCACGACGTCGGGCCGCAGCCGCCGCGCCCGTTCGACCGCCTCGGCGCCGGTCCCCGCCTCGCCCACGACCTCGATGCCCGGCTCGGCGCCGAGGATCAGCCGGAAGCCGGTCCGGACCATCTCCTGGTCGTCGGCCACGAGCACGCTCGTCATCGGGCCACCGATCCGGCCGGGCTCATCGCGCACGCACCGGCAGCCGCGCCGTCACCGACCACACGCCCGCCCCGCACGGGCCCGCGTGCAGCGTGCCGTCGAGCGCGCCGACGCGCTCGGCCATGCCCGCCAGCCCGAACCCGCCGGTCGCGCCGCGGGCGGGGGACCCGGCCCCGGCCCCGTCGTTGCGCACGCCGACGACGAGCTCCTCGGCCCGCAGCCGGACCTCCACCTCGACCGACGTCGCGGCGGGCGCGTGCCGTCGGACGTTGGTCAGCGCCTCCTGCACGACGCGGTAGCCGGTCGCGGCGACACCCGCCGGCAGCACCGCGTGCTCGAACCCCGGATCGGCGAGCAGCCGGACGCGGGTGCCGTCGGGATCGAAGCGGCGCACCATCTCCGGGATGCCGCCGAGCTCGGCGCCCGGCGCGCGGGTCGCGTCGCCGCCGCGCAGCACGCCGACCATGGCGCGCATCGCGGCGAGCGCGTCGGCCCCCGCGGACTCGATCGCGGCCAACGACCGCGCGACGTCCGGGTCCGCCGGGACGACCACGCGAGCCGCCTGCGCGGCGACGACGATCCCCGTCACCTGGTGGGCGACGACATCGTGCAGCTCGCGGGCCAGCACGAGGCGTTCGTCGGCCCGCGCGCGCTCCAGTAGCGACGCCCGGCGCGATCCCGCCTCGCGCAGCACCAGGCCGATCGCGACCGTGCCGCCCCAGCCGAGTGCCGACAGGATCGTGTAGCCGGTGCGCGTCAGCCCGATGTCGGCGCGCAGGTACGGCGACGCGACGATGACGACGCCCGCCGCGAGCACCAGGAGCACGGCGGTGCGGTCGTCGGCGTGCCGCAGCGCCGCGATCGTCACGACGGCCAGCGCGAGTTGCTCGGCGAACGACATCGACGGCACGTGCACGAGCCAGCCTGCCAGCGTCGCGATCGCGGACACCGCGAACGCGATGGTCGCGACGTGTCGGACGTCGACGCCCGGACGCCTGCGCAGCAGGACGACCACCGCGACGCACGCGCCCGTGAGCGGCGTCGCGAGGCCGCGGGGGACGCCGATCCCGACCAGCGCGAGGCAGTCGACGGCGAGCCAGACCAGGTAGCCCGCGATCTCGACGGCCAGGCCGGCCCAGCGCAACGCGCGCAGCCGCCCGGCGCCTGCGGTCCCCGCGATCACGCCGATCAGCCTAGGCGGGACCGCCGAGCAGGTGCCCTCGGCCGAAAGTACGAGCCGCCCCGCCCGAGATCGGTCCCGCGGCCGAGGCGGGGCCGGGTCCGTCGGGGAGATCGTCGCGGCATGACGCCTTCGATCTGGCTGGAGACGGCCGCCTGGGCCCTGGGGCTCGCGGTGATCGTCCTGATGGCCGCGCTGCCCCTGCTGGAGACGCTCGCGGGCGGGCCGCGGTGACCGCACCGTCCTGCGCCGAGACCGTCGACCTCGTCAAGGTGCACGGCCGCGGGGGGTCGGCCGTGCGCGCGCTCGACGGGGTGTCGCTGCGGATTCCGGAAGGGATGTTCACCGCGGTCATGGGACCGTCGGGGTCCGGCAAGTCGACACTGCTGCACTGCCTCGCCGGGCTGGACACCGCGTCGTCGGGGCGCGTCCTGCTGGGCGCGACCGACCTCGGCAGCCTCTCCGACGCACAGCTCACCGCGGTGCGTCGCGACCGGCTCGGGTTCGTGTTCCAGTCGTTCAACCTGCTGCCGCAGCTCACCGCCGCGCAGAACATCGACCTGCCCGCGCGGCTGGCCGGCCGCCGGCCCGACCCGATGTGGCGGGCGGGCCTGATCGACCTGCTCGGTCTCGGCGACCGGCTCGACCATCGCCCGTCGGAGCTCTCGGGCGGCCAGCAGCAGCGCGTCGCCGTCGCGCGGGCGCTGCTCGGCAGGCCCGAGATCGTCTTCGCCGACGAGCCGACCGGCAACCTCGACACCGCCGCCGGCCACGAGCTGCTCGATCTGCTGCGGACGTCGGTGCGCGAGCTCGGGCGCTCGGTCGTGATGGTCACCCACGACCCGGTCGCGGCGTCGTTCGCCGACGGCGTCGTGCTGCTGCGCGACGGCCGGGTGGCGGGCTCGCTGCCCGATCCCCGCCCGGAGACGGTGCTCGCCGCGCTGTCGTCGCTGTCGGGGGCGGCGGCGTGAGCGGTCCGGGGGGAGGCGCGCCGATTCCGCACGAACGGCCCTTTCGCGCAACCCGGTTGCGGGAAAGGGCCGTTCGTGCAGTCGGGCACCGGCCCGGCGGCGGGCGTGGGGGAGGCCGAGCGGCTGCGGGGGCGCTGCTGGCCGACGCCCGCCGCCATCCGGGCCGGGTTGTCCTCACCGGGCTCGCGGTCCTCGTCGCGACGTTCTTCGCGGCCGGGACGCTGCTGCTCGGCGGCACGCTGTCGACGACACTGCAGGCCCGGTCGGTGGTGACGCCCGCGGCGGCGGCCGCGGTCGTGCGCGGCGGCGACCTCGACGCGGCCGTGGTCGACCGGGTCGCGCGGACGCCGGGCGTGACCGCCGCCGTCGGTGTCTGGACCGGCACGGCGCCCGTCGGCGGCGCGGCGGGCGTGGGGTCGTGGACCGTGACGTCGGACCCGATGACGGGGCCGCTGACCCGGCTGGCCGCGCCACCCGTCGCCGGCCGGCTGCCCACCGCGGACGACGAGGCACTCGTCCCGGCCGCCACCGCAGCGCGCGCCGACGTCCACCCGGGCTCGGTGCTGACCGTCGGAGGTGCCGGCGACGCGACCCGCACGCTGACGGTGACCGGCGTCGTCGACCTGCCCGTCGTCGGCACCGACACGATCGTCACCACGCCCGCGACGGTCGCGGCACTGGGCGGGACGCTGCGCCAGATCGACGTCGCGGGCGGGGCGCCCGCCGCCGTGGCGTCCGCGGTCCGTGCGCGGTTGCCGGGCGACGTGGTGGTGCGCACCGGCGACGAGCAACGCGCAGCCGAGCGCCGTGACGGCTCGGCGACCGCGACGGCCGTCGTCACGGGGGTGTCGGTGTTCACCGGGCTCGCGCTGGTCGCGGCCGTCGTCGTGGTGGCGTCGACGTTCCGCATCCTGCTGACCCAGCGCCGCACCCAACTCGCGCTGCTGCGCTGCGTGGGGGCTCGCAGCGGCGACCTCGTGCGCGCGGTGCTCGCCGAGGCCGCCGTGTCGGGGCTGGTCGCGGGGGTGCTCGGCGCGGGGCTCGCGATCGGCGCGGGCGAGATCGTCGTCGCCGTGGTCGGCGGCGGCCCGCTGGTCGTGTCGTGGGGCGGGACCGCGGGCTGCGTGCTGCTCGCGGTCGTGGCGACGGTCGTCGCCGCGGTCGGACCGGCGCTCGCCGCGGGCCGGACGTCGCCCGTGGCGGCGCTGGGGGAGGCCGCGACGAGTGAGGCCGGCACGTCGCGGCGCGGGCGCCGGGCCGTCCTCGCGACGGTCCTGCTGGTGGTCGCGCTGGCGCTGGCGGCACCCCCGCTGGCCGGCGTGGCCGACGGCGCGGTCGGGCTGGTCGCCGCCGCCGCGTCGGGCCTGGTGACGTTCGCGGCCCTCGTCGCGCTGGGCCCGGTGATGATGAGCGGGCTCGCGGCGACCGTGGGCCGGCTCGTCACGGCCGTCGGGCGGGCGCCGGGCCGGATGGCCGTCGCCAACGCCGCGCAGGTCCCGCGCCGCACGGCGGCGACGGTCACCGTGCTGACCCTGGGCGTCGGCCTGACCTCGGCGCTGCTCGTCGGGGTCGCGAGCGCCGACTCCAGCGCGCAGCGGTCGATCTCGCAGCGGCTGCCGAGCGCGGTGCAGGTCAGTGCCCCCGACCCGGACGCGACGCTGGCGAGGCTGGCCGCCGAGCCGTCGCTGCGGGTGCGGCAGGACGGCGACGCGGTCCTCGTCGACCCGGCCCCGGGTGTCGACGACGCGGCCCTGCGCGCCGCGGTCGGGGACGCGCTGGGCCCGCGATCCGCGGCGGTCGTCGTCTACACCGCCGACGTGCGGGCCGACGCGACGGCGGAGCTGGGGGTGCTCCGCGGGGTCGGGCTGGGCCTGGTCGGGATGACGGTCGTCGTCGCGATCGTCGGCGTCGCGGTGACGCTGACGTTGTCGGTCACCGAGCGGACCCGGGAGACGGGCCTGCTGCGCGCCGTCGGGCTGACCCGCGGCGGGGTGCGGGCGATGGTCGCGTGGGAGGCCGCGTGCAGCGCGCTCGCGGCGGCGGTGCTGGGCGCCGGGCTCGGGGTGCTCTACGGCGTCCTCGGCATCCGGGCGCTGGGGCTGGCGGCGGGTGGGGTCTCGGTGCCGGTCGGGCAGCTCGTCGGGCTGGCCGTCGGGGTGGTCGCGATCGCGGTGCTCGCGGCGCTCGGCCCGGCCGTGCGTGCCGGGCGCGTCCCGCCGATCCGGGCACTGGCCGCGTAGGGGACGGCGGCTCGTGAGTGGCGATGGTCGCCCTGGCGACCATCGCCACTCACGGCGCCGGCCACACGGTCAGGCCGGGTCGAGGACGAAGACGGGGATCTGCCGGTCGGTCTTCGTCTGGTACTCGGCGTAGGGCGGGAAGGCGGCGACGGAGCGCTCCCACCACTGCTCCCGCTCGGGGCCGTCGACCTCGCGCACGGTGTACTCACCGGACTCGGTGCCGTCCTGCAGCGTCACCGTCGGGTTGGCCCGCAGGTTGTAGTACCAGACGGGGTGCTGGGGGGCGCCGCCCTTCGAGGCGACCAGCGCGTAGTGACCCTCGTGCTCGACACGCATCAGCGGGACGTAGCGCAGCTTGCCGGTCTTCGCGCCCTTCATCGTCACGAGGACGACCTTCATCCCGTTGATCCCGACGCTGTCGGTCGTCCCGGTCTCGAGGATCTTCTCGGTCTGGTCGCGGACCCAGCCCTCGGGGCTCAGCTCGACGTCAGTGTTGGCGGTCATGTCCGGCACAACCCCGGTCCCGCGCCGGATCTATTCCCGATTCCGCGGTCCCGGAGTGTGACGTCGGTGGGCGGGCCGCCGGGGCCGGGCGGCGGCCTGGTGCGGCGTCGCCGGGCCGTACTACCGTCGGCCGGACACCGACGCGGGAGCTCGCAGGGGCTGAGAGGGCGGCCGACGCCGCCGACCGCTGAACCAGCCGGGTAATGCCGGCGAGGGAGGACAGCACATGGCCCAGCGACGTCCGGCCCAGCCAGGTCCGGCCCAGCCAGGTCCGGCCCAGCCAGGTCCGGCACAGCCAGGTCCGGCACAGCCAGGTCCGCAGCCGACCGTGGGTGTCACCCCGCCGCGGGTCATGACGATCGCGGGCACCGACTCCGGGGGCGGCGCCGGCATCGCCGCCGACCTGCGCACGTTCGCCGCCTGCGGCGTCCACGGCTGCCTCGCCGTGTGCGCGGTGACGGTGCAGAACTCAGTCGGTGTGACGGCTGTGCACCCGATCCCGCCCGAGACGGTCGCCGCGCAGATCACCGCCGTCGCCTCGGACATCGGGCTCGACGCCGCGAAGACCGGCATGCTGGCGGGCGCCGAGATCATCGAGGCCGTCGCGCACGCCTGCGACGCCAACGGCATCGGCGCGGTGCACCCCACGCCACTGGTCGTCGACCCGGTCGCGGCGTCGATGCACGGCGACCCGCTGCTGGCCGACTCCGCGCTCGACGCCTTCCGCTCGCTGCTGTTCCCGCGGGCCACGGTCATCACCCCCAACCTCGACGAGGTGCGGCTGCTCGTCGGCGTCGACGTGCACGACCGCGCCGGCCAGTACGAGGCGGCCAAGGTGCTGCACGGCCTCGGTCCGCGGTACGTGCTGGTCAAGGGCGGGCACCTCGCCGAGGACGTGGACGGCTGCGTCGACCTGCTCTTCGACGGGGACACCTTCGTCGAGCTGCCCGGGCCGCGGTTCGACACGGGCAACACCCACGGCGGCGGCGACTCGATGGCGGCGGCCGTCGCGTCCGGGCTCGCGCGCGGGATGGCGATCGGCGAGGCGGTGGCCTTCGCCAAGCGCTACATCGTCGAGGCCGTCCGCAACTCCTACCCGCTCGGCGCCGGGCACGGGCCCGTCTCGCCCTTGTGGACG
This sequence comes from Pseudonocardia benzenivorans CB1190, assembly GCF_000196675.2. Taxonomy (GTDB): domain Bacteria; phylum Actinomycetota; class Actinomycetes; order Mycobacteriales; family Pseudonocardiaceae; genus Pseudonocardia; species Pseudonocardia benzenivorans. The sequence continues at coordinate 6,079,137 of NC_015312.1, read as the reverse complement.
GTCCGCGACTGGTGGGGTACCTGACGGAAACGCTGGTGACGTGAGTTACGAGCGCGGCCGGAATATCGGTCGCGATGCCGCATCTGCGGACCGTCACGGCCATTGAGTCAGCTCATGCGGGACCGCCTGGGCGTGAGGCCAGGTTAGCCTCTATCACTGCTGGTCGGGGCGGATCGTCGGTCGATTCGTGGTGCGCGGGGCCACCGGTGACGGGGCTAGTCTCGCCCCCGATGAGCATCTAGTCTCGCCCCCGATGAGCATCATGGGGACGCGCGTCGTCCGCGTGGAGGATCCGGTGTTCCTCACGCGAGGCGCGACATACACCGACGACCTGACCGATGAGCGGCTCACGGGTGCGCTGCACCTCACGCTGGTCCGCTCCCCGATCGCGCACGCGACGATCACCTCGATCGACGTGTCCGCAGCCCGCGAGGCGCCCGGCGTCGTCGCGGTCCTGACCGGCGAGGACATCGATCTCCCGGCACCACTGCTGTTCCCGGGCGCCAACAAGGCGATGGTCCGGCCCTGGCTCGCCACCGAGCGCGTGCGCTTCGTCGGCGAGCCCGTCGCGGCGGTCCTCACCGAGGGTCGCTACCAGGGGCCCGATGCGGCCGAGCTCGTCGAGGTCGACTACGAGCCGCTGCCGGCCGTCGTGGACGTCCACGCCTCGGCGACCGACGAGGTCCTGCTGTTCCCGGACGCCGGCACGAACACCGCCGCCGTCTACAACAAGGAGGACCCCGACCCGGACTTCTTCGCCGACTGCGAGGTCGTCGTCACCCGCGACATCGTCAACCAGCGGGTCGCCGCCGCGTCGCTGGAGACGCGGGCCGCCTCCGCCGTCTGGGGTGACGACGGCCGGTGCACCCTGTTCTGCTCCAACCAGAACGCCCAGGGTGCGCGCGACGAGGTGGCCGGCTGGCTCGGCGTCGACGCGTCCCAGATCCACGTCGTCCTGCCCGACGTCGGTGGCGGCTTCGGCGCCAAGATCGGTGCCGACCCCGAGTTCGGGCTCGTCGCCTGGCTCGCACGGCACACCGGCCGGCCGGTCCGCTGGAGCGAGAGTCGCTCGGAGAACATGACCGGGATGGTGCAGGGCCGCGACCAGCGCCAGACCATCACGATCGGCGGCAGCCGCGACGGCCGGGTCAAGGCCTACCGGCTCGACGTCGTCGCCGACGCCGGCGCCTACCCGCGCCTCGGCGTCTTCCTCCCGGTGTTCACGCGCATGATGGCGCCGGGCACCTACGACATCGAGAAGGTCGACTCGCGGGCCCGCGTCGTCGTCACCAACACGACGTCGACCGCCGCCTACCGCGGCGCCGGCCGGCCCGAGGCCACCGCGGCGATCGAGCGGGCCATGGACCTGTTCGCCGCCGAGATCGGGATGGACCCGGCGGAGGTCCGCAAGATCAACGTCGTGCCGCCGGAGAAGTTCCCGTTCACGACCAAGGGCGGCGCGGAGTACGACTCCGGCGAGTACGCCAAGGCCATCGACCTCGCGCTCGAGGCCAGCGACTACGCCGGGCTGCGCGCCGAGCAGAAGGCCCGCCGCGAGCGCGGCGACGCCAAGCTGCTGGGCATCGGCGTCTCCTCGTACGTCGAGATCACCGGCGGCGGCGCGTTCGCCGAGAACGCGTCGATCGAGGTGCACCCCGACGGATCGGCCCTGATCTGGACGGGCACCTCGCCGCACGGCCAGGGCCACGCGACGGCGTGGGCGATGCTCGCGAGCGACCAGCTGGGCATCCCCGTCGAGAAGATCACCGTCCGCCACGGCGACACCGACCAGGTGCCCGAGGGCGGCGGGACGATGGGCTCGCGCAGCCTGCAGACCGGCGGTGTCGCGGTCCACAAGGCCTCGCTCGAGCTGATCGACCTCGCCAAGCAGCGCGCGGCCGACATCCTCGAGGCCTCGGTCGAGGACCTCGAGGTCGACACGGCCAATGCCGCCATCGTGGTGCGCGGCGCCCCCGGGTCGCCGACCGTCACCTTCGCGCAGCTCGCCGAGCGCGAGGAGCTCAAGGTCAAGACGGTGTGGGACGGCAAGAAGCCGACGTTCCCGTTCGGGTCGCACGTCGCCGTCGTCGAGGTCGACACCGAGACGGGCAAGGTCACCGTCGAGCGCATCTGGGCGGTCGACGACGCCGGCCCCGTGCTCAATCCGCTGCTCTGCGAGGGCCAGCGGCACGGCGGCATCGCCCAGGGCATCGCCCAGGCGTTGCTGGAGGAGGTCGTCTACGACCCCGACGGCCAGCCGCTCACCGCGACCTTCGCCGACTACGGGTTCCCGTCGGCGGCCGAGCTGCCGAGCTTCGACCTCGTTCCGATGGAGACGCCCACCCCGATCAACCCGTTGGGCTTCAAGGGGATCGGCGAGGCCGGGACCATCGGCTCCACCCCGGCCGTGCAGAGCGCCGTGATCGACGCGCTCGCGCACCTCGGGATCCGCCACATCGACATGCCGACCACCCCGCTGCGGGTCTGGGAGGCCATCCAGAACGCCGTGAAGGAGGACGGATGACGGGCGTGAAGGTCGAGATCACCGTCAACGGCCGCAGCACCACCGACGAGGTCGAGCCCCGGCTGCTGCTCGCGCACTACCTGCGGGAGAACGTCGGGCTGAAGGCCACCAACATCGGGTGCGACACCACGTCGTGCGGGGCGTGCACCGTGCTGCTCGACGGCGAGTCCGTCAAGTCCTGCACCGTGCTCGCGGTCCAGGCCGACCAGCTGGCCGTCACGACGATGGAGGGCCTCGCCGGGGAGAGCGGCGACTCCCTGGACCACCCCGTCACCGCCGCGTTCCGCCAGGAGCACGGCCTGCAGTGCGGGTTCTGCACGCCGGGCATGGTGATGGCCGTCGCCGGCCTGATCGCCGAGAACCCGGACCTGGACGAGCGGGCCGTGCGCGAGGGGCTGGAGGGCAACCTCTGCCGCTGCACCGGCTACCACAACATCGTCCGCGCCGCGCTCGTCGCCGCGGGCAAGGACCCCGACGCCGCCCAGGCCGCCGAGGCCGAGAGCGACGCCGCCCGCACCGCCCCCGGCTTCTCCGCCGGATCGTCGGAAGGGGCGGGCGCGTGATCCCCGTCGGATTCGACTACGCGCGGCCCGACTCGCTCGACGCCGCGGTCGCGCTGCTCGCCGAGCGGGGCGACGAGGCCACGATCATGGCAGGCGGGCACTCGTTGCTGCCGGTCATGAAGCTGCGGCTGGCCGCGCCGGAGCTGATCGTCGACATCGGACGGCTCCGCGAGCTCAACTACGTCAAGGTCGACGGCGACGAGGTCGCCATCGGCGCGGGGACGCGGCACCACGACCTCGAGGTGTCCGACGTGCTCGCCGCCGAGGTGCCACTGCTGCCGGCCGTCGCGCGGACCGTCGGCGACCCGCAGGTCCGCCACCGCGGCACGATCGGCGGCTCGCTCGCCCACGGCGACCCGGCCTCCGACCTGCCTGCCGCGGTCCTCGCGCTCGACGGCACGATCGTGCTGCGCTCGCCGCGCGGGCAGCGTTCGGTGCCGGCCACCGAGTTCTGGACCGGCGTCTTCACCACGGCCAAGGAGCCCGACGAGCTGATCGTCGAGATCCGGGTGCCGCGCACCGGCTCCGCGGGCTGGGCCTACGAGAAGTTCACCCGCCGTGCCAACGACTGGGCGATCGTCGCGGTCGCCGTCGTCGACGGGCGCGTCGGGCTGGTCAACATGGGCTCGACGCCGTTGCGCGCCAGTGCAACCGAGGCGGCGCTGGCCGAGGGGAAGTCGATCGCCGAGGCCGCGGCGCTGGCGGCCGAGGGCACCGAGCCCCCGACCGACACCGCCGGCACGCCGGAGTACCGCAAGAACCTCGCGCGGGTCCTGACCCGCCGGGCGCTGGAGACGGCGGCCGGTCGGTAGGTACTGCCCTCGGACGGCCCCCTGCCGGGTTCGGCAGGGGGCCGTTGTGCGTCCTGCGCGTCCGCGCGACGCCCTGCCGCGCAGAACTCGCGCGCAACCTCAGCGTCGTGATCGCCGCGGACGGGAGCGCTGGGGTTGCGCTCGGTGGGGTCGGGTCCCTCCCCGGGAGGGGCTGTCGGTCGATCGGGGGACAGGAGGGTCGTCCTCCACACCGGACGGTCGGTCGACGGTGCGGGAGGCCCGCCGGGACGAACCTTGGTGCATCGGGGAAACACCCCGGGACATCACGAAGGAGCACCGGCCATGAACACCGTTCAGGTCCCCACCGTCACCACCACCGACGAGCGTCCCACCGCGGTCCTTCCCGCGGCCGGTGCCCGCCACGCCGCTCCGACCGGCCGCCGCTCGAAGGGCGTCGTGATCGCGGCCTGCACCGCCGTCGGCCTCGTCGCCGCCGGGGCCGTCACGACCCTGGTCATGACGTTCAGCGGGAGCGGCGCCACGCCCGCCCCCGCGCCCGCCCCGGTCCCGTCGGTCTCGCACTCCACCGGCTACGTCCCCGCCGGCCACAAGGTCACCCCGGTCAAGCCCGTCACCCCGGTCGCGCCGTCGGCCGCGATCGAGACCCTGCAGAAGGAGCTCGGCCAGCTCAACTACTACGAGGGCCCGGTCACCGGTGTCATGAACGCCCAGACCACGCAGGCGATCACCTACCTGCAGCGCGACGCGCACCTGCCGCAGACCGGCACGATGAACGCCGCCACCCAGGCCGCGCTCGCGAACTTCCTCGCCAACGGCAACAACCAGATGGCCGGCTGATCCCGGCACCCGGACGGCCCGCGCCCGCACAGGGCGCGGGCTCCGTGTCGTCCGCCCCACGCCCTCACGGGGCCGATCGGGGGACACCGTCGTCGTCCCCCGCACCCGCCGGCCGGTCGACGGTGCCGGGGCCGCGGCCGGGCGAACCTGGGGACAGCGGGGAGACACCCCGCACCTCGAGAAGGAGCACCGGCCATGAGCACGCAGACCCTGTCCCGTCCGGCGGGCCGGCCCGAGGCCGAACGGGCCACGACGATCACCGCCCTGACTGCCGTCGGCCTCGCGGCCGCGGGCGCGATCACCGGGCTCGTCATCGCCCTGACGCACGACACCTCGCCGGCCGAGCCCCTGCCGATGGCGACGGTCGTCGCCGCCGGGCACCAGAACCCGGGCCGGCCGGCGGCACACCCGGGCCGGGCCCCGCAGTCGTCGCACCGGACCGACCAGGGCCACGACGACGCGGTGCGCCCGATGACCACCCTCCAGCTGCCCCACCCCGCGATCTGAGCCACGGCGCCGGTCGTCCGGAGTTGTGATCCGGGTCGTACCGGCGTCCGGCGTTGCGCGCGGCGTGTCGACGTGGGCGCCGACCGCGCGGGCGCACCTGATCCGCCGAACGGTCGCACTGTCCGATGTCGAACGGATCATCGGTTCTCCGGCATGGCACATCCGCGCCCGACCTGCACGTAACACGGCGACGCGTCTGTCCGATGTGTTCTTCGCACCTCCGCGGTCGCTCCCCCGTCTCGTCGCGTGAGGTGATCGGGCGTGGTCGTCGTCGGTCGAGTCGGGTGGGCCCCGCGCGGGGCAGCGGAAAGGTGGGGTCCTCAGTGGATGGTGCGGCCGGCGCATCCGACGTCGCCGCGGACCAGGCGGCGGTCGAGGCGACGCTGCGGATCCCCGTACAGGTCCCGGCGCCCGCAGCGGAGGCCGACGGCGGCCGGCACCGGGTGCCCGCCGCCGCTCACTCCGCACCGGTGGCACTGACCGGGCACCACGACGGTCGTCGTCGCCCGCGGCACGCGCGGCACCACCCGGCCGGGCAGCACGAGGCGCCGTCGCGTGGCCTACCCTCACCGCGCCCGCCGGGCCCGCCGGAGCACCGGCGCCCGGGTCCGGCGCCGACGTCCTTGCTCGCGTCGCCGACGATGCCGCTACGCCCCGCGCCGCCGCGGCGGCCCGCGCGGGAGCTGGTCGATCCCGCCGGCCCCGGCGGCACGCCGTCGCCGCGGCACCCCGGGACCGACCGCCGGACGCTGCGTGACGCGCTCGAGTCCCTCACCCGGCCGATCGCCGTCGTCCGGGCCCGCCGGCCGCAGCCACAGCTCGTCGCGCTGCTCCCGGCGCACAACGAGCAGGAGTCGCTCCCCGCGGCGATCGCGGGCCTGCGCGGCCAGACCAGCCCGCCGGACCGGATCGTCGTGGTGTCGGACAACAGCACCGACGCGACGGCGTCCGTAGGGCGGGACCTCGGGGTCGAGGTGGTCGAGACCGTCGGCAACACCGACAAGAAGGCCGGGGCGCTCAACCAGGTCCTCGGCCGGCTGCTCCCCACGCTCTCCGACGACGACGTGGTCCTCGTGCAGGATGCCGACAGCCTGCTCGACCCGCACTTCCTCGAGGCCGCGCTGTTCTACCTGCGGCGGGGGTACGGCGGCGTCGGCGGCGTGTTCCGCGGCGGCGAGGGCGGCGGGTTCGTCGGCCATCTGCAGCGCAACGAGTACGCCCGCTACGCCCGCGATGTCAACCGGCTCAACGGGAAGTGCCTGGTGATCACCGGGACCGCGGCGCTGTTCCGGGTGCGGGTGCTGCGGCAGGTCGTCGAGGCGCGGCTGTCCGGGCGGCTGCCGGCCGGCGACGGCCGCGGCGGGGTCTACGACACGACGGTGCTCACCGAGGACAACGAGCTGACCTTCGCCCTGCTGCACCTCGGGCACCGGATCATCTCGCCGGTGCAGTGCACGCTCGTCACCGAGGTGATGCAGACCTGGGGCGACCTGTGGCGGCAGCGGCTGCGCTGGAAGCGCGGGGCCGTCGAGAACTGCATCCAGTACGGCCTGACGAGGGTGACCTGGCGCTACTGGGGACGCCAGCTGTTCACGATGCTCGGCTGCCTCGTGTCGATCGTGTACCTCGGGACGGTCGCCTGGTCGCTGGCGGGCGGTGGGCTGCGCGTGCACCCGTTCTGGCTCGCGGTCAGCATCGTGTTCGTCGTCGAGCGCGTCGTGACGGTGCGCTACCGCGGCTGGAGGCAGATGCTCCTCGCCGCGACGATGTACGAGCTGCTCCTCGACTACTTCCTGCAGGCCTGCCACGTCAAGGCGTACTGGGACTCGCTGACCCGCAAGACCAAGAGCTGGAACTGATCGAAGGGCCGACATGTACAACACGGGTGCACTGACTCCGGCGGCGATGGGGGTCGGCGCCGGGGCCTCGCTGCCGTTCCTCGACAGATGTCGCCGCTGTGGTGGGTGCTGGCGGCGTTCGCGCTGATCGCCTGCGGGAGCGCGGTCCTGCGGGTGCTGCCGCGGATGGTCGTCGAGGGCCAGGACTGGCCCGGGTCGCGGTCGGCCGAAGCTGCCCGGCAGGCTCCCGACCACCGCTGATGCACCCTGCGCGGGTCTGGCAGGTGCTGCTGGGCGTCATGCTGGCCGTGTCGCCGGTCGTCGCGGCGGACTCGGTCGGCGCGGTGGGCGGGGTCGCCGCCATCGGTCCGGTGGCGGAGCAGCCCGCACGGGCCTGCCCGAACGGCTACGTCGCGCTGACGTTCGACGACGGACCCGACGCGGTGACGACGCCGGCCCTCGTCGACGAGCTGCGCCGGCACGGCAGCCGCGCGACGTTCTTCGCGATCGGGGCCAAGGCCGCCGCGGCGCCCGAGGTCGTCGTCCTCGTGCGGTCGGAGGGCATGGCCGTCGGCAACCACACCTACGACCACCCGTTCCTCGACGAGCTGAGCGAGCAGGCCGTCACCGACGAGCTGACCCGGACCAGCGCGATCCTCGACGGGATTGGCGGCCCGGCGCCCACGCTGTTCCGGCCGCCCTACGGCAGGAGAAACGCAGTCGTCGAGCGGGTGGTGCGCAGGCTCGGCCTGACCGAGGTCCTGTGGTCGTACGACTCCGACGACTACGAGGAGGCGAGCGTCGAGCAGATGGTCAGGCAGGCCGAGAAGGCCACCGACGGGGAGGTCCTGCTCTTCCACGACGGGTACCGCAGCACGGTCGACGCCGTCCCGCAGATCCTCGACGTGTTCGACCGACGGGGCCTCTGCGCGGGCCAGGTGCTCCCCTCGGCGACGCCGCAGCAGGCCTGGCTCGACTACGACGGCGACGACAAGACCTACTATCCCGCCGTGGCAGGCCCGTGGTGATCCCCTTCGGCGAGCTCGTCCGGGGGGCGACGACGTCGGCCGTCGCGGCCGTGATCGCCCTGTGCGCCGAGCTCGTCGGTGCCGGGCCCGTCGCGGCCGCGGACACCTCGCCCCCGGCGTACACGTTCGTCGACGAGTTCGACGGTCCCGCCGGTAGCGCGCCCGATCCGGCGCGGTGGACCTACGACCTCGGTGCCGGCGGCTGGGGCAACGGCGAGCTGCAGACCTACACCGACTCCGGGCGGAACTCGTTCCTCGACGGCGCGGGCAACCTCGTCGTCCGCGCGACGGCCACGCGCGCGGCCGACGGCCGGATCGCCTACCAGTCGGCCCGGCTCACGACCAAGGGTCGCTTCGCCCAGCGCTACGGGCACTGGGAGGCCCGGCTGAAGTTCGTGAGCGCCCGCGGTTACTGGCCGGCGTGGTGGACCCTCGGCGCGGACATCGACCGCGTCGGCTGGCCGCGGTGCGGCGAGATCGACATGTTCGAGGACTACGGCTTCGGCGCGCGCGAGTCCAGTGTGCACACCGGGACGACCGACGCCGACCTCGCCAGCTGGTCGGCGTCGGCGCCGAACGACGGGCGGTTCCACGACGTGCGCATGGACTGGTCGCCGGTGGGCATCACGTTCGCGCTCGACGGCGTGCCCTACGGCAGCGTCGTGTTCGACCCGGCCGACCCGACGCGCCCGGCCGACCCGGGTACGGCGTTCATGCTCCTCAACGTGGCCGTCGGCGGGCGGGTCGGTGCGCCCGACCCGGCGTGGACGGCCCCGGTCGACCTCGTCGTCGACCACGTCCGGGTCTGGAGCTGACCGGCGCCCGGTTCGCTACTCCACCAGCCCGCGGCGCATCCCCTCGGCGACCGCCGCGGCCCGGTCGGACACCCCGAGCTTCTCGTAGAGCCGCTGGACGTGCGTCTTCACGGTGCTCACGCCGATGAACAGCTCGCCGGCGACCTGCGGCACCGAGAGCCCGCGGGCGAACGCCTGCAACACCTCGCGCTCGCGCTCGGACAGCGCCGGGCCCGTGGTCTGCGCGCGCATCCGGATCTCGCCCGCGAGACCGGCCGCCAGCTCCGGCGGCACGACGGTGCGGCCCTTCGCCACGTCGAGCACCGCCGCGACGATCTCCGCGCGCCGGGAGTCCTTCGCCAGGTAGCCCGCGGCGCCCTCCTGCAGCGCCTGGAACACCACGGCACTGTCGGTGTGCGCCGACAGCAGCAGCACCCGGGTCGCCAGCCCGTCGCGCACCGTGGCGCGCACGACGCCGAGACCGTCGATGTCGGGCATCTCGTAGTCGACGAGTGCGACGTCGGGCGAGTGCTCGCGGATGGCGTCGAGCGCCTGGCGGCCGTCGTCGGCCTCGGCGACGACCTCGACGCGCCCGCTGGTCGTCAGACCACGGGCGACGCCGTCACGGAAGAAAGGATGGTCGTCGGCGACGACCACACGCACTCGGGCGTCCGACGACTCCATCGGGTCAGCATATTGATTCCGGCGTCCGCGGTGGACACTTCGCGCAGAGATCCCGACCCGGAGGTCCCATGTCCGTCCCGACCGAACCGGAGCCCGTCGGCCCGGACGTCCTGCGCGTGGCCATGGACCACGCCCGTCGTGGGGTGAACCTGCAGGTCGCGCTGCGGTGGGTGCTGGTCGTCTTCGTGGCGCTGACCGTCGTGTTCGTGGCGCCGGCCCAGCAGGTCCTCTCGTGCGCGCTCATCGCGGGCGGGTACGCGCTGTGGGCGCTCGCCGTGTTCCTCTGGACGCGCGGCGGCAGCGACACCCCCGTCCGGTTCGCGTGGATCGCGCTGCTCGTCGACCTCTTCGTGCTGGGGACGCTGACCCTGCTCACCGGCGTCGCCACCCCCGAGAGCTGGACGGCGGACGTCTTCACCGCGGGTTTCCTGCTCGTCCCCGTGCTCGCCGCCACGCAGCTGCGCGCCCACGTGTGCGCGGCGGTCGCGGGGGCGACCGTGGTCGTCTACCTGGTCGCCGGGGTGGCGACCCAGCAGGCCAACGCCGAGCCGTGGGCGTCGCTGCTGCTGCGGACGGCGATCGTGGCGGGCGTGGGCCTGGGCTGCATCGGGCTCTCGCGCATCCAGCGCTCGCGCGTGGAGACGATCGGCTCGCTCGTCACCGACCGCACCGACCTGCTCGGCCAGCTCACCGGCATCGAGGAGCGCGAGCGGCGGGTGCTGTCGGAGCACCTGCACGACGGTGCCCTGCAGTACGTCCTCGCCGCCCGCCAGGACCTGGAGGACGCCCGCGACACCGGGGACGCGGGCGCGTTCGACCGGATCGAGGAGGCGCTGCTGGAGTCGTCGCGCCTGCTGCGCAGCACCGTCTCCGAGCTGCACCCGGCCGTGCTCGACCGGGCCGGCCTCACCGCCGCGCTCGGCCAGCTCGTCGAGACCGCGGCGGCGCGCGCGGGGTTCGCGGGTGAGGTGTCGACCGACGGCTGGCCGGCCGAGCGCACCCCGCTCGACGGGCTGCTCTACCGGACGGCGCGCGAGCTCGTCGGCAACGTGGCCGCGCACGCGAAGGCGTCGTCGCTGCGGCTGACGCTCGGCCGGGTCGACGGCCGGGCCCGTCTCGTCGTCGCCGACGACGGGGTCGGCCTCCCCGCCGACGCCATGGCCCGCAGCCTGCGCCGCGGCCACATCGGGCTGGCCTCCCACCGGGTCCGCATCGAGGCCGCCGGCGGGACGTTCACCGCCGCCCCGGCGTCCCCGAGCGGCACCGTGGTGACGGTCGAGCTGCCCTTGTGAGCCGTTCACAGGGCGTGTCCGTCGATCGGGGGACAGCGGCGTCGTCCCGCGGATCGGGCGGTCGGTCGACGGTGGGAACCCGTTGCGCGCGAGAGCCTTGAGGCATCGGGGAGGAAGCCCCGCAGACTGAATGAGGCGAGTGCGATGACCACGACGATGAGCAACCGCTACTGGGACGGCGACACCGAGCGGATGGCGCCGGTCGGGTACCAGGTCCGCGGCACCGTCCCGCCGCGTCCCGTGACGCCGGAGCCCCGGGTGCCCGCCACCGGGCTCGGCGACCGGACCCACGGCGAGCCGGGCCAGGGCCACGGCGTCGGCTACGGCACGGGCGTCGGCTCGGGCTACGGCACCGGCTTCGACGCGGGCCACGGTCCGGGCTACGACGTCGTCCGGCCCGACGGCCGCTACGGCCACGACGGCGCCTCGGCTGTGGTGTCGCCCGCCGCGCAGGCGGAGCCGGTCGAGCACCGGCCGGTCGTCGACGCGACGCGGCTCTGGTCGGGCGGCCTGGCGACCGCGGTCGTCGCAGCGCTGATCGGACTGGTCGGGGTGCTGGTCGTGCGGGTGGCGTTCCACGTCGCGCTCTACGCGCCCACCGGGGCGGCGGCGCTGGGGTCGTCGGCCTCGGTGACGATGCTCTGCCTGGTCGCCGCCGGGGCCGCGCTCGCCGCGACCGGCCTGGCCCACCTGCTCCTGCTGTCGACGCCGCGCCCGCTGGCCTACCTCGGCTGGATCGTCGGCCTCACGACCGCGGTCGCCGTGGTGATCCCGTTCCTCGGCTCGACGTCGCTCGCGGTGACCGGGGCCGCCGCGGTGATCCACCTGGTGATCGGGCTGGCCATCGGGACCCTCGTCGCCGGCTCGGCCGCCGCCGCCACCCGCAGCGGCCGGCTGCGCTGACCCGGGATCGCCGACCCGCGCGTCCCGACCCGCACCACGAACCCGCGCCCCCCGCCCGGCCCACCAGCCCGGGCGGGGGGCCTCTCCGTGCGCGCAGCACATGCGTCGTTAGGACCTTGACGACGCTCTGTCGACGAGGCAGTGTCGACCCGTCCCGAGCGACGGAGGCGGCGTTGGCTCCACCACCACTCACCCGGCTGTTCGAGCCGATCGACATGGGGAACGTGCGGGTCCGCAACCGCATCGTCCTCGCCGGTCACGGCAGCCGGTTCGTCGATCCCCACGACCACGCGCTCACCGAGCGCCAGGCCCACTACCTGGCCGAACGCGCCCGCGGCGGCGTCGGACTGATCATCCAGGGGTCGGGCATCGTGCACCCGACCGGCCTGACGTTCGGCGGGATCAACCAGGTCTGGGACGACGCGGGCATCGCGCCGTACGCGCGGGTCGTCGACGCCGTCCACGAGCACGGCGCCGCGATCTTCGCCCAGCTCTCGCACCTCGGGCGTCAGGGCAGCGGCTTCCCCAGCCACCGCGAGCTGTGGGCACCCTCGGCCGTGCCGGACCCGTCGAGCCGGGTCGTTCCGCACGCCATGACGCACGCGGACATCGAGGAGCTGGTCGAGTCGTACCGCTCGGCCGCGCGGCGCTTCCTCGCCGCCGGCTTCGACGGCCTCGAGGTCTACATGGCCCACGGCTACCTGCTGTGCTCGTTCCTGTCCCGGTTCAGCAACACCCGCACCGACGAGTACGGCGGCTCGCTGGAGAACCGGATGCGGCTGCCGCTGCGGGTGCTCGCCGAGGTCCGCGACGTCGCCGGGCCGGACGTGCCCGTCGGCATCCGGGTGTCGGGCGACGAGTTCGTCCCCGGCGGCCTGGAGATCGACGAGAGCCGCGAGATCGTCGCCCGGCTGCTCGACGCGGTGCCCACCCACTACGTGAGCGTCAGCCAGTCCAACTACGCCTCGATCGACCGCCAGATCCCCGACATGAGCTTTCCGCGCGCGCCGTTCGTGCACCTCGCGGGCTCGATCCGGGAGGTCACCGGCGGGGTGCCGGTGTTCGCGGTCGCGCGCGTCGTCAGCGCGGAGAAGGCCGAGGAGCTGATCGTCGACGGCACGGCCGACCTCGTCTGCCTGGTCCGGCCGCTGATCGCCGACCCGGAGCTGCCGAACAAGGCGCGCGAGGGCCGGCTCGACGAGATCCGGCCGTGCATCTCGTGCAACGTCGGCTGCCGGGGTGGGCCCCACCGGGGTGTGCCGGTCGCGTGCCTGGTCAACCCGGTCGTCGGGTTCGAGAAGCAGTGGGGCGGCACGCTCGCGCGGGTCGACGAGCCGCGCCACGTGGTCGTCGTCGGCGGCGGGCCGGGTGGGCTGAAGACGGCCGAGACCGCCGCCCTGCGCGGGCACCGCGTCACGCTGCTGGAGGCGTCGGACCGGCTCGGCGGCCAGGTGCTCGTCGCCGCCGCGGCCATGCCCTACCGCGACGAGTTCGCCGGCGCCACCCGGTTCCTCGAACGCCAGGTCGCCCGGCTCGGCGTCGACGTGCGGCTGGGAGTGCGGGCGGGCGTCGCGGAGATCGCGGCCCTCGACCCCGACCTCGTGGTGGTCGCGACGGGCTCCCTGCCGGGCAGGCCCCCGGTCCCGGGCGGCGAGCTGGTGAGCACCGCGCACGACGCGATCACGAACGGGGTGCGCGGGGAACGCGTCGTCGTCCTCGACTCCGGCGAGGCCGACTGGAAGGTGCTCACGACCGCCGAGCGCCTGGCCGCCGACGGACACGTCGTCACCCTCGTCACGCCGGTCGCCGCGGGTGCCGAGCTCGACGCGTTCTCCCGGCCGCCGATGCTGCGTCGCCTGGGCGCGGCGAAGGTCCGGATCCGGGAGAACCACAGCGTGCTCGCGATCGAGGACGGACAGGTGCGCTCGCGCGACAACTGGACCGGCGACCAGGTCGTCGACGAGGCCGACGCGGTCGTCGCCGCCTGGTACGGCGTGGCGTGCGACGAACTGGTCGGGCAACTTGCGGCGCAAGGGATTCAGGTCCGGGCGGTGGGCGACGCGCTCGCCCCGCGACGGGCGATCGATGCGATCTGGGACGGGTTCCGAGTGGGGGTCGAGGCATGAGCAGCGGCAAGGTCGTTCTGGTGACGGGTGCCGGTGGCGGGATCGGTGCCGGCATCGCGCGGGTGCTCGCCGAGCGGGGCTGGCACGTCGCGGTCAACGACGTCTCCGCCGAGAACGCGGAGAAGGTCGCGGCCGAGGTCGGGGGCACGGCCGTCCCCGGCGACGTCACCGCGGACCCGGCCGGGCTGGTCGAGGCGGTGCTCGCGATCTCCGGACGCCTCGACGGCCTGGTCAACAACGCCGGGATCATCCGGCGCGGCCCGCTGTCGGACCTCGACCCCGCCGACGTCGACGCGACCCTCGCGGTCAACCTCCGCGCGGTCGTCGCCCTGTCGGCCGCCGCGCTGCCGCACCTGTCGTCGGCAGGCGGGGCCGTCGTGAACATCGCGTCGATGGCGGCGGAGGTGCCGCAGCTCAACGGGGGTCTCTACGCGGCGTCGAAGGCCGGGGTGGTCGCCTACACCCGGCAGGCGGCCGTCGAGTGGGGGGCCCACGGCGTGCGGGTCAACGCCATCGGCCCGGGCATGATCCGCACCGAGATGGCGGAGGCCGTCTACGCCGATCCCGTCCTGTACGAACGTCGCCGGGCCCTGGTCCCGGTCGGGCGGATCGGGGCCCCGGAGGACATCGGGCGTGTCGTCGCGTTCCTGCTCTCCGACGATGCCGGCTACGTCAGCGGCCAGCACATCCTCGTCGACGGCGCGCTGACCCAGACCCTGATGCGACATTTCCCGCAGCCGGGGGACACCGCATAGCGGGACCCGCGGTCAGTGCCCGCCGGGGCCCGCGGCCTCGGCCCGCGCGGCGGCGATGCGGGCCTCGCGCGCCCGGACCGCGTCGCTCGTCGACGTCGGGACGACCGGCGAGGACGGGTCGACGATCTCCGCCCAGCGGGCGCGCACGTCCTCCGGCTGGAGATCGGCGACCACACCGGCCGTCTCCGCCCAGAAGACGCGCGCGAAGCGCCCGAGGCCGGCGCTGAGCACCTCGCCGGTGGCCGGGCACGACTCGTGGGCCAGTACGAGCAGCATCGGCGCCGCACGGTCGGGCCCGCGCGCCGGGTCGGGCGCGTGCTCCGGCGCCAGCGGCGGGAGGCCCGACCGCTCGCGGAACGCCGGGTCGGTCACCATCCGGGTGTCGGCGGCCGGCGCGATCATGTTGACCCGGATCCCGTGGGCCCGGCCGGCGTCGGCCAGCGAACGGCCGAGCGACACGCACGCCCCCTTCGCGGTGGCGTAGGAGACGAGGTGCTCGCCGCCGAACATGCCGACCGACGTCGTGAGCACGACCCGGCCGTAGCCCTGCTCGACGAGGTGCGGCCAGGCGGCGCGGGTGACGTTGAAGGCGCCGACGACGTGGACGTCGAGATGGCGCCGCAGGTCGGCCGCGCCGAGCCCGGGCAGCGCGCCCGGGACGAGGATGCCGGCGTTGTTGACGACGACGTCGACGCGGCCCCAGGCGTCGACTGCGGCGGCGACGATCGACGCCGCGCCGTCCTCGGACACCACGTCGGCGTCGTTCGCCAGTGCCTCGCCACCCGCCGCCCGGATCTCTGCGGCGACCGCGGCGGCCGGGCCCGCGTCGGTGCCCTCGCCGAACAGGCTGCCGCCCAGGTCGTTGACCACGACCCGGGCCCCGCGGGCGGCGAGGGCGAGTGCGTAGGCGCGCCCGAGACCGCGTCCTCCGCCGGTCACCACGGCGACCCGGCCGTCGAACCGCAGCTGTTCCTCCGATGACGGCGCGCTCATCCCGGCAGGTTCGCCGCGCGACGCGACGTCGTCAACACCGCGGCCGGACACGATCACCCGATCGCCGCACGGGTGCCGGCGGTCCGCGTCACGACGCCGGCGCGGCCGCGGGCAGCCGGCAGAACCAGGACTCGCCCACCTCGCCGAACCCGCGGCGGCGGTACCACTCGCGCGGCCAGTCGCGGGCGTCGGCGTCGAGCCAGACGAGGTCGCAGCCGGCCCGGTGGGCCTCGCGCAGCGCCCCGGCGAGCAGGGCGTCGCCGAGTCCCCGGCCACGGTGGCTCGGCGCGGTCTCGACCGCGTCGAGCTCCGCGGTGGCGCCGTCGACCTTCAGCAGGCAGCACGCCACGACGAGCCCGTGCTCGCGGACGACCATGGCGTGCACGTCGACGACGTCGTCCTCGAGCTCGTGGCGGTCGCACAGCTGGGCGCGCTGCGCCTCGGTCAGTCCCGGCGCGGCGCGCAGCCACGACGCCTCCCAGAACGCCCGCAGCTCCGACGGGAGGGCCCGCTCGGCCTGCACGCGGTGGCGCGGGACCTCGCCGGACGGGGTCGTCACCATCGACACCACATGGTCGACCTCCCAGCCGTGCCGGGCGAGCTCGGCCGCGGTCGCGGCGGCATCGGCACCGCGCACGGTGGCGGCCCGGTGCGCGAGGCCGGCGCCGCCGAGGACCCGGTCGGCCTCGGCGATCACCTGCGGGGCGCCGACCGGGCCGTCGAGGAGCAGCTGGTTGTGCTGGTGGGACGCGGGGACGGGACCGGTCAGGACGGCGGTGCCGCCGGTGACGGTGTGCTCGGCCGTCGCGAGCCTGCGCAGCACCGAGTAGGCCATCGCGTCGCGGCGGGTCCGGGCGTCGACCCGCGGGGGCGGCGGCGACGGGGCGACGAACGTGCCGTCGGGGCCCGGCCGGTAGGGGAGCGCGGCGAGGACCGCGCCCGTCGGCACCGGCCCGTACGCGTGGGGGAAGACCATGTCCGCGGGGTCGTCGGGAAGCCCCGGCTCCCAGCGCAGATCGGCGATCCGGCCCGCGTCCACCGCCAGCAGGACGAGGTCGTGGCGACCGGCGAACAGTCTGTTCGCCGGCAGCGACACCTGCTCCGATGTGGACAGATGGACGAAGCCGGACGCGGTGAGCGAGCGGCCCGCGGCCCCCGAGATGCCGAGCGCCCCGTCGGCCAGCGCGGCCCGCCACTCGGCCGGGGTACAGAGGTGCAACAACGTCGGAGCACTCACGCGATCAGTGTGAACGGCAGGGACGACCGGGACGGACCGCCCCCTCCGAACGGGTGGGGCCGGACAGGTCGCGGATCGACGTCACCCTTGCATTGGCACCGGGTGCCATTTAGCGTCCATCACGTCCGAGCACGCCCCGAACGACGGGAGACAGCCGATGGCGCCGGTCGAGAACACCCAGTCCACCGCCTCGCAGGAGGAGCCGCTCGTCGAGGAGACCCTCGTCGAGGAGGTCTCGATCGACGGCATGTGCGGTGTCTACTGATCCCACCGCCGGGCGCGCGGACCCCGGGTTCGACCCGGGGGCCGCGTACCGCTGCAGCCCGCAGGTCTCGCTGCGGCCCGAGTCGTTCGGCGCCCTCGTCTACCACTTCGGGACGCGCAAGCTCTCGTTCCTGAAGACGCCGCAGCTCGTCGACGTCGTCACCGGGCTCGAGAAGCACCCGGACGTGCACGCCGCCATCGAGGCGGCCGGCGTCGCCGAGACCGAACGTCCCGCGTACCTCAAGGCCCTGGCCGGCCTCGCCGCCTCCGGGACCATCGAGGCCCGTCCCACCACCTGACAGGGGAACGACGTGAAGCTCGTCGACCACTTCCAGTACGGGCTCAGCTCACCGATCTGCCTGACCTGGGAGCTGACCTACGCGTGCAACCTCGCGTGCGTGCACTGCCTGTCGTCGTCGGGGCGTCGCGACCCGCGTGAGCTGTCCACCGACGAGGCCAAGGCCGTCATCGACGAGCTGCAGCGGATGCAGGTCTTCTACATCAACATCGGTGGCGGCGAGCCCACCGTGCGCCCCGACTTCTGGGAGCTGCTCGACTACTCGATCTCCCACGACGTCGGCGTCAAGTTCTCCACCAACGGCATCAAGCTCGACCGGAAGCGGGCCGCCCAGCTCGCCGCGACCGACTACGTCGACATCCAGATCTCCCTCGACGGCGCCACCGCCGACGTCAACGACCACGTCCGCGGCCCGGGCTCCTACGCCACCGCGATGCGGGCGCTGGAGAACCTCGCCGAGGCCGGGTTCGCCCAGCCGAAGATCAGCGTCGTCATGACGCGGCAGAACGTCGACCAGCTCGACGAGTTCAAGGCGATCGCCGACAAGTTCGGCGCGCAGCTGCGCATCACCCGGCTGCGGCCGTCGGGCCGCGGCGCCGACGTCTGGGACGAGCTGCACCCGCTGCCGTCGCAGCAGCGCCAGATGTACGACTGGCTCGTCGAGCGCGGCGACCAGGTCCTCACCGGCGACTCCTTCTTCCACCTCTCCGCCTACGGCGAGGCCCTGCCGGGGCTGAACCTGTGCGGCGCGGGCCGCGTCGTCTGCCTGATCGACCCGGTCGGCGACGTCTACGCCTGCCCCTTCGCGATCCACGAGAACTTCCTCGCGGGCAACGTCCGCTCCGAGGGCGGGTTCCAGAAGGTGTGGCAGGACTCCGAGCTGTTCACCGAGCTGCGCCGGCCGCAGACCGGCGGTGCCTGCGCCTCCTGCATGCACTACGACTCGTGCCAGGGCGGCTGCATGGCGGCCAAGTTCTTCACGGGTCTGCCGCTGGACGGTCCCGACCCCGAGTGCGTCCGCGGTTTCGGCGAGCAGGCCCTCGCCGCGCGCGACGGCGCGACCCTCATCCCGAAGTCCGACGTCGACCACAGCCGCTCGGCCCCGCGCAACTCGCGCACGCCGAAGGGCCCCGTCCCGCTGACGCTGACCACCCGCCCGGATCGCGCCTGCGAGACCAGCCCGCTCGCCGGCCTCGGTGCCTCGGAGACCGACTCCGGGCTGCGCCTGCCGGTCGCGGGCGGCTGAGAGACCGCCGGCACCGGACCCGCCCGAACGGGTCCGGTGCCGTGCACTTCCTCCCGTGCCTGCGCTGACGTCCCCGTGGCCGCTGCGGGGCCGCGTCGCGCCCTCGCGGGTGCTGTTCGGTCCGCACGAGACCAACCTCGGCGACGAGCGCGCGTTCTCCGAGCGGCACGTCTCCTACTACGCCGCGCGGGCCGCGGGTGGGTGCGGCGTCGTCGTCACGGAGACGGCGTCGGTGCACGCGTCGGACCATCCGTATGCGCGGGCGCCGCTCTCCTCCGCGTGTGGACCGGGGTGGGCTGCGGTGTCCGCCGCCTGCCGCCCGGCCCTGGTGCTGGCCTCGCTCGGGCATGCGGGTTCGCAGGGGTCCGTCTCCTACGGTGCGCCGGTCCTGTGGACCCCTGCCTCGTTCGACCGGGCCGCCCTCGTCGACGGGTTCCGGGCTGCCGCGCTGCTCGCCGTCGCCTCCGGTCTCGACGGGGTGGAGATCGACGCCGGGCAGTACGCGCTGCTGCGGCAGTGCCTCTCCTCGGGGGACGCCGTCGTCCTGTCCGAGGTGCTCGACGTCGTGCGGGACGCGATCGGCGACGCCGTCCTGGGCCTGCGGCTGTGCTGCGACGAGCTCACCCCCTGGACCGGGATCACCCCCGCCTCGGTCGCGCCGGTGGTCGACGCCGTCGCCGGTCTCGTCGACTACGTCGTTCCGGTGCGCGGCGGGACGCTCACCGTCGCCGCCACCCGGGCCGACATGCACACCCCACCCGGGTACAACCGCTCGCTGTCCACAGCTGTGAAGTCCATTGTGGATGGTCGGTGCGACGTGGTGTGGCAGGGCTCGGTCGCGTCGCCGTCCCTCGCGCAGGAGGGGCTCGACGCCGGTGTCGCCGACGCGGTCGAGATGACCCGCGCGCAGATCGCCGATCCCGACCTGGTCGCGCTCGTCCGCGCCGGGACGCCGGAGCGGGTCCGGCCGGCCACGCTGTCCGGGCGCTGGTGGGCGGGCCGGGACCCGCGCAACGTCGTGGTCTCCGACGACGCCGCGCCGCCCTTCGCGACACCCGCTGCGCCGGGGACCGGGGACGTCCTGGTCGTCGGGGGCGGGCCGGCCGGGCTCGAAGCGGCGCGGGCCTTCGCGCTGCAGGGGCGGGTCGTCCACCTGCTGGAGCGCGACGACCGGCTCGGCGGTGCGCTGCGCCTCGCCGCCGCGCTGCCGGGCCGCGAGCGTTTCGGGTTGCTCGTCGACTGGTGGGAGCGGGAGCTCGCGTTGCTCGGCGTCACGGTCTCGACGGGCCGTTCCGCGACGCCCGCCGATCTCGACGACGCCCGGGCCCGCGGCGCCGACGTCCTGCTGGCGACGGGCTCGCGCCCCCGGCCCCCGGCGTTCCCCGTGGGCTCCGACGTGGAATGCATCCCGGCGGCCGAGCTCCTCAACGGCACGAACGGCCCTTTTCCGCAGCTCAGTTGCGCGAAAGGGCCGTTCGTGCAACAGGAGCAACGGGATGTCGTCGTGTCCGACCCCGTGGGGGACGCCGTCGCGATCGGCGTGGCCGAGCTGCTCGCCGCGGCCGGGCACCGCTGCACGCTCGTCACCCCCGACCCCGCCGCGGGGATGCGGCTCGGGCCCGGCGCCGACGTCTCCGGCGCCCACGCCCGGCTCCTGCGCGCGGGCGTCACGATCGCGGCGTTCTCCGAGGTCCGGTCCGCTGCCGACGGGGTCGCCGAGCTGGTCGACGTCCACACCGCCGAGGTCCGGCGCGTCCCGTGCACGGTCGTCGTCGACTGCGTCCGACGCCTCCCCGACGATGCACTCTGGCGCGCCCGGCCGGACCTGCCCCGGGCCGGCGACTGCGTCGCGCCCCGGGGAATCCAGGAGGCGGTCCGCGAAGCCCGCACCCCCGTGCGCGGCAACAGTCGCGACAGCGACCATTGCCGCTCACGGGGGGTTCCTGCCGCGCGCCCGGTGGTGCGGACCGCGCTGGGGCCGGACCCGCTCTTCTCGCCGCTGCAGGTGGGGCCGCTGCGGCTGCGCAACCGGGTCGTGTTCGCCGCGCACCTCACCGGCTTCGCCGAGGACGGGCTGCCGAGCATGCGCCACGTCGACCACTACGCGGCCCGGGCCGCCGGCGGGGCCGGGCTGGTGATCACCGAGGAGCACACGGTCCACCCCGGCGACCGGCCCTACGAGCGGATGATCCGCGGCCACGACCCACGGGTGGTCGACGCGTACCACCGGCTCACCGGGGCCGTCCACGCGCACGGCGTCCCGGTGCTCGCCCAGCTCAACCACAACGGGCCGCAGTCGTCGGGCCTGTACTCGGGTGCGCCGGTGTGGGCGCCCTCCGCGGTGCCGGACCCGATGTTCCGCGAGGTCCCCGTCGCCATGACGGCCGCACAGATCGACGAGCTCGTCGACGCCTACGCCGACGTCGCCGCGCGGTGCGTCGAGGGCGGGTTCGACGGCGTCGAGCTCCAGTGCTCGCAGGCGTCGATCCTGCGGGCGTTCCTCGCGCCCGGCACGAACCTGC
Organism: Pseudonocardia benzenivorans CB1190; assembly: GCF_000196675.2. GTDB lineage: Bacteria > Actinomycetota > Actinomycetes > Mycobacteriales > Pseudonocardiaceae > Pseudonocardia > Pseudonocardia benzenivorans. The sequence continues at coordinate 6,057,932 of NC_015312.1, read as the reverse complement.
GGACGGACGGCTACGGCGGCGACCTGACGTCGCGGGCACGGCTGCTCGTCGAGGTCGTCGCGGCGGTGCGGGCCGCGATTGGGCCCGACCGCGCACTCGGCGTGCGGCTCGGCGGCGGTGAGGACGTCCCGGGCGGGCTGACGATCGACGACGCGGTGGCCGTCGCCCGTCTCGTGGAGCCCGGCGTCGACTACCTGAGCACCTCCGTCGGGCTGGCGACCCGGACCCTGGAGCTGGTCGAGGCGCCCTCACCGGTCCCGGCGGGATACGCGGCGGCACTGCCGGCGGCCGTCCGGGCGGCGGTGTCGGTGCCGGTCCTCGGCGCCGGTCGCTACACCCGTCCCGACGACGCGCGCGCCGCCCTGGCGGCCGGGCACTGCGACCTCGTCGGGGTCGTCCGCGGCCAGATCGCCGATCCGGCGTGGGCGGCGGCGCGAACCGGGGGGCCGACCCGCACCTGCATCGGGTGCAACCAGGACTGCACGGCGAACGTCGGGATGAACCGGGCGCTGTCGTGCACGGTCCGCCCGGAGCGGCTGCTGCTCGCAGGCCCGAGGGTGCGGATGGACCTGCTCGTCGTCGGGGGTGGGCCTGCGGGGCTGCGCGCGGCGGCGTCGGCGGCGGAGCGCGGGATGCGGGTGCGGCTCGTCGAACGTTCGGACCACCTCGGCGGGACGCTCGCGCTCGCCGCCCGTGCCCCCGGCCGGGGCGAGCTCGCCACCCTGGTCGACGACCTCGTCGCCGAGTGCCGTGCCGCCGGGGTGGACCTGTGCACCGGCGTCGACGCCGACCCCGCGGCGCACGGCGGGACCGTCGTTCGCGCGACGGGTGGCATCCCGGACCGGCCGGCCTGGGCCGTCGACGGCGTGTACGACGTCGTCGACGTGCTCGACGGGAGCGCCGACCCTCGCGGCGACGTGCTCGTCGTGGACGCGACGGGCTTCCACGAGGCCACGTCGGTCGCCGAGCTGCTGGCCGAGCGCGGTTGCGGGGTGGAGGTGGTGGCGGCGGCGATGGTCGTCGGTCAGGACCTGGGCCTCACACTGCACCGCCCCATGTTCCGACGGCGCGCGGCCGCACTCGGGATCAGGTGCACCCCGGACACGGTGCTCCTCACCGCGACGCGCACCGGGGCCGGCCGGATCACCGTGACCCTGCTGCACCACCCCACGGGCCGCGAGTCGGTGCGGGACGTCGACGCGGTCGTCGTCGCCACCCCGCCACGTCCAGGCGAAGGGCCCAACCGTATCGGCGACGCCCTCGCCCCGCGCCGCGTGGGCGCCGCGATCGCCGACGCCGAGCGGCTCGTCGCCGAGATCGCCGAGACCGGCGGGAGTGCCGCCCCTGCGCCCAGACGCAGCACCGATGCCGGCCTCGGCGGGGGTTAGGGTCCGCGCGTGCCGCTGCTGCGCGAGCTGACCTGGCCGGACCTGCGCGACGCCCGGCCGACGCTCGTCGTGCCCGTGGGGTCGGTGGAGCAGCACGGGCCGCACCTGCCGCTGGACACCGACGTGCGGATCGCCGACGCCGTCGCCGCGGGGCTGCTGGCCGCGGAGCCCGCGCTCGTCGTGGCCCCCGCCGTCGCCTACGGCGCCGCGGGTGAGCACGAGGGCTTCCCCGGCACCGTGTCGATCGGGCACGAGGCGCTGCGGTCGCTGCTCGTCGAGTACGGCCGGTCGGCGTGCCGGTGGGCCGCCCGGCTGTTGTTCGTGAACGGGCACGGCGGCAACGTCGCGACGCTGGTCGAGGCCGTCGACCTGCTCCGGTACGAGGGCCGCGACGTCGGCTGGATCCCTTGTGCCGCACCGGGTGCCGACGCGCACGCGGGCCGCACCGAGACCTCGCTGCTCGCGGCGCTCGCCCCGGACGCCGTGCGCGGGGACCGGGCCGCGCCCGGCGCGACCGCGCCGCTGGCCGAGCTGCTGCCGGCCCTGCGCGCGGGCGGCACCGCCGCGGTCAGCGCGAACGGCGTGCTGGGCGATCCGACCGGGGCCTCCGGCGACGAGGGACGGGCCCTGCTCGCGACCGTCGTCGACACCGCGCTCGCGGCCCTGCGGGCCTGGGACCCGGGCCCCGGCGGACGGCTGCGGCCGCCCCGCGGGTCCCGCGCCGCCACGGCCTGAGGCCGCGCTCGGGGCGCTCGGGGACGACGGACCGTGGATGCCACGCCGCCGCGCGGTCGAGTGCGGCGGCCGCGGAGGGTGTGGCTGTGGGGCGGCGGGTGCGGGCTCAGCCGGCCGGGCCCGCCACCAGCAGCGGCACGAGCTGCTCGGCGCTGGTCAGGGACCCGTGCTGGCCGATCAGCGCCGCGAGCTTCGGCTCGGCCCGGGTCCGGACGAGGGCGGTGCCACCCCGCATCGCGGCGACGACGTCCCCGATCCGCCCGGCGACGTGCGGCCCCAGCGGCCCGAACCAGTTCGCCGCGACGGCCTCGTCGCGGGGGACGACCCAGGCGTCGTCGCCGAGGACGGTCCGCCAGGTGGCGAGCACGTCGTCGGCGGCGCCGTCGACGGTGTAGACGTGCCTGGCCCGCGCGTCGCCGCCGAGCAGCGCGACGCCGGCCTGGAGCCGCTCGTCGGCGTCGAAGTCGGGCGCCCGGTCGACGGTGACCATGCCGTGGTCCCCGGTGACGACGAGCAGCGCGTCGGGCGGGAGCGCCGCGGCGATCGTCGACACGAGCAGGTCGATCTGGCGCAGCTGCAGGCGCCACGGGAGCGTGCCGGGGCCGTGCACGTGGCCGAGCGTGTCGAGGTCGGAGTGGTAGGCGTAGCAGAGCCGGCGCCCGGGACCGGAGAGTCCTGAGACCGTCTCGGCCGCGAGGTCGCCGAGCGCGAACACGCCGTGGAAGTCGCCCCCGCGCAGTGCGGCGCGGGTGAGGCCGGATTCGCGCTGGAAGCGGGGCGCGACCATCGTCACGACGATCCCCGCGGCGGCGGCGCGTTGCAGCGCGGTGTCGTGCGGCTGGACCACCTCGGGGACGTGGGTCTCGCGCTGGTCGTGGTGGCGGCCGTCGCGGTCGCGGGTCCAGCGCAGCGCGTCGAGCAGCGCGTGGTCGCCGGGGTCGAACGACAGTCCGACGATGCCGTGCCCGCCCGGGGGCAGGCCGGTGCCGAGGGTCGCGAGACTGATCGGGGTCGTCGACGGGAACCCGACGGTGAGGGGCCCGGCGTCGGCCATCGCGGCGAGGAACGGCGCGTCGACGGCGTGGGTGCGCAGCAGCTCGGCGCCCAACCCGTCGACCAGCAGGACGCAGGCCGCGCGGACCGACGGCAGCGCGATGGGAGCGGGTCCGGGCTCGCCGAGCGCCGCCAGCACCGACGGGAGCACCTCGGCCAGCGAGCCCGTTCCGTAGCGGGGCAGCAGCGGGGTGGTCACGGTGTGCAGCCTGCCAGGCCGCGGGGCGGCGCGGGGGAGGCAGAATGACGACCGGCCCCGCGACGCTCAGGACGGTGGATGACCGCTCAGACCGCACGACCCGGGTCGGCCGGGCCACCGGGGGCGACCGGCCCCGCGGACACCCGGCTCCCCGACGGGTTCCGGGTCGTCCTCGACCGCCGGACGCGGGTACTCGACGACGGCGCCGCTCTGCTCGGCGGCGCGCCGCCGCGGCTGGTGCACCTCACCGCGAAGGCCCGCGCGCTGCTCGGCACCGGCGCCACGATCACCGTCGCCGACCCGGCCTCGCGGGCGCTGGCCCGGCGGCTGCTCGACGCCGGGCTCGCCCAGCCCGTCCCGCCCGCGGCGCCGCTGGAGCGACCCGTGCCCGCCGACGTCACCGTCGTCGTCCCGGTGAAGGACCGCACCGCGGGCCTGGTGCGGCTGCTCGCCGCGCTGCCCGCCGGCCTCGGCGGGATCGTCGTCGTCGACGACGGCTCGGCCGACCCGGCCGCGGTGCCCACGGCCGCGGCGGCCCACCCCGTGCCGGTGACGGTGCTGCGCAACGACATCGCCCGCGGTCCGGCGGCCGCGCGCAATGCCGGGCTCGCCGTCGCGACGACCCGGCTGGTCGCGTTCCTGGACTCCGACGTCGTGCCGCGGGCGGGCTGGCTCGACCCGTTGCTCGACCGGTTCGCCGACCCGGCCGTCGGGCTGGCGGCGCCGCGGATCGTCGCCCTCGCGGCGGGCGGATCGTGGGTGAGCAGGTACGAGGCGGTGCGGTCGTCGCTGGACCTGGGACTCGACCCGGCGCCCGTGGTCCCGCGCTCCCGGGTGGCCTACGTGCCCAGCGCCGCGCTGCTGGTGCGCCGCGACGCCGTCGGTGCCGGCTTCGACGAGCGGCTGCAGGTCGCCGAGGACGTCGACCTCGTGCTGCGGCTGTACACCGAGGGGTGGCGGCTGCGCTACGAGCCGGCCTCGCACGTCGCGCACGACCACCGCGTCGACGTCGGGCGCTGGGCGGCGCGCAAGGCCTTCTACGGGACGGGTGCCGCGCCGCTCGCCCTGCGGCATCCGGGGTCGGTGCCGCCGATGGTGCTCTCGCCGTGGTCGGCCGCGGTGTGCGCGCTGCTGCTCGTGCAGCGGCGCGGGGCCGTCGTGCTCGCGGCGGGGATCACCGCCGTCGCCACGGAACGCCTGTCCCGCAAGCTCGGCAGGGTGCGCCGGCCCCGGGCCACGGCGGTGCGCCTCATCGGGCTGGGTCTCGCCGGCGCGCTCGCCCAGACGGCGGCGGCGCTCACCCGGCACTTCTGGCCCCTCGCGGTGGCGGCCTGTCTGGTGTCGGCGCGGGCCCGCCGCGCGGTGGCGCTCGCCGCCGTCGCCGAGGGCGTCGTCGACTGGTGGACCCACCGCGGCCACGACCCGCACGGTCCCGGCCCGCTCGGCCACGTCCTCGCCCACCGGATCGACGATCTCGGCTACGGCGCGGGGCTGTGGTGGGGCGCGTGGCGGCACCGGACGACGGCGCCGCTGCGGCCCGCCGGACCCGCCCACCAGGCCGGCCACTCCGTCAGGGCTAGTCCGAACGGATGAAGTGATCGTCAGGACGGCGCCGCTTCTGCGCCCTCAAGCGCTACAGAACGCCGCGACTGCGGAAGTGTTCACCCCTGGGTGCGCAGGGACGGGCGAGGACCTCCACCGCAGGTCGGAGGCCATCTTGCACCGGTCGATCATCGGGAGTATGATGTGTCGACCGCCACACGTGTGCGCGGCGCGCAGGCGTGGCTCCGGCCATGCGGCGCGACATCCCCGGTAGTCCTCGCGACACGACACGGACGTCGCGGTTGAGGAGTGAAGACTCATGGCACAGGTCCGGGTCACCGTCGACGGCGTGAACTACGCCGACGACGTCGAGCCCCGAATGTTGTTGGTGCAGTACCTGAGGGAGAAGCTGGGCAAGACCGGGACCCTGATCGGCTGCGACACCAGCAACTGCGGTGCCTGCACCGTGCACCTGAACGGGCGCAGCGTGAAGTCCTGCTCGGTGCTCGCGGTCCAGGCCGACGGCGGCGAGGTGCTGACGATCGAGGGCCTCGCCCGCGACGGTGAGCTGCACCCCGTCCAGAAGGCGTTCAACGAGTGTCACGGTCTGCAGTGCGGCTACTGCACGCCGGGCATGATCATGGCCGCCGTCGACCTGCTCGGGGACAACCCCGACCCCGACGAGAACGAGGTCCGCGAGGGCATCGAGGGCAACCTCTGCCGGTGCACGGGCTACCAGAACATCGTCCGCTCCGTGCAGCGCGCGGCCCAGATGATGAAGCCGGGCTCGGCCGTCCCCGCCGAGTCCGCCGCTCCCGTCGCGGGAGGAAACTGACATGACGACGACCGCCGAACCCACCACCGAGCTCGGCAAGGCGCGCACCCGCAAGGAGGACGCGCGCCTCATCACCGGGCGCACCCGCTACACCGACTCGATCACGCCGCACGGCACGCTGCACATGCACGTGGTCCGCTCGCCGCTCGCCCACGCGAGGATCAACGGCGTCGACAAGTCGGCCGCCGAGGCCGCCCCCGGCGTCGTCGGCGTCTACACCGCCGCCGACCTGGGCGTCGACGCGGTCGGCCTGCCCTGCGCGTGGCCGATCACGCCCGACATGAAGTCGCCGCAGCGCCCGCTGCTCGCGACCTCCACCGTGCACTTCGCCGGTGAGGGCGTCGCCGTCGTCGTCGCCCGCACCGCCGCCGAGGCGCGCGACGCCGGCGACCTGGTCGAGATCGACTACGACCCGCTCGAGCCGGTCCTCGACATGGAGGCCGCCCTCGCCGACGGCGCCACCCTCGTCCACCCCGACCTGGGCACCAACGAGAACGCGACCTGGGTCTTCGACTCGGGGGCGGCCGGCACCGGCGGCAGCGTCGACGAGGCCATCAGCGCCGCCGAGGCCGACCCCGACTCGGTGGTCGTGCGTCGCCGCTTCCGGCAGCAGCGGCTCATCCCGGCGTTCATGGAGCCGCGCTCCTGCGTCGTCGACCCGACGGGTGAGCAGATCACCGTGTGGTCCGCGACCCAGATCCCGCACATCCTGCGCACCATGACCACGGTCACCCTCGGGGTTCCCGAGGCGAAGCTGCGCGTCATCGCCCCCGACGTGGGTGGCGGCTTCGGCGGCAAGATCGGCGTGCTGCCCGAGGAGATGCTCTGCGTCGCACTGGCGCAGCGGCTCCACAAGCCGGTCAAGTGGACCGAGACCCGTTCGGAGTCCCTGCTCGCGGCCCACCACGGGCGCGACCAGATCCAGGACATCACGATCACGGCGAAGCGTGACGGCACCGTCACGGGTCTCGACGTCCACCTCCTCGCGGACATGGGCGCCTACCTGGGCCTGGTCGGTCCCGGCGTGCCGATCCTGGGCGCGTTCATGTTCAACGCGATCTACAAGATCCCCGCGCTCAAGTTCACCTGCACCAACGTCTTCACGACCAAGACGCTCACCGACGCCTACCGCGGCGCCGGGCGTCCTGAAGCAACGTTCGCCATCGAGCGGATCATGGACGAGCTCGCCGCCGAGCTCGGCCGTGACCCGCTGGAGCTGCGCGAGCAGAACTGGATCACGCACGAGGAGTTCCCGTTCACCACGGTGGTGGGGCTCACCTACGACTCGGGCAACTACGAGCAGGCCACGCAGCAGGCCAAGCAGAAGTTCGACTACGACGCACTGCGTCGCGAGCAGGCGGAGCGGCGCGCGCGCGGCGACAAGGTCCAGCTCGGCATCGGCATCTCGACGTTCACCGAGATGTGCGGCCTGGCTCCGTCGCGCGTTCTCGGCTCGCTCGCCTACGGCGCGGGCGGCTGGGAGGCCGCGAGCATCCGCATGCTCGCCACCGGCAAGGTCGAGGTCATCACGGGCGCATCCCCGCACGGCCAGGGCCACGAGACGGCGTTCAGCCAGATCGTCGCCGACCAGCTCGGCGTCCCGTTCGAGGACGTCGAGATCCTGCACGGTGACACGCAGAGCTCGCCGAAGGGCCTCGACACCTACGGCTCGCGGTCGCTCGCCGTCGGCGGCATCGCCATCGTCAAGGCGGCCGAGAAGGTCGTCGCGAAGGCGAAGAAGCTCGCCGCGCACCTGCTCGAGGCGTCCGAGGACGACATCGAGTTCAACGCCGGCCAGTTCACGGTCCGGGGCACCGACAAGGGCAAGGCCATCCAGGAGCTGGCGTTCGCCGCGTTCATGGCGCACGACTACCCGGAGGACATGGAGCCGAGCCTCGACGCGGACGCCGTGTACGACCCGGAGAACTTCTCGTTCCCGCACGGCACCCACCTCGCCGCGATCGAGGTCGACACCGAGACCGGCAAGGTCAACCTGCGCAACTACGTCTGCGTCGACGACATCGGTACCGTCGTCAACCCGCTGATCGTCGAGGGTCAGGTACACGGCGGCCTCGCCCAGGGCATCGCCCAGGCGCTCTACGAGGAGGCCAACTACGACGACCAGGGCACCCTGGTCAACGGCACCTTCGTCGACTACACCCTGCCGTCGGCGGCCGACCTGCCCAGCTTCGACACCGCTGTGGTGAGCACCCCGGCCACGTCGAACCCGCTGGGCGTCAAGGGTGTCGGTGAGGCGGGCACGATCGCCTCGACGCCGGCGATCGTCAACGGCGTCCTCGACGCCATCCGCCACCTCGGTGTGGCCGACGTCGAGATGCCGACGACCTCGCAGCGCGTCTGGCGTGCCATCCAGGAGGCGCAGGGCCGCTCGACACAGGAGACCCCCGTCGACACCCACTCGCCGGGCGCCGGGCTCGGCTCGATCGACCCGAACAACCCCCAGGGAGAGGTCCAGTGATCCCCGCCAAGTTCGACTACGTGCGGCCCTCCTCGGTCGAGGAGGCCGTGACGGCGCTGCGCGACGCGGGTGAGGACGCGAAGATCCTCGCCGGCGGGCAGAGCCTGCTGCCGGTGCTGCGGCTGCGGCTCGCGGCGCCCTCGACGATCGTCGACCTCGGCGGCATCGCCGAGCTGCGGCACATCGCCGAGGACGGCGACCGCATCGCCATCGGTGCGATGGCCGCCCACCACGACGTCATGCGTGACGACCTCGTGAAGCAGCACGTGTCGCTGCTCTCACAGGCCACCGAGACCGTCGCCGACCCGCAGGTCCGCCACCGCGGCACGCTGGGCGGCGCGCTGGCCCACGCCGACCCGGCGGGCGACCTCGGCGCCGTCGCGCTGGCGCTCGACGCCGAGTTCGTCATCGCCGGCGGGTCGGGCACCCGCACGGTGCCGGCGAGCGAGTTCTTCGTCGACTACTTCACGACCGCGATCGGCGAGGGCGAGATCCTCACGCAGGTCCGGTTCCCGAAGTACACCGGCTGGAGCACGCACTACGAGAAGTTCAACCGCACGGCGCAGGCGTGGTCGATGTGCGCGGTCGCGGTCGCGCTGCGGCTCGACGGCGGCAGCATCGCGGAGGCGCGCGTCGGCCTGACCAACATGGGCACCACCCCGATCCGGGCACGCGGGGTCGAGGCGGCGCTCGTCGGTCAGCAGGCGAGCGAGGACGCGGCACGCGCCGCGGCGGAGCACGCGACCGAGGGCACTGCCGCACCGAGTGACGCCGACGCCGCATCCGACTACCGTGAGCACCTGGCCAGGGTGCTGACGGGCCGGGCGGTGCTCGCGGCAGCGGGCTGAGCAGACAGCGTCACTGTGGACGCCCGCCCTGCCCGGGCGGGCGTCCACAGTGTGTGCGGGGGTTTCGGCCACTTCCGCCCCCCGGCGGGAGGGTGGCCCCGAAGAGGAGGCAGTACCGATGCAGCTGGAGAACAAGTTCACGATCGCGGCGCCGATCGAGGAGGCCTGGGCGGCCCTGAACAACCCGGAGACGGTCGCGCCGTGCTTCCCGGGCGCCACCCTGACCGAGTACGAGGACGACTCGTTCACCGGCACCGTCAAGGTCAAGCTCGGCCCGATCTCCTTGACCTACAAGGGCAAGGGCACCTACATCGAACGCGACGACGCGGCCCACAAGGTCGTCATCGACGCGACCGGCCGCGACTCGCGGGGCAACGGCACCGCCGCGGCCAAGGTGACGGGGTCCATGGTCGCCCAGGGTCCGGACAAGACCGAGGTCACGATGGTCACCGACCTCTCGATCACGGGCCGGCCCGCCCAGTTCGGCCGCGGCGTCATCTCCGACGTCAGCGAGAAGATCATCGGGCAGTTCGCGTCGTGCCTGACCGACAAGCTCGGCGGGTCGAAGGCCGACGAGGGTGCGGCCGGCGGCGAGGCGGCGAAGGCGGACGCGGCTCCGTCGGACACCGCACCCGCGGCGGCTGCTCCCACGAGCGCTCCGACCGCGGCCACCGCGGGCAGCGCGGCCCCGGCCGCCCCGTCGGCGCCGAAGGCGTCGTCCGGTCCGATGCGCAGCGAGATCGACGCGATCGACCTGCTCGACACGGCCGGTGCGCCCGTGATCAAGCGGGTGGCGCCGATCGCGGGGGCGTTCGCCGTGCTGCTCGCGATCTTCGTGATCGTCCGGCGGCTCCGCGCCAAGTGATCCACTCCTGACGGCGGGCCGGCGTCCCTGCGGGAAGCCGGCCCGCCGTCGTCGTGCGGGCGGCCCGGACCGGTCCCTGCACCGGTCGGTCCTGCGCCGATCAGTCGTCGCCCCCCCCGGTCGTCGCCCGGCCCGTCGTCGCCGCCCCTGCCGTGGTGGTCGGCCGACCCGTGGTGGTCGTCGCCGCGCCGGTCGTCGCCGCGCCGGTCGGGGAGGTCGTCGTCGCTCGCCGCGGACTCCGCGCGGTCGCGGGTGACCGCGCCCGTCGCGGCGTCGACGTGCACCTCCCGCACCCCGGCCTCCGTGCGGACGTCGACGTCCCAGACCGTGCGGCCGTGCTCGACCTCGCGCTCGACCTTCACGACCTCCCCGCTCCCGACGTGCGCGAGTGCGGCCCGCTCGGCGGCGGCGCGGTCGACGTCCCCGGCGGGCAGCAGTGCGGTTCCGCTGCCGGTGACGTCCGGGGCGGTGGCTGTGGGGGCGGTGGACGTCGAAGCGGTGGACGTCCGGGCCGTCGGGACCGCCGGGCCCCGGTCCCCGTCGTCGTCCCCCGCGCTGAGCGCGAGGGCCGTGCCTGTCAGCGCGAGCAGGGCGACGCCGGTGGCGGCGGCGAGAGCGAGCGGGCGGCGGATCGTCATCGGATGTCCTCCAGGTCCGTTGTGGTCGACCTGGACGACGGTGCCGTCGCCGGGGCTAGGGCCGCGCTGTCCGGGGTTCAAGGCGCGGTTAAGACCTCGGCACGGGACGTGCAGTGATATGCCGTGCAGCCGCGGGCCGGTCAGGTGCTCCCCGGAACGGTCAGTACTCGAGCCGCTCGATGATCCACGCGTACAGCTCCGGCTCGCTCATCTCCGGGAACTCGGTGGCGAAGTTCGCGAGCGCGCGCGTCGCCTCCTCACGGTCGAGGCCACGTGCCGCGGCGGCGCGGAAGTAGTCCTGACGGGCCGCGGTCGGTCGCCCACCGCCCGCACCGCGTCCCGGGAGCCCGTCGCGCCACCGCATCATGTCCTCCAGCCGGCCCGGCGACCAGCCGGGCGTCCCGTCGATCTCGACGTCCGGCTCGGGGAACGGGTGCTCCGAGCCCGCGGGGTAGCGGGACCGCCACTTGTGGACGGCGTGCCGGGTCACGCCCATCGCCTCGGCGACGCCGAGGACGCCGACGTAGTGATCGACCATGGTGTGCGACGTCTCCGGTCCGACTCCTGCTGCGGAGCACATGCGTACCATCCCGCGCGCCGAGCCGGATTCGTCGTCTCTGACGTGGACGACGTTAACCGGTGTGCAGATCGTCGTCAACGACAGAGACGAGGTTCAGCAGCCCGCAGTGAAGACGGCGTCGTCCGCGGCTGCTCACGGACTTCCTGTCATTCGCCGTGGCACCGGCGGAGCGAATTCGACAGCATCGGGAAGCGGTGTGTCGGGTGTAACGCCCGGCTCGTCCGATACGAAGCACGAAGGTCATTTCCCTTGACCTTCACCGGAGCGGTCATGTCTGTCGATCCCGGTCAGCAGGCCGTTCCTCCGGGGACGCCGCCGACCACGGTGCCCATCCCGGCACAGGCCCCTCCGATGTGGCTCGGCGGCACACCCGCACCGCCCCCTCCGGCGCCGCCGCGGAAGGGTCGCGTGTGGCTGCCGTTGCTCGTCATCGGCGTGGTCGTCGTCGCGATCGCGGGCGCCATCGTCATCGTCACCACCGGCAGCGGGACGGCTCCGGGAAAGTCCGCCGCGGGGAGCGCGTCGTCGGCGACCGTGCCGAACGTCGTCGGCATGCGCGCAGATCACGCGATCGCGGCGCTCAACTCGGCAGGGTTCGGCAACGTCTCGACCTCGTTCACCGGGGAGCTGTGGCAGCGCACCGTGCTGCTGCAGAATCCCGCCGCCCTGACGACCGTCGGCCGCGACACCCCGGTCGTGCTGTCGGTGAGCGTCCCTGCACCGAGGCCCACACCTGTGCCGACGACCGTGAAGCCCCCTCCGCTCCCGGCGAAGGCGATCACCGCGCGGGAGTGGGCGCTGATCGCGCGCAGCCCGGACGCGCATATCGGGGAGGCCGTGATCGTGTATGGGCAGGTCACGCAGTTCGACTCGGCGACAGGGCCGGCCGGGTTCCGCGCGAACGTCGACGGGGTGGCGCACAAGGTCAGCTACGGGTACGCGGACTACGACACGAACACGATCCTGGTCGCGGACACGGCGGCGACGCTGGGCGACCTGGTGAACAAGGACCTGTTCAAAGCCGAGGTGACCGTGCTCGGGTCCTACACGTACGAGACGACGATGGGCGGGTCGACGACGGTGCCCAAGCTCGCCGTCCAGAAGGTCACGGTGACGGGCCAGGCGAAGTAGCGCGGGCGCGTCCGACCGGACGACGTCAGCTCGTCAGGCCCACTGCGGTGCTGGACGGCGCCGGGCTCAGATCGTTCCGAGGTCGGTGGCGGACAGGTCAAGTCGCAGTCGGACGAAGCTGACGGGGTGCGCCGGACTCCTCGGTCTCGTGCGGTGTCGACGTGCAGCTCTACCACGAGATCGGGCCTGACGTGGGTGACCGGGACCGGGCCGGACTCGCCGAAGCCAGGTCGCAGGGTGCTTGGCCATGGGTGGTCGTGGGTGGCGTGCAGCGTGCCCTGCAGGCTCCAGGCGGGCGGCAGGGGGGAGCGGCTTGGTGTGGCCGACCACCCGCAGCCGGTTCCGGTTGTCGAGCCGGCCGAGGATCAGCGCGGTCGGGTCAGCGCGCGAGCCGACGACACAGCCCTAACTGCACTCGTCCAGGGCGGACGGGTCGATAGCAGCCATCATGCCTGGCGGACCCTTGCTTGGCCGGCCGCGCTTGCCGGTCGTGTCCCTGCCGGTGGGCCTCCGGTGTCGCAACGGCGACGCAGTCGGCCGACCGCCTGTGAGCTCCTGGAGCAAGGTCGGGGCCGGTCAACTTACCCGGCCCCGCCTCACGCGTGCGGTGTCGAGCTGCCAGAACGACCACCCACCCGCGAGCCCCCGACTCGACGGTCACCGTCGTAGTTGCAAGAGACTTGCAACAGCGTAGATCACTGGTGACCGTTCCGTCCAGAGCAGTTGCGAGTTATAGGTTGTTGCAAGAGTGTGGTGATACTTCTCGTCGCACCCCTCACGCTGCCGGAGGTTCCGCATGGCCGATTACACGTTGCCTGACCTGTCCTACGACTACGGCGCCCTCGACCCGCACATCGCGGGCGAGATCATGGAGCTGCACCACTCCAAGCACCACAACACCTATGTCACCGCCCTCAACCAGACCATCGACAGGCTCGCCGCCGCCCGCGACGCGAACGACTTCGGCGCCGTCGTCGGCCTCGAGAAGACGCTCGCGTTCAACCTGGGCGGGCACGTCAACCACTCGATCTTCTGGAACAACCTGTCCCCGGACGGTGGGGACAAGCCGACCGGTGAGCTCGCCGCGGCGATCGACGACGCGTTCGGCTCGTTCGACGCCTTCCGGGCCCACTTCACCGCGGCGGCGACGACGATCCAGGGTTCCGGCTGGGCGATCCTCGGCTGGGACGCCCTCGGCGGCCGGCTGCTCATCCACCAGCTCTACGACCAGCAGGCCAACCTGCCCGCCGGCCAGATTCCGCTCGTCATGCTCGACATGTGGGAGCACGCGTTCTACCTCCAGTACAAGAACGTCAAGCCCGACTACGTCAAGGCGTGGTGGAACGTCGTGAACTGGGCCGACGCGGACAAGCGCCTTGCTGCGGCCCGGTCGACGGCCCCCGGTCTCATCACCGTCTGACCGACGAACCCGACGTGGCGCCCCGACGACCGTCGGGGCGCCACCTCCGAGCAGCAGAGGTCTCGACGGCCCGTTTCCGCCGACACACAGCTGGCGGGCAGCGACCAACCCATCACATCCGCAGCAACGACAAATACGCATGGCCACGGAGTTGAAGGGCAGACGTACGTTCATCTCTCGGACGGCAATTCTGAGATACCGACGCGCCGTGAACAAGGCGGCGCTGTCGTCAGATGTGCCACCGGCAGGTTGAGGGGCGAGTGCACCGTCGCGCGGCGAGAAAAGGGTCAGTCTGCCCCCGCCAGGACTCGGCAGAGGGATTCTGTGACGTTCGTAGGACCCGCTCCCACGTTGTTGCCTACGTCGTCGACGATCTTCGCCAGGGGTCACCCGGCCGCCGCACTCCAGGTGACCGACCACGCCACCACCAGGCCCGCGAGTGCACTCGAATGTCGTATTGACTGGCCCTCTACCTGCGCGAACACTTGGCGGCAGGTGATGGGGCTCACCTTCAACCGCGGTCCGCGCCGCTGACAGTCCCTAGTCGACTTCGCGACTAGGGAGGCGCGTCCGATGAACCGCAGACCCCCGCTTCGACACCCACCTCTCGGCGACGCTCCCGCGCGAGCTCCCCCAGCGTGGATGAACGTGTCGCGCCATTCGCCTCGCCGGCTCCGCGCTTTTTCCGCTGGCGTGCGTGGCCATCCCCGACGACGCATCCGTAGCAGGCGCGCCGACGATTCTTGCTGCGTTCCACAGCAATTTCCTCGCCCGAACCTCTCGGGCGAATCTTCCGGCACGTCGCCGGGCGTGGGACGCGCAGTCGCGAAAATGAGAAAATGACGTGAATCGAGGTCAACGATGACTGTCGATACCGAGTACGAGCGCGATCGCACCACCAGCGACGGCGCTCACGCCGCTCCAGACGTCACTCCGGGCCCATCGTGTTCGGGTTCTGCGCCATCGCGCTGTTCATCTCGCTCATCTCCACCCATACCCGTCACCGGCCACTCCACGGCGCAGACGTCACCGACCTACCGCAGCGAACCGACCGACTCGGTACCCGTGGCCGACCCGACCATCAGGTCAGGGACCGGACGGGTGCAACCCGACTCAGGAGAACACCATGAACCTCGGCAAACACGTCGCGACCGGCTACGCCCTCGACAATGCCGAGCCCGCACCGGCGACCACCAGCCTCGACCCCGCACCCGAGCGACCCGCACCACCCGCGGGATCGATCCGGGCCCCACAGCCCGCACCCACCCAGTACTCGATGGTGGCGATCGTGGGCGGTGAGCCGGTCCAGGTCGCGGCCGGTCGGGGACGCGAGCCGTGAACAGCAGCGCGGGCGCTCGCGAGTTCTCCAGCAGCCCGCTGACCGGGTACAAGATCGCCTACCCGCTGATGTCGGCCGACGGGAGCCGGACCGCGTTCTGCGGCACGGGCACCGGCCACAGACACGTCTACCTCGCCGTGGACAACGCGATATGTCTGAACAACAGCCGGCACCACGTACCGAACTGGATGTGCACCTGCGGTTTCTACTGCCTCCACACCCTGGATGCAGCACGTGACCTCACCTGCGCCCCGGAGAACCGCAACACCGTCGTCCTCGAAGTTGCTGCGTCCGGGCGCTACCGCCGCCACGACCTCGGACTGCGCTATGAAACTCAGAGGGTCCGGCGGGTATGGACCGGGCGCTGTCGCTGCGGGCGGCCCACGGAGGTCTTCATCGACGCCGGCACCGGGCGCACTGCCTGGCGCAACCTCACGCCGAGCTGCGTCCACTGCTCCGATGGCCGACCCGTCCTGCCGCTGGACAAGTTCGCCGCGCTGACCGGCACCGCGGGGCTCGAGGTGCGGGTGGACCGAGCACCGCTGCGCAACTTCATCGTCCCGGACCGCCCGCTGACAGGCGACGGCGTGGGAGCACCCGGTGACGCCACACCGGTCGTGGACGCCGAGCTCGCCGTGATCAACGCCCGCGTCGACGAGCTGCAAAGCCACGTCGACCGTCTGCTCCACCGCGACTGATACGAAGGAGGTATCCGCCACGCGGTAACGATTCGCTGACACGCGGGTGGGGAGGAGCTCCCGTCGGGACGGGTCGACTCCCTGCCGCCGGCGGCCCCCGGTGGTAGCGGGTGCCGGCGAACTCGAACACCGCGTCGGGCTCGGCGGCGCGGGCGGCGACGACGCTGCGGCCGTCGGTCACGAGCAGGAGCCGGTCTCCCTCGCGGACGGTGTGTTGCGCCACTCCGGAGCCCGCGGCGCCTCAGCTCCGACCCGGCGCTCCGAGGGTGACGACGACCCGCAGGCCCCTGCCCGGCGAGTCCAGGCGCAGTCCGCCCCCGGACCGCTCGGCGGCGCGGCGCGCGATGTCCAGGCCCAGTCCGGTCGACCCGGCGCCGCTCACCCCGCGGTCGAGCGCGGGAGCGTCGGCGGGGATGCCGGGCCCGGTGTCGGCGACGGTCAGCGTCGCCCCCGCGGGCTCCGCGTCCAGCCGCACGGCGAGCGACGTGCCGTCGGGGGTGTGGGCGAACACGTTGCCCAGCAACGCGTCCACCACGGCCTCGAGGTCGCTGCGGGGCAACGCAGCCGGCAGCGGGCCTGGCGCGAGCTCGACCGCCAGCTCCCGGTCGGTGTCCTCGGCCAGCACGGCCCAGAACGCCACCCGCTCGGCGACGACGGCCGATGCGTCGCACGCGGCCGGATCGGCCCCGCGGCGGCGGGCCTGCTCGATCGCGGCCGTCACCGCGCGCTGCACGGCGTCGACGCCCGCGCCGATGCGGGCTGCGTCGGCCGGCGGCAGCGACTCGACCTCCAGGCGCAGCGACGTCAGCGGCGTGCGGACGCGATGGGCCAGGTCCGCGACGGTCTCGCGCTCCTCGCGCAACAGGTCGGCAATGCGTCCGGCGAGCCCGTTGAGCGCGCGGGCGACGACGCCCAGCTCGGCCGGGGCGGCGGCGTCGGCGCGGGCGTCGAGGTCCCCCCGGGCCAGCCGGTCCGACACGAGGGCGAGGTCCGTCGTCGCCCGGACGAGCCTGCGGGCCAGCCGGTCGGCGAGGACGAGCCCGACCGCGAGCAGCGTGATCCCCAGGCCTGCGAGCAGCAGCCACGACCGGTCGACGCCGCGGGTGAGCTCGGCGTCGGGGACGAAGGCGCGCACCGCCCCGCCGGCCCCCGTCGCGTCGCGGACGGCGACGACGATCTCGCGTCCGCCCGGCACCTCGCCCGACGCCGACACCCCGCGCGACCCCAGCTGGACGAGCGGCGTCCGTGCCGCGGGGGCGCCGAGGACGGTGCCGTCGGGCAGGAAGAGCGTGACGTCGGCGGGCGTCGTGGCGTCGACCTGGCCGACGGCGAGCGCCAGCGCCTCACGGTCCGCGGTGGCGACCAGCGGGCTCAGCGACTGCGCCTGCGCGGTCGCCGTCGCGACGGCCCGGTCGGTCGCGACCGTTCGCACGAGCAGCGCGAGCGGCACGAGGAACGCGATGAGGACGAGGGTCGTCGTCGCAGTGACGAGAACCAGGACGCGGCGGCGCACGGATCAGCCCGGGGCGCCCAGCCGCACCCCGACGCCGCGCACCGAGTGCAGGTAGCGCGGCTCCTGGGCGGTCTCGCCGAGCTTGCGGCGCAACCACGACAGGTGTACGTCGACGGTCTTGTCGGCGCCGCCGTAGGGCAGCTGCCACACCTGGGTGAGGAGCTCGCGCTTGCCGACGACCTCGCCCGCCCGCGCCGCCAGGTAGTGCAGCAGGTCGAACTCACGCGGGCTCAGCTCCAGCTCGCGACCGTCGAGCCGGGCGATCCGGCTGCGCGGGTCGACGACCAGGCCGCCGACCGTGACCGTCGGATCGGTGCCGGGCTCCCCGGTGCGGCGCAGCACCGCGCGGATGCGGGCGTCGAGCTGGGCGGAGCCGAACGGCTTGACGAGGTAGTCGTCGGCGCCCGCGTCGAGCACGGCGACGATCTCCGCCTCGTCGTCGCGCGCGGTGGCGACGATGACCGGCACGGCGCTCGCGCCGCGCAGCATCCGCAGCATGACCGTGCCGTCGAGGTCGGGCAGGCCGAGGTCGAGGACGACGATGTCGGGCCGGTTGCCGACGGCCTGTTCCAGCCCGGCCATCGCCGTCGGCGCGGAGTCGACCGCGTGCCCGCGCTCGGACAGGCCGCGGACCAGCGCACCGCGGATCGCGGCGTCGTCCTCCACGAGCAACACCTGGGCCATGTGCGCACCGTATGGCAGAACCGGTGGGTGCGACGCACGTCCGGCGTGAGCCTTAGGCGCGTCTTGTCCGGGCCTTAACCTCCTGGGCGGCATGCTCTGCGGGTGCGTCCCGCCCGTGCCCGTTCCGCCGCGCTCGTCGTGGTGTGGCTGGGGGCCGCGGTGGGCGCGCTGGTCGTCGGGCTGACGGCCGTCGGCGCGATCGGGTCCGGCATCACGGGGGAGGGTTTGCGCCCGCTCACCCCCGCGGAGGTCGACGCCCGGCTCGCGGCGCTGCCGTCGACCGCCCCCGGGTCGCCGGGCCCGGCGCCGTCGTCGTCGGCGCCCCCGGCCGCCCCGCCCGGGCGGGCCGTGGTCGTCCCCGGGGCACCCGGCGGGACCGTCGTGGCCCGGTGCGACGCGACGACGCCGCGGGTCGTCTCGGCGAGTCCCGCGCAGGGCTTCGAGGTCGAGGACCCCGGTCACGACGACGGCCACCACGGCGACGACGCCGGGCGGGTCCGCTTCGAGAGCGACGACCTGCGGGTCGAGGTGCGGTTGTCCTGTGTGGCGGGCACTCCCGTCGGCGACGTGCGCGTCGAGCGGCACGGCTGACGCGGCCGTAACGGCGGCGGTCCGCGGACCGAACTCCCGGGGTGCCCCGCAGCTCCCCACCGCGGCGCCCGGGTTCGCCCGGCCCCGCTCCCGGAGGCGTCCCCGAGCCTCCGACCGTCCCCTTCCACGCGGTCCGCCGGCGCCCCCGGTCGGTCCTCGTCGCGTCGGTCCTGGTCGTGCTCGGCGCGCTGTTCGCCGTCATCCCGGCGACCGCGCCCCTGGGCCTGGTCCTCTGCCTCGCCGCGTCGGTGCCGGCCGTGATGGCCTGGCGACGCACCCGCGGCGCGCCGCCGAACGTGCGCAGGCCGGCCGTCGCGGCGGTCGCGCTGGCGCCGACGTTCCTGGTCGTCGCGATCGTCGTCGGCATGACGACCTCGTCCCCGGCCCGCCCGGCGGCGCTGCTGGCGGAACCCGGGGGTACGACCCGCGCGGCCGTACCGTCGCTCGCGCCCCCGCCGCCCTCGCCGACGTCCCTGCAGCAGGCGCCGGTGTCGACGCCGGCCGCCTCCCCGACGGTCGCCCCGGTGCCCCTGACCTCCCGGCGGGCGGCGGCCGTCGCGCCGCGACCGCCCGCGGCGCCGCCGAGCGTCGCGGCCCGGGCGGCACCGGCCTGCGACACGTCGACCCACTACGTCAACGTCAGCGGCAACTGTGTGCCCCGGCCGGGCTCGTCGACCACGGAGAGCCCGACGGCCGTCTGCAAGGACGGCGAGCCGTCCTACAGTCAGCACCGGAGGGGCACCTGTTCCGGCCATGGCGGTGTCGACCGGTACCTGGTGAACCTGCCGGCGTGAGGCCGGGCCGGGCGTGCGCGGTCGGGCCGGTGCCAGGATTGCGGGCATGATCGCGGGCCCGCACAACGACATCACCGACGTGGCAGGCATCCGCGTCGGGCACGCGCAGCTCGACGCCGAGGGGGCGCTCTCCGGCACCACCGTCGTGCTCGCGCCGCCGGGCGGTGCCGCCGCGGGAGTCGACGTCCGGGGCGCCGCGCCCGGGACGCGCGAGACCGACCTGCTGGACCCGCGCAACACCGTCGACCGGGTGCACGCGATCGTCCTCGGCGGCGGCAGCGCCTACGGGCTCGACGCGGCGTCCGGGGTGATGGCGAGGCTCGAGGAGGCCGGAACCGGCTTCGCGGTGCCCGGCGGCGTGGTCCCGATCGTGCCCGCCGCGGTGCTGTTCGACCTCGGTCGCGGGGGCCGGTTCACCGCGAGACCCGGTGCGGCACAGGGCATCGCCGCGCACGACGCGGCGACCGACGGCCCGGTCGCGCAGGGCGTGGTCGGCGCCGGGACGGGCGCGGTCGCGGGTGGGCTCAAGGGGGGGATCGGATCGGCCAGTGCGCTCCTGGACGACGGCACGACCGTCGCCGCGATCGTCGCGGTCAACGCCGTCGGCTCACCGGCCGACCTCGCGACGGGGCACCTGCACGGCGCGCGGCACGGCCTGCCCGGCGAGTTCGACCTGCCGGACCCGGGCGCGGGCGGCGGTGCCGCCGTCGCCGGAGCGCTGGGCCGGCACGCCGCCCGCAGCGCGGGGACGGCCACGACGATCGCGGTGCTGGCGACCGACGCGACGCTCGACAAGGCCGGCTGCGCCCGGCTCGCGACGGTGGGCCACGACGGCCTCGCGCGCTCGATCGCGCCGGTGCACACCGTGATGGACGGCGACACGATCTTCGCGATGGCGACGGGCACGCGGCCCGCCCCCGACCTGCCCGCCCTCTTCGCGCTGCACGCGGCGGCGGCGGACGTCGTCGCCCGCGCGATCGTGCACGCGGTCCTGAAGGCGACGAGCGTGTCGACACCGGCGGGCACGTGGCCGTCGTACCGGGACGCCGTCGCCGGGTCGTGAGTGGCAGTGGTCGCGGCAGCACGGGTCGCGGTAGCAACTGTTGCCACTCACAGGGCGTGCGGCTCAGCCGCCCGCGAAGGGTGGCAGGACGTCGAGGACCGCCCCGTGGGGCACGACGACGGACGTGTCGCGGACGGCGATCTCGTCGAGCAGGTAGCTGCAGCGCTGCAGGACGCGGGCGAACTCCGCGTCGCGGCCGGCGCGCAGGGTGTCGAGCAGGTCCTCGACCGACGCGCCCTCCGGCAGCTCGACCGACGTCGTCTCGGTGCCCGCGGCGGCGCGTGCGGCCGCGAAGAAGCGGACGGTCGCGGTCAGCGTCGTCGTTCCGGTCGTCACGCGTGCATCCTCTCTCAGCCGCCGATGGCGCTCATCGGACGGTCGGGCTGCAGGAAGCCGGGGTCGTCGATGCCGTGCCCGGCGAGCTTGCCCCACATGGCGTCGCGCCAGACGTCGGCGATCTCCGCGTCCGACGAGCCGCCGCGCACCATGGCGCGCAGGTCGGTCTCGGTGCGGGCGAACAGGCAGGTGCGGATCTGGCCGTCGGAGGTGAGCCGGGTCCGGTCGCACGCGCCGCAGAACGGGCGGGTCACCGAGGCGATGATGCCGACCATCATCGGGCCGCCGTCGACGACCCAGCGCTCGGCCGGGGCGGCGCCGCGGTGCGCGGGATCGGGGGTGAGCGTGAACTCCGCCGAGAGCGCCTGCATGATCTCGCCCGCGGTGACCATCTCCGAGCGCTCCCAGCCGTGCTGGGCGTCGAGCGGCATCTGCTCGATGAACCGGAGCTCGAAACCCTCGGCGACGGCGAAGCGCAGCAGGTCGACGGCCTCGTCGTCGTTCATCCCGCGCAGCAGCACCGTGTTGATCTTGACGGGTGACAGTCCCGCGTCGCGGGCCGCGCGCATGCCGGCGACCACGTCGTCGAACCTGTCCCGTCGGGTGATCGACGCGAAGCGGTCCGGGCGCAGCGTGTCGAGCGAGACGTTGAGCCGGTTGACCCCCGCGGCCGCCAGCGCCTCGGCGCGCCGGGCGAGGCCGACGCCGTTGGTGGTCAGCGAGATGTCCGGGCGGGGGCGAAGCGCCGCCGACGCCGCGACCAGCTCCTCCAGGCCCTTGCGCAGCAACGGCTCGCCGCCGGTGAAGCGCAGCTCCTCGACGCCGAGGTCGCGCACGGCGATCGTGATGAGCCGCAGCAGCTCCTCGTCGGTGAGCTGCTCCTCGCGCGGCATCCAGTCCAGGCCCTCTGCCGGCATGCAGTAGTGGCAGCGCAGGTTGCAGCGGTCGGTCAGGGAGATGCGCAGGTCCGTCGCCACCCGGCCGAAGCCGTCGATGAGCCGGGCGTCGGCTGGGCGGGCGGGGTCTCGTGTGGTGGCTGTCCGCAGTGCGGGCAGGCCGAGCTCCGTTGCCGTCACCACACGAGAGTAACCATCCGGACGGCCGGAGAAGAGGCCTCTGAGCAGCGGAAATTCGTGTCTCCGCAGGTGCGTGGGAAGCGGGCCTCGGACGCCGCAGAAGCGGATCATCAACACAGTGTGACGAATCCCACCGAGGGGGCCTGCCTGATCGACAGGCCAGGTCGATCAGGCAGGGCCCCGGGCTCATGCCGCGCCGCTCACTCGTGCGCGGCCAGCTCCTGACGGGCGACCGAGCGCAGGTGCACCTCGTCGGGGCCGTCGGCGAACCGCAGCGCGCGGGCCCACGTGTAGAAGTACGCGAGCGGGAAGTCGTCGCTCATCGCGGCGGCGCCGTGCAGCTGCATGGCCCGGTCGATGACGGTGCAGGCCATCCGCGGCACCGCGACCTTGATGGCCGCGATCTCCGTCGCCGCGCCCTTGGAGCCGTGCTCGTCGATCAGCCACGCGGTCTTGAGCACCAGCAGCCGGGCCTGCTCGACCTCGATGCGCGACAGCGCGATCTGCTCGCGCACGACGCCCTGGTCGGCCAGCGGGCGCCCGAAGGCGACCCGGTCGCGGGCCCGCCGGACCATCAGGTCGATCGCCCGCTCGGCCATCCCGATCAGCCGCATGCAGTGGTGGATGCGGCCGGGCCCGAGCCGGGCCTGCGCGATCGCGAAGCCCCCGCCCTCCTCGCCGAGCAGGTTCGACGCGGGGACCCGCACGTCGTCGAACACGATCTCGGAGTGACCGTGCTGGTCCTGGTAGCCGAAGGTCGGAAGGTGGCGCAGGACCTGCATCCCAGGGGCGTCGCGGGGCACGAGGATCATCGACTGCTGACGGTGCCGCGGCGCGTCCGGGTCGGTCTTGCCCATGACGATGAAGACCTTGCAGCGCTCGTCGGCCGTCCCCGAGATCCACCACTTGCGACCGGAGATCACGTAGTCGTCGCCGTCGCGGCGGATCCGCGTCTGCACGTTCGTCGCGTCCGACGACGCGACGTCGGGCTCGGTCATCGCGAACGCCGACCGGATCTCGCCCGCGAGCAGCGGCTCGAGCCACTGCTGCTTCTGCTCGGGCGTGCCGAACAGGTGCAGGGTCTCCATGTTGCCGGTGTCGGGCGCCTGGCAGTTGATGGCCTCCGGCGCGATGACCGGCGACCAGCCGGACACCTCCGCGACCGCGGCGTACTCCAGGTTGGACAGGCCCGACACGCTGGGCAGGAACAGGTTCCACAGCCCCCGCTCCCTGGCCTCCGCCTTCAGCTCCTCGACGACGGGCGGCAGGTCCCACTCCTGCGGGGTGCCGCGGCGTTCGAGGCGCCAGGCGTCGTAGGTCGGTTCGGCCGGGAGCACCTTCTCGTCGAGGAAGGCGCGCATCCGCCGCGTGTGATCGGCTGCCGCTGCGCTGGGTTCGAAGTCCACCGCCGCACCCAATCACAGCTGACCCGACTGCCTGGCGTCGTGCGCATCTGCGGAACTAAGATGCCGCTCGTGCCGCAGTTCAGGATCGCTGACGCCGCGCGCCTGCTCGGCGTCAGCGACGACACCATCCGCCGCCGGGTGGACGCAGGCGTGCTGCCCAGCCGGCCCGACGCGTCGAACCGCACGGTGATCGACGGTGCGGCGCTGGCCGCGTTCGCCCGCGACCACGCCGACGCCACCCCCGACCCGTCCGACGTCCGGCGCTCCGCGCGCAACCGGCTCGTCGGGCTCGTGACGGCCGTCGTCGCCGACACGGTGATGGCCCAGGTCGAGATGCAGTGCGGACCGCACCGGGTGGTGTCCCTGATGAGCGCCGAGGCGGTGGACGACCTCGGGCTGGAGCCCGGGGCGCTCGCCGTCGCGGTCATCAAGTCGACCAACGTGGTCGTGGAGATCCCGGGAGGACTCTCGTGAAGGTTCGTGCACTGCTCGGCCTGCTGGCCGGGCTGGCCCTGCTGCTCGCCGGGTGCGGCGGCGGCTCCGGCGCCTCGGCCGCGTCGCCGACCTCGGGCGACGCCGCTCCCCGCACCCTCACCGTGCTCGCGGCCGCGTCGCTCACCGAGACGTTCAACGCGATGAAGACGCAGTTCGAGACCGACAACCCCGGGGTCACCGTCCGGATCAGCTACGGCGGCTCGTCCGACCTGGCGTCCCAGATCGTCAACGGGGCGCCCGCCGACGTCTTCGCCGCCGCGAGCGACGCGACGATGAAGACCGTCACCGACAAGAGCCTGACCGCCGCGCCACCGGTGAGCTTCGCCACGAACGTCCTGCAGATCGCCACCCAGCCCGGCAACCCCAAGGGCATCGCGACGTTCGCCGACCTGGCCAAGCCCGGCCTCAAGGTCGTCGTGTGCGCCCCGCCCGTCCCGTGCGGTGCCGCCGAGCAGAAGGTCGAGAAGGCCACCGGTGTGACCCTGACCCCGGTCAGCCAGGAGACCGACGTCAAGTCCGTGCTCGGCAAGGTCAGCAGCGGCAACGCCGACGCCGGCCTCGTCTACGTGACCGACGTCACCGCCGCGAAGGGGCAGGTCCAGGGCGTGAGCTTCCCCGAGGCGCAGCAGGCCGTGACCAACTACCCGATCGCCGTGGTCAAGAACGCGCCGCAGGCCGACCTCGCCCAGAAGTGGGTCGCCCTGGTCACCGGTGAGTTCGGCCAGAAGACGCTGCAGGCGGCCGGGTTCGGCGCGCCGCAGGCGTGACGGCTCCACGACGGTGCTGCACGGTGAGACGGTGACCTCGGAGCGCCCGTGACCCTCACCGACGACGCATCGCAGGCACCCACGGCCGAGCGGCGCCAGGACCGGCGCCACGAACGTGACGTCGCCCTGCCCCGCTGGATGTGGGTGCCCGCGGTCGTCGGGTTCCTGGTGATCGCGCTGCCCGTCCTCGGCCTGCTCGTCGAGGCCGACTGGCGGCGGATGCCCGAACTGCTCACCAGCGACGCGGCGCTCGCCGCGCTGCGGCTCTCCCTGGAGACCGCCGCCGCGTCGACGGTCCTGTGCATCCTGCTCGGCGGCCCGCTCGCCGCGGTGCTGGCCCGGGGCAGGCTGCCCGGGCTGCGCGCGCTGCGCTCGGTGGTGCTGCTGCCGCTCGTGCTGCCGCCGGTCGTCGGCGGGCTGGCGCTGCTCTACCTCGTCGGGGCGCGCGGCCTCGTCGGCGAGGGCCTGCGGTTGGCCTTCGGCGTGACGGTCCCCTTCACGACGGTCGCGGTGGTCATCGCGCAGACGTTCGTCGCGATGCCGTTCCTCGTCGTCAGCCTCGAGGGGGCGCTGCGCACCGCGGGGGAGCGCTACGAGGCCGTCGCCGCCACGCTCGGCGCGTCACCCGCGCTGACGTTCCGCCGGGTCACCGTCCCGCTCGTGCTGCCGGGGCTGATGTCGGGCACGGTGCTCGCGTTCGCCCGCTGCCTCGGCGAGTTCGGTGCGACGATCACCTTCGCCGGCAACCTGCAGGGGACGACGCAGACGTTGCCGCTGCTCGTCTATCTCCAGCGCGAGACCGACGACGCCGGTGCCGTCGCGCTGTCGTTGCTGCTCGTCGTCGTCGCGATCCTCGTCATCGTCGTCGCGCGCCCGCGCAACACCGAGGGGCTCCGGTGACCGGGCGCGACGACCGGGGCGCCGGCCTGGCGGCGTCGGTCCGCCTCGAACGCCGGGCGTTCACCCTCGACGTCGCGCTCGACGCCGAGCCCGGCGAGGTCGTCGCCGTACTGGGGCCCAACGGGTCCGGCAAGTCGACGCTGCTCGGGGTGCTCGCGGGGCTGCTGCTGCCCGACGCGGGGCAGGTGCGGGTCGGCGAGACCGTCGTGACCGACGTCGGCGCGGGGATCTCCGTGCCGCCGCACCGCCGCGGGGTCGGGCTGCTCGCCCAGCAGCCCCTGCTGTTCCCGCACCTGACCGCGCTGGCCAACGTCGCGTTCGGGCCGCGGGCGGCGGGGGTCGGCAAGCGGGAGGCGCACGAGCGGGCCCGTGAGCTGATCGCCGACGTGCTGCCCGGTCTCGACGCCGACGAGATGTCGCGGCGCCGGCCGTCGCAGATGTCGGGCGGGCAGCAGCAACGCGTCGCGCTCGCCCGGGCACTCGCGCCGCGCCCGGGCCTGTTGCTGCTCGACGAGCCGCTCGCCGCTCTCGACGTCGACGCCACGCCCGCGATGCGCTCGCTGCTGCGCCGGGTCATCCGCGATGCCAAGCAGACCGCCCTGCTCGTCACGCACTCCGCGCTCGACGCCCTCGTGCTCGCCGACCGGATCGCCGTCCTCGGCGGTGGGCGGATCGTCGAGCAGGGGGCGACGCGTGAGGTGCTGACCAAGCCGCGCACGCCGTTCACCGCCCGGATCGCGGGACTCGACCTCGTGCCCGGAACGGCCTGCGCCGAGGGCCTGCGCACCCGGGACGGGACGGTCGTCGCCGGCCGGTTCGACGACCCGCTCCCGGAGGGCGAGTCCGCGGTCGCGGTGTTCCCGCCCTCGGCCGTCGCGGTGTTCCGGGACCGGCCGAGCGGGAGCCCTCGCAACGTCCTGCAGGTCAGGCTGGCCGCGATCGAGCCGCAGGGCGACACCGTCCGGCTGCGCGCAGCGCCGCTCGCGGGCGGGCATGCCTGGGTCGACGGGCTCGCCGCCGACGTCACCCTCGCCGCCGCGGCCGAGCTGGCCGTCGAACCCGGCGCCGAGCTGTGGTTCGCGGTGAAGGCGACCGAGGTGGCCGTCCACCCCGCGGCCCTGTGATCCGCCGCCCTGCTCCGCTGCTCCTCTGGTTGATCGCCGGGCGCGGGACATCAGCGCAAGGAGATGCGCTCAGGTCCCGGCTTCGGTGATCACGAGGTCGCCTCGGCGCGGTCGACGCGTGCGCCTGACCGGCTGGGCGCCGCCCGTGCGCGCTGAGTCGTCGGCCGCGTGTCGCTCGCCCCGCCGGGTGATCTCGACGCGCCGCCGCCGGGTCCACGACCGGGCGGGAGCGCCGCGAACGGCGACGCTGCGTCACCGCGCACCGCGCGCTCGGCCGTGGATACGTCCGGTTCGGTGGTCGGGGACGCAGGCGGTCGCGGCGGGTCACCCCGTTCGCCCAGGTCGGCAGCGGGAGGTCGGCTCATCGGGGCGGGTCCCGCGCCGCCGCGAGGGGTCACTGACCGCAACTATCACCGGCAAACTTTTGCCACACGAGCATCACCCGACTCGATCGTGTGGCTGTCCGGCGGGCTTCGCGGCCTTTACCGTCACTCGACGTGACGCGAACTGCCCTGAAGGTGCTCGTCGTGGTGCTGCTGCTCGTGGTGTTCGGGTCGGCCACGGGCGCGCTGCCGAGCGAGATCCCCGCCCCGGTGGCCGACGAGACCGCGGGCACGAGCGCCGCGACGTCGCGGCCGGGTGCCCCCGTGGGGCAACCGCCCTCCGTCGGGGCGGGCAGCGCGCAGGCCGGCGACGTGTCGGCCCGAGCCGGTGGTGCGACCGTCGGGGGCCGCGGGGCGGGCGCCCCGACGACCGCGGCGACGCCCGCTCCACCGGAGCCCGCGACGACCGCCCCGGCTGTGCCGACGCCGAGCGTGCCGGCCACGACCGGATCCGGGCCGAGCGAGCCTGCGTCGAGCGAGCCTGCGTCGACCGTCCCCGCGTCGACCGGCCCCGGGACGAACCCGACCCCTGCCACGATCGCGGCCGCCGCCAGTGCCGACTACGTCGTCCACGCCGCCACCGAGGCCGACGCCACCCGGGCCGCACAGCAGCTCGGCGTCACCCCGACCCAGACGTTCCGCGAGGTCATCGCGGGCTGGGCGGCGACGCTGACGGCGGACCAGGTCTCGACGCTGCACACCCTGCCCGGCATCCTCGGCGTCGAGCAGGACCGCACGATCAGCCCGCTGGAGCCCAGGACGATCCGTGCGTCGACCCCCGCCACGGCCGTCCCGAACACCGAGGCGACCCAGACCTCGCCGCGGAACTGGGGGCTCGACCGCATCGACCAGGCCGCCCTCCCGCTCGACGGGCGCTACACCGTCAACGGCACCGGCGCGGGTGTGACGATCTACGTCGTCGACACGGGCGTCGACGTCAGCCACCCCGACTTCGGGGGCCGCGCGAGCGTCGGCACCGACACGATCGACGACAACTCCACCGACTGCGACGGCCACGGCACCGTGGTGGCGGGCATCGCCGCCTCCACGACCTACGGCGTCGCCAAGCAGGCCCGGATCGAGTCGGTCAAGGTCCTCGACTGCAACGGCACCGGCACGCTGTCCTCCCTGCTGGCCGGCGTCGACTGGGTGGCGCGCAACCACTCCGGCCCGTCGGTCGCCGTCATGTCCTGGAGCTACGGCCCGTCCGACGTCCTCACCGCCGCGGTGAAGGGCCTCGTCGACAACGGGGTGTTCGTCGCGTCCTCGGCCGGCAACACGGGGGCCGACGACTGCGACGTCGCCCCGCGCGACGCGGCGGGCGTGCTCGTCGTCGCCAACTCGACGATCGACGACAAGCGCGCCCCGACGTCGAGCACCGGCGCCTGCGTCGGCCTCTACGCGCCGGGGACCGGGATCATCGCCCCGGTCCCGGGCGGGGGCACCGCCTCCTACAGCGGCACGTCGATGGCGGCGCCGTTCGCCGCCGGGGTCGCCGCTCTCTACAAGCAGGAGAAGGGCGACGCCCCGAGCGCCACGGTCCGGCAGTGGATCCTCGACCACGCCACGCCGAACGTCGTCGCGGGCGGCGGGACGGGCGGCACCCCGAACCTGCTCCTCAACACCGGTGGGCTCTGACCGGGTCGTGAGCGGGCCGCTCGCCGCGGGTCAGGGCTCCAGCGTCGCGAAGCCGGCGTAGGGGACGAGCGCCTCGGGCAGCCGGACCGAACCGTCGGGCTGCTGGCCCTGCTCCAGGACGGCGACGAGCGTGCGCCCGATCGGCAGGCCCGACCCGTTGAGGGTGCCGGCGAAGCCGCGGGAGCCGTCCTTGGCCTTCGTACGGATGCCGGCGCGGCGGGCCTGGAACACCCCGAAGTCCGAGCACGAGGAGATCTCGCGGTAGGTGCCCTGGCTGGGCAGCCACACCTCGATGTCGAACGTCAGCGCCGCCGAGAAGCCCGTGTCGCCCGCCGCGAGCTTGACGACGCGGTAGGCCAGCCCGAGCCCCTGCAACGCCGACTCGGCGTGCCCGACCAGGACGTCGAGCTCCTCGCGCGACCGGGCCGGGTCGACGAAGCGGACCAGCTCGACCTTGGCGAACTCGTGCATCCGGATCAGGCCACGGGTGTCGCGGCCGTAGGAGCCGGCCTCCGAGCGGAAGCACGGCGTGTGCGCCGTGTACGCCAGCGGGAGCGACTCGAGGTCGAGCGTCTCGCGCGCGTGCAGGTTGGTGAGCGGAACCTCGGCCGTCGGGATGAGGAAGAGCTCCCGGTCGGCGACCTCGGTGCGGAACAGGTCCTGCTCGAACTTGGGCAGCTGCCCCGTCCCGGTCATGGTCTGGCGCGTGACCAGCGACGGCACCGAGAACTCGGTGTAGCCGTTCTCCAGCGCCTTGTCGATCAGGTAGGCGCCGATGGCGCGCTGCAGCGCCGCACCCCTGCCCTTGAGGACCGCGAACCGCGGACCCGACAGCTTGGTGGCGCGCGGCAGGTCGAGGATGCCGAGCTTCTCGGCGATGTCGACGTGGTCGGCCGGCGACTCGATCGTGGGCGGCTCGCCCCAGGTGCGGACGAGCTCGGCGTCGGCGTCGGAGGTCCCGTCGGGCGACTCGTCGGCCGGCAGGTTCGGGATGCCCAGCAGCAGGTCCTGCAGCTGCGCGTCGAACTCCTTCTGCTCGTCCTCGGCGGCCGAGACGATGCCCTTGAGCTCGCGGGCGCGCTCGACCAGCGCGGGCCGCTCCTCGGCGGACGCGCCCTTCACCGACGTCGCGACCCGCTTGGACTCCGCGCGCGCCTCGTCGCCCCGTTGGATCGCGGAGTTGCGCCCGGTCAGGAGCTTCTCCAGCTCGGGGAGGTCGAGGGAGTAGCCGCGGCGGGCGAGCTTGCGCACGGCGTCGGTGGCGGGGTCGAGCAGGACGCGCGGGTCATGCATCGGACGAGGGTATCGCCCGTCCGCAGCCGGATATCCCCGGCGGTCGGACCTGACCTGCGGGGGAGTGGCGTGCGTCGCTGTGGCGAGACAGGATGTCGTGAGCCCTCCCGACCGCACCCGAGGAGAACGACGTCGTGACCTCCGCAGGCGCCCCCGCTGTCCCGTCCTACGCCTCCGGCATCTCCGAGGTGCCGTTGCTGGGCGACACGATCGGCGACAACCTTGACCGCACGGCCACCGCGCAGCCTGATGTGGAGGCGCTGGTGGAGGTGCCGACGGCCCGGCGGTGGACGTATGCGCAGTTGCGTGAGGACGTCGATGTCGTGGCGATGGGTCTGATGCGGGCGGGTCTGGGCAAGGGTGACCGGGTGGGGATCTGGGCGCCGAACATGGCGGAGTGGACGCTGGTCCAGTACGCGACGGCCAAGATCGGCGCGATCCTGGTCAACATCAACCCGGCGTACCGCACGCACGAGTTGGAGTACGTGCTCAACCAGGCCGGGATCCGGATGTTGGTGTCGGCGGAGAAGTTCAAGACCTCCGACTACGTAGGCATGATCGAGAAGGTGCGGGGCAGCTGCCCGGCGCTGGAGCAGGTCGTGATCATCGGTGGCCCGGAGTGGGAGGCGTTGGTGGAGTCGGGCCGCGGCGGCGACCGTGAGGAGCTGGCCCGGCTGCAGGCCGCGTTGAGCCCG
Source organism: Pseudonocardia benzenivorans CB1190 (assembly GCF_000196675.2). GTDB lineage: Bacteria > Actinomycetota > Actinomycetes > Mycobacteriales > Pseudonocardiaceae > Pseudonocardia > Pseudonocardia benzenivorans. The sequence continues at coordinate 6,027,424 of NC_015312.1, read as the reverse complement.
GACGACCCGATCAACATCCAGTACACGTCGGGCACCACGGGTTTCCCCAAGGGCGCGACGCTGAGCCACCACAACATCCTCAACAACGGCTACTTCGTCGGCCGGCTGTGCGGCTACACCGCCGAGGACCGCGTCTGCATCCCGGTGCCGTTCTACCACTGCTTCGGGATGGTGATGGGCAACCTGGGGTGCACGACGAACGGGTCGACGATGGTCATCCCGGCGCAGGGGTTCGACCCGGAGGCGACGCTGCGGGCGGTGGCGCAGGAGCGGTGCACGTCGCTCTACGGGGTGCCGACGATGTTCATCGCCGAGCTCAACCATCCGGACTTCGCCTCTTATGACCTGTCGAGTCTGCGGACGGGGATCATGGCCGGGTCGCCGTGTCCGGTGGAGGTGATGAAGCAGGTCGTGGACCGGATGGGGATGACGGAGGTGACGATCTGTTACGGGATGACCGAGACCAGCCCGGTGTCGACGCAGACGCGGGCGGATGACTCGGTGGAGCGGCGGGTGTCGACGGTGGGGCGGGTGCATCCGCATGTCGAGGTGAAGGTGGTGGATCCGGAGACGGGGTTGACGGTGCCGCGTGGGCAGGCCGGGGAGCTGTGTACCCGGGGGTATTCGGTGATGCTCGGCTACTGGGAGCAGCCGGACAAGACGGCGGAGTCGATCGACGCGGCGCGTTGGATGCATACCGGTGACCTGGCGGTGATGGACTCCGACGGGTATCTGAACATCACCGGGCGGATCAAGGACATGGTGATCCGGGGTGGGGAGAACGTGTACCCCCGCGAGATCGAGGAGTTCCTCTACACCCACCCGGATGTGCTGGATGCGCAGGTCATCGGCGTTCCCGACATCAAGTACGGCGAGGAGCTGTGCGCGTGGGTGAAGCTGCGTGACGGGGTGGAGGGGCTGACCGCGGAGCAGGTCCGGGAGTTCGCCACCGGCAAGCTGGCGCACTACAAGATCCCGCGCTACGTGATCGTGGTCGACGAGTTCCCGATGACGGTGACGGGGAAGGTCCGCAAGGTCGAGATGCGGGAGAAGTCGGTCGAGCTGCTCGACCTGGCCGACGCCGCCGCGGTCAAGAACGCCTGACTCGCCGCCCGTTGCGCCGTCCGGCCGACGCCGGCGGCGTTTTGGGCGGTGCGCTCCCGGGTGTCGCGGGGCTACGCTGGTACGTGCGCGTCCCGGTGTCGCTCGGCGAGCCGACCGAAATGGTGCGGCGGACCTGGTGATCCGAGGGCGCGTTCGTCGTGCGGGGGTGGAGTTTCCACGGCACGGCGGCGTGGGGACGATCGAGGAACGGGTGAGCAAGGTGCCGACCGGCAGGGTCAAGTGGTACGACGCCGACAAGGGTTTCGGTTTCCTCGCCCAGGACGGCGGCGAGGACGTCTACGTCCGGAAGTCGGCGCTGCCGACGGGTGTGGAGTCGCTGAAGTCGGGGCAGCGCGTCGAGTTCGGGATGGCCGAGGGCCGGCGCGGGCCGCAGGCGCTGCAGGTCCGGCTCGTCGACGCACCGCCGTCTGTCGTCGAGGCGACGCGGCGGCCCGCCGAGGAGCTGCACGGCCTCATCGAGGACATGATCAAGCTCCTCGAGGCCAAGGTGCAGCCCGACCTGCGCCGCGGCCGCTACCCCGAGCGCAAGACGGCCAAGCTCGCCGCGGAGGTCGTCCGGGCCGTGGCCCGGGACCTCGACGGCTGAGACCGCCCGGCCCCCTCAGGCGTCGGTGACCAGCACCCAGCTGCCCCGGATCGGGAACTCGCCCTGGCCCGTGTCCGGGTCGGCGGTCGGGATGCCGTACTGCTGGACCTGCGCGGTGATCAGCTGGTCGGTGGGTGCGGGCAGGACGAGCGAGTAGTCCTTGCGCGCGTTCGCCGCGAACACCGGGCTGCGGCCGTCGACCTGCTGGCCACCGGCGCTGCGGTAGCTGAACACGACCTGCCACGGCGCCGTGGACACCGGCTCGGGGACGGCGACGTCGACCGTGACGCCCGGCGCCACCCCGAGGTGGATCTCCGCCGCGGGGTCGCCGGAGCAGTCGGTGACCTTGATGTCGCACCACTGGGTCGGTCCCGTCGTGCGGGTCTGCCCGGCGACGGTGAACGTCACCTGCGGGGGTGCGTCGTCGGAACCGCCGCAGGCCGCCAGCAGCGACGCGCAGGCGACCAGCAGGAGCGGCAGGGCACGGCGCAGCACGGGGCCAGCCTACGGACGGGACCTCAGCGCGGTGTCGGGGCCATGGGCCTGCTGTCGACGCGCGGGTCCCTGGCCCCCAACCCGGGGACGAGCGTGCGGCCGCGGCTGACCATCGTCGTCTGGATGCCCGCCAGCGCGACGACGACCGAGATCACGACGAAGCCGATCCAGAAAGTCGAGTGCGGCAGCAGCACCCCGAGCGCGCCGCCGAACACCCACGCCAGCTGCAGCACCGTCTCCGAACGGCCGAACGCCGACGCGCGCGACTCCTCGGGCAGGTCCCGCTGGACGACCGCGTCGAGGCACACCTTGGACAGGGCGCTGGCCGTCGAGCCGACGAGGCCGACGATCGCCGCCGTCATGATGCCCGGGATGATCGCGGCGACGACCGTCGAGCACACGACGCCCGCGATGCAGGAGACCACGACCGTGTCGGCGTGCCCGAACGCCGACCGCGCCCCCGCCGCGTTGCCGACGAACCCGCCGATGCCGGCCGCGGCGCCGACGATGCCGATGAGGAACAGCTGTCTCGACGGGTCGTGCTCGGTCTGTTCCTTGACGACGAACGCCACGAACAGGGCCAGGAAGCCGGTGAGGATGCGGATCGAGGCGTTGCCCCACAACGCCGTGACGACGCCGCGGCCCATCGGTCTGCGCTTGCCCCGCCTCGTCGTGCGCAGGGCGGCGGGGACCTCGCCGGCGGTGACCTCCACCCAGCGCGGGATGCGCACGCACAGCCACACGCCCACGACCGCCAGCGCCGCGGTGTAGTAGAGCGCCCCCGACGACCCGAACATCCACGCCACGCCACCCGCGACGCCGCCGAAGACGCCACCCGCGACCAGGCCGAACGTCGTCAACCGGGAGTTCGTGGTGGTGAGCGTGATCGTCTCGGGCAGGACTCTCGGGGTGACCGCCGCCTTGAGCACCATGTAGCTCTTCGAGAGCACCATCGTGCCGAGGGCGGCGGGGTAGAGCAGCCAGTTCTCGTAGTTGAGCGCCATCACGACCGCGAGCACGGCCCGCCCCGCGAACGACACCGCGAGCGCGGCGCGCCTGCCGCGCTGCAGCCGGTCGAGCAGCGGGCCGATGACGGGCGCGACGACCGCGAACGGCGCCACCGTGATCGCCAGGTAGAGCGCGACGTTGGACTTCGACTCGGCGCTGGCGGCGGCGAAGAACAGCGTGTTGGCCAGCGCGACGGTGACCGCGGCGTCGACGGCGTAGGTCATCATCGTCGCGTAGGTCAGGGCGGTCAGGCCCGACCGGTCGGCCCCGTCGGCCGTCGCGGCGCGGTGGAAGGTGCGCACGCCCCGCTCGGCGAACTGCCGGCTGCGCATCGCCGCGACACGGGTGACGGTCAGCTTCCGCGGGGTCCGCGGGCCCGCAGGACGCCGCGGCTCGGTGGGCCCGTCGTCCTCGGCGGGCGTCTCGGGAGGCGTGTCCCGGGTTTGTGTGTCCCGAGCCTGCGTCTCCCGGGCCTGCGTCTCCCGGGCCTGCGTCTCCCGGGGTTGCGGTGGCGCCGGCCGGCGGGGCTGTTCCCGGACCGTCTCGCTCGCCCAGTCGATCTCGGGGCGCGGGTCACCGGCCGGGTGGCCGCCGGGCGCGGCACCCGACGCGGGTCCCGTCGGGCGCCACGACTGCGGGGGCGTCGGGTCGCGGTGGTACTCGGCGGGGTCGTAGTCGGGGTCGTCGTGCCAGGGGTACCGGCGGCGGACCGTCGGCTGGTAGGGCGGCGGCACCGGCCGGGCATCCGGCCGCCGCTCACCCCAGCCCGGCGGCTGCGGGGCCGTGGCCCCGCCCTGGGATCCGGTGTTGCCCTGGGAGCCAGTGCCGCCCAGGGACCCGGTGCCGCCCTGGGATCCTGCACCGTCCTGGGATCCGGTGCCGCCCTGGGACCCGGTGCCGTCCTGGGACCCTCCGTCCGGCGACGCCCACGAGCGGCGCTTGCCGCGCCGCGGTTCGCGCGCGTGCGGGGATCCGGACCGAGCCACGCAACCATTGTGGCCCATGGGCCCTCCGTTGCGTGCCACTCACGAAGCGGTGAACCGCACCCGGAACATCACCGGCCAGAACTTGCCCGTCAGCAGGAACTCGTCGCCGCCGAGCGAGGCGATGCCGTTGAGCACGTCGGTCCCGGGTCGCTGCGCCGCGGAGAGCAGCCCCGACGCGTCGACGACGGCCGTCACCACCCCGGTGGCCGGGTCGATCCGCACGATCCGGTCGGTCTGCCAGACGTTGGCCCAGACCTGCCCGGCCACGCACTCCAGCTCGTTGATCTGCGGCAGCGGCTCGCCGTCGACCGTCACCCGCACCGACCCGGTCTCGGCGAACGTCGTCGGGTCCTGGAACCGGAGCAGATCGGTGCCGTCGGAGCGGACCAGCCGTGCCCCGTCCGAACACAGCCCCCAGCCCTCACCGCTGATCGGCACCTGCCGCAGGAGCTGCAACGAGGCCCGGTCCCATTCGAGGGCGACACCGTCGCGCCAGGTCAGCTGCCAGATCCGGTCGCCGACGACCGTCAGGCCCTCGCCGAAGTAGTCCGCCGGCAGCGGCACCGCGCGGCGCAGCGCACCCGTCGCCGGATCGAGCTCGCGCAGCTGCGACCGGCCGGCCAGCCCTGTGCTCTCGTAGAGGCTGCCGCCGGCGACCTCGAGGCCCTCGGTGAACGCCGACGTGTCGTGCGGGAGCTCGCCGAGGACCTGCGGGCGCAGCGTCGGCGCCCCCGGCGAGCCCGCTCCGCACGCCGCCATCGCCAACAGGGCGACCAGCAGGAGCGCACGGCGGACGATCACGATCCGCCAGGGTGGCACAATCCCGGGAATGAGCGACGAACCGACGCACGACGAGGGCGCCGCCGGCGGCGAGGCGCAGCGCCTGCTGGCCGACGCCGTCGACCTCGCCCGCGCGGCGGCCGTCGAGGAGGCGGGGTCCGACGCGAACCCGACCGAGGCCGCGGCCGCGGTCGGCGAGCACCTGTGCGGCGTCGCCGAGGACGGCGGCGCCGCCTACACCCACTTCTTCGCCGCGACGCGGCCCGGCTATCGCGGGTGGCGGTGGGCCGTCACGCTGGCCGCGGGCTCGGCCGAGGACGGGACGGCCACCGTCAGCGAGGTCGTGATGCTGCCCGGCCCGGATGCGCTGGTCGCGCCCACGTGGGTGCCGTGGCAGGAGCGGGTCCGTCCCGGCGACCTCGGGGTCGGCGACCTGCTGCCCTCGCCTCCCGACGACGCGCGGTTGGTCCCCGGCTACGTCGAGTCCGACGACCCGGCCGTCGAGGAGGTCGCCCTCGAGGTCGGGCTGGGGCGGACCCGGGTGCTGAGCCGGTTCGGGCGCACCGAGGCCGCCGCCCGTTGGCAGGAGGGTCCGCGCGGGCCGTCCGCGCCGATCGCGCGCTCCGCGCCGGGCGTGTGCGGGACCTGCGGCTTCTTCGTGCCGCTCGCCGGCTCGCTGCGCGGTGGGTTCGGCGTGTGCGCCAACGAGTTCTCCCCGGGCGACGGGGCGGTCGTGGCCGTCGAGTACGGCTGTGGCGCGCACTCCGACGTCGTCGTCGAGCCGGGGTCGCCGGTGCAGGTCGCCGCCCTCGTCTACGACGACGGGGTCGACCTGGAGACGGTGGAGCGCCCCGCCGCCGAGCTCGAGCCGGCCGACTCCTGAGCGCTGAGCCCGTCGGTGCCGCCCCGAGCGCCGACCCGGTGAGCACCGACCCGGCCGCGGCGGACCCGGTCGGGGCGGATCCGGTCGGCGCGAATCCGGTCGGGGCGGATCCGGTCGGGGCGGACCCGTTCGGGACGAGGGCCCTGCGCGGTGCCGTCCTGGACGCCTGGGCCGCGTCCCCGACCCGTTTCCGGGAGGACGCCAACGCCGAGGAGGACCTGCTCCTCGGCGGGTACGCCGGCGCCTGGTTCGTCGAGCTGGCGCAGAACGCCGCCGACGCGGCCCGTACGGCGGGGATCGCCGGGCGGGTGCTCGTCAGGTTGGTCGCCGACGAGCTGCGCGTCGCGAACACCGGTGCCCCGCTCGACGCGGCCGGGGTCACCGCGCTGGCGTCGCTGCGCGCGTCGGCCAAGCGCGACGACACGGGCTCCGTCGGCCGGTTCGGCGTCGGGTTCGCCGCGGTGCTCGCCGTCTCCCACGAGCCGCGGATCGTCCGTGGCGACGGCCACGGCGTGCGGTTCTCGGCGTCGGCGACCGCGTCGGCCGTCGGCACGCTGCCCGGGCCGGCCGCGGAGCTGACCCGGCGTGCCGGGCAGCTGCCAGTGCTGCGGCTGGCCTGGCCCGTCGTCGAGGAACCGCCGCCCGCCGGGTACGACACCGAGGTGCGGCTCCCGCTGGCGTCCGGGGCCGATCCCGGCCCGCTGCTCGCCGACGCCGCCGCGCAGGCGCCGGACCTGCTGCTCGGGCTGCCCGACCTCGTCGAGGTCACCGTCGGCGACGTGACGGTCCGCCGCGACGACGAGGCCGACGGCCGGGTCCGCGTCGGCGGCAGGTCCTGGCTGCTCGTGCGGTCCACGGGCACGTTCGACGACGACGCCGCCGGCGACCAGGCCGTCGAACAGCGCGGGCGTCGGGAGTGGGCGCTGACGTGGGCGCTGCCGTCGGCCGCCGACGGCACGCCCGAGCCGCTGCCGCCGGACGCGGACGAGGTGCTGCACGCGCCGACGCGGTCGGACGAACGCCTGTCGCTGCCCGCGCGGCTGATCGCGACCGTCCCCCTGGAGCCCGACCGTCGCCGCGTCCGGGACACCGCCGCGACCCGGCAGATCCTCGCCGCCGCCGGACCGGCCTACCTGGACCTGGTCCACGCCGTCGCCCCCGCCGCCCGGGCCGGGCTCGTCCCGGCGCCCGGCTTCCCCCGCTCGACGACCGACGCCGCGCTGCGCGAGGCCGTCCTCGCCGCCCTGCGTGACGGACAGTGGCTGCCCGCCGCCGCGGACGGGACGCTGGTCGCCCGCCGCGCGCAGTGGCTCGACCTGCCCGGCTCCGGGGCCCTCGCCGCGCTGCTCGACCTCCCGCTCGTCGATCCCGACGCGGTGCGCGGTGTCCCGGCCGGGGTGCTCGACGAGCTGGGGCTGCGCTGCGTCGGCCCCGCCGAGCTGGCCGATCGGCTGCTCGGTACCGAGCGACCCGGCGAGTGGTGGCGTTCGGTGTACGCGGCGATCGAGCCCGCTGTCGACCTCGTCCCGGGCCTGCTCGACGAGCTGCGCGCGCTGCCCGTCCCGCTCGCCGACGGCCGGGTCGTTGCCGGGCCGGCGACCGTGCTGCTCCCGGTCGCCGAGACCGCCGAGCTGCTCGCCGGGCTCGACGTCCCCGGCCTGCACCTGGCCGACCCGGCCGCCGTGCACCCGCTGCTCGAACGCCTCGGCGCCGTCGCGGCCGAGCCGGCGTCGCTGCTCGAGGTGCCCGCGTTGCGCGAGGCCGTCGAACGGTCCGTCGACGACGCCGAGGCCGGGTTGGACACCGCGCCCCTGGCCGCCGCGGTGCTGGGGCTGCTCGCGCTGACCGACGCCGGCCCCCGGCTGGGCGCACTCGCCCTGCCCGACGAGCACGGCGACCCCGCCCGCGCCGACGAGCTCGTCCTGCCCGACGCCGCGATCCGGCCGCTGCTCGCGCCGGACGCACCCGTCGGTGTGCTCGACGCCGACGTCGCCGCCCGGTTCCCGCGCGCGGCGCTCGTCGCGGCCGGTGTGCTGGACGGGTTCGGGCTCGTCGTCGACGACGAGCCCCTCGGCCCCGACCACGACCTGCACGACGCGGACGTCTGGTGGGACGGCCTGGACGCGCCACCCGTGCGGTTCGTCGGCCTGCGCGACCTCGACCTCGTCGACGACGACGCCTGGCCCGCCGCGCTCGCCCTGCTCGGCGCCGACCGCGAGAGCCGGGCCGCCGTGCTCGCCGACGGCTACGTGCGTTGGTGGCTGCGTGCCAACGTCCTGCTCGGCGGGCGCCCACCCGGGCACTGGAGGCTGGCGACGGCGTCCGACCTCGCCGCGCTGTACGCCCCGGCGCCCGCGCCCGGTGTCGACGACGCGGTGCTGCGGGCCGTCGGCGTCCGGGCGGGGCTCACGGTCGACGACCCCGAGGCCGCCCACGACCTGCTCGAGCGCCTCGCCGACCCGTCCCGGGCCCCCGACCCCGCGACCGTCCTCGCCGCCTACGAGGCCCTCGCCGATGCCGTCGCCGACGGCCGGGTCGACCCGGCCGCGGTCGAGCCCCCGCAGCGGGTGCGGGTGCTCGACGCCAGCGTCGTACCCGTCGACGACGTCGTCGTCCTCGACGCGCCCTGGCTCGCCGCCGTGCTGCCCGCCGCCGAGGTCGTCGCCGGCGGCGACCCGGCGGTGCTCGCCGAGCTGCTCGACCTGCCGCTCGCATCGGACTATGTGGACGCGACGGTCGAACCGGACGCGGGGCGGCTCGTGGCCTGGTCCGCAATGCCCGATGTCGTGGTGGCGTGCCACACACTCGGGGTCCCCGTTCCGCCCGGCGACCTGGTGCTGCACGACGAGCTCGCCGTCGCGCTACGCCGTCCGGACCTGGGCAGGCGCACCGTCGCAGCCTGGCCCGACGGGGCCGGACGATGGCACGCGAGCGATCCGCTCCGGGCACTCGTCGGGCTGCTCGCGACCGAGCGGGCGCCCCTGCCGCACGGTGGGTGGACCGCGGGCGTGCGTGCTAGGAAGAACTCGTGAGCGATCGCCACGGCGGACCGCGACCCGCGCGCCCGCCGCGTCGGGTGTGCGTCCTGTCGGTCCACACCTCGCCGCTGGAGCAGCCCGGGACCGGCGACGCCGGCGGGATGAACGTCTACATCGTGCAGACCGCCCAGCGCATGGCCCGACGTGGTGTGGCCGTCGAGATCTTCACCCGGGCCACGTCGTCGGAGCTGCCGCCGGTCGTCGAGATGGCTCCCGGTGTGCTCGTCCGGCACCTCGCCGCGGGGCCGTACGAGGGGCTGGGCAAGAACGACCTGCCCGGCCAGCTGTGCGCGTTCGCCTCCGGCGTCATGCGCGCCGAGGCCCGCCACGAGCCCGGCTGGTACGACACGATCCACTCCCACTACTGGCTTTCCGGTCAGGTGGGTTGGCTCGCGCGCGACCGTTGGGGCGTCCCCCTCGTGCACAGCGCGCACACCCTCGCCAAGGTCAAGAACGCCGCTCTCGCCGACGGTGACCCGCCCGAGCCGATGGTCCGCGTGATCGGCGAGGACCAGGTGGTCGCCGAGGCCGACCGGCTCATCACCAACACCGACATCGAGACCCGGCAGCTGCTCGACCTCTACGACGCCGATCCGCTGCGGACCGTCACGATCCCGCCCGGCGTGGACCTCGACCGGTTCACGCCCGGGTCCGCCGCGATCGCCCGGTCCCGCCTCGGGCTGCCGCCCGATGCCGTCGTCCTCGCCTTCGTCGGACGCATCCAGCCGCTCAAGGCCCCCGACGTGCTGCTGCGCGCCGCGGCCGAACTGCTGCGCCGCGACCCGGCGCTGCGGGAACGTCTCGTCGTGCTCGTCGCGGGCGGGCCCTCGGGCAGCGGGCTGGCCGAACCGCGCGCGCTGCAGGAGCTGGGCACCGCGCTCGGCCTCGACGACGTGCTGCGCTTCCTGCCCCCGCAGAACGGTCGCGAGCTGGTGCAGGTCTACCGCGCCGCCGACGTCGTCGCCGTGCCCAGCCACAACGAGTCCTTCGGGCTGGTGGCGCTGGAGGCGCAGGCGTGTGCGACGCCCGTCGTCGCGGCCGCCGTGGGCGGGCTGCCCGTCGCCGTCGACGACGGCCGGTCCGGGCTGCTCGTCGGGGGCCACGACCCCGCCCGGTGGGCCGACGCCCTCGCCGCCGTCGCGCTCGACCGCGCGCGCCGCGAATGGCTGGCCGCGGGAGCGGTCGCACACGCCAACCGGTTCTCCTGGGACCGGACGACCGAGGCGCTGCTCGCCACCTACGCCGAGGCCGGCGCGGAGTTCGCCGTCCGGCGCAGCCCCGCGGCGGTCGGCGGCGGCCGGACACTCGACGCCGCGACACTCGCCCGGGTGCGCGACGGTCTCGCGCGTGTGGGCGAGAGCTGAGCGGGGGACCCGATCTCCATGAGCGATCCCGTCGTCGTGATCGAGGCCGCGCTGCGGGACCTCGATGTCGAGCACACCCGGCGCGACCGCGGTGAGTACCTGGTCACCCTCCCCGGCACCAACCGGCTGCAGACGCCGTGCTGGCTCGTCGTGCGTGAGCACACCCTGTTCGTGCAGGCCTTCGTCTGTCGTCAGCCTGACGAGAACCACGAGGGTGTCTACCGTTTCCTGTTGCAACGCAACGCGCGGCTCTACGGTGTGCACTACGCGCTCGACCGCATCGGCGACATCCACCTGATCGGACGGGCCTCGCTCGACGCCGTGACCTCCGCGGAGCTCGACCGCATCCTCGGCCAGGTCCTCGAGGCCGCCGACGGCGACTTCAACACCCTCCTGGAGCTGGGCTTCGCGTCCTCGATCCGCAAGGAGTACGCCTGGCGGACCGAGCGTGGCGAGTCCCTGGCCAACCTCCGCGCCTTCGAGCACCTCTTCACCTGACCGCCGACGCCGCGACGGCCGCGCCCTTCGGTCGAGCCGACGCGCGGGTCGGGCGGCCGGTTCCGCCTCCGGGTGCGCCGGTGCGGTTGCCGTCGTGGAGCGGTGCGCCGGGGACGCCGGGTCGCGGCTCGGTCGGCGCCGGTGTCCCGAGCGCAACCTGAGGGTCGGTCCGGTGGCTCGCCTCCACGGTGAGGTTGCGGCGTGGTCCAGATCAGCGTCAGAGCCGTCCGCGGTGTGCGGGAGGACGCGAGTCGGCCGGCGTCGACCGAGGGCAGCCGAGGTTCCGGGCGGCGCAACCTGGGGGTCGGTGTCGGGGTTGGGCGCGACAGCGAGGTTGCGGGCGGTGTTCCGGGCGCAACCTGGGGGTCGGTGTCGGGGTTGGGCGCGACAGTGAGGTTGCGGCCGAGGGTGGGGCGCACCCCGAGAGTCGGGCTGGCTCGCCGGTGAGTTGCGGTGTGGGCCGTGGCGCACCGTCAGGGCCATCAGCGGTGTGCGGGGGAGCGGGTGCGGTCGGCGTCGGGCCGAGGGGCGGCCGGGGTTCCGGGCGCAACCTGAGGGTTGGTCCCGCGGCCGGGCGGGACAGTGAGGTTGCGGCCGAGGGCGGGGGAACCTCCGCGCTGTCCGCGGGTTGGCGACGACGTGAGATTTGCGGGGCGGCTCGGCCAACCGTTCCCGGTGTCCGTTCCGTCCTCTCCGCGGAGAGGGTCACCTCTCCTCGAGGGGAGACGAGATGACGACGACCGAGACCCCGGTTCCGCAGGCGCCGCCCGTGCGTACACCGCCGCCACCCCCGACGGCGCCACCACCCCCGGCGGCACCGTCGTCGCGTGGGCGTGCGCGCCGGCGTACGGCGTTTCGGGTCGCGGGCGTCGTGCTCGCGGCGCTCGTGCTGGGGGTGCTGCTCGCGGCGATGATCGTCGCGACGACCTCGTCCGGTGCGAGCGGCGAGCGGGGATCGTCAGCCGGGTACGCCGCACCGGCGACGGGCGGTGCGGCGGAAGGGAGTGTCGCGCCGGCCGCGCCGTCGGAGAGCTCGGACAGCGGTGCGCGGGCTGTCGCCCCGGGGGCCGACCCCGCGCAGACCGCGATCGGGCCCGACCGCGCGGTGGTCCGTTCGGCGACGGTCCGCGTTGAGGTCGCCGACCCGGCGGTCGCGGCTGCCGACGTCCGTGCCGCGGCCTCGTCCGCGGGTGGCTACGCGGCGAACGAGCGGTCGGCGAGCGAGCGGTCCGATCTCGTCGTGAAGGTCCCCTCGGTCGGCCTCGACGCGTTCCTGAACCGGATCGGCGGGCTGGGCACCGTGACGGACCGGTCGACGACGGCGCGCGACGTCACCGACCAGCTCGTCGACACCGACGCGCGGGTCGCGAGCATGCGGGCGAGCGTCGACCGCGTCCGGACGCTGCTGGCGCAGGCGGACTCGGTCTCGGAGATCATGTCGATCGAGTCGGAGCTGACCCGGCGCCAGGCCGACCTCGACGCGCTGGAGCGCCGCCTCGCCGCGCTGCGTACGAGCACCGACCTGGCGACGATCGACGTCGCGCTCGTCCCGCGGGGTACGGCTCCCGCCGCCGATCCGGGACCCGGTTTCGGCGCGGGGCTCGGTACCGGCTGGGAATGGTTGCGGGGGATCGGCTCGGCGCTGGCCGCGACGGCCGGGTTCCTCCTGCCGCTGCTGCCCGTGGTCGCGGTGCTCGTCCTGCTCGGGTGGGGCGGCCGCCGCGTGCTGCGGTCACGACGAGTCCGGGCGAGGCGATCGGACGCCGGACCGGCCCCGGCCGCGGGCGGGCCTGCCGGCTCGGACGCCGAGACCGGCTGATCGTCAATCGTGGGACGTGGGCGCAGCTGGGCGCGCTCAGGTCCCGCGTGTGGGGATCATCAGGGGTCGCGTGCGGCGGGGTGGCGCGGCCCGGCGGGATGGCGCGGCGCGGCGGGTGCGCTCGCTGCCGTGGCGCGGAGTGGGTGCCGACCGGTGATCGCCGATCGCGGGGCATGGGCGCACGAGGATGCGCTCAGGTCCCTCGCGCGGTGATCACTCGTCGTGGAGTCGCCCGGGTGCGGCGAGGCAGGACTGTTCGCTGTGGTGCTCGCGGGGCGTGGTGTCGAACCGGGTGATCGCCGGTTGCGGGGCATGGCCGCACGAGGATGCGCTCAGGTCCCTCGCGCGGTGATCACTCGTCGTGGAGTCGCCCGGGTGCGGCGAGACAGGACTGTTCGCTGTGGTGCTCGCGGGGCGTGGTGTCGAACCGGGTGATCGCCGGCCGCGGGGCATGGGCGCACTTGCATGCGCTCAGGTCCCTCGTTCGACGATCACCCCGCGGCTGATCACCCTCGGCCGGCGACCTGCGGCCCGGGGCCTGCAGCAGGGGCCGATCAGCCGCAGCGCCGGGTGAGCGCCAGGCGCCCGGACAGCACACCCGACCGCCAGATCGCATCCGGTGTCCGGGCGAGCACCCGGGGTCGGGGCGAGCACCCCGCCGCAGGGCGAGCACCCGGTGGCCGTCCGGAGCGCGGGCCGTGGTCACCCCGGAGGGGCAGTCGACGACCGAGACGCGGGACGGTCAGGGCGCGACGGGGACCGAGACGCCGATGCCGCCCTGGGTCTGGGCGCCGTAGCGCTCGATCTCGGCGGCGAGGTCGAGGGGGCGAGTGGTGATCTCGACGTCGGCAGGGAGGAGCTCGGCGGGAACGAGCCAGCTGACCTCGAACTCGAGACCGTCGGGGTCGTGGGCGTAGAGGGCCTTGGTGGTGCCGTGGTCCGAGGCCCCGACGAGGGAGCCGCGCTCGCGCAGCACGCCGGCGATGCGGTCGAGCTCGGCGAGGGTGTCGACCTCCCAGGCGAGGTGGTAGAGCCCCACGGTCGCCTGCCCGGCCTGCGAGGCGCCGGCGGCGCTGCCGATGGCGAACAGGCCGAGGTCGTGGTCGTTGGACGAGCCCTCCGCCTGGAGGAACGCCGCGCGGCCCGGCATCTCGACCTTCACCCGGAAGCCGAGGGCCTCGCGGTAGAACGCCACGCTCCGGGCGACGTCGCGGACGTAGAGGACGGCGTGGTTGAGGCGCTGGACCGGCATGACGGGCTCCGTGGGTCGACAGTTCTTACGTTCAATATTCAACCACAGTACGAGAGAAAGATGAAAGCTCAAGTTTTTCCGCTACAGTGCAAGCATGGGTGACGCGGACGAAGCACGCTGGCTGGACGCCGAGGAGTACGCGGCCTGGCGGTCCCTGCTCGCGACGGTCTCGCTGCTGGAGTCCGCGCTCGACCGGCAGCTGCAGCGCGACGCCGGCATGCCGCACGCCTACTACCAGATCCTGGCGATGCTCTCGGAGACGCCGGGTCGGGCGCTGCGCATGAGCGACCTCGCGGACATCACGCAGAGCTCGCAGAGCCGGCTCTCGCACGCGGTGTCGCGGCTCGAGGCCCGCGGCTGGGTCCGTCGCCGGCCCTGTCCCGACGACCGTCGGTCCACGTTCGCCGAGCTCACCGCGGCGGGCCAGGAGGTACTGGTGGCGGCGGCGCCCGGGCACGTCGAGTGCGTCCGGCAGAACCTGTTCGACCAGCTCACCCGCGACCAGGTGCGCGCGTTGACCGAGGTCTGCACGGCTGCGCTGGGTCGGCTGGCCGCGGCGCCGGGTGCCGGCCCCCTGCGCGGAGCCCTCCAGAGGGCGCAGGGCGTGCCCGACGTCTCGCGTGACGCCGCCCTCGGCCGCTAGGACCATCACGACGGGCTGGCAAGCTGTCCGGCATGGGAACCCTGGTGCTGCTCCGTCACGGGCAGAGCGTGTGGAACGCCGAGAACCTGTTCACCGGCTGGGTCGACGTCCCGCTGTCCCCCCTGGGTGAGGACGAGGCCCGCCGCGGCGGCGAGCTGCTGGCCGAGGCGGGACTGCTCCCGGACGTGCTGCACACGTCGCTGCTGCGACGGGCCATCTCCACGGCCAACCTCGCGCTCGACACCTCGGGCCGCTACTGGATCCCGGTGCGACGCAGCTGGCGGCTCAACGAGCGCCACTACGGCGCCCTTCAGGGCAAGGACAAGAAGGCCACCCTCGCCGAGTTCGGCGAGGCGCAGTTCATGCAGTGGCGCCGCTCCTACGACGTCCCGCCGCCGCCGATCCCGGAGGGCGACGAGTTCGGCCAGGACGGCGACGTCCGCTACGCCGACCTGGGTGCGGACATGCCGCGCACCGAGTGCCTGGCCGACGTCGTCGCGCGCTTCCTGCCGTACTGGGAGGAGGCGATCGTCCCCGATCTGCGCGCGGGGAAGGTCGTGCTGGTCACCGCGCACGGCAACTCGTTGCGCGCGCTCGTCAAGCACCTCGACGGGATCTCCGACGACGACATCGTCGGGCTCAACATCCCGACGGGCATCCCGCTGCGCTACGACCTCGACGACGACCTGCGCCCGACCAACCCCGGCGGTACCTACCTCGACGCCGCCGCGGCCGAGGACGCGATCGCGGCCGTCGCCAACCAGGGGCGCTGAGCCCGGCGGGCGTCACCCGGACGTTCGACCCTCGGAAGGGTGAACGGCCGGTGAACGGCGGCGGAAATGTCGCGCCGTGGAGGGTCGGGAGGGTCACGACGGGCCCTTCGGGCTGGCCCTGAGAGTGTTCTTCCTGCATACGATGCGGCCGTGACTGCGCTGGCGTACGCGCTGCCGGCTGCCGCGGCCCTCCTGCTCGGTGTGGCCGGCGGCTTCTGGTGGGGCCGCCGGTCCGTCGCCCCCGCGCCGGCTCCGCAGCCGGATGCGGGGCCGACGTTGGCCGAGCTGCTCCGCCGCGCCTTCACGTCGAGCGGGACGGGGCTCGCGGTGCTGTCCCGGCACGGCGACGTCGTGATGTCGAACGCCCAGGCCGTGACGTTGGGCGTCGTCGCCGAGGGCCGGGTCGATCCCCGGGCGTGGGTGGTCTGCGAGCGGGTGCTGCGTGACGGGACGGTCCAGGCCGTCGACCTCTCCCCGCTCGATCACCGCGGCCGCCGCCCGGAGGCCGTGCTCGCGACGGTCCGGCCGCTCGCCGACGGGTTCACCCTGGTCGAGGCCGCCGACACCTCGGAGGCCGTCCGTCTGGAGAGCACCCGGCGAGACTTCGTCGCCAACGTCAGCCACGAGCTGAAGACGCCCGTCGGCGCCGTCGCGCTGCTGGCCGAGGCCGTGCTCGACGCGGCGGACGACCCCGTCGAGGTCCGCCGGTTCAGCACCAAGATCCTCAACGAGTCCACCCGGCTCGGGAACCTCGTCACCGAGCTGATCGCGCTGTCGCGGCTCACCGGGGCCGAGCGACTGCCCGAGCTCGCCGAGGTCGACGTCGACGACGTCGTGCGCGAGGCGCTGGCTCGCTGTCGGCTGTCGGCGGAGTCGTCGGACATCGAGATCGTCGTCGACGACGACTCGGGTCTGCAGGTCGACGGCGACCGGACGCTGCTCGTCACGGCCCTGTCCAACCTGGTCGAGAACGCGATCGCCTACTCGCCGCCGCACGCGTCGGTCTCGGTGTCGCGCCGGCTCGCCGGTGGCGTCGTCGAGATCGCGGTGACCGACCGCGGCATCGGTATCGCCCCCGAACACCAGCAGCGCGTCTTCGAGCGGTTCTTCCGGGTCGACCCGGCCCGCTCGCGTGCGACGGGCGGCACCGGCCTCGGCCTGGCGATCGTCAAGCACGTGCTGGCCAACCACGGCGGCGGGGTCTCGCTGTGGTCGAGGCCCGGCACGGGTTCCACCTTCACCATGCGGCTGCCCGCACCCGCGGGCTCGAGCGGCTCCCCGCGGGACAGCGCCGGACCGACGGCAGTCCCGACCGCCGCGACCACCGACCTGCCCGACCCGGCGGAACTCGCCGGGAGAGCTGGAGGATGACATGACCAGGGTGCTCATCGTGGAGGACGAGGAGTCCTTCGCCGACCCGCTGGCCTTCCTGCTCCGCAAGGAGGGGTTCACCGCCGCCGTCGCGACGACGGGGCAGTCCGCGCTCGAGGAGTTCGACCGCAACGGCGCCGACATCGTCCTGCTCGACCTGATGCTGCCCGGCATGAGCGGCACCGACGTCTGCCGCTCGCTGCGTTCCCGTTCCGCCGTGCCCGTGATCATGGTGACCGCGCGCGACAGCGAGATCGACAAGGTCGTCGGCCTGGAGCTGGGCGCCGACGACTACGTCACGAAGCCGTACTCGGCCCGTGAGCTCATCGCCCGGATCCGCGCGGTGCTGCGCCGCGGCGGCGAGGGCGGCGCCGAGGCCGAGGGCGGCGGCGGTGTCCTGGAGGCCGGGCCGGTCCGGATGGACGTCGACCGGCACGTCGTCAGCGTCGGCGGGGCGGACGTCCCGCTCCCGCTCAAGGAGTTCGACCTGCTCGAGTACCTGCTGCGCAACGTCGGCCGGGTGCTGACGCGCGGCCAGCTGATCGACCGGGTGTGGGGCGCGGACTACGTCGGCGACACCAAGACCCTCGACGTCCACGTGAAGCGGCTGCGGTCGAAGGTGGAGGTCGATCCGTCGGTGCCGCGGCACCTCATCACCGTCCGCGGCCTCGGGTACAAGTTCGATGCCTGATTCGTCCCGGTCGGTCCACTGTCGGGTGACCTCACACGGGAGACCGGTCACGATCCGGTTCCCGGCGGGTCTCGAGCCTTAGCCTGCTCGCGTGCGACTGGGAGTGCTCGACGTCGGTTCCAACACCGTCCATCTGCTCGTGGTCGACGCGCACCGCGGCGGCCACCCGACGCCGATGACGTCGGAGAAGAACGCGCTCCGCCTCGCCGAGCACCTGGAGCCGGACGGCTCGCTGGGCGGGCCGGGTGCCGACGCGCTCGTCCGCGTCGTCGAGCAGGCCCGCGCCGCGGCCACCGACGCGAGCTGCGACGACCTGCTCGCGTTCGCGACGTCGGCACTGCGCGACGCCACGAACTCGGCGGCGGTGCTCGCGCGGGTCCGTGAGCAGACGGGCGTCGCGCTCGAGGTGCTCCCCGGCGAGGACGAGGCCCGCTACACGTTCCTCGCGGTCCGGCGGTGGTTCGGCTGGTCGGCGGGGCGGCTGACCGTGCTCGACATCGGTGGCGGGTCGCTGGAGCTCGCGTCGGGTCGCGACGAGCACCCGTCGACGGCGGCGTCGCTGCCGTTGGGTGCGGGGCGGCTCACGCGCGACTTCTTCGAGGCCGACCCGCCCACCCGCGCGGAGATCGCCGTCCTGCGGGAGAAGATCGACGCCGATCTCGCGGCCGTCGCCGACCGCTTCCTCGGCGCCGGTGCGCCGGACCTCGCCGTCGGCACGTCGAAGACGTTCCGCTCGCTCGCGCGGCTCACCGGTGCCGTGCCCTACTCGGCGGGGCCCCGCGCCCACCGGGAGCTGACGCACGCGGCGCTGCGTCAGCTCGTCTCGTTCGTCAGCCGGATGTCGAGCGAGGACATCGCGGAGCTGGAGGGCGTGAGCCCCGGCCGGTCGCGTCAGCTGGCGGCGGGGGCGATCGTCGCCGAGGCCGCGATGCGGGCGCTGAAGATCGACACCCTCCAGATATGTCCGTGGGCGCTGCGTGAGGGGGTCATCCTGCGGAGGCTCGACACGCTCGATGGATCGGCTCAGACAGACCGTTCGGCGCACGACTCGCCACGAGAGCTTGGAGGCTTGACGCCGTTCGGGGCACGGTGTACCGGATGAGCTCAGACACCGATCACCCGCGTCAGCGCACGGTCGCGGAGCTGCTCGCGGAGAACGCAGGCTCCACGACCGGCAGGCGACGCCGTCGTCGCGAGGCGGACGACCCGGGTGACGGCGCCGCTCCCGACGAGCGCGGCGCCCCGCGCACCCCTGCCGCCGAGCGCTACCCGACCGACACCGTCGCACCGCCGGCCGGCCGGTCCGGCGCCCCGCCGTCGCCCGGCGCCGCGCGGCTCGCCGGCTACCGGGGAGCGCAGGGCATCGACCGTCCCGCCCCGGCGGCCGAGCGTGCCGCTCCCGAGCGGCCACCGGTGCGTCGGCCGCCGATCGCGGGCGCCGCGACCGTCCCCGAGGTCCGGCCCGCGTCGCTCACCCCGCCGGCTCCCCCGACCGTCCCCGAGGTCCGGCCCGCCTCGCTCGCCCCGCCTGCCGCCCCGGCGCCTCCCCCGACCGCTCCCGAGGCATGGGGCCCCGAGCCCGGCCGCGCTCCCCAGAGCGGCCCCGCCGGTGCGCCGCCCGCCCGCCCGACCCCGCCGCCCCGCACGGCCGGGGTGGACGCCTACGCCCCCGCCGCGCGCCGTCCCGACGAGCAGCGCACGCCCTGGGTCCCCGACCGTGCGACGCAGCAGATGCCGCGCGTGGACCGCCCGGACCGCCGTGACCCGGACCGCCGTGACCCGGACCGCCGTGACCCGGACCGCCGTGACCCGGACCGCCGCGACCCGGACCGCCGTGACCCCGACCGCCGCCGGCCCGGCCGCCGCGACGAGGACACCGGCCCCATCGACGCCCCCCGCACGGGACCCGGTACCCCCGCCCGCCGCGGCGCGGACGACGGCGGACCGCCGACGGTGCTGGGCGCCCCGCCGATCGACGACACCCGCGCCGACGGGGGTCCGCCGACCCAGGCCGCCGCGTTCGACCCCGACGACCTCGACGACAGCGACCACGACAGCGACCACGACGACGGGCTCGACGGCCTGACGACGGCGCTCCCGGCCGGTGGCCGCCGCGCGGCCGTCGACGCGTCCGCCGACGAGGACGACCCGCCGCAGGCCACGACGGCCCTGCGGGCGCCCGAGCAGCCCACCTCGGCCATGCGGACGCCGCGGCGGCCGGGGCGGGACCGGCCCGCGGGCCTGGACGCCGGCGACGCCGAGGACGAGGAGCTCGACGACGAACCCGTCGAGGCCGCCCCGCAGACCTGGGCGGCGGTCATCGCCCAGTGGATCGGCGGCGCGGTCGTCGGCGCCGGCCTCTGGGTCGGGTTCGCGTTCCTGTGGATGCACCTGCCCGTCGTGGCGCTGGCCGCGGCGGTCCTGGTCACCGTCGGCCTCGTGCTGGCCGTGCGCGCCATGCTGCGCGACGACGACCTGAAGACGACGATCTTCGCGGTCCTCGTCGGCCTGCTGCTGACCGTGTCCCCGGCGATCCTCGTGCTGGCCCGGCAACAGGTGTGATCGAGGTGCAGGGTCCGCCGGTCGCGCTCTCGTCGGCGTCGGTCTACCCGGAGCCCGCCGCGGCGGCCTTCGAGATCGCGGCGACGCTGGGTTACGACGGTATCGAGCTCATGGTGTGGTCCGACCGGGTCAGCCAGGACGTCACGGCCGTGCGGCGGCTCGTCGACCGGCACGGTGTGGGCGTGACCGCGGTGCACGCCCCCTGCCTCGCCGTCAGCCAGCGGGTCTGGGACGCCGACCCGTTCGTCCGGCTCCGCCGCTCCGTTGCCGCGGCGCAGGAGCTGGGGGCGCGCACCGTCGTCGTGCACCCGCCGTTCCGGTGGCAGCGCCGCTACGCCGAGCAGTTCGCCGACGAGGTCGCCCGCGCGGGCGAGACCAGCGGGGTGCGGCTGGCCGTCGAGAACATGTACCCGGTGGTGCGCGGGGGCCTGCGCACCGTGCCGTACGCCCCCGGGTTCGACCCGACCGTCACCGGCCACGCCCACTACACGCTCGACCTCTCGCACACGGCCGCGGCGGGCGCCGACGCGCTCGCGCTGCTCGACCGGATGGGCGCAGGCCTGGTCCACCTGCACCTCGCCGACGGCAGCGGCGCGGCCCGCGACGAGCACCTCGTGCCCGGCCGCGGCGGGCAGCCC
This sequence comes from Pseudonocardia benzenivorans CB1190, assembly GCF_000196675.2. Taxonomy (GTDB): domain Bacteria; phylum Actinomycetota; class Actinomycetes; order Mycobacteriales; family Pseudonocardiaceae; genus Pseudonocardia; species Pseudonocardia benzenivorans. The sequence continues at coordinate 6,006,912 of NC_015312.1, read as the reverse complement.
TGCGCCGAGGTGTGCGAACGGCTCATGACGGGCGGGTTCGCCGAGGCGGGCGGGACGGTCGTCGTCGAGGTGAGCACCCGGCGCTGCCGCACCCGGCACGACCGCGTCGCGATGCTCGCGGAGTCCCTGCTCTTCGCCCGGCTGCACCTGCAGCCGACGGCACGACGTCCGGACCGGGCCGCCGCCCGGCCGGCCCCCACGGGCGGCTGACACCCGCCCGGCGCTGCGGCACGCCGTCGGGCACCGGGCCTACGGTGACGGCGTGAACCCGTTGCGCTCGGCGATCCTCGCCGCCGCCCGCAGCGATCGGCTGCGTTCGACGATCGCCGCGGCGCCCCCCACCCGCGCCGTCGTCGACCGGTTCGTCGCCGGCGAGACGACGGCCGACGCGCTGCGCGTCGCGCGGGCCCTCGTCGACGCCGGCTGCGCCGTCAGCCTCGACCACCTCGGTGAGGACGTCACCGACGCGGCGGAGGCGGGCCGCGCCGTCGATGCCTACCGCGAGGTCCTCGAGGCCGTCGCCGCCGCCGGGCTGGCCGACCGGGTCGAGGTCAGCGTCAAGCTCAGCGCGCTGGGGCAGGGGCTGGGCGCCGGTGGGGAGGCCGTCGCGTACGAGCACGCCGCCGCGATCTGCGCGGTCGCGGCCGACGCCGGGACCACCGTCACGGTCGACGCCGAGGACCACACGACGACCGACTCGACACTGCGCGTCGTCGCGAAGCTGCGGGAGACGTGGCCGTGGGTCGGCGCGGTCCTGCAGGCCCAGCTGCGGCGGACCGAGGCCGACTGCGGGACCCTCGCCGGCCCGGGGTCGCGGGTGCGGCTGTGCAAGGGCGCCTACGCCGAGCCCGAGTCGGTCGCCTACCGGACCGCGGACTCGGTGCGGGCGAGCTTCGCCCGGTGCGCCGGCACCCTGCTCGACGGCGCCGGCTACCCCATGTTCGCGACGCACGACCCCGTGCTGGTCCGCGTCCTGACCGACCGGCTGCGCGCGACCGGCCGCGACCCCGCGACGGCCGAGTTGCAGCTGCTGTACGGCGTGCGGCCCGACGAGCAGCGCCGCCTGGTGGACGAAGGTCACACCGTGCGCGTGTACGTGCCGTACGGGACGCAGTGGTACGGCTATCTCATGCGACGACTCGCGGAGCGGCCCGCCAACGTGGCCTTCTTCCTGCGCGCACTGGCGGGCAGGCGATGACCGCGGCTGCCGAGACCGGGACGCGACCGTTCTCCGACGCGCTCGTGGTCGAGCCCGCCGGCCGGGACCTCTACCGGGCCGTGCTGGGAACGCTGTGGAACGCGGCGGGCGGCAAGGTGCACGGCGGGCTCATGCTGGCCCTGCTGACGCGGACCGTCCTGCACCGGGTCGACGAGGCCCGTGCCGAGGGCGGTGCCGACGGCCCGCCCGCCGAGCCGCTCGTCGTCGCCGCGGACTTCCTGCGGGCCCCGGACCCGGGGCCCGTCGAGATCCACACCGACGTCGTCAAACTCGGCCGGACCGCCTCGGTGTGCCACGCCCGGCTGCTGCAGGACGGCCGCCCGATGCTGACGGCGTCGGTGACGACGGGCCGGCTCCCCGACGACCCGCCGCGTTGGACCGCGGGCCTGCCCGACATGCCCGCGCTGCCGACCGCCACGGCCGCCGACCCGAGCCGCGACCACCGCGGTCCCGGCCGGACGCTGGCCAAGGCGTGCGAGATGCGCTTCGACCCCGCCGACATGCCCTTCGCCAAGGGCGAGACCGGCGACGCCACGATGCGCGGCTGGGTGCGGCCCCGCGGCGAGGAACCCGACGTCCTGTTCGCCCTGCTCGCCGGGGACATCCTGCCGCCGACCGTGTTCAACCTCGGCGGCACCGTCGGCTGGGCGCCGACCGTGCAGCTCACGGCGTTGCTGCGCGGCCGGCCGTCGCCGGGATGGCTGCGGTGCGCGTCGACGTCGCACACCGTCGCGGGCACCTGGTTCGACGAGGACGCCTCCGTCGTCGACGAGTCCGGCCGGCTGATCTGCCAGGCCCGCCAGCTCGCCCTGGCCCCGCTCCCACGCTGACCCGGGGCCGGCCGCGCCTGTCCGCGGTGTGGTGCCGGCGGCGGCCCGGGGGGAGTGCATTTGCGCCCGACGAGCCCGGGCGCAACCTGAGCGTCGCGTCGCGGGCGCGGGGGAGCGGTGAGGTTGCGGCCGACGGACGGCGCGCAGTCCCGAGGGCCGTGCCATGGGCGTGCGGAGCGCTGAGGGTGCGGCCGACGAACCGGGCGCAACCTGACGGTCGTCGCGGCGGCCCGGGAGAGCGGTGAGGTTGCGCGCGAAGAGCCGGGCGCAGCCTGAGCGTCGCGTCGCGGGCGCGGCGGAGCAGTGAGGTTGCGCTCGGGTGGGGCGGCGGGCTCGGGTGGGCGGCGGTACGGGAATCCGGCGGCGGGCCCGGGCGGGGCCCGGCTACCGTTCCGGCCATGACACGGATCGCTGTGCTCGGGGCCGGGAAGATCGGCGAGGCGTTGCTCTCCGGACTGCTGGCGAGCGGCCGACCGGCGTCGGAGCTGGTGTTCACCGAGCGCCACGCCGAGCGCGCCGCCGAGCTGACGGAGCGGCTGGGCATCGCGTCTGCCGACGTGGCAGGGGCCGCGGCGGCGGCCGACGTCGTCGTCGTGGCGGTGAAGCCACAGGACATCGCGCCGGTCCTCGGTGAGCTCAAGGGTGCCATCCGGCCGGGGACGCTCGTGGTCTCGCTGTGCGCCGGTCTGCCGACGGCCCTGTTCGAGGGCGGTCTGCCCGACGGGACACCGGTCGTGCGCGTCATGCCCAACACCCCGATGCTGGTCGGCGAGGCGATGAGCGCGGTGTCGCCCGGCGCGCACGCGACCGCCGAGCACGTCGGGACCGTCGTCGACATGCTGGCCGCGGTGGGCCGCGTCGTGCAGGTGCCCGAGTCGCAGCAGGACGCCGTCACGGCGCTGTCGGGATCGGGGCCCGCCTACTTCTTCTTCCTGGTCGAGGCGATGATCGACGCCGGCATCCTGCTCGGGCTGCCGCGTGCGGTCGCGGCGGATCTCATCGTGCAGTCCGCCTACGGGGCGGCGTCGATGATGCGTGAGTCCGACGACCACCCGGTGCTGCTGCGCGAGGCCGTGACCTCGCCCGCGGGGACGACGATCGCCGCGATCCGCGAGCTCGAACGCCACGGTGTGCGGGCCGCGCTCATCGCCGCGATCGAGGCCGCCCGCGACCGTTCGGTGGAGCTGGGACGCTCGGTGCAGGCACGTTGACCCGATCGGCGGACGGGGGGTCACCCTGACGTGCCGCCGCGGGCCCACGCCCGGGTGGCATCCCTGTCGGGCCAGTCACAACGGCACCGCTATCCTCACGGGTGAACATCGTCCCCTCCACGGACGGTGCGAGAGCGGAAGGCGGTGTTCGGATGCCGTCCGAGCAGCCCGAGCAGCTCAACCTGGCCCAGGTGCAGTTCCTGACCGTCGCCGAGGTCGCTGCCATGATGCGCGTGTCGAAGATGACCGTGTACCGGCTCGTGCACGGCGGGGAGCTCCCGGCCGCACGGGTGGGCAGGTCGTTCCGCGTGCCCAAGAGGGCCGTCGAGGAGTACCTGCGCAGCGCGTACTTCGACGCGGGCTGAGTCCCGGGGCCGCGCCCGGGCAGGGGGCGGCCCGTGGGCGGCAGGTAGCATGGCGGATCAGCGTCGTCGGGCCCGGTTTCGTCCGGACCGTCACGATGTCGGCGTGCTCCGGTACGCCGCGCCTCGCGGACCCGCGCCGCGCTGTGCACCCCGCACGTCACATCATGGAAGGAACCCGTATGGGCTCGGTCATCAAGAAGCGCCGCAAGCGTATGTCGAAGAAGAAGCACCGCAAGCTGCTGCGCAAGACCCGCGTCCAGCGTCGCAAGCTCGGCAAGTGACCGCCGGCCGGTCGCCCGCACCCGGGCGACCGGCCGCCGGTCCGCCGCACGACCGTCCGCACCCGGCCACGACCACGGCGCGCCGCCGCGCCGATCCTGCGGCCCCGGACGTCACACAGCCTTTTCCTGCACCGGCCCCCGAGCTCGGCCGGGAGGGCTAGCATCGGGGCTCTCCGACGCCCTTCTGTGAGGCCCCGTGGCTCCTTCCGTCGTCCTGGTCACCGGTGTGAGCGGGTTCCTGGGTGGGCATCTGGCCGCCCGGCTCGCCGCCGACTCCTCGATCGACCGCGTGCTGGGCGTGGACACCGTCCCGCCGCCCCGGGATCTGTTGCGCCGCATGGGCCGCGCCGAGTTCGTCCGCGCGGACATCCGCAACCCGTTGATCGCCAAGGTCATCTCCAACGCCTCTGTCGACACCGTCGTGCACGCGTCGGTCTCGGCCGGTCCGGCCCGGTCCGGCGGCCGGACGGCGATGAAGGAGATGAACGTCATCGGGACGATGCAGCTGCTCGCGGCGTGCCAGAAGGCGGCGTCGGTGACCCGTGTCGTCCTCAAGTCGACGACGGCCGTCTACGGCTCCAGCTCCCGCGACCCCGCGTTGTTCGACGAGGCCATGACGCCCAAGGAGATGTCCTCGGGCGGCTACGGCAAGGACGCCGCCGAGATCGAGGGCTACCTGCGCGGGTTCGCCCGCCGCCGTCCCGACGTCGGCGTCACGGTCCTGCGGTTCGCGAACTTCATCGGCCCGCGGATCGACACCGTCCTGACCCGGTACTTCGCCCTGCCGGTCATCCCGACCGTCCTGGGGTACGACGCGCGCGTCCAGCTCCTCCACGAGGAGGACGCGCTGACCGTCCTGCAGCGAGCCGCCACGGAGCAGCTGCCGGGCGTGTTCAACGTCGCCGCCGACGGGGTGCTGCTGCTCTCGCAGGCCATCCGGCGTGCGGGTCGGCTGCCGCTGCCGGTGCCGTCGCCCGCGGTGGGACCGGTGGGCAAGCTGTTCCGGTCGGCGCGCATCGTCGACTTCTCCCCGGAGCAGATGCGCTTCCTGAACTTCGGGCGAGTCGTGGACACCAGCAGGATGCGGACGGAGTTCGGGTTCACCCCACGCTGGACGACCGCACAGGCCTTCGACGACTACGTCCGCGGCCGCGCACTGCACCCGATCGTCGGCGACGGATGGGTCGACACGGTCGAACGCGGCGCGCTGGCCGCAGCACGGGTGCTGCGATGAGCGACGACGACCTCTCCGCCCGGTCCCGCGACGCCCTCGGTGTCGACCGGGGCCGGCCCGCCCCGCCGCCGCGAGCGGGACGCGTCGAGGGACGCCCGCGTGCCGGCGACGCGACGGCGGTCCGCGGGCCCGGCGCCCCCCGGTCGGCGACGGGCCGCGACGACGGTCCCGGCGGTCGCAACGGCCGCCGCCCCGACACCGCGGCGCCGGTGACGTCCGGCACGGGCAGACATCGCACGCGGGCCGGGGACGGCGGTGAGCGGAACGGTTCGGCCCGGAGCCCGTGCACGCCCGCACGGGGCGGAGCCGGGTCGACGCCGGACACCACCGGGTCGGGGGCCGGCGACGCGGACCGGACGAAGGGCACGACGACGGGCACGACTGCGGGGGCGGGTGGCGTGGCGAAGAGCGGCGAGCGCGAGACGGCGACGACCCGCCGCGGGACGCGGCGTCCCGAGGACGGGGACCCCGTGGAGACCTCCGAGCTGCCGCCGGACGGGTCGGGCGCCCGGGTCATCCCGCTGCGCGCCGAGAGCGCCAGGCGGACACGGGGAGAGCGTTCCGAGGCGGGGCCCGCGTCGCCCGAGGCTCCCGGCCCGGAGGCCGCCGAGCCGACCGGACCGAGCGTCCTCGAGGAGTCGATCGAACGGCTCGCCGCCTTCGTGCGCAGGCGTGTCGACGGCGACTACCAGGTCGACGAGTTCGGCTTCGATCCCGACCTCACCGACAACGTGATCATCCCGGCGTTGCGACCGCTGTACCGGTCGTGGTTCCGCGTCGAGACGATCGGGATGCACCACGTGCCCGACGTGGGCGGCGCGCTCGTCGTCGCCAACCACTCGGGCACGTTGCCGCTCGACGCGCTGATGACGGCGGTCGCGCTGCACGACGAGCACCCCGCGCGCCGGCACCTGCGGATGCTGGGCGCCGACCTGGTGTTCCGGCTGCCCGTCCTCGGTGCGCTGACCCGCAAGCAGGGCGCGACCTTGGCGTGCAACCCCGACGCGGAGCGGCTGATGTCCTCCGGTGAGCTCGTCGGCGTGTGGCCGGAGGGCTTCAAGGGCATCGGCAAGCCGTTCAAGGACCGCTACAAACTGCAGCGTTTCGGTCGCGGCGGGTTCGTCTCGGCCGCGTTGCGCACCGGTGTCCCGATCATCCCGTGCTCGATCGTCGGGGCCGAGGAGATCTATCCGAAGATCGGCGACATCAAGCCGCTCGCGCGGCTGTTCGGCGCGCCGTACTTCCCGGTGACGCCGACGTTCCCGCTGCTCGGACCGCTGGGCGCCGTGCCGCTGCCGTCGAAGTGGTACATCGAGTTCGGCGAGCCGATCCGCACCGACGCCCACGAGCCGGCCGACGCCGACGACCCGATGCTCGTGTTCAACCTGACCGACCAGGTCCGGGAGAGCATCCAGCACACCCTGTACCGGCTGCTGTCGCAGCGACGCAACGCCTTCCTCGGCTGACGGCGCGGCCACGCCGACCCCGCCGCGGCCGGAGCGGTCGACGTCCCGCGGGGACGCTCAGCGTCGGCGGTGCGCCACGCCCGCCGCGATCGCGCCCGCGACGACACCCGCGCCCAGCACCGACGGCACGCCGATCTTCGCCGCCTTGCGTCCGGTCCGGAAGTCGCGGATCTGCCAGCCGCGTTCCTTGGCGGTGTCGCGCAGCTCGGAGTCGGGGTTGACGGCGACCGCGGTGCCCACGGCGGACAGCATCGGTACGTCGTTGACCGAGTCGCTGTACGCGCTGCATCGGCGCAGGTCCAACCCCTCGGCGACGGCGAGCGCGCGGATCGCGTGCGCCTTGGCCGTGCCGTGCAGGATCTCGCCGACGAGGCGACCCGTGTAGTGGCCGTCGACGCTCTCCGCGACGGTGCCGAGCGCACCGGTGAGGCCCAGCCTGCGGGCGATGATCAGCGCCAGCTCGACGGGCGTCGCCGTGACGAGCCAGACGCGCTGGCCGGCGTCGAGGTGCATCTGGGCGAGCGCACGCGTGCCCGCCCAGATGCGGTCGGCCATGAGCTCGTCGTAGATCTCCTCGCCGAGCGCGACGACCTCGGCCACGGGACGGCCGGCGACGAACGACAGGGCGGTGTCACGGTGGCCGCTGACGTCGGTCTCCCGGCCCCCGACCCGGAACTTCACCTGCTGCCAGGCGAACCCGAGCAGGTCCGACGTCGTGAAGAACTTGCGGGCGGCGAGGCCGCGGGCGAAGTGGAAGATCGACGCGCCGACCATCATCGTGTTGTCGACGTCGAAGAACGCCGCCGCGGTGAGGTCGGTGGCGGGAGCCTCCGCGGTGGCGTCGGTGCCTGCCGCGACGGCAGCGGCTGCCGACGCCTCGCCCGCCCGCCGGGCCGGGTCGAGCGCGGTGACGCGATCGAGCACGTCGTCCGACTCGGCGATGCCGGCCACCTCGGGACGACCGTCGCCGGGTTCGGCGTCAGGCTGTCCAACCACTCGGGCGCCTCCGGATCGCGTGTGACGGGCAGGCTTCAGCGTAGCGTCGTCGACCGGTCGCGACGGGTGGCCGTTGCCGGGAACGCCGCGAGGCCGTCGCGGTGACGCGACGGCCTCGGCGGCGCGAGGGAGCGGCGTGCGGTGGAGGCTCAGCCGCCCAGGGTGATGCCGGACTGGCCCGGCAGCAGCGGGGGCAGCGTGATGGGCGGCAGGAGCCCCTTCTGCGACGGCGCCGACGTCGTGGTCGTCGGCGGGCTGCTGTCGCCCGCCCCGGAGCCCGTGCCCGTCGCCGGGTTGGGCAGCGGGAGACCGTCGGTGCCGAGGCCGGGCAGGACACCGCCGTTGGTCGTCGTCGCGGACTCGGGGGTGGCGCTCGCGGTGGCTTCCTCGGAGCCGTTGTCCGGCTGGGTCGACGCCCCGGCCCTTGCGGACTGGGACGTCCCCCTGTCGCCCGCGGTCGGCCCGCTCGACGGCCCGGTGCTGCGCGGGGCGCACGCGCCGGTCGCCGGGATGGGCCCGAGGTCGTCGGAGCCGTCGGAGACCTCGGAGCAGTTCATCCGGCTCTGCAGCGCGGCCGAGCGGTCGGCGATGCGGTGCAGCAGCGTGATCGACCTGTCGGCGTCGGCCGGGTCGGGCAGTGACGAGCGCAGCGCGCTCCACCGCGTCGACGCCTGGCCCGCCCAGGTGGACAGGTCGCTCATCCCGGCGCCGCCGGAGCCCTCGGCCCCGTCGAGGACGAGCCTGCTGCCCTCGGTGGTCGCGCTGTCGAAGTCGTCGATCGCGGAGGCGAGGACGACGGGGTCGCCGCCGCCGCGCGCCGCGAGCTGCTCGATCTCGCTGAGCCGGGCCGAGGCCAGCTCGAGCTGACGGCGGGCCTTGGCGTCGGACCCGAAGGTGAACACCGAGCCGAACGACTCCGCGGCGCGCTTGACGCCGTAGAGCGAGTCGCCGGGGAGCGCGTCGCGGCTGGCGAGCATGCCGCCGCCGGTGAGCGCGATCATGACGAGCAGCGCGGCCGCGGCCACGACGGTGATGCGGCGCCTGCCGGACGGGCGCTCGGGACGTCGGGACCCGGGGACATCGTCCGGACGGTCGCGGTAGCCGCGGGGCAGCACGTGGCGGGCCTTGCGGGAGCGGGCGACACCGGGAGCGTGGGCCGCTCCGCCGGAGCGGACGGCGTCGGCGCGAGCGACGACCGTCTCGGCGCCATCGGTCCCGGCAGTGGCGGTCCCAGCAGTGGCGGTCCCGGCAGCGGCGGCCCCGGTGGCGGGACCGGCAGCGGCCGGCTCCCCGTGGGCGGGGACGTCGGCGGTGTGGGCGGGCCCGTCGGCGCTGGGGTCCGCCGACCCGGCCGCCGGCTGTGCGGCCGCGGCGCGCGCCGTGGGCGCGGCCACGGCGCGGACCGGCTCGATCCGCATCGTGCGTTCGGTGTCGCGCTCCGGGAACGCCGTCCCGGGGACGGAGGTCTCCGCGAACAGCGCCTCGGGGAACGCACCGGCCCGCGGGCCGGCGGGGCCCCCTACGGCGAGGCCGGCGAGCATCGCCTCCATGCGGGCGTGCATCCGTGCCGACTCGTCGGCGCTGGGCGACAGCGAGCTCAGGTTGCGGTCGAGCGCGGCGGCCAGTGCCATCTCGTGCTCGAGCTCGTCCTCCGCGGGCGGGCCGAGGGGTGACCCCGGCTCCTCCCACGCGGCGTACCGCTTGGGGTCCTTGCCCTGTCCGGCGGGCATGTTGGCCGTCCTCACTGCATCCCTGCGCTGTCGCACATCGCTGCGCTCTCCCGACGTTGTAGAGCCCAACGACGGAAAGGGCAGGTGGTTACGTCGTCCAGACCGTTCACCGCATCGGGGATGTCACTCGCCGCTCGCGTAACAACTCGCGGCGCCGGGGCGATATGGCCCCGCCCCGCGTTCCGGGGGCTCACGTGGGGCCGTCCGGCTTGAAGCCGTCGGGCATGAGCTGCGCGAGCCGCTTGACGGCCCGGTGCTGCAGTGCCTTGACCGCGCCCTCGTTGCGGTCCATCTTCTCGGCCGTCTCCGCCACCGAGAGGCAGTGCAGGAACCGCAGCGTGATGCATTCCTTCTGATCCGGGTTCAGCATGTCGATGCATCGCAGCAGCGCATCGCGCTGCGCGCTCTCCAGGACCTGTGACTCCGGGCCGCTCGTGGTCGGCGGCGCGAGCTCGACGATGTTGTCCGTCGTCGACTCGAGGCGGTAGCGGCTCGACTTGACCTGGTCGAGCACCAGGTTGCGGGCGATCGTGACGAACCAGGCCCCGATGTCGCGGCCCTGGTAGGTGACGGTGCCGATGCGGCGCAAGGCCCGGACGAACGTCTCGTGCGTGAGGTCCTCGGCGGTGCCACGGTCGCCCATCCGATAGACGATGTATCGGAAGACGACGTCCTGGTACCGCTGGTACAGCCGACCGAACGCGGCCATGTCACCCGCCTGGGCGGCCTTGACGAGTGCCCAGGAACCCTCGCCGTCCTCCTCGGGCTCCGGCACGGGGAGCTCGGCGGCTGCCGTCACGTTCGGTTCCTCCCGCTGCGTGGCCGGGTGGGGTGCCGGCACGGGAGGCCGGGCTGATGCGGGTGGGGCGCCGGCGGCGGGGCGTCCCGGGTCGGCCCCCTGCGGCGCGGGCCCCGCTCCGGGCCGCTGCACCGGCATCGGGGCCGGGCCGCCGGAGGGCCGGGTGTCGGGGCACCCGGCCGGAGCCGGCTCCGTCGGCCGCGGCCGGGGTGTCACGGGGCCCGGGTCCGCCTCGCGGCGGGCGGGGTCCTCGCGGACGAGCCGCGGCGGTCGTATCGAGCGGGTCATGGCTCGCGGCGTGCCTCACCGGCCGCGGCGGCCCCCCAGGCAGAGCACGGCGGCGACGCCGGCGGTGCGCTGGTGACAGGCTGCATGCCACTCCCTCGGGTGAGTTCTCGCGTCGAACCGTCCGGTCCGCCGTTGGGTCGTTTGTAGCGGCGGAGCATACGACCGATCGAGGGGCCCCCAAGGGCGCACCGCCGGTCGTCCTCGGCGGTATCCGGTGAGTGGACGACTACTTACGGTGAACGGTTCTGGCGCCGTCGAGTGGTCGTCGTCACTCTGGGTGGCGCCGGTTGGGCCGTTCCGGGCGAGCCTCCTCGCCGGCTTCTGCCACACTCGCCAGGGCTTGTTCCGACCGTCGCGCGACCGAGGGAGAACCGCCGTGCAGAGCCGACCGGACGAGGCGCCCGGCACGGTCGGGGCCGACGTCCCGACCCATCTCGCCGATCTCGTCCGGCGCGCGGCGCAGCGGGCACCCGACGCCCCTGCGATCGTCGACGTCTCGGCCGCGCTCACGCTGACCTGGGCCGAGTTCGACGCCGCCGTCGACGACGAGGCGGCGCGGCTGCGGGCGGCCGGCGTCGCGCCCGGGGACCGGGTGATCGTCGGCCTCGACAACGGCGCCGCCCTGTGCGTGGCCTTGTTCGGGGCGCTGCGGGCGGACGCGGTCGCGGTGCCCGTCGCGCCCCGTTCGGTCCCGCGAGAGCTCGGCGCCGTGGTGTCGAGCTGTTCACCCAGAGTGGTCGTCGGCGACCCGGACGGCCGCATCCCCGAGTCGATCAACGGCGGCTCGGTGGCGACGTTCCTCGCGCCGCCCGACGTGTCGTCGACGGGAGGTGCGCGCAGCGGTCGCGAACGATCGGTGAGCGGCAGCGGTCCTGAGCGTGTCGCGGACGGCGTGGGCGCGGGTGTCGGCGAGGCGCGCGGCGGCGAGGCGATCGCGTTGCTCGTCTACACCTCCGGGACCACCGGGACGCCGCGCGGCGTGCGGCTCTCGCACCGCGCGCTGCTGGCCAACCGGGCCCAGCAGGCGGCCCTGCGGCCGGCGCCGGTCACGGCCGTCGACCGGGTGCTGCTCTCCCTGCCGCTGTTCCACGTGTTCGGGCTGGCGGCCGGGCTGCTGCAGGTGTGCTGGGCCGGCGCGACCGTCGTGCTGACCGACCGGTTCGACCCGGAGCGGTCGGCGCAGCTGATCCCGGAGCACCGGGTCAGCGTCGTCGCCGGGGTGCCCTCGATGTACCGGGCGCTGCTCGACCTGCCCGCCGAGACGCTGCGCGCCGCGTTCGCCGGCGTGCGGTTGTGCACGTCGGGCGGGGCGCCGCTGCCACGTGAATGGCTCGCCGCCTTCCGGGACGCCACCGGCCTCGACCTCTTCGAGGGCTACGGGCTCAGCGAGTGCGGCCCCGTCCTGACCAGCACCCTCGTCGGCGGCGTGGCCAAGCCGGGCTCGGTCGGGCGGCCGCTGCCCGGCGTCGAGATCCGGCTGGTCGACGCGCAGGGGGTCCCCGTCGACGCCCGCCCGGCCGATGCCGACGAGGACGTGGAGCTGGAGGACGGGAGCGACGACGGCGACACCGGCCTCGTCGCGACCCGCGGCCCGCACCTGTTCTCCGGGTACTGGCCCGACGGCGAGGGCGGCCCCGACGCCGAGGGCTGGTTCCGCACCGCCGACGTCGGCTACCTCGACGCCGACGGCGACCTGCACCTGGTGGACCGGTCGTCGGACCTGGTGATCGTCAACGGCTTCAACGTCTACCCGCGCGAGGTCGAGCGGGTGCTCGCCGAGCTCGACGGCGTCGTGGAGGCCGCGGTCGTCGGTGTGCCCGACGACCGGACGGGCGAGGCCGTCAAGGCGGTCGTCGTCGCGGCGGAGGGGGCGGAGCTCACCGTCGACGCCGTCCGCGACCACTGCCGCGCCCGACTGGCCCGGTTCAAGGTGCCGGCGGTCGTCGAGTTCGTGGCCGCCCTGCCCCGGACGCCGACCGGCAAGGTCGCCAGGCGCACACTCTGAGCCGGACGTGAGTCCGTTCCGTAGTGAGACGTGTGTACGAGAGGTGCAGTGATGACGGACGCCCGGGTGACGGTGCTGACGCGGGTCAACTGCTCGGCGTGCGAGCGGGCCGAGGCGGAGGTCGCGCGGGTCTGCGGCGACCTGGGTGTCAGCTGGTCGGCGGTCGACGTCGACTCCGACCCGGAGCTGCGCGCGGAGTACGGCGACCGGATCCCGGTCGTGCTGGTCGACGGTGCCGAGCACGGCACGTGGAAGGTCGACGAGCAGGAGCTGCGCGCGGCACTCGCACGCTGACCGGGAGCCGCGCGGGCCTGCTCCGGATCGGGCCGTTCCGAACCGCGGGCGGCCCCCGTCCGAAGGATCTCCCATGACGACCACGGCAGCGCGACGCCCGTCCGGCAGCACGGCGACGCCTCCGACGATCCCCGGCGCACTCGCCGCCGGCATCGGCGTGCTGTCCGTCGCGGCGGCCGTCGGCGCGGGTCACCTGGTGGCGGGGTTCGTCTCGCCGGGTTCCTCCCCTTATGTCGCCGTCGGCGACGAGGTCATCCGGCTCTCGCCGCAGCCACTGGTCGAGTTCGCCAAGTCGGCGTTCGGCACGCACGACAAGACGGTCCTGCTCGTGGGGATCGCCGTCGTGATGCTGGTCGTGTCCGCGCTGGCCGGGTTCGCCTCGCGGCGGGTCCCGCGCCCGGGTGTGGTGACCATCAGCGTGCTCGGGCTGCTCGGCCTGGCCGCCGTCGCGGTGGCGCCGACGTTCGCACCGCTCGACGTCATCGCCCCAGCGGCCTCGATCGCCGTCGGCGTGCCGGTGTTCCGGCGGCTGCACCGGCTGGCGCTGGAGGTCGCCGCCGAGCGGGCCGCCACCGAGAGGTCTGCCACGGGCAGGGCCGCGACGGACAGGGCCGCGACGGACCGGACCGCCTCGGAGACGACCGGCACGGACAAGGCAGGCGCCGCGGCGGCCGAGACGAGTGGCACCCGGGAGGACGGCCGCCGGCACGGCGGCGCGGCGGAGGGCAGTTCCGGCGACGGCCGCCTCGGGACGCCGGCCACCGGCACGCCGGGGACCCGGCCGTCCGGCACGGGGAAGGGCGGCGGTCCGGCCGTCTCCCGGCGCGGGATGCTCGTGGGCACCTCGGCGGCCGTCGGGATCGGCGCGCTCCTGGCCGGTGCCGGCGGCGTCGCGCTCGGGCGCGGCGTCGGGCAGTCCAGGGCGGACGTGACGGCCCGGCTGGCCGGGCTGGACGTCGTGCGGCGCGCCCCGGCGATCCCGCCGGGCGCCGACTTCGCGGCCGAGCTGGGCACGACCCCGTTCGTCACGGCGAACAGCGACTTCTACCGGATCGACACGGCGCTGCGGGTGCCTGCGCTGCAGGCGTCGGACTGGAGCCTGCGGATCCACGGCATGGTCGGGACGGAGCGCACGCTGAGCTTCGACGACCTGATGTCGCGGCCGATGATCGAGAAGACCGTCACGATGACGTGCGTGTCCAACGAGGTCGGTGGCTCGCTGATCTCGACGGCGACGTTCGTCGGGACGCCGCTGCGTGACCTGCTGACCGAGCTCGGCGTGCAGGCCGGCGCCGACCAGCTCTTCTGCACCAGCAGCGACGGCTGGACCTGCGGCACCCCGACCGACGTCGTGATGGAGCCCGACCGTGACGCGATGCTCGTCGTCGGCATGAACGGTGAGGCGCTGCCGCCCGAGCACGGCTTCCCGGTGCGGATGGTCGTGCCGGGTCTCTACGGGTACGTGTCGGCCACCAAGTGGATCACCGACATGGAACTGACGACGTTCGCCGCGCAGCAGGGCTACTGGGTCGACAACGGCTGGGCCCAGGAGGCGCCGATCAAGACGGAGGCGCGCATCGACCTCCCCGGCGGCTTCGCGACGGTGCCCGCGGGGCAGGTGACGGTCGCCGGCATCGCGTGGTCGCAGCCGCGCGGGGTGTCGAAGGTCGAGGTGCGCGTGGACGGCGGGCCCTGGCAGCAGGCGGCGCTCGCGGCCGACGTCTCGGGCGCGACATGGCGGATGTGGCGGACGACGTTCGACCTGGGCCCCGGCAGCCACACGGTGCAGTGCAGGGCCACCGACGGGGAGGGGCAGACCCAGGTCGAGCAGCGGGCGGACCCGGTCCCCGACGGTGCGACGGGCTGGCCCGCGACGATCTTCACGGTGCGGTGAGCCGGGCACCCCGTCGACGTTACCAATTCGTTACCAACCAGAATGAACCACCTTTGACGCGAAATCGAACGCCATGACACGAGGCCGGACGGCCCGGCCCCGCTCGAGGAGGAACCCGTGCGCACGCTCTCCAGGATCGCCGCGGTCGGTGTCATGGCAGCCCTGACCGTCGCCGTCGCCGCCTGCTCCAACAACGAGGCCCCGTCCACCCAGGCCGCATCGTCGTCGGCCGTGGCCCCCGCGGCGCCCAGCGCCCCGGCGACCACGCCGGACGACGGCGTCACCACTCAGGCCGACGTCTTCGGTCCGGCCTGCTCGCAGCTGCCGCAGGGCGACGCCCCCGGCTCGCTCAGCGACATGGGCGCGCAGCCCGTCGCGACCGCGGCGTCGAGCAACCCGCTGCTCACCACGCTGACCAAGGCCATCGGCGCGGTGCCGGGCCTCGCGGACACGCTCAACGCCCAGCAGGGCGTCACCGTCTTCGCCCCGGCCGACCCCGCGTTCCAGGCCGTGCAGCAGCAGCTCGGGGACACCGCGTTCAACGCGCTGCTGGCCGACCCCAACAAGCTGGGCGCGCTGCTGCAGTACCACGTCGTCGGCACGCGCTACGACGCCGAGTCGCTCGTCGCCGCCGGCCGGACCACCCAGCTCGCCGGCGGCACCCTCAAGATCGGCGGCACGCCGACCGCGCCGACGATCACCGACGGCAAGGGCGACACGGCCACCGTCCTCTGCGGCAACATCCCGACGAAGAACGCCACCGTCTTCGTCATCGACAAGGTCCTGATGCCGGCGAGCTGACGTTCGCGCACTGCCCTCCGGCTCCCGCCGGCCGCCCTCGCGGCCGGCGGGAGTCGCGCGTGAGCGGGGTGCGAGGCCCGTCACGCCCGGCGTGGAGCACCGCTGTCACACGGCGGTGAGCGGCACGTTCGGCACGCCCACCGGTCGCGGGCGCGCCGCGCGTGGAGGAGCACGTCGCGGACCAAGATCGCAACTTTGTGCGGGCCTTCACAAGCGGCTACCGTGTCGGCATCGCCGCCCGCAGGCCCCGGTTCCCCGGGCGTCCTCCTGCAGGGTGCGGCGAGCCGGAACCGGTCGCGGAAGCATGCGGCCGGGCGAACTCGAGGAGACGCCAGCGTGACGTTGCCGCCGCACGCCGGTCGCCCCGGGACCGGCGCGAACGGCACGGGCAGCATCGACGGCAGGGCCGGTCGGACCGGCACTGCCGCCCCGGTCACGCGCGCGATCCCCGAAGCCACCGTCGCCCGGCTCGCGGTGTACCTGCGCATGCTCGGCGAGCTCGCCGAGCAGGGCGCGGACACCGTCTCGAGCGAGGAACTGGCCACCGTCAGCGGGGTCAACTCCGCGAAGCTGCGCAAGGACCTGTCCTACATCGGGTCGTACGGCATCCGCGGCGTCGGCTACGAGGTGCGCTCGCTGCACCACCAGATCGAGCGCACCCTCGGTCTCGACGAGCAGCAGGCCGTCGCGGTCGTCGGGATCGGCAACCTCGGGCACGCGCTGGCGGGCTACGGCGGCTTCGGCGGCCGCGGGTTCCCCGTCACCGCCCTCTTCGACATCGATCCCGATCTCGTGGGTATCCACATCAACGGAATCCTGGTGGAGCACGTCCGCGACATCCCGCGGGTGTGCGGGGAGCGGGGGGTGACGATCGGTCTGGTCGCCACGCCCGGCCCCGCCGCACAGTCGGTGTGCGACCAGCTGGTCGCGGCCGGTGTGCGGTGCATCCTGAACTTCGCCCCGGTGGTCCTGCAGGTCCCGCCGCAGGTCGAGGTGCGCAAGGTCGACCTGGCCGTCGAGCTGCAGGTCCTGGCCTTCCACGTCGCCCGGCGCCGCGAGGCCGAGGCCGCGGGGGTGCTCGAGGGCTCGGCCGCGCCCGTCGCCGCCCTGCCCACCAACGGCAGCGGGCCCACCGGGGGTCACGAGGCCGTCAACGGAACGGCGGTGTCGTAGCGGTGAGTGTGCTGGTCGTGGGTATGTCCCACCGGACCGCGCCCGTCGCGCTCCTCGAGCGGGCGACGGTCGGGGCCGACGACGTACCCAAGCTGCTCGACGAGATGCTGCGTGCCGAGCACGTCAGCGAGGTCGTGCTGCTCGCCACGTGCAACCGGATCGAGGCCTACGCGGTCGTCGACGCGTTCCACGGCGGGCTGACCGACGTCTCCGGCGTGCTGGCCCGGCACTCGGGCCTCCCGCTCGCCGAGCTGACCGACCATCTCTACGTCCACTACGCGGCGTCGGCGGTACAGCACCTGTTCGCGGTGTCGTCGGGCCTCGACTCGATGGTCGTGGGCGAGTCGCAGATCCTGGGCCAGCTCCGCTCCGCCTACGCGGTGGCCGACGAGGCCGGCACCGTCGGGCGCGTGCTGCACGAGCTCTCGCAGCAGGCGCTGCGCGTCGGCAAGCGGGTGCACGCGAGCACCGGGATCGACGACGCCGGCGCGTCCGTCGTCTCCGAGGCGCTGGCCGACGCCGCCCGCGACCTGGACCGCGAGCCCGGCGACCTGCTCGGGGTCAAGGCGGTCGTCGTCGGTGCCGGCGCGATGGGTGCGCTGGCCGCCGCCCACCTGCGCCGCGCGGGCGCCGCCGAGATCGTCGTGCTCAACCGGTCGCCGGAACGCGCCGAGCGGCTGGCCGGGAAGACCCTGGAGGCGGGCACCCCCGCGAGGGCCGGCGCGCTCGAGGCGCTGCGTGCCGAGCTCGCCGACGCCGACGTGCTCGTCACGTGCACCGGCTCCATCGGGACCGTCGTCGGGGCGGCCGACGTCGCCGCGGCCCGGGCGGGCGCCGACCGCCCGCTCGTCGTGTGCGACCTGGGTCTGCCGCGCGACGTCGACCCGGCGGTCGCCGGTGTCCCCGGGGTCGCCGTCGTCGATCTGGAGACGTTGCAGCGCAGGCTCACCGACCGGATCGACGTCACCGGCGTCGACGCCGTCGCCGCGGCCCGCTCGATCGTCTCCGACGAGGCGCAGGCCTACCTCGCCGCGCAGCGGTCCGCGGAGGTCACGCCGACCGTGACGGCGCTGCGCCGCCGCGCGTCCGAGGTCGTCGACGCCGAGCTGCTGCGGCTGGACTCGCGGCTGCCGCACGTGGAGCCCGCCGTGCGCGCGGAGTTCGCGCGGACTGTGCGCCGCGTCGTCGACAAACTGCTGCACACCCCGACGGTGCAGGTCAAACGTCTCGCCGAGGGCCCCGACGGCGACACCTACGCCCAGGCGCTGCGGATGCTTTTCGAGCTCGACCCGCAGACCACCGCGGCCGTCGCGACCCCCGGCCTGTCCGGGACCACCGCCCGCCCCGGCGACGACGTCGCCGCCGCGCTGGGCGTCGAGTTCCGCGACGCGGGCGACGGGGAGGCGGCCACATGACCCCCGTGCTGCGCATCGGCACCCGGCCGAGCGCGCTCGCGATGGCGCAGTCCGGGCAGATCGCCGACCGGCTGCGGGCGGCGGGCCACACCGTCGAGCTCGTCCCGGTCTCGACGGTGGGCGACCGCTCCGGCGCGCCCGTCGCCGAGCTGGGCGTCGGCGTCTTCGTCTCCGCGGTACGCGATGCCGTCGCCTCCGGTGAGGTCGACGTCGCCATCCACTCGTACAAGGACCTGCCGACCGCGCCCGACCCCCGGCTCACGCTCGTGGCCGTCCCCGGCCGGGAGGACCCGCGCGACGCGCTCGTGGCGCGCGACGGGAAGGTCCTCGGCGAGCTGCCGGCGGGATCGCGCGTCGGCACCGGCTCGGCGCGGCGCACCGCGCAGCTGCAGGCACTCGGCCTGGGGCTGGAGGTCGTGCCCATCCGCGGCAACGTCGACACCCGGATCGGCAAGGTCACCTCGGGCGAGCTCGACGGCGTGATCGTCGCCGCGGCCGGGCTGCGCCGTCTCGGGCGCATCGGCGAGGCCACCGAGCTGCTCGAACCCGTGCAGATGCTGCCCGCGCCCGCCCAGGGCGCGCTGGCCGTGGAGTGCCGGGCCGGTGTGCCCGGCAGCACCGAGCACGGGCTCGCGCTCGCGCTCACCGCGCTGCTCGACGATCCGGCGGCCCGCGCGGCCGTCACCGCCGAGCGCGCCGTCCTCGCATCCCTGGAGGCTGGCTGCACCGCGCCGATCGGCGCGCTCGCCGACGTCGTGTCCGACCTCGACGACGCGGGACGGGTGGTGGACCGGCTGTCGCTGCGCGCGGTGGTCGGCACCGCGGACGGAGCGCTGCTGCGCGCCTCCGTCACAGGAGACATCGACGACGCCGAGAAGCTCGGCGCGGCACTGGCCGCGGAGCTTCTCGACATGGGCGCCGACACGTTGCCGGGAACGGCCGGGCGCCAGGAGAACCGCTGGATCGGGAGTTCCGAATGAACAAGGCAACACCAACGCCCGGCCGGATCGCCTTCGTGGGCAGTGGCCCGGGCGACCCCGGGCTGCTCACCGTGCGCGCGCGTGCCGCGCTCGCCGCGGCGCCGCTGGTCGTCATGGACCCCGACGTGGCGGAGGAGATCACCGCGCTCGTGGCCGAGGGCGCCGAGCTGCGCCCCGCCGTCGGGCAGCCTGCCGACGTCGCGGCCGAGCTGGTCGCCGAGGCCACCGCGGGCCGCGCGGTCACGCGCCTGGTGAGCGGCGACCCGCTGACCACCGACGCCGTCATCGCGGAGGCGCAGGCCGTCGCCAAGGCGGGCGTGCCGTTCGACGTCGTCCCCGGGGTGCCCGCGGGCACCGCGGTCCCCGCGTACGCCGGCGTACCGCTCGGCTCGGGCCACGTCGAGGCCGACGTCCGCGCGGGCGTCGACTGGGCGCGCATCGCGTCGGTGCCCGGCACCCTCGTGCTGCACGCGACCGCCGCGCACCTGGGCGAGGTCGCCGTCGCGCTGACCGACCAGGGCGTCGCCGCCGAGACCCCGGTCGCGATCACGGCGGGCGGCACCCGCAACACGCAGAAGACCGTCGACTCGACCCTCGCCGGGCTGGCCGCCGACGGCGCCGACCTCGAGGGCCCGCTCGTGCTCTCGGTCGGGCGCGACGTCGCCCAGCGCGCCGAGCTGTCCTGGTGGGAGTCGCGCGCGCTCTACGGCTGGCGCGTGCTCGTCCCGCGCACCAAGGACCAGGCGGGCGCGATGAGCGACCGGCTGCGCGTGCACGGCGCGATCCCGGAGGAGGTGCCCACCATCGCGGTGGAGCCGCCCCGGTCGCCCACGCAGATGGAACGCGCGGTCAAGGGCCTGGTCGACGGCCGCTACCAGTGGGTCGTCTTCACCTCGACCAACGCGGTGCGTGCGGTCTGGGAGAAGTTCGCCGAGTTCGGCCTCGACGCCCGCGCGTTCTCCGGCGTGAAGATCGCCTGCGTCGGCGCCGCGACGGCGGAGAAGGTGCGCGCCTTCGGCATCGTCCCGGAGATCGTGCCGGACATCGACGAGGCGCAGCAGTCCACCTCCGAGGGCCTGCTGGAGATCTTCCCGCCCTACGACGACATCCTCGACCCGGTCGACCGGGTGCTGCTCCCGCGGGCCGACATCGCCACCGAGACCCTCGCCGCCGGTCTGCGCGACCGCGGCTGGGAGATCGACGACGTGACCGCCTACCGGACCGTCCGGGCCGCCCCGCCGCCCGCGCCGATCCGCGAGGCCATCAAGACCGGCGGCTTCGACGCGGTGTGCTTCACCTCGTCGTCGACCGTCCGCAACCTGGTGGGCATCGCGGGCAAGCCGCACGCCCGCACGATCGTCGCCTGCATCGGCCCGGCCACCGCCGAGACCGCGCGCGAGTTCGGGCTGCGTGTCGACGTGCAGCCCGAGGAGGCCCGGGTGCCGACGCTCGTCGACGCCCTGGCCGCGCACGCCGCCAAGCTGCGCGCCGAGGGCGCCCTGCCGCCGCCGAAGAAGGCCAAGGCGCGCAGGCGCTGACCCGCGTACGTCCTCGACGGGCGGCGGCTCCCTCGCGGGGTCGCCGCCCGTCGGCGTCCCGGCCCTCCCGACGTTCCTGCTCCTGCGGGAGTCGCTGCTCCCTGCCGGTGCTCCCGCTCCTGCCCGAGTCGCTGCTCCGTGCCGGCGCTCCTGCGGGCCCGCCCACACATCCGCGCGCAACCACAGCGCTGCTCCGCGCGCATTCTGCAGCAGTGAGGTTGCGCGCGGATCTCGTCCGCGCGGGAGCGGGTCGCGGCATTCGGGGGGCGTCGGCGGGCGTCGGCGGGGTGGGTTCCCCACGGTCGTAGGCTCGGGCCATGGCCTTCCCCGCGCAGCGCCCCCGCCGGCTCCGCACCACCCCCGCGATGCGCCGGCTCGTCGCCGAGACCGACCTCGCCCCGCGCCACATGGTGCTGCCGATGTTCGTCCGGGAGGGCGCCACCGAGCCGATCCCGATCAGCTCGATGCCCGGCGTCGTCCAGCACACGCGGGAGTCGCTGCGCAAGGCGGCCGTCGAGGCGGTGGAGGCGGGGATCGGGGGCCTGATGCTCTTCGGCGTCCCGGAGGTCCGCGACGCGCGCGGCACCGGCGGCGTCGACCCGAACGGCGTGCTCAACGTGGCGCTGCGCGACGTCAAGGCCGAGATCGGCGACGCCACCGTGCTGATCGCCGACACCTGTCTCGACGAGTTCACCGACCACGGCCACTGCGGGGTCCTCGACGAGCGCGGGCGGGTCGACAACGACGCGACGCTCGCCGTCTACGCGGAGATGGGTGTCGCCCAGGCGGCAGCGGGCGCCGACCTGCTCGGGCCCAGCGGGATGATGGACGGCCAGGTCGGGGTGCTGCGCGAGGCGCTCGACGGTGCCGGCCACGAGGACACCGGAATCCTCGCCTACACCGCGAAGTACGCCTCGGCGTTCTACGGGCCGTTCCGCGACGCGGTCGAGTCCCAGCTGCAGGGCGATCGGAAGACCTACCAACAGGACAACGCCAACCTCCGCGAGGCGCTGCGTGAGCTCGCGCTCGACCTCGAGGAGGGCGCCGACATGGTGATGGTCAAGCCCGCCATGGCCTACCTCGACGTGCTGCGGTCGGTCGCCGACGTCGCCGACGTGCCCGTCGCCGCCTACCAGGTGTCGGGCGAGTACGCGATGATCGAGGCGGCCGCGGCCAACGGCTGGATCGACCGGGAGCGGGCCGTCGTCGAGACGGTCACCGGGATCCGGCGAGCGGGCGCCGACGTCGTCGTGACGTACTGGGCCGTCGAAATCGCCGCTCGACTGGGTGAACGTTAACGCTCGACGTCACGGTTCGTGCAGGCATCTGGACACGCATCGGACGCCTGCATACCTTTCGGCGCATGACGTCACCCTCCGACCCTCAGTGGCAGGGTCAGCCCGCGCCGGGCTACGGTCCGCCCCCTGGTCAGGGGGCTCCCCAGCAGGGTGGCTATCCGCCGCCGCCCGGCTACGGGCAGCAGCAGCCCGGCTACCCGCCGCCCGGTTACCAGCAGCAGCCCTACCAGCAACAGGGCTACCCGCAGCAGCCCTACGGCCAGCCGGGTTACGGCCAGCAGCCGTACGGACAGCCCGGTTACGGGCAGCAGCCGTACGGCCAACCGGGTTACGGCGTGGCGCCCAAGCCCGTCCCGCCGGGCGCACCGGGTCCGATCCCGGAGTGGTGGGAGCGCTGGGTCGGCCGGATCATCGACGGCGTCCTCTACATGGTCATCTACTGGATTCTGAGCTTCATCCTGGCGGCGATCTTCGTCTCGAGTGTCTCGTTCGACATCGCCAGCGGCACGTACACCAGTGGCAGCGGCTTCATCATCGCCGCCGTGCTGACCTGGGTCATCGGTGGCCTGCTGTACGCCGCCTACGACTTCCTGATGCACTCCCGCAATGGCCAGACCGTCGGGAAGATGGTCATGAAGATGCGGGTGGTCGCGCCGGACGGCAGTAAGCCGGACACCGCGACGCTGCTCAAGCGTTCGCTGATCTATCCGGGTGTGTTCGGGATCGTCGGCCTGCTGGCCTTCGTCAGCGTCTTCGGGTTCGGCCTCATCGGCTTGATCGTCGGCATCTTCAGCCTGATCGACGGCATCTTCGTGATCACCGACCAGCCGCTGCGCCGCGCGCTGCACGACCAGTGGGCCAAGACGATCGTCATCAAGTCCGGCTGATCCCCGGCACGCTCCGCCCGCCGCCCCGGCACCTCTCGACGGTGCCGGGGCGGTCTCGTCGGCGAGGGCGGCGAGCACGCGCCACGACACGATCAGGGTGCAGAACGAGACCGCCGTCACGATTTCCCGGCATGATTCGCCCCGACCGGCACCCTCCGCGATGGGAGCGAGATGAGCCAGGACCCAGGATCGTCCGAGAACCAGGGCGGGCAGCAGCAGCCCGGGGGCGGCTGGCAGGACCAGCCCACCGAGTACAACGCCGGCTGGCAGGCCCAGCAGCCTCCACCCGGCTACGGCCCGCCCGCCGGCGCCCCCGCCGGTCCGCCGCCCGGGTACGGCGCTCCGCCGCCCGGATACGGCGGGCCCGGCGGCGTCGGGGGTGGCCCGAGCGGCCAGATGCCCCCGGGCAAGAACTTCCTCGGCGCGCTGTTCGACGTCGAGTTCAACTACTTCGCGACGCCCGTCGTGGTGAAGGTGCTCTACATCATCGGCATCGTCGTGATCGCGCTCGGCTGGCTGGCGGCGATCGTCAGCGGGTTCCTCAACAGCGCTGTCGCCGGCATCGTGGCGATCGTCGTCGGCGCTGTGGTCGCGCTGTTCTACCTCATCCTCTTCAGGGTGACGCTGGAGTTCTTCTATGCGGTCGTACGCATGTCGGAGGACATCCATCACCGCCGCTGACGTGCGGAGACGTCGATCCTGCCGGATCGACGCCCATGGTCCGCGACGCCCGGGCGACGTCCCGGGCGTCCGGTTCGTGGACAGCCGTTCGCAGGCCGCCCTACGGTGGGCGCCGTGAGCACACCGTCGGGTCCCTCGGACCGCGGGGAGGACAAGCCGACGGGCTACCTCCCGGGCAGCTACCAGCGTCAGCGCGAGCAGCCGGACGGCGGCGGGGACACCGGCGCTCCGGCGTCGGACCAGGGTGCGCACGAGGCGGGGAGCACCCCGCAGTGGCAGCCCCCGGCGGCCGCGGCGAACCCGTACGAGGGCAGCGCGTACCCGCAGCCGCAGCAGGAGCAGCCCCCGCAGCAGCAGTACGGGGGCCAGCAGTACGGAGCCCAGCAGTACGGAGCCCAGCAGTACGGGGCGCAGCAGTACGGGCAGCAGGGGTACGGACAGCAGGGGTACGAGCAGCAGGGCGGTCGGCACGGGCGTGCCGACGACGACCGTCCCGCGCCGGGCCCGACCTACGGCGGCGAGCAGTACGGCGCCCCTTCCGGCCAGCCCCAGTACGGCCAGCCCCAGTACGGCCAGCCTCAGTACGGCCAGCCCCAGTACGGCCAGCCCCAGTACGGCCAGCAGTACGAACAGCCGCAGTACGGGCAGCAGCCCGACCCCTACGGGGCCAACCAGTACGGGGCCAACCAGTACGGGGGCGCGCCCGCCTACAACGTCTACAACCCCTACGCCGACGGTGGCAGCGGACCGAGCGGGGGTGCGGCGGCGCCCGTCGCCCGCCCGGCCGGTGTGTGGGTCGGCATGATCCTGCTGGTCATCAGCGCCCTGCCCTACCTCGCGTACGGGGTCGTCATCGCGCTCGCCAGCAACCAGCTCACGTCCCGGATCTCGACCGACGACCTCGCCAAACTGCAGCAGGCCAACATCAACCTCACCCAGATCGCCCTGATCGCGGGCGTCGTCCTGATCGCGTTCGCCGTCCTGCACATCGCGCTGTCGATCGCGGCGTTCATGGGCCGCAACGGCGGCCGGGTCACGGTGACGGTGTTCGTCGTGCTCTACACGCTGCTGATCGCGGGGGGCGTCGCCGCTCCCTTCATCTTGGCCGGCCAGCGGGACGTCACCCTCGACCTGACCGTCGACCCGCTCGGTCTCGCGATCGGGGTGGGCCCCCTCGTGCTCGCGATCGTCGGCGTCATCCTGCTGTACGCGGGCGGGGCCTCGACCTGGTTCCGCTCCAGGCGGCGCTGAACCGGCGTTCCGTCCGTCCCGGCCGACGCGGGCGGCGCTGAGCGCCACGTCACCACCGGACCCCACCGTCACCTCACCAGGGCGGCTGCCAGACTGGAGGCCGTGAGCTCGCCGTCGACGCGCGTCGTGTCCAAGGTCCCGCAGGTCTCGTCCCGGCTGTTCGAGCGGGCGGGAGCGGCCATCCCCGGTGGGGTCAACTCGCCGGTGCGCGCGTTCAGCGCGGTGGGCGGCACGCCGCGGTTCATGGTCTCCGCGCAGGGGCCGTGGCTGACCGACGCCGACGGCGCCCGCTACGTCGACCTCGTCTGCTCGTGGGGCCCGATGGTCCTGGGGCACGCGCACCCGGCGGTCGTCGAGGCCGTGCAGGCCGCCGCCACGCACGGGCTGTCGTTCGGCGCGCCGACGCCGGGCGAGGTCGAGCTCGCCGAGGAGATCCTGGGCCGCGTCGCGCCCGTCGAGCAGGTCCGGCTGGTCAACTCCGGCACCGAGGCCACGATGAGCGCAATCCGGCTGGCCCGCGGGATCACCGGGCGCAGCGTCGTCGTGAAGTTCGCGGGGTGCTACCACGGCCACGTCGACGCGCTGCTCGCCGAGGCGGGCTCGGGTGTCGCGACGTTCGGCCTGCCGACCAGCCCCGGCGTCACGGGGGCGTCGGCGGCCGACACGATCGTCCTGCCCTACAACGACATCGAGGCCGTCCGGGCGGTGTTCGCCGCCCGCGGGCCCGAGATCGCGTGCGTCATCACCGAGGCCGCGGCGGGCAACATGGGTGCGGTCGCGCCGGTTCCGGGCTTCAACGCCGGGCTGCGCGAGATCACCCGCGAGCACGGCGCCCTGCTCGTCATGGACGAGGTCATGACGGGCTTCCGGGTCAGCGCCGCGGGCTGGTACGGCCTCGACGGTGTCGCGGGCGACCTCTACACGTTCGGCAAGGTGATGTCGGGCGGGCTGCCGGCGGCGGCGTTCGGGGGCTCGCGCGAGCACATGTCGTACCTGGCGCCGGCCGGGCCGGTCTACCAGGCGGGGACGCTGTCGGGGAACCCCGTGGCCGTCGCCGCGGGTCTGGCGACGCTGCGGGCGGCCGACGCCTCGGTGTACGCGGCGCTGGACGCGAACTCGCGCAGGCTCGGTGGGCTGATCGGCGACGCCCTCACCACCGCCGGCGTCGCACATCGCGTGCAGTACGCGGGCAACCTGCTGTCGGTGTTCTTCACCGCCGACGAGGTCGTCGACTACGCGGGCGCGCGCGCCGCCGAGACGTTCCGCTTCCCGGCGTTCTTCCACGCGCTGCTCGACCGCGGTGTCTACGCGCCACCGAGCGCGTTCGAGGCCTGGTTCGTCTCCGCGGCCCTGGACGACGACGCGTTCTCCGTGGTGGCCGACGCCCTGCCCGCGGCCGCCGCGGCCGCCGCGGCGGCGACCCCCGCCTCGTGAGCACCCGGACGCTCGTGCACCTGCTGCGCCACGGCGAGGTGCACAACCCCGACGGCATCCTCTACGGCAGGCTGCCCGGCTTCCACCTCTCCGAGCGCGGTAGGGCGCAGGCCGAGACCGTCGCGAAGTCGTTGGTGGACAACGACGTCGTGGCCGTCGTGGCGTCGCCGCTGCAGCGGGCGCAGGAGACGGCGACGCCGATCGCCGCCGCGCACGGGGTCGACATCGTCACCGAGGACCGGCTCATCGAGGCGGACAACAGGTTCGAAGGCACCCGCTTCGGGGTCGGCGACGGTGCGCTCAGGCGGCCCGCGAACTGGCCGTTGATGCGCGACCCGTTCACGCCGTCGTGGGGTGAGCCGTACCTGCGGATCGCCCATCGGATGCTGGCCGCCGCGCACCGCGCCCGCGAGCTCGCCGCGGGCCACGAGGCCGTGTGCGTGTCCCACCAGCTGCCCATCTGGACGCTGCGCCGCTACCTGCTCGGGCAGCGGCTCTGGCACGACCCGCGGCGCCGCCAGTGCGCCCTCGCCTCGTTGACGACGCTGGAGTTCACCGACCAGGAGCTCACCGGCCTGCGCTACCGCGAACCCGCGGGCGCCGGCGACCCGAGGGTGACCGGGGCATGAGACGGCTGCTCCCGGCGCTCGCCGCGCTCGCCGCGGTGCTGCTGGTCGCCGCCTGCGCGACGACGGGCAAGGACGCCGTCGAGACCGGGCAGGAGTTCCAGTTCGTCGCCCCCGGGGGGAAGACGACGATCCTCTACGACCCGCCGTCCTCACGCGCGAAGCTGCCGGCGCTGACGGGGGACAGCCTGCTGCGGCCCGGCACCGACGTCGGCACGGAGGACTACGCGGGCAAGGTGCTCGTCGTCAACATCTGGGGTTCGTGGTGCGGCCCGTGCCGGGCGGAGGCGTCCGACCTGGAGTTCGTGCTCGACCAGACGCAGGCGCAGGGTGTCGCGCTGCTCGGCATCGACGTGCGCGACGACCGCGCGGCGGCCACGGACTTCGTCAAGGACCGCGGCCTGACGTACGAGTCGATCTTCGACCCGCCGGGCCGGGTGCTCGCCGCGCTGTCGGGCTACCCGCGCAACACGGTGCCGTCGACGATCGTGCTCGACCGCCAGCACCGCGTCGCCGCGGTCTACCTGACGACGATCCGGCCCAGCGACCTGATCTCCCAGGTCCAGCGCGTCGCGGAGGAACCGGCGCCGTGAGCGACGAGCTCGGTGCGCGACGCACTACACGCTGTAGAACCCGGTGCGGGGCCGCCGCACCCGCAGACCTACCCTGATCGGTGATGGACGCGTCGACCACCCTCGCGATATCGGGACCGCTGCTGGTCGCAGCGGTGGTCGCCGTGCTCGCGGGCGCGGTCAGCTTCGCCTCGCCGTGCGTCGTCCCGCTGGTCCCGGGCTATCTCGCGTATCTCGCCGGGCTGGTCGGCGCGGACACCCCCGCGGTCACCGTGGCCGACGCGGGCGCCCGGCGCGGCCGGTTCCGCGTCGCCGGGGCCGCGGCGCTGTTCGTCGCCGGCTTCACCGTGGTGTTCGGGGCGATCCTCGTCGGTGTCGTCTGGCTGTCCGACGCGCTCGTGCGCAACATGGACGTGCTGCAGCGCATCGGCGGGATCGTGCTGATCGTGATGGGGCTGGCGTTCGTCGGCCTGGTGCCGTTCCTGCAGCGCGAGCGCCGCGTGCACTGGGTGCCGCGCGCCGGCATCTGGGGTGCGCCGCTGCTCGGGGCGGTCTTCGGCCTCGGCTGGGTGCCGTGCATCGGCCCGACGCTGGCCGGGGTGGTCGCCGTCGCGGCCGGGACGGGCGGGGGCTCGCTGCGCGGCGTCGTGCTGACGCTGGCCTACTGCGCCGGGCTCGGCCTGCCGTTCGTGCTGATCGCCCTCGGGGCGTCGCGGGCGGTGCGGGCGCTGGGCTGGTTGCGCGCGCACACCCGGCACATCCAGATCGCGGGCGGCGTGCTGCTCGTCGTCGTGGGTGCCCTGTTGCTGAGCGGGGTGTGGAACGGGCTGCTCGTCGGCCTGCAGACCGCCGTCGCCGGATTCACCCCGGCGTTGTGACATGACCTCCCCGCCCACCGCTCCGCCGAAGAGCCCCGTCGTCGCCGAGGGTGCCCCACCGCCGCCCGGGCAGTCGCCGATCCGCCGGGTGCTCGCGTTCCTGCGCAACACCTGGCGCGGCCTCACCAGCATGCGGACGGCGCTGATCCTGCTGTTCCTGCTGGCGCTGGCCGCGCTGCCCGGTGCCCTGCTGCCGCAGAACTCGCTCAACCAGCAGCTCGTCGAGCAGTACAAGACCGACTACCCGGCGATCGCGCCGACGCTCGACCGGCTCGGCTTCTTCGACGTCTTCTCGACGCCGTGGTTCGCGGCCATCTACCTGCTGCTGATGATCTCGCTCGTCGGCTGCCTGCTGCCGCGCAACCTCGACTTCCTGCGGACGCTGCGGGCGGCTCCCGTCGCCACCCCGCGCAACCTCGGCCGGCTGCCGCACCACGCCGCGGTGACCGTCGACGAGGACACCGACGCGGTCCTCGCCCGCGTCCGGACCCTGCTCGGGGGCAACCGGCTCACGGCCTGGCGCACCGTCGAACGCGACGAGACCGGCGGCGTGCGCACCGTCTCGGCCGAGAAGGGGCACCTGCGGGAGGCCGGCAACCTGGTCTTCCACCTCAGCCTCGTCGGACTGCTCGTCGGCATCGCGCTCGGCAAGCTCTTCGGCTACGAGGGCCAGGTCATCGTCCTGACGGGCGGGAACCAGTTCTGCAACTCCTCGATCCTGGGCTACGACTCGTTCCGCGCGGGGCTGCGCGTCGACGGGACGGAGCTCGCGCCGTTCTGCGTGCAGGTGAACGACTTCACCGCCGACTACCTGCCCAACGGCCAGCCCGACACCTACCGCGCGCAGATCGGCTACCAGACCGCCGAGGACGTCGAGGCGGGCGACACGTCGAACTGGAAGCCCTACGAGCTGCAGGTCAACCACCCGCTGCGGCTCGACGGCGCGCGTGTCTACCTGCTCGGCCACGGCTACGCGCCGCAGTTCACCGTCACCTGGCCCGACGGCCAGCAGCGGACGGGCGTCATCCAGTGGCGGCCCGTCGACCAGACGACGTTCCTGTCCGAGGGCGCGACCAAGTTCGAGCGCCCGGGCGTGACCGACCCGGCGCAGCGGCAGGACAGCGGACTGGCGGTCACCGGCCTGTTCGCGCCGACCAGCTCGGGCGGCGACGTCGTCACCTCGATCTACCCCGACCTGCGCAACCCCGAGGTCGCGATCGACGTCATGCGCGGCGACCTCGGGCTCGACGACGGCCGCGGCCAGTCGATCTTCACCGTCGACCAGTCGAAGGTGGACTCCGGCGCGCTCAAGCAGGTCGCACGGGCCAACCTCACCCCCGGCCAGTCGGTCACGCTCGACGACGGCACGCAGGTCCGGTTCGACAGTGTCACCTCCTGGGTGTCGCTGCAGGTCAGCCACGACCCCGGCCAGGAGTCGGTGCTGATCTTCGCCATCCTGCTGCTGCTCGGCCTCGGGACCTCGCTCGCGGTGAAGCGGCGCCGGTTCTGGGTGCGGCTGGTGCCTGCCGGCGACGGGCGCACCGAGGTCAGGCTCGGCGGGCTGGCCCGCACCGACCAGGCGGGCTACGGCGAGGAGTTCGAGCGGCTGCGCGCCGAGCTGCTCGGCACCGCGCCGGACTCAGGCGGGCCGGACTCAGGCGGGCCGGACTCGAGCGGGCCGGACTCGGGCGGGCCCGATTCCGACGCGCCCGACCCCGACGCTCCGGTCACCGATGCCACCGGCCCGGCCGCTCGCGACGCGGCCGTCCCCGACCCGGACGGCCCCGCCCCGGGACCCCCTGAGCCGGACGCTGCCGACCCGGACGCTCCCGACCCCGCCGCCGGCACGGTCCCGCCCGACCGCCGGCCCACGGACACCTCCGACTCCACCGACAGGGGAGAGACCTGATGCCCATCGATCCGGTTCTGGCGGCCTACAGCGACCGCTTCTACCTCGGTGCGGTCGCCGTCTACGTGCTGGCGATGTTCCTCCACGCGTTCGAGTACGTCGGATCGACGCGGCCGGTACGCGCGAAGGCGCTGGTCGGGGCAGGGGCCGAGGCCTCCGCCGTCGACGCGGTCGAGGACACCGACAACGACCCTGCGGGCGCCGACGGTCCGTCGACGCCGAAGCGCCGCAGCCGCGGCGACACGTGCGGCCGGATGGCTGTCGCGGTCACGATCGTCGGGCTGCTCGTGCACCTCGGGGCGATCGTCCTGCGTGGGCTGGCCACCGAGCGCTGGCCGCTGGGCAACATGTACGAGTTCGTCTCGGCGATCTGCTTCGCGGCCGTCGTCTGCTGGCTCGTCGTGCTGAAGAAGTCGCCGTCGCTGCGGCCCGTCGGCGCCTTCGTGCTGCCGCCCGTCTTCATCCTGATGTTCCTCGGCGGGACGGTCCTCTACGCCCAGGCGGCGCCCGTCGTGCCGGCGTTGCAGTCGTACTGGCTGGCCATCCACGTGACCACCGTCACCATCGCCTCGGGGCTGCTCATGGTCGCCGGCGTCGCGAGCATCCTCTACCTCCTCGTGAAGTTCGGGAGGGCGGGGAAGCTCGCCGCCAAGCTCCCCCCGATCGACGCGCTCGACCGACTGGCCTACCGCGTCACCGTCGTCGGGTTCCCGATCTACACGTTCGCGGTCATCGCGGGCGCCATCTGGGCCGAGTCGGCCTGGGGCCGGTTCTGGGGCTGGGACCCCAAGGAGACCGTGGCGTTCGTCGCGTGGGTCGTCTACGCGGCGTACCTGCACGCCCGCGCGACGTCGGGCTGGCGCACGACCGGCGCACCGTGGATCAACGTCCTCGGGTTCGCCACGATCGTGTTCAACCTCTTCTTCATCAACATGGTCGTCGCGGGGCTGCACTCGTACGCCGGGCTCGGCTGACGGTGAGCACGGCGTAGCCGGCGGGTCGCGACGCCGACCGGTGGTGGCGCCGCCCTCGCGGAGTTCACCTCGACCAGCGACGCACGCGCGACTACCGTGGGTGCACGTGAGTAAGGCAGCGTCGGAGTACCCGGACGGTTCCGTGGGCCGCTACGTCCAGGAACGCTGGGGGAAGTCGACCGGTGACGCCGGTCGGCCGTCGCCGCCTGCCGACGAGGACGAACCGGCCGACGATCGTCAGGCACCGCCTGCCGCCGAGGCATCGCGCATGCCGACGAGGTCCGTGCCGGAGACGACGTCCGCGCGGGAGACGACCGCCACGGCACAGACGCCGCCGGCGGTGGAGCCGGCAGAGCTCCGACCCGGCGTCACCGCGCCCGCGCCGACCGAGGCCGAACCGCTGTACCGCCGCCGGGACGCGGCCCGCCCGCCCGCGCGGGAGACCGCAGCGGCGGCGCCCGTCGAGCAGCCCGAGCGCCCCGCCGCACGGGCCGTCGAGCACGAGGAGCCCGTCCGCGGCGCCGGAGCGGTCTGGGGGGCCTCGATCCCCGACCTGCCCGCCGAGGACCTCGAGTCCGAGATCGATCCCATGACCCCCGGCCACGGGATACCGGCCGTCGACGGTCCGGCCGACACGGCGTCCCGCACCCCGGCCGCCCCGCGGCGACCCGACGCGGGCGAGTTCTACCCGTCCCCGCCTCGGACGTCGGCGCCGGGCACGTCCGAACCGGCGGCCGACGCCGACCTCGGTACCGCGCCGACCACGGGCCCCGGTGGCCAGGCGACCGGTGGCCGGACGCCCGGTGACCAGGGGACGGGTGGCGACCGCTCGGTGCCGCACCTGCGCGCCGCGCCGACACACGGCGGCACCGACCGCGACGCCGCCGCCGCCCGCGTCACCGCGGCCCGCCGCGCGGCCGAGGCGGCCCGGGCCGCCGCAACCCGGCGCCCGCCCGCGTCGATGCGCCCGCCGGCGGCGTCCTCGGGCTGGTCGGCCGGTGTCGGCACCGACGCCCGCCGGGGCGACGGCGCCGAGGCCCGCCGTGAGGCAGGAGCAGACCGCGTCGAGGCGGCCGCCCGCGCCGCCCAGGTCGCCCGCCGCGAGGCCGACGAACGCGCCGCGGCCCTCGACGGCGCGCGTGACGGTGCCACTCGTCCGGGCGATGGCCGATCCGGCACCGCGCCCGACACGGGCGGACCGCCCACCCCGCCGACGATCGCGGCGGCGCAGGACGGCGTCGCGCCCGGCTCCGACCGGCCCGGTCGCGAGGCCGGCCGCCGCGGCCCGGACGCGCCCACCGACGCCACCGCCCGTCCCGGGCGAACCGCGACGCCGTCCTCGGCGGCGGTCCGGGCAGCCGCCGCGTGGGCCACCGACGCACCCACGCGATCCGCCGACGGCGGCGGCACCCGACCCGGGCCGGCCGCGGCTGCGGCGTCGCAGGGCGCCCCGACGCCGCCGAACGGCAGCACCATCCGCACGGATGCCGCCGGTGCCCGGCCGAGCTCCACGGCGACACCGCCCCGTGGAGGTGCGCGCGTTCCGGACGCCGGCCCCACTCCCGACGGGGCACCGAACGGTGCCCCGACACCACCGCCTGCCACCCGTGACGTGGCCGGCG
The DNA here is from genome assembly GCF_000196675.2 of Pseudonocardia benzenivorans CB1190. Classification (GTDB taxonomy): domain Bacteria; phylum Actinomycetota; class Actinomycetes; order Mycobacteriales; family Pseudonocardiaceae; genus Pseudonocardia; species Pseudonocardia benzenivorans. The sequence continues at coordinate 5,974,261 of NC_015312.1, read as the reverse complement.
CCGCGGCCCCCGACGCGGCGGTCGCCGCGGCCGGGACCGGAGCCCCGACGACGCCTGCCCGGGGGAGTGCTCCCGCGCGGGGCCCCGCGACGCCGGCGCGCGGGACCGGCTCGGTGCCGCCGCCCCGGGAGAACACCCCGGTCACCCCGTCGCGCGGCGGACCGCCCGTGCGCGACGACATGCCCGACGGACCTGCCCGTCGGCACCTGCTCACACCACCCCGTGGCGGCGCGGTCGCCCGGTCGGCGACCGAGGCGGGCGTGCCCGCGCCGCAGGGTCCGGACCCGCAGGCCCCGGCCCGTCCGGCCGTGGACCCGGAGGCCGTGCCGCCGGCGCCGGACCGGCCGGCCCCCGGCCGCTCCGGCGCGGACCGCGCGGCGGCGTACGGCCCGGCCGCGGACCCGCGAGCGGCGGACCCCCGCACGCCGGACCGGGCGGCGGCCGAGCATCCGGCCCCGGCTCCTCGGACGTCCGGGCCGGGCCCCGACGGCGCGGCCACGGAGCCGCCCGGACGGGACGGGCAGGGCGCGGCCGACCAGCCCGGTGGCTCGCGCGTCGAGCAGTCGTGGCCGCCGCCCCCGCCGCCGCCGTCGTGGCCACGGCCACCCAAGCAGGCGCCGCGCCGCCCCGCGGGCTGGACCGATCCCGCTGCCGTGGCCGCGCAGGAGGCCCAGCGCGCGCGGATCGGGCAGGTCGACGTGGGTGGGAGCGCCGACCTGACCTCGGCACGGCTGCTGCGCCCGAGCAAGCGGCCCCCGCAGTCCGGCTGGCGGCGCGCCGTCTACGTGCTGTCCGGCAAGCTGATCAACCCCGGCGAGAGCCCGACCGACATCCGCAGGCGTGAGCTGACCGTGCGGGTCAACCAGCCGCTGCTGGGCTGCTACAAGATCGCGATGCTGAGCCTGAAGGGCGGCGTCGGCAAGACGACGGTGACCGCGACGCTCGGCGCGACGTTCGCCTCGCTGCGAGGTGACCGGGTCGTGGCCGTCGACGCCAACCCCGACCGCGGAACGCTGAGTCAGAAGATCCCGCTGGAGACGACGGCGACCGTCCGCCACCTGCTGCGCGACGCCCAGCGCGTGCGCCGCTACACCGACGTCCGGGCCTACACCTCACAGGGCCCGTCGCGGCTCGAGGTGCTCGCCAGCGAGCAGGACCCGGCCGTGTCGGAGGCGTTCAGCGAGGACGACTACCGGCGCACGGTCAACCTGCTCGAGCACTTCTACAACATCGTCCTGACCGACTGCGGCACCGGACTGATGCACTCCGCGATGTACGGCGTGCTGGGGATGGCCGACCAGCTGATCATCGTGTCGTCGGGTTCGATCGACGGCGCGCGCTCCGCGTCGGCGACGATGGACTGGCTCGACGCGCACGGCCACACCGACCTGGTGTCCAACGCGGTGGCCGTCATCAACTGCGTGCACCGCTCGTCGGGTGGGGTGGATCTGGACCGGGTGGCCGAGCACTTCGCGCTGCGCTGCCGGGCCGTCGTGCGGATCCCGTTCGACGGGCACCTCGAGGAGGGTGCCGAGATCGACCTGGACCGGCTCGAACCGCACACGCGGATGGCGCTGCTGGAGCTCGCGGCGTCGGTCGCGGACGGGTTCCCGTCGTAGGGGGCGTCTGGGTGACTCCCGGTCCCCGGGGATCCGGGGGAGGGCTCAGGCCTGCTGGTCGGTCGGCGGGTCCTCGCGCCGCTTGACGGCCTCGTCGAGCTTGCGCAGGAAGTCGGGATCGTCGTCGGGGCCGGTGGCCCGTCGACCGCTGGGCCGCACGGGTGCGGACCGCGACGGACCCGGCACCCCGGTGCGCTGGGAGGTCCGCTCGGTGTTCATCGCCCGCCACATCAGCAGCGCGATCACAGCGGCGCCGAGGAACGCGACGAGAAAGACCACCACCACTACCACCTCCGCTCACGAGACTAGCGGAGCGCGGGCGAAGCGTCGGTGAAACCGAGGACCGCGCACCGGGTCCCTGGCGGGAGCCCGAAACCGGCGACCGGCCGTGCGAGGCGACGCCGCGTGGGCATCGCCTCGCACGGCCGGTCGGACGGCCTCAGTGCTGGTGCGGAACGGTCGCCTCGCTCGTGAGGTCGGCGAGCATGCCGCGGACCTCGGACTCGCGAAAGCGGCGGTGGCCACCGGGGGTGCGGATCGAGCCGATGCGACCGGCGGACGCCCACCGGGTCACGGTCTTCGGGTCGACGCGGAACAGGGTGGCGACCTCACCGGGGGTGAGGAGCCGCTCGCTCTGGTTCTGGGTCGGGGTGGACATTCGGGCCTCCCACATTCGTCGATTACCGGGCCATCGTGACACCTGGGATACCGGGTACTCGAACGGTTGTCGGAAGGTAAAGGGCTCTTAAAGGACGAATCGGACGGAAAACTCCGGCCGAGTCAAGCCGGCCGCTTGGCCAACGTGCGACTGCCCCGCAAAGTTCCCCAACCGCGTCGTCGCAGGTAGGCGTGGGTGTGCACGGCTGGGGACGGGCCGACGTACGCTCGCGTCATGTCCACGCCAGGGCCCACGCCTCCCGACACCGACCCCACGGGTGACGGTCCGGGCCTCGCCACCACGATCGCCCTTTACGCTGTGGCGAGAATCGCTGTCGTGGCCGTCGTGGCCGCGCTCCTCGTGGCCGCCGGCGTGCCCCTGCTCCTGTCCGTTCTCCTCGGGATCATCGTCGCCCTGCCGCTGTCGATGTTCCTGTTCCGGGGTCTGCGGGCGCGGCTCGACCGCGCGGTCGAGGCGTCGCGGTCGCGGCGGGCGCAGGTCCGTGCCCGGCTGCGCGGCGACGACGGACCCGCGCAGGTGCCCGACCCGTCAGAACCACCCGCTGAGGGCGAGCCCGACCGCCGTCAGGAATGACCAGGTCAGCAGGGCCAGACTGGTCTCCTGCAGCACCTTGATGAGCTTGCGGCCGTCGGCTCCCCGCAGCACACGGCGCACCGGCGCGATCGCCACCGGGGCGGCCAGCAGGGCCAGCAGCAGCGGCCAGCTGCGGGTCCCGGCCCCGATCGTCAGCACGAACGGCACGAGCATCAGGCCGGCGTAGAGCTTGCGGGTGTCGGCGTCGCCGAGCGCGACGGCGAGGGTGCGCTTGCCGGTCATCGCGTCCGTCGGGATGTCGCGCAGGTTGTTGGCGACGAGCACCGCGCACGTGAGAAGCCCCACACCGACGGTGGCGACGATCGCGATCGGGCTCGGCGCCCCGCTCTGGGTGACGACGGTGCCCAGCACGGCGACCGGACCGAAGAACACGAACACCGCGACCTCGCCGAGCCCGGCGTACCCGTAGGGCCGCTTGCCGCCGGTGTAGAACCAGGCTCCCGCGATGCAGACGGCCCCGACGGCGATGAGCCACCACTGACCGCTGAGCGCGACGAGCGCGAGGCCGGCGACCGCTGCGACGCCGAAGCCGATGAACGCGGCCCGTTTGACCTGGGCGGGAGCTGCCGCCCTCGACCCGACGAGCCGCAGCGGGCCGACGCGGTCGTCGTCGGTGCCGCGGATGCCGTCGGAGTAGTCGTTGGCGAAGTTCACCGCGATGACCAGGCTGACGGCGACGACGAGCGCGAGCAGGGCTCGCCCCGGCGCCACGACGCCCGCGCCGATGGCGGCTCCGGTTCCGACGAGGACGGGGGAGATCGCGGTGGGGAGGGTGCGCGGACGGGCTCCCTCGAGCCATTGCGCCGGTGTGGCCACGCAGAAAACCTAACTGGTCGCGGAATCCGGACCCGTACCCCCGCAGGCGCCCACGACGCCGGCTCCCGGGATCGCCGACGCGGGCAGGAACTGGGCGTCGCCGATCTGCAGCCAGCCGTCGGCCGCGGTGCACACCACGGGCACGGCCGCGCCGTTCGCGGCGCCGCCGACGACGGGCGCGTCGGTGCTGGGCGCCGAGCGGATCTGCACCGACCCGGCCTTCGCCTCGACGGCGCCCGCGGCGGCCTCGGTGTCGATCTTGGACGTGCGCACCGACCCGGTCCACAGGTAGGTGACGGTGACGGTCGCGTTGTCCTTGAGCCCCAGGTCGTCCCAGAAGACGCCGTCGGCGAGGTCGATGCCCGCGGGGTTGGAGACCTTGCGGCCGAACTGGTCGTTGCCGCCGTTGTAGCCCGTGCGGTAGGCCGCCTGCGCCTCGGGCGTGCCCTGCGGCAGGTCGCCCCAGTTCTGCCGGACGTTGCCGGGGTTCCAGTAGTCGTCGCGGGTGTTCCACGGGCCGACGTCCCACACCGGCGCGAAGGCGCACCGGCCGTTGGCGGCGCAGACCTTGACGGAGTAGTCGGAGGTGTCGCGGGCCGAGAGCGCCCGGCGCGACGGCAGCGCGACGAAGTGGTCCCGGTCGGTGATGACGTGGCCGTTGGACGTGGTGCCGCCGACGAGACCCTCGCGGGTGGCGAAGACGGAGTAGGTGAGCGGGTCGCTCTCGGTCCGGGCCTGGTCGGGCACGCCCTCGGTCGCGGCGACGGGCCGGGCGTCCTGCTGCAGCCCGGTGACGACGGGCTCCGCGCCGGGTCCGCCCGTGAGAACGAGCCGGCTCTGCACGACGGTCGTCGTCTCGGGGAGCTGCGCGGTGCTGCCGGTCGCCGACGTGGGCGTGCTCGGGATCCACTCGGTCCAGCCGCCGTCGGCACGCCTGCCGCGGACGTCGACGACGACCGAGCTCCCCGCGGGCGTCGTGCCCGCGACGGTGGAGTCGACCTGGTCGGTGGGCCGGGCGAGCGTCCTCGGGTCGAGCGTCAGGTAGCCGGTGGGGGCGAGGTCGGGGCCGCCCTCGGCGCCGCGCGGGGTGGCGGCGTCGCGCGGGGCGGGATGGGCGTCGGCGTTGTCGAGGGTCACCGCGCCGGACGCGGTCCGCACGCCGCTGCCGTCCCCGGCCGCGAGGTCGGCCGACCAGGACCGGTTCGCGGGTACCGCGGCCGCGGCAGCAGGGGTCACCGTGGCCGCGGCGAGCGCCGCCACCACGGAGGCCATGAGCGCGGCGCGTAGTCCCGTTCGCATGCGGCGTCCCCCCGACGGTCGTGCCTGTTCGTGTCAGCCCTGTGACTGCTGTGACGGCCGGTGTGGATGTGCCGCCTGACGCGAAGCAGACCGGATGATGCGGAGCGGGTCAACCGACGGAGAGTGACGATCACCGAACGTGTGGCCCCGATCGTCACCGGATCGGGGGTGTGTGCTCCGAGCTGTTCGTCGCGCTGAGCAGTCGTGCGACGGCGGAACGGTCCGGTTTTCCGATGCCGCGCAACGGGACCGCGTCGACCGCGAGCCACCGTCGGGGCACGGCCGCACGACCGAGTGCGGTGCGCACGGCCGCGCGCAGGGATGCGCGCAGGTCGTCGAGATTCCCGTCGGGCGCGAGCACGACGGCGGCGGCCACCACCGCGCCCCAGTGCTCGTCGGGCACCCCCACGACGCAGGCGTCGGCGATCCCGGGCTGGGCGGCCAGCACCCGCTCGACCGCCGCCGGGGCGACCTTCTCGCCGCCGGTGACCACGACGTCGTCGGCGCGGCCCAGCACGGTCAGCCTGCCGTCGTCGAGCCGCCCGAGGTCGCCGGTCCGGAACCGGCCGCCGCCGAAGGCCGCCGCCGTCGCGGCCGCGTCGCCGAGATAGCCGGCCGCGACCGTCGGCCCGCCCAGCACGATGCGCCCGTCGTCCTCGAGGGTGACGCTCACCCCGTCGAGCGGCAGGCCGTCGTAGACGCAGCCACCCGCGGTCTCGCTCATCCCGTAGGTCGTGACGACGTGCACACCCGCGTCGAGGGCCCTGGCGCGCAGGGCCGGATCGAGCGCGGCGCCGCCGACCAGTACCGCCGCGTACCCGCGCAGCGCCGCCAGCGGCGCGCCCCCGGCGTCGAGGAGGCGCAGCAGCTGGGTCGGGACCAGGCTCGTGTAGCGCCGGTCGCCGTGCGGCAGCCGCTCGGTCGCCCGGGCGAAGCCGTCGGGCCGGAACCCCTCGCGCACGTCCTGCACCTGCGGCGGGGCGCCCGCGAGCAGCGCCCGCACCACGACCTGGATGCCGGCGACGTGCTCGGCGGGCAGGGCGAGCAGCCACCGGCCGGGCCCGCCCAGCCGGTCCTCCGTCGCGCGCGCCGATGCCGTGAGCGCCGCGGCGGTGAGCACGACGTGCTTGGGCTCGCCGGTGGAGCCCGACGTCGAGACGACGACGGCCGCGCCCTCCGGGAGCTCCCCGGCGGGGTCGGGGCCGGGCACGGCGACCGGCCGTACCGCGGGGCCGGTCCCGTCGAGTGCGGCGGCCAGCGCGGCGGCGAGCCCGGCGACGGACCCGGGGGAGCCGTCGACGACAACGGAGCGCAGCATCGTTCCCTTTCCGGTCGAGCAGGGGCCGGACCAGCGTGTCATGCGGCCGGACCCGCCCTGTGGGCCCCGCCCGCTCCGGCAGGGGAGACTCCCCGGTGATGCGCCTGCCCGACCTCCCCGACCTGCCCGTGCGCGGGCACCTCGACGACGTCGTGGCGACGCTCGCCGCGCACGGCACCGCGGTCCTCGTCGCACCCCCGGGCACCGGCAAGACGACGCTCGTCCCGCTCGCGCTGGCCGCCGCCGAACCGGGCCGCGTCCTCGTCGCCGAACCCCGCCGGCTCGCGGCCCGCGCCGCCGCGGCCCGGATGGCGTCACTGCTGGGCGAGCGGGTCGGCGGGACCGTCGGGTACGCGGTGCGCGGCGACCGCAAGGTGTCGGCGGGGACCCGCGTCGAGATGGTGACGTCGGGGCTCCTGCTGCGGCGCCTCGCCGCCGACCCGGAGCTCGCCGGGGTGACGACGGTCGTCCTCGACGAGTGCCACGAGCGGCATCTCGACGCCGACCTGCTGCTCGCGCTGCTGCTCGACGCCCGTGCCGGCCTGCGACCCGACCTGCGGCTGCTCGCGACGTCGGCGACCGTTGCCGCGACCCGGCTCGCCGACGTGCTGGGCGGCGCTCCCGTGCGGGCGATCGAGGCGCGCACGTTCCCGGTCGAGGTCTCCTACGCGCCGCCCGCGCGTGGGGAGAGGATCGAGGCCTGCGTGGCCCGTGCCGTCCGCGCGGTGCTGGACCGGGGTGACGTGCTGGCCTTCCTGCCCGGCGTGGCGGAGATCCGGCGCACCGCCGCCGCGCTCGACGGTGTCGACGCCGACGTCGTGCCCCTGCACGGGCGCCTGCCCGTCGCCGAGCAGGACCGCGCGCTCACCCCCGGGCCACGGCGTCGCGTCGTGCTCGCGACGGCCGTCGCCGAGTCGAGCCTGACCGTCCCGGGGGTGCGGGCCGTCGTCGACGCCGGGCTCGCCCGCGTCCCGCGCGTCGACCACCGCCGCGGCCTCGCGGGGCTGGTCACCACGAGGGTGTCGGCGGCCGTGGCCGAGCAGCGGGCAGGCCGAGCCGGTCGCGAGGCGCCCGGCCGGGCCGTGCGCTGCTGGGCCGCGGGAGAGGTGCTCGCGCGCTTCCCGGAGCCGGAGATCCGCACGGCCGACCTGACCCGGCTCGCGCTCGACCTCGCCGAGTGGGGTACCCCCGACGGGACCGGGCTGACCTGGTGGGACCCGCCGCCCGACGGTCCGCTCGCCGCGGGCCGCGAGGTCCTGCGCTCGCTCGGTGCCGTCGACGCCGGCGGCTCGATCACCCCGCGCGGGCGCGACATGGCCGGCCTCGGCCTGCATCCGCGGCTCGCCCGGGCCCTGCTCGACGGCGCCGCGGCCGTCGGGACGCGGGCCGCGGCCGAGGTCGTCGCGCTGCTCGACGACGACACCCTCGCCACCGGCACCGACGTCGACGACGTGCTGCGCGGGCTGCGGACGGGCTCGGCCCCCGGCGCCGGCCGCTGGCGGGCCGAGGCGCGACGGCTCGAACGGCTGGTGGACCGAGAGGCGGCCGGGCGTTCCGGAGCGCGTTCCGGGGCGGCCGAGGTCGTCGCGCTCGCGCATCCCGAGCGGCTCGCGTGTCGTCGTGCGGGTGGTGGCCCGGTGTTCCTGATGGCCGGCGGGACGGCCGTCGAGGTGCCGCCGGGCCCGCTCGCCGACCACGAGTGGCTCGCCGTCGCCACCGCCGACCGGACGCCCGGCGCCCAGCACGGCCGGGTCCGGCTCGCCGCGGCCGCCGACCGCGAGCTCGCCGAGCGCGTCGCGGCCACGCTGCTCGCCGACACCGACGAGGTCGCGTGGGTCGACGGCGACGTCCGCGCCCGCCGGGTCCGGAGGCTCGGCGCGATCGTCCTGGACGAACGCCCGCTGCCCGCCCCGGACCGGTCGGCGGTCCGCGCGGCGCTGCTCGACGGCCTGCGCACCGAGGGGCTCGGCCTCCTGCACTGGAGCGCGTCCGCCCGAGCGCTGCGCGACCGCGTCGCGACCCTGCACCGGGTGCTCGGCGACCCGTGGCCCGACGTGTCCGACGAGGCCCTGCTCGCCGACCCCGACCGCTGGTGGACCGGCCCGCTCGACCGCGCCCGCCGCCGCGCCGACCTCGGGAAGGTCGAGGCCGGGCAGATCGTCCGGATGCTGCTGGACCCGGCCGTCGCCCACCGGCTCGACGAGCTCGCCCCCGAACGCCTCGAGGTGCCGACGGGCTCGCGCATCGCCCTGGACTGGTCGGGCGACCAGCCCGTCCTCGCCGTGCGGCTGCAGGAGGTGCTGGGCTGGACGGCGACGCCGACCGTCGCGGGCGGGCGGCTCCCCGTGCTGCTGCACCTGCTCTCGCCCGCGGGCCGGCCCGCGGCGGTGACCGCGGATCTCGCCTCGTTCTGGACGGGCGGGTACCCGCAGGTCCGCGCCGAGCTGCGCGGCCGGTACCCCAAGCACGACTGGCCCGTCGACCCGCTGACGGCCACTCCCGGCAGGGGGCCGCGGCGTCGGACCTGATCGTGCGACCCGGGCCGCGCGGCCGTGCTCAGGGACGCGTCGTATCGTCCGGGGTGATCGGGCGGTCGGGGGCGCCGTCCCACCCAGGCATTCCAGGGAGTCCGCACGTGTCAGGTGTCCGGTGAGCGCCACCCCCGCCCCGCCCACGCCCCGGGTTCGCCGTCCCGGTCCGAGCACCGTGCGGCTGCTGCTCGCCGTCGCCGGCCTGCTGGCGGTCTGCGTGCTCGGTGCGACGGTCCCGGTGCCGATCGTCGCCCTCGGCCCCGGCCCGACGTTCAACACCCTCGACACACAGGACGGCAAGCCCGTCGTCGACATCTCCGGGCTGCCCACCTACCCGACGTCCGGGCACCTGAACATGACGACGGTGTCGGTCACCGACGGGCTCACGATGTTCCAGGTCCTCGGGGCCTGGGCGAACCCCGACCAGCAGGTGGTCCCGCGCAGCGCGGTCTTCCCGCCGGGCCAGACCCAGCAGGAGGTCGACGCCAAGAACGACGCCGACTTCGACAGCTCGGAGACCGACGCCGTCTCGGCCGCGCTGACCTTCCTCAACCTGCCCGCGCAGGTGATCGTCGGCCCCGACATCCCCGGGATCCCGGTCAACCCCGTGCTGCGGCCCGGCGACCGGATCGTCTCTGTGCAGGGCAAGCCGATCACGAAGATCGCCGACATCCGCGCCGCGCTCACCGGGACGGCGCCGGGTCAGCAGGTCCCCGTCGACATCGTCCGCGGCGAGGGCGCCCAGCAGACCGTCACCGTCACGTTGATCCAGCTCAGCGGCAGCACCCAGGGCGGGCTGGGCATCGCCCCCGTAGCCCGGCCCGCGGCGCCCGACGACTCGATCACCATCTCGCTCACCGGTGTGGGCGGACCGTCGGCGGGGCTCATGTTCTCCCTCGCCGTCGTCGACCGGCTCACCCCGGGCGAGCTGACCGGCGGGAAGTTCATCGCGGGCACCGGCGAGATCACCGCGACCGGCGACGTCGGCGCGATCGCGGGCATCCCGCTCAAGCTGATCGCGGCCGAGGACGCCGGGGCGCAGGTGTTCCTCGTGCCGTCGGCCAACTGTGCGGAGGCCAAGGCCGCGGCGCCCGCGGGGATGACGTTGGTCAAGGTCGACCGGCTCGACGAGGCCGTCGCCGACCTCGACACGATCCGCGCCGGCGGGACGGCCCCCGCCTGCTGACCCGCTCCGCCGCCTGCGCTGACCCGCCCCGCCCCGAGCGCAACCTGAGCGTCCTGTCGAGCGGCTCCGACGACGATGAGGTTGCGCCCGGGCGTGGGCGTGACGGCGCTCAGTAGTGCCAGGGATAGGGCGCCCAGTCGGGCTCGCGCTTCTCCAGGAACGCGTCGCGCCCCTCGACGGCCTCGTCGGTCATGTACGCCATCCGCGTCGCCTCACCGGCGAACAGCTGCTGGCCGACGAGCCCGTCGTCGGCCAGGTTGAACGCGTACTTCAGCATCCGCTGGGCCTGCGGTGACTTGCCGTTGATGAGCGTGGCCCACTCCAGCGCGACCTTCTCCAGGTCGGCGTGCGGGACGACCCGGTTCACCGCGCCCATCGCGTGCATCTCCTCGGCGGTGTAGGCCTGCCCGAGGAAGAAGATCTCGCGGGCGAACTTCTGTCCGACCTGCCGGGCCAGGTACGCCGAGCCGTAGCCGCCGTCGAAGGAGCCGACGTCGGCGTCGGTCTGCTTGAACCGGGCGTGCTCCGCGCTGGCCAGCGTCAGGTCGGCCACCGCGTGCAGCGAGTGCCCGCCGCCCGCCGCCCAGCCGTTGACGACGGCGATGACGACCTTGGGCATGAACCGGATGAGCCGCTGGCACTCCAGGATGTGCAGTCGGCCGGCCCGGCCGGGCTCGACGGTGTCGGCCGTCTCGCCCGAGGCGTACTGGTAGCCGCTGCGGCCGCGGATCCGCTGGTCGCCGCCCGAGCAGAACGCCCGGCCGCCGTCGCGCGGGGACGGGCCGTTGCCGGTCAGCAGCACGCAGCCGACGTCGGAGCTCTGCCGGGCGTGGTCGAGCGCGGTGTACAGCTCGTCGACCGTGCCCGGACGGAACGCGTTGCGCACCTCCGGGCGGTCGAACGCGATCCGCACCGCGCCCGTGGACACGGCCCGGTGGTAGGTGATGTCGGTGAAGTCGAAGCCCGGGACGGCCGTCCAGGCCTCGGGATCGAACAGCTCGGAGACGGCGTCGCTCACGCAGCGGACCCTACGTCGCGCCCGGGTGCGGGCCCGCGACCGGTCGACGCCGCCGGTGTCCGCACTGTCCGGTGGCACCTGGGGCTAGGGAGCGAAGGCCTGCACAGCGGCGGTGGTGCGGGCTCGGTCACCCGTGGCGAGGAGGTCGAGGAGCGCGCCACGCAAGAGCGCCAGTGCGGCGGTCGCGGCGGGTTCGGTGAGGGTCCGGCGCAGGACGGCGAGCCAGTCCGCCACCGTCGCCTCGGCGAAGCCGGCCCACGGCCCGTCGGGCTCGACGAGCGAGCGGGCGTAGCCCTCGACCCACAACCGCAGGAGACCGCGGTGCTCCGGGGCGGCGAGCCACTCCCAGACGGCCGCCACGGGGACCTCACCCGGCGGGAGCCCGTCGAGCTCGGCCTCGCGAGCCCGCGCGAGCAGGGCCCTGACCAGGCCGTCCTTCGAGCCGAACAGATACAGGAGCACGCGCGGACTGGTCTCGATCGCCTCGGCGAGCGGGCGCAGCGACATGCCGGCGAGGCCGTGCTGCAGGACGTAGGCGTACGCCTTCTCCAGCAGCTCGGCCCGGCGGGCCGACCCTTGCGCATCCCGGGGCACGCGGTCCACCCTACTGAAACGAGTGTTTCAGTGAAAGGGGGAGGTCATGGAGATCCGAGAACTCGGCAGGCCGGGTGACCTCGGCTGGGTCGTCGCCGCGCACGGCGAGCAGTACGCGCGGGAGTTCGGCTGGGACGCGTCGTTCGAGGCGCTCGTCGCACGGATCGTCGCCGACTTCGGCGCCGGCGCGGCGGGGTCCCGTGCGTGGATCGCCGAGCTGGAGGGCCGCCGCGTCGGCTGCGTCTTCTGCGTCCCCGGACGGGACTCGACCGCAGTCCTTCGCCTTCTGCTCGTCGACCCCGCCGCACGCGGCCACGGGCTCGGCACCCGGCTCGTCGCCACCTGCGTCGACTTCGCCCGCACCGAGGGCTACGAGCGCCTCCGGCTCTGGACCAACGACGTGCTCGCCGCCGCCCGGCGGATCTACCTCGACGCCGGCTTCCGACTCGTCGCCGAGAGGCCGCATCACAGCTTCGGAGCCGACCTCGTCGGCCAGGACTACGAACTCGACCTGACCAACCGCGCGTCCCGGGCCGTGCGGCTCGGTGACCGACCGCCGGGGTCGGGGTAGACCGGCAGGAGCGGGTCCGGTGAAGCGGGGCCGCAGTCGAGCGTCCCCCGCCGTCCCAGCCGACACACGTCGTTCCGGACGGTCGTCGGTGTCAGCGGCTCCTGACCGGTCCTGCCCGGCGGGCGCGGACGCCGCGCCGCGGTGCCGGCACCTCGCGCCGGCGCTGCCGGTTCAGTGCCAGGCCTGCCCGTCCCGGTCGCGGCGGCTCGCGGTGTCGCCGTCGCGCCGGGTCGTTCCGAGCTCACTCGAGAGGGCGCGGGCGATGTCGCGGGGCAGCGGGGTTCCCGCGGGGAGCGCACCGACGATCTCGACCGCGACGTCGCGCAGCTTGCGGTTGACCGCCTGCGAGAGCGTGATCAGCAGCCGGAACGCGTCGTCCTCCGAGCATCCCTTCAGCTGCATCAGCATGCCCTTGGCCTGCTCGATCACCGGGCGGCTGCGCAACGCCGTCTCCAACTGGTCGGCGCGTCCGAGCAGCTCGTCGCGCTCGGTGCCCAGGTCGACGACGGTCCCCACGGCCGCGACCACCTCCGCCCCGTCGAGGTCGGGCTCGACGAGGACCAGCAGACTGCGCGCGGGCCCCGAGCCGTCGGCGACCCGGAACATCCCGCAGACGGGCGCGCCCTTCGTGACGGCCTCGGCGATCGTGGCCGCGCCGTCCGCCGTCGACAGGGAGAGCACGTCGCGGGGGTCGAGGTGACGTGCGGGGCCGGCCGGGAGCACCGGCCATGTCCACGCGCCCGTGGCGAGGTCCAGCCTGAACCGGCCGACGTGGTCGGCGGTCGCGGGTCGGCTGAGGGCCTCGATCGTCGGGGACGGATCGAGGTCGTCGTGCATGGGCACCTGTCCAGCGGGCTCGGTCTCGGCGTTCTGACCGCGGGCCACGCTGCTGGACCTGCGCCGGGCGACGTTACCAAGTGCGGGCGACGGGTGGAGCGGCTGCTCCCGCTCGGCGAAGCACCGGGACGGGCTGCGCGGGCGGGAGCCGGCCGGTCGCGCGCCCGCTGTGGCCGCCGGCGGCAGGAGCGGCTCGGCGCACCGCCGCGGTCGGGGTCGGGGCGGCCCGGTGGGCGCGGCACGGCGTCGGGAGCAGAGACTGGGGGACGTGCGCACCGACGGGACCGCCGACCTCGCTGCCGACCTCGCCGCCGACCTCGCTGCCGACCTTGCCGCAGCCGTGTCCGGAGGCGTCCGGTTCGATGCCGCGCACCGCGCGATGTGGTCGGCGGACGCGTCGAACTACCGGCGGGTGCCGATCGGCGTGGTCGCCCCCCGCGACGCCGCAGACGTCGAGGCCGCGCTCGAGGTCTGCCGCCGCCACGACGTCCCGGTCCTGCCGGTGGGGGCGCGCACGTCGATCGCCGGGCAGGCGGTGAACACCGCCGTCGTGCTCGACTTCCGCGCGCACATGAACCGTGTCCTCGACATCGACCCCGAGGCCGGGACCGCCCGCGTCCAGCCAGGGGTCGTGCTCGACACGTTGCGCGACGCCGCCCGACCGCACGGTCTGACCTTCGGCCCGGACCCGTCGACGCACTCGCGCTGCACGCTCGGCGGCATGATCGGGAACAACGCCTGCGGGTCGCACTCGGTCGCGTGGGGCAAGACCGTCGACAACACGGTGTCGCTCGACGTCCTGACCTACCGCGGCGAGCGGCTCACCGCCGGCCCCGCCTCGACCGGCGACATCCCGGACCGGCTGCGCGCCCTGGGGTCCCGGCTGGCGGGTGAGATCCGGTCGTCGGTCCCGGAGCTCACGCGCCGGGTCTCGGGGTACAACCTCGACAGCCTCGTGCCCGGTGCCTTCGACCTGGCGAAGGCGCTCGTCGGGACGGAGGGCACCTGCGCGGTCGTCACCGAGGCCACGGTGCGCCTCGTCGAGTCCCCGCCGGCCCGCGCACTGGCCGTCCTCGGCTTCCCCGACGCCTACGTCGCCGCCGACCACGTCATGGTCGTCCGCGAGCACGCCCCGTTGACGATCGAGGGGATGGACGCCGGGCTGGTCGCCGCCCTGCGTGCGCACGACCCCCTCGAGCGGGCCACCGAGGCCCTGCCGGAGGGCGGTGGCTGGCTCTACGTCGAGACGGGTGGGGCGACGCGGCGGGAGGCCGAGGCCGCCGCGGCAGCCGTGGCGGCGGCGATGCGGTCCTACGGGGCGACGAGCGTCGTCGTCGGCGACCCGGCGGCGCAGAAGGCGTTGTGGCGCATCAGGGAGGACGGCGCGGGCATCCTCACCCGCAGCCCCGACGGCGGCGAGGCGTGGCCCGGCTGGGAGGACGCGGCGGTCCCGCCGGAGAGGTTCGGCGCCTACCTGCGCGAGTTCGACCGGGTGCTGGCCGACCACGGCCGTCGCGGCGTCTACTACGGGCACTTCGGCGACGGCTGTCTGCACGTGCGCATCGACTTCGACCTGCTCTCGCGCAGCGGGATCGCCAACTTCCGGGATTTCATGGAGGCCGCGGCCGACCTCGTCGTCGCGCACGGCGGGTCGCTCTCCGGCGAGCACGGCGACGGCACCGCCCGTGCAGAGCTGCTGCCGCGCATGTACCCGCCGTCGATCATCGAGGGGTTCGAGGAGTTCAAGGCAGTCTGGGATCCCGACGACCGGATGAACCCCGGCTGCCTCGTGCGCCCCGCCAAGCTCGACGACGACCTGCGCGTCTTCGTCGGGATGCCGTCCATCGCCGACACACCGCAGCTCGCGTTCGCGGACGACCGCGGCAGCTTCACCCGCGCCACGCGGCGCTGCCTCGGCGTCGGGCGCTGCGTCACCGGATCCGGCGGGGTCATGTGCCCCAGCTACCGCGCGACCGGCGAGGAGATGCACTCCACCCGCGGCCGGGCGCGACTGCTGTTCGAGATGGCCAACGGGCAGGTCGTCGGTGGTGGGTGGGACTCGCCCGACGTCGCCGAGGCGCTCGATCTCTGCCTGTCCTGCAAGGGCTGCAAGCGCGACTGCCCGGTCGGCGTCGACATGGCCGCGTACAAGGCGGAGTTCCTCGCCCAGCACTGGGCCGGACGCCGCCGACCCGCCTCGCACTACTCGATGGGCGCGCTGCCGCGGTGGCTGGGGATCGTCGGCAGGCTGCCGGCGCGGCTGGTGGACGCCCTCAACGCGGCGGCGCGCGGGCCGCTGGCGGCGCCGGCGAAGCGCCTCGCCGGGATCGACCCCCGACGCGGCATCCCGCCGATCGCCCGGACCTCGTTCGCCCGCAGCGCCGCCCGCCGCCCGTTGCGTGCCGTCCGTCCCGCACGAGCCCGGCGTGGGCGGCTGCTGCTCTGGCCGGACACGTTCACCGACCACTTCGACCCGGCGATCGCGACCGACGCGGTCGCGGTGCTGGAAGCCCTGGGCTACGCCGTCGAGCTCCCGCCGCGGGCGGTGTGCTGCGGGCTGACCTGGAAGTCCACCGGACAGCTGGACACCGCGCGGAAGGTGGTGGCGCGCAGCCTGCGCACGATCCGTCCGTGGCTCACCGCGGGTGTGCCGGTGGTCGGGCTGGAGCCGTCGTGCACGGCCGCGCTGCGCGCCGACGCGGCCGAGCTGCTGCCCGACGACCCCGACGTCGCGCTGCTCGCCGACGGGGTGCGGACGTTCGCCGAGGTCCTTGCCCGGCACGCCGACGAGCTCCCCGGACTGGTCACCGCGCCCGGCGGCCGCGCGCTCGTGCAGGTGCACTGCCACCAGCACGCCGAGCTGGGCGTCGACGCCGACCGGACGGTCATGCGCGCGTTGGGGATCGACGCCGAGGTGCTGGACTCGGGCTGCTGCGGGCTCGCCGGCGACTTCGGGTTCGAGGACGGCCACTACGACGTCTCGATGGCGTGCGCCGAACGCGTCCTGCTGCCGGCCGTCCGGGCGGCCGACGCCGATGTCGCGGTGCTGGCCGACGGCTTCAGCTGCCGGACCCAGCTGCGTCAGGCCGGGACCCGCGAACCCGTCCACCTCGCCCAGCTCGCGGCCCGCGCCCTCGGCCTCCACCGGGGGAGCTCGGGGCCGGTCTCCGATCGTTGACTTCTCAACGGGCGGGCGACGAGGGGAGCCGTGTGCCCAGGGACACCGTGTCGCGGGGGTTGGCCGCGGTCGGCGGGCTCGGCGTCGCGCTGGCGATCGTGCTGGTCGGGGCGCTGCACGTCGTCTCCGCCGGTCGCGTCGACCCCGTCCGCCGCACGATCAGCGAGTACGCGCTCGGCCCCGACGCCTGGCTTTTCGACGTCGGCGTGATCGCGCTCGCCGTCGGGTCGCTGGCCGTGCTGGTGGCGCTGGCGCGCACCCGGGTCCTGGGGCCGCTCTCCGGGGCGACGGTCATGCTCGCGGTGTGGGTCCTCGGCATGGTCACCGTGGTCGTGTTCGAGAAGACGAACTGGGCGGTCGGACCGAGCGTCGGCGGCTACATCCACCGCTACGCGAGCCTCGTCGCCTTCCTCGCGCTGCCGATCGGGGGGCTGCTCGTCGCGCGCGGGCAGCGCGGCAGGTCGGAGTCGTTCGCCGCCCGGGTCTGGACGCGGGTGCTGGCCCTGGCGTCGCTGGGGTGGTTCCTGCCGATCCTGTGGGGCTTCGCGCTCCGCCCGATCACCGGCCGCTCGTGGTGGAACACCATCCCGCTGGGCCTGGTCGAGCGGGGGCTGGCGCTGACCGAGGTGTTGCTCGTCGCGACGCTGGCGGTGTGGGCGGCCCGGGCGGCGGGGTTGCCGGCGAAGGCCGTCGGGCCGGGTGGGACGGTCGTCGAGCCGGCCCGCGCGTGAGGTGTCCCGACGGGCCGTGGCCCCCGTGGTGATCGTCGAGCGAGGGACATGGGCGCATCCTGGTGCGTGCATGTCCCGAGGACGGCGATCAACCGGGGATGTCGCGGACGTCCCGCGGGCGGCGATCGCCAAGTGCGGTCACCCCGACTGCGATCACGCCGGGCGCGGCCGCACCCGGCGAACCAGGAGTGGTCAGCCCGGCGCGCCGGGCACCCCGGTCGCGGCGGTCCAGGGCCACAGAGGGCCCGCGCGCATCGTCGGACGATCGTGCGCAGGCGACAGGGTGTGGCGGCGCCGCATCGGGTAGACCGGTCGTATGAGCTCTGTCCCCAACCTGACGTTGAACAACGGCGTCGCGATACCGCAGTTCGGTTTCGGCGTCTTCCAGGTCGGTCCCGGCGAGACGGTCGAGGCGGTCCGCCAGGCGCTCGACGCCGGCTACCGGCACATCGACACCGCCCAGGCCTACGGTAACGAGGCCGAGGTGGGCCGCGCCCTGGCCGAGTCGGGACTCGCGCGCGACGAGGTCTTCGTCACCACCAAGCTGGCCAACGACCGGCAGGGCCGCGACTCCGCGGTCGCGGCGCTGGGCGAGAGCCTGGAGAAGCTGGGCCTCGACCACGTCGACCTCTACCTGATCCACTGGCCCCGCCCGCAGGCCGACGTCTACGTCGAGACCTGGGAGGGCCTGGAGCGGTGCGCGAAGGACGGCCTCGCCCGCGCGATCGGCGTCTCCAACTTCCAGGTTGCGCACCTCGAGCGCCTCGCCGCCGAGACCGGCACCGTCCCCGCGGTCAACCAGATCGAGCTGCACCCGCTGCTCACCCAGGCCGACCTGCGCGAATACCACGCGGCGCACGGGATCCTCACCGAGGCGTGGGCGCCGATCGCCAAGGGCGGCGAGCTGCTGTCCGACGAGCGGCTGGTCGCGATCGGGCAGGCGCACGGCAAGTCGGCGGCCCAGGTCGTGCTGCGCTGGCACGTCCAGCTGGGCAACATCGTGTTCCCCAAGTCGGTGACGCCGTCGCGGATCCGGGAGAACATCGACGTCTTCGACTTCGCGCTCTCCGACGAGGAGATGGCGACGGTGAGCTCGCTCGACGCGGGCACCCGACTGGGTCCGGACCCCGACCGGTTCGGCTGAATCGACGTGACCGGCGGCTCGGCGGGCGTGCGAGCGGCCGGACACGTGCCTAGTGTGGGGTGAATGTTGGCAATCACCGAGACCGCGGCAGAGGCCATCAAGTCATTGACGGCCGACGCAGAACTCCCCGACGGAGGGGGTCTGCGCATCGCCTCCACCGAGCCCGACCAGGGCCTGGAGCTGTCGCTCGCGGCCCAGCCGGTCGAGAGCGACACGGTGCTCACCGGCGACGGGGTGACCGTGTTCCTGGAGCCCGCGGCCGCGGAGGTCCTCGACGACAAGGTGCTGGACGTGCAGCCGGTCGAGACCTCCGAAGGCCAGGAGCTCCGCTTCGCGATCGGCCCGCAGGCCGAACCCACGCCCGAGTCCTGACCACCCTCGTGAGTGGCAATCGTCGCCATGGCGACGATTGCCACTCACTGTGCTTCGTCGACCTTCCCCGCGTCGACGTGCCAGCGCCGCGTCGCGCGGACGGTGTCGAGCATCCGGCGGTCGTGGGTCACCAGCAGCACGGTCCCGGGGAAGTTCTCGACGGCCTGTTCGAGCTGCTCGATCGCGGGCAGGTCGAGGTGGTTGGTGGGCTCGTCGAGCACCAGGAGGTTGACCTCGCGGGCCTGCAGCAGCGCCAGCGCCGCGCGGGTCCGCTCGCCGGGTGACAGCGACGACGCCGGGCGCGGCACGTGCTCGCGGGTCAGCCCGAACTTCGCGAGCAGCGTGCGGACGTCGGAGTCGTTCCAGTCCGGGACCGCCTCGCCGAACGCGCGGGCCAGCGACGCGTCGCCCATGAACAGCCCGCGCGCCTGGTCGACCTCCCCGACCCGGACCCCGGACCCGAGCCCGGCGGCTCCCGAGTCGACCGGGATGCGGCCCAGCAGGGCGGCGAGCAGCGTCGTCTTGCCCGAGCCGTTGGCCCCGGTGACGACGACCCGGTCCGCCCAGTCGACCTGGACGCTCACGGGGCCGAGGGTGAACGACCCGCGCGTCACGACGGCCGCGTCGGCGTACGCCGCGACGGTTCCCGAGCGCGGGGCCGCGGCGATCGTCATGCGCAGCTCCCACTCCTTGCGGGGCTCCTCGACGACGTCGAGCCGCTCGATCATCCGCTGCGTCTGCCGGGCCTTGGCGGCCTGCTTCTCGCTGGTCTCGGCGCGCTTGTTGCGGCCGATCTTGTCGTTGTCGGTCGACTTGCGACGTGCGTTGCGCACGCCCTGCGCCATCCAGTTGCGCTGCATCTGGGCGCGGTCCTTGAGTCCGCCGAGGGTGTCGGCGTAGTCCTCGTAGGCCTCGCGGGCGTGCCGGCGGGCCACCTCGCGCTCGGCGAGGTAGCTGTCGTAGCCGCCGTCGTACACACCGACCTGCTGCTGGGCGAGGTCGAGCTCGACGACGCGGGTCACCGTGCGCGCCAGGAACTCCCGGTCGTGGGAGACGATCACGGCGGGCGAGCGCAGGCCCGTCACGAAGCGTTCGAGGCGCTCCAGCCCGTCGAGGTCGAGGTCGTTGGTGGGCTCGTCGAGCAGCAGCACGTCGTAGCGCGAGAGCAGCAGCGCGGCGAGCCCCGCCCGCGCGGCCTGCCCGCCGGAGAGCGCCGTCATCGGGGTGTCGAGGTCGACGCCCAGGCCCACCTCGGCGCTCACCGCGCCGGCGCGTTCGTCGAGATCGGCGCCGCCGAGGGAGAGCCAGCGGTCGAGCGCGGTGGCGTACAGGTCGTCGGCGCCCGCGGCACCGTCGGACAGCGCGGCCGCGGCGGCGTCCATCAGCTCCTGCGCGGCAGTGACCCCGGTGCGCCGGGACAGGAACGCGGCGACGGTCTCGCCGGGACGGCGGTCGGGCTCCTGCGGCAGGTGCCCGACGGTCGCGTCGGGCGGGCTGAGGGCGACCGAGCCCTCCTCGGGCCGGTCCTCGCCGGCCAGCAGCCGCAGCAACGTCGACTTGCCGGCGCCGTTGGCGCCGACGAGTCCGACCACGTCGCCGGGCGCGACGACGAGATCGAGCCCGGAGAACAGGACGCGGGCGCCGTGGCCGGCGGCGAGATCGGTGGCCTGCAGGGTCGCGCTCATGACGACCCGAAACTACGTCACCCCGTGGCGACGTTCGTCAGAGCCCGGTCGAGGATGTCCAGCCCGAGGTCGACCTCGGAGTCGGCGACGGTCAGCGGCGGCGCGATGCGGAACACCCCGCCCATGCCCGGCAGCTGCACGACGTTCATGTGCAGCCCGAGCGCCAGGCACTCGGCGGTGACGGCGCGGCCCAGCTTGTCGGCGGGCTCCCTCGTCGTGCGGTCGGTGACGAGCTCGATGCCCTGCAGCAGCCCGCGGCCACGGACGTCGCCGATGCAGTCGTGCCGGGCGGCCAGCTCGCGCAGCCCGGCCCGCAGCCGGGTGCCCAGCTCGGCGGCCCGCGCGACCAGCCCGTCGCGGCGGACCACGTCGAGCACGGTCAGCCCGACGGCGGCGGGCAGCGGGTCGGAGACGTGAGTGGTGAAGAAGAGGAAGCCGCGTTCGTGGCAGCGCTCCTCGATCTCGGCGGACGTGATCGTCGCGGCGAGCGGGAGCCCGGCGCCGAGCGTCTTCGACAACGTCAGGATGTCGGGGACGACGCCGTCGCGCTCGAAGGCGTACATGGTGCCGGTGCGGGCGACACCGGTCTGCGCCTCGTCGAGGACGAGCAGCATCCCGCGTTCGTCGCACTTGCGCCGCAACGCCTCCAGGTATCCGGGCGGCAGCTCGACGACCCCGCCCGACGACAGGATCGGCTCCACCAGGCACGCCGCGAGCGCGCCCGCCGACTGCCGGTCGACCAGGTCCCAGGCGACGTCGAGCTCGGTGCGCCAGTCGTCGCCGAACACGCTGCGGTAGGCGTAGGGCGCCGGGATCGCGAGGTTGCCGGGGATCGGCGGGCCGTAGCCGCGCCTGCCCGCGCTGTAGGTCGCCGACGCGGCGCCGCCGGTCATGCCGTGCCACGACTGCGCGAAGCTCACGACCTCCCAGCCGCCGGTGTAGAGCTTCGCCATCTTGAGCGCCGCCTCGTTCGACTCCGCGCCCGTCGTCAGCAGCAGCGTGCGCTCCAGCGGGTCGGGCAGCGTCGCGGCGAGCTCGCGGGCCAGGTCGACGACCGGGCGCGACAGCATGCCGCTGAAGAGGTGGTCCAGCGTCGCGACCGACTCGCGGACCGTGGCGACGACGTCCGGGTGCGAGTGCCCGAGCACCGCGCTCATCTGGCCCGACGTGAAGTCGAGGATGGCCCGGCCCGTGGAGTCTCGGACGAACGAGCCCGCCGCGCTCTCGATCACGGCCGGGGTGAACGGCCCCCCGTAGCGGACCAGGTGCCGCTCGACGTCGTCCCAGAAACCGTCCTCGCCCATGCACGCCTCCGTCGGGGTGATCCAGCCGACGATATGCGCCGCGCCGCCGTCCGCGGTTCGTCCGTTCGTAGACTCGCGCGGGTGAACCCCTCGACGGCCCAGGCCAGGGTCATCGTCGACGAGCTGGTGCGATGCGGCGTCGGCGACGTCGTGCTCTGCCCGGGGTCGCGCAACGCCCCGTTCGCGATCGCGCTGCACGACGCCGACGCCGCCGGCAGGCTGCGGCTCCACGTCCGAATCGACGAACGCACGGCCGCGTTCCTCGCGCTCGGGCTCGCGCTGCGCTCCGGCCGTCCCGTCCCCGTCTGCACGACCTCGGGCACCGCGGTGGCCAACCTGCACCCGGCCGTGCTGGAGGCGTCGTACGCCGGGGTGCCGCTCGTCGCGCTCACCGCCGACCGGCCGCCCGAGCTGGTCGGCACCGGCGCCAGCCAGACCGTCGTGCAGCCGGGGATCTTCGGCGACGCCGTGCGGCACGCCGCGGTGCTGGCCGTCGCGCGCTCGGAGGCGGGGCAGCAGGGCCGCTGGCGCGCCGCGGTCGACCGGGCGCTGGCCGCCGCCCTCAGGGAACCGGGCCCGGTGCACCTCGACGTCCCGTTCGCCGAGCCCCTCGTGCCCGACGACGACACGTCCTGGCCCGACCCCCTGGACGGCCGTGCCGGCGGCCGCCCGTGGACCGCTGTCGCCCCGGGGATGCCGGCCGCCTCCGAGCCGTTGCCGCTCGACCCGGCCGCGCCGACGGTCGTCGTCGTCGGGCCGGGAGCGCCCGCCGGGCTCGACCTCGCGGGCCTACCGGTCGTCGCCGAGCCGTCGTCGGGGTACTGGGGCGCGGGGTTGCGCGCGGGGCCCTGGCTGCTGGGCGATCCGTCGTTGCGGCCGGCCCAGGTCGTCGTCGCCGGTCGGCCGACGCTGCACCGCCCCGTGCAACGGCTGCTCGCCGACCCCGCCGTCGCCGTCCACGCGATCGGCGACGGCGCCCCCTGGACCGACGTCGCCGCAACCGTCCGCGCCGTCGGGTCGCTGCCGGCGATGCGGCCCGACGCGGGCTGGCTCGCCCGCTGGCAGGCGGCCGACCGGGCCGCGTCCGTCGCCCTCGACGCCGCGCTCGCCGACGACGCGCCCACCGGGCTGCGGCTCGCGCACGCCCTCGCCGCGGCGCTGCCCGACGGTGCCGCGCTGGTCCTGGGCTCGTCGAACCCCGTGCGGGACATGGCGTTGGCCGGGGCGCCGCGGGCCGGGCTGACCGTCGTGTCCAACCGCGGCGTCGCGGGTATCGACGGGACCGTCTCCACCGCCACCGGTGTGGCACTCGCCCACGACGGACCGACCTTCGCCCTCCTCGGCGACCTGACGTTGCTGCACGACACCACCGGGCTCGTGCTCGGCCCCGACGAGCCCGCCCCCGACCTGACGTTCGTGGTGCTCAACGACCGCGGGGGTGGCATCTTCAGCCTGCTCGAACAGGGCGCTCCCGCACACGCGGCGTCCTTCGAGCGGGTCTTCGGGACCCCGCACACCGTCGACGTCGCGGCGCTGTGCGCGGCGGTCGGTGTCGCCCACACGGCCGTCGACGATCCCGCGAAGCTCGCCGAGGTGCTGGGGGTCCCCGCGGGGCGGACGCTCGTCGAGGTCCGCGCCGAGCGTGGCGACCTGCGCGACGGCCACGCCCGGCTGCGCGCCCGGATCGACGCGGCTTTGTCAGGGCTCTGACTCGTCGATGATCGCGGTGCCCGGCGTGCGCCGGCCTGCTGCACCTGTATCGCGGACAATCAGGTGAGATCGTGGAACTGCGCCTCGCCGTTCCCGAACGACCAGTTCTCCGCGGCGGTCTCGACGACCGAAATGAGGACATCCTCGGCGCGGACGCCCGGATTCCTCCCCAGTCGGTCGACGATCTCGCGGTACATCGCCAATTTGGCGTCGGTGGCCTTGCCAGGTGCCCAGAACACCTGGATCTGCACGAGATCGTCGGAGCGGTCGATACCCAGCAAGTCGCCGTAGGAGAATTCCCCGTCACCGTGCTCCGTGAGCGCCGTGAAACGGTCGCCCGGCTCGATCTGCACACTCGTGAGCATCGCTTCGTAGATTTCGTCGAGCAGCGCCTTTTTGTACTCGACGGACTTCCCGCTTCGTATCGCGATTCGCGTGACGGGCATGGGTTTCCTTCCAATAGCAGGCTTGAAGAGGGGCCGACAACCGTCGCCGGGGACGGCAGGGTGCGCAGCTTCGTGGAGGCGGCACGGCTCGGGCCGCGCGCTGCTGGTCAGCGAGGACCTTCTGCGTGCCCGCGCTCCTGCAACACCCAGACGTTGCCGTCGGGATCAACCAGTTCGGCGGTGCTCGCATAGTCCCGATGTTCGGGGTCGACGCCCACGTCCCAGCCTCCTGCCCAGCGGTCGACCGGCGCCTTGTGGCGGACCTCGCCGACCGCGACGCCGCGGTCGAGTAGCTCTCGCCGCGCCTTCTCGACGTCCGGGACGACGAGGTAATGGGTTCGTTCCGCAATGGCCGTCCTGGGGGACGAGAGTTGCAGCTGGACCGAACAGGACGATCCGGGCGGGGTCAACTGCAGGACGCGGAAGTCGTCGGTGGGTCGGTAGTCGACGTCGAGGTCGAAGCCGACCTGCTCGGTGTAGAACGCGAGCGAGCGGTCGACGTCCGCCACGGGGAGGACGACGACCTCGAGTTGGTACTGCACGGTGTGTTCCTCTCGGGTGGTCACATGTCGAGCACGATCTCGCTGCGCGGACGCGCGCAACAGACGAGCACCGTGCCGGGGGGCGGGTCGGTGAGCGGGCTGGGCGCGTAGTCGACCTCGCCGGTGAGGACCGGGGTCTGACAGGTCTGGCAGACCCCGGTGCGGCACTGCCATCGCGTGGGGATGTGGCAGGCTTCGGCGAACTCGAGGATGTTGGCTCTGGACTCGTCGAACGGTGCGCTGATGCCACTCCGCGCGAAGGAGACGGTGGGCCCCGTGCCCGGCGGCCCCGGCGGCACCCGGGGGACGAGGTCAGGTCGTCGCACGACACCGGGGTTGATCGCGGTGAGTGCGCCGAAGGTCTCGGTGTGGATCTTGCGCGGGTCGAGGCCGGTGGCGACCAGCCCCGCCGTCACGTCGGTCATGAACCCCGTGGGCCCGCAGACGTAGGCGACGGCGTCCCGTGGCAGGTCCAGGTCGGCGAGGTGGGTCGCGGTGAGCCGCCCTGGCGTGGCGTCCACGGCGGGGCACGTTCCGTCGGCGGCGCTGTAGTACGTGCGGGTGCGGACGTGGGGAAGCTCGCTGAGCAGGGCCTCGGTCTCCGCTGCGAATGCCTGCTCCTCCGGCTGTCGTGCCGCATGCAGCCACCACACACACCGTGGGCTGTGCTCGGCGGCCAGCCGGTGCAGCATTGCCAGCACCGGGGTGATGCCGATCCCGGCCGAGGCCAGCACGACGGGTGCGGTGCCGTCGTCGAGGACGAATTCCCCGCGCGGGGCGGCGACCTCCAGGGTCGTTCCCGGGTGGACGGTGTCGTGGAGGTAGCCACTGCCGAGACCGCCGGGCTCGCGCTTCACGCTGATCCGGTATGTGCCGTCCGGCCGTGCGGCCGAGAGCGAGTAGCTGCGCACCAGGTCGCCGCACTCGCCCGGCAGGCGGAGCGTGACGTACTGCCCCGGGCCTGCCTCGGGAAGTCGGGCGCCCTCGGGCGAAGCCAGGACGAACGACGAGACGTGGGACGTCTCCCGGACGACGTCGGTCACCTGCAGGTCCCGGAACCCGGTCCAGCCCGCGTCGGGTGCCGGGCCGTGAGCCGCGTCGGGGTGGTCGGCCTCGTCGAGCAGCTGGCGAAGGGAGCCCTGCCAGCCGGGGCTGAGCGCGGGTATCCGGAGGGCGCGGCGGAGCGTGTCGACGTCCGGGTCGGGCAGGTACAGCAGCGCGTCGACAGCGGCGACGGTGACCTGCTCGTGCCCCGTCGCGACCCGGACGACCTCGTCCCCGGCCCGGATCTCGCCTTCCGTGATCACGCGCATGTAGAAGCCCGGACGGTGGTGGGCCACGAGCAGGGCCGCCAGCTCGGGTTCGCCGATCCGGAGGCCGGCCCGGAAGCAGGTGACCCGTGGTTGGCTGACCTCGAACTCGGCCTCCCCGATTCGGTAGCGGTCGCCGATGCACACCTCGGAGTCCCCGAGCCCTTCGACGGTGAGGTTCTCGGCGAAGCAGCCGGGGCGGAGGTCGTCGCGACCGAAATGCCGGCGCCAGTACTCGTACGACTCCACCTGGTAGACCAGGACGGCGCGGTTGGGGCCCCCGTGCCCGTAGGTGTCGCCCTGGCCGTCGCCGTCCAGGCCGAGCCGCCGCACGAGGCGGGGCCCGTCGACCGGGTCCTTCCAGGCACCGGTGTGGATGGTGACGCCGTTCCACGCGATGTCCCGGGGCATGCCTGCGTTGACCGAGACCAGGTTGGGCACGGATGTCCTCTCGCTCGCGGTGCCCTCAGAGAGTGTTGTAGAACCTCGGTGGTCAGTCTTTGAGGTCTTCTGCTAGTCGGCGGGCGGCTTCCTTCTCGATGTCGCTGCGGGGAGCGGGGAGTTCCTCACCGGCGAGGCGGGCGGCCATCAGCCGGATCATCGCGAACTTGATCATCGCCTCGGCGTGGGCGGTCTTGCGTTCGTAGTCCCGGGCCAACCGTCTACACCTCGTCAACCAGCCGAAGGTTCTCTCGACCACCCACCGGCGGGGCAGCACCTGGAACCCTTTCACGTCGGCGTTACGCGGCACCGCAACCACCTCCAGCCCCTCACTGCGCCGGGCCCAACCGACCAGGCCCGCGTCCACCGAGTTGACATAGCCGCCGTCGACCCACACCAACCCGAGCAGCGGGAACCGGGCCCGGGCACCGGTGAGCATCAACCGGGCCCCGGCCCGGTCCTGCACCGACGCCGAGTGCACCACCACGTGCAGCACCAGGCCCAGGGTGTCGACCAGCAGGTGGCGCTTGCGGCCCCGGACGCGTTTACCGGCGTCGTAGCCGATCTGTTCACCGCCCTCGCTGGACCTCGCCGACTGGGAGTCCAGCACCGCCGCCGAGGGCTGCGGGTCACGCCCGTCGGCGATGCGGACCCGCTCACGCAGCACCTCGTGGACCCGGTCCCAGGTGCCGTCGCGGGTCCAGGCCCGAAACCACTGGTAGGCGATGCTCCACGGGGCCAGATCGTGCGGGACCAGCCGCCAAGCGCACCCGCTGACCAGCACATAAGAGATCGTGTCGATGATCAACCGGCGGGAGTGCACGTACGGGCGCCCGCCCAACACCGCCGCCGGGCGGGGCAGCAACGGCTCGATCAACACCCACTGGGCGTCGGTCACCGAGGAGTCATACGCCGGTTTGCAGGTACAGACACACACCCGACCGGATGATCAACAGGTCCGGGCGACTACTACGGCCGCCACGCCGAGTGATCACCAGGTTTCACAACACTCTCTCAGGCGACCGGGTCGGTGACGATCTCGTCGGTGGTCAGTCCGCGGTCCACGCC
The DNA here is from genome assembly GCF_000196675.2 of Pseudonocardia benzenivorans CB1190. Taxonomy (GTDB): domain Bacteria; phylum Actinomycetota; class Actinomycetes; order Mycobacteriales; family Pseudonocardiaceae; genus Pseudonocardia; species Pseudonocardia benzenivorans. The sequence goes on along the minus strand of NC_015312.1, from coordinate 5,947,268 downwards.
GTGGGGGGGTGACCTGTTGTCCGGGTTCGAGCCGGAGTGGCGCGCCGTCGAGGGTGACCGCGACCTTGTCCGGCTCGAACGAGACATGGTCACGCACCCGGGCGACCTCGGGCCAGGCGTCCACGTAGGACCAGGCCCCCCGGGCGACGCCGGCGACGTCGTAATAGCTCGCGAGACCCTTGTAGGGGCAGAACGTCTGGCCCTCGACCAGGGTGAGGGCCGCGCCGTCGACGTCGGCTCGGGGCACGTACCAGCGCGGCGCGAAGCCGAACTCGTAGAGGGCCAGGGGGTTCGTGGTGTCGGCGACGACCCGGTCCCCGACGCGGACGACAAGATGGCGCGAGGTGCTGCGGATGTCGTTGCGGTGGTAGGCGTCCGCGGCGTGGCCGACGATGCGCTCGTCCTCCTCGTAGAAGGCGTCCATCGCACGCCAGGCGAACGCGACCCGTCCCTCCAGCTCGCTGGCGTACGGCGGGAGCGAGGTGTGCTGCCAGGCGGCGCGCCGGGTGGCGTGCCCCCCGGCGTGGACGGCGAACCACGCGGTCTTGCCGAGATCGCGGTGGTCGGTCACCGTGTTGAGCGGCTGCAGCGCCCCGGGCACCACCGCGGCGAGCGGGAAGTAGGCGACGGGGTAGCGGCCGGGCTCGTGGAGGAGGACGACGTCGTCGCTGTCGGCGATCCACTCGCCGCCGAACCGCACCCGCATCCGGCGCCGTGACGGCTCTGCGAACAGCAGGCGCTCCGGGAGCGGGTCGGGCACCAGGAAGCGTCCGACCGGTGCCGCGCCGAGTGGACCCTGTTGCCAGGACAGGCCCATGACTGCGTCCTTTCGTGGGGTGTGGTGCCGAGTTGGCGGAGCGTGCCGGACTAACTCGGAATCGGTTCTATGACGGTTAGTATTGAGTCCATGCCCGATCTGGCGACACGTGAGGACGAGGTTCTGCTTCTGGACCTGCTGAACAGCACCCCCGTCCTGAATGGCGTGCCCCAGGACCTCTTGGTCGTCGACGGGGGGCCGGCGCCCTGGGTGCAGGAGCAGGGCGGCCCCGGATCGGCGGCCGAGGTCGCGCACTTGCGGCTGCTTCGCGACACGCTGCAGGCCGTCGTCCGTGGCGACGAACGGCCCGAGGCGTTGCGCCCGTTCCTCACCGGCGTGCACCTGCTTCCCACGATCCACTCGGGTGGCCTCGGCTGGCGCCTCGCCGTGGACGACGACCGACGCCTGGCAGCTCGTGCGCTCGTGGCTTGGGGCCGGGTCCAGGAGACGATGCCTGGCCGGCTCCGGCCCTGTGCCAACGAAGAGTGCCGCCTGTTCCTGCTCGACCGCAGCAAGCCGAACACGGCACGGTGGTGCTCGATGAAGGTCTGCGGCAACCGAATGAAAGCCCGTCGCCATTACGAGCGCGCTCGCCGGATCGACTGAACCGCGGGTGGTCGGCCGCGCCTGGTAGCGGTTCAGGCGATCGCCGTCGCGTAGCCGGCGGCGTCGAGTAGGCCGGCCGTCGACCTCTCGGAGGGGTCGGCGACCCGTAGCTCGAGCAGCCAACCGGCTCCGTAGGGGTCGGAGTTCACCAGCTCGGGGCGTTCCCCGAGCTCGGTGTTCACCCTGACCACCTCACCGCTCAGCGGGGCGACGAGGTCCGAGGTCGACTTGGTCGACTCGACCTCGCCGAACTCTCTGCCGGCTGACACAGGGCTCCCGATCTCGGGGAGCTCGACGAAGACGATGTCGCCCAGTTGGTTCTGCGCGTAGTCGGTGATTCCGACCCGCGCGATGTCGGGAGCCACCATCCGGATCCACTCGTGTTGGTCGGTGTACTGCAGATCGTCGGGGATCATTGCCACCTCTCGGCGCGCGATGACTCCGTGGGAGTCGTCGCGCGTAGTCGCGTCACGAGGCCTCGGAGCCGGGCGACGACGTGACCCGGCGCCGGCGACCCGATGCGCCTCGCGACCTGGACGGATGGAAGCGGCCCGACGGCCGGCGTGACGAGGTCGTCATGCGTCGGTGCCGTCGAACGGGTCTTCGCCGGAACGTTCGCGGTTCGGCCGAGGGCTGCCCGCACGGGTCGAGGTCCGGTGCCGGGACGGGGAGGCCGCGGCATGGTCATCGCAGCGTCACCTCGTCCCCGACCCGCGACACGCCGGGTCGCACGACCTCGACGTAGCACCCGGCGCACGGCACGGCGCCGAACCCGGGAACGTCGACCCGGTTGGACGCGATCAGGGTCCGGACGGCGTGCACGGCACGCGGGAGAGCGCCGTGTTCCAGAGTCGGCACTGCGCAACGCGGTGTCGGCAAGGTGACCCGCAGGACCGGGCCCGCCTGCCCGTCGCCGACGTACAGCTCGCGACCGACCCAGTCGTTCTCCACGTAGGCGGGCGTACCGGACGGGGTTCGCAGCACCAGGTTCGGCCGGTAGCGGAGGTGCTCGGTCCCTACCTCCTCGACCGTCGCGGTGGTGATCAGGTGCACAGGCGCGTAGTCGACGAACGTCGTGCCGGGCGAGCCCTGCCCGATCCGCACGGTCGCTGCAGGCACCCTGGCATCGACTCCCTCAGCGAGTACGTCCTCGGGTGCCGGGCGCTCGACGGAGGCGCCGTCGGGACGTTCCGAGCAGATCCGAACCACGCGCCCAAGTGCCTTCGAGAGCCGCGCGTCGACGTCTCGGGCCGGCGCGTCCAGCGTCCACCCGGAAGGTGAGGTGATCCGTACATGGTCGCCGTCGGATCGCGCCGAGTACGTCAACAGGTCCCGCCAGAGGCGAGGGTGCTTGGCCGTGGCGACCATGCCGGTCGCACTGTCCACCACGGCGAGCGCCCGGTCGCGGGCGAGCCCCTCCGGGGCGACGTGCACCTCGTCGACCTGCTCTCCGAGCATGGACTTCACGGGGTAACGCCACATCGTCGTGATCTGCAACTCGGCTCGTCTCCGGGGCCAGGTCGGCGGCGCCAACCGGATTGGGTGCGTTTGATGGTTAGAGTCAGGCAGGGACGCGTATAACTGGTCAAGCATCGATAAGTGGTTAAACGCGTCACGGCAGGCCGCGGCGCGCGCGGAATCGAGCGTCCACCAGGTCCGACACTGCTCGAATCCCCCGGCGGCTAGGGGCGCTGGGTAGCCGCGTGCCGGCGGATACTGTGACGCGGTGCAGCTGCCCGACCGCGCGGCCACATCGCGGCGTGCCCCGGACCTGGCCGGCCGCCGAATCGAGTGTCAGACGCTCGACCGGCTGGTCCGGATGGTCCGGGCCGGCGGAAGCCGGGCGCTGGTGCTGCACGGTGACGCGGGCGTGGGCAAGACGGCGCTGCTCGAGTACCTGGCCGGGAACGCGGCGGGCTGCCGGGTGGCGCGCGCCGCCGGCGTCGAGTCGGAGATGGAGCTGGCGTTCGCCGGGTTGCATCAGCTGTGCGCGCCGATGCTGGAGCGGTTGGAGGTGTTGCCGGCGCCGCAAGGTGATGCCCTGCGCGCTGCGCTCGGCATGACCGTCGGGTCGACGCCCGACCGGTTCCTGGTCGGTCTGGCCGTGCTGAGCATGCTGTCGGACGTGGCGGAGGAGCAGCCGCTGGTCTGCCTCGTCGACGACCAGCAGTGGCTCGATCAGGCCTCAGCGCAGGTCCTCGGGTTCGTCGCCCGCCGGCTGGGGGCGGAAGCGGTCGGCCTGGTCTTCGCGGCCCGGGTTCGGGGCACGCACCTCGAAGGACTGCCCGAGCTCATGGTCCGGGGCCTGCCGCGGGCCGAAGCCCGCGCCCTGCTGGACTCGGTGCTGACCGGGCCGATCGACGACAGGGTCCGCGACCAGATCGTGGCCGAGACCCGCGGCAACCTGTTGGCTCTACTGGAACTGCCCCGAGGGTTCACCGTGGCGGAGCTGGCGGGCGGGTTCGGACTCCCGGTCACGTCACCGCTCGCCGGAAGCATCGAGGAGAGCTTCCGGCGTCGGGTCGGTGCGCTCCCGCACGAGACACGCCGGCTGCTCTTGCTCGCGGCGGCCGACCCGACCGGCGACCCGGCGCTGGTATGGCGGGCATCGGGACGCCTCGGGATCGGCGCCGACGCGGCGGCGGCCGCAGCCGACGCAGACCTCGCCGACTTCGGCACCCGGGTGCGATTCCGGCACCCGCTGGCCCGCGCGGCGGCCTACTGGTCGGCGCCGGCCCACGACAGACACGAGGCGCACCGGGCCCTGGCCGAGGCCACCGACGCGCAGCTCGATCCCGACCGACGGGCCTGGCACCGCGCCCATGCCGCCCCCGGGCCCGACGAGGACGTCGCCGCCGAGCTGGAGCGTTCGGCCGGCCGGGCGCAGGCGCGTGGCGGCCTCGGCGCGGCCGCGGCGTTCCTGAAGTACGCGGCGACCCTGACCCTCGACCCGGCGCGCCGGGCCGAACGGGCGCTGGCCGCCGCACACGCGAAGATTCAGGCGGGCGCGTTCGACGCGGCCGTCGACCTGCTGGCCATCGCCGAAGCCGGACCGCTCAGCGACCTCGATCACGCGCGCGCCGACATGCTGCGCGCCCAGGTCGCCTACGTCGGCAACCGGGGCAGCGACGCCGCACCACTGCTGGTCAAGGCGGCCGAGCGGCTCGCACTCATCGACGCAGACCTCTCCCGCGCCGCCCACCTCGACGCGCTCGCCGCCGCGATCTTCGCCGGCCGCCTGGCCGGCCCCGGGGGTGACGTCACGACCGTGGCGCGGGCCGCCGCGTCGGCGCCCCCGCCGCAGCGAGCAGCGCGGGCCCCCGATCTGCTGCTCGACGGCCTCGCGGCCGACTACAACCAGGGATACGCGGCGGAGCTGCCGCTGCTCCGCACCGCCCTCGCCACGTTCGGCGCGGACATGTCAACCGAGGAGGAGCTGCACTGGCTGTCCTGGGCCTCGGTCACCGCGATGCGGACGTGGGACGACGAGCACTGGGACGCACTCTCCGCCCGCCACGTCCGGCTCGCCCGCACGACGGGCACGCTCAGCGAGCTTCCTCTCGCCCTGACCCTGCGCACGTACCTGCTCCTCTTCGTGGGCGACCTGGCCGCGGCGTCCTCCCTGGTCGACGAGGCCCACACGGTGAAGGACGTGACCGGGAGCAACCTTGCGCCCTACGGCGCGCTCGGCCTGGCGGCGTTCCACGGCGACGAGGCCCGGGCAGCCGCCCTGCTCGACGCCACGATGCAGGACGTGAACCGCCGCGGGGAGGGCCTCGGCATCACCCTGGCCGAGTGGTCGAACACCGTTCTGCACAACGGGCTCGGTCGGTACGATGCGGCGCTCGCCGCTGCCCGGCGGGCAACGGCGTACGAGCCCGACCTCGGTTCGATGGCCTGGCCTGCGGTCGAGATCGTCGAGGCTGCCGTGCGCGCCGGAGCCGTCGACACGGCGACCGGCGCCTGTCGCCGGCTCTCCGAGATGACCGGCGCCAGCGGCACCCAGTGGGCGCTCGGACTGCACGCACGGTCCCGGGCGTTGCTGAGCGAAGGCGACGAGGCCGAGCGCCACTATCGGGAGGCGATCGCCCGCCTCGGCCGCACCCGGGTCCGCACCGATCTTGCCCGCGCCCACCTGCTGTACGGGGAGTGGCTGCGTCGTGAGCGTCGTCGCGGCGACGCCCGCGAGCAGCTGCGCACTGCTCACACCATGCTGGAGGCGATGGGCCTCGCGGCATTCGCCGAGCGGGCCGGCCGCGAACTACGGGCCACCGGTGCGACCGCGCGCAAGCGCACCCTTACCGACAGCCCCGGGGAGCTGACGGCGCAAGAGGCCCAGATCGCCCGGCTGGCCCGCGACGGACTGTCGAACCCTGAGATCGGCACCCGGCTGTTCCTCAGCGCACACACCGTCCAGTACCACCTGCGCAAGGTGTTCACCAAGCTCGGAATCACCTCACGGGGCGATCTCGATCGCGTCCTGGCCACCGACGCGGCGACGACGGCGAAGCCCGAGCAGAGCTAGGCACCCGGCACCAGCGGGGCAGCAGGAGGATGCGAGTGTTCGCGGCTTCGGGGCGCTCGTCCGACGGCACGCTGTCGCACTGCCGACGACCGGACAAGGGAGACGGCGGCCGGCCGCGGAAACGGCCCGGGCCAGCAGAAGGGTGCCCCGGCCTCGCTGCGTCGAGCGCAACCTGAGCGTCGTGTGCCGGCCTCGGGAGAGCCGTGGGGTTGCGCTCGGCTGTCGGGGCGCAACCTCGCCGTCGCGCCCAGGCCGGTCGACGGCACTGAGGTTGCCGCGGCGCGGCGGGTGCCGGGCTCAGCCTCCGACGAGCGTGCCCTCCAGGGCCTCGCGGACGGCGACGAGCTTCGCCGCGGCCTCGCGGACCTCGGAGTCGGGGTCGGAGTCGGCGACGATGCCGCAACCGGCGAACAGCCGGGCGGTGTTGCCGTCGAGCTGCGCGCACCGCAGCGCGATGCCGAGCTCCCCGTCACCCGCGGCGTCGATCCACCCGACGGGACCGGCGTAGCGGCCGCGGTCCATCCGCTCCAGCTCGGCGATGACCTGCAGCGCCTCGGTCCGCGGGGTGCCGCCGACCGCGGCGGTGGGGTGCACGTCGGCGACGAGGGTCAGCAGGGACGCGCCGTCGCGCAACACGCCGCGCACGTCGGAGGAGAGATGCGAGACGTTGTGCAACGCCAGGATCGACGGCTCGGACGGGACGTCGAGCGTGCGGCAGTGCGGACGCAGCGTCGCGGCGAGGGAGTCGACCGCGAACGCGTGCTCGCGCTGGTCCTTGGCCGACGCGAGAAGGGCGGCGCCGATGTCGGTGCCGGCGCCGGCGGGGTCGTCGCCCGGCCAGATCGTCCCGGCCAGCACCCTCGAGGAGACGACCTCACCCTCGCGGCGCAGCAGCAGCTCGGGCGTGGCGCCGACGAGACCGTCCACGGAGTAGGCCCAACACGTCGGGTAGTGGTGGGCGAGCCCGGCGAGCAGGAACCGCGCGTCGAGCGGCTGGTCGGCGACGGCCAGCAGGTCGTGGGCCAGCACGGCCTTCTGCGGCTGGCCGGCGCGCATCCGGCGGACCGCCTCGGCGACGGCGCCGCGGTAGTCGGCGACGGTCATGTCGCCGTCGTCGTAGCGCAGGGCGCCGCCCACCCGCACCGGCACGGCCTGGCGCATCGCGGTACGCACGCCGTCGCCCGCGAACTCGGTGATCCAGGTGCGTCCGTCACGGCGCCCGACGACGACCCGCGGCACGACCAGCACCGATCCGGGGGACCGATCGGCGAAGGTGAAGCTCGCGAAGGCGACCGCCCCGGTGCCGGGCACGCCGACCTCGTCGCGCACGTCGAGCCGGGCGGTGAACGAGCGCCACCACGCGTCGGCCTCGGCGAACCGGCCGGAACCCGTCCCGGTGAACCGCGCGACCTCGCCCCAGCCGACGAGCCCCTCGCCCTCGCGGACCCAGGACAGGGGACGGTCGTCGGGCAGCAGGTCGAGCAGGCGGCCCGGGTCGTCCACCGTGCGGGTCCGCACGCGAAGCGGAGACGGTGATGGAGCGACGGTCACGTCCACCGAGGGTAGGCCGCTCGGGGCGACCGTGCGCGCCCGCCCCGGAAGGTGCGGGCCACGACACAACGGTTGCGGTGCCTACACTCGGTCGGGTGTCGGGCAGCGGCAGCGAGCTGATCGAGGCGATCGGGACCTCGGGCCGCGCCGCTGTCTCCTGGTTGCGCGGGCGCAAACCGGAGCTGGTCGTGGGGCTCGCGGTGCTGGTCACCGTGCTGGCGGCGCTGGCGTTCGTCGGTGCGATGCTCGACGACCGGGCCATCGCGGCGCACCGCGCCTTCACCACCGCCACCGTGCTCGACGGGTCGAGCTTCAGCCGCACCCTGGTCCGGTTCACCCTTGCGGACGGGCAGGCCGTCGTCCCGGAGCGCGGCGTCATGTACCCGCGTGGCCTGCAGTCGGGCACGACGATCGTCGTCGAGTACGCGACCGACCACCCGTCGCTGGTCCGGGTCGCGGGCCGCACCGCGCTCGACCGGCTGCCGATCCTGCTGGGGGCGGTCGCCGGGACGTGGGCGGTCCTCGGCTCGTGGGCGTGGTGGCTGCGCCGTCGCCGGCAGGCGCGTCAGGCGGCGGAGAGCCGTCCGGTCGAGGTCGCGCGCGTCTGAGAACGCGCGGCCAGCGCCACCCCGACGACGGTCACGGCCATCCCGGCGACGGCGACCCAGCCGGGGCGCTCGCCGAACATGACGAACGCCAGCACGGCGGTGATCGCGGGCACGAGGTAGAAGTACGTCGTCACCTGGGTCGCGGCGCCGCGGCGCAGCATCACGAACAGTAGCGAGATGCCGCCGCCGGTGAGCACGAGCACCGACCACAGCAGCGCCCCGATCACCTCGGGGGTCCAGTCGATCCGCATCGGCTCGAACGCCAGCGCGAACGGCGCGGTCACGACGAGCGCGGCGACGAACTGCACGACCTGCCCGGTGCGCAGGTCGAACTCGGGGCAGAAGCGCTTCTGGTACAGGGTGCCCGCGGTGATCGCGAGCAGCGCGCCACCGGAGAGCAGGAGCGTGAGCGTCGTGACGCCCGACGTCGTGAGCTTCTCGGACACGACGAGCGCCACCCCGACGAACCCCAGGACCAGCCCCGTCGCCCGGCGCGGGCCCATCCGCTCGCCCGCGACCCAGCCGACCAGCGCGGTGAGGACCGGCTGCAGGTTCACCACCAGCGCCGTGACCGACGCCGGCATGCCCTCGGCGACCGCGACCCAGACCCCGCCGAGGTAGCCGGCCTGGATGCCGATGCCCGCGACGGCGATGTGCCCGGCCTGCCGCCACGACGGCCACGGGGCCCGGGCCACCGCCGCCAGCGCCAGCATCAGCACGACGACGCCCGCGTATCGGACCAGCAGGAACGTGAGCGGCTCGGCGTGCGGCGCGGCCAGTCGGGCGACGACGAACCCCGACGACCAGATCAGGACGAACAGGAACGGCGTCGCCCGGACGGCGAGAAAGGCCCCGGACGGTGAGGTCCTGGGCGGCGAGGCTCCGGACGCGGAGGACGAGGTTCCCGACGACGAGGATGCGGAGGAGGTGGCGATGGACCGACACTAGGTCAGCCCCGCCACCAGCCCAGTACCTGGCCGACGACGCCGGGCGCCGCGACGACCATCCCGTCGGCGGGCATGGGGTCCGGCCTGCCGTCGACGTCGACGACGACCGCGCCTGCCGCCAGCGCCAGGGCGAGCGCCCCCGCGACGTCCCACTCCTGGTAGCCCTGGAGCACGGCGGCCACGGCCTGTCCGCCGGCGACCTGCGTGATCGCCAGGGCCGACGAGCCGAGCACCCGGACCCCCGCGTGCCCCGCGCGGGCGGCGCGCAGCAGGGTGTCGGTCGGGGGCTCGGCGCACACCAGGCCGCCCGCGGCGTCGTCGCGGTCGCAGACGCGGACGGCGACGCCGTTGGCGCGCACCCCGCGGCCGCGCGCGGCGGCGTAGAGCCGGGACCGGCCCGGATCGGCGACGACACCGACGACCGGGCCGTCGTGGTCGACCAGCGCCAGGCTGTAGGCGCACCAGGGGAACCCGGCGACGAAGTTGGCCGTGCCGTCGACGGGATCGACGACCCAGCGCAGGGCGGCGTCCGCGGCACCTGCGTCGCGCCCGTACTCCTCGCCGACGACGGGCACGCCCGGGAACTCGGCGGCCAGCACGCGCCGGGTGTGGCGCTCGAGGGTGCGGTCGGTGTCGGTGACCCAGTCGAACGGGTCGGCCTTGCTCGTCGCGCCGGGTGGCAGGCCGCCCGCCACCGACCGGCCGGCCGTCGCGGCGATCACCTCGGCGGCGTCGTTGGCGAGCCGTCCGGCGACCTCCAGCGCGCGGGACAGCAGACCGGGCTCGACCGGTGCGGGCACGGGCATCCGGTGCGCGGCGGCGTCGGGGCGGGGCAGGACCGTCATGGCTGTGAAGGCTCGGCGACCAGGGTGTCCCGGGTGCGACGCGCGGATGACGTGACACGGAGCACTCGACCAACCCCGTCCGCGCGGCCGTGGAGGTCCCCGCGCGGCCAGGACGGTGCGCGCGCGGTTTGGCCGGTCCGCGCGCGGCCGGGAAACCCCTGCGCGACCGGAAAACCCGCGCGCCGCGGGGGATCCCCTGCGTGGCCGGATACCCCTACGCGGCCGGGAAGGGCGCAGCTCGCAGGTGCCGCTCTCACGGGGCGCCCAGGACGGGCACCCGCTGTTGGGCGGGTGTTCCGCGACGTGTCGCGCGGGCGTCGGCCCGCGGGGACCGGGCCGGTGCAGGGTCGGGGCGTGCGTGTCGCGATCGTCTCCGAGAGTTTCCTGCCCGTCGTCAACGGCGTCACGAACTCGGTGCTGCGGGTGCTGGAGCACCTCGGCGAGACCGGGCACGAAGCGCTCGTCGTCGCACCCGGGACCGGTGAGCCCGATCGCTGGGGCGACGTGCCGGTCGTACGGGTGCCGGCCGTGGAGCTGCCCGTCGTCAACTCGATGCCGGTCGGGGTGCCGAGCAGGCGCATCCTCACCGCGCTGCGGGCCTTCGCCCCCGACGTCGTGCACCTGGCGGCGCCGTTCGTCGTCGGCGCGCGCGGGCTGGCCGCCGCCCGCCGCCTCGGCATCCCGACGGTCGCGGTCTACCAGACCGACGTCGCCGGGTTCGCGTCGTCCTACGGGCTCGGGCTGACCGCGCGCGCCGCGTGGCGCTGGACGTGCCGGCTGCACTCGCAGGCCGACCGCACGCTCGCACCGTCGAGCTGGGCGGCCGAGGTGCTGCGCCGGCGCGGCGTGCCGCGGGTGCACCGATGGGCACGCGGGGTCGACACCCGGCGGTTCACCCCGTCGCGGCGTTCGCCGGCCCGGCGCGCGGAGCTGGCACCCGACGCGGAGGTCCTCGTCGGCTACGTCGGCAGGCTCGCGCCGGAGAAGCAGGTCGAACGGCTCGCCGCGCTCGCGGGACTGCCGGGGGTGCGGCTGGTCGTCGTCGGGGCCGGGCCGAGCGAGGAGCGGCTGCGCGCGACCCTGCCGGGCGCCGCGTTCCTCGGCTTCCGCGACGGCGACGACCTCGCCGCGATCTACGCCTCGCTGGACGTCTTCGTGCACACCGGCCCGTCCGAGACGTTCTGCCAGGCCGTGCAGGAGGCGCTGGCGTCGGGGCTGCCCGTCGTCGCCCCTGACGCGGGCGGGCCGCGCGACCTGGTCCTCCCCGGCCGGACGGGCCTGCTCGTCCCACCCCGGCCCGCCGGCACCGACGCGGGCGATCCCGCCGCGGACGCGGCCGACGCGCAGCTGCGGGCGGCCGTCGCGAGCCTGTGCGACCCGCAGCGGCGTGCCGCGTTCGGCGCCGCGGCACGCCGGTCGGTGCTGCGCCGGACGTGGTCGTCGGTGTGCGACGAGCTGCTGGCCCACTACGCCGAGGTCGTCGCCGCACAGGTCGTGAGCGGGAATGGTCGCCATGGCGACCACTCCCGCTCACAGCGGGCCGCGTGAGCCCGTGCGCATCGTCCAGCTCGCCAATTTCTACGGGCCGCGGTCCGGCGGCCTGCGCACCGCACTGACCCACCTCGGCGCGGGCTACGTCGCGCACGGCCACGACGTCGTCCTCGTCGTGCCCGGCCACCGGCGGACCGACGAGCGGCTCGGGTCGGGCGTGCGCCGGATCACGGTCCCGGCGCCCCGGCTGCCGGGGACCGGCGGCTACCGGGCGGTCGACCCGTGGCGGGTCCGGGGGTTGCTCGACCTCCTCGCGCCGGACGCGATCGAGGTCTCCGACCGGCTGACGCTGCGCGGGCTGGGGGAGTGGGCGTCGCGGCGGGGGGTGCCGGGCGTCGTCATCTCCCACGAGCGGCTCGACCGGCTGCTCGCCCAGTTCCTGCTGCCCGCCCGCGCGGCCGTCGTGGTCGCCGACGCGGCCAACGCGCGAATGGCGGCCGCGTACGACACCGTCGTGTGCACGACGGGGTTCGCCCGGGCGGAGTTCGACCGCATCGGCGCGGCGAACGTCGCGCAGGTCCCGCTCGGTGTCGACCTCGCGACGTTCAGCCCCCGCCGCCGCGACGGCGCCCTGCGCCGCGACCTGGCCGGCGGCGCCGAGGCCCTGCTCGTGCACTGCGGCAGGCTCTCCCCGGAGAAGCACCCCGAGCGCAGCGTCGACACCCTGGCCGCGCTGCGCCGCGACGGCGTCGACGCCCGGCTCGTCGTCGTCGGCGATGGCCCGCGACGGGCGGCGATGGCCCGGCGCGCCGCGGGGCTGCCGGTGACGTTCACGGGGTTCGTACCCGACCGGGCCCGGCTCGCGACGCTGCTGGCGTCGGCCGACGTGTCGCTCGCGCCCGGCCCGCACGAGACGTTCGGGCTCTCCGCCCTGGAGGCGCTCGCCAGCGGGACGCGCGTCGTGGTGTCGGCGTCCTCGGCACTGCCGGAGATCGTCGAGGGCCGGGCGGGGGCGGCCGCGCCCGACGACGCGGCCGCGTTCGCGTCGGCGGTGGCCGGCCTGCTCGTCGCCGATCCGGAGGCGGGCCGCGCGGCCGCCCGCACCAGGGCCGAGCAGTTCGGCTGGCCGACCTCGGTCGCCGCGATGCTCGCGGCCCTGGGGAGCCCGCCGGGCACGGCCGCGTAGCGTTCGGTGGGTGACCCGCGCGGACCTGGACAAGCGACCCGACGACGTCGCGGCGATGTTCGACGGGGTCGCGCGCCGCTACGACCTGACCAACACCGTCCTCACCGCCGGCCAGGACCGGCGCTGGCGCTCGCTGACCCGCGCGGCGCTGGATCCGCGCCCGGGGGAGAAGGTCCTCGACCTCGCCGCGGGCACCGCGGTCTCGACGGTGTCGCTGGCCCGTTCCGGCGCCTGGTGCGTCGCGGCGGACTTCTCGCTGGGGATGCTGCGTGCGGGCGCGCGCCGCGACGTGCCGAAGGTGGCCGCCGACGGGCTGCACCTCCCGTTCGCCGACGCCTCGTTCGACGCGGTGACGATCTCCTTCGGGCTGCGCAACATCGTCGACACCCGCGCGGCGCTGCGGGAGATGGCGCGTGTCACGCGGCCCGGCGGGCGGCTGGTCGTCTGCGAGTTCGGCACGCCGACGTTCGCCCCGTTCCGCGTCGCCTACCACGACGTGATGCTCGCGACAGTGCTGCCCGCCGTCGCGCGACGCGTCTCGTCGAACCCCGACGCCTACACCTATCTGGCGGAGTCGATCCGCGACTGGCCGGCGCAGGCCGACCTGGCACGGATCATCGGCGAGGCCGGCTGGACGGGCGTCGCCTGGCGCGACCTGGCACTCGGCGCCGTCGCGCTGCACCGCGCGCGCCGTCCCTGACCCGCGTCGGGCGGGGTCCGCGGCCCGTCCCGTGATGACCTTCCGCGCCCCCTCTCCGGGGGAGGCCGGCGGGGTCGGGAGCAGGCAGTCTTGCCGAACCCCGGGGTCCGCCGACGAAATCACAGACCATCCGCGTCCAGGGCTGGACGTGGAGCCTAGACTGCTGCGGACTTCGTGAAACTGTTCACAAGGAGCCTGATGCGCGCGCCCACCACCACCGGCGCTGCCGCACACCGCGGCAGGCCCGACGCCGATGCGGACGTCATCGTCGTCGGTGCCGGGCCGGCGGGATCGACGGCGGCGACGCATCTCGCCCGCGCCGGGCTCGACGTCCTGCTGCTGGAGAAGGCGACGTTCCCGCGGGAGAAGGTCTGCGGCGACGGGCTCACCCCGCGTGGGATGAAGCAGCTCATCGACCTGGGCGTCGACTGCTCGCGCGCCGCGGGGTGGGTGCACAACCGCGGGCTGCGCGTGGTCGGCGGCGGGGTCGGCGTCGAGCTCGACTGGCCGACCTCCGCGGTGTTCCCCGACTTCGGCGCCGTCCGGCCACGGGCCGACCTCGACGACCTGCTGGCCCGGACCGCCCAGCGCGCGGGCGCGCGGCTGCGCGAGAACACCACCGTCACCGGGGCCGTCACCGACGAGCGGACGGGTCGTGTCGTCGGTGTCGCGGGCCACGAGCGCGCCGGGACCGACCGGCGGCCGGTGTCCTTCCGCGCGCCGCTCACCCTGTCCTGCGACGGTGTCTCCGCCAGGGTCGCGCAGAGCGTCGGCATCACCCGCCGCGACGACCGGCCGATGGGCGTGGCCGTGCGTCGCTACTTCACCAGCCCGCGCAGCGACGACGCGTACCTCGAGACGCACCTCGAGCTGTGGGACCGCGCCGATCCCGCGCACCCCGCCCTGCTCCCCGGCTACGGCTGGGTCTTCGGGATGGGCGACGGGACCGCCAACGTCGGCCTCGGCGTGCTGTCCACCACACGCGCCGCCGGCGGTCGCACCGACTACCGGGGGCTGTTGGCGTCGTGGGTCGCCGGCCTGCCCGGCGAGTGGGGCCTGTCCGAGCAGACCGCGACGGGCCCGGCCGCGGGCGCGGGGCTCCCGATGGGCCTCAACAGGACACCGCAGTACCGGCCCGGCATGTTGCTGGTGGGCGACGCGGCAGGCACGGTCAACCCGCTGAACGGCGAGGGCATCGCCTACGCGATGGAGTCGGCGGTGCTCGCGGCGGGCTGCGCGATCCAGGGGATGGCCCGCGAGGGCGCGTCCCGGGAGGCGGCGCTCGCGTCGTACCCCGTGCGGCTGGCCGAGGCGCTGGGCCGGTACTACCGGCTCGGCACCGCCGTCGCCCGCCTCGTCGGCAACCCGTCGGTGATGCGGGTGGCGCGCCGGCACGGACTGCCGCGCCGGACCGTGATGGCCGTGCTGCTCAAGCTGATGGCCAACCTCTACGACCCGAGTGAAGGAGGGCTGTCGGACCGGGTCCTCGCCACGATGACCCGGTTGTCACCGAGCTTGAACTAAGGCTGTCCTGACTGCCGTGGTGCGGTCGACCAGACATATGGTCCCCCACCAGGCGGTATCGATCCCGAAGACGCTGATCACAAGTCACCGCACGAAGAAACGGCGAGGGTTGCCCCGATGCTCGATCCCTATCTCCCGCTGGTGCTGATGGCCGTGCTGGCCGGTGCGTTCGCCATCGGATCCGTCGCCGCCGCGCCGCTCGTCGGACCGCGCCGCTACAACCGCGCGAAGCTCGACGCGTACGAGTGCGGTATCGAGCCCTCGCCGCAGCCCGTCGTGGGCGGCGGCCGGATGCCGGTCGCCTACTACCTGACGGCGATGCTGTTCATCCTCTTCGACATCGAGATGGTCTTCCTCTACCCGTTCGCGATCAGTGCCGACCTGCTCGGCCTGTTCGGGCTGGTGGAGATCGTGCTGTTCATCGTCACGGTCGGCTTCGCGTACGTGTACGTGTGGCGTCGCGGCGGCCTGGACTGGAACTGAGGCGGAGTAATGGGTCTCGAGGAGAAGCTGCCCAGCGGCGTCCTGCTCACCAACGTCGAGAAGTTGGTGAACTGGACGCGCAAGTCGTCGCTGTGGCCCGCCACCTTCGGGTTGGCGTGCTGCGCGATCGAGATGATGACCACCGGGGCCCCGCGCTACGACCTCGCGCGGTTCGGCATGGAGGTCTTCCGGGCGTCCCCGCGGCAGGCCGACCTGATGATCGTCGCGGGCCGGGTCAGCAACAAGATGGCGCCGGTCCTGCGCCAGATCTACGACCAGATGCCCGAGCCGCGGTGGGTGCTGGCGATGGGTGTCTGCGCGTCCTCGGGCGGGATGTTCAACAACTACGCGATCGTGCAGGGCGTCGACCACGTCGTGCCCGTCGACATGTACCTGCCGGGCTGCCCCCCGCGGCCGGAGATGCTGATCGACGCGATCCTCAAGATCCACGCGAAGATCATGGACGAGCCGCTCGGGCCCAAGCGCGCGGCCGAGCTGGCGGCGAGCGGGCACAAGACCGAGCTCGTCCCGTCGTCGATCAAGTTCGCGAAGAAGAAGTGAGCCTGCGATGACGGAACGCACGGGTCCCGGCGGCACCGCCGGCACCTCCAAGGACAGCGAGGGCGGCGCGGAGCCGACCGGCGGCGAGCAGTCGTCCGCCCAGCGTGGCGGCGCCGCCGACGAGCAGCACGCCGCGAGCGGCGGCACCGCGCCCGAGCCGAGCGAGGTCGAGCTCGCGGGGCTCGGCGACCAGGCGGTCGAGGGCGGTACCCGTCCCGCGCCCGCGGGCCGCGAGCGGCGGGGCATGTTCGGCGTCCACGGCACCGGCGACACGTCGGGCTTCGGCGGCCTCCGGCTGCCCGCCCACGCGCCGGCCCCGGCCGAGCGCCCCTTCGGCGGCTGGTTCGACGAGGTCGCCGACGACCTCGTCGCCGCGCTCGACGAGCGCGGCACCCGCGGCGCGATCCAGCAGGTCACGATCGACCGCGGCGAGATCACCTTCTACATCGCGGCCGAGCGCATCCTCGAGGTCTGCCGGACGCTGCGCGACGACCCGTCGCTGCGCTACGAGCTGTGCTCGGCGGTGTCGGCGGTCGACTACGGCGTCGACGTGCCGCAACGGCTGCACGTCGTCTACCACCTGCTGTCGATGACCTACCGGCGCCGCATCCGGCTGGAGGTCGCCCTCGACTGGGCGGGCGGGGCGGAGAACCCGCACCTGCCCAGCGTCGTCGAGGTGTACCCGACGGCCGACTGGCACGAGCGCGAGACCTGGGACATGTTCGGGATCGTCTTCGACGGCCACCCGGCGCTGACCCGGATCCTCATGCCCGACGACTGGGACGGCCACCCGCAACGCAAGGACTACCCCCTCGGGGGGATCCCCGTGGAGTACAAGGGCGCGGAGATCCCTCCGCCCGATGAGAGGCGGGCCTACTCGTGAGCACCCCTCCCGAGACCGACGCCTACGCCCCGGAACGCGAGACCACCGAGGGCACGGTCTACACCGTCACCGGTGGTGACTGGGACACGATCACCGACGGCGAGCACGACGAGCGCATCGTCATCAACATGGGCCCGCAGCACCCGTCGACGCACGGCGTGCTCCGGCTCGTGCTCGAGCTCGAGGGCGAGACGGTGACGCAGGCCCGCTCGGTGATCGGCTACCTGCACACCGGCATCGAGAAGAACTGCGAGTACCGGACGTGGACGCAGGGCGTCACGTTCGTCACGCGGGCCGACTACCTGGCGCCGCTGTTCAACGAGGCCGCGTACGTCAAGGGCGTCGAGAAGCTGCTCGGCGTCGAGGTCCCGGAGCGGGCGCAGATCATCCGCGTGATGCTCATGGAGGTCAACCGGATCGGCTCGCACCTGGTGTGCCTGGCCACCGGGGGCATGGAGCTCGGCGCGCTCACCGGCATGACGGCCGGTTTCCGTGAGCGCGAGGAGGTGCTCCACCTCCTGGAGTACCTGACCGGGCTGCGGATGAACCACGCGTACTTCCGGCCCGGCGGGCTCGCGCAGGACCTGCCGGTCGACTGGAAGGAGAAGATCGACGAGTTCCTCGCCGTCTTCCACTCCCGGCTGGGCGACTACGACCGCCTGCTGACGGGCCAGCCGATCTGGAAGCAGCGCCTGCAGGGAGTCGGCTACCTCCCGATCGACGGCTGCCTCGCCCTCGGCGCGACCGGGCCGATCCTGCGCTCCGCGGGCCTGGCCTGGGACCAGCGCAAGGTCGAGCCGTACTGGGGCTACGACCAGTACGACTTCGAGGTGCCCACCGAGACGGGCGCGGACTGCTACTCCCGTTACCTGGTCCGGCTGCACGAGATCCACGAGTCGCTGAAGATCATCAAGCAGGCCGCGGAGCGGCTGGAGCCCGGGCCGGTCATGGTCGAGGACCGCAAGATCGCCTGGCCCGCGCAGCTGTCGATCGGCTCGGACGGGATGGGCAACACCCTCGAGCACGTCCGCAAGATCATGGGTCAGTCGATGGAGTCGCTGATCCACCACTTCAAGCTGGTCACCGAGGGCTTCCACGTCCCTGCCGGGCAGGTCTACACGTGCGTCGAGTCGCCCCGCGGCGAGCTCGGCGTGCACCTGGTCTCCGACGGCGGCACCCGCCCGGTGCGCGTGCACATGCGTGAGCCCAGCTTCGTCAACCTGCAGACCATGCCCGCCATGAGCGAGGGCGGCATGGTCGCCGACGTCATCGCCGCGGTCGCGTCGATCGACCCGGTGATGGGAGGTGTGGACCGGTGACACCGGCCACCGAACGCAGCGGAGTGCCGCGATGACACTGCCCGAGGGCAACCCCGAGATGAACAGCCGCGAGGTGACCGGGCCCGTCGAGGTGACGTGGACGCCCGTGGCCGCCGACGGCCCGATCGTCTCCCCGAGTTACGACGAGGTGACCCGGCAGCGCGCGAAGGAGATCATCGCGCGCTACCCGCA
Organism: Pseudonocardia benzenivorans CB1190; assembly: GCF_000196675.2. GTDB lineage: Bacteria > Actinomycetota > Actinomycetes > Mycobacteriales > Pseudonocardiaceae > Pseudonocardia > Pseudonocardia benzenivorans. The sequence goes on along the minus strand of NC_015312.1, from coordinate 5,929,030 downwards.
GTCACGCTCGGCGCTGCTGCCGATGCTGCACCTGGTGCAGTCGGTCGAGGGCCACGTCAGCCAGGAGGGCATCCGGTTCTGCGCGGAGCTCCTCGACCTGACGACGGCCGAGGTCTCCGCGGTCGCGACGTTCTACACGATGTACAAGCGCACCCCGTGCGGCGAGCACCTCGTGAGCGTCTGCACCAACACCCTCTGCGCCGCACTGGGTGGCGACGACATCTACGCCCGGCTGCAGGCCCGCCTCGGCACCGAGGACCGGCCGCTGGGCCACGAGGAGACCGCGGGCGAGCCCGGCACGCCCGGGTCGATCACCCTCGAGCACGCCGAGTGCCTCGCGGCCTGCGACCTCGCGCCGGTCATCCAGGTCAACTACGAGTACTTCGACAACCAGACGGTCGAGTCGGCCGAGGAGCTGGTCGACGCGCTGCGTCGCGGCGAGAAGCCGCACCCCACGCGCGGCGCGCCGCTCACCGACCTGCGGACCGTCGAGCTCGAGCTGGCCGGTTTCCACCCCGACCTGGCCGCCGTCGCGGAGGGCCCGTCGATCGCGCCGGAGACCGTCCGCGGCGCCGCACTCGCCGACGAGCGCGGCTGGCAGGCCCCGGCCCGGCCCGCCGAGCACCCGGCACTGCCGCCGCTCCCGGAGAAGAAGTCATGACCGAGAACACGGACACCACCGGGACCGAGTCCCGCCCCGACCCGCTCACCCCGGTGCTGACCCGCCGGTGGCAGCTGGACCGCTCGTGGTCGATCGACACCTACGAGCGGACCGACGGGTACACGGCACTGCGCACCGCGCTGGCCGCGCACCCGGACCAGCTGATCAACCTGGTCAAGGACTCGGGGCTGCGCGGACGCGGCGGCGCCGGCTTCCCGACGGGCATGAAGTGGTCGTTCATCCCGCAGGGCCCGACGGGCGCCGGCGCGAAGCCCAAGTACCTCGTCATCAACGCCGACGAGGGCGAGCCGGGCACGTGCAAGGACATCCCGACGATGATGGCCGACCCGCACTCGCTCATCGAGGGCTGCGTCATCACCAGCTACGCGATCCGCGCGAACTTCTGCGCGATCTACGTGCGGGGCGAGGCACTGCACTGCATCCGCAGGCTGCGCCGTGCCGTCGAGGAGGCCTACGCCAAGGGCTACCTGGGCCGCGACATCCTGGGCAGCGGGTTCGACCTGGACATCGTCGTGCACGCGGGGGCCGGCGCCTACATCTGCGGTGAGGAGACGGCGCTCCTCGACTCGCTGGAGGGCAGGCGTGGCCAGCCGCGGCTCAAGCCGCCGTTCCCGGCCACGTCGGGCCTGTACGCGTCTCCCACAGTGGTGAACAACGTCGAGACGATCGCGTCGGTTCCCGACATCGTCGCGGGCGGCAGCGCGTGGTTCCGGACGATGGGCACCGAGCGCAGCCCCGGCCCCAAGATCTACTCGCTGTCCGGGCACGTCGAGCGGCCCGGCCAGTACGAGGCGCCGCTGGGCACGACGTTGCGCGAGCTGCTGGAGCTGGCGGGCGGCATGAAGGACGGCATCCCGCTCAAGTTCTGGACGCCGGGCGGGTCGTCGACCCCGCTGTTCACGGCCGAGCACCTCGACGTCCCCCTGGACTTCGAGGGCGCGGCCGCGGCCGGGTCGATGCTCGGCACGACGGCCGTCCAGATCTTCAACGAGACCGTCTCGGTCCCGTGGGCGGTCATGAAGTGGACCGAGTTCTACAAGCACGAGAGTTGCGGCAAGTGCACCCCGTGCCGCGAGGGCACCTACTGGCTGGTCCAGATCCTCGAACGGATGGTGCACGGCGAGGGCACGCCCGAGGACGTCGACACGATGCTCGACATCTGCGACAACATCCTCGGCCGCTCCTTCTGCGCTCTCGGTGACGGCGCGACGAGCCCGATCACCAGCGCCATCAAGTACTTCCGCCAGGAGTTCCTCGACCTGATCGCCGCGCAGCCGGCGGTGGCCCGTCCGGAGCAGCTGGCCGACCTGACTGGAGCGAGCGCGTGACTCTCTCTCCCGAGAAGAGCGAGACCAGGCCCGTTCCCGAGGGCCACGTCCGGCTGACGATCGACGGGATCGAGGTCGACGCCCCGCAGGGCGAGCTGCTGATCCGCACGTGCGAGCGCCTCGGCATCATCGTCCCGCGGTTCTGCGACCATCCGCTGCTCGAGCCGGCCGGTGCCTGCCGGCAGTGCCTGGTCGAGGTGGAGATGGGCGGCAGGCCGATGCCCAAGCCGCAGGCCAGCTGCACCATGACGGTGGCCGACGGCATGGTGGTGAAGACCCAGCACACGTCGCCGGTGGCCGACAAGGCCCAGCAGGGCGTCATGGAGCTGCTGCTGATCAACCACCCGCTCGACTGCCCGATCTGCGACAAGGGCGGCGAGTGCCCCCTGCAGAACCAGGCGATGTCGACGGGCCGGACCGACTCGCGGTTCGTCGAGACCAAGCGGACGTTCCCCAAGCCGCTGCCGATCTCGACGCAGGTGCTGCTCGACCGCGAGCGCTGCGTCCTGTGCCAGCGCTGCACCCGGTTCTCCGAGCAGATCGCGGGCGACCCGTTCATCGAGCTGCTCGAGCGCGGCGCGCAGCAGCAGATCGGGGTGGCCGCGGACAAGCCGTTCCAGTCCTACTTCTCCGGCAACACCATCCAGATCTGCCCGGTCGGCGCGCTCACCAGCGCCGCGTACCGGTTCCGCTCCCGCCCGTTCGACCTGGTGTCGACGCCGGGGGTGACCGAGCACGACTCCAGCGGCGCGGCGATCCGCACCGACTCCCGGCGGGGCACCGTCATGCGCCGGCTCGCGGGCAACGACCCCGAGGTCAACGAGGAGTGGATCGACGACAAGACCCGCTTCGCGTTCCGCTACCTCACCTCGCCCGCGCGGATCACCCGGCCGCTGGTCCGCGGGGCCGACGGGGTGCTGGCCGAGGCGTCGTGGACCGAGGCGCTGCGCGTCGCGGCCGAGGGCCTGCTGGCCGCGCGGGCCGAGGGCGGGATCGGGGTGCTCCCCGGTGGCCGGCTGACCGTCGAGGACGCCTACGCCTACGCCAAGTTCGCCCGCGCCGCCGCGCACACCAACGACGTCGACTTCCGCGCCCGCCCGCACAGCGCGGAGGAGCTGGAGTTCCTGGCGGCCACCGTCGTCGGGACGACGCCGGAGACCGGCGTGACCTTCTCGGCCCTGGAGGCGGCTCCGGCCGTGCTCACCGTCGGGCTCGACCCGGAGGAGGAGGCGGCGGTCGTCTTCCTCCGGCTGCGCAAGGCCGTCCGCAAGCACGGCCAGCGCGTGTTCCAGCTGGGCCAGTGGAGCACCCCGGGCGTCGAGAAGACCGAGGCGACGCTGATCCCGGCAGTGCCGGGCGGCGAGGCCGCGGTGCTGCGCGAGCTGGCCGCGGGCGGCGGTGAGCTCGTCGACGCGCTGAGCGCGACCGGCGCGGTCGTGCTCGTCGGCGAGCGGGCGGCCGAGGTCTCGGGCCTCTACTCCGCGGTCGCGGAGCTCGCGACGCGCACCGGCGCGAAGATCGCGTGGGTGCCGCGCCGGGCCGGCGACCGCGGCGCGCTCGAGGCCGGCGCCGTGCCGACGCTGCTGCCCGGCGGCCGCGCGGTCACCGACGCGGCCGCGCGCGCCGAGGTCGAGCAGGCCTGGGGCCTGGCGGCCGGGACGATCCCGGCCGAGCCCGGTCGCGACGCCGACGAGATCCTCGCCGCCGCGGCCGACGGCGTGCTGTCGGCCCTGGTCGTCGGCGGGGTCGACCCGCACGACCTGGCCGACCCGGCGGCGGCGCTGGAGGCCGTCGCGGCGGTCGGTTTCGTCGTCAGCCTGGAGATCCAGCGGTCGGCGGTGACCGAGCTCGCCGACGTCGTGCTCCCGGTGGCGCCCGACGTGCAGCGCGCCGGCAGCTACGTCAACTGGGAGGGCCGCCGCCGCGAGTTCGGCGTCACCCTCGACGCGACGGGCGTGCTGCCCGACTGCCGGGTGCTCGACACCCTGGCCGTCGAGATGGACGTCGACCTGTTCACCCAGACCTCGGCCGCCGCGGGCGGCGACATGGCCCGGCTCGGGTCGGTCGCCGCGTCCGGCGCGGTGCCGACGGTCGGTGCGGCCGACGCGGCCGCCCCCGGCTACGGCCAGGCGGTCCTCGCGACGTGGCGCCAGCTCGTCGGCAGCGGCTCGTTGTCGATCGACGAGCCGCACCTGGCCGGCACGGCCCGGCCCGCGGTGGTGCGGGTCAACGGCGCGACGGCCGAGCGGCTCGGCCTCGCCGAGGGTGCGCCCGCCACGGTGCGCACCGCCCGCGGGGCGGTGACCCTGCCCGTCGCCTTCGCGGACCTGCCCGACGGCGTGGTGTGGCTCCCGGCGAACCCGGTGGACGCTCCCGGCGTCCGCTCGGTCCTCGGCGCGGGCCACGGCGACCTGGTCGGCGTCACCGGCGCCGGCAACCTTGACGGAGGTGCGGCGTGACCCCCACCCAGCAGCTGCTGGCCGACGACCCGATCTGGATCATCATCATCAAGGTCGTCGGGCTCTTCGCGCTCGGCGTCGTGCTGACGCTCTTCATGATCAACTGGGAGCGCAAGGTCGTCGGCCGGATGCAGCAGCGTCCCGGTCCGAACCGGGTCGGGCCCGGTGGCTGGCTCCAGTCCCTCGCGGACGGCCTGAAGCTGGCCTTCAAGGAAGACATCATGCCGACGCTCGCCGACAAGCGGGTGTACTTCATCGCCCCGGCGATCTCGTGCATCCCGGCGTTCATCGCCTTCTCGGTGATCCCGTTCGGCGGTGAGGTCTCGATCTTCGGCGAGCGCACGGTGCTGCAGCTGGTCGACCTCCCTGTCGGCGTGCTCGTCGTGCTGGCGTGCTCGTCGATCGGCGTCTACGGCATCGTGCTCGGCGGCTGGGCCTCCGGCTCGCCGTACTCCCTGCTGGGAGCGCTCCGCTCGGCCGCGCAGGTCATCTCCTACGAGATCGCGCTCGGCCTGTCGATCGTCGCCGTCATCCTCTACAGCGGCTCGATGTCGACCGCCGACATCGTCGCCTCGCAGAGCGGCGGCTGGTACGTGTGGCTGCTCATCCCGAGCTTCGTCGTCTTCGTGATCTCGATGGTCGGCGAGACCAACCGGGCGCCGTTCGACCTCCCCGAGGCCGAGTCCGAGCTGGTCGGCGGCTTCCACACCGAGTACACGTCGCTGAAGTTCGCGCTGTTCTTCCTGGCCGAGTACGTCAACATGGTGACCGTCTCGGCGATGGCCACGACGCTGTTCCTCGGCGGCGGCCAGATCCCGTGGCTCGGCCACCTCTGGTCGGGCTTCGACAACGGCTGGTTCCAGTTCCTCGCCTTCATCGTGAAGACGCTGGCGTTCCTGTTCGTCTTCATCTGGCTGCGCGGGACGCTGCCCCGGATGCGCTACGACCAGTTCATGCGCCTGGGCTGGAAGTGCCTGGTGCCGCTGAGCCTGCTGTGGATCCTGCTGATCTTCGCGGTCCGGGCGTGGCGGCAGAGCCCGGCGGGCGACGTCCCGACCCTGCTGGTCGCGGGCGGGATCGTGCTGGCCGTCGTGCTGGTCGTCGCCTTCCTGGTGCCCGACCGCAAGAGCTCCGACCCGGAGCCGATCGAGCTCGGCTCCGACTACCCGGTGCCACCACTGGACCTCTCGGTCCCGACGCCACCACGTGCGCGCACCCGGCCCGTCGCCCCCGCGGCCGGCCGCGAGCCCGCCTCGGTCGCCGCCGGCGAGCACGGGAAGGAGAACGAGTAGATGTCCGAGTTCGTCGACTTCTTCAAGGGCTTCGGCGTCACCTTCTCGACGATGTTCAAGAAGGTCGTCACCGAGGAGTACCCGGAGGACTTCCCGCCGGCGGCCCCGCGCTACCACGGCCGCCACCAGCTCAACCGGCATCCCGACGGCCTCGAGAAGTGCGTCGGCTGCGAGCTGTGCGCCTGGGCCTGCCCGGCTGACGCGATCTTCGTCGAGGGCGGGGACAACACCGAGGAGGCGCGCTACTCCCCGGGTGAGCGCTACGGCGCCGACTACCAGATCAACTACCTGCGCTGCATCGGCTGCGGGCTGTGCATCGAGGCGTGCCCGACGCGCTCGCTGACGATGACCAACTTCTACGAGCTCGCCGACGACAACCGGCAGGACCTGATCTACACCAAGGAGCAGCTGCTCGCGCCGCTGCTGCCCGGCATGGAGCAGCCGCCGCACCCGATGCGCCTGGGTGACGACGAGCAGGACTACTACGTGCAGGGGCCGAAGCTCGCCCGCGCCTCCGCGGCCGGCGAGAAGATCGACAACGACCCTGTCGGGGAGCAGGTCCGATGATCACCACGCTCGCGCAGGCGGCCGCCGACTCCGGCGGGCCGATGACGCTCGGCGAGTCCATCGCCTTCTGGATCCTCGGCATCGTCGCGCTCGGCGGCGCGCTCGGGATGGTGTTCGCGCGCAACGCCGTGCACTCGGCGCTCTTCCTCGTCATGACGATGCTGAGCCTCGGCATCCTCTACATCGTCCAGCAGGCGCCGTTCCTCGGGTTCGTGCAGATCATCGTCTACACGGGCGCCGTGATGATGCTGTTCCTGTTCGTGCTGATGCTGGTCGGCCGCGACAGCTCCGACTCCGTCGTCGAGGTGCTGCGCGGACAGCGGATCGCGGGCCTGCTGCTGGGCCTGGGACTCGCCCTCCTGCTCGTCGCGGCGGTCGCCCGGTCGCTGACCTCGGTCACCCCCGCCGGCCTCGGCGCGAACCTGCAGGGATCGAACAACAACCTGCCCGGCCTGGGCCGGCTGATCTTCACCGACTACCTGCTCCCGTTCGAGCTGACGTCGGCGCTGCTGATCACCGCCGCGCTCGGCGCCATGGTCCTCGCGCACGCGCAGACGAAGTCGCACGAGAAGCGCGGCCAGCGCGCGACGGTGCTGGCCCGGCTGCGCGGCGAGCACGCCCGCGTCTCGCCGCTGCCGGGCCCCGGTGTGTTCGCGACGGCCAACTCCGTCGCGGTGCCCGCCCTGCTCCCCGACGGTTCGGTCGCCCCGGAGTCGCTCTCCGACATCATCGAGTCGACGCCCGTCGAGGAGATCGAGCAGGCGCCCGCCGACCCGCACGCCCTCACCGGCGGTACCCCCTCGCAGGACGGTGACCGATGACCCCGACGTACTACCTGCTGCTCTCGGCGCTGTTGTTCGCCATCGGCGCCGTGGGTGTGCTGGTGCGCCGCAACGCGATCGTCGTGTTCATGTGCATCGAGCTCATGCTCAACGCGGTGAACCTGACGCTCGTGACGTTCTCGCGGATCAACGGCCAGCTCAACGGCCAGGTCATGGCGTTCTTCGTCATGGTCGTCGCCGCGGCCGAGGTCGTCGTCGGGCTCGCGATCATCATGTCGATCTTCCGCACGCGCCGGTCCGCCTCGGTGGACGACGCCAACCTGCTCAAGTACTAGGAGCTCCCCGTGCCCACCCAGCTCCCCGAAGCGGGGCAAGTCGCGGCTGCGAGCGGTGTCGCCTCGCTCGCGTGGCTGCTCGTGGTACTGCCGGCCCTCGGCGCGCTGATCCTGTTCCTCGCCGGACGGCGCGCCGACCGCTGGGGCCACTGGCTCGGCGTCCTGACGGTCGTCGCGGCGTTCGTCGTCGGCCTGCTGATCTTCCTCGACACCACCTCGCTCGACCCGGCGCAGCGCACCCGTGAGGTGTCGGTCTACGAGTGGATGTCGGTCGGCGGCCTGCACGTCGACTTCGGACTGCGGCTCGACCCGCTGTCGCTGACGTTCGTGCTGCTGATCACCGGCGTCGGCGCGCTGATCCACATCTACTCGACCGGCTACATGAGCCACGACCCCGGCCGGCGGCGCTTCTTCGCGCAGTTGAACCTGTTCGTCGCGGCGATGCTCGTGCTGGTCCTCGGCAACAACTTCGTGATGCTCTACCTCGGCTGGGAGGGCGTCGGTCTCGCGTCCTACCTGCTGATCGGCTTCTACCAGGACCGCCCCTCCGCGGCGACGGCCGCCAAGAAGGCGTTCCTGATGAACCGCGTCGGCGACGTCGGGCTGGCGCTGGCGATCTTCCTGATCTGGCAGAACCTCGGCACGACGCAGTACACCGAGGTCTTCGCCCGCATCGGCGAGGTCCCGCCGGGCACGGTCCTGGCGATCACGATCCTGCTGCTCCTGGGTGCCTGCGGTAAGTCCGGCCAGTTCCCGCTGCAGGCCTGGCTCCCGGACGCGATGGAGGGCCCGACCCCGGTCTCGGCGCTCATCCACGCGGCGACGATGGTCACCGCGGGCGTCTACCTCATCGCCCGCGCCAACCCGATCTACGACCTGTCGACGAACGGCAGGCTGGTCGTGGCGCTCATCGGGGTGATCACGCTGCTGATCGGCGCGATCATCGGCTGCGCCTACGACGACATCAAGAAGGTGCTCGCCTACTCTACGGTCAGTCAGATCGGATACATGATCCTGGCCGTCGGGCTCGGGCCGGCCGGCTACGCGCTGGGCATCGCGCACCTGCTGGCGCACGGCTTCTTCAAGGCCGGGCTGTTCCTCGGCGCCGGTTCGGTCATGCACGCCATGAACGACGACGTCGACATGCGCCGCTACGGCGGCCTCGCACGGTTCATGCCGATCACGTTCGTGACGTTCGGGCTGGGCTACCTCGCGCTGATCGGCTTCCCGTTCCTGTCCGGCTACTACACCAAGGACGCGATCATCGAGGCCGCGTTCGGCCAGCCGGGCTGGCAGGGCTGGGTGTTCGGGCTCGTCGCGGCGATCGCCGCGGGTCTGACGGCGTTCTACATGACGCGCCTGATGATCATGACCTTCTTCGGCAAGAAGCGCTGGCAGGACATCAAGTCCCCGGACGGCCACGACTACCACCCGCACGAGGCGGGCCCGGCGATGACCGGCCCGATGATCGTGCTGGCCATCGGCTCGGTGTTCGCGGGCTTCCTGCTCACCCAGGGCGGCCGGCTCGCGACGTGGCTCACGCCGACGCTCGGCCCGCTCGAGGAGTCCCCCGGCGGGGGCATGCCGCACGCCGTCGTCCCGTGGCTGGTACTCGGGCTCTCGGCGCTCGGTGTGCTGCTGGCCTACCTGTTCGTCGGCCGCCGGCCCACCCCGGTCGAACGTCCGGTGCACGTCTCGCTGCCCGTCCAGGCCGCCCGTAGGGACCTCTACGCCAACGCGATCAACGAGGCACTGATCGCGCGGCCGGGCGTCTGGCTCACCCGGGCGCTGGTGTTCCTGGACAACAAGGGTGTCGACGGCATCGTCAACGGCACGGCCGCCACGCTCGGCGGCTCGTCCGGCCGGCTGCGCAGGCTGCAGACCGGTTTCGTCAGGTCCTACGCGCTGAGCATGCTCGGCGGGTCCGTCCTCGTCATCGCGGCGCTGCTGGCGGTGAGGTTCGCATGAGTGGGGGCTCCGTGCTTCTCGTCGTCCTGCTGCTCGTGCCGCTCGTCGGCGCGGCGCTGGTCGGCCCGATCAAGGACCAGGCCACGGCCAAGTGGTCCGCGGTCGTGGTCTCGGTCGTCGAGCTGGTGCTCGTCGTCATCACGTGGTTCGCGTACTCGGTGCCGGCGGCGCAGAACGGCGCCCGGTTCCAGCTCGAGCTCTCCGTCGAGTGGATCCCGGCGTTCGGTACGCGCTTCGCGCTCGGCATCGACGGCTTCGCGCTCGTCATGCTGGCGATCACCGCGGTGCTCGTGCCGATCGTGCTCGCGTTCTCCTGGAACGAGAAGCTCCCGGAGGGGCGCACGCAGGGCGGGTTCTTCTCGCTGATCCTCGCGACCCAGGGCCTGCTGGTCGGGGTCTTCGCGGCGACCGACGTCTTCCTGTTCTACGTGTTCTTCGAGGCAATGCTCATCCCGATGTACTTCCTGATCGGGCGCTTCGGCGGCCCGCGCAGGCAGTACGCCGCGGTGAAGTTCTTCCTGTACTCGCTGCTCGGCGGGTTGATCATGCTCGCCTCGGTGATCGGGCTCTACGTCGTCAGCGGCAACAAGCTGGGCCAGGGCACGTTCACCTGGGTCGAGCTGCAGAAGATGGCGGCGTCGCTGCCGGAGAGCACCCAGATCTGGCTGTTCCTCGGCTTCTTCGTCGCGTTCGCGATCAAGGCGCCGCTGGTGCCGTTCCACACCTGGCTGCCCGACGCCGGTGCCGAGGCACCGGTCGGCGCGGGTGTGCTGCTCGTCGGCGTCCTCGACAAGGTCGGCACGTTCGGCTTCCTGCGCTACTGCCTGCCGCTGTTCCCGCTGGCCTCGCAGAAGCTCGCGCCCCTGGTGCTGACGCTGGCCGTGATCGGCATCCTCTACGGCGGGCTGCTGGCCGTCGGTCAGACGGACATGAAGCGCTTCGTGTCCTACACCTCGATCGCGCACTTCGGCTTCATCGCGCTCGGCATCTTCGCCTTCTCGACGCAGTCGTTCAGCGGCTCGGTGCTCTACATGGTCAACCACGGCATCTCGACGGGCATGCTGTTCATCGTCGTCGGGCTCGTCATCGCCCGCGGCGGGTCGCGGCTCGTCGGGGACTACGGCGGCGTGCACAAGGTGGCGCCGCTGCTGGCCGGGGTGTTCCTCCTCGCCGGGCTGTCGTCGCTGGCGCTGCCGGGCACCAACTCGTTCGTGAGCGAGTTCCTGGTGCTGCTGGGCTCGTTCCCGCGCCAGCCCGTCTACACGATCCTCGCGACGGTGGGCATCATTTTCGCGGCGCTCTACGTGCTCTGGATGTACCAGCGCACGATGCAGGGCCCGCTGCGCGGCAACGCCGTGCTCGCCGCGCTCGGCGGCGGCCGTGGCGACGGCCCCGGCACCATGATCGACCCGGCTGTCGCCGCCGACCGCGGCGCCACCGGCTTCCCCGACCTGTCCAAGCGGGAGATCGGGGTCCTGACGCCGCTCGTCGTGCTGATCCTGGTGCTGGGCTTCCTGCCCGGGCCGGTGCTCGACGTGATCAACCCGACGGCGGCCGCCACGATGTCCGAGGTCGGTCTCGCCGACCCGGTGGGAGGGGTGTCCCGGTGACCCCGGTTCTTCTCGCGCAGGCGCCCGCGCCGATCTCGGCGCCGGCGATCGACTACGCGGCGATCGCGCCGGTGCTGATCGTGCTGGGCGGCGCCTGCGTCGCGGTGCTCGTCGAGGCGTTCCTGCCCCGGCACCAGCGCTGGCCCGTCCAGGTCGCGCTGAGCCTCGTCGTGCTCGCCGCGGCGGGCATCACCCTCGGTGTCTACGCGGGCGGCAGCCCCACCGGCCTGACGACGCTGGGCGACGCGCTCGCCGTCGACCAGCCGACGCTGTTCCTGTGGGGCACGCTGCTGATTCTCGGGCTGGGCAGCATCCTGCTGCTGGCCGACCGCTCGGTGGAGCCCGGCGGGGCGTTCATCGCGTCGTCGGTGGCCAGGGCGGCCGTCGCCGGTGGCGGGACGGGCACCAGCGGCTCGGCCGGGGTCGGCGGCGCCGCGGACGACGACCGCGACTACGGCGAGCCCGGCACCGCGCCGACGATGCAGACCGAGGTCTTCCCGTTCGCCCTGTTCGCGCTCGGCGGCATGATGACCTTCGTCGCGGCCAACGACCTGCTGACGATGTTCATCGGTCTCGAGGTGCTCTCGCTGCCGCTGTACCTGATGTGCGGGCTGGCGCGCAGGCGCCGGCTGCTCTCGCAGGAGGCGGCGGTCAAGTACTTCCTGCTCGGCGCGTTCGCGTCGGCGTTCTTCCTCTACGGCCTGGCACTGCTCTACGGCTACGCGGGCTCGGTGCGGCTCACCGCGATCGCGCAGGCCGCCGCCGGCACCGACCGCTCCGACACGCTGCTGTTCGGCGGACTCGCGCTGCTCGTCGTCGGGCTGCTGTTCAAGGGCTCGGTCGGTCCGTTCCACACCTGGACGCCGGACGTCTACCAGGGCGCCCCGACGCCCGTCACGGCGTTCATGGCCGCCTGCACCAAGGTCGCCGCGTTCGGCGCGATCACCCGCGTGTTCTTCGTCGCGTTCGGCGACACCCGCTGGGAGTGGCGCGGCGTGCTGTGGGCCGTGGCGATCGTCTCCATGGTGATCGGTGCCGTGCTCGGTCTCACACAGACCGACGTCAAGCGGATGATCGCGTACTCGTCGATCGCGCACGCGGGCTTCCTGCTGCTCGGTGCGATGTCGATCACGGAGCAGGGCGTCTCCGGGACGCTGTTCTACCTGCTGGCCTACGGGTTCACCACGCTCGCGGTCTTCGGCGTCATCTCGCTGGTCCGCGACGCCGACGGCGAGGCCACGCACCTGTCCCAGTGGGCAGGGCTGGCGAAGAGATCACCGCTACTCGCGGGGGTGATGTCGTTCCTGCTGCTCGCGCTCGCAGGAATCCCGTTGACCAGCGGTTTCACGGCGAAGTTCGCGGTGTTCTCCGCCGCCCTCCAGGACGGGATGGCCCCGCTGGTGGTCATCGCGCTGGTGGCCAGCGCCGTGGCGGCGTTCTTCTACCTGCGGGTCATCGTGCTCATGTACTTCAACGAGCCGGCGCCCGACGGGCCCACCGTCACCGTCCCCGGAGCCTTCACCACGGCCGCCATCACCCTCGGTGTCATCGTGACGCTGCTGCTGGGCATCGTCCCGTCGCTGGCGCTCGGGATGGCCTCGGGCGGCCCGTTCGTCGGATGACTTCGTAGGCTGAAGGGGTGGAGACGCACATCGTCGCGGGAGTCGAGGTCGGAGACCCCGTACTGGCCGCCGTCACGACCGACGGCCTGAAGCGGGTCGAAGACCTCCTGCACCGCGAGGTGCAGGCCGACTACCACTTCGTCGCGGAGACGTCGCTGCACCTGATCGACGCCGGGGGCAAGCGGTTCCGGCCGCTGTTCACGCTGCTCTCGGCGCAGGTCGGCCCGAATCCGGACAACGACGACGTGATCACCGCGGCGGCCGTCGTCGAGCTGGTGCACCTGGCCACGCTCTACCACGACGACGTGATGGACTCCGCCACGATGCGCCGCGGCGCGGAGAGCGCCAACTCGCGCTGGGACAACACCGTCGCCATCCTCACCGGCGACTTCCTGTTCGCGCACGCGTCGCGGCTCGTGGCCGACCTCGGGCCCGACGCGGTGCGCATCATCGCCGAGACGTTCGCCGAGTTGGTGACGGGTCAGATGCGCGAGACCCGCGGCCCGGCCGAGGGCGACGACCCGGTCGAGCACTACCTGCGCGTCGTCGCCGAGAAGACGGGCTCGCTGATCGCGACCTCCGGGCGCTACGGCGGGATGTTCTCCGGCTGCACGCCGGAGCAGACCGAGTCGCTGCGCCGCTTCGGCGCGACGATCGGTACCGCCTTCCAGATCTCCGACGACGTCATCGACATCGCGTCGCCCTCCGACGACTCGGGCAAGACCCCTGGCACCGACCTGCGCGAGGGTGTCCAGACCCTGCCGATGCTCTACGCGCTGCAGGAGCCGCGGGCCGACCGGCTGCGGCAGCTGCTGGCGCGCCCGATCAGCGACGACGCCGAGGTCGAGGAGGCGCTCGACCTCCTGCGCACGGGCCCCGGGCTCGACCGGTCGCGCGAGACCCTGGCGCGCTACGCCGAGGCCTCCCGTGAGCAGCTCGCGATCCTCCCCGACTGCGCGGCGACCAGCGCACTGGCCACGCTCACGGCCTACGTCGTCGAACGCACGGGCTGATCACGAGCGCCGGAGGCGTGCCGTTTCGGCGCGCGACCGCGGTCGCCGCTGGTCACGCGGCGGTGGCGCGTCGGCGGCGGTCGGTGTGCAGCATGTCGACGCTGAACACCGCGAGAGCCACCCAGACCAGGCCGAACCCGATCCAGCGGCCGGCGGGCATGTCCTCGTGCGCCACGACGACGGCGTAGAGGAACTGCAGGACCGGGTTCACGTACATCAGCAGGCCGGTGACGGTCAACGGCACGCGGCGCGCCCCGATGCCGTAGAGCAGCAGCGGAGCCACCGTCGCGAACCCGGACGCGACCATCAGTGCCGCGTGGCCCGCGCCGTGCGTCGCGAAGGTGCCGTGCCCGGTGACGACGAGGACCACGGCGACGGTGAGTGCGATCGGGCCCAGCACGATGCCCTCGGCGGTGAGCCCCGCGGTGGCGCCGACCGGCACCGTCTTCTTGATCAGCCCGTAGAGGCCGAACGACACCGAGAGCACGATCGCGATCCACGGGATCCGGCCGTTCTCGATCGCGACGACGGCGACGGCCACCGCGCCGACGGCGACCGCCACCCACTGCGCGGGCCGCAGCCGCTCCCGCAGCACGAACACCCCCAGCAGCACACTGACGAGCGGGCTGACGAAGTAGCCGAGCGCGGCGTCGAGCACCCACCCGAGCTGCACGGCGACGATGAACCCGCCCCAGTTCAGGGTGATGAGGAGCGCGCCGGTGGCGATCGCGGACCAGGTGCGGGCGCGCAGGCCGCGCAGCTCGCCCCAGCCGTGCACGAAGGTCAGGACCCCGAACATGATCAGCGTCGTCCACACGATGCGCTGGGCGAGGATCTCCACCGGGCCCGCGGGGGCCATGGCGGCCCAGAACGCCGGGAGCAGCCCCCACAGCGTGTTCGCGACGACCGCCGCGGCGATGCCCCTGCCGTCGAGCCGGGTGGCGACGGCACCGCCGCGGGGACCGGGCGGGGCGTCGGAACTCACCGGTCCATCAGAACATCCGGGTGGGTGCCGCGCCGTCGTGAAGCCGGTCACCGGCCGGACCCGGGCGTGCTCGGGCGGCCTCTCAGCCGGTGCGGCCCACCCCCTCGACCAGCTCGCGGACGCGGGCGGCGCAACCCCAGGAGAGGCTGACGCCGTTGCCACCGTGGCCGTAGTCGTGCACGACGAGCGCGGACCCCAGCCGCTCCGCCTCGACCCGCACCGACGGCCGCTCGGGCCGCAGCCCGACGGGCGTGCCGAGGATCTCGGCGTCGGCGAGCGCGGGGACGGCCCGCACGCAGCGGTCGAGGATGCGCCGGACGGTCGTCGGATCGGGTGTGGTGTCCTCGACACCGGGCCGGCGGATCCCGCCGCAGACGACACGCGTCCCGTGCGGGAAGACGCTCACCCACTCGGGCTCGGTCGTCAGCTCGATGAGCAGCTCCTCGAGACCAGGGTCGGCGAGGACGACGTGCTGGCCGAGCGCCGCGTACACCGTCGGGTCGGCCGCGAGCTCGCGGGCACCCAGGCCCGCGCAGTTCACGACGACGGGCCACTCGCGGGTGGCGGCGGCCGGCGAGCCGACGCGCCCGGGAGAGAACGTGACGCCCGCCGCCCCGGCCCGGCGGACCAGGTACGGCAGGTGCACCGGCATGTCGACGAGCGGCATCGTCGCGCGCGCGGCGCTCGTGAAGCCCGCGGGGACGGCCGCCGGGTCGACGGCGCGCAGGTCGGGGATGATCCGGGCCTGCGGGGGATCTCGTCGAAGCCGGGGACGGCGCTCACCGACAACGAGGGGATCAGCCGGACGCCGGACGCGGGGTCGGTGGCGAGCTCCTGGAAGACGCCGAGCGAGTGCACGGTCCAGGCGTGGGTGTCGGCCATCGGCTCCTCGAACGACGGCCCCCACAGGGCCCCGGCGACCACCGATGTCGTCTCCAGGGGAGGCCGGTCGGCGCGGACGGTGACGTCGTGGCCGGCCTCGGCGAGGGTGACGGCGGCGGTCAGGCCGATCACCCCGGCTCCGACGACGAGAACGCTGCTCATGCGAGCCACCCTGCCCGGCCCGGGGCCGGCCGTCGTGGACGAACGAGAACCGCGGGAGGAACGGAACCGACAGGACGCCGACGACAGCGGAGCGTGATGTCGTCGTAACCCGGACATGGTGGGATGCGCGTGAGCGCCGTCACCCGGACGGCCGGCGGGAGGACTGGGACTCGATGGGCTCGCACGCCGCGCGCTCCGGGCGGTTCCTCGCGGTGTGGTTGCCCGCGGTGGTGCTGGTTCCCGCGGTGCTGGCGGGGGTCGCGCTGCTGTGGCCGGGTCCGCGGATCGGGGAGGACGTCGGCTCCCGCGCGTCGGCGGCGCTGACCGCGGCCGGGCTCGCCGGGGTCCGCGTCGCGGTCTCGGGCCGCGACGTCGCGCTCACCGAGGTCCCCTCGGGTGCCGTCGACCGGGCCCGCGAGATCGTGGCCGGGGTCGCCGGCGTGCGGTCGGTCGAGGCGGCCCCGGGCGTACCGGACGGGCTGCCGGCACCCGCGCCGCCGGGAGCCGCGGCCGAGCTGGCGGCACTGGTCGCGGCCGCGCCGGTGACGTTCGCGGCCGACAGCGCGGTGCTCGACGGCGCGGCCGCGGAGACGGTGGCCGGCGTCGGGCGGTGGCTCGTCGCGCATCCCGACGTACGGGTCCGGCTGACCGGCCACGCCGCCGACACCCCCGGCCCGGCCGAGGTGGCGCTGGCGCTGTCGCAGCAACGGGCGCAGGCGGTCGCGGAGGCGTTGCGCGCCAACGGTGTCGACCCCTCCCGCGTCAGCGCCCGCGGGGTGGGCGACGCCGACCCGTTGCCCACCCCGGCAGCGAGCAGGCGGGTCGAGATCGGCGTCGGGTAGGAGGTCGGGGATGGCGTGGCTGTTCGGTGAGGTCTGGCTCCTGTGCCTGGTGGCGTTCCTGCTGGGTGCGGCGATCACGTGGGTGGCGTTCGTGGTGCCGGCCCGGCGCGCGGTGCGTCGGCGGGCGACGTTCGGTCACGGCTGGACCGCAGCCGCCCCGACGACGCCCTCGCGGGGCCTCGCGCGGCCGGTGACCGCGCGACCCACGCCGACGCCGGAGCCGCCGGGTGGGCCCGGCTCGGCCCTCGCGGCTCTCGACGCCTGGGACGGTCCCGTCGGCGGTCGCCCGGGCAGCGCCGAGGCGGCGCTCGGCGCCCTCGACGAGCTGGGCGTCGGACGGCCCCGGGAGCAGGCCGGCCCCGAGCCCGCGGACGCGCGCCGTCCCGCGGACGACGCCTGACAACGACCGCGGCCCCGCCGCCCCGCACGACGCCTGACGAGGAGCGCGGGCCCACCCCGGACGCACGTCGGGCGCGCCCCCCGAGGAGGACGCGCCCGACGTCGGCAGGAGTGGATCAGCCTGCGACCGTCCAGGTGTCGCGGCCGTTGAGCAGCGACTGCAGGTCGGCCGAGCCCTTCTCCTTGGCGGCGGCCACCTGGCTGCGGGCGGCGTCGTCGTAGGTGCT
This sequence comes from Pseudonocardia benzenivorans CB1190, assembly GCF_000196675.2. GTDB lineage: Bacteria > Actinomycetota > Actinomycetes > Mycobacteriales > Pseudonocardiaceae > Pseudonocardia > Pseudonocardia benzenivorans. Next base: position 5,911,875 of record NC_015312.1, on the reverse strand, counting down.
GCGGTTGACGTCGCGGAAGATGCCGGTGACCGTGTGGTTGAGGTCCTGGTCCGACAGCCGCGACAGCGCGAAGGCCAGCTCGTGGTTGTCCGCGTCGTGCACGAGGATCCGCGACGGGTCGACCGACGCCGCCTCGACGACCTTCAGCGTCAGTCCGTCGGCCACGACGGCGTGCGTGCCCAGCCCGTCCTCGGCCGCGGGGCCGAAGCGGATGGGCTCGCCGTGGGTCAGCGGGATGAGGCGGTTCTCCTTGTCGTCCTTGCGCAGGACGTCGAAGCTGCCGTCGTTGAAGATCGGGCAGTCCTGCAGGATCTCGACCAGTGCGGTGCCGCGGTGCGCGGCGGCCGCGCCCAGGACCGCGGTGAGGTTCTTGCGGTCGGAGTCGATCGCCCGGCCGACGAACGTCGCGTCCGCGCCCAGCGCCACCGAGATCGGGTTGAAGGGGTGGTCGATCGAGCCCATGGGCGTGGACTTGGTGACCTTGCCCTGTTCCGAGGTGGGCGAGTACTGGCCCTTGGTCAGCCCGTAGATCCGGTTGTTGAACAGCAGGATCTTGAGGTTGACGTTGCGGCGCAACGCGTGGATCAGGTGGTTGCCGCCGATGGACAGCGCGTCGCCGTCGCCGGTGACGACCCAGACCGACAGGTCGGGCCGGGTGATGGCCAGGCCCGAGGCGATCGTCGGGGCCCGCCCGTGGATCGAGTGCATCCCGTAGGTGTTGAGGTAGTACGGGAAGCGGCTCGAGCAGCCGATGCCGGAGATGAAGACGGTGTTCTCGCGCTTGATCCCCAGCGTCGGCAGGAACGACCGGACGGCGGCGAGCACGGCGTAGTCGCCGCAGCCGGGACACCACCGGACCTCCTGGTCGGAGGTGAAGTCCTTGGCGGACTGGGGATGCTCGGCCGTGGGCACGTTGTCGAGCCCGCCGATCCCGGGCAGCCCGAGGTCGACGAGCGCGCCGAGCGCCGGCGCGATCTGCTGGTCGGTCATTCGTCCACTCCCTGTGGCGCGGGGCCGCGTTCCCCGGACGACGGATGGCTGCCGTCGAGGTAGCCGAGGAACACGTCCTGCAGCTCCTCGGCCTTGAACGGCAGGCCCGACACCTTGGTGTAGGACTGCGCGTCGACGAGGTAGCGCGCCCGCAGCAGCATGACGAGCTGGCCGAGGTTCATCTCGGGCACCAGCACCGTGCGGTAGCTGCGCAGCAGCTCCCCGAGGTTGGCCGGGAACGGGTTGAGGTTGCGCAGGTGCAACGTCGCGATCTTGTGGCCCATGCCGCGGACCCGGCGGGCCCCCGCGACGATCGGGCCGAACGTCGAGCCCCAGCCGACGACGAGGACGTCCGCGCCGCCGCTCGGGTCGTCGACCTCCGCGTCGGGGACCCGGATGCCGCCGATCTTCTCCGCGCGCAGCCGGACCATGCGGTCGTGGTTGTCGGGCTCGTAGCTGATCGAGCCGCGGCCGTCGGCCTTCTCCAGTCCGCCGATGCGGTGCTCGAGCCCGGGGGTGCCCGGCACGGCCCACGGCCGGGCCAGGGTGTCGGCGTCGCGCAGGTAGGGCCAGAACTCGTCGGACCCGTCCGGGGCGTTCGGCTCGGTCGCGAAGTTCGGGTCGACGGTCCCCAGCGCGGAGGCGTCGGGCACCTTCCACGGCTCCGAGCCGTTGGCCAGCGCCCCGTCGGAGAGCAGGATCACCGGGGTGCGGTAGGTGACCGCGATCCGGGCCGCCTCGATCGCCGCGTCGAAGCAGTCGCCGGGGCTGCGCGGGGCGATGATCGGCAGCGGGGCCTCGCCGTTGCGGCCGAACATGGCCTGCAGCAGGTCGGCCTGCTCGGTCTTGGTCGGCAGCCCCGTCGAGGGACCGCCGCGCTGCACGTCGACGATCAGCAGCGGCAGTTCGAGCGCCACGGCCAGGCCGATCGTCTCGGACTTGAGCGCGACCCCGGGACCCGACGTCGTGGTGACGCCGAGCGACCCGCCGAAGCTCGCCCCCAGGGCGGCGCCGACGCCGGCGATCTCGTCCTCGGCCTGGAACGTCGTGACGTTGAAGGCCTTGTGCTTGGACAGCTCGTGGAGGATGTCCGACGCCGGGGTGATCGGGTAGGAGCCGAGGAACACCGGCAGGCCGGTGACCCGGCCGGCGGCGACGATCCCGTATGCCAGCGCGGTGTTGCCGGTGATCTGGCGGTACGTGCCGGGCTGCAGCTTCGCGGGCGCGACCTCGTAGGTGACCGCGAACGACTCGGTCGTCTCCCCGTAGGCGTGTCCGGCGCGGAATGCGAGGATGTTGGCCTCGGCCAGTTCGGGACGCTTGGCGAACTTCTCGCGCAGGAACCGCTCGGTGCCCTCGCTGGGCCGGTGGTACATCCAGGAGAGCAGGCCGAGGGCGAACATGTTCTTCGCGCGCTCGGCGTCCTTCTTGGAGAGCCCGGTCTCCTCCAGCGCGCCGCGGGTCAGCGTGGCCATCGCGACGGGGTGGACCTGGTAGGGCTCCAGCGAGCCGTCCTCGAGCGGATCGGCGTCGTAGCCGATCTTGGTGAGGTTGCGCTTGGTGAACTCGTCGGTGTTGACGATGAGGATGCCGCCGGCCGGCAGGTCGCCGATGTTGGCCTTGAGCGCGGCCGGGTTCATCGCGACGAGCACGTCCGGCCGGTCGCCGGGGGTGACGATGTCGTAGTTCGCGAAGTGCAGCTGGAACGACGACACCCCCGGCAGGGTCCCGGCAGGGGCCCGGATCTCGGCGGGGAAGTTCGGCAGCGTCGACAGGTCGTTGCCGAACGTCGCGGTCTCGGAGGTGAACCTGTCACCGGTGAGTTGCATCCCGTCGCCCGAGTCGCCGGCGAACCGGATGACGACGCGGTCACGGGTCTGGGGCGCTGGGACGTCGGAAGAATGCGGGATGTCACCGACGTCGATGTCGCCTGTCGTCATGTCGAGGTCAGTCCTCGGGTTCGGGGAATTCCGTCACCCGAGATTAACTCCCCAACCCCCCCGATGTCCCCCTCGCAGAGGGGAGGTCACAGGCGTGTCCGGTGTGCTACCGCGTGCTGATCTTGGACCGCAGCGCCGTGAGCCGTTCGCGGAAATCGTCCGAGTTCACGGTGACGGCCTGCGCGCGGACCTCGACCTCGGTCGCCTGCGCGTGGGTGAGGTCCGCGGTGACCCGCAACGTGGACTTGGTCGTCGTGATCAGGCCCCGGTCGGCCGCGGCGGCGCGGCCGGCCAGTTCGAGCGCGCCCGCGAGCAGGGCCTCGTCGGACTCGTAGCGGCGCCACACCAGCCCGACGCGCTCCGCCTCGGCGGCATCGAGCACGTCGCAGAACAGGGTCATCGCCGCGGCGCCCTGCGCGCCGAGCGCCCGCTGCACCATCCACGTGTAGCCGCCCCCCGGGTGCAGCCCGAGCTGGGCGAAGCGGGTGTCGAACCGCGCCGTGGGGCCGGCCAGCCGGACGTCGCAGGCCAGCGCGAGGTTGAGCCCCGCGCCGACGGCCGCGCCGTTGACCGCGGCGAGCGTCGGCAGCGGCGAGTTGGCCACGGCGAGGAAGCCCGAGTACACCTCACGCAGCACCGCGTGGTCGGCCTCGGCGAGCTCGGCCAGGTCACCGCCCGCGCAGAAGGCGGGCGCCTCGCCCGTGACGACGATCGCACCGACGCCCTGGTCACTCTCGGCGGCGTGGACCGCGTCGACCAGCTTGCGGGAGAGGTCCAGGTTGAGGGCGTTGCGGCGGGACGGGTTGGACAGCGTCAGTACGGCGACGCGGTCGGTGACCTCGGTCCGGATCTCGGCGTGGGCGTCGGTGCTCATGCCGACATCCTGCCCGGCGGGTTACCGTCCGACGGTGCCCGGTTCGACGATCGAGACCTCTGCCACGCCACGCCCCGTCGCGCATCCCGACGCCCCGGCGCCCGGCCGGCACCTCGGGGAGCACCACGTCGACTGCTTCGCCTGCGGCACCGGGGTCGACGGCCTGCACCTGGACATCGTCGCGGGCGAGGACCTCACGCTGACCGCGGTCTTCGAGGTCACGACCGAGCACCAGGGCGCGCCGGGGCTGGTCCACGGCGGCCTCGTGGCGGCGGTGTTCGACGAGGTCATGGGCGCACTGCAGGTCTTCCTCCAGGAGCCGGCGGTGACGGCCTCGCTGACCACGCAGTACCGCAGGCCGATCCCGGTCGGCACCCGGCTGCACGTGACGTCGCGGCTCGACCGGCGTGAGGGGCGCAAGCTCTGGGTCAGCGCCACCGGTCGGCTCGGCGCCGCCGACGGCCCGCTGGCCGCCGAGGCCGAGGCGTTGTTCATCGTCGTGCCGCAGGAGCACTTCGAGGCGGGCCGCCGGGCCGAGGTCGACGCCGCGCGCTCGGAGCCGGGGCTGCGCCCCGTGAACCCCTGACCCGGGCGCCGCGGAACGCCGGCCGGCCCTTGTCCGTTCAACCAGTGGAACCGGATCGCTGAAGGGACGCAAGGGCCGTGCACAGGCACATGAACGGGCTGAAGACCGCGCTGCTGCTGGGCGCGATGAGCGCGATCGTCGTGCTCGTCGGGTCGCTGTTCGGGCGCACGGGCCTGGTCGTCGCGGTCTTCGTCGCGCTCGGCATGAACGCCTACGCGTACTTCAACTCGGCCACGCTCGCGCTGCGGGCGATGCACGCGCGGCCCGTGACCGAGCCCGAGGCGCCGGGGATGTATCGGATCGTCCGGGAGCTCAGCGGCGCCGCGCGCCAGCCGATGCCGCAGCTCTACATCAGCCCGACCAGCGCGCCCAACGCCTTCGCGACGGGTCGCAGCCCCCGGCACGCCGCCGTCTGCGCGACGACGGGCCTGCTCGAGCTGCTCGACGAACGCGAGCTGCGTGCGGTACTGGGCCACGAGCTCAGCCACGTCTACAACCGCGACATCCTGATCTCCTGCGTCGCGGGCGCGCTCGCGTCGATGGTGAGCTTCCTGGCCAACATGGCGATGTTCGCGGGACTCTTCGGCGGCGGCGACGAGGAACGGCCCGGCGTCTTCACGACGCTGCTGCTCGCGCTGCTCGGGCCGATCGCCGCGGCCGTCGTGCAGATGGCCGTGAGCCGCAGCCGCGAGTACCAGGCCGACGCGTCGGGCGCCGAGCTCACCGGCGACCCGCTCGCCCTGGCGTCGGCGCTGCGCAAGCTCCAGCGCGGCACCCAGCTGGCCCCGCTGCCGCCCGACCCGCAGCTGGTCTCGCAGTCGCACCTGATGATCGCCAGCCCCTTCCGCGCGGGCGAGCAGATGGCCCGGCTTTTCTCGACGCACCCGCCGATCGAGGACCGCATCCGGCGCCTCGAGGAGATGGCCCGCCGGAGCTGACGGGCGGTGCGCGTCAGCCCTTCACGTACGCCAGCTTCTCCGCGACCAGGCCGTCCCGGACGGTGAAGACGTCGACGCCACGGACGTGGCCGTCGCCCCACTCGTACCGCCAGCGCGCGACGACGCGGTCGCCCGCGGCGAACACCTCCTCCGTGGTGAACGTGCCCGGGCCGGAGAACAGCTTCTCCCACGCGGCCCGCACGTCCTCCTGCCCAACGTGCCGGGTGCCGTCCGGGGGTGCGGTGTCCTCGAACACACAGTCGACGGTCATCGCGGCCATGACGGCGTCGACGTCGCGGCGGTCGAACGCGTCGTTGAAGCGCGCGACCGCGGCGAGGGCCGCGGCGCCGTCGGGGTGCGGGGTCATGGCGTCCTCCCGAACATCGCCAGCAGCCGGTCCTGCGCGCTCGCGTCGGCGCCGACGGGCGTCTCGGGTCCGATGACGCCGATCTCGCGGTAGAGGCCCTGGGTCGGGCCGAACCAGGCCAGCACCGCGTCGACGGCGCCGGCGTCGAGCTTCTCGTCCTCGCCCAGCGCCCGCGCCAGGTCCCAGGCGTGCACGAGGTGGTCCGCGGCGAGCTGGGTGACGTACTCGCGGGCGGGCCGGTCGCCGAACGAGAGGTGCACCGGCTGCTCGGGGTCGACGGCCTCCACCGCGGCCAGCGCCGCCGCCGCGGCCTCGTCGAACGTCGCGATCGGGTCGGCGCCCAGCAGACCGCCGTCGAACCGGTCGCCGACCTCCTCGATCGTCGCGCCGCCGAGCAGCGGCGGGGTCCAGCGCTCCTCGTTGACCAGATGGTTGACCAGGGCGCGCGTGTCCCACTCGGGGCAGGGGGTCGGTGCGCCCCAACGGCCCTCGGCGAGGTGGACGCGGGCCGCGAAGTCGGCGCTCGCCCGTCGGTAGATCTCGGCTGCCTGCATGTCACTCACCTCGTGCGTAGTCGGATGCTCCCCACCAGTCGACCACCACGACGGGCTCGTCGCCGACCACCCAGGCGTCGTGTCCCGACGGCAGCGCCGTGACCTGGCCCGCGACGGCGTCGAACTCGGTGCCGTCGGCCGTGCGCACCCGCAGCGTCCCGCTGACGTGGTACTGGAAGTGCGGCGCCTCGCACAGCTCGGTGCCCGCGATCGGCCGGACGTCGGTCGACCAGCGCCAGCCGGGTTGCAACGTCAGCCTGCCGATGTCGGCGCCCGCGACCCGCAGCAGGTCGAGCCTGCCGTGGGGGAACTCCCGGGTCTCGGTGGGGGCGGCGAAGTCCTGCTGCTCGTGGCTCATCTCGTCCTCCCTGGTGGTGGCCGCCTCGGTGGTGGCCGGGCGCCGACCCTCGCGTACCGACCTTGCAACCGGATGGCGGCTGATGGCGGTCGCGCGACGCGAGGACGATGTCGGCCGTGACGCCCGGTGTCCGGTTCCAGCTGCTGGGGCGCTTCCAGGTGCATCGCGAGGGCGCGGAGGTGGCGCCCGCGGCGTTCGGCGGCCGCAAGGTCCGGACGATGTTGCGCGTGCTCGCCGTCCACGACGGCGACCTCGTCCCGCACGACGTGCTCGCCGACGCGCTCTGGCCGCAGCGGCTGCCGGCCGACCCGCCCGGGAACCTCGGCGTGCTGGTGAACCGGGCCCGGCGCGCGGTCGGTGACCCGGGCGTCGTGCTCACCGGGGCGGGCGGGTACGCGCTGGGCCGCTGCACCGTCGACGTCACCGAGTTCCTCGGGCACGTCGCCGCGGCCCGCACGACGGGGCCCGGCGAGGCGCTCGACCGCTACCGCGCCGCGCTCGCGCTGTGGGGTGAGCCGCTCCCGGAGGACGCCTACGCCGACTGGGCCGAACGCGTCCGCGACCGGCTGCGGCGCGCACACGTCGAGGCCTGCGAGGGCGCCGCGCGCGCAGCGCTCGCCGTCGGCGCTCCCGGCGACGCGGCCCGGTACGCCGCCGACGCGGTCGCCGCCGATCCGTTGCGCGAGTCGTCGACGCTCCTGCTGGCCGAGGCCCTCGCCGCGGTCGGGGACCGGGCCGGTGCGCTCGCCCGCCTCGACGAGCTGGGCCGGGCGCTGGGCACGGAGCTGGGGGTGGCACCGTCGGACGCGGTGACGTCGCTGCGGGAACGCCTGGCGCGCAAGGGCGTCGGCGTGCCGTCGCCCGGCGGGCGGGGGCGCCCGCGCCCCGCGGGGGAGCCCGTGGGCCGGACCGCCTTCGTCGGGCGCGACGACGAGCTCGGGCGGCTGCGCGCGGCCGTCGGCGCCGGGCGCGTCGTGGGGCTGGCCGGGGGAGCGGGTGCGGGGAAGTCGCGGCTGCTCGCCGAGCTGGCGCGGACGCTCGGGGTCCCCGTCGTCGCCGGGCAGGCCTACCTGGCCGAGCGCACGGAGACGTGGGGTCTCGCGCGGTCGTTGCTGCGCGAGGCGGTGTCGCTGGACGCGGGGATCGTCGACACGCTGCCCGCCCGCGTCCGCGACGCCCTCGCCGAGTTGCTGCCCGAGCTCCTGCCCGTCCCCGAGGGCCCGCCGGTGGTCCTGGACGGCGAGACCCGGCGCGCACTCCTGCTCGCCGGCGGGCTGCGCCTGCTGACGGCGGCCGGCGCGCCGCTGCTCGTCGACGACCTGCAGTGGGCCGATCCGAGCAGCCTGGCCCTGCTCGGCTCCGTGCTCGCCCGCGTCCCGACGCTGCCCGCGGTGCTCGCGTTCCGGCCCGCCGAGATCGACGGCGACGCCCTCGACGGGATCCGGCATGCCCGCGGCCTGCCCGTGATGACGTTGCGCCCGCTCGGCGCGGCAGCGCTGGAACGGCTGGTCGACGACGCCGCGCTGGTCCGCGCGTTGACCGACGGGACCGACGGCACGCCGTTCGCCGTCGTCGAGGTGCTCCGCGGGCTCGCCGCCGCGGGCGACGTCGTGCAGGTGGGCGGGCGCTGGCGGCCGACCGCGCCGGACGCCGCGGGCCGGGCGGGCGAGCTGGCCAGGGCCGGGCAGCGGCGTGGCATCGCCCGCCGCGCGGCCCGGTACCGCGACCGCGACGCCGATCTGCTCGCGCTCGTGGCGATCGCAGGTCGGGAGGTGCCCGCGGGGACCGTCGCCGCGGCGCTGGGTGCCGACGGCCGCGACGTCCTCGACCGGTTGGCCGCCCTGGCCGCGGACGGCCTGCTCCGCCTGGGCGACATGGGCTGGGCCACCGCGCACGACCTCGTCGCCGAGACGGTCGTCGCCGGTCTCGACCGCGCCGACCGCGGCCGGCTGCACGGGCTGCTCGCCCGCGCGCTGGAGGCGGCCGAGGCGGACCCGTCCGACGTCGCGCGGCACCACCGGGAGGCGGGCGACACCGGCGCCGCCGCCCTCGCCTATGCGCGCGCCGCCGCGTCCGCCCTCGACGCGCACGCGACCCGCGAGGCGGCCGCACTCGCCGACGCGGGGCTGCGCCTGCAGCCGCGCGGTGCCGTCGCGGCCGAGCTGCACGAGTACCGGGCGGCCGCGAGAGCAGCCCACGGCGACATCGACGGCGCCGCCGGCGACCTGCGCGCCGCGCTGACGGGTGCGCCCACCGACCGGTCCCGGCGCCGGGCACGGCTGGCCATGCTGTCGTCGGGTGCGCGGGACCCGTGGGCGGCGGCCGACCTCGCAGAGCTGGCCCTCGTCGAGGCCGGTGACGATCCCGCGGCGAGGGCGTTGGCCCTGGAGACGGCCGCGATCCTCGACATGAACCTCGGCCGTGCCGAGCGGGCGGCCGCCCGTTCCGAGCAGGCCCTCGTCCTCTACCAGGAGCTCGGGGACGGACAGGGCGTCGCCCGCATCCTCGACGGCCGGGCGATGGCCACGTTCCTCGACGGCCGGATCGCCGAGGGGGTGGAGCTGTTCGGGCGGGTCGCCGACCTCTTCGCCGGATCGGGCGACCTGCTGCGCGTGGTCACCCCGCGCTCCACCCGCGGCCACGGTCTGGTGTTCCTGGGCCGTCCGGAGGAGGGGCTCGCGGAGACCGACGCCGCGCTGCGGCTCGCGCGCGAGCTCGACTCGCCGGAGGGCGTCGCCTACGCCTGCTGGCACCGGTCCGAGGCGTTGTCGGCGGCGGGCCGCACCGACGAGGCCGAGGCGACCGCGCGGGAGGCGCTCGACGTCGCCCGCGCGCTCGGCCACCGTGGCTGGACGGCCACGGCCCACCGCGCGCTCGGCATCGCCCTGCAGACCCGCGGCGACCTCGACGGCGCCTGCGCCCAGTTCACCGAGTCCGGCCGGGTGGCCGGCGACTCGCTGACCCTCTTCGCGTCGTGGGCCGCCGCCCGGCTCGCGCAGATCGCGGTGGCGCAGGGCCGCGAGGCGTCCGACCTCGTCGCGAGGGCCCGGTCGATCGGCCCGCCGCTCGGTCACCTCGAGATCCCGGAGCTGACGCCGAGCCGGTGAGCCCGCGCCTCCGCAGGAAACCGTCGGTGCGGTGGGCCATGCTGTGCCGGTGGACCCGGCGACCGTCTCGACCACGACCGAGTACGGCGTGCTCGGCGTGCGCGACGTCGACTTCTCACTCGAAAGGTTCCCGCCCGCGCCCGATCTGGCGTCGCTCGTCGAGCGGCACTGGCTGGTCACGTGGGAGCTGCCGGAGGGGCGCAGCGCGTCGGTCACGCTGCTGCCGCACCCCTGCGTCAACCTGGTGCTCGACGGCGGGGTGCTGAGCGTCGCGGGCGTGGGGCTCGACCGGTTCACCTACACCTACCGCGGCGTCGGCCGGGTGTTCGGGACCAAGTTCCGGCCGGGGGCGTTCCTGCCCTTCCTCGGGTCGCCGGTCTCCGCGCTCACCGGCTCCGGGATGCTCGCCGAGCAGCTGTGGGGCCCGCCCGCGGCGGCGCTCGCCGCGTCGATGACCGGCCCGGTCGACGAGCTCGTCGCGCAGGTCGAGGCGTTCCTGCGGGCGCGGTGGCCGGAGCCCGACCCCAACGTCGCGCTCGTCGGGCGGATCGTGGCCGACCTGCTGCACGACCGCACGACCACCCGGGTCGACGACGTCACCACGCGGTTCGCGATCCCGTCTCGACGGCTGCAGCGGCTGTTCGCCCGCTACGTCGGGGTGAGCCCGAAGTGGGTGCTGCGCCGCTACCGGCTGCAGGAGGCCGCCGCCCGGCTGGCCGAGGAACACGATCGGCCGTGGGCCGAGGTCGCCGCCGAGCTGGGCTACTTCGACCAGTCGCACTTCATCCGCGACTTCACCGCCGCGATCGGGATGACGCCCGCCTCCTACGCCCGCGCCTGCCACCGCAGGGAGGCGCCGATCGCGACGTAGCGGCCGATCGGCGCAGCGCGCGACGGCCGGACGGCCCACGACCTGCGCGTTCCGGTTGACCGCCCCGTCCTTCGGACGGACCCTGCGACGATGACGACACCGACCTCCCGACCACGCCGGCCTCGCCCGGCGGCCGTCCGGGGTGTCGGGTGAGCCTCACCGCCTGGCTGGTCATCGCCGCGGTGTGCGTCGTCGCCGGGCTGGTCCTGCTGGTGCTCGACCGGCGTCGGTCGGCGCGGCGGCCCGTGCCCGCGCCGCCCACCCCGCAGCCCCCGGCGGGCGACCCGCCGCAGGTGCCGCGGCAACGCAGCGGGCCCGGCGCGGTCGACGACCCGGAGGAACCCGGCTCGCTGTTCCGGCCCAACACCCCACCCTGATCAGCGGGCGCGGCCCTCGGCGACGTTCGTCGTCGAGCGGTGCGGGGTCACCGCGCCGTGGGCGGGTGCGACGCAGGCCGTGGCGCGACCGTCGCCGCCCGTGCGCAGGGTGCCGAGCGAGGCGGCACAGTCGGCGGGATCGGGTTGTTCGACGGCGACGAGCGTCGCCGGGTCGTGAGCGGGTGTGTGCGTGGCCGAGTGCGAGTGCGGGTGCGCGTGCCGGATGTGGGTGACCATGTGCCCGAACGCCATCGCCTCGTTGCCGACGTACAGCGCGATGCACGCCGCGACCACAACGAACGCCAGCCGCGCGACGATCCAGCGGGCAGTAGTCCCGGTCATGACGTCCCCTTCCCGCGCCGTGCCTCGTACACAGGAAAGGGTCGCCCGGTGAGCGTCCGGATTCGCTGGTGAAGCCCCCCGAATCGGCTCGGCGCCACCCCCCGCGACGGGGGTGGTGCAGGCCCCACCCGCGGCCTGGTGCTCGCCGCCGCGGCACGGATCGGGAGCGTCCCGCGCGGCGCGTCGTCGGGGGTGGCGGAGGACCCGGGCCTGCTGCGCGAGGCCCCTAGACGAGTAAGTCCTAACGGCGTGCCGGCCCGGGACGTGGCAGGAGGGTGTTGAAGATCAGTTTGTGACGACCGACCTCAACACCCTCCTGACCGCACTCTACGTCAAGATCGACGACTGGCTGGGCAAACGCACCCGCCCGGGCAGGCCACCGAAGCTCTCCGACGCCGAGCTGCTCACCCTGGCCGTGGCGCAGGTGCTGCTGGGAGTCCGCTCCGAGGCCCGTTGGCTACGGTTCGTGCCCCGGGCGCTACCAGCCGCGTTCCCGTACCTGCCGGGCCAGTCCGGCTACAACAAGCGGCTGCGCTCGGCGGTGTCACTGATCAAGCGGGTCATCCGCGAGCTGGCCGGCGACACCGACCTGTGGGCCGACCCCGTCTGGGTCGTGGACTCCACCCCGGTCGAGTGCGCCCGTTCCCGGCCCACCGCGAAACGCTCGAACCTGGCCGGGTGGGCCGGCTACAGCTACTGCCCGTCGCACTCGCGGTGGTTCTGGGGGCTGCGCCTGCACCTAGTCTGCACCCCGGCCGGACTGCCAATCACCTGGGCATTGGCCGACCCGAAGCTCGACGAACGCCAGGTCCTGATGGCCGTGCTCGACCACGACCCCACCCTCACCACCGACCGGCCCGGCCTGACCATCATCGCCGACAAGGGCTACGTCTCCCGCGAACTCGACACCTACCTGGCCGAGCGTGGCGTGGTGCTGCTGCGGCCCTCCTACCGCAACCGCACCCCACGCCCGGGCGAACACCTGCTCAAACCGATCCGCCAGCTCATCGAGTCGGTCAACGACACCCTCAAGGGCCAACTCGATCTCGAGCTGCACGGCGGACGCAGCATCGACGGCGTCAGCGCCCGGATCGGGCAGCGCCTGCTCGCCCTGACCGCCGCGATCTGGCACAACCGCGCCACCGGACAGCCCATCACCCGATCCTTGATCGCCTACGACCACTGACCGGGTTCGGACTTACTCGTCTAGGGTCGGAGGTCGCCGGCATCCCCCTGGTGCGCGGCCAGCACCGTGGCGGCCAGCGCCAGCCGATGGTCGTTCGTCCACGGTGGCCCGAGTGTGGCCCGGGGGCCGTGCAGGACGTCGTGGGCGCGGTCGCCGAGGAGCGCCGCCGCCCGCGGCTGCGCGTCCTTCGCGTCGAACAGGTGCACCGCCCAGCCGCGATCGCGTGCCGCGGCATGGAGGACCTGCAGGTACATGACCGAGTCGGCACGGGACTCGTACGGCGCGCGGCGCACGGTCGCGAGGTCGGTCGGGAAGCCGGCCGGCCACGCGCGCAGCGACAGCGAGACCACCGGCTCGTCCAGCGCCGCGGCGATCGCGTCGAGCGCCCGTGCCGTGGCCCTGGCCGCCGATGCCCGGACGACGGCGAGCATCTCGGCGAGCGCGGCGTCGTCGAGGCCGGCGCCGTCGTGGTGCACCGGCGCGACCGGCGTTCCGGGCTCGACCAGCTCGATCCGGCGGCGGTCGGCGACCCGGTGGTCGTCCGAGGCCGCCACCGCGACCGCCCAGCCGAAGTGGTGGGCGATCCCGATGCGCATGCCGCATCCTGGCACCCGGCGCACGGCGACCCGGTGTTGCGGCCCGGTGTCGGCGCCCGGCGGCCTGCGGCCCAGGGTGTTACGGTCCGGACCAGCACGTGGTTGCGCCCAGGGTTCCGCCGCCGCCCGCCTCACGACCGACAACGAGGGCGTTCCGGGTCTGGACCGAGCGGCGCCACGACGGGTCCGCCGCTCGCGCACGGCCCGCCGAGACCTGATGGGACAAAAGCCCGGAGGGCTCCGATCCGACGTGCCCGCCCCGGCGGGACCGACGCCCGGGAGCCCGCATGGCCGCAGCCGCTTCGCCCGCCCTCACCGGCCCGCTCGTCGCCATCACCCTGTTCGCCGCGCTCCTGCACGCGACATGGAACGCGATGGCGCACACCGTGTCCGACCGACTCGTCGGGTTCGGGCTGATCGGCCTCGCGTACACCGTCGTCGGGGGAGCGGCGGCGATGGTCCTCGGGCCGCCGCCTGCGTGGGTGTGGCCGTACGTCCTCGCCTCGGCGGCACTGCACGTCGTCTACAACCTGATGCTGCTCGCGAGCTTCCAGCTCGGCGAGTTCAGCCAGGTGTACCCGATCGCGCGCGGGACGGCGCCGTGGCTGGTCGCGCTCGTGGAGGTCACCCTGCTCGGCCGGAGCCTGCCGACGTGGCAGCTCGTCGGCGTGCTCGTGATCTCGACGGGTCTGGTCAGCCTCGCGCTGGACGGCGGGCGCCCCTCGCGCCGCCAATTGCCCGCGATCGGCGCGGCGGTCGCGACGGGGGTGTGCATCGCGTCGTACACGGTCGTCGACGCGCAGGCCGTGGCGGCGACCGACGTGCTCGGCTACGCAGCCTGGATGTTCCTGCTGCAGGGCCCGTGGCTGCCGCTGGTCGCGGTCGCGGTGCGCAGGCGGGCCGTCGCGACCGCCGGCCTGTCGACGGTGTCGCGCGGCCTGCTCGGTGGCGTCGTGTCCCTCGTGGCCTACGGGCTCGTGCTCTACGCGCAGACCAGCGGTGCGACCGCCGCCGTCGCCGCGCTGCGGGAGAGCAGCATCGTCTTCGGCGCGATCATCGGCAGCCTCGTGCTGGGCGAGGGCTTCGGGAGGTCGCGGATCGCGGCGGCGGCCGTCGTCGTCACCGGGATCGCGCTGATCAACTTCTGACGCGGGCGGGCCGGCCGGCGTGATCGCCGGCCGGCCCGCGCCTCAGCGGTAGTTCGTGAACTGCAGCGCGATGCCGAAGTCCTTGCCCTTCAACAGCGCGATCACGGCCTGCAGGTCGTCCTTCTTCTTGCCGGACACCCGCAGCTGGTCGCCCTGGATCTGGGCCTGCACGCCCTTGAACTTCTCGTCACGGATGGCCTTGCTGATCTCCTTGGCCTTGTCCGACGCGATGCCCTGCAGGATCTTGCCGCTGACCTTGTAGGTCTTCCCGGACACCGCCGGCTCGCCGACCTCGAAGGCCTTCAGCGAGATGTTGCGCTTGACGAGCTTCTCCTTGAAGACCGCGACCGCGGCCTTGAGGCGCTCCTCGGTCTCGGACTCCAGGGTGATGGCCTCCTCACCGGACCAGGCGATCGAGGTGCCGGTCCCACGGAAGTCGAAGCGCTGCGACAGCTCCTTGGCGGCCTGGTTGAGCGCGTTGTCGACCTCCTGCCGGTCGACCTTGCTCACCACGTCGAACGACGGGTCGGCCATGAGCACCTCCTCCTGCGGCCCCCCTGTGCGGGGGCCGATCACGTGCTGTCGTATCCTTCTGACCGCGCCCAGCGCACCCCGGCAGGTTGCCCGAGTGGCCAAAGGGAGCGGACTGTAAATCCGTCGGCTTAGCCTACGAAGGTTCGAATCCTTCACCTGCCACACCCTGTGAGAACGGCCCCTGAACTGCGGAAACGCGGTTCAGGGGCCGTTTTGCTGTTGTCCGGGTGTGTCCGGCTCCGGACCCCTGTTTACGGGTGTTCGTGGTCGCTACGCGGTCGCGATCATGAACGGCCATCGCCGAGCGCTTCCTCGATCCGACGGCGGGCGATGTCGTCCTGGCCCGCGATGCACTTGGCGTAGACGCGGAGCAGGACGTCGACCGAGTGGCCGGCCCAGGCCGCGACCTGAGGCGCAGGGACACCGCCGTTGAGCCATGTGGACACGGCCGCATGTCGGAGGTCGTAGGGTCGGCGCGCGAGCGGCGAGGCGGTGTCCTCGTCGGTCAGTGCTTCGACGCGGGCCTTGGCCCACAGGCGCCCGTACAGGCTCTCCGAGAGAGGGCCGCCGCGGACTCCACGGAACAGCCGGCCGTCGGGCGTGGTGCCGTGCTCGTCCAGGTGGTCGCGCAGGATCGTCGTCAACGCCGGCGGGCACGGCACGATGCGAACCTCTTCGGTGCCACGGTGCTTGAGCTGTCGAGGCTCGCGACGCGTCCCGGTCTCGCTCCACGATCGGCCGGCCGAGGGCGCCGAGGTGCTCAGGTACAGCTCACCCCATCCCGATTTGGGCAGCGACAGCGCGTCCTTGCGCAGGTCCACGGCCTCACCGGGGCGCAGGGCCGCGTAGTACATGACCGCGAAGAACGCTACGAGCGGCGGGCCCGAGCGCAGTTGCCGAACAGCGGCGAGCAGCGCCTGGGCCTGGCCGTGATTGATGACGACGCGCGGGTTCACCGCCTCGGTGATCTTGGGAGCGCGCCACTTGATCGAGGCGATGGGGTTGCCGGTCAGGTGGCCCAGCTCGACGGCGTACTCGACGCAGTTGTAGAAGATCGCGCGCTTGCGGCTGACGGTCGAGGCAGAGGCCGGCTTCCCGTCCATACGCAGGGCGAGAGCGTCGAGGGCCGGCCGCAGGACGGCGGGGTCGGCTAGATCGGAGACCGGCCGGGTGTTGGCCGCTACCCAGCGTTCGGCCCGTCGTAGATGCTCGTCCGGTGGCCCGGCTGCCCGGCGTCGAGCGTTGAACGACCACCCGTAAAGAGCGGCCCGCATCGAGGTAACCGAGGGCCGGCTCTTCGTGGACGTCAGGAGTGCCGGCGTGATGGTCGCGAGGGAGTCGGCGATCCCTTGCCGGCTCTTGCCCGCGGCGTGCGGCCACTTCATGTCGACGTAGGCGCAGGCGTGCTCGTACCAGCTCGTCAGGACCGGCTCTGTGCGCTTCCACGAGAGCGGCTGACCGGTCGTCGTCGAGAATGGTTCGCCTCGGCGGGTGATGCTGATCAGGTCAGATCGGAAGCTGTCGGCCAGCGCGCGTGTCCGGAAGGTCTCGTGCCACTCCTTGCCCGCGACCATCCAGCGCACCCGGTAGGTGGGGCCCTCGCGACGCTGCCGCTTCGTCACCGCCCACACCCGCACGTCGTACGTAGTGGGTTCGCCAGCGGAGTTCATGCGACGTCCGAGAGGCCGGCGAGCCAGGCGTCGAGGTCGTCGCGGCGGACACGGATCGCACCGTTGGGAAGCCGGACGCACCGAGGGGCCTTCCCGACCTGCCGCCACTGGTAGAAGGTCGACCGGGCGATCTGCAGCTCGTCGCAGAGCTGGTCGACGGTGAGCTGCTCGACGACTGTCCGGACGATCCTCGCGGCGCGGGTCATGCTGCCTCGCTCTCGGTTGCCGAACAGTCGGGGTCGGGTTCGGTGGTGGCCAGGACAGCGGCGTCGTAGTCGGCGCGCCAGCGTTGGCGTTGATGGATCGCGTGCAGCAGCAGCACCGGTCGGGGTGGGACGTCGGGATCGCCGGCCTTGGTGGTCTCCCACTCGAACGGCCCGTCATCCACCGCGTAGGCGGGCTGCACCCCGGCACGGGCGAGCAGTTGCCGAACGAACGACGACCGCTCCGCGCGGTGGTCGGCGAGGGACTTGTTGGACCACTTCCGGGAGACCAGGACGCGGCGGCCGGCGATGCCGAGGTGTTCGGGTCGGTGGGCCTTGCCCTTGCAGACGCCAGGGACCATCGAGGACCGGGAGCCCCTGGGCTGCACGCCGAACAGGAGCCAGATCGGGCACCGCGGCGAGCACGGCGTGATGGCGAGTTCGGCGGCCAGGCGGCGGGCGTGGGCGCGCTGGCGGGTGGTGGCGGTGTCGTTGAGCCCGGCGGCCTGGCCCACGCTCTTGGTGAGGTACTTGGTCAGGTAGCCGATGTGGCGTCCGGCTTCTTCGGTGCCGCCGAGGATGCCCTTCACGTGGACCTGCTCGCCGAAGGTCACCGTGTGCGCGGGGGCGTCGAGGGCGTCAGGGTCGGTGGCCTCGTCCCAGGTCGGGAGCGGTTCCCGCGTGTCGGGGTCAACCCAGGCGGTCTTGATGGCGTCCCAGCGGGGGACATGGTCGCCGCTGTAGGTCTGGTGGTCGTGGTTTGGCCACCACACCTGGTGATAGGTCGCGGCGGCGATCATGCGCAGTTCGGCGCGGGAGATCGTGCCCCGGATCGCGGCGTGGAAGTGCGGTGCCCCGCGCTTCTGTGGTTCGACGGTGCCGAAGTACTGGACGTCCCAGCCGACGCAGCGACGGGTGTTCTGCCAGAACCGGTCGAGCAGCTTGGGGAAGTGGATCGCGTCCCGGGCGGCGCGGCGGTAGTCGTAGCGGTCCGGGTCGAGCGCGGCGCCGTGCTTGTCCACCCGCCCGTAGCTGTCCAAGGTCAGTGTGAGGAACGTGGACGGGCGGTAGCGGCCGGCGTAGACGGCTCCCACGGTGCGGTTCTCCACCGGCCGCCGGGGCAGGTTCGGCGCATCCTGGCGGCGGCGGGTCGAGCGCTTCACTGCGAGGCGGTCGGGTGGGTCGAGCGGGGCGAGCCGACCCCGCACCCCGAGCGCGCGTAGCTCCGCGTCGATCTCGGCGACGGCGTCACGGATCTCCTCACATTCCGTCTCGTCGCCCTCCTCCTTGGCCGGGGCGTACGCGGCGTGCATGTCCGCGCGGACGGCCATCAGCTCCTTCTGCCGCTCGGTCGGGTCGGCCGGCTTGGTGACCGGTTCGTGCTCGAGGTGCCAACCCTCCCGGCACTGGACCATCCGCAGCCGCCGGGCCTTGTCCGCGCACGGCCGGCACTTGTCCTCCCGCGTGGACCCGCAGGGGACCGGGACGACGTCGACCCGACCGCTCGTGAGGTCGATGCGCCGCATGGCGAGCGGGCGGACGCAGACGCCGTGGTCCTCGGCGAGCTGGGCCGCCACGTCGTCCGAGAGCGCGAGGAGGGCCTTCTGTGCGCGGGTGAGCTTGTCCTGATCGATCGGCCCATCCGGCAGCGTCACGGCCGGCTGTTCGGTGGTGGTCACGCTGCCTCCCCGAGCACGGGAGCCGGCGCCGACACGGGAGCCGGGGGCAACGGAAGCGGTGTTGGGCGGCCGCTGGTCAGGTAGGCGTTCAGCTCGGCCAGGTGGGCGTCGGTGACGTGGAACGCCCGGGCACGCTCGACCGCACGACGGCCGTCGACAACCGTCCAGGCCACGCCAGGGGTGTCCTCGCTGATCTCGTGCGCGGCCGCACCCCGCTCCCGCGCCCCATCCCCCAACGCGAGGTCAACCTGGTCGGGCTCGTCGAGCCGGAGCGCGACCTTCGTCGGGAACAGATGCCGGAACTCGATCACCGCCTTGCGCGGGTCCTGCACCTGCCCGATCACACACACCCCCGGGGCGCGGCCCTGCGACGTGATGACCTGCAGCGCGTTGGTCGCGCGGGCCTTCAGGGCGCGGTCGGTCTGGTAGGCGACGACGTCGGCGAGCTCGTCGACCACCAGGACCACGAACGGTGCTCCGCTGGTCGGGGTCCAGGCCGCGGACCCGGCCCGGCGGAACTCCTCCGCGCGGGAGCGCATCAACGCGGCGAGGTCCTCCAACAGCTCGACCGCGTCGGCGCCGTTGTCGAACACCAGCCGACGGAACAAGCTCGGAGCGCGGCCCAACTCCATGCCGCCCTTGGGGTCGATGCCGAACACCTGCACGTGGCCGGCGGCGACGGCCGGGGCGAGGTGCCACAGCAGCGACCACATCACCGACGACTTCCCGGCCCCGGTCGATCCGACCACGAGGACGTGGTTGCCGACCAGCCGCAGCAGCCACCGGCGGCCGGTCTCGGTGATCCCCACCGCCACCTTCCGCAAGTCCACGATCTCGGCCAGCTCGGCGAGGGCGGGCGGCGCGACCGGTGCGCGGAGCGGGTCGGCGTGGATCAGGTCGAGCCAGAGCCGGCGCGGCTTGTCCTGGCGGACCCGGCACGACACCGCGCCGAAGGAGTGCGCCAGGGCGTCGGCGCGAGCCCGGAACTCGTCGGGGTCCTGGCCGTGCAGCAGCCACACCGACACCCGATCCCGCCACCCGTCGGCACGGACCCGTCGGACCCGCGGGTAGTAGCAGGAGCGCCCCGCGCGGCGGACCAGGTTCGAGAAGCGCATCGTGCGCCGCCACACCCGGCCGTAGACCCAGGCCCGGCGCCACTCCGAGGCCAACTGCCGGCGTGCGACGCGGTCGAAGGTGTCCGGCCACCGCCACCGCCACACCCCACCGAGGCCGGCCAGCACGGCGGCGGCGAGCAGGACCCACCACCACGAGGTGTCCAACCCCAGCCAGACGAGGGCGAGGGTCCCGAGCAGAACGACGGGGTAGCGGTAGATGCGGCGGGCGAGGAAGTCGACCAGCCGGACGAGCAGGTAGGCGAGGATGAGCGGCGCGAACACCAGCAGGGCCTTGCCGGGCAGCATGACCCACCAGGGCAGCCGCGGGCGTTCGATTTCGAGCGGTGCGGGGGCGGTCCAGTCCTTGCGGCTCATCGCGAACCTGCCTTCCGAGCGGTCCGGCGGCCGGGCACGGCCGAGAGCGGGAACAGCGGTTGTTGGTCGAGGTGATCCGCGCACCGACGCCGCCGCGGGTCCGGGCGCTCGCCCAGGACGACGCGGCAGACCTCGCAGCGGACGGGGGCCGGCTTGGCGCTCATGCCGCCACCTCCGCCGCTCGGGTGGGGATGAGCTGGTCGCGGTGCAGCTCCGTGCGCTCCTCGGGCGTCAGGCCAGCGATGACACCCCAGCGCCGGGCCGGATCCTCCGAGGCCATGACGTCGGCCAGGCACAGCCCGCGGACCGGACAGGCGCCGCAGATACGTCGGGCCGCGGTGACTGCGAGGCCGGCGGGGTCGAGGTCGAGCGGGTAGAACGCCTCCGGGTCGACGCCCGGCCAGGCGCACGCGGCGGCCTCGCGCCAGCGGTCGGGGGCAGTCATGACGCGATCCCGAGGTCGTGGTGGTTGGACATGGCCCCGGCGACCTCGGAGGTCGGGCGCGACTCGGCGCGGGCACGCCAGTCGGCGGCGGTGTCGCGCCAGAACCGGGCATCCGCCCGGGCCCGCTGCGCCGCCTCCACCGCGGCCAGCCAGAACAGGTGCGGCGCGAACCGGTCGGTGCGCAGCCGGCGCACCAGGACCTGCCACCAGCCGGCGCGGCGGGCGCAGATCAGCGCGAGCCGAGCCGAACGGGCCGCCTCCCCCGCGTCGGTGTGGGCCGGGTAGGCGTGGGCGACGAACTCGTCGTCGAGCGCGGTCAGGGCGGTGCGGACCTTGGCGACGGTGGCGGCGCAGTCGCGCGGCAGCCACGTCAGTTCCTCACGGTCGGGGTTCATCTAGGGTCGGTGTCCTTCCGAAATCAGATGCCTGCCAGGGCGAATCGGGTGGAGGAAGATCAAGGGGAGGAACCCGTTGCGAGCGGGTTCCTCCCCGCACACGGCCAGCTCAGGCGGCGTCCTGGTTGGACTGGCGCGGCGACGGCTTGCCGTGAGCGCCGGGGGCACGCATCCCGGAGGCGCGCAGGCTGTAGGCCACCCGCGGCCGCCCGCCGTTCTCCGCCACGTACGGGGTGACGGTCAGCCCGTCGAACTCCACCGGGCGGAACGGCAGCCCGGCCGCAGCCTCCGGCGGAACCGGCTGCACGTGCGCGGCGATCTTCACCACGACGGTCTTGTCCTGCCGGCGGGCCTCCGGGTCCGCGTCGAGCACCGAGACCGACCAGACCGGAAGCCCGGACTCCTTGTCGAGCTGCTGGACCGGACGCCCGGCGCTGGACTTCTCGAAGTCGCGCACCTGCTCCACCTCGGAGACCACGAACGCCCCGTGCGGGAACACGTCGCCCATCGACACCGCGAACCTGCTCTTGATCGCCATCTCTGCCACCTCGTGTTTAGACCCCTAAACTCACCGAGCGGTCTTGCTCGCGAGCCGTATAGGGGGGATAAACATCAAGATAGGGCGAGTCGCGGCGACCTGTCAAGGGCCCCTAAACTCGACGGCGTGTCCGGCCTCGACGACTTCGACGACGTGCGCCGCGACCCGGACCCGATCCGGCGCGGCAAGCGCGCCACCGCGCTCATGTCGATCTACCAGCAGCGCGCGACTGAGCTGGCCCGCCTGCGCCGCGAGGCCATCGAGGAAGCCCACCAGACGGCCGGCCTGACCTACACGGAGATCGCGACAGCCCTGGGTATCACCAAAGGCCGCATCACGCAGATCCGCTCCGGCGCCCCCAGCCGCGAGCGCGCGTTCTTCGGCGTCGGCCCGGTCTCGGTTGGCGTGCCGCTGCGTGTGGGTACCGACGACAGGATGCGCACCTACGTCGACGCCGCCGACCTCGCGACGCAGCAGGACACCGAATCGCTGCTCGCGACGGTCGCCTTGGCTGCCGAGCCGTTCACGATCGCACCGGACGCGACTACCGTCCCCGCTGGCGACGTCGTCATCATCTGCGGCCCCAAGTCCGCACCGATCGGCGCCGAACTGCTCGACTCCGACCCGCGACTCGGGATGGTCCGCGAGAACGGCCGATGGTGGATCGTCGACAAGACCACGGGGGAGCGGTACGGCTCACCGATGGGCGACGAGCCTGCCGGCGCCGGCGACATCGGCTACCTGTCCCGCCGCCGCGACGGCGACCGGGTCATCGTGCACATCGCCGGCATCCACAGCCCGGGCTCGGGCGGCGTCCTCCACTACGTCGCCCACCACCTCCCCGAGCTGTACCGAGACGGGGGAAGCGGCTCGTTCAGCCTCGCCGTCCGATGCCAGCTCGACGGCCTGACCGTCATCGCGAGCGAAGCCCTCGCCGGCCCCTACGAATGGTGACCCGATGGACGTCGTAGTCAGCGCCCTCCCGGGCGACGGAGGGAGCGCCGGCTACGCCGACCTCGCGATCGTCGCCCCGTTCGGCGTCGTCCTGCTCGACGGCGCGAGCGCGTTCGAGCCCGTCGACGTCCACCCCGCTACCTACGCCCGCACCCTCGGCACCTGCATCACCGCGCTCCTGCGCGGACAGCCGGACCGCACCATCGCCGACGCCGTTGCCGAGGCCATCAGCCGGACCACCACGAAGCTTGACCTGACCGCCGGAGCTTCGCCTTCAAGCACCGTCGCGATCCTCCGCGCTCGCGACGATGTCGTAGACCTCTACGTTCTTGGAGACAGCCCGATTCACTACGGTGCCGGCGACCGGTCCCACCAGCTCGTGGACGAGCGCCTCGCCCGGGTCGCCCAACCCGAGCACGACCAGTACGTCGCCCGACTCCGCGCCGGCCACGGCTACAACGACGAGCATCGGCGCGCTCTCATCGATCTGCAGCACGCACAAAAGCGAGCCCGCAACGCCCCCGGTGGCTACTGGATCGCAGAGGCCACCCCTGAGGCGGCCTACCACGGACTGACCGCGACGATCGACCGCGGCGCCTTGGCGTGGGCCGTCCTCGCGACTGACGGAGCTTCCGACTTCCTCGACCACACTGGCAAGAGCTGGTCAGACATCGCCCACTACGACAGGCCGCAGCTCAACGCGCTGCTTGCACGCATACACGAGTGGGAACACGATGTTGACGCCGACGGTCGGCAACTTCCGCGCGCGAAGCGGCACGACGACAAGACACTTGTGACCGTCTCGATTCATGACTCAAGGGACTAGAGTGTCAACAGCCGAGCCCCGTTGCGGTCATCGATCCAGATTTCTCCGTAGGCATTGATCGTAACAGTAATTGTGCCGTGATAACGAGTGGAGAAGACCTTGGCACCGTGGCTGGCATACTCGTCCGAGGCGTCGGTGCTGGGCTTTTTGCCCACCGAGCATATTACTGCACTGGGCGACATCGCAGCCACGGCATCGTAGTCATATCCACTTTCGCGCCCATGATGGGAAGCCTTGAGTACGTCACAAGGCAACGAGTCAGGGAACGAGCTGAGCATCGACTTCCACGCCAACCCCTCGGCGTCGCCGGGAAGAATGATCGAACGGCCCGCGTAGGACAATCTGAGAACGAATGAAATGTTGTTGTAGCTATCAGAAGAATTGCATGTGTCTACGATATCGGGCGTCGGCGAGAGAATCTCGATTCCATCTTGCGCCCAATAGTCCCGCAGATCACCTGCATACGCGTTAATTACGACGTGCGTCGAATCATCCGGCCCGTGACCGAGCCTAAGAAGCTGGTAGGTTGTCCAGTCGAGTGCGTCATACGGCGCGTTGGTGAAGTCAGTCGTATCCAGACTCTTCTGGTTTGAGGTGTCCCAGAAATTGAGAAGCGCCACCTTCTCCTGAGAGAAGAAGCGGTGCAGTCCACTCATGTGATCGAGATCCGGGTGAGTCTGTATATAGCGGAATATCTCCTGCGACCGCAGGTTATCACGGTGATAGTCAACCGGGTCCACGAGAAGTGACTCGTAGTAGTCCTCCCACGACCGTACGCCTGCGGGAGTAGCCGCAAGATTCAGTTCAAACGCAGCCTTCGACAGAAACTTGCTTTCGGCAAGCGCTTCAATGTCCTCTTCCGGCAGGCTCTTGGAATTGTTGATGTCGACCATCATCAGACGACCAGATGGAAGTTCAACAAAGGTACAGTCTCCGTGACCGACGTTCAAGAAATGAACCTTTAGCATTCGGGACTCTCCTCCGAGTACTGGGCAGCTGCGGGCGCAGCCGCACCGTTGGGCGCCCTCCTGTTCGCAGCACGTCGGGCCGCGACCATGAAGAGGCACTCACTGTATGAGACCGCTTGGCGACGCACCCACTCACGATTTACAACCAATATCCAAAACAATCCGACCAGGACCGCAACCGATCCTGTACAGGCCGCCGCTAGGACGCGGACTCCATCCGAATCCGATAGCCAGATCAGTAGCAGCGAAGCGACGATGCACGCCACAGACGTCGCGATACCCCACGAACGCAAGCCAAGGCAATTTCGCCGAAAGCCGTAGCCAGCATTCTCGGACAACAAGAGTGGCTCGTCTTGTCGCGTGGCACTCCGCAGCCTTGCAACGGCCGCTTCATATATGTGGTCGGCACCCAGAGGATCGTTCCGCTCGAATTCGCGAGTCGGAAATTCCAGATCCGAACCTACTAGCGTCTTGAAATCACGGTGGCGATCAGCAGTTAATATCGGATTACGACTCGTGCGCCAACGCAATCCGTCCGTGGTAGGCGGCCCGCCCCAGCTTCGCCAGAGCTCGTCTTGCAGGCGCAGCCCTCGGTCGCGCCCGAGTTCCTGGACGGCGTACGCAACTAGAAGCCACGCGGTGGAAGCGAGCTTGAGCCAGCCAGGGAGCGCTGCGACAGCGGTACCTGCGAGCGGTAGCAACGGAGTAACCACGAGTGCCACGGGCGCCACTCGCGCGCGTCGCACGTAGGAGCTGCCGGCCCAGCGTCCGGGGCTGGAGTCGTCCTCGGCCATCGTTGTGCATCTCTCTCCAGGCGGAGCCTCCGACCTTGAGGAGCGGCGGCCGGGCACGATCGTACCCGAACGGTCGCCCAAACAGCATCAATGTAACTCAACATGTAGTGTTCTGCGGCCGACGACGGCCTACATGTGGTAGGCGGTCGAACAGATGTTCCCGAGAGCCGATAGGCGCCCGGTAGCGAACGACGGACGGCTAGGCCAAACGGACGCGCGTCGCGGGCCACGCGGCCGGTGGACCCTGCCCCTCTGACGGCACGACGCCCCGAAAGCCGTTCCAGCGGCGGGCGGCTGATCCCGACAATGCGGCCGCCTGCATCGGGGACCCGCGCCGGCCATGTCTGGCCTTGTCCAGTCTCAGTAGCTGTTTGACAGTCCTGTCTCAGGACATGGTTGACACTTGGCCTAGGAAACATGGGTCGTGCGGGGTCGGTGGGCCTTGATGCTGCGGACCGGCTGAGTGGTGGTCCGGGTGAAGACTCGTTGG
This sequence comes from Pseudonocardia benzenivorans CB1190, assembly GCF_000196675.2. Taxonomy (GTDB): domain Bacteria; phylum Actinomycetota; class Actinomycetes; order Mycobacteriales; family Pseudonocardiaceae; genus Pseudonocardia; species Pseudonocardia benzenivorans. The sequence goes on along the minus strand of NC_015312.1, from coordinate 5,886,655 downwards.
TCGCCGTCGGGCAGCTCGATGGTCAGGGTGTGCTCGGCGACGTGGACGGTGACCACGTGGTGGCGGTGCAGGCGGCCGAGGGCGACGACCTGGCCGGTGACCATGATCGTGCCGCTGTTCGAGGCGCGACGTTGGACGGTGACCGGCTCGACGTTCGGGCGTGGTGGCGGGCCTGCGGGGCGGGTGCCGCGCAGCCGCAGAACTTCTCCCAGGTCATGGGGTTGGGGCGGGTGCGCAGAAGCTGACGGGTGTCGGGGTCGAAGAACGCGAGCATGGTGGGGTCGATCCGGATCGTGACGCGGCGTCCGGAGAGGATCTCGGCGGCCAGGACGAGGTCTTGGCCGAGGGAGACGCAGCCGTTGCGCCCGACGGTTCGGTCGACCTCGAGCGCGGCCCCGTCGGGCTCGACCGGTGGGAGCGGGGCCGGCCCGGCAGCGCGGCCTCCCTGCGCGGCGAGCGCGGCGAGGTCGGTGCTGGACAGGTGCGAGCGCAGCGTCTTGACCCGGGCTCCGGCGATGAGCAGGTGGATCAGGTCGTGATCGGCCCAGAAGGTGACCACGACGCCGGCGCGGGCGGGGCCGAGCCAGAACTGCTTGCCCATCACCCCGAGGTTCCCGCTCGGCGGGACGACCCGGTCGAACTCCACCGGGCCGCTCGTCCACGGCGTCGACACCGGCGCCGGTTCGGGGGTGACGACTGTCGGTTCGGACTCAGCGGTGGGGTGCGGCGCCGGTGCGGGCGGTGTGGGTGCGCTGGTCAGGGCGGGCGGCAGTCGCAGTGGCAGCAGGTTCTCCCCGGCCCGTGCCTCGGGGGTCTGGGAGGGGCCGAATCGGTCGGCGGGGTGGGCCATGTCGATGCCCTGGTGCGGGCGCGAGCAGTTGTACTCGCTGATCCAGGAGTCCACCGCGGCTTGCGCGGCGAGCAGCGAGGGAAAGGGTGGGTGGTCGTTGAGCAGCTCGCGGCGCAGGCTCTGGTGGAAGCGCTCGACCTTGCCGGTCGTGGTCGGTGAGGCGGGCTGGGTCAGCCGGTGGGTGATGGCGTTGTCGCGGCAGATCCGGTCGAAGAGCACCTCTCCGCCGCCGCGGCCGAAGCGGGCGGTGAACTGTTTGCCGTTGTCGGTGAGGACCTCGGTGGGGATGCCGTAGCGGTGCAGCGCCTCGGCGAAGGCCAAACAGACCGCCCGACCAGTCGCCCGCAGCACGACGGCGGCGATCACGGCGAAGCGGGAGTGGTCGTCGACCCCGGTGACGATCTTCGCCTCGACCGTCCGTCCCTGCTCGTCGAGGACCGGGATGCCGCCGACGATGTCGAGCTGCCACAACGCCATCGGCGCTTCGCGTTCCCACCGCAGGTAGGACTCCCGCGGCCGGCGGCGTGGACGGACCTCGACCATGCCGTGGCGGCGCAGGACCCGATGCACCGTGGCCCGTGAGGGAACCGGCGTCAGACCCGCGCGGTCGAGCTCATGAGCGATGCGCCGGGCGCCCCAACGAGGGTGCTCGCGGCGCATCTCGCAGATCATCCGCTCCACCTTCGCCGCGGTCTGTCGGGGGCTGGTGTCGGGACGCCGCGACTGGTCCACCAGCCCGGCCAGGCCGTCGTCGCGGTAGCGGCGCAGCCAGTTCTGCACGCTCTGGCGCGAGACTCCGAACTGCGCGGCCACGACACCGGCGGTCTCACCGGCCTGCACCGCGAGCACGGCTCGGTAGCGCTGCTCGACCACAGACATATCCACCAGGGCCAATCCCGGCCTCCTGCGCACCCGTCGTTGACGAGCACCCAAGCAGGCCGATCACGACCAGGTGTCCAACATGTCCTGCAACCACACCGTCAAGCATGTCCCGCGACTCGACAGCCACCTGCGGGCCTACGCTGCCGAACCTGCCTCTAAGAGATCAAGGCGCCGCCTCCGGCGGCGCGGGGCCGGCCACGCCGGCCCCGCTCGGCTCGCGCGCTCCTGCCTCCGGCCCGCGCGCGGCCGGCGGGTCCGGCTACCCGGCCCAGCCCACCGTCACGCCACCCTGATCCAATCCAGCCACGTCGGCAGCACCAGTGCAGCCAGTCGCTCGTAGCCCTGGGCGCCAGGGTGCGCACCATCGCCGTCGCGCACCCCAGTAGTCCACAGTTCGTCGCCCGCCAGCTCGTGCACGACGTCGACGAACGGGGCTCCAGCGGAGTCGCAGACGTCCCGAAACCGTGCGTTCAGTTCGACGACTCGGCGATTCACCGACGCGTCGGCGATGGGGGGCGGGCCCACGACGATCGTTGCGAGGCCGGCGTGGGATGCGTCGGTGAGGAGGCGTCCCAGGTTGGCGGCGCTCTCGCCTGGCACGACTCGCTGGGCCCCGTTCTCGATGATGCTGTCATTGACCCCGAATGAGACGACCAGGCGCTCGTCGCACCCGGGTGCACGTCGGGCAGCGACCTTCCGGTCCCAGCGAGTCAAGACGTCACGGCTGGTGTCCCGGCGGACGCCGAGGTTGTACGCGGTCGTCGCGATCCCTCGGCGCCCAGCGGCCGACACCAGGCGGCCGAACCAACCGCGACAGTCAGGATCTCCGACACCCGCGACGAACGAGTCCCCGAGGGCGACGACACGAAGGTCTCGCACAGCGCTCACCGGGGGAGCGTCGCACAGAGACAGAACGCCACGGGCTCCGCCCGAACCCGGCACCGCTCAGAGATCAGTTGGGTGCGGCGGGGTGCTGACCTCCTCACGGCGCGCCGAGACGGCTACCGGCCCGTCGGCCGGGGCACAAGGCGGGACTACGTGCCTTGCACCCCGGCCGACGGGCCGGAAGGGTAGAACCCGCGCCGCGAGGAGATCAGCACCAGGACCCAGCGTGTGGGGGCGAAGACGACCTGCGGACTATGCACGGACGCAACGCAGGGGTGCGGGGCATCGTCGCAGGTCAGAGCCCATACGCCAGTGTTCTGTAAATCCGTCGGCTTAGCCTACGAAGGTTCGAATCCTTCACCTGCCACACCCTGTGGGTACGGCCCCTGAACTGCGGAAACGCGGTTCAGGGGCCGTACTCGTGGGTCCCGGGAACCTGGGTGGTCACGGGCGCTTCACGGACTGATCGTGGTCTCTCTCCCGTCGAGACGCCGCCGTCTGCGCCGCCCGGCCGGCGGGCCCGGCTACCGGGCCCGCTGCCGGATGCGGTCGGGGTCGGGCGTGCGGCTCCGACCGGTGGACGGAAGTCAGCGGCGCCGTCGTCGCCCACCGGTCCTGGAGGCCGGCGCGGTGGGCCAGTCGAGCGCCAGGGTGGCGGAGGCGTCCAGCTGTCCGAAGAGGAGCCCGAGCCGTCGCAGCTCGTTGACGGCGGCGGTCCTGCGGTCGGGCGGAAACGGGCACGGTGAGTCGCGGACGCTCGACCACGCACGCCCGATCTCGCGTGCAGCGGCGGCGTCAGCCATCGGTAGGCCGCGGCACACCGCTCCGACCAGGACCTCGACGAGAGCCAGCTCGTCCGCGTTGGCCCGGCGGACCGCCCGTGATCGGGCCGCGTCGTCGTGCCGCCGCTTACCGGCGATGAACTGCACGCTGTCGAACAGCGCCCCGTCGGCGATGCTTCCCCACAACCCCCGCCGCAGGCCGAGGTCTCGTTCGGCGACGAAGTGGGCGAGATCGTGCGGGACGCTGTTCGCCCGGTCGTACGAGGTCAGCAGCAGCCGGACCCCGTCCGGCCGGTCGATCGTGGCCAGAGACCCCCCGTCCTCGCGCCTCGCGAACTCGATGTGCACGCCCCGATCCTCGACCCCGCACCCCGGCGCCCGCACCCGGATAACCCGCCCCCGGCCGGCGCGGCAGTCACCGGAATCGGTGCTGACCGGGCGGATCGCCCGAGCCTCGAAGCGGTCGGGCGCGGCCAGGACCCGGCAACGCACACCGGCGAACGGTGCCGGGTGCTGATCTCCACGCGGCGTGCCGGACCGCTGCCGGCCTTCCGGGGTCGCGGCGCGACGCCCGAGCCGGCGAGGTTCACCGGACGGACGCGACGTCTCCGGCGAGATACGTAGAGTCCGGCTCGTGCGATCTCCGCAGACGTTGAGCGAGGCCGACCGACGCCGTGTCGCGGCGTGGGCCGCCGACTGCGCCGAGCGTGTTCTGGGACTGTTCGAGGCTGCCGCCCCGGCCGACGAGCGTCCGCGCGCCGCCATCGCCCGCGCCCGGGCGTTCGCCCGAGGAGAGCTCGACACCGCCGACGAGATCCGCCGTCGGTTCGTCGGGGGTGTGCCGGCCGGGGAGGTGACGGCGCCCGCGGCGGCTGCCGCCGCCCGGGCCGCCGGTCAGGCGGTGGCCGTCGCCCACATGGGCGCGCACGCGTTCGGCGCCGCCGCGTACGCGGCCAACGCCGTCGGCCTGGCTGCTCCCGACCGGCCGGACGCCGTCGACGAGGAAGTCCGCTGGCAGCTCACCCACATGACCGCGGAGGTCCGGGCCGCGCTGCGGTCCCTGCCGCCCGTCGGCGAGAACCGGTCGGGCCCTCTCGGGCCGGGACTGCTCTCGTCGGGCCGGATCGGCATGATCGTCCGTGATCTCCAGGCCGGTCTCACCCGGTCCGACCCGAGGACGGCGGAACCCGGTCCGTGACCGCCACGGCGGGGCCGGCGGTGAGCGGCCGCTCGCACGGGTGTCGCTCCTGATCCCGAGCAGGTCGGCGACCTGTTCGAGTCGGAGTTGCGTCGTGCGCGGACGCGATCGGGCGGATCTTCGGAGCGATGCCGGGCGCAGGTCCGAAGATGCCAGGTCGTGGCCACTGCGGCGAGGTGACAGGGCGACGTCGCGACGCGCACGATGCCGTCCGTGATCGACTGGCCGACCGCTGCAGGTGCACTCGCGGCAGGGTTCGCCGTGGCGGTCGTGACGACACCGGTCGGTGTGTCCGGGGCGGTCTTCCTGCTCCCGATCCAGCTCGACCTGCTGGGCATCCCGAGCCCGGCCGTGACACCCACGAACCTCATGTACAACGTCGTGTCCACGCCGGGTGCGCTGCTGCGCCACCATCGCACCGGTCGGCTCCGCGGCCCGCTCACGCTCCAACTCCTGACCGGGACGGTGCCGGGGGTGGTCATCGGGGCCGTTGTCCGGGTGCTCGCCGCGCCGGGGGCCGGTGTCTTCCGGGCCCTGGCCGTCGGCCTGCTGCTGCCGTTGGGGCTGTGGCTCCTCGTGAGCCGTCCCCGCCGGGGCGTGTCGCGGCCGCCGCCGCGGCGACGGACGATCACCGGCCTCGGCCTGCTCGTCGGCGTCGTGGGTGGCATCTACGGCATCGGCGGTGGGTCGCTGCTCGGACCGATCCTGGTCGGCCTCGGGTTGCCGGTCGTCGAGGTGGCGCCGGCGGCGCTGGCGAGCACGTTCGTGACGTCCGTCGCCGGTGTCGGCGCGTACGGCGTGCTGTCGCTCGTCTCCGACGGCCCGGTCGCGCCGGTGTGGACCGTCGGGCTCCTCTGTGGGACGGGTGGTCTGCTGGGCGGCTACCTGGGAGCGCGCCTGCAGCCCCACGTGCCGGAGGCCGGGCTGCGGATCGTGCTCGGTCTGCTCGCGGTCGGGCTCGCGACCGCCTACGTCGTGCAGCTGATCCGGTGAGTGCGGTGCGCGGGGCGCGGCCCGGCTGTGTCCGCGCGTCAGGAGCCGTGTCGCCGCACCTGCGGCACCTTGATCCACCGGGCCGGCCGGTGGCGGCCGTCGGCCGGGGTGGGCGACGGCTCGTCCGGCCCGGACGCCCGTCCGGACCCGGTCCCGTCGACGGCCTCGGGCGGCGGTCCGCTCTGCGCGACGGCGCGGTACAGCAGCACCATCCCGACGATCTGCCCGATGTGGTAGGCGGAGTCGGGGTCCAGCGCCACCAGCGCCGCCGCACCCGGGACCAGGCGCAGCATCGCGGCCGCGATGCTCACCCCGATGGCCACCAGCATCGGACGGCCCGCCGGGTGCCCGCGCAGCCACGCCCAGACCCAGAGCCCGATGACACAGGCCATCGTGATGCTCTCGCACATCATGATCGCCGTGATGCTGGAGTTGCCGGTGGCGGCGAAGACGAGGTAGGCAATGACGCCCAGCAGCCGCAGCGGCCAGAACACGACGGCCCGGCTGCGGCCGAGAACCTGGATCACCGACGCCGCCAGCATGAACGACATGACGACGACGACCATCGTGCTCATGACGGCCCAGGTGATCCCGCCGATCCGGGGCAGGTCGACGAGGAAGCCGTGGTAGACGGCGCCCACCAGGGCGGTGATCGCCGCCCAGACGAACGCGGCGCGCCAGTACCGCGCCCCGTCGACGTCTCGGGGCAGCCGGGGCACGAGGTAGAGCGTGAACAGCCCCAGCGCGAGGTCGGTCAGTGAGGCCATCGGCTGGACGAGCACACATCACCGTACGTCCGGGTCGTGCCCGGTGCAGCGGGGTTCGGGTCGAAAGTCCCGGCCGGGCCGGCGTCGGGTGCCATGACGTCGGGTGCCATGACGCCGGGTGCCGTGGCGTCGGCGATCGCGCGCCCTCCGTCATGGGTCCGTGAACGCCTGTGCCGACGCCGGCCCGGATGCCCGGTCGGCCCCGCCATGGGGCCCATCGACCCATTGTCGCTATTGGTGACCTACGTCACTCTTGCCCGATGACCAGCTACGTCCTCGTGCACGGAGGGTTCGTCACCGAGCTCGCCGACCACCCGGACGTCGCCCACAGCGTGTATCTCGCGGCGGCGTGGCCCGCACGCGGACAGTCGATGGTCGACCTGTTCGGCGGCGAGCTGCCCTCGTGTCCAGGAGCAGTGGGCCGCGGCGGCCGACCACGTGGAACGGCTGGCGTCGTCGCACCAGCCGATGGCGTCGATGCCCGACGAGCTGGCGGCGGTACTGGGGCGAATCCGCTGAGTCGCGGGGCACTCGTCCGCGAGGTCCGGTGCGGGCCGTAACCTCAAGGCGCGCAGCGTGATCCTGATGCGTCGGCACTCGTTCGGAGAGAGTTCACCGCAACATTCTTGACTCATTCCAGAATCTAGGCCAGGCTGCCCGTCGTGCCGACGACACCGGACCACGAGCGCATGCTCCGGGGGGCCTCCCTCCGGGTCACGCGTCCCCGGCTGGCCGTGCTCTCCGCGGTGCACCGGCATCCGCACGCCGACACGGCCTCGATCATCGGGGCCGTACGCGAGGACCTGGGGGACGTCTCCCACCAGGCCGTCTACGACGTGCTCCGGGTGCTCACCACATCAGGGCTGCTCCGGTGCATCCAGCCCTCGGGGTCGCTGGCGCGTTACGAGTCGCGGGTCGGGGACAACCATCACCACGTCGTGTGCCGGTCCTGCGGCTCGATCGCGGACGTCGACTGCGCCGTGGGCACGACGCCCTGTCTCACCGCCTCGGACGACCACGGCTTCACGATCGACGAGGCCGAGGTCGTGTACTGGGGGCTGTGCCCCGACTGCTCCACCACCAAGAGTTCGTGAGCGATCTCTGATCTCGGAAGGAAACCCCGTGTCTGACAAGCCCGACGCCGTTGTTGGAGAGATGAACGAGGAGGAGGCCGGTGGGTGCCCGGTCGCGCACGGCCGCTTGTCGCACCCGACCGAGGGTGGCAGCAACCGTGACTGGTGGCCGAACCAGCTGAACCTGCGCATCCTGCGCAAGCACTCCGAGGTCGCCAACCCGATGGGCGGCGAGTTCGACTACCGCGAGGCGTTCAACAGCCTCGACCTCGACGAGCTCACTGCCGACGTCGACGCGGTCATCACCACCTCGCAGGACTGGTGGCCTGCCGACTTCGGCAGCTACGCGGGCCTGTTCATCCGCATGGCGTGGCACAGCGCCGGTACCTACCGGGTCGACGACGGCCGCGGCGGGGCGGGTGCGGGCATGCAGCGCTTCGCGCCGCTCAACAGCTGGCCGGACAACGGCAACCTGGACAAGGCCCGTCGCCTGCTGTGGCCGGTGAAGAAGAAGTACGGCAAGAAGATCTCGTGGGCCGACCTGATGGTCTTCGCGGGCAACCGCGCGCTCGAGGTCTCCGGCTTCACCACGTTCGGCTTCGCCGGCGGGCGCGCCGACGTCTGGGAGCCCGACGAGGACGTCTACTGGGGTCCGGAGCGCACCTGGCTCGGCGACGAGCGCTACCGCGGTGACCGCGAGCTGGAGAAGCCGCTGGGCGCCGTCCAGATGGGCCTGATCTACGTCAACCCGGAGGGCCCCAACGGCAACCCGGACCCGCTGGCCGCCGCCCGCGACATCCGCGAGACGTTCGGCCGGATGGCGATGAACGACGAGGAGACCGTCGCGCTCATCGCCGGTGGCCACACCCTGGGCAAGGCGCACGGCGCCGCCAACCCCGACGTCGACAACAACGTCGGCCCGGAGCCCGAGGGCGCCTCGATCGAGGAGCAGGGCCTGGGCTGGAAGCAGGGCTTCGGCAAGGGCAAGGGCCGCGACGTGATCACCTCGGGCCTCGAGGTCACCTGGACCCAGACGCCCACGCAGTGGAGCAACAAGTTCTTCGAGAACCTTTTCGGCTACGAGTACGAGCTGACCCAGAGCCCCGCCGGGGCCAACCAGTGGGTGGCCAAGGCCGGTTCGGGCGACAACCAGATCCCCGACCCGGAGACCGGCGAGCTCAACCGGCCGATCTCGATGCTGACGACCGACCTCGCGCTGCGCTTCGACCCGATCTACGAGCCGATCTCGCGTCGTTTCCTGGAGAACCCGCAGGAGTTCTACGACGCGTTCGCCCGCGCCTGGTACAAGCTCACCCACCGCGACATGGGCCCGAAGGAGCGCTACCTCGGCCCGCTGGTGCCGCAGGAGGAGCTGCTCTGGCAGGACCCGGTGCCCGCCGCGAACGGCTACACCCTGTCCGACGCCGACGTCGCGGACCTGAAGGCGAAGATCCTCGACTCGGGCCTGTCGGTGTCGCAGCTGGTCAAGGCGGCGTGGGCGGCGGCGTCGTCGTTCCGCATCTCGGACAAGCGCGGTGGCGCCAACGGCGGCCGCATCCGCCTCGAGCCGCAGCGCGGCTGGGAGGTCAACGACCCCGACGAGCTCGCCCTGGTCATCCGGGGCCTCGAGGGCATCCAGTCCTCGTACGGCAAGCAGGTCTCGTTCGCCGACCTCGTCGTCCTCGGCGGCGTCGCGGCGGTCGAGAAGGCGGCCAAGGACGCCGGGTACGACGTCACCGTCCCGTTCACCCCGGGCCGCACGGACGCCACCCAGGAGCAGACCGACGTCGAGTCGTTCGCGCACCTGGAGCCCACCGCCGACGGCTTCCGCAACTTCCGCGGCAAGGGCCACACGCTGCCGGCCGAGTACCTGCTGGTCGACCGGGCCAACCTGCTGAACCTCAGCGCGCCGGAGATGACCGTCCTCGTCGGCGGCCTGCGCGTGCTGGGCGCCAACACGGGCGGCTCGACCGCCGGTGTGCTCACCGACCGGCCCGGCACGCTGACCAACGACTTCTTCACGAACCTCCTCGACATGGAGACCGCGTGGTCGTCGGTGGCCGGTGACGACGACGCCTTCGAGGCGCGCGACGCGTCCGGCCAGGTCAAGTGGACCGGCACCCGTGCCGACCTGGTGTTCGGCTCGAACTCCGAGCTGCGCGCCGTCGCCGAGGTCTACGCCAGCGACGACGCGGGCGAGAAGTTCGTGCAGGACTTCGTCGCCGCGTTCGCCAAGGTCATGGACCTGGACCGGTACGACGTCCGCTGATCCCCCGGCTCGTCCTGACGGCCCCTTCCCGCACCCGCGGGGAGGGGCCGTCGGCCGTCACGCGGTGTGGACGCCGGCCCGCTGGGCGGCGCGGGCCCGCACGTCGGGCTGCAGGTCCTCGACGGCCAGGAGCGCGGCGAGGCGCTCGGGCTCGGTCGTGAACGCCCGGAACGTCGCTCCCACGGTGACGCCGTGCGCGGGGCGGTCCTCCACCACGATCGCGTCGCCCGCCTGGACGGGCCCGGGCACGAGGACACGCAGGTAGGTGCCCGGACGGCCCTCCTGGGTGAACCGCCGGACCCAGCCGCGGCGGTCGAGCCACACGGCGAAGGTGTTGCACGGGATGCGGGGCACCGACACCTCGAGCAGCAGCGTGCCGCCGATGCGCCACCGCTCGCCGACGACCGCGCCGGTCACCTCGACGCCGCGCACCGTCAGGTTCTCGCCGAACATCCCTGCTCGCAGCGGGCCGAGCTCGGGCTCCCAGCGGTCGAGGTCCTCGCGCGCGTAGGCGTAGACCGCCTGCTCGGGACCTCCGTGGTGGCGGACGTCGCAGATGTGGTCGCCCGCCAGCCCGCTGCCGGCGGGCCCGGGGACGTCGACCCGCACGGGCCCGACGACGGGCTGCTTGTCGATGCCCGTCCGTCCGGACTTCGCCGCGATCGCCCGGATCTCACCGACGTTGACCGACTCGACGATCGCCACCCCAGGACCGTATGTCACCCGACGGCGCCCGGTCGACGTGATCGCCGTCGGCCTCGACCTGTCCGCGATCACCGGTCGGCCCGGGTCCGCCGCGCCCGGGGTCGTGCACGAACGGCAGCAGTGTCGCCTCGAGACCGTGCTCGCCCGCGGTGACCAGGTCGGCGGCCCCCGGACGGGCGAGCAGGGCTCGGACGTCGTCGTCGGTGGCGGCGAAGTGGGCGGGGACGTACACGGCGGTCCTCCGGGTGGTCGGTCCCACCAGGCTGCGCGCAGCAGGCCCCGACCGGTACCGCCGGGGCACGCGACCGGCGTCAGTGCCCCGCGCCCTGGCCGCCGTCGACGTGCAGGGTCTCGCCGGTGACGAACGACGCGCCCTCCAGGTAGAGCACCGCGTGCACGATCTCGTCGATCTCGCCCATGCGGCCCATGGGGTGCAGGCCGGCGTAGGCGCCGTGGGCCTCGACGGGATGCATCGGGGTCTTGATGATCCCCGGCGAGACGGCGTTGACCCGCACGCCCCTGCCCGCGCACTCGATGGCCAGCGAGCGCGTCGCGGCGTCGAGGCCGCCCTTGGTCAGCGAGGCGAGCACCGACGGCACCGCGCTGAGCGGATGGTCGACCAGCGACGTCGTGATCGTGACGACGTGCCCCGAGCCCTGCTCGAGCATGGTCGCGACCGCGCGGCGGGTGATGCCGAAGAAGCCGGCGAGGTTCAGCCCCACCATCGCCGCGAAGTCCTCGTCGGTGTAGGCGGTGAACGGCTTGGCCAGGAACACGCCCGCGTTGTTGACCAGCGTGTCGACCCGGCCGAAGCGGTCCAGCGCGGCGTCGACGACGCGGTCCGCGGTGCCCGGTTCGGCGAGGTCGCCCGCGACGGTGTGCACCTGCGGGTCGTCGGACGCGCCGATCGAGCGTGACGTGGCGACGACGGCGTAGCCGAGCTTGCGATACCCCTCGGCGACGCCCGCGCCGATGCCACGCGAGGCACCCGTGACGATCGCGACCTTCTGCGTGCTCGTGGTCATGGTCACTCCTGTCTACAGTGGACTGTGCAGTGCGGGGCCCGCCGGTGGTTCGTCCCGACGGGGCGGCTCAGCCGGTGGCGGGATGGCGCAGCGGCTCGGCGGCGACGAGGTGCGGACGCTCGGGCAACGGGCGGGGACCGCCGCGTTCCCACCGGCCCGACCGCCGGATCTCGCTCGCGGTCATGCCGAACTCGGCCTTCAGCGCACGGCTCAGGTGCCCGGTGTCGGGCAGTCCCCAGCGGGCGGCGATCGCGGCGGCCGTGCGCCCGCGCAGGGACTCGTCGGCGAGGTCGCGCCCGATCCGTTCCAGCCGCTGCCGGCGGATCCACGCCGACAGCGTGATCCCCGTGGGGGCGAGGACCTTGTGCAGGTACCGCACCGACACCCCGAGCGCGCGGGCGACCGACTCGACGGTGAGCCCCGGGTCGGACAGGTGCGACAGGCAGTGGGCGAGCACGCGGTCGACGAGGTCGTCGCCCGCACCCTGCGGGGCGATGTCGACCAGTTCCGCGATGACCAGCGAGACGATCGCGTCGGCCAGGTACTCCTTGCTGCTGTTCGCGTCGCCGGGGGTGCAGTCGTCGATCTTGGCGGCGAGCGCGTCGAGGAGCGTTCCGACGACGTCGCGGGGCCCACGGTCCGTGCCGACGGCGATCGCGGTCCGGCCGGCGAGGGTGTCGGCGTGCGACCCGAGCGCCGCCAGCGGAACCGTGACGACGACGGCCTCGTACGGCTCCCAGAACGTCACCTCGTAGGGCCGCGAGGTGACGTAGTTGACCAGGTCACCGGGGCCGAGCATGCAGTGCCGCCCGTCCTGCGCGACCGCGGCCCGGCCGCTGCGCTGCAGGGAGACGGTGAGGAACGCGGGATCGCCGTCGTGGATCAGCTCCGCGCTGCGGGTCACGACGCACGGGCTGCCGCTCAGCACCGACACCCGCACCTCACCGGCGACCGCGCTGCGCAACGCGCTGTGGAACGTCCCGTCGGCCAGGGGCCGGACCCGCACCGCCGCGAACGTCGGCGCGACCAGCGTCGCGAACCGCTCGCGGTCCCCGGTCTCGGCCGCCGCGACGAGGGGCCGGGCCGGTGGGCCGGCCGACGACGCACGGTGCGCGACCATCTGCCACCTCCCGGCTCACGGACGCCGCGAGCCGGCGTCGGTGCCGACTGTAAGCCGCGACACACCCGCCCGGCCGCCACGGTGCGCACCGGGACCGGCCAGATCGTGCACTCGGGAGCAGCCCGGCGGGCGGCTCAGCCGGTGCCCGTCTCGTCGGCGAGCCGGAACGCTAGCTCGGTGACCCACTCGTCGAGGGGGACGTCGAGCGGGTTCGTGTGGAAGAGCTCGAGCCGGCAGTTCCACTCCTCGCGCTGCCCGCTCGTGCGGCGGTCCCACCACCGTCGGTCCCCGGAGTCATCGCCACTCACCGGGGATCAGGGCGCGCGGGCCGGCACCCGCACGAGCAGCGGGACGAGTCGGACGTAGGCGACCATCCCGAGCACCTCGACGAGCGTCTGGGTCACGACGGCCGCCGCGGCGACACCGGCGCCCGCGGGCAGGGCCAGCGCGAGCGGCAGCACGACGAGCGAGTTGCGGGTCGCACCGCTGAACACGACGGCCCGCGCCTCCGGCACCGCGAGGCGCAGCAGCCACGCCACTCCCAGCCCCAGCACCGGCATCACCAGCAGGAACGCGACGTAGACCGGCACGGCGACGAGGACGGCGGGATCGCCGCCGAGCGTCGGGACCTGCGATGCGACGACGACCAGCAGCGTCGCCACCATCAACGGCACCATGAGGGTCGCGGCGCCCGCGGCGCCCGCGGCGAACGCGGCACCCGAACGCGTCCGCGCGGCCCACAGCTGCACCGACCACGCCAGCACGAGCGGCACGACGATCAGCGTGAGGAACGCCTGGACGAACGGGCCGAGGTCGACCGTCGCCGTGAACCCCGGGCCGAGCAGGAGCCGCAGATAGACCGGCAGCAGCACGATCTGGGAGAGCAGCAGCAGCGGGGTCGCCGCGAGCAGCCGGTCGGCCGCCGCTCCGGCGAGGCGGCTGAACACCACGACGTAGTCGACGCAGGGCGCGAGCAGCACCAGCAGCACCCCGGCGCGGAGCGCGTCGTCGGCGGGCAACAGGAGCGCGAGCAGCGCCACGACCGGCGGGACGACGGCGAAGTTCACCACCAGCACCGCCCCGAGGAACCGGCCCGCGCGCAGCGAGCCCGCCAGCTCCCGCACCGGGACCTGCAGGAACGTCACGAACAGCAGCGCGGCCAGCACCGGGTTGACGGCCGTCGCCAACCCCGGGCCGGCCGCGGGCGCGAGCAGCCCGACGACCACGCCCGCCGCGATCGCGCCGACGTACAGCGGGACCTGCCGACGCTCCAGCGTGTCGGCGACACCGGTCACGCGGGGCCGGGCCGGCGGTTCTGCGGGGTCGTGCACCCGACGAGGCTCTCGCGGCGGGCCGCGGCGCCGGCACCCGGGCCGCGGCGTCGCGTCGTCATCGCGCGGCGCGCCGGGCGACCGACGGTCGTTGCGCCGTCGGCAACGTGCAGGAGTCCGGGGCCCAGTCCATCGGGTGACCTCCCTGTCGGTTCGCCTCTCCCCACGGTAGGCCCGTATCCGGCTACCGCACTGAGCTCTGATCCATGACGGATGTCGTGCCCACGACGCGACCGTCGGCACCGGGGCCTCCGGTCGGCCCGGGCGATGGTCATCTCGGAACGAGGAGGCGACATGGACACGTCCGGGCAAGGGGCCTACAGCGGGCTCGCCTACGCGGTGATGCTGCTGGCGACGTTGCTCGCGATGCAGCCCGCACTGGGCAACCCCGTGCTGTGGCTGCGCAGGCCGCGGGCGGCGGCGGTCGGGCTCTGGCTGGTCGTCGCGGTGCCGTCGTTGGTCGAGCTGGCCTGGCACCCGATCTACGACGCCCTCTCCCGCCGGCCCGACCTGATCAGGGACGGGCAGGTGTACCGGCTGTTCACCTCGGTGACCGTCCAGGACGGCGGCCTCTCCGGCACGATCTCCAACCTCGCCTGGCTCGCCGTGCTCGGGACGCTCGCCGTCCACATCTGGGGTCCGGCCCGCGCGCTCGGCCTGTTCGCCTTCGGCGCCGTGGCGTTCGACGTGATGACGACGTGGGTCTTCCCCTCGCCCGGCGGCGGCAACTCCGCGGCGATGTTCTTCCTGATGGCGGCGACGACCGCGCTGCTCGCCCTCCGACGTCCGCACCCGGTCCCCGTCGCCGTCGCGGTGCTGGTCACGGCGATCGGGATCGTCCTCGTCGTGCGCGACGACGCGCACGGCCTGGTCATGCTGGGCGGGCTGGTGGCAGGCGGGATCGTCGCGGCGGCGTGGCCGCCCCGGCAGGTGCCCGACGCCCGCTCGGCCGCGGCCCTGGCCCCTGCCCGCGCCTGAGTCCCGTGTGGGTCGGTGACCGCGTCCCGTCCCGCGTGCGGGAGGGGCGTGGCCCGGCGGCGTTCGGGTGAATCGACCGACGGCTCCGCTCGCCGAACGCCGGGTGCGAAGAGTGTATCGATCGGTACACTCCGGCTTGTGGGTCGTCCTCGCGAGGTGCTAGGTGTTGTGACCCGCCCCGACCACCAGGCAGGTGAGCAATGCCGCCCACGCATCCGGCGACGCCCCCGATCGAGCTCGTGTCCGGGAGGTCCGCCACCGTGCGGCATTTCCTCGAGGCCGCCGTGGACGAGGCGCCCGACGCACCGTTCCTGGTGCACGGTGCTCGGACCTGGTCTTTTGCGGAGTTCGACGCGTCGTGCAATCGCGTCGCCCACGGCCTGCTCGCCACGGGGGTCCGGCCGGGGGACCGGCTGGCCTACCAGCTCCCGCACGGGTTGTCGCTGCTGCTGCTCGAGCTCGCCGCGCAGAAGATCGGCGCCGTCACCGTCCCGCTGATCCCCGGCTCGACCGCGCCCGAGACCGCGTACGTGATCGGGCATGCGACACCTCGGTACATCGTGACCGACCCGGTCGACGAGGTCCCGGTGCGGGAGGCCGCGGGGACCGCCCACCGGGACGAGCACGTGGAGGCCGAGGTGATCGTCGTCCCGGAGTCGGGGGGCGACCTGGGGCGGCTGGAAGGGTGGGACGAGAGCCGTCCCCCGGAACCCGGACACCGCGAGCGCGCCATGTCCATCCGGTACACCTCGGGCAGCACCGGGCGGCCCAAGGGCGTGGTGCAGCCGGCCACCGGTTTCGCGCAGGCCGGCCACGCCATCGCCCGACGCCTCGGGATGGGTCCGGCCGACCGGATGTTCTGCGCCATGCCGTTGTTCCACACCGCGGCGACGCACATGATGCTCGCGCCCGCGATCGCGGCGCGCTGTCCGTTCGTCCTCGTCCCGCGGTTCTCGCGGACGTCGTTCTGGCCGGAGGTGCGCCGCACGGGCGGCACCGTCGCGCTGCTGATGCCGACGCAGCTGTCGATCCTGATGACCGCCGAGCCGTCGGACGACGACGCCGACAACCCGATGCGGGTGATGTTCTCCCACGTCCGCAACGAGGCCTTCTGTCGCCGGTTCGGCGTCGACATCTGCACGACGTGGGCGATGACCGAGACGTCCGGGATGGGCACGTTGCAGGCGCCGGGAACCTCGGAGCACCCGGCGAAGATCATCGGGAGGCCGATGCCGGACTCCGCCGAGATCCGCATCGTGGCCCCCGACGGGACGCCGCTCGGGGTCGGCCAGCCCGGGGAGCTGTGCTTCCGGCACCCGGACGTCATGCTCGGGTACCACCGCGACCCGGCCAACACGGCCGCGACGCTGCGGGACGGCTGGGTGCACAGCGGAGACCTGTGCTCCATGGACGCCGACGGCAACGCCTACTTCCACGGGCGGATCAAGAACGTCATCAAGCGCGGCGGTGAGAACATCGCGGGCGAGGAGATCGAGTTCA
Organism: Pseudonocardia benzenivorans CB1190; assembly: GCF_000196675.2. Classification (GTDB taxonomy): domain Bacteria; phylum Actinomycetota; class Actinomycetes; order Mycobacteriales; family Pseudonocardiaceae; genus Pseudonocardia; species Pseudonocardia benzenivorans. The sequence continues at coordinate 5,870,297 of NC_015312.1, read as the reverse complement.
CGGTCATGGACCATCCCGCGGTGGAGGAATGCCTGGTCACCGCCGTCGAGGACGAGATCTACACCGAGGAGGTCTGCGCGGTCGTCGTCGTCCGGGCGGGGCAGCGGCTGACCCCCGACGAGATCGTGCGGTGGTGCTCGGACCGGTTGTCGTCGTGGAAGGTGCCGCGCTATCTGGACGTGCGCGCGGAGCCGTTGCCCAAGCTGGCCAACGGCAAGACCGACCGCGCCGCCGTGACCCGCGAGGTCCGGTCCGCGACCGGGCTGTGGGACCGGAAGGTGGGCGGCTGAGGTGCCGAGGCTGGCTGCGTCCCTCGTCCTGTCGACCACCCCACTGGCCACCCAGGTCGAGCTCGTGCGACGACTGGAGGCCGGCGGCTTCGACCGGGTGTTCTTCGGCGAGGCCTGGCGGGAACCCGTCGTGCCCATGACCGCGGCACTGCTCGGCACGTCCACGGTCGGCGTCGGCTCGGCCATCTCGCAGATCTATCCGGTGCACCCGGTGGTGGTCGCGCAGCAGGCGGCGCAGCTCGACGAGCTGGCGCCCGGCCGGTTCAGCCTGGGCCTGGGGCTGGGGGCGTCGTTCGTCGTCGAGCGCTGGTTCGGTGTCCCCTACGACCGGCCGCTGCGCCGGGCCCGGGAGTTCGCGGACGTCGTCCGGGGCGTGCTGGCCTCCCCGGAGGAGGGCCCGTTCACCTACTCCGGCGAGCTCTTCTCCGTCACGCGCTACCGGCTGCCCTTCGCCGAGACCGCCGTGCGGGTGCCCGTCCACCTGGCCGCGGTCGGACCGGCGATGCAGACGCTCGCCGGCGAGGTCGCCGACGGTGTGGTGGTCGGCGCGCTGCACTCGGAACGCACGATGGAGCAGACGGTCGCGCGGCTCGGACGCGGTGCGGCCCGGCGTGGACGCACGCTCGACGACCTGACGATCTGGTACTACCTCGCCTGCTGCGTGTCCACCGACCCGGACCGGGCGCGCGCGATGGCCCGGCGCAGCCTCGTCTATCTCGCCCAGTACCCGCACTACCGGGCGGTGTACGCGGAGGAGGGTTTCGCCGCCGAGGCGGAGACGATCGCGCAGCTCGTGCGGCAGAAGGAGATGGACCGCGCCGAACGCGAGGTCACCGACGAGATGATCGGGCGGTTCGCGATCGCGGGCACCGTCGCCGAATGCCGTGACCAGCTGCGGCGCTACGCCGGCTACCCCGGCGTCCCGGTGCTGCATCTCATCCCCTTCCGGATGGACGAGGCGGAGGTGCAGGAGTCCTTCCGCCTGGCCGCCGAGCTGGCTCGTTGACGGGCGACCGTGACCACGGCGGGTGGCCGACGGCGCCCGTCGCGACATCGACAGGAGAGCGATGAACGCAGGACCGCTGCAGGGGATCCGGGTCGTCGAGCTGGGGGGTATCGGGCCAGGGCCGTTCGCGGCGATGCTGATGGCGGACCTCGGCGCCGAGGTCGTCCGGATCGACCGGCCGCCGCGCGAGCCGCTCGGTGAGCACCAGCAGCACGAACGGGATCTCCTGCTGCGTGGACGTCGCTCCATCGCGCTGGACCTGAAGTCCGCCGACGGCGTGGAGGTCGCGCTGCGGTTGACGGACCGGGCGGACGTGCTACTGGACCCGTTCCGCCCCGGTGTCGCGGAGCGGCTCGGGATCGGACCGGAGACGGCGACGTCGCGCAACCCCGGGCTCGTGTACGCGCGCATGACGGGATGGGGGCAGACCGGGCCGCTCGCATCCGTGGCCGGGCACGATCTCAACTACGTGGCCCTCGCCGGACCGCTGGCGGCGATGGGACGCCGTGGCAGTCCTCCGGCACCGGCGCTCAACCTGATCGGCGACTTCGGTGGCGGGGGGATGCTGCTGGCCTTCGGCGTCACCGCCGCCCTGGTGGAGCGGAACCGGTCCGGGCGGGGCCAGGTGATCGACGTCGCCATGACCGACGGGGTCGCGGCGCTCTCGGCCAGCATCGTCGGCTTCACGAACATGGGTGTCTGGCGGCCGGAGCGGGAGAGCAACTTCCTCGACGGCGGGGCTCCGTACTACGACTCCTACGAGACGTCGGACGGCCGCCACGTCACGATCGGCTCGATCGAGCCGCAGTTCTATGCGTTGCTGCTCGACAAGCTCGGCCTCGACGCCGCCGAGTGGCCCCAGGACGACCGGCGCCGATGGCCGGAGCTGCACGCCCGGCTCGCCGAGATCTTCCGCGGACGCACCCGTGACGAGTGGTGCGAGCTGTTGGAGGGGACCGACGTGTGCTTCGCGCCGGTGCTGGGCTTCGACGAGGCGCCCAAGCACCCGCACCTGGCCGCACGCGGCACCTACGTCGAGGAGCACGGCATGCTGCAACCGGCACCGGTGCCGCGGTTCAGCCGTACCCCCGGCGCGATCCAGACGCCGCCCTGCAGCCCGGGACAGCACACCCGCGAGGTACTGGCCGACTGGGGTTTCACGTCCGAGGAGCAGGCGGCCGCGATCGCGTCCGGTGTCGCGGTGGTGTCGACGACCGCGGGATGACCGCGTGCGAGCCGATCTCGGATGCACCACATCAGGGGTTGTACCGATCGGTCACAACTCGTACAGTCGTGTCGTGCGGCGCACACGGATCGTGCTTACTGCTCGGCTTTTGAACTGCTGAAACAGCGGCAGGAAACGAGCCGAGGAACGCGCGGGGCCCGGTGGCCGAGCGTGTACCGATCGGAACGTGATCGAAAGAAGTGCTGCCGGGGCGTCCGCGGAACACACCGCAACGCCACTGCATCCGCACTCGGCTCCACGGCCCGGCTCGGCTCGTCCGCAGGACGGCGACACCACGAACCGGGTCATGCGTCGAGCAACGTCGCTCGTCACAGCGAAGAGAGAGGAGTTCCGGTGGCGAATTCTGACGCCACGCTGCCGTGGTGGGTCGGGGTCGACGTCGGGGGAACCTTCACCGACGTCATCGCGATGCACCGCCATACCGGCGAAACGCGCGACCACAAGGTCCTCACCACCCGGGGGCGGCTGGAGGACGGCGTCCTCGCGGCGCTCACGGGGCTGGACATCCCGCTCGGCGAGATCGCCGAGATCGTGCACGGTCACACCGCCGGCATCAACGCGGTGCTGAGCCGCCAGGGTTCCTCGGTCGCGCTGCTGGCGACCGAGGGGCATCGGGACCTGCTCGACATCGGGCGGATGGACCGTGAGTTCGGCCCGAACTTCTACGATCCGACCTGGCTGCGCCCGCACCAGGAACGACCCGTCGCCCGGCGGCGGCACCGCTACGGCATCCGGGAACGGATCGGCTGGGACGGGGCCGAGGTCGTCGCGCTCGACGAGGACCAGGTCCGCGAGGTGGCGGGCCGGATCCGCGACGCCGGGATCGAATCGGTCGCCATCTGCTTCCTGAACTCCTACCTCAACCAGAGCCACGAGCAGCGGGCGGCGCGGATCCTGCGCGAGGAGCTCCCGGGGGTCTACATCCAGACCTCGGAGATCTATCCGGTCACCAAGGAGCACGAGCGCACGGTCACCGTCGCGCTGGACGCCTACGTCGGGCCCATCGTCACGACCTACCTCAACCGCCTGGAGGGTGCGCTCGCCGAGGCCGGCTTCGGCGGCACCCTGTGGATGATGACGATGAACGGCGGCGTCGGCTCGGTCGCCGAGACCTCGAAGGCACCCGTGTTCCAGCTGGTCTCGGGCCCGGTGGGCGGCGTCGCGGGCTCGGTCGACCTGGCCCGGGCAGCGGGTGACCGCAACCTGCTGACGATGGACATGGGCGGCACCAGCACCGACGTCGCGGCGATCCGCGACGCGACGACGCCGATGACCGACACGTGGGCCGTCGAGTTCGGGCTGACGATGACGATGCCGGTCGTCGACGTCGGGTCCGTCGGGTCCGGCGCGGGCAGCATCGTGCACATCGACTCGGTCGGGACGCTGCGCGTGGGCCCGGAGTCCGCCGGCTCGGTGCCCGGGCCGGCCTGCTATGGCCGCGACGGGGAGCGACCCACTCTGACCGACGCGTGCGTCGTGCTCGGAATCCTGCAGCCCGACCTGTTCGCGGGCGGCGCGCTGACGCTGGACGTCGAGAAGGCCCGCGCCGCGCTGAAGACCGTCGCGGACCCGCTGGGGATGTCGGTGGAGGAGCTGGCCGACGGTGCCTACCGGCTCGCCTGCTCGGACGTCGCCGGGTCGATCCGCTCCATCTCCACCTATCGGGGGCTGGACCTCCGCGAGTTCGGGCTGCTGGCGTTCGGCTCCGCCGGTCCCATGATCGCCCACCAGGTCGCCCGCGAGCTCGGCGTCGACAAGGTCGTCGTCCCGCAGGCGCCGGGGGAGTTCTCGGCCTTCGGCCTGCTCACGAGCGATCTGCGGGTGTCGACGGCGCGGTCCCCGATGACGGTGCTGTCCACCGACGGCGGGACCGACTGGGAGGGGCTGTTCACCGAGCTCGAGGAGCAGGTCGCGTCGAGCCTCGGCACCCAGGGGGCGGCGAAGGAGGACATCGTCTTCGAGCGCGCGATCTTCGCCATGTACTCCGGCCAGACCTGGGACAACCGGCTCGACATCGGCCCGGGTGAGATCGACGACGTGCGCGTCAAGCAGCTGATCGGGCAGGTGCACGACTTCTACCAGCAGCGCTACGGCTTCAGCGCCGAGGAGCTCCCGATCATCGTGACGACCGTCGAGGTCACCGGGCGGGCCCCGCGGGGCACCCTGCCCCAGCACGTGTCGCACGCGGGGGAGGGCGACCCGGTGCTGCGTCGCGCGGCGGTCCGCCTCGACGGCGTGACCCACGAGAGCGCACCCGTCTACCGGCGGGAGCTGCTGCCGGTCGACGAGCGGGTGCCGGGCCCCGCCCTGATCGTGGAGGACTACGCCACGACGGTCGTGCACGCCGGCTCCACCGCAACACAGGACGCGGCCGGGATCCTCCGGATCGTCACCGACGGAAAGGACGGGCACAGCGCATGACCAGCACGATCGAGTCCGCCGGTGCGCGGAACGCGGCCGAGGGCGACGCGCAGCACCTGATCGACCTGGAGACCGTCCGCTACGGCCTCATCGAGGTCGCGCGCGACATGCACCAGGCGCTCATGCGGTCGGCGTTCTCGCCGATCGTCCGCGACATCAACGACTGCACCGCCGCGATCCACATGCGCACCGAGAACGGGTGGGAGATGGTCGCGAGCTGGGAGGGCTGCATGCAGCACGCCTTCACCTCCCAGCACATCTGCAACTTCACGATGGACGAGTGGGACGAGGAGCACCTCGACGACGGTGACGTCATCCTCGTCAACGACCCGTGGCGCGGCGCGATCCACTGCTCGGACATCAACATCCTGCGACCGGTGCGGATCAACGGGCGGGCCGAGTTCGTGCTGCACTCGACCTCGCACGTGGTCGACCTCGGCGGTCCCATCCCCGGTGGGTTCGCCAACGGCGTGCAGACCGCGTTCGAGGAGCAGCTGCGGTTCCCGCCCACGCTGCTCTACGCAAACGACCGTCCGGTCAAGGCCGCGTTCAACTACCTGCTCGAGAACGTGCGCGTCCCGGCGTCGGTGCTCGGCGACGTCCGGGCGCTCAACGGGTGCCTCGTGATCGGGGAGCGCCGGCTGCGCGAGCTCATCGGCAAGTACGACCACGAGCTGGTCCGCAAGGGCGCCATGTACGGCGTCGAGATGACCGAGGCGGCGATGCGCGCCGGTATCCGCGAGATCCCCGACGGGGACTACACCGCCGAGGACGTCATCGACGAGGATGGCGTCACCGACGAGTCGGTCCCGCTGGTGATGACCCTGAAGAAGCGCGGCGACTCCATCGAGGTCGACTACTCGGGGACGGGTCGGCAGCCGCTGGGCAACGTCGGCACCGCGTGGTGCGAGGCGACCCGCTGCATCGAGGGCATCAAGTTCATCGTCGACCCGACCTCGGCGGTCAACAGCGGCACGCTGCGGCCGATCGAGTCGATCCTGCCGCCCGGCAGCGCCGTCTGCTCGCTGCCGCCGACGTCGGTGTCCAACCACGTCGACATCGGCGGCCGGATCGTCAACCTCGTCGCCCAGGCGATGGGGAAGGCGCTGGGGGACAAGGCGATCGGCTGTGACTCCGGGACGCTGGGCATGCTCACCCTCGGCGGCGTCGACGACCGGCCGGGCCACGTCGGGAACCCGTGGGCGTCGTTCGCGCTCGCCGGCGGTGGCTGGGGGGCCACCTGGAAGGGCGACGGCCTGACGTTCTGCACCCTCGCGATCGGCAACTGCCGCACCTCGGTGCAGGAGCACGTCGAGCGGGAGTCGCCGCTGGTCGTGGTGCAGCACGAGATCATGCCCGACTCGGGCGGGGCGGGGCAGCACCGCGGCGGCAACGGCGCGGTCTACACGATCACCGCACTGTCCGAGACCGCGATCACCGTCACCGGTGACCGCACCCGGCTCGGCACGCCCGGTACCAAGGGCGGCGGCCGCGGCATGCCCTTCTACGGCTGGTTGATCCCGGATTTCGACGCGAAGGACCCGGCGAGCCTGGACGTGTTCGACCTCCGCGCGGCCGAGCCGCTGTTCGGGATGTTCGACGACCAGGGGATCCCGGCGCCCGACGGCGGGACCTTCGGTCTGGGCACGAAGTACGCCAGCGCCAAGGTGTCCGGCATCGTGCTGAAGCCGGGGCAGGCCATCCGCGTGATCATCGGTGGGGGCGGCGGCTGGGGCGACCCGCTCGCCCGTCCCGTGTCCGACGTGCTCGACGACGTGCTCGACGCGATGCACACCCGCCGGTACGCCGAGAAGGCCTACGGCGTGGTCTTCGCCGACGACACGACCATCGACGAACAGGCCACGCAGGCCCGTCGTGCCGAGCTCGCCGCCGCCCGCGACGCCGGGCGCTGGACGGTGCCGACGGCCTGCGCGCTGGACTGGAGGACGGCATGACCCGACCGATCGACCGGCGTGGTGTCACGCCGGCCCTCCCCGCCCAGGAAGGAGCCCGCCATGGGCGTTGAACGGATGCTCTTCGCGCGGCCGACCGAGGAACGCATCTCCGTCACCCGGGTGCCGGTCGACGCGACCTGCCCGGAGTGCGGATCCACCGCGGTGGCCCGTTATCCGGTGGCCAACTACATCGGCCCGCGCATGGTCACCAAGTGCCAGGACTGCTTCCACCACCTCGCCGTCGACGTCCCCGCCGACGACGACCACTGGCCGCCGTGGCGCCCGGCGACCTGGGGCTGGTCGGGCACCCGCGCCGGCTAGCCGGCCCGCCACCCGTGGGCGCTCCGGCCGGGTCATCCGGCCGGAGCGCTCCGTCCCGACCGATCTCACGCAGAAGGCGACCATGAGCACGTGTCATCCGACGAGCGGCACCACGGACGGTCCGCGGTGACGCCGCGACCGGCGGCGGTGGTCACCGGAGGGGCCGGCGACATCGGCCGTGAGGTGGTGCGTCTGCTGGCCGGCCACGGCCTGCACGTCGTCGTCGCCGACATCGACCGCGACCGCGCGCAGGCCACCGCCGAGGAGGTCGGCGGCACGTCGGTGCCCCTCGACGTCGGCGACCCGGACGCCTGGCGCGCCGTCGTCGACCATCTCACCGGCCGCGGCCTCCGGCTGGACGCCGCGGTGTTCAACGCCGGTGTGGCGCTCGGCGAGGCCGAAATCCTCGACCTGGACCTGACGTCCTATCGCCGGGCCTGGTCGGTCAACGTCGACGGCGCCGTGTTCGGGCTGCGCGCGCTCGTGCCGCTCCTGCAGTCCGCGGGCGGGCACGCCGTCGTCACCGCCTCGCTGGCAGGCCTCACCGCGGTCCCGTTCGACCCGGTGTACGCGATGACCAAGCACGCGATCATCGGGCTGGTCCGCGGGTACGCGCCCACGCTCGCCGCGAGGGGCGTCGGACTGCACGCCGTGTGCCCCGGGCTGGTCGACACGGCCATGCTCGGCGCCGCCCGTGAGGAGCTCGACCGCCTGGAGTTCCCGCTGGTGCGCGTCGCCGACGTCGCGGCGGCGCTCGTCGCGTGCGCGCTGGGCGACGATCCCGGCGAGGTCGTGGTCGTACAGCCCGGCCGCGCACCGTTGCCCTACCGGTTCCCGGGGGTGCCGGGGGGACGCACCGGCACGCCGATGCCGGAGCTTCCGTCACGGCTGCCGATCGGCACACACCGCAACGGCTGACCCCGCCCGCTCCCGTGTCCGCAACGCAGGGGCCCGCCGCCCCGGAAAGGCAGGACTGCATGAGCACCCCACGCGACGCCGTCATCGTCGACGTGCTGCGCACCCCCGTCGGCAAGGGCAAGAAGGGCGGTGCGCTCCACCACGTCCATCCGGTGGCGCTTCTCGCGGACGTGCTCGCCGCCCTGGTCGAACGCAACGGGCTCGATCCCGCCCTCGTCGACGACGTCATCGGCGGCTGCGTGACCAAGGCCGGCGAGCAGGCCGTCAACCCGACCCGGACCGCGGTCCTCGCGGCTGGGTTCCCGCTGTCGGTGCCGGCCACCACCGTCGACCGCCAGTGCGGGTCCAGCCAGCAGGCCGTGTCCTTAGCGGCGCACGCCATCCGGGCGGGCGCGGCCGACGTCGTCATCGCCTGCGGGGTCGAGTCGATGTCCCGGGTGCCGATGCACTCCGACGCGCAGGGCGCGGACCATCTCGGTGAGCGCATCGAGCGTCGCTTCCCGGGCGGGCTCGTGGGACAGGGCATCTCCGCGGAGCTGATCTGCGCGCGGTGGCAGCTCGGGCGCGAGGAGCTCGACGCCTACTCGGCCGAGTCCCACAGACGGTCCGCCGCGGCAGCCGAGACGTTCGCCACGGATCTCGTGACGGTGACCGACGCGCCGGACCTGACCGTCGACGAGACCATCCGGGCGACGACGACCGTCGACGGCCTGGCCGGGCTCCGGCCGTCGTTCCGCAGCGAGGCCATGGCCGAGCGGTTCCCCGAGATCGACTGGAGGATCACGCCCGGCAACTCCTCGCCGCTGACCGACGGCGCCGCGGGCGTGCTGATGATGAGCGCCGAGCGGGCGGAACAGCTCGGCCTCACGCCCAGGGCGCGGGTGCACGAGACCGCGGTGGTGGGCGACGACCCGATCGTGATGCTCATGGGGGTCGTGCCCGCGACGCGGAAGGTGCTCGAGCGGGCCGGCCTGACCGTCGACGACATCGACCTCTTCGAGGTGAACGAGGCGTTCGCCTCGGTCCCGCTGGCCTGGATGCAGGACATGAAGGTCGAGCACGACCGGCTCAACGTCCACGGCGGCGCCATCGCCCTCGGGCACCCGCTCGGCGCGAGCGGCGCCCGGATCCTGACCACCCTCGTCGGCGCGCTGGAGCAGCGCCGGGCCCGGTTCGGCCTGCAGACCATGTGCGAGTGGGGCGGGATGGCGAACGCGACGATCATCGAGCGGATCTGAGGACACCCGAGATGGACGCCTACACCCTGCGCGACCTCCTGACCAAGGCCGTCACCGACGCCGGCGCCGGCCCCGGCACGACGGCCCTGACCTTCGACGGCCGGGACATGACCTACGGCGAGCTGGACGCGCGTTCGACGGCGCTGGCCGCCGGACTGGCCGCGGCCGGCTTCCGCAAGGGCGACCGGGTCTCGGTGATCATGTACAACCGGCTCGAATGGGTCGAGCTGTTCTTCGCGCTGGCCAAGCTCGGCGGCGTGCTCGTCCCGGTCAACTACCTGCTGGCCCCGTCGGAGATGCAGTACATCGTCGAGGACTCCGACTCCCGCTGGATCGTGGTCGAGGACGCGCTCGCCCCGGCCGTCGCGCCGATCGCCGACCAGCTCACCGGTCGGACGATCGTCGAGGTGGGGGCGCCGACCGGCATCGGCACGGCCTACGAGGACCTGGTGGCCGAGCCCGGGACCGCCGCGGCCTTCGCCCTGCCAGACGTCCGTGCCGACGACCTGTTCCTGCTGCAGTACACCTCCGGCACCACGGGCTTCCCCAAGGGCGCCATGCACACCCACTCGACGGTGCTGTGGAACTCCTACCACCAGATCGTGGACTTCGACCTGCGTACCGACGACGTCTACTACGTCGTCCCGGCGCTGTGCTGGGCCGCCGGGTTCCACGACTGCGCCCTCGCGACGCTCTGGCGCGGTGGGCGCGTGGTGCTCGGGCGCAGCACCGGGTTCGACGCGGGCGCCTTCCTCGAGCAGGTCGAGAGGCACGGCGTCACCAAGGTGCTGCTGGTACCGACGGTGCTCAAGCGCGTGCTGGACCATCCCGGGTTCGACAGGTACGACACGTCGTCGCTGCGCATGGTGCTCTCGGGCGGGGAGCCGGTGCCGCCGTCGTCGCTGGAGGGCCTCAAGGCGAAGCTGCCCGCGTGTGACGTGCTGCAGGTCTACGGGATGAGCGAGTTCCCGACGCTGATGCTGCTCATGTCCGGCAAGGACGCCGCCGCGCGGCCCGGGTCGACGGGCAGGGCGTGCTCCGCCGCCGTCGTCAGGATCGTCGACGAGAACGACGTCGACGTCCCTCCGAACACGGTCGGCCAGATCATCTGCCGCTCGCCGGCGAGCATGATCGGGTACCACGACAAGCCGGAGGCGACCGCCGAGACCCTCGCCGACGGGTGGCTGCACACCGGCGACCTCGCCCGCTACGACGACGGCTTCGTCCACATGGCGGGCCGCGCCAAGGACATGATCATCACCGGTGGCCTCAACGTCTACCCGGCCGAGATCGAACGGGTGCTCGCCGCGCATCCCGACGTCGTCGAGGCCGCCGTCGTCGGCGAGCCCGACGAGAAGTGGGGTGAGGTCGGGGTCGCCCACGTCGTGCTCCGCGCCGACGCGCACCTCGACAGCGAGTCCGTCCGGGAGTACCTGAGGGGCACGCTGGCGGGTTTCAAGGTGCCGCGGCGCTACCGCCTCACGACGCAGCCGCTGCCGAGGACGACATCCGGGAAGGTGCAGAAGCACCGGCTGGAGAAGGTGGGACCGACCGCATGAGCCAGGACAGTCCCGACCGGACCGCCGCCGACCGGACCGCCGCCGAGCGGACCGCTGCCGATCGGACCTCGCTGGTCACGGGGGCGTCGCGGGGCATCGGGGCGGGCATCGCACGCCATCTCCTCGACCGGGGCGTCCGGGTCGCGGGCGCGTACCGATCGGGCCGCGACGGCGTCGAGAAGCTGGCGACCGCGCATCGGGACCGGGTCCTGCCGGTGCACCTCGACCTCGGCGACCCCGACAGCGCGGTCGACGCGGTCGAGCAGGTGCGCGCGACCTGGGGGCGGCTCGACTCCCTGGTGCTGAACGCGGCCGTGTGGGACGGCGGGCGGCTCACCCGGATGGATCCCGACGCGTGGTGGGCGGTCGTCGAGACCAATCTCCGCGGCACGGCCGCCGTCGTCCGCGCGGCGGTGCCGCTGCTCCAGGAGGGGAACGACGCCAGCATCGTGCTGGTCGGGTCCGTGGTCGGCCACGTGGGCTTCCCCGGCGACACCGCGTACGCGAGCACCAAGGCCGCCCTGGTCGGCTTCGCGCGCTCTCTGGCCAAGGAGCTGGCCGCGACGGGGGTGCGCGTCAACGTCCTGGCGCCGGGCTTCGTGGACACGGACATGACCGCGGCGGTCCCCGAAGGCTCCCGCGCCACGATCGCCGAGGCCACGCTGCTGGGCCGGTTCGGGACCGTGGACGAGATCGCGCGGGCCGCGGTCTTCCTGTCCGAGGACGCGACGTTCTGCACCGGCACCGTGCTGGCCGCCGACGGCGGCTGGTCCCTGTGAACCCGAGGAGGAGTCCCGTGAACGTTGGTCTGCCGGCCGACGAGTACGACAAGCTGCGCGAGTCGGTCTTCACCACGATCTGGAACGAGCTCGATCCCCTCGAGCACCAGATCGAGGACACCGAGTCGATCCCCTACGACGTCGTCCTGCCGGCGCTGCGGGCCTGCGGCGCGTTCGGTCTGATCATCCCCCGCGAGTACGGCGGCGCGGGGTTGTCGATCGCCCAGTACCTGCCGATCCTCGCCGAGTTCGCGAAGATCCAGGGCGGTATCCGCGCCATCGTGCACGTGCACAACTCCTTCGCGCACGCCCTCTCGGAGATCGGGAGCGAGGAGCAGAAGCAGGCGATCCTGCCCGGCGCCGCCGTCGGGGAGAAGTCGCTGGCGTTCGCGCTGACCGAGCCGGGCAACGGCACCGGGATGGACCTGTCGACCCGGGCCCGGCGCGACGGCGACGAGTACGTGCTCGACGGCCGTAAGTGGCTCATCACGAACTCCGACATCGCGTCGCACTTCCTGGTGCTCGCCAAGACCGCCGACCGGGAGGTCTCGGCGATCATCGTTCCGCGTGACGCCCCCGGCTTCACGATCGCGCCGCTGCCGGAGACGATGGGCTGCAAGGGCGCCGAGCACGGCGAGCTCACGTTCACCGACGTGCGCGTCCCCGCCGCGAACCTGGTCGGGGCGGAGGGCGAGGGGATCGCGCACCTCGAGCGCGCTCTCGAGATCAGCCGTGTCTTCATCGCGGCGTCGTCGCTGGGGACCGCGACCCGGGCCCTCGACCTGTCGCTGCGGTTCGCGAAGGAGCGGGTGACCTTCGGCCGGCCGATCGGCGAGCGGCAGGCGATCCAGCGCTATCTCGCCGAGATGGCGACCGACGTGTACGCGCTGCGCGGGATGCTCGCCGACGTCGCCGCCAAGTGGGACCGGGACCAGCGGGTGCCGGCCGAGTCGAGCCTGGTCAAGCAGTTCGGGCTCGAGGCGGTCGGCCGGGTCACCGACCGGGCGCTGCTCGTCCACGGCGGCATCGGCTACACCCGCAAGTACCCGATCGAGCGGCTCTACCGCGACGCGCGGCTGAACTGGTTGGAGGAGGGCCCCCCGACCGTCCAGTACCTGGTGGCGGCGCGCCAGCTGCTCGACGGCTTCACTTTCGACGACGCCTTCGACAGCGCGACCCGCTGACGGCGCCCGCCGGGCGGGCGAGTGGCTCCCGACCGGTCGGCCCGGTCGGGAGCCGGCCCCGCGGTGGACGACCACGTCGACGTCGCACTGCTCGGCGAGCACCGCTCAGCGGCGTGATCGGGATTCGCGGTGTCGGCGTCCGAGAGCGCCGTGGGGAGGACGACTCCCTCATCGGTGGCGGCCCGTGCTGTCGGAGGAGAATGCTCCGGATCAGGTCGGGTCAGGCGTGATGGGTTCACCTGTCCGGTCACGCCGGTGTAGCTCGGCGTTGATGCGCCGGGCTTCCTCGAGCTGGTCCTCGAGAATGACGATCCGGCAGGCCGCGTCCAGCCCCAGGCCTTCGTCGATCAAGGCCCGCACCCGCGCGGCCAGTCTCAGCTGATAGCGGGAGTAGCGGCGGTGTCCCCCGGCCGAGCGCTGTGGCACGAGCAGTTTCACCTCGTCGAGACTGCGCAGGAACCCTGCGGACGTCCCGAGCATTTCCGCGGCGCGGCCCATCGTGTAGGCGGGATAATGCTCGTCGTCGAGCCTGTCGGCCGCGGTTTCAGAATCTGGGGCCATCGCGCCTCCGTAGACGAGGGGCCCCGGTGCAGTCGCACCGGGGCCCCAGGATCAGCTGTTCAACACCATCAACCGGCATCAGATGCCGGTTCCTCGACCCGCAGAACTCGGAAACCGCTCGCGGGCACAGGACCGCTTATACCGATATCCACCTTCCATTCCGACAGGTCGCGATACCCGTCGTGTTCGCCAGGCGAACCCGCGGGTCTGACAGCGTGTGCCTCTCCTTCTCCTCAGTTTTTCCGACTTGCTGGTGTTGCTGACTTGCTGGTGTTGCTGACTTGCTGGTGTTGCTGACTTGCTGGTGTTGCTGACTTGCTGGTGTTGCTGACTTGCTGGTGTTGCTCCGCGAGTAGTTACGTCATCTCCCGCGCCTCTGGACCTCTCATCTCGACGGACGGAAGCCTACCCGCGGCCGGTCGAGAATGTCTACCTCAGCTGAGTGAGATTTTATGGGATCGAGGCGTCCAGGTGTCTCCTGCTCGACGCGCCGAGGGCGGCTATGGCGCTGGACGTCGCCGCCGGCGCCGGCGAGGGGTCGCTGCGGGTGTCGTCGTGTGCGAGCGGTCGGATCCGTTGGCCGGCCTCGCGCCGTGCGGTCGGCCGGCGGCGCAGCCGGTCGACACCGACGTGGCGAGGGGAGGGTGGCGGGCACGGACGAGGACCGCGCGACGAGATCAGGCGAGGCCGCCGTTGACGAACACGGTCTGCCCGTTCGTCCAGCGCGCGGGACCGGCCAGCTGGGCCACCGTCGAGGCGATGTCCTCGGGCCGCCCGAGCCGTTCGAGCGGGGTGGCGTTGGTCAGGGCGGCGACGGTCTGCTCGGTGTTGCTGTCGAAGAACAGCGGCGTTGCGGTCGGTCCGGGCGCGACGGTGTTGACCGTGACGTCACGACCACGCAGCTCACGGGCGAGGATGAGGGTGAGGCCCTCGACCGCCGCCTTGGTCGCCACGTAGGGCCCGTACTTCGGGAGCTGGGTCCGGGTCACCGACGTCGAGAAGTTGATGATCGCGCCGCCGTCGCGGACGTGGCGCGCGGCCAGCTGGGACACGACGAACGTGCCCCGCAGGTTGGTGCGGACGATCCGGTCGAACTGGTCGAGGTCGTAGTCGGCGATCGGCCCGAGGACCATGATGCCGGCGGTGTTGACGACGACGTCGATCCCGCCGAACGCCGACTCGACCGCGTCGAACGCGGCAGCCATGGCGTGCTCGTCGGCGACGTCGCCACCGACCGCGACGGCCCGCCCGCCGGCGGCGGTGATGGTCTCGACGAGGGTGTCCGCCTTGGTCTTGTTGCCCGCGTAGTGCACTGCGACGGCGAACCCGTCGTCGACGAGTGCGTGGACGACGGCTTCACCGATCCCGCCGGTGCCGCCGGTCACGAGTGCCACGCGCGGGGTGCCGTCCCTCATGGGTCTCACCTTTTCGTTTCCGGCCTCGCAGCTGCGAAGCGTCGATATCCTTCGATGGTATCAACGATACGGAACATCGTATCGTTGCCCCGTGTGATGCGTATCATTGATACGCCCCGGTGCGGGTCATCGGTCCGAGCGACGCGTAACGTCGATACGGTGACGGAAGCTCCCACCCTGCGCCTGCGGATGCTGCGAGCCGCCGAGCAGCAGCTGGCCGCGTCGGACGACAACGACGTCTCGACCCGCGCCGTCTGCGAGGCGGTCGGCGTCGGCCAGCCGGCGCTGTACCGGATCTTCGGCGACAAGGCGGGCCTGCTCGCCGCGCTCGTCGACCACGGCTTCGAGCGCTACGTCGAGCGCAAACGCGCGCTGGAGACGACCGAGGACCCGGTCGCCGACCTGCGGGCGGGATGGGACGACCACATCGCCTTCGCGCTCGAGAACCCGGCCGTCTACCGGCTCATGTTCTCGCCGACGCTCACGCGGCGACCGGAGGCGCCGGAGACGATCTTCGGGCTGCTGTCCGCGACGCTCGAACGCTGTGCCCGCGCCGGTGTCCTGCGGCTGCCGGCGCCGCTCGCGGCGCAGCGCATCCTGTCCGCCAACGTCGGGGTGGCGCTCGCGGTCCTGGTCCGTCCCGACCTGTACTCCGACCCGCAGCTGTCCACGAGCGTGCGCGACGCCGTCTTCGCCGCGTGCCTCGACGAGCCGGGTAGCCCCGACGAGCCGGCCGGCCTCGACGAGCCGGGCAGTCCCGGCGAGCAGGGCCGCCTCGACGGGCAGGGCCGTTTCCGCGAGCAGGGGCGCTCGGGGCCCGAGACGGCCGGCGCCGACATCGGCCCGGTCGCGATCCGGCTCGCGGCCCAGCTGCGCGCCGAGCCGTCGTCGCCGCTCGGCGACGAGGAGCAGCAGCTCCTGCTCAAGTGGCTCGACCTGCTCGGCGCCGGCGCCTGACGGGCACGGGCGGCGGCTCGCCCCGGCCCGTCCCGCTCGTACCGGGGCGCTCCGACCGTCAGCTGTGGATGCCGTCGATGAGCGCGTCGAGGAAGAGATCGGCCAGCTCCTCGGGCGTCAGCTCGCCGTCGGGGGTGAACCACAGGTAGGTGTAGTTGAGCATCCCGAGGATGCCCTTGACGAGCAGCCGGGGCGTCGGGCGCAGCGTCCCCTCGCGCACGCCGCGGTCGAGCGCCTGGCGCCAGTAGCCCTCGTAGCGTTCCCGGGCGGCGATGACCTCGTCGCGGCGCTCGCCGGTGAGCGCGTTGTACTCGCGGAAGAACACCGCCCACTCCGCGCGATGGTCGGCGATGTTGCGCAGGAGGCCGCGGGCCATCTCACGCAGCACCTCGCGGGGCTCGAGGCCGCGGTCGAGCACCTCCTCGGCGTAGCGGTTCATCTTGTCGACCTGGTCCTTGCTGATCGCGTAGAGGACCGCTTCCTTGCTGCCGATGTACCGGTACAGGGCGCCGCGGCCGAGCTCGACGGCGCGGCCCAGCTCGGCCATGCCGGTCCCGTGGTAGCCGTTGCGCGCGAACAGCTCCGCCGCCGCGGCGATGACCCGCTCCCGGTTGACCTCGTAGTAGGTCGTGCCCGTCATCGTCCGATACCGTCCGTCCCACCCGCGGTCGCCCAGGTCGGCGACAGGCTACCGGCGCGTTCTCCGGCCGCAGCGGCCGCAACGGTCGGCCGCGGGAACCGGGGTCCGTCGCCGCGCACCGGCCGGGCCGGGTGGCCCGGACGACGGCCGGCCACGGGCTGTCGGGGGCGGTGGTCGGGTCGCGTCGGCGCCGTCGAACGCGCGCACGTCGATCCTCGGTCGGGTGCCACGCCCCGAGTGTATCGATCGGTCCACTCCGCGGCAGCCCCTCGCTGTGTGACAGCCCGACGCTCCCGGCTCAGGGCGCCGGACCGATCGATCCAGCAGGCGTGGGCCACGTCGCCACCGATGCGGCCCCGGTCAACCCCGACGGCCGTCGAGCACGCCTCGCACCGCGGTGGCGCCGATCTCGTCGTCGGACTCGACGCTCGCGGCAAAACCGTTGCGGGCGAACACGTCCCGCAGGACGGGCGCCTGCTCGTCGCTGGTCTCGACGAGCAGTACGCCGCCCGCGACCAGCCACTGCGGTGCGCCGGCGACGACCCGGCGCGCGATGTCGAGACCGTCGCCGCCGCCGTCGAGGGCGACCATCGGCTCGTGCAACCGGGCCTCCGGCGGCATCAGCGCGACCGCGGCGGTCGGCACGTAGGGCGCGTTGGCGACGACGACGTCCACGCGTCCGCGCAGGTCGGGAGGCAGCGCCGCGTAGAGGTCGCCCTGGTGCACCGTCGCGGGGGGCAGGTTGCGCCGGGCGCAGGCCACCGCCGCGGGATCGACGTCGGCCGCGTGCACCTGCGCGGCGCCCGACTCGACCCGCACCGCCAGCGCGACGGCACCGGCCCCGCAGCACATGTCGACGACCGTCGCACCGTCGCGGGTCGCCGCTACCGCGAGCCCCGCGAGGAACGACGTGCGCTGCCGCGGCACGAAGACCCCGGGCGCGACGACCACGCGCAGTCCGCGGAAGCCGGCCCAGCCGACGATCTGCTCGAGCGGGTCGCCCGCGGCGCGCCGCGCGACCATCGCCGCCAGCGCGTCCGGCGAGGGCGCCTCGGCCAGCAGCACCGCGGCCTCGTCCTCGGCGAACACACAGCCTGCCGCGCGCAGGACCGCGACGATGTCGGGCGCGTCGGGCACATCGCGGACGCTACAGCGGCCGGCCGGCGGGCCCGTCCCGTCCCGCCGGATCCCGGCCGGGAGAATCGCGCGGTGGACGTCGACGGCGGGGCGAGATTGACGGGGGCGACGACCCTGCCCGACGGCACGCCGGTGCGTGGCCGCGGGCGCCGTGAGCCGCTGCCCGGCGGCCCCGACCCGCAGTTCGGGCTCTACCTCGGATCGCCGCGCAGGCGGTTCACCCGCGCCCCGGTGTGGACGCCGCCGTGGCCCGCCGAGTGGATCGACTGGCCCGACTTCCGCACCCCGCGCGACGACGCCCGTGCCGCCGCGATGGTCGTCGCCGCCTACGAGCGGGCGCGGGCGGGCGAACGGGTCGAGGTCGCGTGCGGCGGCGGCACGGGGCGCACCGGGACGGTGCTGGCGTGCATGGCGATCCTGGCCGGCCACCCCGCCGACGACGCGCTCGCCTGGGTCCGCGGGCACTACCGGCCGCGCGCGGTCGAGACGCCGGGGCAGAAGCGCTGGATCCGGCGGTTCCCGACGCTCGTCGGGTGACGTCGCCGGTCAGAACTCGATCTCGTCGGCCTCGCCGAGCCCGGCCGCGGCCAGCGCGGCGTCGAGCCCGTCGTCGTGGCGGACGATGCGGCTGATCCGGCCGTCGCGCGCGGTGAACTCGGTGGCGACGCTGCGGGTGCTGTCGTCGTCGATCCAGCGTGCGTCCTGCAGCGCGACGGCGACGTCGCCGCGGCCGAAGAACCGCACCGTCGACAACGAGATGCCCGAACCGGCCACCCAGCTGCGCAGGACCTCGACGCCGCGGGCGGCCCCGCGGGGGCCGCCCACCTCGACGTCGTCGGTGACGAGCGCGGCGGCCGCGTCGACGTCCACCGCGTTGACCGCGCTCTCGAAGGCGCGCACGAGATCGGGGGTCATTCCCCGATCCTGCCGCGTCCGGCGGGCGTCGGCACCCGCCGATCGGCCCGCCGTCGCGAGCCGGCCCTACTCGGCGCCGGTCACGGGCACGAGCCCGGCCGCGCGGATGCCGGCCACGGCGGCGGCCTCGTCGTTGAGCGAGGCGTCGCCGGTGACCCCGACGGCCCCGAGCAGCCGGCCGTCGCCGTCGCGCACGAACACGCCGCCGGGGACCGACAGGATCCGGCCGCCGGCCAGCGTCGCGACGGAGGTGAAGAACTCGGGGGAGTCGGCCGCCCGGGCGGCGATGGCGCGGTTGGTCATGCCCAGCGCGAGCACGCCGTAGGCCTTGGCGACGGCGAGATCGGGCCGCAGGTTGCCGGACCCGTCCTGGCGGGCCAGTGCGACGAGCGCGCCGCCCGGGTCGAGGACGGCGACGGTCAGCGGGTTGAAACCCTGCTCGGTGCCGTGGGCGAGTGCTGCGGTGACGACGGTCTGGGCCTGTTCGAGGGTGATGCTCACGGGTGGGAGCCTGCCACGCCGGCCCCCGTGAGTGACGTCGGTGCGAGGGCCGCGCGCGCCTCCTCCGCGACGAGATCCGCGTTGACCATCGCACCCGCCTTCGCCCCGGCCGCCGCCGACGCGCCGACCTGCGCGAACGGGTCGGTCAGGTTGCCGGCGGCCCAGACGCCGGGCGTGGCGGTCGCTCCCGTCGGGTCGGCCTCGACCGCGGCGCCCGTCCCGCCCGGCAGCTCGCGCAGGCCCAGGCCGAGATCGGCGAGCAGGTCGCGCCGGGCGACGGGCCGCGACCCCACGGCGACCGCCTCCGCGGGCACGACCTCACCCGACCGCAGCTGCACGCCGGTGAGCACGTCGTTCTCGACGACGACCCGCGCCACCGCGCCGTCGACGACCCGCACACCGACGGCCGCCAGCTCCGCGGCCTGCTCGTCGACGAGTGCCGGCTGTTCGTGCAGCAGGAGCGTGACGTCGGCCGAGAGCTGGTGGAACAGCAGGGCCTGGTGCACGGCCATCGGGCCGGTCGCGAGTACGACGATCGCCCGATCCCGGACCTCCCAGCCGTGGCAGTACGGGCAGTGCAGCACGTCGCGGCCCCAGCGCGCGGCGAGACCGTCGACGGCGGGCAGCTCGTCGACGACGCCCGTCGCCAGGACGATGCGTCGGGCGTGCACGGCACCGCCGCCGTCGAGGGTGACCGTGAAGCCGCTCTCGTCGCGCGTCGCCGCGACCGCCCGCGCCCGGCGGACGACGACCCCGTACCGCCCGACCTCCTCCCGGCCGCGGCGCAGCAGCTCGGCCGGCGGGGTGCCCTCGTGCCCGAGCAGGCCGTGGATCCCTGCGGCGGGGGCGTTGCGCGGCTCGCCGGCGTCGAGCACCAGCACCGACCGCCGGGACCGGCCGAGCATCAGTGCGGCCGACAGCCCCGCGGCGCCACCGCCGACCACCAGGACGTCGTGGTTCTCCGAGTTCGTCATGCGCTCACCGTCCCTCGCCGCCGTGCTGTTGCGCCAACATCCTTGCCGGAGTAGCAAAGACGCATGACCGCCGACCCGACCGATCAGGGTGCCGTGCTGGCTCGCGTCGGCCCGCGCCTCGCGGAGCTGCGCCGCGAGCGCGACCTCACCCTCGCGGCCCTCTCCCGCACCACCGGGATCTCGACGAGCACGCTGTCGCGCCTGGAGTCCGGACACCGCCGGGCGACGCTCGAGCTGTTGCTGCCGATCGCCCGCGCGTACGGCGTCGGCCTCGACGACCTCGTCGGCGCCGAGCCGTCCGTCCCCGATCCGCGGGTCCGCGGCCTCGAGCCGATCCGCACCGGAAGTGCCGTCGCCTATCCGCTGACCCGCGGGCCGGTGCAGCCGCGGCCCTACCGCCTCGTCTACGGGCCCGGCCTGGAGTGCACCGAGCTGCGCACCCACGAGGGCTTCGAGTGGGTGTACGTCCTGAGCGGCCGGCTCACGCTCCTGCTGGGCGACAAGGAGATCCAGCTCGGCGTCGGCGAGGCGGCCGAGTTCGACTGCCACGTCCCGCACGGCTTCGCCACCGGGGACCGTCCGGTCGAGGCGCTGAGCCTGTTCGGCAAGCAGGGGGAGCGCGCCCACCTGCGGGCGAGCGGGCGTCGGGCGTAGCGGTCGAGCCCGGCGCCCGTCAGACGCCGGCGATGAACCGCACGGCACGGTCGAAGGCGTCGATCGCGGCGTCGGTGTTCGCCTGCGACCTCCCGCCGGCCGCGGCCACCCGGGCCGCGACGCCGGGTGCCTGCACCCCCTGCAGGTGCAGCCCGACGAACGTGTGCCCCGCCGCCGGATAGTCGAGCTCGGTCACGCGCGGCGACCGGGCCGCGATGGCGTCGGCGAAGGAACAGGAGGGCCAGAGCGCGTCGGCGCCGCCGCAGATGGTGAGGATCGGGCCGGCGACGGCGTCGTCGTCGATCGTCGCGCCCGGCGCCCGGGGGTCGTCCTGGTGCGCGACCGACGCCCAGGGCACCGGCCGTCCGGCCAGCGTCCATGCCGCCACGTGCGGCGACGGGCTGGACGCATGCACGACGCTGCTGGGGGAGTCGGCGACGACGCCACGCACGAGCGCCGGGAAGTCGACGGCGAGCAGCTGCGCGACCTCGCTGCCGCGGGAGGCCCCCCAGACCACGATCCGCGCCGGGTCGACCCCCGGCTGCGCGGCCAGCACCCGCAGCGCCGTCGCGAAGTACTCGAGCGGGATCTCCCGGAGTGTCGGGGGCAGCCCCGGGAGCCCGAAGTAGCCGACGGCGAGCGATACGAATCCCTTGCGCGCCAACGCCGCCGCGAGCGGATCGAGCGCGAGGCCGCCCTCCGCCCCGCCGACGACGAGCACCGCCGGTCGCCGGATCGGGTCGTCGGTGGCGCCGGGTGGACGGTGGAGCTCGCCGTAGAAGCCCGCTGTCGCAGGGCGCTCGTCGATCGCGAAGGGGTCCGACGGCGGGGCGGGTGTTCCCGCCGAGCATCCGGCGAGCAGCAACATCCCGGCCAGCACCACCAGGCCCCACCTGCGCACGGGGCCCGTTCTACCTGCGTTCCCCGTGGGCGGGCTGTGGCCTCCGCCGCGATTCGGTTGCGTCACGAAACCGTCAGTCTCTACTGTCGGCCAGGACGCACGCACACCCGTCGAGGAGTCCGGCCATGTCCGTCGAGTCCCTGCCCCGCGAGCCCGAGGGGGCCGTCCGGTCCCGCACCCACCGGTGGGAGGACCCGCGGATCGCCGCGTCGGCAGCCCGCGTCGAGGACGGGTTGACCTTCCTGCGCCGGCTCGCGGCCGGGGAGCTGCCGCCGCCGCCCATCGTCGAGACGCTGGGGTTGACGCTCGTCTCGGTCGAGGCCGGCCGGGTGGAGTTCGCCCTCGAGCCCGCGGAGTACCACTACAACCCGATCGGCTCGGTGCACGGTGGCGTCTACGCGACGCTGCTCGACTCCGCGACGGGCTGCGCCGTGCAGTCCACCCTCCCGGCGGGCGTGCACTACACGAGCCTCGACCTCACGGTGAAGTTCCTCCGGCCCATCACGGTCTCGACGGGACCGGTGCGCTGCGTCGGCGAGGTGCTGCAGGCCGGCAACCGGACCGCGCTGGCCGAGGCACGGATCCTCGACTCCGCCGACCGGCTGGTCGCGCATGCGACGAGCAGCTGCATGATCTTCCGTCCCGGCTCCTGACGGCGCCGCCCGGCCGCCGTGGTGACGCCCGTCAGGACGCAGACACGTCGCCTTCGGTCGTCCTACGGTCGGGGTACCGGTCTCGACGAGGAGATCCGCGCACCCCTCGAGGGACCGGCCGGTCCGGCACACGCCGGGCTGGTTCCGGGCGACCAGGGGAGCGACACATGGCCCGACGTGATATCGAGTTCGACGCCGAGGGCGTCGTCCTTCGCGGCTGGTTCTACGAGGCCGAGGGCGCCGACGGCCGGGCGCCGACCGTCGTGATGGCCCACGGGTTCTCCGCCGTGAAGGAGATGTACCTCGACTCGTTCGCCGAGGTCTTCGCCGCCGCGGGGCTCAACGCGCTCGTCTTCGACAACCGCAACTTCGGCGCGAGCGACGGCGAGCCGCGCCAGGAGATCGACCCGTGGGCGCAGGTCCGCGACTACCGGCATGCGATCACCTACGCCACGACCCGCGACGACGTCGACGCGACGCGGATCGGCATCTGGGGCAGCAGCTACTCGGGCGGGCACGTGCTGGTCGTCGGCGCGATCGACCGCCGGGTCAAGGCCGTCGTCGCCCAGGTCCCCCTGGTCAGTGGGTCGGCGAACATCGGCGAGCTGGTCAGGGCCGACTTCCGGGCCGGCTTCCGTGAGATGTTCGACGCCGACCGCGTCGCCCGGTTCGCAGGCGACCCGCCCGCGATGGTGCCGGTGGTCGCCGAGGACCCGCTCGCGCCCTCCGCCCTGCCGACACCCGACTCCTGGACGTGGTTCACCGAGACCGGCAAGCTGCGCGCCCCGTCCTGGCGCAACGAGGTGACGCTGCGGACCGTGGAGATGCTCGGCGAGTACGAGCCGGGCGGCTACCTGCCACGGATCAGCCCGACGCCGCTGCTGATGGTCGTCGCGCGCGAGGACCATCTCACCCCGTCCCACCTCGCGATCGACGCCTTCGAGAGCGCCCGCGAACCGAAGAAGCTGGTCATCCTGCCGGGCGGGCACTTCGACGCGTACGTCGACGGCTTCGACCAGGCGTCGGCCCCGGCGCGCGACTGGTTCGTCGAGCACCTGGGCGCCTGAACCGCGGGCGTCCGGACGTCACCACGGACCGGGCCGCGGGCCGCCGATCCCGACCTCGCGGCACCGCGGTCCCGGCTCCGGGTGGACGATCTGAGCGCCGCACACGCCGTCGCCCACCGGTGCCTCGCAGGTCCAGCTGTGGTGGCCGCGGCACGGGCAGGGCACCCAGCCGATGAGCACGCGGCGGGGTCCGAAGGGGTGGCCGTGCGGGCAGCGGGCGGGGCCGATCTGCTGCCACCGCCCGTCGTCACGACGGACGAGGGTGCCGATCCGCTCCGCGCGCTCGAGGTCGACGCGCTGCCACCAGACCGCGAGGTATGCCGAGCGGCGCTCGCCCGGCTCGTCGCCGACGCCGTCCCACGGATGTGTCTCGTCGACCCACGCGAGGGCCTCGTGCTCGATGTCGGCCACGAGGTCGGGGCCGCCGTAGTCGCGGGCGTCACGGAGCAGGTCGCCGTGGATCTTGTCGTCGTCGAGGAGGCCGCGGATCACGACCCAGGTTCGCCTCGCCACGGGGGCGGGGTCAACGCGGCTATCGGGTGGTTCGCGCTGCGCAGTGCCCGGTCCACAGGATGTGACCAACCTGTGGATCGACAGGGGACGTGTGGGTGAATTACACGGCTGTCACCTACCGTGGCGAGGTCCCCGGACCACGGACGACGGCGCGTGACGGCGCGCCCGACGCAACCTGACCGTCGGCCTGCGGGCGCGGGACGACCGTGGGGTTGCGCTCGAGCGTCTTCGTGCAACCTCACTGTCGGCCCGGGGCGGTGGATTCAAGGGTTCGTCGCAACACCCTGTCGAGCTGGGGTGATGAGTGTGATCGGTCCGCCGAGGGTGCCGCGGGAACGGGTCCGCCGGTTCTGGAGGGCCCGGTTGGCGGGGGCCACGATCGCGCAGGCCGCCGCGGAGGTGGGGGTGTCGGCCTCGGCCGGGCGGGGGTGGGTCGTCGAGTCTGGTGGGATGATCCCGGACCTGACCGAGCCCGGCGGGCGTTATCTGTCCCTGGCCGAACGTGAAGAGATCGCCGTGGGCTGGGCGGCCGGGCACAGCCGGGCCGAGATCGCCCGGCGGCTGGGCCGCCACCGCGCCACCATCGGCCGGGAACTGGCCCGTAACCGCACCGTGCGCTATCCACGCCGGCCCCCGCTGCCTGACGGGCGCCCGCACCGCCTGGGGCCAGACCCGGGCACGCACGGCGGCCGGGACCGGCCCCAGCACGAACGGCTGCGGTACCGGGCGGTGGTGGCCCAGGCCAAAGCCGAGGCCCGCGCCCGCCGCCGCACACCCGCCAAACTCCTCACCCACCCCGAGCTGGCCGCCCACGTACACACCAGGCTGGTCGAGCAGCAGTGGAGCCCGGAGCAGATCAGTCAGACTCTGCGCCGAGACTTCCCCGACCGGCCGGAGATGTGGGTGTCCCACGAAACCATCTACCAGGGCGTCTACCAGGCCCTCTACGTCCAAGGCCGCGGGCAGCTGCGCCGCGAGCTCGCGGGGTGTCTCCGGACCGGGCGGGCGTTGCGCCGCCCGAACCGGCTGCCCGACCAACGCCAACACCGCAACCAGACCCGGATCCGGGACAAGGTCATGATCTCCCAGCGGCCCGCGGAGGTCACCGACCGGGCCGTGCCCGGGCACTGGGAAGGCGATCTCATCCTCGGCACCGGCAACGAGACCGCGATCGGCACGCTGGTCGAGCGGACCACCCGGTTCGTGTTGCTGCTGCACCTGCCCGGGGGCCACGGCGCAGTCCAGGTCCGGGACGCGATGATCGCCGCGATGCGGGTGCTGCCCGCGATGGTGCGCCGGTCGTTGACCTGGGACCAGGGCATCGAGCTGGCCCGCCACGCCGAGATCACCATGGCGCTGGAGTTGCCGGTCTATTTCTGCGACCCACACAGCCCCTGGCAGCGGGGCAGCAACGAGAACACCAACGGGCTGTTGCGCCAGTACTTCCCGAAAAGCACCGATCTGTCCGTGCACACCCACGCCGATCTGGACCGGGTCGCGGACAAGCTCAACTCCCGCCCCCGCAAAACCCTGGACTGGGACACCCCCGGGGAAAGACTGACCCGACTACTGTCGCGGCCAGTAACCACCGGTGTTGCGACCACCCCCTGAACCCGAGGGCTCCCGAGAGCCGTGAGGTTGCGCTCGACGGGGGCCGAGCGGCGGGCGGGGCCGGGCGGCGGGGCGGGACGGCAGGGCGGGGCGGATCGGCTCAGCCCCGGGACACGGCGCGCAACGCCGACGCGACGGCCTCCCGGCCCAGTACGACGGCCTGCTCGATGCGGGGCACGTCGATCGTCAGCCCGCGCACCCCGGCCGAGCGGGCCGGGGTGATCGCCATGAGGTGCGCGCCGTCGCGGTCGGGGTGGGCGGCGTCGGAGAGCAGGGCGAGCGAGTCGGCGTGCCGGCGGACGTCCTGGGTCATCGCCCCCAGCCCGGGGACGACGACGTCGATCGACCGCGCCCAGAGCGGTGGGCGGGTCCCGGGCTCGGAGCGGCGCAGTTCGGGGACGGTGCGGGTGAGCAGCGCGAGCACGTGGGTGGCGCCGTCGCGCAGCGCGCGCAGCACGGGCATCGGGTCCGAGATCGAGCCGTCGATGTAGCGGCGGTCGCCGATCCGCACCGGCGGCCCGGCGAGCCACGGGATGGTCGCGGTCGCCCGCATGGCCCGCCGCCAGTCCTCACGGGTGGGGAGCCGCTCCAGCACGTGCGAGGTCATGTCGGCGGCATCGGTGACCAGCACGCGCAGCGGCACGGGATGGTCGCGCAGGGCCTCCCAGTCCGCGGGCTTGACGTGCACCAGGATGTCGTCGATCAGGTGGTCCAGCGACACCATGGGCCGCCGGGTCCCGAGCCGGCGCGGGTCGATGAACTCCTTGCACGCCATGTCGTCGGGGAAGATGCGGGCGGAGTCGTAGCCGTGCCCCAGCACCAGCGCGGTGCCGACGAACGCCCCCGCCGAGACCCCGTAGACGACGTCGAAGGCGTCGGCGAGGCCGGTCGTCTCCAGCGCGTGGACCATCCCTCCGGCGTAGGCGCCGCGCATCCCGCCCCCGCCGATGACACACGCGATCCGGTGCCCGTCGGTGCGGGCGCCGGGCACGCTGCCGGCCTCCCGGCGACGCAGCAGCGCGCGGATCACCTCGTCGTCGCCCGACAGCGTCGAGGCCGACACGGACGGGAGCACGGGTCCGTCGCCGGGGAACCCGTTCGGCACAGCCGGGTGCATGCTCCCGATTGTGACTCGATCGCGGGTCCGACGGGGACCGCGCGACCCCGGCCGCCCGGCATCGTGGCGGACATGGCGTGGCTCTGGCTGCTCGGCGCGATCGCGACGGAGGTCGTCGCGACGACGAGCCTCAAGCTCTCCGACGGCTTCTCCCGGCTCGTCCCGTCGGTCGTCGTGGTCCTTGGCTATGTCGGTGCCTTCGTGCTGCTCGCACAGGCGCTCAAGCGGTTCGAGGTCGGCACGGCGTACGCGCTGTGGTCCGGCATCGGGACGGCGGCGGTCGTGCTGATCGGGGTGCTGTTCCTCGGCGAGGGGCTGAGCCTCGTCAAGGCGGGCGGCGTGCTCCTGATCATCGGCGGCGTCGTCCTGCTGAACCTCTCCGGCGGCCACTGAGGACGGCCGGACGGGGACTGCCGCGGCGATCACCCGCCGGTAGGGTCGGCGACGTGGGTGAGCTCGCAGTGGAGGTGGACCCGGCCGCGGTCGGTGTCGACGAGGACAGGCTCGCGCGGATCGACGCGCACTTCCGGCGCTACGTCGACGACGGGAGGCTCCCCGGCTGGTCGGTCGCGGTGGCCAGACGCGGGAAGCTCGTGCACGTGTCCCACTACGGGCGGCGCGACGTCGAGGCCGGGCTGCCCGTCGAACCGGACACGGTGTGGCGGATCTACTCGATGACCAAGCCGATCACCTCGGTCGCCGCCCTGATGCTCCACGAGGAGGGCGCGTTCGCGCTCACCGATCCGATCTCGAACTTCATCCCGTCGTTCGCCGACGTGCGGGTGTACCGGTCCGGTTCGGCGCTGGCCCCGGCGACGGTGCCGACGTCCGAGCCGATCCGGGTGTGGCACCTGCTCACACACATGTCCGGACTGACCTACGGCTTCCACCACGCCCACCCGGTCGACGAGATGTACCGGCTGCGCGGCCACGAGCTGACCACGCCGCCCGACGTCGACCTGGCCGCGGCCTGCGACGAGTTCGCCGCGCTGCCGCTGCTGTTCCAGCCGGGCACCGAGTGGAACTACGGGGTGTCGACCGACGTGCTGGGCCGCGTCGTCGAGGTCGCGTCGGGCCGGACGCTCGACGAGTTCTTCGCCGAGCGCATCCTCGGCCCGCTCGGCATGTCCGACACCGGGTTCCAGGTGGCGGACTCCGCCGTCGACCGGCTCGCGGCGCTGTACCTGCCCCGCCCGGGCGGCGGGCTCGCGCGCAGCCCGCTCGGCGAGCTGATCACCAAGCCGCCGACCCTGCTCTCCGGCGGTGGCGGGCTCGCGTCGACGCTGCACGACTACCACCGCTTCACCCAGATGCTGGCCCGCGGCGGCGAGCTCGACGGGGTGCGGCTGCTGTCCAACCGCACCGTCGACCTGGCGACGCGCAACCACCTGCCGGGCGGAGCCGACCTCGACGCGGTCGGCCGCCCGATCTTCGCCGAGTCGCCGTACGCGGGCGTCGGGTTCGGGCTGGGCTTCTCCGTCGTCATCGATCCGGTGGTCGGCAAGAGCCTGACCAGCCCGGGCGAGTTCGCCTGGGGCGGCCTGGCCAGCACGGCGTTCTACGTCGACCCGGTCGAGGAGGTCACGGCGGTCTTCATGACGCAGCTGATGCCCTCGAGCACGTACCCGATCCGGCCGCAGCTGCGCACGCTCGTGAAGCAGGCCCTGGTCGACTGAGCCGACCGGGGACCCGGGAGGATGCGCCCGGAACTTCACGCGAGAGAGAGAAGAGTCACCGATGAGCAACGCCCTCGCCATCACGATCCGGGTGATCGTCGTCGCGATCGCCCTCTGGGTCGCGACGTTGCTCGTCGGCGGCATCCGGCTCGGCACCGAGGTCAGCCCGAACTCGACGACGGCCTCGACCATCGGCACGCTGCTCGTCGTCGCCGTCATCTTCGGCCTCATCAACGCGGTGCTGAAGCCGATCATCAAGGTGATCGGCTGCCCGCTCTACATCCTGACGCTCGGCCTGATCAGCCTGGTCGTCAACGGCCTGCTGCTGTGGCTGGCCGGCTACATCGCCGAGAGGGTCGGCCTGCCGTTCGCCGTCGACGGGTTCTGGGCGGCGTTCTGGGGCGCGATCATCGTCGCGGTCGTGTCGTTCCTGCTCCACGTGCTGATCCCGGACCGCTTCGACCAGCGCTGACCGCCGCCTGCCCGGTCCGGGACGCACGGCGGACCGGTCAGACGGGCCAGGCCTCCCGGCGCCACGCGCCGTCCCAGAACATCCACTCGTAGCGCGACGTCGTGTGGAAGTGCCTGCGCATCCGCTCGATCTCGGCCGGCCCGGCGGTCTCGCCGATCCGGTCGGTGACGGCGAGCACGGCGTCGACGACCGTCTGGAAGTCCTCGTCGCCGTACATCGCGATCCAGCGCGCGTAGAGCGGATCGGGCGAGCTGCGCTCGAGGAGCTCGGCACCGACCTTCGCGTAGATCCAGTAGCAGGGCAGGACCGTCGCGACGGCCTCGGCGTAGGAGCCTCCGTGCGCGACGGCCAGCAGGTAGCTCAGGTAGGCCTGCGTCGTCGGGGCGACCGGCTCCTTCGCCGCGGCCTCGGGCGTCGTACCCAGTGCGTCGACCAGCGCGGCGTGCATCCCCTGCTCGGCGGCGACGGCGCTGGTGGCGCTCGTCGCGAACATGACGGTCTCCTCGTCGGTCGGCGCCTTCGCCGCGCACGCGGCCAGCGCCTTCGCGTAGCCCCGCAGGTAGTGCGAGTCCTGGACGATGTAGTGCCGGAACGACTCGTGGGGCAGCGACCCGTCGGTCAGGCCGGTGACGAAGGGGTGTGCGAGGACCTGCGCGTAGATGTCCTCGACGTCTGACCACAGCTGCTGGGTGAGGCTCACGGGCACGAATGTAGATCGTCGGGATGCACGCCCGGGGCGGGCGGAGATCATCTGCGCAGGTCGTGGCGGTGCAACCCCGCTCCGTGCGCACAGGGTGAGATACTCGTCACTCCATGGGATCGGTCATGTCGCGCCGTGAACCGGGTAGGCGACGATGTGCCCAACAGGGTGCGTTTCAGTGTCGAGGCGCTCGTCCGTACGTGTCAGGCTGACGGCGAGGAGAGCGAGTGAGCCCGATGGACCACCACGAGAAGATGCGGCTGCGCGCAGCAGCGTTCCGTGCCACGCGACTGTACCCCGGCCCGGTCGGGGAGCTGATCTCCAAGGAGATTCTGACCTGGGAGGAGTTCGGGTACCGGCTGGGCGGGACCCAGCTGATCATGCGGCTGGTCGACCACGTGCTGCAGAGCCCGCTGACGTCCTCGGGCGAAGCGGCCGCCTGACCACCGCCCGGCCCTGGCGGGTCGGGCCGCTCGAACCGACCGTGCGACGGGCCGTTGCGACAGGCCCGTTGCGACCGACCGCGCGTCCGGCCGGGTCGCCGTGCCCGGGGTGTTACGGCGCGCCGAGCGTCATGCCCGCGTTCGCGGCGTCGCCCGAGTCGGCGTTGGAGCCCGCCGAGGCCCCGACCGCGGCCGAGACGATGACCACGGCCGCGAACGTCACGATCGTCCCCACGCGACCGGCGACGTCGATGATGGTGCCCAGCCGGCTCCGGGTCCGCGCGGCCCCGACCGCGTGGACACTCTCGACGCCGCTCCCCAGAGACGTCGGGGTAGCCTGAGCCGGCTGGTTCCGCGCATCCACCGCGAGGTGGGCAGGCGGCACGAGGCGTTGGGTGGGCAGGTCCATGAACGAGCGCGACATCGGGACCGCGGGCGTGACGCGCGTCGCCGTCATGGCGGACCACCCTTCATCGGGGAGCGGAACGTTCGGCCGAACGGTCGGCCGTGTGCGGCCCCGCGGGGTAGCTCGGGTGTCCGTACATGGAGCATGTCGTCGCCGGTCCGGCGACCGTTAGCGACGATCACCCTATCGGGGCCGTTGGTCCCGGGGCGGACCGGGCCCTCCCGCACGGCACCGTTCCCGCGCAGGTCAGACGGACGTCACGACACCTGCAGCCGCTCCCGGAGCGCACGCTTGAGCACCTTGCCCGCCGCCGACACCGGAATCTCGTCGACGAGCACCACCTCGCGCACCCGCTTGTACGGCGTGACCTGGGCGTTCACCCTGTCGATCACCTCCTGGACCCCGGCCTCGTCGAGCCCCGGCGCGACGACGAACGCCACCGGCAGCTCGCCGACGTCGGACTGCGGCCTGCCCACGACCGCCGCCCCGACCACTCCCGGCTCGGCGTGCAGCAGCTCCTCGAGCTCGCGGGGATACACGTTGTACCCCTTGTAGATCAACATGTCCTTCTTGCGATCGACGATCCGCAGGTAGCCGTCCTCGTCGAGGACGCCGACGTCGCCGGAGTGCAGCCACCCGTCGACGAGTGTCGCGGCCGTCTCCTCCGGCCGGTTGCGGTAGCCGGCCATGACCTGTGGTCCGCGGATGCAGACCTCGCCCTCCTCACCGACGGGCACCTCCACGCCGTCGGGGTCGAGGATCGCGATCTCGGTGTCCGGGACGGGCAGGCCGACGGTCCCGGGCTTACGGACGGCCGAGCGGGCCGACGGCCCGATCGTCGCGCCCATCGTCACCTCGGTGAGGCCGTAGCCCTCCGCGATGACGACGTCCTCGCCGAGCCGGCGGCGCAGGCCCTGGATCACCTCCAGCGGCAGCGGCGCCGCGCCGGAGCTCAGGCCGCGCACGCTCGACAGATCGCGCGTCGCGAGGTCCGGGTGACGCAGCAGGGCCGCGTAGAGCGGCGGGGCGCCCGAGAGCGTCGTCGCGCCGAAACGCTCCACGTCGGCGAGGTAGGCGGCCGGCTCGAACCGCTCGTGCAGCACCATCGTCGTCCCCGAGAGGACGGGGACGTTGAGGCCACCGATCGTGCCCATCGCGTGGAACCACGGCGCCAGACAGATGGAC
Organism: Pseudonocardia benzenivorans CB1190; assembly: GCF_000196675.2. Classification (GTDB taxonomy): domain Bacteria; phylum Actinomycetota; class Actinomycetes; order Mycobacteriales; family Pseudonocardiaceae; genus Pseudonocardia; species Pseudonocardia benzenivorans. The sequence continues at coordinate 5,838,882 of NC_015312.1, read as the reverse complement.
ACCCCGGTGCCCAGCCGCGTCGGGTGCTCCTCCGGTGGGCTGATCTGCTCGATCCACAGGCCGCCGGCGTCGTCGACCCTGCTGACCGCCCCGGCGCCGCCGCAGGCGTACTGCAGCACGTTCGCGACGACGTTGCGGTGCGTCAGCTGGACCGCCTTCGACCGGCCGGTCGTCCCGCCGGTGTAGGCGAGGTGCGCGAGGTCGGCGGCGGGCTCGGTGACGGGATCGGGCGGGGTGACCGGGGCGTCGGCGTGAAAGGCCTCGAAGTCGACCGCGGGGTCGAGCGCGAGCCGCCGCGCCGGGTCGACGCCCTGGTCGCGGTCGGTCACCAGCACCAGCCGCACCGCCGTCCGGTCCTGCACGGACGCGAGCGCCGGCAGTACCGATGCCCAGGTCAGGGCGACCGTCGCACCGGAGTCGGCGAGCTGGGCGGCGAGCTCGGCGGGCGGCAGCAGCGGGTTGGCCGGGGTGAACGTCGCCCCGGCCAGCAGGATGCCGTAGTAGGCGATCGCGTACTGCGCGCAGTTGGGCAGGTGCACGGCGACGACGTCGCCGCGGCCGGTCCCGTGCGCGCGCAACGCGTGCGCGAACGCACAGGCACGCTCGTACAGCCCGGCGTACGACAGCTCCCGGCCCTGGTAGTGCAGCGCGACCCGGTCGCCGAAACGGCGGGCCGAGCCGGCGAGGATCGCGCCGACGGCGACGTCCGGGTACTCCAGGTGCTCCCGCGACGTCGAGCTCATCGGCTGCCCCCGGCCGTGAACGCGACCGGGAGGTGCTTGACGCCGTTGATGAACATCGACCGCAGCCGGTGCGGGGGCGCGGTCGCGTGGATGTCCGGCAAACGCGTGAGCAGCTCGCGGAACATCACCGACATCTCCCGGCGAGCCAGGTGCGCGCCGAGGCAGAAGTGCGGGCCCGGCCCGCCGAAGCCCACGTGGGGATTGGGGTCGCGCCGCACGTCGAACCGCTCGGGGTCGACGAAATGCGCGGGATCGCGGTTGGCCGACCAGTAGAACAGCGCGAGCTTGTCGCCCTCGCGCAGTGGCGTGCCGTTCAGCTCGGTGTCGCGGGTGCACGTCCGCCGCATGAAGATCACCGGCGACGCGACGCGCACGATCTCGTCGACCGCGGTGGGGGTGACGCCGTCGATGTCGTCGAGCCAGGCCGCGCGCTGGTCGGGGTGCTCGGTGAGCAGCTGCAGCCCCCACGAGATCGCGTTGCGCGTGGTCTCGTTGCCGGCCACGACGAGCAGGATGAAGAAGCTCGCCAGCTCGTCGGGGGTGAGGCGCTCGCCGTCGATCTCCGCGTTGACCAGCGCGGACGTCACGTCGTCGGTGAGGTTCGCGGCCCGCGCCGCGCCGAGGTCGCGCATCAGCTCGGCCAGCCCGCCCGCCGCGGTCAGGATCGCGGTGACGGTGTCGGTGCCCTCCGGCACGTACTCCGGGTCGCCCGCGCCGAGCACGACGTTCGACGCGTCGAACACGAAGTCGTGCTGGCTCGCGGGCACCCCCATCAGCTCGCAGACGATCGTCATCGGCAGCCGGGCGGCGATCTCGGTGACGGCGTCGCACTCGCCGCGGTCGATCACGTCGTCGACGATGCGCCGGGCCGTCGTGGCGACGTCGTCGGTCAGCTGGGCGAGCCGGCGCGGGGTGAACCCGCGGGAGACGATGCGGCGCATCCGGGCGTGCCGCGGGTCGTCCATCCCGATCATCGAGCCGAAGAACTCGACGAACTCGGCGGGCATGTCGGGGATCGACGTGGAGCCCTTGCCCGAGCAGAAGACCTGCGGGTGCCGGCTGACCTCGTGGATGTCGTCGAGCCGGGTGACGGCGTAGAACCCGCCGTCGGGGTCGCGGAACGGGGACTCGGGCTCCGGGTGGTACGACACCGGATCGCGCTCCCGCAGGGCCGCGAACCCCGCGGCCCGTTCGGGGAGCGGCGCGGCCCAGAACCCGTCGAGGTCCGACAGGTCGATGCCGGTCACGCCCCGGCCGGAACTCGTCACGTCGGTCGGCGCCATCGCCGTTCCCCCCGTACTCGTCGAGCAGCACCCCACTGCGCGGCCCTCGTGTGAGCGACCGCTCACCGAGCATAGTTACCCGCGGGTATGTACGGGAGGGTCACGACCCCGTCGTGTCGAGCAGCCCGCGCGACCACGCCAGCGACACCGCCTCGGTGCGGCTGCCCGCGCCGAGCTTGGCCATCACCCGCGACAGGTGGACGCTCACCGTCTTCTCGCTGATGAACAGCTCGGCGCCGACCTGCCGGTTGGTCAGCCCACCGGCGACGAGCCCGAGCACCGAGCGCTCGCGGGGCGTGAGGACGGCGCCGCCGGCCCGCGGGCGGACCGCGTCGTCGAGCGCGAGACCCGCCCGCCCGGCCAGGTCGCGGACGGCTTCGGCGAGTGGGCGGGCACCGAGCTCGACCGCCGTCGCGAGGGCGCAGCGCAGCTCGGCGGCGGCCTCGCCCCTGGTCTCGCCCCTGGTCTCGCCCCTGGTCTCGGCCCTGGTCCCGGCCCGGCCGGCGGCGGGTCCGGCGGCGTCTGCGTCGCGCACCAGCGCCTCTGCCTCGTGCAACAGCGCCTCTGCCTCGTGCAACAGCGCCTCCGCGCGGCGGCGGCGGGCCAGCGCCTGGCGGTAGGTGTCGCCGTAGCCGAAGGCGGCGACGACGTCGGCCCACATCCGCGGCGCGTCGGCGTCGCCGCGGGCCCGGGCGAGCTCGGCCTCCAGCCGGGACAGCCACGCGAGCCCCTCGACACCCAGGTGGGCCCCCCGAGGGATGCCCTTCTCGGCGGTCGTGCGGCCCTGCGCCGCCAGCTCCTCGGCGGCGGCCACCGCCTGCGCGCGCGGGACGCGGCCCGTCTCGGCGAGATCGGCGTGCGCCGCGACCCCGATCGCGCACAACATGATCCCGGCCAGGTGGTGCGGGTCCCAGGCCAGCAGCCCCTCGCGGGCGGCGGCGATCCGCTGCAGCGCGAGCCCGGGGTCGCCACGCCACAGTGCCGACTCGGCGCCCGCCTGCCCGAGCAGGAGCAGCACCTGGTCGTCGGTGGGACGGGCCGCGGTCAGGACCGCGATGCGGCGCTCGGCCTCGTCGAGCCGGCCGCGTCCGACGTCGGTGAGCAGTGCCGCGGCCGCCACCCGCGTCGCGACCGTCTCCGACACCGCCGCCGCCCCGATCCGGGCCGACGACTCGGCGTCGTCCCAGTCCCCGCGCATGTGGGCGGCCAGCACGTGCGCGACGCGCAGCTCCAGGCCGTACCCGCTCCACGTGGTACCCGTCGCGACGGCGCGCTCCTCGCCCGCGGCGAACTCGGCGACGGCCGCGTCGAGGCGCCCGGCGTCGAGCAGCGAGATGCCGGTGTTGAAGAACGTCCGCAACTCGACGCCCAGGTTGCCGGCCTTGTGGGCCAGCTCCTTGGCCTCGGCCAGCCGGGTGCGGGCCGCCTCGTCGCGGCCGAGGGCCTCTTCGCAGACCGACAGCGTGACCAGCGCGTCGGCCTGAGCGGCCAGCGCGTCGTCGTAGCCGTCGAGCCCCTGCTCGACGACGGTGCGCGCCACCTGGAGCGCGAGGTAGGCCTCGCGACCGGCGTCGGTGACGTCGTCGAGCCGGGCGGCGGCCCGGGCCGCGACGGCGTGCGCCCACGCCAGATCGCCCGACGGGGCGGCGCCCTCGAACAGCGCCAGCGCCTCGGCGACGACCTGCCGCGGCTCCTCGCCCTCGCCCAGCTCCAGAAGCCGGGTGGCGTAGCGGGTGCGCAGGTCGGCGGCCTGCAGCGGATCGGGCTCACGGTCGGCCAGCTCGACGGCGCGCCGGGCCAGCGCCACTCCGCGGTCGGGATCGCCGGTCGCCGCGGCGGCCCAGGCCGCCCAGCGCGTCACGTTGATCTCGGAGACCCCGGTGACGGACTCCGCGTCGGGCACGGCGGGCCACAGGCTCAGCGCGCGTTCGGCGTGCAGCAGGACCTCGGCGGGGCCGCCACGCCGGTCGGCCTCGTCGGCCGCGCGCACCGACGCCGACAGCGCGAGCGGCAGGTCGTGCGCGGCGAGGGCGTGGTGGGCGAGCTCGGCGACCGCACCGGGCTCGCCGAGGTCGCCGGCGCCGCCGGGGGAGAGCAGCGCCGCGAACGCCGCGTGCAGCCGGCTGCGCTCACCGGGCAGCAGGTCCTGGTAGATCGCCTCGTGCAGCAGCGCGTGCCGGAAGACGTACGTGTCGCCTGCCGTGACGGACCGGCCGGCCGGGTCGGCCACCAGGATGTGGTGGGCCACCGCCGAACGCAGCGCCGCCTCCAGCTCGTCGACGTCGAGGCCGACGACCGCCGCGAGCCGCTCGTGCCGGACGCGGCGCCCCGCGACGGCCGCCGCGCGCAGCACCCGGCGGGCACCGGGCGTGAGCCGGTCGAGCCGGGCGAGCAGGACCTCGGCCAGCCCGTCCGGGACACCCTCGTCGGATGCCGAGACCAGTTCCTCGGCGAAGAACGCGTTGCCCTCGCTGCGCCGCGCGATGCGGGCGACGGACGCGTCGGACAGGGTGCCGTCGGCGAGCACCCGGACGAGCTGCTCGGCGTCGGCGGCGCCGAGCGCGGCGAGGTCGATCCGGGTGACCGCGGGCAGCCGGACCAGCTCGGCCAGCAGCGGGCGCAGGGGGTGCCGGCGATGCAGGTCGTCGCCGCGGTAGCTGGCCAGTACGAGCATCCGCTGCCCGCCCAGCCGGGACACGAGGAAGAACAGGAGGTCGCGGCTGGACGTGTCGGCCCAGTGCACGTCCTCGAGCACCAGCAGCAACGGGTCCTGCGCGGACCGCTCCGAGAGGACCGACAGCACCGCGTCGAACACCCGCAGCTGGCCGAGGTCGCGCTCACCCGCCGTGACTTCCTCGCGGGGGCGCGAGCCGGGGAGCAGCCGGTGCAGCGTCGGGTGCGCGTCGACGAGCTCGGGCCGGTCGGCGGCCAGCCCGCGGAGGGCCTCGGTGAACGGCAGGTACGGCAGCGTCGCCTCGCCGGTGTCCAGGCAGCGGCCGGTGAGCACGACGAACCCCGCGGCCTGCGCGCGGCCGACCGCCTCGGCGATCAGGCGGGTCTTGCCCACGCCCGCCTCACCGGCGAGCAGCACGGCACCGGCCGAGCCGGCCGCGGCCGCGTCGAGCGCTGCCGACAGCGACCGCAGCTCGTCGCGGCGGCCGACCAGCGGGGTCCCCGTTCCCAGCCGCGCCACGCCGGTCATGCTCGCACGGCACTCCGACGATCCGCGTCCTCGTTTCGCGCTGGGCGAGCGCCGTCGGTCCGATCCGTGACGTGTGCGCGGTCTGCGTCGTGCACGGCGCCTGCGTCGATCGCGTCCGGTGCGCTGCGCGGCGCGGCGGGGGCACCGCCGTGTGCCGGGGCCGGGCGGGTGCCGGGCGCGGGTGGCGGGCCGGGGCCGACCCGGGTACCCGGTGTCGCCGGGGCCGCGACGGCCGCGGTCGGACCGGCAGCCGGGGCGGGCTCGGTGGCCGGGCCGATGTCCGCGGCCGGGGCGAGCGCGGCGGCAGGGGCGGGGTCCGTGGTCGCCGCCCGCCGCCGTCTCCTGCGGGCGGCCCGGGCGAGCCGGGCGAGCCGGAACTCCTCGGCGTCGGCGAGGAGCCGGTCACGGTGGAGGAAGATCTCCGCGTCGAGGTGATGGCTCACGAACATGTCTCGACGATCGTGCTGAGGTGGGGCCCGCGGCATCGGGCAGCGACGTCGACGACCGGCGTCCGGGGCCCTTACCCGCGGCCTGCGACCCCCTTACCCGGGCGCCGCTCGCCACGATCGTGGCTGAGCACACCCGTTCGGGTGCAGCGCCGGAACGCGACGTGACGGGGTCGTCACGATATGTCCGGATGCGACACCAATACGTCATTGCCGGGAAACCCGGTGAACCGTGCGGGAACGCAGCATCGGTCGGCGAGCCGGAAAGATCCGGCAGTCCGACGATCGGGGGGCCCGCGTTGACCCAGGAGATCACCGAGACGACCGGGACCGGGCCGGAGCCCGTCGAACCCGCCGGCGCCGCACGCGAGACGCTCGAGGACTACACGCTCCGCTTCGCCCCGCGCAGCTACCGCAGGTGGTCGACGGGCGTCGTCGCGGTCTCGGCCCTGGGCGGCATCGCCTACCTGGCGGACTTCGCGATCGGCGCCAACATCGGCATCTCCTACGGCACGACCAACGCCCTGTGGGGCATCCTCGTGTTCGCCGTCGTGATCTTCGCGACGGGTTTCCCGCTGGCCTACTACGCCGCGCGCTACAACCTCGACCTCGACCTGATCACCCGGGGCAGCGGCTTCGGTTACTACGGCTCGGTCGTCACGAACGTCATCTTCGCGACGTTCACCTTCATCTTCTTCGCGCTCGAGGGTTCGATCATGGCCCAGGGGCTGCAGCTCGGCCTCGGGCTGCCGCTCTGGCTCGGCTACGCGCTCAGCACGTTGATCATCTTCCCGCTCGTCGTCTACGGGATGTCGCTGCTGTCCAAGCTCCAGCTGTGGACGACGCCGCTGTGGCTGGTCCTGATGGTCGCGCCCTTCGTCTACCTGCTCGTGAGCCACCCCGACTCGGTGGCCACCTTCTTCGCCTACCAGGGGGAGGACGGCAACGGCGCACCGAGCCTCGGCGCGGTGATGCTGGCTGCGGGCGTCTGCCTGTCGCTGATCGCCCAGATCGCCGAGCAGATCGACTACCTGCGCTTCATGCCGCCCCGCACGCCCGAGAACCGGCGGCGCTGGTGGACGGCGATGGTGCTGGCCGGTCCGGGCTGGGTGCTCTTCGGCGCGGTCAAGCAGGTCGTCGGGCTGTTCCTGGCCGTCTACATCATCGCCAACGTGACGGGCGGGGCTGCCGTCGCGAACCAGCCCGTCCACCAGTTCCTGGAGATCTACCGCGACATCATGCCGCCGTGGGCGGCCATGACGCTGGCGGTCGTCCTCGTCGTCATCAGCCAGATCAAGATCAACGTGACGAACGCCTACTCGGGCTCGCTGGCCTGGACGAACTCGTTCACCCGGGTGACCAGGCGCTACCCGGGGCGGCTCGTGTTCCTCGGTGTCAACCTGGCGATCGCGCTCGTGCTGATGGAAGCGAACATGTTCGACTTCCTCAACACCATCCTCGGCTTCTACGCCAACTGCGGGATGTCGTGGGTCGTGGTCGTCGCGTCCGACATCGCGATCAACAAGTACCTGCTCAAGCTCTCGCCGAAGGAGCCCGAGTTCCGCCGCGGCATGCTCTACGCGGTCAACCCAGTCGGCTTCGGGTCGATGATCGTCTCGGCCGGGGTGTCGATCGTCGCGTTCTTCGGCGGCCTCGGCGCCGCGGTGCAGCCGTTCTCCCCGCTCGTGGCCATCGGGCTGGCGCTGGTCCTGCCGCCCGTCATCGCCGTCGCCACGCGTGGGCGCTACTACCTCCGGCGCACCGACGACGGGATCGAGCTGCCGATGTACGACGAGCACGGCAACCCGTCGGGGGAGACGCTGCACTGTCACGTGTGCCGGCAGGACTTCGAGCGTCCCGACGTCGCGGCCTGTCACACCCATGACGCGTACGTGTGCTCGCTGTGCCTGAGCACCGACCGCGTCGGTGACCACGTGCTCCCCGCCACCGACCCGGTGCGTCCGCGCAGCTAGGTGTGCATGCCGACCCCGCGTGCGGGGCGCCGGGGCGGGGTTGTGTAGAGTTCTGCAGGTCCACCGGGGCAGTGCTCGATCCGCCCCGGGAGACCGTGCCGCCCCTTTAGCTCAGTCGGCAGAGCGTCTCCATGGTAAGGAGAAGGTCTACGGTTCGATTCCGTAAAGGGGCTCGAGCAAGGCTGCGTCGAGAGTATGATCAGCCTCGCGAAGCGGTGTAGCTCAGTCGGTAGAGCAAGCGGCTCATAATCGCTGTGTCGCCGGTTCAAGTCCGGCCACCGCTACCAGACAGACCATCTCAGATTCACTAGCAGGAGGCACCCGCGATGGCCAAGGCCACGGACGTACGGCCGAAGATCACGCTGGCCTGCGAAGAGTGCAAGCACCGGAACTACATCACCAAGAAGAACCGGCGCAACGACCCCGACCGGCTCGCCATCAAGAAGTTCTGCCCGAACTGCGGGACGCACCGGGAGCACCGCGAGACCCGCTGAGCGTGCCCGACGAGAGCTGGGTCGGCCGGTCGCTCGAGCCGAGCGAGCCGTACCACGTCAGCCGCGAGAAGATCCGCGAGTTCGCCACCGCTGTCGGTGAGCACTCGCGGATCTGTCATGAGGTGGCCGCCGCGCGCGCCGCGGGCCACCCCGACGTCGTCGCACCGCCGACGTTCGCCGCGACGATCACCATGCCGCTCATGGAGTCCTTCCTGCGCGATCCCGCCTTCGGCTGGGACTACTCGCGCATGGTGCACGGTGACCAGTCGATCGTCCTGCACCGCCCGATCCGGGGTGGCGACGAGCTGGTCACCGTCGTCCACGTCGACGACCTCACGACCCGCGCCGGCAGCCACATGCTGACGTTGCGTTGCGAGATCGCCGACGTCGACGGGGGCGCGGTCGCGACGACGAAGGCCATGCTCGTCACGCAGGCCGCGTCGTGACCGACTTCTCCGCCGTCGCCAAGGGCGACGAGCTGCCTCCGCTGATCCTGCAGGTCACCCGGGCCGATCTGGTCCGGTACGCGGGCGCGTCGGGCGACTTCAACCCCATCCACTGGAACGACCGCACGGCCGCCGCGGTCGGTCTGCCGGGCGTCATCGCGCACGGCATGCTGACGATGGCGCTCGCCGGCCGGCTCGTCACCGGCTGGGTCGGCGATCCCGCGGCGCTGCGCTCGTACGGTGTGCGGTTCACCCGCCCGGTCGTCGTCCCCGACGACGACGAGGGCGCCACGCTCGAGCTCTCCGGCAAGGTCCGCGACGTCGTCGAGGGCGAGGACGGTTCCCGGATCGCGAAGGTCGACGTCACGGCGAAGTTCGACGGCCGCACCGTGCTCGGCCGCGCGGCCGCCGAGGTCGCCCTACCTGGTTGACATCGGCCGGTCGGCTTGCCCTGACCCTCCCGTGGGTCGATGCTGCGCAGGTCAACGGATCTCCGGATCCGTGTCCGAGCAGTGACCGCCCCAGCGGAGGGAGCACGACCGTGAAGTTCGGCAAGCTCGTGGACAAGGCCTGGGAGGAGAAGTCGGCCGCGGAGATCCTCGCCGCTCCGCCGTCGGCACTCGAGGGCCTCACCGAGAAGCACGACGAACAGCTCGCCGCCCTCGGCATCAAGACGATCCAGGACCTCGCGAACTGGAAGTACGCGAAGCGCGCGGCGGCACTCGCCGCGCTGGCCGACACCGACAAGTAGCCCACCGACGACGAGGGGCGGACGCCGCACGGCGTCCGCCCCTCGTCGCGTGTGCGGTGGTTACCTGGCCTCGGCCAGCAGCTCGCCCATCCGGGTCACGCCGGTGCGCAGGTCCTCGTCGCCGAGCGCGTAGGACAGCCGGAAGAAGCCCGGCGTGCCGAACGCCTCGCCCGGGACGACGGCGACCTCCGCGTGCTCGAGGATCGCCGCGGCGAGGTCGACGCTGGTGTGCGCGACCGTCCCGCGGATCTCCTTGCCGAGCAGCTCGCCCACGGCCGGGTACGCGTAGAAGGCGCCGCGCGGGGTCGGGCACTGCACCCCCGGGATCGCCGAGAGCAGCTCGACGATGGTGCGCCGCCTGCGGTCGAACGCCGCGCGCATCTCGGCGACCGCGTCGAGCGGGCCGGAGACGGCCTCGAGGGCCGCGCGCTGCGACACGTTGGCGACGTTGGACGACAGGTGGGACTGCAGGTTGCCCGCGGCCTTGATGACGTCGGCCGGGCCGATCATCCAGCCGACCCGCCAGCCGGTCATCGCGTAGGTCTTGGCGACGCCGTTGAGCACGATCGTGCGGTCGGCGATCTCGGGCACCACGACCGGCACCGACGCGGCTTCGGCGCCGTCGTAGACGAGGTGCTCGTAGATCTCGTCGGTGATGACCCAGACGTCGTTCTCCGCGGCCCAGCGGCCGACGGCCTCGGTGAGCTCGCGGGAGGCGACCGCGCCCGTCGGGTTCGACGGCGAGCACCACAGCAGCGCCTTGGTCCTCGGCGTGCGTGCGGCCTCGAGCTGCTCGACCGACGGCAGGTAGTCGGCATCGGGGCCCGTCACGACCTCGACCGGGACCCCGCCCGCGAGCGCGATCGCCTCGGGGTAGGTCGTCCAGTAGGGCGCGGGCAGGATGACCTCGTCGCCCGGGTCGATGATCGTCGCGAACGCCTGGTAGACGGCCTGCTTCCCGCCGTTGGTGACGAGCACCTGGCTCGCGGCGACGTCGAAGCCGCTGTCGCGCTTGGTCTTGACCGCGATCGCCTCGCGCAGCTCGGGGAGCCCGGCGGCGGGGGTGTAGCGGTGGTTCTTCGGGTCGAGGCACGCCGCCTGGGCCGCGGCGACGATCGCGGGCGGCGTCGGGAAGTCCGGCTCGCCCGCGCCGAAGCCGATGACCGGCCGGCCGGCCGCCTTGAGCGCCTTGGCCTTGGCGTCGACGGCAAGCGTGGCGGACTCGGCGATGCCGCCGATCCGTGCGGAGATGCGGTTGCGTGACGTGGTCGAAGCGGTGGCCATGCCGCCATACTCCCCCACGTCGCCCGGCCTGCCGCGCCCGGGTTTCGGAGCCGTGGAGGTGTGCGGTTTCGGGCCGCTCTGGAGGGTGCCGTACACTCGTCTGGCCGGGTACGTCGTGCCGGTGGATCGTGCGTGGAGATCACCTCCGGGTGGTTGCCATGGTGCGTCCGCCGTGGCGACATCGCCAGCCCCGTGGTGGTCCGCCGCCCGCCGGGGCAGGCTTAGGGGTGTAGCTCAACTGGCAGAGCAGCGGTCTCCAAAACCGCAGGTTGCAGGTTCAAGTCCTGTCACCCCTGCCATCGCGACATGCACGGAGTCCAGTACGTACGGTTGTGACAGCGCCGGGCGCTCCGCCCGGTACGGGTGGAGGAAGCGGGCGTGAGCGAGGAGCAGCAGCGGTCCGGGCGCGAGCGTCCGAGCACCGCGGCCGACCGTCGTGGTCGGCGTGCCGCCGCGTCGTCCGCGGGGTCCACCGGGACGCCGGGCAAGGGGCGCGCCACCCCGGTGCGTGACGGCCGGCAGACCAAGGTCTCCGCCCCGAACCGGCTCGCCCGGTTCCTCCGCGAGGTCGTCGCGGAGCTCCGCAAGGTCATCTGGCCGACGCGGAACCAGATGGTCACCTACACGATCGTCGTGCTCGTCTTCGTGTCGTTCATGGTCGCGCTGGTGGCCGGGCTCGACTTCGTGTTCGGGCAGGCGATCGGGGCGGTCTTCGGACCGTGACCGCAGCGGTCGACCACACCGGCCCGCGGACCACCACATCCCCGCGGGCCACGCAGACCAAGGAAGCGAGACGTACGTGACCTCCCCAGACGGCAGCCCGGGCGCGGCCGACACCGACCTCACCGCCGACGAGATCGCGGCGGACGAGGCGGTGATCGACGCCGTGTCCGACGAGACCGACGTGGACGTCGAGGCCGAGTCGGCGAGCGTCCAGGAGGTCGACGCCGAGCTCGCCGACACCGACGAGGCCGACGCCGACGCTGACGACGAGTCCGACGACGACGCTGACGACGAGTCCGATGCCGACGACGACGCTGACGACGCCGACGACGAGTCGGTCGCCGACGAGGCCGACGTCGACGAGCTCGCCGCCGACGCAGCCCGCTCCGACGAGGACGAGACGGTCCCCGACGAGGACGGCGCCGTCGTGGCCGAGGGCGGTGACGAGGACACCGACCCCGCCGAGGAGCTGCGCGAGGCACTGCGCCGCGCCCCCGGCGACTGGTACGTCGTGCACTCCTACGCCGGCTACGAGAACAAGGTGAAGTCGAACCTCGAGACGCGGGTGCAGACCCTCGACGTCGAGGACTTCATCTACCAGGTCGAGGTGCCCACCGAAGAGGTCACCGAGATCAAGAACGGGCAGCGCAAGCAGGTGCAGCGCAAGGTGCTGCCCGGCTACATCCTGGTCCGCATGGAGCTCAACGACCAGTCGTGGGGCGCCGTGCGCAACACGCCGGGCGTCACCGGGTTCGTCGGCGCGACGTCGCGGCCCTCGCCGCTGTCGATCGACGACGTGCTGAAGTTCCTGCTGCCCAAGACCGAGCCCGCGAAGAAGGACGCCGCCAAGCCCGGCGCCGCCGCGACGCCCGGCAAGGCCGCGGTCGAGGTCGACTTCGAGGTCGGCGAGTCGGTCACCGTCATGGACGGGCCGTTCGCGACGCTGCCGGCGACGATCAACGAGGTCAACGTCGACGCCCAGAAGCTGAAGGTGCTCGTCTCGATCTTCGGTCGCGAGACGCCCGTCGAGCTGGGCTTCGGCCAGGTCTCGAAGATCTGAGGCAGGCCCGGCACCCACTGAACTCGCGCCCCGGCAGGCAGGTCCGCGGCGCACCCCGAGCAGGGATCGAAGAGGAAAAGAAGAAATGCCTCCCAAGAAGCGGAAGCTCTCCGCGATCATCAAGTTGCAGATCCAGGCCGGCGCGGCCACGCCCGCGCCGCCGGTCGGCCCCGCGCTGGGTCAGCACGGCGTCAACATCATGGAGTTCTGCAAGGCGTACAACGCCGCCACCGAGTCGCAGCGCGGCAACGTGGTGCCCGTCGAGATCTCGGTCTACGAGGACCGGTCGTTCTCGTTCGAGCTGAAGACCCCGCCGGCGGCGAAGCTGCTGCTCAAGGCCGCGGGCGTCGAGAAGGGCTCGGGCGAGCCGCACACCAAGAAGGTCGCCTCGGTGACCATGGACCAGGTGCGGGAGATCGCGCAGACCAAGATGCGCGACCTCAACGCCAACGACATCGACGCCGCCGCCAAGATCATCGCCGGCACCGCGCGCTCGATGGGCATCACCGTCAACGGCTGAGACGGCCGCCTCCGCAGTTGTGGGAGAGCCTGCGCGGCTCGCACCACGATCTGACCAGAACCGAAGGACAGACATGAAGCGCAGCAAGAACTACCGCAAGGCCGCCGAGCTGATCGACCGCGACCGGCTCTACAGCCCGCTCGAGGCGGCGAACCTGGCCAAGGAGACCTCCGCAGAGTCCAAGCAGGACCCCACCGTGGAGGTCGCGATGCGCCTGGGCGTCGACCCCCGCAAGGCCGACCAGATGGTCCGTGGCACCGTGAACCTGCCGCACGGTACGGGCAAGACCGCCCGGGTCATCGTCTTCGCCTCCGGCGACAAGGCCGCCGAGGCCGAGGCCGCGGGTGCCGACGTCGTCGGCGCCGAGGACCTGATCGAGCGCATCCAGGGCGGGTGGCTCGACTTCGACGCCGCCATCGCCGCGCCCGACCAGATGGCCAAGGTCGGCCGCATCGCGCGCATCCTCGGCCCGCGCGGCCTGATGCCCAACCCGAAGACCGGCACCGTCACCCCGGACGTCGCCAAGGCCGTCAACGACATCAAGGGCGGCAAGATCAACTTCCGGGTCGACAAGCAGGCCAACCTGCACCTGGTCATCGGCAAGGCGTCGTTCGACGCCGCCAAGCTGGTGGAGAACTACGGCGCCGCGCTCGACGAGATCCTGCGCGCCAAGCCGTCGGCCGCCAAGGGCCGGTACATCAAGAAGATCACCGTCTCCACCACCTCGGGCCCGGGCATCCCGGTCGACCCGAACCGCACCCGCAACCTCCTCGTGGACGAGGCGCCCAGCGCCTGACGCGAACCTGCTCGCCGACGCCCCCGCCGCCTCCCGCGGCGGGGGCGTCGCCGTGTTCGAGCCCCGTCGCGGCGGGGGCGTCGCCGTGCCCGCGTCGAGCGCAACCTCACGGTCGTGCCGCGGCCGGATTTCGACGGTGAGGTTGCGCGGGGGTGGGCGGCCGCAACCTGACTGCTCCCGGCCGCGGAATCGGCAGCAGTGGGGTTGCGCGCGGCACCGGGGCACGGCGCCGGGCGGGGTCAGGCCCAGTCGGCGAGCACCGCGTCGACATCGACGGTCGCGCCGCCCGTCGCACCTGCCTCGCCCGGGGTCCGGGAGAACCGCGGGGCCGCCGCGGCCTGCGGGACACCGTTGCGCTCGATGATCGTCTCCCGCGCGGTGACGTGCGGGTGCTGCGCGGCCTCGGCGAAGGTCAGCACCGGGGTGACGCAGGCGTCGGTGGCGGCGAAGACGTCGGCCCACTCGTCGCGGGTGCGGGTCGCGAAGATCTCGGCGAAGCGGGCGTGCACCGCGGGCCAGCTGTCGCGGTCGAGCTGCGGGGGCAGCTCGTCGGCGGTGAGACCGAGGCCGTCGAGCAGCGCGGCGTAGAACTGCGGCTCGATCGCCCCGACGGCCACGTGGCGACCGTCGGCACAGGTGTAGGTGTCGTAGAACGGAGCGTGCCCGTCGAGCATGTTCGAGGAGGGCCGGTCGAGCCAGAGCCGCTGACCCAGCAGCGACCACACCATCTGCACGAGGATGCTCGCGCCGTCGACCATCGCTGCGTCGACGACCTGCCCCTTCCCAGAGCCCTTCGCCTCCCACAGCGCCGCGAGCACGCCGACGAGCAGCAGCATCGAGCCGCCGCCGAAGTCGCCCACGAGGTTGAGCGGGGGAACGGGACGCTCACCCTCGCGGCCGATCGCGTGCAGGGCACCCGTCAGCGAGATGTAGTTGATGTCGTGGCCGGCCCGGTCGGCCAGCGGGCCCTCCTGGCCCCAGCCCGTCACCCGGCCGTACACCAGCCGCGGGTTGCGCTGCAGGCAGACGTCGGGGCCGACGCCGAGCCGCTCCGTCACCCCGGGCCGGTAGCCCTCGATGAGCAGGTCGGCGTGCTCGACCAGACGCAACACCGTCTCGCGGCCCGCCGGGTCCTTGAGGTCGGCGACGACGCGACGCCGCCCGCGCTGCACGACGTCGGCGTCGCTGTCGCCGATCTGCAGGCCGCCGGGGCGGTCGATGCGCACGACGTCGGCGCCGAGGTCGGCGAGGATCATCGCGGCGTGCGGCCCGGGTCCGATCCCGGCCAGCTCGACGACCCGCAGCCCTGCCAGTGGCCCGTTCCCCACGCCCGACTCCCTCGTCTCCGTCGACACCGCCGGCCCTGACCCTAGATCAGCTCACGGCCCGGCACCGGCGGGTGTGGACGGGACCACGTCACGCGACGGCGATCGGGTCGGCGTCGCCGACGACGGGGATGCCGTCGAGGCCCTGCCAAGCGTGCGCGAGGCCGTCGAGCGCGGCGTCCATCCGGTCCCGGCGCAGCGTGAAGGGCAGCCGCAGGTTCCGCTCGAAGGCGCCGTCCACGCCGAAGCGGGGACCGGCGGCGAGGAGCACCCCGTGCCGGCGGGCCGCCGAGGCGAGCCTGCTCGACGCGGGGGTGCCCAGGTCGATCCACAGGCTGAGGCCGCCGCCGGGGCGTGTCGCGGTCCAGGTGGGGAACAGCTCGGCGAGGCGGCCCCGGAGATGGTCGCGGGCGGCGAGCAGTTCGGTGCGCCGGGTCGCGGCGACCGCGGCGATGTCGTCGATCAGCCGGGCCGCGAGCAGGTGGCTGATGACGGAGCCGCCCAGGTCGATCGCCGGGCGGACCGAGGCGAGCCTGCGGATCGTCGTGGCCGACGCCCGGATCCAGCCGACCCGCAGCCCACCCCAGAAGATCTTGCTCGCCGAGCCGATACTGATGACCAGCGACGACTCCGCCGCACCGCCGTGGACGGCGAAGGGCAGCGGCTGCGGGACCGACAGTGGCAGCTCGCTGAGCGTCTCGTCGACGACGAGCGTCGTACCCGTCCGGCGGGCGAGCGCGATCACGGCCTCGCGGTCGTCGCCGGACAAGAGGTGACCCGTCGGGTTCTGGAAGTCGGGGATCAGGTAGGCCAGCCGGGGCGCGGCGTCGCGGACCCCGGCGGTGAGCTGGTCGAGGTCCCAGCCGTCGGCGGCGAGCTGGACGGGCACCGGCCGGCCGCCGCGTACGCGGATCGCATCGAGCGCGTTGGGGTACGTCGGGTGCTCGACGAGTACCCGGTCGCCCGCGTTGACCAGTGCGTTGAGGACGAGCGCGATCGCGTTCTGGGCGCCGGAGGTCACGAGGATCTGGTCGGCGGTGGTCGGCAGGCCGCGCTCGGTGTACCGGCGGGCGATGGCGTCGCGCAGCACGGGCAGCCCGGTGACCTCGTAGCCGTGGCTGGTCAGGTGGACGTCGAGGTCGTTGACGGCGGCGGCCGCAGCGGCCCGCACGACGTCGAGGGGCGCGGGCAGCGCGGCGAAGGCCAGGTCGTGGATCGAGTCGTCGTTGATCGGGGTGAACGCGCCGAGCGCCGACGGCTGGCCCGCCCGGGCGTCGGGGAGCCGCGTCCAGCTCCCGGAACCGCGACGGCTGTGCAGGAACCCGTTCTCGCGCAACGACTCGTACGCATGCGCGACGGTCGTGCGACTCACGTCGAGAGCGGCGGCGAGCTCGCGCTCCGCGGGGACGCGGGTGCCCAGGGCGAGGCGACCGTCGAGGACGAGGAGCCGGACCTGGTCGGCGAGCGCGGCGGCCAGGGCCCGGCCGTCGGGCGGGCGCCACTGGCCGAGCAACCGCGCGAAGCTGTGCGCGCCGATGCGCCGTTCGAGGTCGTCTGCGGGCATGAAGGCCACTCTCTGGTAATTGGCTTTACTAGACCAGGCCAATTCTACGCACCATGGTGGCATGACGACACTACTGGTCCTTGTTCTGGTCATGGCGGTACTGAGCGCGGCGGCCACCCGCTACGGCGCGGACAGCCGCGACGGCGACGGCCGGACGCCGAGCCTCACGGGTGAACGAATACCTCGACGGCGGCACTTCCTCCGCGACGACCTGGCCGCGATCGGCGCGCGCATCGCCCGGGCCGCGACCCGGCCCCAGCGCACCCCCGACGAGCGGGCGCTCGGCCGGGGCGCCCGGCACGACGTCGACAGGAGTCAGGGCGTCCAGTCCCAGTACCCGCGGGCGAAGACCTCGACGGCGTGACCGGCGCGGTCACGGCGCTCGGCGGTGAAGTGGTAGCGACCCGGCTGCCAACGGTCGTGCACCGCGACGGCCGCCAGGTGGTCGTGCGCCCACTGCTCCCACACCAGGGTCTGTGCGGGCAACGGGTCGGGCACGTCGCACTCGATGTCGGTGAAGGGGTGCAGGTGGCCGCGCAACGGTGTCCACATCTGCACGTCCAGCCAGACCACGTCCATGATCGCCTCCGCCGCCGAGTATCGGCACGGCGGAGGCGATCGCGCGCTGGATCACCGGAACGGGTGGCGCGCGTCCCCCGGCGGGGACCGATCCGTCAGGCGTCGAGCAGGTCCGCCCGGCCCGCCTCCTGCAGGCTCTGGCGGTAGGGCCCGAACAGGCCCTTGGCCAGCGGCAGAACCGTGAGCAGCTTCGCGACTGGCCCCTTCGCCCGCACCTGCCCCTTGGCCAGCGCGACCGGCAGCACGACCTTGCCCAGCCAGAAGCGGTTGCCGGTGTCGGCCGACATGAACAGCTCGACGTTGGGATCCGGCCCCTGGCCCGCGCCGGTGTACAGCTCGGCGTTCGGCATGTCGACGGTGATCACCGCGTCCGGATCGGTGTAGGTCACCCGCAGCACGACGCCCGACGGCTTCAGCTTGGCGACGAGGTCCGGATCCTGCATGCCGATCCTGAACACCCCACCCAGGAAGCGGTAGACCTCGTCCTCGTTCTCGAAGGCCGCCACGACGCGACTCCTCCCCGTCGACTGCCGGGCAGTGTGGCCGACGAGGTGCCCGCGGCACGACTCCTCGATCGGGCCACGGTTGGCCCGCCCGGGCCTGTGAGTGGCGATGGTCGCCCTGACAGTCGCCATGGCGACCTTCGGCACTCACGACGCCTCCGTGCGCCCGCCGGTGCTCTGCCGGAGCCGCGTGCCCGCCTTCCGGCGGCGCCGTGCAGGCGTCGCGCGCCCGCCGCCCGGCGGCGCTGGGTAAGGTCCGCCCCCCGGCGGCGCTCGGTCAGAGCGCGCCCGACGTCGCTACGAGGGCGGGGGGCCGTCCAGCAGCCCGGCCCGTCCGGCGAGCGCCGCGGCCTCGATCCGGTTCGCCGCACCCAGCTTGTGCAGCAGCGACGCGATCATCCGCTTGGCCGTGCGCTCGCTCACCAGCAGCGGCCGGGCGATCTCGCTGGTCTCCAGGCCCCGAGCGAGCATCGTCCACAGCTCGACGTCGCGGTCCCCGAGCCGGTCGAGCAGCCCGTCGGCGGGGCGGTCCGCGGCCGCGAGCAGGGCGTCGAGCAGCTCGGGGCGCAGCACCCGGACCCCGGCGACCATCGCGAGCAGCGGGGCGACGAGCACCTGCGGATCGGCAGACTTGCCCAGATACCCGTCGGCCCCGGCGCGCAGCGCGGCCGCGGCCAGCTCGAGGTCCTCGGTGCCCGACAGGGCGAGCACCCGTGTCGCCGGGTAGGCGGCCTTGACGCGCCGGATCGTCTCCACCCCGCCCAGCGGCGGCAGCGCGAGATCGACGATCGCGATGTCGGCCCCGTGCCTGCCGACGAGCGCCACCGCCTCCTCGCCCGCCGTCGTCGATCCCGCGACCAGGAAGTCGGCGCCCGCGCGCGACTCGAGCAGCAACGCCAGACCCTCGGCGAAGAGGGCGTGATCGTCGACGATGACGACGACGTGCCGACGGTCCTGCACGGCGCGACCCTACTGTCGGCCCGTGCACCTTCGGCAGGAACTCGCCGGTCCGGCGGTCGGCGAGCGCGACCGCGCGGTCGACGAGCAGTGGACGACGTCGGTACTGCGGCTGCTCGTCGTCCTCGCGGTGGGGTTGGCGCTGGCGATCGGGCCGCAGCTCGCCCGCGGCATGCTCCCCGCGGCGTGGGCGCTCGTCGCGACGACGAGCTGCTACGCCGTCGCCCAGGTCGCCGCCGCCCGGCGTGGCCGGGTCCTGTTGCCGCCCTGGCTGGTGACCGTCGTCGACGGCGCGCTGGTCGTCGTCGGCTGTGCGTGGACGGGTGGGGCCGAGAGCGTGCTGGTCGCCGCGTTGCCACTGGTGGCGATCGCGGCGGCGCTGCGCGGCGGGGCCGTCGCGGGCCGGCTGGGGGCGCTCGCGCTCGGTGCCGGGTTCACCGCCGCCGCGGTCCTCGGTTCCGACGCCACCGTCCCGCTCGGCCACCGGTTGCTCGCCGGGGCCTGGTGGTCGGGCTTCCTCGTCACGTTCGCCGTGCTCGTCGGGGTGCTCGTGCGGATGTTCGAACGCCAGGTCCGGACCGCCGAGGAGGAGCGGGCGCTGCGGGCGCGGCTCGTCGCGACGCAGCGGGCCCGCATCGACGGCGTCCGGGTCGTCCTGCACGAGTTCCGCACCCCCGTCGCGTCGCTGTCCGCGCTGGCGGGCGACCTCGCCGCGGGCCGGCTCGACGGGCCGGCGCGCGACCGCGCCGTCGCCCTGCTCGCCGACCACGCCACGCACCTCGGCGACATGCTCGACGGGCTCGCCGACCTCGCCGTCGCCGACGGCAGCCCGCTCGGGCGGGTCCGGGAGCGGACCGTCGTGCTCGCGGAGCTGGCGGACGCCGTGCTCGACGCCGCGGGGGTCGCACCCGCTCGGCGGCTCGCGACGGTCGAGCCTCCCGGCGCCGCGGTGCGAGCCGATCCGCAACGGCTGCGCCGGCTGCTGACCAACCTCGTGGAGAACGCCGCCCGGCACGGTGGCGACGCGCCCGTCGAGCTCGCGCTGGCCTGGTCGGACGGACTGCTGACCGCCGAGGTCCGTGACCGGGGGCCCGGCCTGCCTGCGGGGCAGGAGGGACTGGTCACCGCCAAGGGCGTCGCGCTGGGGGAGCGGCGCGGGACGGCGGGGCTGGGGCTGTGGATCGTCGAGGCGCTCGTCGCGGCGATGGACGGCGAGCTCGCGCTCGTCCCTCGCGACGGCGGCGGCCTCGTCGCGCGCCTGGCCCTGCCGCTGCCGCCGGCCTGACGCAGCGCG
Organism: Pseudonocardia benzenivorans CB1190; assembly: GCF_000196675.2. Classification (GTDB taxonomy): domain Bacteria; phylum Actinomycetota; class Actinomycetes; order Mycobacteriales; family Pseudonocardiaceae; genus Pseudonocardia; species Pseudonocardia benzenivorans. The sequence goes on along the minus strand of NC_015312.1, from coordinate 5,818,939 downwards.
CCCGACGGTGGCCGCACACCGCCGCACGGTCCTCCCGCAGCGCCCCGACGACAGTGAGGGTGCGCGCGGGCGGTGACGCGCAACCTCACGGTCGTCGCGAGGCGGCGACGCGACCGTGAGGTTGCGGTCGGGGTCGGGGTCGGGGGCGGGTGGGCGGACCTCGGCCCTGCCGGACCCGCGGGCGGGCTCCGGCTGTGCCGGGACACGATCGTCGGGGCGGCGGGCTGTGCGCGGGGCATCACGCGGACGGGTGGTGGCACCTGCGGGCCAGGTGAGGCGCGGCCGAACCGGTGCGCGCCGACGTGATCGCGGTCATGCTGGGCGCCATGCGGACGACAGCAGCGGTGCTGTGGGAGGTCGGGGGCAAGTGGGAGGTCGGCGAGGTCGATCTCGACCCACCTGGGCCCGGTGAGGTCCTCGTCGAGCTGGCGGCGAGTGGGCTCTGCCACTCCGACGAGCACCTGGTGACGGGTCAGCTCCCGGTCGGGCTGCCGATCGTCGGCGGCCACGAGGGCGCGGGCCGGATCGCCGCGCTGGGCGAGGGGGTCACCGAGGTCGCGGTCGGCGACCCGGTGGTGCTCGCGTTCCTGCCCTCGTGCGGGCGGTGCACCTGGTGCGTCCGCGGCATCACGAACCTCTGCGACGACGGTGCGGGTGCCACCCTCGGCCCGCAGCTCGACGGCACCTACCGCTTCCACGCCGGCGGCGAGGACATCGGCCAGATGTGCCTGCTCGGGACGTTCGCCAAGCACACCGTCGTCCCCGTCAAGTCGGTGGTGCCCGTCGACGAGGGATTCCCGCTGCACCTGGCCGCGCTCGTCGGCTGCGGCGTCACGACGGGCTACGGGTCCGCGACCAAGACGGCCGACCTGCGCGCGGGCGACACGGCCGTGGTGATCGGGTGCGGCGGCGTCGGGGCCAACGCGATCCAGGGCGCGCGCATCGCCGGCTGCCGCTACATCGTCGCGGTGGACCCGGTGGAGTTCAAGCGGGACAAGGCGATCGAGTTCGGCGCGACGCACGTGGCGGAGAGCATGGACGCGGCGTGGAACGTCGTGTCCGAGCTGACCCGCGGGCGGCTGGCCGACGCCGCGATCCTGACCGTCGGGGTCGCGCTGGGCGAGATGATCCAGCCGGCGCTGGAGCTCGTGGGCAAGCGTGGCCGGGTCGTGGTGACGGCACTGGCACCGCGCGGCGACGAGACCGCCGCGTTGTCGCTGCTCGACGTCACCGTCTACGAGAAGCAGATCCGCGGCGCGATGTTCGGCAGCGCCAACAGCCAGCACGACATCCCGCGGCTGCTCGAGCTGCACAACACCGGGCAGCTCAAGCTCGACGAGCTGATCACGCAGGAGTACGCGCTCGAGGACGTCAACCGCGGCTACGAGGACATGCGGGCGGGCCGCAACATCCGCGGGCTCATCCGGTACTGAGGGGGAGCGATGACCAGGAGCATCGAGCACGGGAAGCGGACCGGTTTCGCGAGTCTGGCGAACAAGGGGCTCAACCGGGACTCGTTCCCGATGCGGCTGTTCGCCAAGGGCAACGCCCGGCACTGGAACCCCGCCGACATCGACTTCAGCCAGGACGCCCGCGACATCGCCGCGATGACCGACGACGAGCGCTGGTGGACCTTCGCGCTGGCCGCGCAGTTCATGGCGGGGGAGGAGTCGGTGACGCAGGACCTGCAGCCGTTCGTCGCCGCGATGGCCGCGGAGGGCCGGCTGGCCGACGAGATGTACCTGACGCAGTTCGTCTTCGAGGAGGCCAAGCACACCGACGCGTTCCGCCGCTGGTTCGACGCCGTCGGCATGACCGAGGACCTGCATCCGTTCATCGAGTTCAACGAGCACTACATGCAGATCTTCACCCAGGAGCTGCCCGCCAGCCTGTACGCGCTGGCCGCCGACCCCTCACCGCGCAACCAGGTCCGGGCGTCGGTGACCTACAACCACATCGTGGAGGGCACGCTCGCGCTCACCGGCTACTTCACGTGGGCGAAGATCTGCACGAGCCGCGGCATCCTGCCGGGCATGCAGCAGGTCATCAAGCACATCGGTGACGACGAGCGCCGCCACATGGCGTGGGGGACGTTCACCTGCCGCCGCCACGTCGCCGCCGACGACGCGATGTTCGACGTGGTCGACGAGCGGATGCAGGAGCTGATGGTGCCCTCGATGGGGGTGGTCACCGGCACCTTCGAGAAGGTCGAGGCCGACGGCGGGCAGGTCCCGTTCGACGTCGACATGAACGAGCTGGCCGAGTACGCGATGGACAAGCTGGGCCGCCGGCTCGGAGCGATCGAGTCCGCCCGCGGCGCCGATCTGGCGGTGATCGACGTCGACGCCTCACCCGAGGCGTTGGAGGAGCGGTTCCACGCGGAGGACTCCCGTGAACTGGCTGCCGCGGCGCGTTAGGACCCGGTTCGCCCGCCGCGACGCGCTGGCCGAGCTCGACCCGGAGACCGACTTCCACGAGATCTACCGGCAGCTCGCGCTGTACGAGTTCCCGTGGGACATCAACCAGGCGTTGAGCTTCGCGCTGTTCCGGACCTACGCCGTCCCGTCGATCGGCCGGCTGCTGCACCGGACGGGGGAGTTCACCCGCCGCGTCCAGAAGCGCTACGACGACACCGGCCTGCTGCTGGAGGCGGTGCTCGAACACGGCTTCGACGCCGAGGAGGGGCGGGCCGCGATCCGCCGGGTCAACCGGATGCACCGCGGCTACGACATCTCCGACGACGACATGCGCTACGTGCTGTCGACCTTCGTGGTGACGCCGATCCGCTGGCTCGACGCGTACGGCTGGCGCAGGCTCACCGAGGACGAGAAGACGGCGTCGGCCAACTACTACCGCGAGCTGGGCAGGCACATGGGCATTCCCGACGTGCCCGCGACGTGGCGCGAGTTCACCACCCTGCTCGACGGCTACGAGGCCGCGCACTTCCGCTACGACCCCGGGTCGCGCACGGTCGCCGACTCCACGCTCGCCCTGCTGGCGACGTTCCCGCCGAACCACCTGGCCCCGCGTCCGGCGGTCGACGCGTTCGCCCGCTCGTTGATGGACGAGCCGCTGCGCCGGGCGCTGGCGTACCGGTCGCCGCCGCGGGCCGTGGAGGTCCTGTCACGGAAGGCCCTGCGGCTGCGCGGGCGGGTCGTCCGGTTCATGCCGGTGCGGACGGAACCCAGCATGTTCCGCGACCTCCCGGGCGTGCGCAGCTACCCGCAGGGGTTCACCGTCGAGGGACTCGGGACGTTCCCGACGGGGTGCCCCGTGACGCAGGGCAGCGACGGTTCGGACACCCGGCCGCAACACGCCCTCCGTTCGGACCAACTTGGGGGCGGGACCACAACTCGCCAGTAACCCACCCCGACCAGCCTCGTTGACCGGTTGTCGGTAGCCGCCTGCGCGCTCCCCAAGCACCCGCGGCGGCGTTCCGCGTTCACGGTCGAATGGAGGCGCGCCGCGTGCCGGGTGTCGAGGTGAAGGTCGAAGGACTGTCGAAGTCCTTCGGTCGCGCGAACATCTGGTCCGACGTGACGCTCACGCTCCCGCCCGGCGAGGTCAGCGTGCTGCTCGGCCCCTCGGGCACCGGCAAGTCCGTCTTCCTCAAGACCCTGATCGGGCTGCTCAAGCCGGAGCGGGGCTCGATCGTCATCCACGACACCGATCTCGTGCGCTGTTCGGAGTCGCGGCTCTACGAGCTGCGCAAGCTCTTCGGGGTGCTGTTCCAGGACGGCGCGCTGTTCGGGTCGATGAACCTCTACGACAACATCGCGTTCCCGCTGCGCGAGCACACGAAGTTCTCCGAGGCGAAGATCGCCGACATCGTCGCCGAGAAGATGGAGATGGTCGGCCTCACCGGCGACGAGAAGAAGCTGCCGGGGGAGATCTCCGGCGGCATGCGCAAGCGGGCCGGCCTCGCCCGCGCTCTCGTGCTCGACCCCGAGATCATCCTGTTCGACGAGCCCGACTCCGGCCTCGACCCCGTGCGCACCGCGTACCTGAACCAGCTGATCATCGACCTCAACGCGCAGACCGACGCGACGTTCCTGATCGTCACCCACGACATCAACACCGCGCAGACCGTGCCGGACAACATCGGGATGCTCTACCGCAAGCACCTGGCGATGTTCGGGCCGCGTGAGGTGCTGCTGACCAGCGAGGAGCCGGTCGTCGCGCAGTTCCTCAACGGGCGACGGCAGGGTCCGATCGGAATGAGCGAGGAGAAGGACACCGCGCAGGCCGAGCGGGAGCTGGCCGAGGCCGGTGAGCTCGCCGGGCTGCCGCCGTTGAAGCCGCAGCTGGAACCGTCGGCGGGGCTGCCCGAGCGGCGGGCCGTCGCCCGCCGCCGCGAGCGCGTCGAGTCGATGCTGCACACCCTCCCGCACGCCGCCCGGGACGCGATCCGGGAGTCGTATGCGGACGAGGCGCCGACGGGGTGGATGCCGACCGTCGACGACGACCCGACCACGCAGCTCCCGGTCGTGCGCGAGGACTCCGTCGACCCCGAGGGGCGGCACCGCCTGTCATGACCGCGCCCAGCCCCGTCACCCGCGCGCTGACCCCGGTCGGCCAGCTCTTCGCGCTGGGTGTCGACATCGTCCGGATGACGTTTCGGCGGCCCTTCCAGCTCGGCGAGTACATCGAGCAGACGTGGTTCGTCACCAAGGTCTCGGCACTGCCGACGGCCCTGTTCACCATCCCCTTCGGCGCGACGATCGCACTGCTGCTCGCCGAGCTCACCCGCCAGTTCGGTGCCCAGAGCCAGACGGGCGCGGGCAGCGTGCTCGCGATCGTCCAACAGGCGGCGCCGATCGTCACCGCCCTGCTGATCTCCGGCGCCGGTGGCAGCGCGGTGTGCGCCGACCTGGGCGCCCGCACCATCCGCGAGGAGATCGCGGCGATGGAGGTGCTCGGCATCTCGCCGATCCAGCGCCTGGTCGTGCCGCGGGTCCTCGCCATGGCGACGACCGCGCTGGTGCTCAACGGGCTGGCCACCGTCGTGGGCGTCGCGGGCGGCTACTTCTTCAACGTCGTCGTGCAGGGCGGCACGCCCGGTGCCTACATCGCCAGCTTCTCCGCGATCGCGCAGGTCAGCGACATCGTCGTGTCGGAGGTCAAGGCGGCGCTGTTCGGCTTCACCGCGGGCGTCGTCGCCGCCTACCGCGGGCTCAACCCGCCGCCCGGTGCCAAGGGGGTCGGCGACGCGGTGAACCAGGCCGTCGTCATCTCGTTCGTGCTGGTGTTCCTGATCAACCTCATCCTCACGGCCCTGTACCTGCAGATCGTCCCGCCGAAGGGGGTCTGAGGTGAGCACCGCGTTCGGCACCAGGACCCGCCGCGCGCTGCGCGGGCCGCTCGACCAGCTGGCGGAGCTCGGTGACCAGCTGTCGCTCTACGCGCGGGCGATCGCGTGGATCCCGCGGACCGTCCGGCGCTACCGCGGGGAGATCGCGCGGCTGCTGGCCGAGGTCAGCTTCGGGTCCGGAGCGCTGATCGTCATCCTCGGCACCGCGGGCGTGATGGCGGCGCTGTCGCTGTTCGTCGGCTCGCTCGTCGGGCTCCAGGGCTTCCGCGCGCTCGACTCGCTCGGCGTCGAGGCGCTCACCGGCTTCATCACGGCCTACTTCAACACCCGCGACATCGCGCCGCTGGTGGCGGCGTCGGCGTTGACCGCGACGCTCGGCGCCGGGTTCACCGCACAGCTCGGCGCGATGCGCATCTCCGAGGAGGTCGACGCGCTCGAGGTCATGGCCGTGCCGAGCGTGCCGTTCCTCGTCACGACGCGGGTGATCGCCGGGATGATCGCCGTGATCCCGATGTACACGATCGGCCTGCTGGCCAGCTTCGTCGCGTCCCGGCTCAACGTGACGGTGGTCAACGGGCTGCCCGGCGGCACCTACGACCACTACTTCGACCTGTTCCTCCCGGTCAGCGACGTGCTGTTCTCCTATCTCAAGGTGATCGTCTTCTCCGTGGTGATCATCCTGATCCACTGCCACTACGGGTACCGGGCCAAGGGTGGTCCGGCGGGCGTCGGGGTCGCGGTGGGCCGGGCGGTGCGGCTGTCGATCGTCTCGACGGCCGTGCTCGACTTCTTCCTGACGCTGGTCATCTACGGGACGTCGACCTCGGTGCAGGTGGCCGGATGAGGTCCACCCGCCGGGTCCTGCAGGGCGTCGCGTTCATCGCGGTGATCGCCCTGATGGTCGGGCTCGCCGTCGCGAAGTACGCCGGCGCGTTCGACTCCGGCGTCCCGGTGACCCTCGACGTCGACCACGTCGGCGCCCAGCTCAACACGCGGGCCGACGTGAAGGTCCGCGGCATGGTCGTCGGCCGGGTCGAGGACATCACCACCAACGGGGCGCGCGCCGTCGTCACGATGGAGATCGACCCCGACAAGATCGACGCGATCCCGGCGGACGTGTCGGCCCGGCTGCTGCCCAAGACGCTGTTCGGCGAGAAGTACGTGTCTCTGGTCCCGCCCGCGACGCCGGCGGGCGGGCACCTGCGGGCGGGCGACGTCATCCCGGAGGACCGCAGCCGGGCCGCCGTCGAGCTCGAGCGGGTCCTCGACGGGCTGCTGCCCCTGCTGCGCGACGTCGAGCCGCAGCAGCTGGCCACGACGCTCGGCGCGCTGTCCCAGGCGCTGTCCGGGCGCGGCGAGGAGCTCGGCCACACGCTCGTGCAGCTCGACACGCTGCTCGAGGGCCTCAACCCGAGCCTGCCGGACCTGAACGCCGACATCACCCAGCTCGCCGACTACGCCGACAACCTCGACGGTGCGGCACCCGACCTGCTGAACGCGCTCGACGACCTGCGCACCACCAGCACGACGATCGTCGACGAGAGCGCGAACCTGCGGGCGTTCGAGGCCTCGGTCACCGGCGCGTCCGACGACCTGACCGGTTTCCTGCGGGCCAACGGCGACAACATCGTGGCGCTCTCGGCGTCGAGCCGCCCGACGCTGGAGTCGCTGGCCCGCTACGCCCCCGAGTTCCCCTGCTTCTTCCAGCAGATGGCCGGGCTGGTCCCGTTCGCCGACAACGCGTTCGGGAAGGGCACCGACAAGCCTGGCATCCACATCACCCTGGAGATCGTCAACAACAAGGGCAAGTACAGCCCCGGCGAGGAGCCCCGCTACCTCGACGACCGCGGCCCGCGCTGCTACCCGATCACCTATCCGGGCGCGCAGAGCCCGCCCGACGGCCCGTTCCGCGACGGGTCGAAGCCCTCCCCGCCGCCCGCGGGCAACCCGGTCGGCAACCCGTCGGCGTTCGGCGTCGACACCTACGGCACCTACGACGGGTCGTCGACGTGGGGCGGGGTCCGCGGCGGCAGCCCGGCGACCAACGAGCCGGCGTCGTGGCGCACCGGCATGGGTCTGGCCAACTCCCCGGGCGACCGGCAGATGATCTCCGAGCTGGTGGCGGTTCAGCAGGGCACCTCGCCCGCGCAGGTCCCGAACTGGAGCAGCATGCTCGTCGGCCCCCTCTACCGCGGCAGCGAGGTGACGCTGACGTGAGCCGCGTCCCCGTCGCACCGCTGGTCAAGTTTCTGGTGTTCGCGCTGGTCACGGCACTGGCGACGACCGTGCTCGCGCTGACGATCGCCAACGCGCAGGGTGGTGACCGGACGGCGTACAGCGCCCGGTTCACCGACGCGTCGGGCCTGCTCCCGGGCGACGACGTGCGGATCGCGGGCGTCGTCGTCGGCAGCGTCGACGACGTGAAGATCGTCGACCGCCGGTTCGCCCAGGTCGACTTCAGCGTCGACTCCGCGCAGAAGCTGCCGGGCTCGGTCACCGCGGCGGTGCTCTACAAGAACCTGATCGGGCAGCGCTTCCTCTCCCTGGCGCAGGGCCAGGGCGGCAACCCGGTGCCGCTGCCGCCGGGCGGGGAGATCCCGGTCGACCGCACGACGCCGCCGCTCGACCTCACGACGCTGTTCAACGGCTTCAAGCCGCTGTTCGCCGCGCTCGATCCCGACCAGGTCAACACGCTGTCGATGGAGATCGTCGAGGTCCTGCAGGGCCAGGGCGGGACGGTCGAGAGCCTGCTGGCGAGCACGGCGTCGCTGACCAACACGATCGCCGACCGCGACCAGGTGATCGGGCAGGTCATCGACAACCTCGACACGGTCCTGCAGACGATCTCCGACCACGACGACCAGCTGAACGACCTCCTCGTGTCGCTGCGCCGGCTCGTGTCGGGGCTCGCCGAGGACCGCAGGCCCATCGGCGACGCGATCTCCTCGCTCGGCGACCTGACGACGACGACCGCGGGCCTGCTCGAGGAGGGCCGGCCCGCGTTGAAGCAGGACATCGCGTCGCTGGGGAACCTCACCGACCAGCTCAACCAGGGCGAGCCGACGATCGAGCACTTCCTGCAGTTCGCCCCGACGAAGCTCAACACGCTGTCGCGGGCGTCGAGCTACGGCAGCTGGTTCCAGTTCTACCTGTGCGGGTTCAGCGGGTCGGTCGGGGTCGGTGGCCTCGTCCCGGCGCAGGAGCTGCCCGTCTTCACCTCCGACGCACCGCGCTGCGGCGCCGACCCGGGCGGCTCCGGCGGGCAGGACCCGCCGCTGCTGCCCGCGCCGTCCAACCTGCCGCTCCCGACGGGCGTGCCGGCCCTGCCGGTGCCGTCGAACCTCCCCCTCGTCGGCGGTGGCTCGTGACAGTCCTGAAGCGTCCCGTCCCGCTGGCCGTGCTGGGCATCGTCGTGCTGCTCGTCGGCGGGCTGCTGGCGTTCAACGGGCCGTCGCTGTTCGGCGGGACGACCTACTCCGCGGAGTTCACCGAGGCCGCGGGCCTGCAGCCGGGGGACAAGGTCACGGTCGCGGGCGTGGAGACCGGCCGGGTCCGCAGCGTCACGCTCGACGGCGACCACGTGCTGGTGACGTTCCAGGTCGACGACGCCTGGATCGGCGACCGGACGACGGCCCTGATCGGGATCCGCACCCTGCTCGGCGCCAAGTACCTCGCGCTCGACCCGCAGGGCACCGCCGACCTGGACCCGGACACGGTCATCCCGCGCTCGCGGACCGCGTCGCCGTTCGACGTCGTCGAGGCGTTCAACGGGCTGTCCGGCACCCTCGACCAGCTCGACACGACCCAGCTCGCGAAGAGCCTGACGACGCTGGCCGACACCTTCCGCGGCTCGGCGCCCGACGTCCGCGGCGCGCTCGACGGCCTCTCCCGGCTCTCGACGACGATCGCGAGCCGCGACGACCAGCTGCGCAGCCTGCTCAAGGGCACGAACACGCTGGCGACGACGCTGGCCGACCGGCGCGGCGACATCGACTCCCTGCTGTCGGACGGCAACCTCCTGCTCGGCGAGCTGCAGCAGCGGCGCGACGCCATCGCGACGCTGCTCACGGGGACCCGCGCGCTGGCCACGCAGCTGCGCGGGCTCGTCGCCGACAACACCGACCGGCTCCGCCCGACGCTGGAGTCGCTCGACAAGGTCGCGGACGTGCTGCAGCGCAACCAGGACAACCTGTCGCAGGTGCTGCAGAAGGAGGCCGTCTTCGTGCGGCTGTTCACCAACGCCGTCGGCAACGGGCACTGGTTCGACAACTACATCTGCGGCCTGCTGCCCACGCCGAGCATCGGCCCGCTCAACCCGGGGGGATGCTGAGATGCCCGGCTGGGCCCGCGACCGCGCGCGGATGCAGATCCTCGCGCTGGTCTCGGTCGTCGCGGTGCTGCTGGCGGCGGGGATCTGGCTGGCGACCGGGGGCACCGGCCGCCGGGTCACCGCGTACTTCACCAACGCGTCGGCGCTGTTCGACGACAACGCCGTGACCGTGCTCGGGGTGAACGTCGGCACGATCGACAAGATCACCCCGCAGGGCACGCAGGTACGCGTCGACATGACGATCACCGACCCCGACGTGCAGCTGCCCGCCGACGTCAAGGCCGTCGTGGTGTCGCCGAGCCTGGTGACGGGCCGCTACGTCGAGCTGGCCCCGGTGTGGACGGGCGGCCCCCGGCTCGCCGACGGCGCCGTGATCCCGCTGGAGCGCACGGCCGTCCCGCTGGGTGTGGACGACCTCAGCCGCACCGCCACCCAGCTCGCCGACGCGCTCGGCCCGAACGGGGCGAACAAGACCGGAGCGCTGTCCGACGTCCTCGGCGTCGCCGCCGCCAACCTGGACGGCAACGGCCAGGCGCTCAACGACACCATCCACAACCTCGGACAGCTGTCGACGACGCTGTCCGGGTCGAGCGACGACCTCTTCGGCACCATCACCCAGCTGCAGAAGGTCACCGAGACGCTGAAGAACGACGACGGCACCGTCCGCGAGTTCACCGACCGCCTCGACTCGGTCACCCGAACCCTGGCCGACCAGCGCGAGGACCTGGGCGGGGCGCTGCAGGAGCTGTCGCTGGCCCTCGGCGAGGTGCAGGCGTTCATCGCCGACAACCGCGCGGCGCTGAAGTCCGACGTCGACAAGCTGACCGACGTCACCGGCACCCTCGCCGACGAGCAGCGCGCCCTCGCCGAGATCCTCGACGTCGCGCCCGCCGCCGTCGGCAACCTCTCCAACACCTACAACGGTGCCTCGGGGACGCTCGACACCCGGGCCAACATCAACGAGCTGTCGTTCCCGCCCGTGCTGTTCCTGTGCACGATGCTGCAGCGCTCGGGGACCGTCCCCGCGCCCCTCGGCGACACCTGCAGGTCGCTGGAGCCGGTGATCTCCGGTGCGGTGCCGCTGCCCAGCGCGGCGGCCGTCATCACGTCGTTGCAGCAGGGGCAGGTACCGGCGTTCCCGGCGATGGCCGTGCCGGTCGACCCGCCGATCGGGCTGACCGCGCCCGCGCTCACCCCGCCCACGACGGGCGCGCCGGCTGCGCCGTCGCACTCCGCCGCGACGTCGTCGGCGACGGCACCGTCCCCGTCGACGACGCCGGCCACGAGTGCCCCGCCCGGACTGCTCCCGGGGCTGCTGGGAGGTGGCCGATGAGGCGCGCGCTGCGGCTCGCGGTCTCGACGGCGCTCGTCGGAGCGCTGTTGTCGGGCTGCGGGGTGTTCTCCGGCGGGCTACGCGGCGTCGACCTGCCCGGGGGCGCCGACCTCGGTGACGACCCGTACAGCGTCACGATCCAGTTCGCCGACGTCGCCGACCTCGTGCCGCAGTCGCTGGTGAAGGTGGCCGACGTGTCCGTCGGCACCGTCTCCGACATCCGCGTCGACCCCGCGACCTGGAACGCCGTCGTCACCGTGAAGGTCAACCACGACGTGACCCTGCCCGCGAACGCGGTCGCCAGGGTCCGCGACACCAGCCTGCTGGGGGAGAAGTTCGTCGAGCTCGCCCCACCCGACCAGGGCGCCACCGGCACGCTGAGGAACGGCGCGACCATCCCGATCTCGGCGACGAGCCGGGCGGCCGAGGTCGAGGAGGTGCTCGGCGCGCTGTCGATGCTGCTCAACGGCGGCGGCGTCGGCCAGATCCGGACGATCACCACCGAGTTGAACAAGGCCCTGGCGGGCAACGAGCCACAGATCCGGTCGCTGCTGGCCGATCTCGACACCCTCGTCGGCACGCTCGACGCGCACAAGTCGGAGATCACCCGCGCGCTGGACTCGATCAACCGCCTCTCGGCGACGCTCGCGGCCCGCAAGGACCAGATCGCCGGCGCGCTGCAGGACCTCGGGCCGGGCATCCAGGAGTTGGCCGACCAGCGCGCCCAGCTCGTCGACATGCTCCAGGCGCTCGACCGGCTCTCCCAGGTGGGCACGGACGTCGTCGACCGCTCCCGTGACGACCTGCTCGCCGACCTGAGGTCGCTGCAGCCGACCCTGTCGAAGCTCGCCGAGGCCGGGCAGAACCTGCCGAACTCGCTGCAGATGCTCGGCACGTTCCCGTTCACCGACGCCGCGGTCCCCGGCTTCGCCGGCGACTACGCCAACCTCTACGTCCGCGCCGACCTCGACCTCAAGGACCTGCTCGACAACCTCGCCCGCTCCCCGGAGCCCCCGATCGGGCCCGACGCCCCGTTGCTCAGCGGGCTCCCGGCCACGGCGCAGCTGCTCGCACCGCTGCTCGGCGGTGACCCGAACCGGCCGGCGTTCCCGCTGCTCGGCCAGGTCCCGACGCCGCTGACGACGCAGGACCCGCAGACGGCGCCGCCCCCACCGCCCGCGCCCGACGCGACGACGCCCGCCCCACCCCCGGCACCGGGCGCCCCGGCCGCGACCACGACCACGCCGCCACCCCGCGACGGCGGGCTCGTCGGCGGGCTGCTCGGAGGGGGCCGATGATCACCCGTACGGTCCGCAGGCAGCTGTTCGCGCTGCTCGTGATCACCCTCGTCGGCGTCGGCTACGTCGGCATCCGGTACGCGGGGCTCGGAACCGTCTTCGGGGCGACGACCTACCCGGTGACGATGCAGCTCGCCGACTCCGGCGGCATCTTCTCCGGCGCCGACGTCACCTACCGGGGGGTGAGCGTCGGACGGGTCGGCGACCTGACCGTCACCCCCACCGGCGTCGACGTGCGCCTCGACATCGACCGGACCGCCCCCGCCATCCCCGCGGACCTGCACGCCGCCGTCCGCGACCTCTCGGCGATCGGGGAGCAGTACGTCGACCTGTCCCCGGACTCGACGGGCGGGCCGATGCTCGGCGCAGGCTCGGTCATCCCGGCGGCGCGCACGTCGGTGCCGGTGCCGGTCGAGGACCTCGTCTCCAGCCTGGACGGCTTCGTCCGCTCGGTGCCGCTCGACTCGCTGCGCACCGTCGTCGACCAGCTGGGGACGGCGTTCGCGGGCACCGCCCAGCCACTGCAGCAGCTGCTCGACACCAGCAAATCGTTCACCGCGGCCGCCGTCGCCGCGCTGCCGCAGACGACCTCGCTGCTCAGCGACGGGCGGACCGTCCTCACCACGCAGAACGACGTCGCCGGGCAGTTCACCGACTTCAGCCGGAACCTCGCGCTGCTCGCCGCGCAGCTCAAGACGTCCGACCCCGACCTGCGCCGGCTCATCGAGGCCGGACCCGGCGCGGCCGACGAGGTCAGCGGCCTGCTCGCCGAGAGCGGCAGCGGGCTGGGACAGATCATCGCCGACACGCTGACGGTCAGCCGGGTCGCCGAGCCGCGCCAGGCCGGGCTGCGCCAGCTGCTCGTCACCTATCCCGGTGTCGTCGCCAGCGGTTACACGACCGTCCCCGGCGACGGCACCGCGCACCTCGGGCTCGTCGTGAACCTCTTCGACCCGATCGTCTGCGAGCAGGGCTACGGCGGCACGCCGCGGCGGCCCGGCAACGACGTCGCCGAGACCCCGGTCAACGCCGGCGCCTACTGTGCCGAGCCGCCCGGCAGCCCCACCGACGTCCGTGGCGCGCAGAACGTCCCGCGCGCGGCGACACCGAAGCCGCCTCCGGGTACGACGAGCGCAGGGAGCGGCCAGGTCCTGCCGGCGGGGTCGGCGCCCGACCCCTGGCGCGTCCCACTCGGCACCCCCGCGCAGATCCTCGAGCCCTGAGCAGCGATGACCCGACACCTCGACCGGACGACCCCGTACCTGACCGCAGTCCCCGATGGCAGGCTCCCCGCCTCCGGATGGAGTGCCCGATGACGACACACGCCCCGGAACGACCCGTCCCCGAGGCCGGCACGCCCGGCGCCGACGCCGCGCCCACCGGCGGGCAGGGCGCCACCCGGTTCCGCCGTGGCCTCTCGATCGCCGTGGTCGTCGGTGTGGTGCTGGTGCTCGTCACCGGGATCCTGTGGCTCGTCACGGCGACCAGCGGCTCGACGCGGCTGGCCCAGGACCGTGACGCCGTGCTCGTCGCGGCCCGGCAGGCGGGCGAGACGGTGACGGCCGTCGACAAGTCCGACGCCGCCGGGACCGTCGCCCGCTGGGAGGCCGTCGCCACGGGTTCGCAGCTCGACGAGCTGCAGACCAGCCACGACCAGTACGTGCAGATGATCGGCAAGCTGCCGGCGAGCGCGCACGGCACGGTCACCGACGCGGCCGTCGCCGAGCTCGACGACCGGGCCGGCACCGCACGGGTGCTCGTCGGCATGGACGTCACGCTCGACGACGGCGGCAAGACCCCGCCGACGCGCCAGCGCGTCCAGATGGAGATGACGCGCACCGACGACGGCTGGAAGGTCGCCAAGATCGACCCGGTCGGCGGCGCGGCGGGCTGATCCCGCCCCGCACCCGTCCGGAACCCCGAGGTCGACCGACTCCCAGGAGGTCACCGACATGCCCCCGACCCACCGCCGCCGCCCGTCGGGCGTCCGCACCCCCCGCGTCGCCGGCCGCGTCCCCGCCGGCACCCGGCCCGACCCGGCCGGCGCCGACCCCCGCGAGCCGGCCAGGGGACCGGAGACCCGGCCCGACGTCGCGGCCGACACCGAGGCCCGGCCCGCGCGGCGCCGCTCCCGGCCCCGGGGCGTCCCGGTGGCGCCGTCCCGGGCGGCTGCCGCCGTGCGGACGGCGCCGGAGCCGGCCGACGTCGACGCCCGGGACACGCCCGCGACGGCCGATCCCGCCGACGCAGTCGCGACAGCCGCGGTCCCCACCGACGCGGCCGGCACCGACGGGGATCCGGCCGACGCGCCCACGACCGACGCGCCCACGACCGACGTGCCCGCGGTGGTCGCGCCCCGTCGGCGCGGCCGCGGGTTCCGCACGCGTCGCGCGGCGACCGCCGCCGGCGGCGAGCCCGGCGCGACCGACGACCTCGACGACCTCGACGACCTCGACGACCTCGACGACCTCGACGACCTCGACGACCTCGACGACACCGAGGACACCGAGGACACCGAGGACCCCGAGGCCGGCGCGGCACCACAGCGGGCCCGCCGCCTGCGGGCCCTGCCCCGCCGTCTCCCCGTCGCGACCACCCCGCGCTCGACGGCCGCCGTCGCCGCCGTCGCCGCGGTGCTGCTGCTGGCCGCCGCGTTCATGGGCGTGTCGTGGTGGCGCACCGCGCACTCCGCCGCGGTGGAAAACACCGCGCTGGTCGACGTCGGGGCGACCGCGCAGGTCTCCCAGCAGCTCGGCGACGCGGTGAGGAAGATCTACTCGTTCGACTACACGCGCCTCGACCAGAACCAGCAGGCCGCCCGGGCCGTCATCACGCCGGACTTCCAGGCCGAGTACGACAAGCTCTTCGACCAGGTCCGCACGCTCGGCACGCAGCAGCAGGCCGTCGTCACCGCGACGATCTCGCAGATCGCCGTCCGCGAGATCCACGGCGACACCGCCGTCGCGGTCGTGTTCGTCGACCAGCAGGCCACCAAGGCCGCGGCGGCCGACGGGCAGACCCAGGCCGCGTCGGCGGGCCGGCTGACCGTCACGGGCAAGCTGGTCGACGGCGTCTGGAAGGTCGCCGACGTGCAGGTCCGCTGAGCCCGCTCACGAGGGCCGTGGCGGCCCCGCGCGCAGGTACCCGCGGCCGGGCGCGTACTCTCGACGTCGGTTCCACCGAAGACCGCAGGTCTGCGGCGCCGGGGTGAGTGTCCCGGCCCGTACGAAGGTCCCGTGCACACGGGCGGCCCGCGCAGGAGGACGAGGTTCCGGGCCGATCGTGCCTGTACGCCCCGTGCGCTCCTGCGCCGGGGCGTTCGTCGTTCCTCGGGGGTCGGAGGCGGTGGATCGCACCGACACCGAGAGGAGGCACAGGGATGGCCCGACCCGACAAGGTCGAGGCGGTCGACGAGATCGCCAACCGGTTCCGGGGCGCGACCGCCTCGGTGGTCACCGAGTACCGCGGCCTCACCACGGCCCAGCTCACCGAGCTGCGCCGCTCGCTCGGCCCGGACGCCACGTACCGCGTCGCCAAGAACACCCTGGTGAAGCGGGCGGCTGCGGATGCGGGCGTCGAGGGTCTCGACGCACTGCTGACCGGCCCGACGGCCATCGCCTTCGTCCAGGGCGAGCCCGTCGACGCGGCCAAGGCGCTGCGCGACTTCGCCAAGGCGCACCAGGGCCTGGTGATCAAGGGCGGCTTCATGGACGGTCGCCCGCTGACCGTCACCGAGGTCAACCAGCTCGCCGACCTGGAGTCCCGCGAGGTCCTGCTGGCCAAGCTGGCCGGCGCGATGAAGGGCAACCTGGCCAAGGCGGCCGGCCTCTTCGCGGCGCCCGCGTCGCAGGTCGCGCGTCTCGCGCAGGCGCTGGCCGACAAGCGTGCCGCCGAGGGTGGGGAAGCCCCCGCCGCCGAGGCCGCGAGCGAGTCCGCCGCCGAGGCGTCCGAGTAACTCGGTGACCGGCGAGAGCCGATCACCCCACCCACCGCTGTACTTCGAGAAAGAGAGCCGATCATGGCGAAGCTGTCCACCGACGAGCTGCTCGACGCGTTCAAGGACCTGACGCTCATCGAGCTGTCCGAGTTCGTCAAGAAGTTCGAGGAGACCTTCGAGGTCACCGCCGCCGCCCCCGTCGCCGTGGCCGCTGCCGGCCCCGCCGCCGGTGGTGCCCCCGCCGAGGCCGAGGCCGAGAAGGACGAGTTCAACGTCGTCCTCGACGCCGCCGGCGACAAGAAGATCCAGGTCATCAAGGTCGTGCGCGAGCTCGTCTCGGGCCTGGGCCTGAAGGAGGCCAAGGACCTCGTCGAGTCGGCCCCGAAGCCGATCCTCGAGGGTGTCGCCAAGGACGCGGCCGAGGCCGCCAAGGCGAAGCTCGAGGAGGCCGGCGCGAAGGTCAGCCTGAGCTGACGTCGCACCAGCACCACGTCCGAAGGGCGGCACCGGAGCTCCGGTGCCGCCCTTCGGCGTCGCAGGGGCGGGTCGGGCCGCGCTCAGGCCTTCGCGGCGCGGTCGCGCAGCTCGCGGCGCAGCAGCTTGCCCGAGGCCGTCTTCGGGATCTCGTCGAGGATCTCCACCAGGCGCGGGTACTTGTAGGCCGCCATTCGGCCCTTCGCGAAGGCGATGAGCTCCTCCGGGGTCACCTCGTGCCCGGGACGCAGGCTCACGAACGCCTTGACCGTCTCGCCCCGGTAGGTGTCGGGGACGCCGACGACGGCCGCCTCCCGGACCGCCTCGTGCTCGTACAGGACGTCCTCGACCTCACGGGGCCACACCTTGTAGCCCCCGGCGTTGATCTGGTCCTTCTTGCGGTCGACGATGTAGAACCAGCCCTGGGCGTCCATGTAGCCGACGTCGCCGGTGTGCAGCTCCCCGCCCGGGAACGCCGTGGCCGTCTCCTCCGGCTTGCCCCAGTAGCCCGCGACGACCTGCGGCCCGCTGATCGCGATCTCGCCGATCTCGCCGACGGGCAGCTCCTGCCCGTCGTCGCCGACGATGCGCGCGACCGTGTCGAACCACGGCAGCCCGACCGACAGGGCGCCCGAGGCCTCGTCGACAGGTGCGGCGGCCCCCCTGGGCACGGCGTGGGTGGGGGAGGTGGTCTCGGTGAGGCCGTAGATGTTGTGCACGTACCGGCCGAACTGCCGCTCGAACGCCTCGACCGTCGACGGCGGGATCGGGGCCCCGCCCGACCACAGCTTCGTCATCGACGAGAAGTCCTCGGCGGTGGCGCCCTCGGTGTTCATCAGCGCGATGAACACCGTGATCGACGCGACGGTGAACGTCGGGCGGTGCTCCCGGATGGCGTCGAGCGCGACGCCGGGCTCGAAGCGGTGGAACAGCACCAGCGGGGCCCGGGTGAGCATCGCGAGCGCGATGTCGGCGACGAGGCCGGTGATGTGGAACAGCGGGGCGACGCCGTAGATGACGTCGTCCGGGCCGATCGAGCACCACTGCCGGAACGCGTCGGCGTTGAAGGCCATGTTCCCGTGGCCGTTCATGGCGCCCTTCGGCGGACCGGTCGTGCCGGAGGTGTAGGTGAGCATCGCGGTGTCACCCGGGGCGGGGGTGACCGGCGGGGGAGTGGCGCCGCGGAAGCGGTCGAGGAGCTCGGCCATGTCCACGACGGTCACCCCGTCGGGCGCCGTCTGCTCCTTGGCGGGGATGCGCTCGACGCCCGCGAAGAGCCGGGGATCGTTGCGGGACTGGTACTCCAGCTCCGACGTCGTGACGACGGTGTGCACCGGCGTGCCGCCGACGACCGACGCGGCCACGTCGCGGTAGAGCGACTCCAGCGTCAGCAGCACGGTCGACCCGGAGTCGTTGAGCAGCAGCTCGACCTCGCGTTCGCGGTTCATCGGGTTGACCGAGACCGCGATGCCGCCGGCCTTCCAGACGGCGACGAGCCCGATGACGAACTGCGGCACGTTCTGCAGGTACAGCGCGACGCGGCCGCCGGGCTCCAGGCCGGCGTCGAGCAGGGCGGCCGCGAGGGCGTCGGACAGGCCGTCGACGTCGCGGCGGGTGAGGGAGCCGTCGAAGTAGTGGATGGCGACGCCGTCGGGGTCCTCGTCGACGCCCGCGCGGAACATCGAGAGTGCGTCGGTGAACCGCGGGCTGATCGTCGCCGGCTGCCCCGCCTCGTAGTTCGACGTCCACGGTCTGTCGGCGTACGCGCCCATCGGTCTCCTTCGCGCTGTGCGGCGACCTCCGTGTCGCCGTCCGGGACGCCGTGATGCAGGTGCATCGAGCCGGCGCGGCCCGATCGTCAGCCGCCCCACGGACGGTGTCAAGCCGCCCGGGACCATGCAGGAGCGCACGTCGGTGCCGCCCTCTCCCGGGTGCAACCCCACGGCTGCCGACGCGCACCGCGACGACCACGAGGTTGCCGACGACAGGCTGTGCGCAACCCTGTGGTCCTGTGCGCGGCCGGGGGCGACCATGAGGTTGCGGACGACGGGCAGGGCCGGTGCGGATGCACGGAGCAGCGCCCGGTGCCTGTGCCGCCGGTGCCCTGCGGCTGCGCTGTGCCGCCGGTGCCTGTGCCGCCGCGCCCCTTACCCGGCCGATGGCCCGGCGGCCGTCGCGGAGCGTGACGACAGCGGCAACCGCACCGCCCGTCGCATCGACGAACGCCCGCCGGGGGTCCGCGACGGCTCCGCCGGGCGGTCGACGGGCCACCGCGAGGGGTTGTCCAGCGGGTATCGGTGCGCTTCGGCCTACCGCTCGACCGGGCGAAATACCGGTCGTCCGGCGAAAGGGACCACTTACCGACGGGTAGAGCCTTGACTCGGTGCGCCTGCCAGGTCACTCTTAGGTCTCGATGGTTCCCTAGCTGCGAAGCTCGGATACCCATCTCGACAGCGGCTGCATTTGCAGCTAGACTGCCTCTTTGCGCTGCCTCCGCCCAGGTGACGTGTGCGCGCTGTCGAGAGCTCCCCATCAGGGACGGTTCCGGCCGCGGACTCGGAACCTGGTCAGAGGTGTCGCGTCGACAACAGACGGCGTCCATCGATCCTCGACCAAGCCCGACGATCGCCTGCCCGGAGCGGGACGACCAGACGGTAGCGCCTGAGGGCCGGTGTACGCCAGACGAGAGCGTAGTTCTCGGAAGGACGCATCTTGGCTGTCTCCCGCGCCACCGTGACCACTGCGACCCCCGGCTCCGCCGTCTCGGCCAACCCGAGCTTCCCGGGAGCGCCGACCCGGGTGTCGTTCGCGAAGATCCGCGAACCGCTCGAGGTGCCCGACCTCCTCGATCTCCAGATCCAGTCCTTCGAGTGGCTGGTCGGCAGCGAGGCCTGGTTCCAGCGTCGCATCGACGCCGGTGACGACAACCCCGTCGGTGGTCTCGAAGAGATCCTGGCGGAGATCTCCCCCATCGAGGACTTCTCCGGGTCCATGTCCCTGTCCTTCTCGGACCCGCGCTTCGACGAGGTCAAGGCCTCCGTCGAGGAGTGCCGGGACAAGGACATGACCTACGGCGCCCCGCTGTTCGTCACGGCGGAGTTCACCAACAACACCACCGGCGAGATCAAGAGCCAGACGGTGTTCATGGGCGACTTCCCCGTGATGACCGACAAGGGCACGTTCATCATCAACGGCACCGAGCGCGTCGTCGTGTCGCAGCTCGTCCGTTCGCCCGGCGTGTACTTCGACCACGCGATCGACAAGACGACCGAGAAGGACGTCTACTCGGTCAAGATCATCCCCAGCCGCGGCGCGTGGCTGGAGTTCGACGTCGACAAGCGCGACACCGTCGGCGTGCGCATCGACCGCAAGCGCCGGCAGCCGGTCACGGTGCTGCTCAAGGCGCTCGGCTGGACCAACGAGCAGATCTCGGAGCGCTTCGGCTTCTCCGAGACGATCATGGCCACGCTGGAGAAGGACCACACCGCGGGTCAGGACGAGGCGCTGCTCGACATCTACCGCAAGCTGCGCCCGGGCGAGCCGCCCACCCGGGAGAGCGCGCAGACGCTGCTGGAGAACCTGTTCTTCAAGGACAAGCGCTACGACCTCGCCAAGGTCGGCCGCTACAAGGCCAACAAGAAGCTGGGCCTGGCCATCGACAACTCGGTCGGCACGCTGACCGAGGAGGACATCGCCACCACCATCGAGTACCTCGTCCGGCTGCACGCCGGTGAGACGTCGATGGCGGGCGGCGGCAACGGCACGGCCGGCATCCCCGGCGAGGTCGTCCCCGTCGAGACCGACGACATCGACCACTTCGGCAACCGGCGCCTGCGCACCGTCGGCGAGCTCATCCAGAACCAGGTCCGCGTGGGCCTGTCCCGGATGGAGCGCGTCGTCCGCGAGCGGATGACGACGCAGGACGTCGAAGCCATCACGCCGCAGACCCTGATCAACATTCGGCCCGTCGTGGCCGCGATCAAGGAGTTCTTCGGCACGTCGCAGCTGTCGCAGTTCATGGACCAGCACAACCCGCTGGCCGGTCTGACCCACAAGCGGCGGCTGTCCGCGCTGGGCCCGGGCGGTCTGTCGCGTGAGCGCGCGGGCTTCGAGGTCCGCGACGTGCACCCGTCGCACTACGGCCGCATGTGCCCGATCGAGACCCCTGAGGGCCCGAACATCGGCCTGATCGGCTCGCTGTCGACGTTCGCGCAGGTCAACCCGTTCGGCTTCATCCAGACGCCGTACCGCAAGGTCGTCGACGGCGTCGTCACGGAGCAGATCGACTACCTGACCGCCGACGAGGAGGACCGCTTCGTCATCGCGCAGGCCAACGCGCCGCTGAACGACGACGGCTCCTTCACCGAGGACCGCGTCCTGGTGCGCCGCAAGGGCGGCGAGGTCGACCTCATCCCGCCGACGGGCGTCGAGTACATCGACGTCTCGCCGCGGCAGATGGTGTCGGTCGCGACGGCCCTGATCCCGTTCCTCGAGCACGACGACGCGAACCGCGCCCTCATGGGCGCGAACATGCAGCGTCAGTCGGTCCCGCTGCTGCGCAGCGAGGCCCCGCTCGTGGGCACGGGCATGGAGCTGCGCGCCGCGGTCGACGCGGGCGACGTCCTGGTGGCCGAGAAGGCCGGTGTGGTCGAGGAGCTGTGCGCCGACTACATCACCGTCATGGCCGACGAGGGCACCCGCCAGACCTACCGGCTCAACAAGTTCCGCCGCTCGAACCAGGGCACCTGCAACAACCAGAAGCCCATCGTCGACGAGGGGCAGCGGGTCGAGGTCGGCCAGGTGCTGGCCGACGGGCCGTGCACCGAGAACGGCGAGATGGCGCTCGGCAAGAACCTGCTCGTGGCGATCATGCCGTGGGAGGGCCACAACTACGAGGACGCGATCATCCTCTCGCAGCGCCTGGTGCAGGACGACGTGCTGACGTCGATCCACATCGAGGAGCACGAGATCGACGCCCGCGACACCAAGCTGGGCGCCGAGGAGATCACCCGGGACATCCCGAACGTCTCCGAGGAGGTCCTGGCCGACCTCGACGAGCGCGGCATCATCCGGATCGGCGCCGAGGTCCAGCCCGGCGACATCCTGGTCGGCAAGGTCACGCCCAAGGGCGAGACGGAGCTGACCCCGGAGGAGCGCCTGCTCCGCGCGATCTTCGGCGAGAAGGCGCGCGAGGTGCGCGACACCTCGCTGAAGGTCCCGCACGGCGAGAACGGCAAGGTCATCGGCATCCGGGTCTTCTCCCGCGACGACGAGGACGAGCTGGCGCCCGGCGTCAACGAGCTGGTCCGCGTCTACGTGGCGCAGAAGCGCAAGATCCAGGACGGCGACAAGCTCGCCGGCCGGCACGGCAACAAGGGCGTCATCGGCAAGATCCTGCCCGCCGAGGACATGCCCTTCCTGCCTGACGGCACGCCGGTCGACATCATCCTCAACACCCACGGTGTCCCGCGTCGTATGAACATCGGCCAGGTCCTGGAGACCCACCTCGGGTGGATCGCCAAGTCCGGCTGGGAGATCGAGGGCACACCCGAGTGGGCGTCGAAGATGCCCGAGGAGCTCTACTCCGTCGCGCCGAACACGAACACGGCCACGCCCGTGTTCGACGGTGCCAAGGAGCACGAGATCACCGGTCTGCTGGCCTCGACGCGCCCCAACCGCGACGGCGACCGCATGGTCGGTCCCGACGGCAAGGCCCAGCTGTTCGACGGGCGTTCCGGCGAGCCGTACCCGTTCCCGGTCGCGGTGGGCTACATGTACATCCTGAAGCTCGCGCACCTGGTCGACGACAAGATCCACGCGCGCTCGACGGGCCCGTACTCGATGATCACCCAGCAGCCGCTCGGCGGTAAGGCCCAGTTCGGTGGCCAGCGCTTCGGTGAGATGGAGTGCTGGGCGATGCAGGCGTACGGCGCTGCCTACACCCTGCAGGAGCTGCTCACCATCAAGTCCGACGACGTGGTGGGCCGGGTCAAGGTCTACGAGGCGATCGTCAAGGGGGAGAACATCCCCGAGCCGGGCATTCCGGAGTCGTTCAAGGTGCTCCTCAAGGAGCTCCAGTCGCTGTGCCTGAACGTCGAGGTGCTCTCCAGCGACGGTGCGGCGATCGAGATGCGCGACTCCGACGACGAGGACCTGGAGCGGGCCGCGGCGAACCTGGGCATCAACCTGTCCAGCCGCCCGGGGTCGGACTCCATCACCGTCGACGACGTCGTCAACTGACCTGCCCAGAGCCGAGTAACGAAGGAACAGAGGACTCACATAGTGCTCGACGTCAACTTCTTCGACGAGCTGCGCATCGGCCTGGCCACCGCCGAGGACATCCGCCAGTGGTCGCACGGCGAGGTCAAGAAGCCGGAGACCATCAACTACCGCACCCTGAAGCCGGAGAAGGACGGGCTCTTCTGCGAGAAGATCTTCGGTCCGACCCGCGACTGGGAGTGCTACTGCGGCAAGTACAAGCGCGTCCGCTTCAAGGGCATCATCTGTGAGCGTTGCGGCGTCGAGGTCACTCGCGCCAAGGTGCGTCGTGAGCGGATGGGCCACATCGAGCTGGCCGCGCCGGTCACGCACATCTGGTACTTCAAGGGCGTCCCGAGCCGGCTGGGCTACCTGCTCGACCTGGCTCCCAAGGACCTCGAGAAGATCATCTACTTCGCCGCGTACGTGATCACCTCGGTGAACACGGAGCTGCGCCACCAGGACCTCTCGACGCTCGAGAACGAGATGACCGTCGAGCGCAAGAAGGTCGAGCAGCGCCGCGACACCGACCTGGAGGCCCGCGCCCAGAAGCTCGAGGCCGATCTGGCCGAGCTCGAGGCCGAGGGCGCCAAGAGCGACGTCCGCCGCAAGGTCAAGGAGGGTGGCGAGCGCGAGATGCGCCAGCTCCGCGACCGGGCGCAGCGCGAGCTCGACCGGCTCGACGAGATCTGGACGACGTTCACCAAGCTCGACGTCCAGCAGCTGATCGCGGACGAGGGGCTCTACCGCGAGCTCTACGACCGCTACGGCGACTACTTCACCGGCTCCATGGGTGCCGAGGCGATCCAGAAGCTGCTGGAGACCTTCGACATCGAGGCCGAGGCCGAGAACCTGCGCGAGACGATCCGCTCGGGCAAGGGGCAGAAGAAGCTGCGCGCCCTCAAGCGGCTCAAGGTCGTCGCCGCGTTCCAGTCCACCGGCAACTCGCCGATGGGCATGGTGCTCGACTGCGTCCCGGTCATCCCGCCGGACCTGCGCCCGATGGTGCAGCTCGACGGTGGCCGCTTCGCCACGTCCGACCTGAACGACCTGTACCGCCGCGTCATCAACCGCAACAACCGCCTCAAGCGACTGATCGACCTCGGCGCGCCCGAGATCATCGTCAACAACGAGAAGCGGATGCTGCAGGAGGCCGTCGACGCGCTGTTCGACAACGGCCGTCGCGGCCGGCCGGTGACCGGTCCGGGCAACCGCCCGCTCAAGTCGCTGTCCGACCTGCTCAAGGGCAAGCAGGGCCGGTTCCGCCAGAACCTGCTCGGCAAGCGCGTCGACTACTCGGGCCGTTCGGTCATCGTCGTCGGCCCGCAGCTGAAGCTGCACCAGTGCGGCCTGCCCAAGCAGATGGCGCTGGAGCTGTTCAAGCCGTTCGTGATGAAGCGCCTGGTCGACCTCAACCACGCGCAGAACATCAAGTCCGCCAAGCGGATGGTCGAGCGCGGCCGCTCGCAGGTGTGGGACGTGCTCGAGGAGGTCATCTCCGAGCACCCCGTGCTGCTCAACCGCGCACCGACGCTGCACCGCCTCGGCATCCAGGCCTTCGAGCCGCAGCTGGTGGAGGGCAAGGCCATCCAGCTGCACCCGCTGGTCTGCGAGGCGTTCAACGCGGACTTCGACGGTGACCAGATGGCGGTGCACCTGCCGCTGTCGGCCGAGGCGCAGTCCGAGGCCCGGGTGCTGATGCTCTCGAGCAACAACATCCTCTCGCCCGCGTCGGGCCGGCCGCTGGCCATGCCGCGTCTGGACATGGTCACGGGGCTGTTCCACCTGACCCGCGAGCGCCCCGGCGCGACCGGCGACGGCAACATCTACGGCTCGGTCGCCGAGGCGATCATGGCCTACGACCGCAAGGTCCTCCACCTGCAGGCGCCGATCAAGATCCGGCTCCCCGGGGTGACGCCGGTCGCCGGCGTCGAGCTCGAGGACGGCGAGGTCTGGCTGGCGGAGACGACGCTGGGCCGTGTGCTGTTCAACGAGCTTCTCCCGGCCGGGTACCCGTTCGTCAACGAGCCGCTGCCCAAGAAGCGTCAGGCCGCGATCATCAACGACCTGGCCGAGCGGTACTCGATGACCGAGGTCGCGCAGTGCCTCGACCGCCTCAAGGACGCCGGCTTCTACTGGGCCACCCGGTCCGGCGTCACGATGGCGATCGACGACGTCGTGGTCCCGCCGAACAAGCAGGAGATCCTCGACGGCTACGAGGCCAAGGCCGACCAGGTCAACAAGCGCTACCAGCGTGGTGCACTCAGCCACCAGGAGCGCAACGACGAGATGGTCAAGATCTGGACCCAGGCGTCCGAAGAGGTCGCCAAGGCCATGGAGGACAACTTCCCCGAGGACAACCCGATCCCCACGATCGTGAAGTCCGGGGCGGCGGGCAACATGACCCAGGTCCGGCAGCTCGCCGGTATGCGTGGTCTGGTCGCCAACCCCAAGGGTGAGTACATCCCCCGCCCGATCAAGGCCAACTTCCGTGAGGGCCTGTCGGTGCTGGAGTACTTCATCTCCACCCACGGCACCCGCAAGGGTCTGGCGGACACCGCGCTGCGGACCGCCGACTCCGGCTACCTGACCCGTCGTCTGGTCGACGTGTCGCAGGACGTCATCGTCCGCGAGATCGACTGCGGCACCTCGCGCTCGGTCGCCATGGCCGTCACCGAGGAGACCAGCGACGGCCGCCTCATCCCGCACCGCTACATCCGCACGTCGGTGTACGCGCGCTGCTCGGCGGAGGAGGTCGTCGGTCCCGACGGCGAGGTCATCGTCGCCAAGGGTGGCGACCTGGGCGACCCGGCGCTCGACGCCCTCGTGGCGGCAGGTGTCCGGCAGATCAAGGTGCGCAGCGCCCTGACCTGCGAGTCCGCCACGGGCATCTGCGCGATGTGCTACGGCCGCTCGATGGCCACCGGCAAGCTGGTCGACGTCGGCGAGGCCGTCGGCATCGTCGCCGCGCAGTCGATCGGTGAGCCCGGTACGCAGCTGACGATGCGTACGTTCCACCAGGGTGGCGTCGCGGGCGACGACATCACGACCGGTCTGCCCCGTGTCACCGAGCTCTTCGAGGCCCGGGTCCCCAAGGGCAAGGCGCCGATCGCCGACGTCGACGGCCGCATCCGCATCGAGGACGGCGACCGCTTCTGGAAGATCACCCTCACCCCGGACGACGGCGGCGAGGAGATCGTCTACGAGAAGCTGTCCAAGCGGCAGTGGCTGGCGATGACCACGGTCGACGGCCAGGAGCGTCCGCTGGCCGACGGCGACCACGTCCAGGTGGGCCAGCTGCTCCTCGAGGGCACGGCCGACCCGCACGAGGTGCTGCGTGTCATGGGCCCGCGCGAGGTGCAGCTGCACCTGGTGCGTGAGGTGCAGAAGGTGTACCGCACGCAGAGCGTGGACATCCACGACAAGCACATCGAGGTCATCGTCCGGCAGATGCTGCGCCGGGTGACGATCATCGACTCGGGTGCCACGGAGTTCCTGCCGGGTGCGCTCGCCGAGCGCGGCGAGTTCGAGTCGGAGAACCGTCGGGTGGTCGCCGAGGGCAACGAGCCGGCCTCCGGCCGCCCGGTGCTCATGGGGATCACCAAGGCCTCGCTGGCGACGGAGTCGTGGCTGTCCGCGGCCTCGTTCCAGGAGACCACCCGCATCCTCACCGATGCCGCGATCAACGGAAAGCGCGACAAGCTCGTCGGGCTCAAGGAGAACGTGATCATCGGCAAGCTGATCCCGGCCGGTACGGGCATCGGCCGGTACCGCAACATCCAGGTCCAGCCGACGGAGGAGGCCCGCGCGGCCGCCTACGCGCTGCCGAACTACGACGACGGCTACTACAGCCCCGACGTGTTCGGCACGGGGACCGGTGCCGCGGTGCCGCTGGACGACTACGACTTCGGGCGCGACTACCGGTAGGTGTCGCGACGGGGCCCGCGACGGCGGGCCCCGGCCGAGGACGGTCCCGGACGGGGCCGGGCACTGCTCTCCCGTGGCGGTGTCCGGCCCCGTTCGGCGTTCCACGGCCCGGATCCGAGGGCCGGCAGGCACGTCGTTCAGTGCCGACGCGGACGGGCAGTGGCCGCTCTCACGTCCGGGAGCCGGGACGACGGTGCCGGACCCGGCGCCGGCAGGCGCGGGACGAGGCGGGGAATTCTCGCGGAACGGCGCGCGTTGATCCTGCTGGAGCAGGGTGAGAAGTGCGACGAGCGGGCGGTCGCGAGCGGCGAGCGGGTGAGTCGGCTTGCGGGTACGACGCCGTTCGGGCACGCTGCGGGGACCGACCGTCGCCGACAGCGGACCCGTTTTGACCCTCTCGACAAGGGCCGGGTACTCTGTTGTCTTGCGCTCGACCATGGTCGGGTAGCTCCGTGTGTCCGTCGTTCCGGCGCGCCGGCCCCCAGAGGTACGTCTCAGGGTCTGGCAGTGCAGGTCGGCCAAGACCACGGCCGCTCGGACTCCCGTCAGGGTTTCCCCGCCCTGGAGCGGGGCTCGCCGAGCGCGACACGCCCGACCTCGGGATACAGGAACCTCAGGGTCCCTCGTGCCCCGAACAGCACGAGCAAGTTCAGCCGAGCACGCCGACGGGAAGAAGCACACGGTCCATGCCCACGATCCAGCAGCTGGTC
Organism: Pseudonocardia benzenivorans CB1190; assembly: GCF_000196675.2. Classification (GTDB taxonomy): domain Bacteria; phylum Actinomycetota; class Actinomycetes; order Mycobacteriales; family Pseudonocardiaceae; genus Pseudonocardia; species Pseudonocardia benzenivorans. Next base: position 5,791,361 of record NC_015312.1, on the reverse strand, counting down.
CGCAAGGGCCGCCAGGACAAGGTCGCCAAGACCAAGACCGCCGCGCTCAAGGGCAGCCCCCAGCGCCGCGGGGTCTGCACGCGCGTGTACACGACGACCCCCAAGAAGCCGAACTCCGCGCTGCGCAAGGTCGCCCGCGTCCGCCTGTCCAGCCTGATCGAGGTCACGGCCTACATCCCGGGTGAGGGCCACAACCTTCAGGAGCACAGCATCGTGCTCGTGCGTGGCGGCCGTGTGAAGGACCTGCCCGGCGTCCGCTACAAGATCGTCCGCGGTTCGCTCGACACGCAGGGCGTCAAGAACCGCAAGCAGGCCCGCAGCCGCTACGGCGCGAAGAAGGAGAAGAGCTGATGCCCCGCAAGGGCCCCGCACCGAAGCGGCCGTTGGTCTCCGACCCCGTGTACAGCTCGCCGCTGGTCACCCAGCTGGTGAACAAGGTCCTCAAGGACGGCAAGCGTTCCCTCGCCGAGCGCATCGTCTACGCCGCGCTCGAGGGCACCCGGGAGAAGACCGGCACCGATCCCGTCGTCACGCTGAAGCGGGCGCTGGACAACGTGAAGCCGGCCCTCGAGGTCCGCAGCCGCCGTGTCGGTGGCGCGACCTACCAGGTCCCGGTCGAGGTCCGCGCCACCCGGCAGACGACGCTGGGCCTGCGCTGGCTGGTGTCCTACGCCGGGCAGCGCCGCGAGAAGACCATGGTCGAGCGACTCATGAACGAGCTCCTCGACGCGAGCAACGGCCTCGGCGCCAGCGTCAAGCGGCGCGAGGACATGCACAAGATGGCGGAGTCCAACAAGGCCTTCGCCCACTACCGCTGGTGACGGGCCCGATCGTCCGCGCCAACCGCTGAGGGAGAGAGCTGACAGTGGCACGGGACGTGCTGACGGACCTGGGCAAGGTCCGAAACATCGGCATCATGGCGCACATCGATGCCGGCAAGACCACCACCACCGAGCGGATCCTGTTCTACACCGGGATCAACTACAAGATCGGTGAGGTCCACGACGGCGCGGCCACGATGGACTGGATGGAGGAGGAGCAGAAGCGCGGCATCACGATCACGTCCGCCGCGACGACCTGCTTCTGGAAGGACCACCAGATCAACCTGATCGACACCCCCGGGCACGTCGACTTCACCGTCGAGGTGGAGCGCAACCTGCGGGTGCTCGACGGGGCCGTGGCGGTCTTCGACGGCAAGGAGGGGGTCGAGCCGCAGTCCGAGCAGGTCTGGCGGCAGGCCACCAAGTACGACGTCCCCCGCATCTGCTTCGTCAACAAGATGGACAAGCTGGGCGCGGACTTCTACTTCACCGTCGGCACGATCCAGGACCGGCTCGGCGCCAAGCCGCTGCCGATCCAGCTGCCCATCGGCTCGGAGAACGACTTCATCGGCGTCATCGACCTTGTCGAGATGCGTGCCCTCACCTGGCGCGGCGAGGTCCAGAAGGGCGAGGACTACGCGGTCGAGGAGATCCCGGCCGACCTGCAGGAGCGCGCGGAGGAGTACCGCACCGCGCTCGTCGAGGCCGTCGCCGAGACCGACGACGACCTGATGGAGGCCTACCTCGGCGGCGAGGAGTTCACCACCGAGCAGATCAAGCACGGCATCCGCCGGATCGTCAACCAGCGCAGCGCCTACCCGGTGCTGTGCGGGTCGGCGTTCAAGAACAAGGGTGTCCAGCCCCTGCTCGACGCGGTGATCGACTACCTGCCGTCCCCGATCGACCTCCCGCCGGTCGAGGGCACGCTGCCCGACGGCGAGACCGCGGCCAGCCGCAAGCCGGAGAAGGACGAGCCGTTCTCGGCGCTGGCCTTCAAGATCGCCGCGCACCCGTTCTTCGGCAAGCTGACCTACATCCGGGTCTACTCGGGTCGGGTCGCCGCGGGCGCCCAGGTCGTGAACTCGACCAAGGACCGCAAGGAGCGCATCGGGAAGATCTTCCAGATGCACGCCAACAAGGAGAACCCGGTCGACGAGGCCCTTGTCGGCCACATCTACGCGGTCATCGGGCTCAAGGACACCACCACCGGTGACACCCTGAGCGACCCGCAGGCCCCGATCGTGCTCGAGTCGATGACGTTCCCGGACCCGGTCATCCAGGTCGCCGTGGAGCCGAAGACGAAGGCCGACCAGGAGAAGCTGTCGACGGCGATCCAGAAGCTCGCCGAGGAGGACCCGACGTTCCAGGTCTCCCTCGACGACGAGACGGGTCAGACCATCCTCGCCGGCATGGGTGAGCTGCACCTCGAGGTGCTGGTCAACCGCATGAAGAGCGAGTTCAAGGTCGAGGCCAACATCGGCAAGCCGCAGGTCGCCTACCGCGAGACGATCCGCCGGACGGTCGACAAGTACGAGTACACGCACAAGAAGCAGACCGGTGGCTCGGGCCAGTTCGCCCGCGTCATCATCAAGCTCGAGCCGCTCGACACGGCCGACGGTGCGCTGTACGAGTTCGAGAACAAGGTCACCGGTGGTCGCGTGCCGCGGGAGTACATCCCGTCCGTGGACGCCGGCGCCCAGGACGCCATGCAGTACGGCGTGCTGGCGGGCTACCCGCTGACCGGCATCAAGGTGACGCTGCTCGACGGTCAGTACCACGAGGTCGACTCGTCCGAGATGGCGTTCAAGGTGGCAGGCTCGATGGCGCTCAAGGAGGCGGCCCGCAAGGCCGACCCGGCCATTCTCGAGCCGATGATGGCCGTCGAGGTCACGACGCCCGAGGACTACATGGGCGACGTGATCGGCGACCTGAACTCCCGCCGTGGCCAGATCCAGGCCATGGAGGAGCGGGCGGGCGCCCGGATCGTCAAGGCGCTGGTCCCGCTGTCGGAGATGTTCGGCTACGTCGGCGACCTGCGGTCGCGGACCCAGGGCCGGGCCAACTACACGATGGTCTTCGACTCCTACGCGGAGGTTCCGACCAACGTGGCCAAGGAGATCATCGCGAAGGCGACGGGCGAGTAAGAGGCATCGGCCGCGGACCTGTAAGGTCCGCGGCCCGGTGGCTCGTCACCCGTCACCACCCGGCGCCGGACCCCGGCTCCACCACCCAAGACCTGCCGTCAGCACGGCGGACACAAGGAACTCAGTCCAGGAGGACACTGCAGTGGCGAAGGCGAAGTTCGAGCGGACCAAGCCGCACGTCAACATCGGCACGATCGGTCACATCGACCACGGCAAGACCACGCTGACGGCGGCCATCACCAAGGTTCTGCACGACAAGTACCCGGACCTCAACGAGGCCTCGGCGTTCGAGAACATCGACAAGGCTCCCGAGGAGCGTCAGCGCGGCATCACGATCTCGATCGCGCACGTCGAGTACCAGACCGAGAAGCGGCACTACGCGCACGTCGACTGCCCCGGTCACGCCGACTACATCAAGAACATGATCACGGGTGCGGCGCAGATGGACGGCGCCATCCTCGTGGTCGCGGCGACCGACGGCCCGATGCCGCAGACGCGTGAGCACGTGCTGCTCGCCCGCCAGGTCGGCGTGCCCTACATCGTGGTCGCGCTGAACAAGGCCGACATGGTCGACGACGAGGAGATCCTCGAGCTCGTCGAGCTGGAGGTCCGCGAGCTGCTGTCGTCGCAGGAGTACCCGGGCGACGACCTGCCGATCGTGCGCGTCTCGGCCCTCAAGGCCCTCGAGGGCGACGCCGAGTGGGGCGCCAAGCTCCTCGAGCTGATGGACGCCGTCGACGAGGCCATCCCGGAGCCCGAGCGCGACACCGACAAGCCGTTCCTCATGCCGATCGAGGACGTCTTCACGATCACCGGTCGCGGCACGGTCGTCACCGGCCGTATCGAGCGCGGCATCGTCAAGGTCAACGAGACCGTCGAGATCGTCGGCATCCGCGAGAAGTCGACCTCGACCACCGTCACCGGTGTCGAGATGTTCCGCAAACTGCTCGACGAGGGCCGCGCGGGTGAGAACGTCGGTCTGCTGCTCCGCGGCATCAAGCGCGAGGACGTCGAGCGCGGCCAGGTCGTCGTGAAGCCCGGCTCGATCACCCCGCACACCGAGTTCGAGGGCCAGGTCTACATCCTGTCCAAGGACGAGGGCGGCCGGCACACGCCGTTCTTCAACAACTACCGCCCGCAGTTCTACTTCCGTACCACGGACGTGACGGGCGTCGTGACCCTGCCGTCGGGCACCGAGATGGTCATGCCCGGCGACAACACCACCATGAGCGTCGCGCTGATCCAGCCGATCGCCATGGAGGAGGGCCTGCAGTTCGCCATCCGCGAGGGTGGTCGGACCGTCGGTGCCGGCCAGGTCACCAAGATCAACAAGTAAGTACCCCCGGTCGAGGGCGCCGCACCGCGGTGTGGCATCCTTGACGGGTTGCGCGTCGACCGCGGCGCGCGGGACTCATCTCCCGCGCGCCGCGTTCAATGCCAGCCCCCGAGCAGCACTTCGAGCATCCCCCGGTGGGGTGCACGTGACCCGGGGACCAGTCTGCAGGACGAGCGCGACACGCCCGACCTCGTGGACCGGAGCCCACGGAGTGAGACCTGAACAGAGCGCGAGCCCGAGGAACGAGCGGTGGCCCATGGCCGCCGGAGGGCGAGAGCGGGTGAGGGGCTCCTCGCGGGCGCGACCCGGTGAACCGTGAAGCAGCGGTAGGAAGAAGAGGACGACCGAGGACATGGCGGGACAGAAGATCCGCATCAGGCTCAAGGCCTACGACCACGAGGCCATCGACGCGTCCGCTCGAAAGATCGTCGAGACGGTGACGCGCACCGGTGCCCGGGTCGTCGGGCCGGTGCCGCTGCCGACCGAGAAGAACGTGTACTGCGTCATCCGCTCGCCGCACAAGTACAAGGACTCGCGCGAGCACTTCGAGATGCGCACCCACAAGCGGCTGATCGACATCCTCGACCCGACGCCGAAGACGGTCGACGCGCTCATGCGCATCGACCTGCCGGCGAGCGTCGACGTGAACATCCAGTAGGGCTGACCAGGCGATGACTGACAGGCAGATCACCGGGATCCTGGGCAAGAAGCTCGGGATGACCCAGGTATTCGACGAGAACAACCGGGTCGTCCCGGTCACCGTGGTCCAGGCCGGACCCAATGTCGTGACCCAGATCCGGTCCCAGGAGACCGACGGCTACGTCGCCGTCCAGCTGGCCTTCGGCGCGGTCGACCCGCGCCGGGTGAACAAGCCCGAGACGGGCCACTTCGCCAAGGCCGGCGTCACGCCGCGGCGCTACACCGTCGAGCTGCGCACCACCGACGCGGGCGAGTACTCCCTCGGTCAGGAGATCACCGCCGAGGTGTTCGAGCCCGGTGCCGTTGTCGACGTCGTCGGCACCAGCAAGGGCAAGGGCTACGCCGGTGTCATGAAGCGGCACAACTTCAAGGGCCTCGGCGCCAGCCACGGCACCCAGCGCAAGCACCGCTCGCCGGGTTCCATCGGCGGCTGCGCGACCCCGGGCCGCGTCTTCAAGGGCCTGCGCATGGCCGGTCGCATGGGTTCGGTGCGGGTCACCACGCAGAACCTCACCGTCCACCGCGTCGACGCCGAGCGCGGCCTGCTGCTGATCAAGGGCGCCGTGCCCGGTCCGCGCGGCGCCCTGGTCGTCGTCAAGACGGCCGCGAAGGGTGGTGCGAAGTAATGAGCTCCGTCGACGTCAAGAACGCCGCGGGCGAGAAGGACGGCAGCGTCGAGCTGCCCGGCCACGTCTTCGACGTGACCGCGAACATCCCGCTGATGCACCAGGTCGTCGTGGCCCAGCAGGCCGCGGCCCGCCAGGGCACGCACGACACCAAGACCCGCGGCGAGGTCCGCGGCGGTGGCCGCAAGCCCTACCGCCAGAAGGGCACCGGCCGCGCCCGCCAGGGCTCGGTCCGCGCGCCGCAGTTCACCGGTGGTGGCGTCGTGCACGGCCCCACGCCGCGCGACTACTCGCAGCGCACCCCGAAGAAGATGAAGGCCGCCGCCCTGCGTGGCGCCCTCTCCGACCGAGCCCGTGGCGGTCGCGTGCACGTCGTGTCGACCATCGTCACCGGCGACACCCCCTCGACGAAGGCCGCGCGCCAGGCGCTCGAGGCCGTCGTCGGCGCCGAGGCGCGGGTGCTCGCGGTCGTCGACCGCGACGACTCGGTGAACCTGCTGAGCCTGCGCAACCTGCCGCAGGTGCACCTGATCGCGCCCGACCAGCTCAACACCTACGACGTGCTGGTCAACGACGACGTGCTGTTCACGTCGGCGGCGCTCGAGGCCTTCCTCGCCGGCCCCGTCGCGGCCGCGCCGTCGAAGCGCCGCGCCGCGAAGGTCGGCCTGCTCAAGGCCGACGCCGCGGGCAGCGCCCCGGCACCGCACGGTCCCGGCAGCCACGCGCCGCTCGACGACGTGTCGGTCGCCCCCGAGGGCTTCCCGATCAAGGGCAACGAGGACTCGAAGCTGTACCACGTGCCGGGCTCCGCCTTCTACGACCGCACGGTCGCCGAGGTGTGGTTCGCCACGGAGGCGGACGCGGAGGCCGCGGGCTTCGCCCTGCCGGCGTCGCAGCGCAAGGTCGCTGAGGAGGAGAGCAAGTGATCGCGGATCCGCGCGACATCCTGCTCGCGCCGGTGGTGTCGGAGAAGAGCTACGGGCTGCTCGACGAGCGCCAGTACACCTTCGTCGTCCGCCCGGACGCGAACAAGACCCAGATCAAGATCGCCGTGGAGAAGGTGTTCGGGGTCAAGGTGCTCAGCGTCAACACGCTGAACCGCCCGGGCAAGCGCAAGCGCTCCCGCACCGGCTACGGCAAGCGCAAGGACACCAAGCGCGCGATCGTCACGCTGTCCGAGGACAGCAAGGCGATCGACGTGTTCGGCGGCCGGGCGAGCTGAGGGAGCGAGCAGACCCATGGGTATCCGCAAGTACAAGCCGACCACTCCCGGGCGCCGCGGCTCGAGTGTCTCCGACTTCGCCGAGATCACGCGTTCCACACCGGAGAAGTCGCTGCTGCGTCCGCTGCACAACAAGGGCGGCCGCAACGCACACGGCAAGGTGACCACGCGCCACCAGGGTGGCGGTCACAAGCGTGCGTACCGGCTGATCGACTTCCGGCGCAACGACAAGGACGGCATCCCGGCCAAGGTCGCGCACATCGAGTACGACCCGAACCGCACGTCGCGCATCGCGCTGCTGCACTACGCCGACGGCGAGAAGCGCTACATCATCGCGCCGGCGCGGCTCAAGCAGGGCGACAAGGTCGAGGCCGGTCCGAAGGCCGACATCAAGGTCGGCAACAACCTGCCGCTGCGCAACATCCCGACCGGCACCGTGGTGCACGCGATCGAGCTCCGCCCCGGCGGCGGCGCGAAGATCGCCCGCTCCGCGGGGTCGAGCGTCCAGCTGGTCGCGAAGGACGGGCCCTACGCGCAGCTGCGCATGCCGTCCGGCGAGATCCGCAACGTCGACGTCCGCTGCCGCGCGACGATCGGCGAGGTGGGCAACAGCGAGCACGCCAACATCAACTGGGGCAAGGCAGGCCGCATGCGGTGGAAGGGCAAGCGCCCGACCGTCCGCGGTGTCGCCATGAACCCGGTCGACCACCCGCACGGTGGTGGTGAGGGCAAGACCTCCGGTGGTCGCCACCCGGTCAACCCCAACGGCAAGCCCGAGGGGCGTACCCGCCGCACCAAGCCGTCCGACAAGTTGATCGTCCGCCGGCGTCGTACCGGCAAGAAGCGCTGAGCAGGGAGGTAAAGACATGCCGCGCAGCCTGAAGAAGGGCCCGTTCGTGGACGACCACCTGCTCAAGAAGGTGGACGCGCTCAACGAGTCGGGCAAGAAGACCGTCATCCGGACCTGGTCCCGCCGGTCCACCATCATCCCCGACATGATCGGCCACACGATCGCGGTGCACGACGGCCGCAAGCACGTGCCGGTGTTCGTGTCGGACGCGATGGTCGGCCACAAGCTGGGGGAGTTCGCGCCCACGCGGACCTTCCGGGGCCACATCAAGGACGACCGCAAGGCGCGCAGGCGCTGAGCGGACACGAGTAGCAGCCAGGAGAGGGTGGAAACACATGGCTGACACCAGCCAGGACACCGCCGGCGCCGCGCTCGAGCCCGCTCGCGCGTTCGCCAGGGCACGGTTCGTCCGCATGTCGCCGACCAAGGTGCGGCGCGTGGTCGAGCTCATCAAGGGGCGTCCGGTCGCCGAGGCTCTCAGCGTCCTGCGGTTCTCGCCGCAGGCCGCCGCGGAGCCGGTGGCCAAGGTCGTGGCGAGCGCCGCGGCGAACGCCGAGAACAACTTCGACATGGACCCCGACACCCTCGTGGTGGCCGTGGCCTACGTCGACGAGGGCCCGACGCTCAAGCGCATCCGGCCGCGCGCGCAGGGTCGCGCCTACCGGATCCGCAAGCGCACGAGCCACATCACCATCGAGGTCGAGTCCCGGCCGGTCGCCAAGGCCGGCGGACGCGGCGGTCGTGGTGCGAAGGGGAGGGCCCGCTGATGGGGCAGAAGATCAACCCGCACGGGTTCCGGCTCGGTATCACCACTGACTGGAAGTCCCGCTGGTACGCGGACAAGCAGTACGCCGAGTACGTCAAGGAGGACGTCGAGATCCGCCGCATGCTCTCCAAGGGCATGGAGCGGGCCGGCATCTCCAAGGTCGAGATCGAGCGCACCCGCGACCGCGTCCGCGTGGACATCCACACCGCGCGTCCCGGCATCGTCATCGGCCGCCGCGGCGCCGAGGCCGACCGCATCCGCGGCGCACTCGAGAAGCTGACCAAGAAGCAGGTCCAGCTCAACATCCTCGAGGTCAAGAACGCGGAGTCCGACGCGCAGCTCGTCGCGCAGGGCGTCGCCGAGCAGCTGTCCAACCGGGTCGCGTTCCGGCGGGCGATGCGCAAGGCCATCCAGTCGGCCATGCGCAGCCCGCAGGTCAAGGGCATCCGCGTGCAGTGCTCGGGCCGCCTCGGCGGTGCGGAGATGTCGCGCTCGGAGTTCTACCGCGAGGGTCGCGTCCCGCTGCACACGCTGCGCGCGGACATCGACTACGGCCTGTTCGAGGCCCGTACGACCTTCGGCCGCATCGGCGTGAAGGTCTGGATCTACAAGGGTGACGTCGTCGGTGGCCGCCGTGAGGGCGTTCCCGCCGCCGCCGAGCCGGGCCGCGGCCCGCGCCGCGAGCGTCCCGCCCGCCGCCGTTCCGGTGCCTCGGGCACCACGGCGACGAGCACCGACGCCGGGCGCGCCGCCGCCGAGCAGGCCGGTGGCTCCGTGGCCACCACCGACGCCCCCAGCACCGGTGGGGAGTCCTGAGTCATGCTGATCCCGCGCAAGGTGAAGCACCGCAAGCAGCACCGGCCGCACCGGACCGGAGCCTCGACGGGCGGCACCCGGGTCACCTTCGGTGACTACGGCATCCAGGCCCTCGAGCCGGCCTACGTGACGAACCGGCAGATCGAGTCCGCGCGTATCGCCATCAACCGGCACATCCGTCGTGGCGGCAAGGTGTGGATCAACGTCTTCCCGGACCGGCCGCTGACCAAGAAGCCCGCCGAGACCCGCATGGGTTCCGGCAAGGGCTCGCCCGAGAAGTGGGTGACCAACGTGAAGCCCGGCCGGGTGCTCTTCGAGATGAGCTTCCCGAACGAGCAGACCGCTCGGGAGGCGCTGCGTCGCGCCATCCACAAGCTGCCGATGAAGTGCCGGATCGTGACCCGCGAGGGTGGTGACATCTGATGGCCTCCGCGGGTACCACCGCTGCCGAGCTGCGCGAGCTGACCGACGAGGAGCTCGTCCTGCGCGTCAAGGAGTCCAAGGAGGAGCTGTTCAACCTCCGCTTCCAGATGGCGACCGGGCAGCTGGACAACAACCGGCGGCTGCGGACCGTCCGCCACGACATCGCGCGCATCTACACGGTGATGCGCGAGCGTGAGCTGGGCCTGTCCGCCGCCCCGACCGACAACGAGGGCGCGGCATGAGCGACAACACGCGCGGGGAGCGGAAGGTCCGCGAGGGACTCGTCGTGTCCGACAAGATGGACAAGACGATCGTCGTCTCGCTCGAGGACCGCGTGAAGCACCCGCTGTACGGCAAGGTCATCCGGCGGACCAGCAAGGTCAAGGCGCACGACGAGGCCAACACGGCCGGCGTCGGCGACCGCGTCCGCCTGATGGAGACCCGACCGCTGTCGGCGACGAAGCGCTGGCGCCTGGTCGAGATCCTGGAGAAGGCGAAGTGATCCAGCAGGAGTCGCGGCTGCGCGTCGCCGACAACACCGGTGCCAAGGAGATCCTGTGCATCCGGGTGCTGGGCGGCTCGGCGCGTCGCTACGCGGGGATCGGCGACATCATCGTCGCGACCGTGAAGGAAGCGATCCCGGGCGCCGGCGTGAAGCGCGGTGACGTCGTCAAGGCCGTCGTCGTGCGCACGGTCAAGGAGAAGCGTCGGCCGGACGGCAGCTACATCCGGTTCGACGAGAACGCCGCCGTCCTGATCAAGGCCGACGGTGAGCCGCGGGGGACCCGCATCTTCGGCCCGGTCGGTCGCGAGCTTCGCGACAAGCGGTTCATGAAGATCATCTCCCTCGCGCCGGAGGTGTTGTAGGGATGAAGGTCAAGAAGGGCGACACGGTTCTCGTCATCGCCGGCAAGGACAAGGGCGCCAAGGGCAAGGTCATCCAGGCCTACCCCGACCGCGACCGCGTCCTCGTCGAGGGCGTGAACCGGATCAAGAAGCACACCCGCATCAGCCAGAACCAGCGGGGCGCGCAGTCCGGCGGCATCGTCACGCAGGAGGCCGCCATCCACGTCTCGAACGTGATGGTCGTCGACTCGGACGGCAAGCCGACGCGCGTCGGCAAGAAGGTCGTCGAGACCGAGGACGGCAAGACCAAGCGCGTCCGGATCTCCCGTCGTTCCGGGAAGGAGATCTGACATGACCACCGCCGAGAAGGTGGCGCCGCGCCTCAAGCAGCGCTACGTCGACGAGATCAAGGGTGAGCTGCGCGAGCAGTTCTCCTACGGCAACGTCATGCAGATCCCGGGCGTGGTGAAGGTCGTCGTCAACATGGGTGTCGGCGACGCCGCCCGCGACGCGAAGCTGATCGACGGCGCCGTCCGCGACCTGGCCACCATCACCGGCCAGCGCCCGCAGGTCCGCCGAGCCACCAAGTCCATCGCGCAGTTCAAGCTGCGTGAGGGCATGCCGATCGGCGCCAAGGTCACCCTGCGGGGCGACCGGATGTGGGAGTTCCTGGACCGGCTGCTGACGATCGCCCTGCCGCGTATCCGCGACTTCCGCGGCCTGTCGGCCACGCAGTTCGACGGCCGGGGCAACTACACGTTCGGTCTCACGGAGCAGACGATGTTCCACGAGATCGACCCCGACACGATCGACCGGCAGCGCGGCATGGACATCACGGTCGTGACGACGGCGACCACCGACGAGGAAGGCCGGGCGCTGCTGCGCAAGCTCGGCTTCCCCTTCAAGGAGAGCTGACCCGCCATGGCCAAGAAGGCATTGGTGATCAAGGCCGCCAGGACCCCGAAGTTCAAGGTCCGCGGCTACACGCGCTGCCAGAAGTGCGGCCGCCCGCGTGCGGTCCTGCGCAAGTTCGGGCTGTGCCGCGTCTGCGTGCGCCAGATGGCGCACGCGGGCGAGCTGCCCGGTGTGAGCAAGTCCAGCTGGTAAGAGCCAGCTGCTTTTCCTGATCGCCACAGGCCCCCGACGGAGTCCAGTTCTCCGGCCAGGGGGAACCAGGGCGGGAAAGTAGTGACGTCACCATGACGATGACCGATCCGATCGCAGACATGCTGACCCGTCTGCGCAACGCGAACTCGGCCTACCACGACCGCGTCGTGATGCCCCACTCCAAGCTGAAGGTCGCCATCGCGGAGATCCTTCAGAAGGAGGGCTACATCGCCTCGCACCACACCGAGGACGCCGAGGTCGGCAAGTCCCTCGTGATCGAGCTCAAGTACGGCCGCAACCGGGAGCGCAGCATCGCCGGTGTGCGCCGGGTCTCCAAGCCCGGCCTGCGGGTCTACGCGAAGTCCAGCAACCTGCCGCGGGTCCTGGGTGGCCTCGGCGTCGCGATCATCTCGACGTCGAAGGGCCTCCTCACGGACCGCCAGGCCAACCGGGACGGCGTGGGCGGGGAAGTCCTCGCCTACGTCTGGTGAGAAGGGAGAAGTAACGATGTCGCGCATCGGGAAACTGCCGATCACCGTTCCGGCGGGCGTCGACGTGGCCATCGAGGGCCGCACCGTCACGGTCAAGGGTCCCAAGGGCACCCTGTCGCACACCGTCATCGAGCCGATCACCGTCGAGCGCGGTGACGACGGCACGGTGCTGGTGAAGCGCCCTGACGACGAGCGCCGCAGCAAGGCCTACCACGGCCTGTCGCGCACGCTGGTCAACAACCTCGTCGTCGGCGTCACCGCCGGCTACGAGAAGAAGCTCGAGATCGTCGGCGTCGGTTACCGCGTCGCGCTCAAGGGTTCGAACCTGGAGTTCGCGCTGGGCTTCAGCCACCCGGTCGTCGTCACGCCGCCCGAGGGCATCACGTTCGCCGTCGAGTCGCCGACCAAGTTCTCTGTCTCGGGCATCGACAAGCAGCTCGTGGGCGAGACCGCCGCCAACATCCGCAAGATCCGCAAGCCCGAGCCCTACAAGGGCAAGGGCGTGCGGTACGCGGGCGAGGTCGTCCGCCGCAAGGTCGGAAAGACGGGTAAGTGATGGCCCAGACAGCATCGACTCAGACCTCGACGTCGGCCAACGCCAAGAAGCGTGCCGCCTCGAACATCTCGAGCACCCGCCGGGTGGCGCGGACGCGCCGGCACGCGCGGCTGCGCAAGAAGATCGCCGGCACGCCGGCCCGTCCGCGGCTGGCCGTCAAGCGCAGCTCGCGGCACGTGTTCGTGCAGCTGATCGACGACCTGGCCGGCCACACGCTGGCGGCCGCGTCGACCCTCGAGGCCGACGTCGCGTCGGTCGAGGGCGACAAGAAGGCCAAGGCCGCCAAGGTCGGCGAGCTGATCGCGGCCCGCGCCAAGTCGGCGGGCATCGACGCGGTCGTCTTCGACCACGGCGGCAACGGCTACCACGGCCGGATCGCGGCACTGGCCGACGCCGCCCGCGAGGGCGGGCTGGAGTTCTGATGACCGCGAAGTTCATCCACAGTAGTGAAGGGAACGTCTGATGCCGGGACGTACGCGGCGTGACGGCGGAGGCCCCGGTGGCGGCAGCGGCGACAACCGCGACCGCCGGGACCGCCGCGACGGAGGCCGTGGCGGGGCGGCCCAGGACAAGACCCCGTACATCGAGCGACTGGTCACGATCAACCGCGTGGCCAAGGTCGTCAAGGGTGGTCGGCGCTTCAGCTTCACCGCGCTGATGATCGTCGGCGACGGCGACGGCCTCGTGGGCGTCGGCTACGGCAAGGCCAAGGAGGTCCCGGCCGCGATCGCCAAGGGTGTCGAGGAGGCGAAGAAGAACTTCTTCCGCGTCCCGCGCATCGGCGGCACGATCGTGCACCGGGTCCAGGGCGAGGCGGCGGCGGGCGTGGTCATGCTGCGCCCGGCCAGCCCCGGTACCGGTGTCATCGCCGGTGGCCCCGTCCGCGCGGTCCTGGAGTGCGCCGGTATCCACGACATCCTGTCGAAGTCGCTCGGCAGCGACAACGCGATCAACGTCGTCCACGCGACCATCGCGGCGCTCAAGCAGATCCAGCGTCCGGAGGAGGTCGCGGCCCGCCGCGGCCTGCCGCTGGAGGACGTCGCACCGGCGTCCATGCTGCGTGCTCGCGCCGAGGCCGCCGCGGCTGCGAGGGCGTGAGCGACATGGCATCGACGGAACAGCAGGGCAAGAAGCTGAAGGTCACGCAGGTCCGCAGTGCCATCGGGCGCAAGCAGAACCAGCGCGAGACCCTGAAGTCCCTCGGGCTTCGCAAGATCCGTCAGACCGCGGAGTGGGACGACAACCCCCAGGTTCGCGGCATGATCAACACCGTGCGGCACCTCGTGACGGTGGAGGAGGTGAGCTCCTGATGAGCGACACCATCAAGGTCCACCACCTGCGCCCGGCGCCGGGGGCCAAGACCGCCAAGACGCGGGTCGGTCGCGGTGAGGGCAGCAAGGGCAAGACGGCCGGCCGCGGTACCAAGGGCACCAAGGCACGCAAGACCGTCTCGCCGGCCTTCGAGGGTGGGCAGATGCCCCTGCACATGCGGCTGCCCAAGCTGAAGGGCTTCAAGAACCGGTTCCGGGTCGAGTACCAGGTCGTCAACGTCGGCGACCTCGCGGTGCTCTTCCCCGAGGGCGGCGAGGTCGGCCCGGCCGAGCTCGTGGCCGCCGGTGCGGTCCGCCGCAACGAGCTCGTCAAGGTGCTCGGCGACGGCGAGCTCGACGGCGTCGCGCTCACCGTGTCGGCGCACAAGTTCTCCGGCAGCGCCAAGGAGAAGATCGCCGCAGCCGGCGGGTCCACCACCGAGCTGTAGTCCGACCGACGCCGCTCGTTCCCGCTGGTCCCCTCGTCGTACGGGGGCCGGGAACGGGCGGCGTCGTCGCTGTTAGAGTCGCTCGGGTCCGTCGCCGCGGCTCGCGGGCGACGGCAGCGGGCCGGAGAGGCGCCGACACCGTCCGCGGCGGGACACCGTCGCCGCGGGGGCGGCGCCGCCGGACCATCACCAGCCGGTCGAACCGGCCACCGGCGGAGTGCCGCCGACGTAGTAGGAGGGGCCCGAGTGCTCAGCGCGTTCCGGTCAGCACTGACGACGCCAGACCTACGGAAGAAGATCCTCTTCACGCTGGGCATCGTCGCCGTGTACCGCCTGGGGGCGAACATCCCGTCCCCCGGGGTGTCCTTCCCGAACGTCCAGCAGTGCATCCAGCAGGTCGAGGGTGGCGAGAACTCGGGCGTCTACTCGCTGATCAACCTGTTCTCCGGCGGTGCGCTGCTCCAGCTGTCGATCCTCGCGCTGGGCATCATGCCGTACATCACGGCGAGCATCATCGTCCAGCTGCTCACGGTCGTCATCCCGCGGTTCGAGCAGCTGAAGAAGGAAGGGCAGTCGGGTCAGAACAAGCTGACCCAGTACACCCGCTACCTCACCATCGCGCTCGCGGTCCTGCAGGCCACGGGCATCGTGGCGCTCGCGGTCCGGGGCGTGCTGTTCCAGGGCTGCTCGCTGCCCGTCATTCCCGACACCAGCGTCTTCGCCCTCGCGGTCATGGTCATCGTGATGACGGCGGGCACCGCGGTCGTCATGTGGCTGGGCGAGCAGGTCACCGAGCGCGGCATCGGCAACGGCATGTCGCTGCTGATCTTCGCCTCGATCGCGCACCGCATCCCGGCCGAGGGCAAGAACATCCTCGACAACTCCGGCGGCCTGGTCTTCGCCGGTGTCTGCGTGTTCGGCCTGGCCATCATCGCGAGCGTCGTCTTCGTCGAGCAGGGCCAGCGGCGGATCCCGGTCCAGTACGCCAAGCGCATGGTCGGCCGCCGGATGTACGGCGGCACGTCGACCTACCTGCCGTTGAAGGTCAACCAGGCCGGCGTCATCCCGGTCATCTTCGGCAGCTCGCTGCTCTACCTCCCGAGCCTGATCGCCCAGCTCGCGGGCGGCAGCGACGGCTCCGGCTGGTTCCAGCAGTTCGTGCAGACCTACCTCGTCGACCAGTCGAACTGGCTGCACATCGTGCTGTACGTGGCACTGATCATCTTCTTCACGTACTTCTACGTCGGCATCACGTTCAACCCCGACGAGCGGGCCGACGAGATGAAGAAGTTCGGCGGCTTCATCCCGGGCATCCGGCCCGGCAGACCGACGGCCGAGTACCTGAACTTCGTCCTGTCGCGCATCACGCTGCCCGGCTCGTTGTACCTGGGCATCATCGCGGTCCTGCCGAACTTCTTCCTCGGGATCACCGGCAGCGGGCAGAACCAGAACTTCCCCTTCGGCGGCACGGCCGTGCTGATCATGGTCGGTGTCGGCCTCGACACTGTGAAGCAGATCGAGAGCCAGCTCATGCAGCGGAACTACGAGGGTTTCCTGCGTTAAGGTGCGATGGACGGCAGTCAGCGCGGCGCGTCACCCGCAGCCGTGCGCTGCCCCGTCCCGCCGCCCGCCGCACCCCGCCGGCGACGTTCGGCACCACCGCGATCGTGTTCACAGGGAGGTTGGTTTCGCGTGCGACTCGTTCTGGTCGGTCCGCCGGGAGCGGGCAAGGGCACCCAGGCGGTGCGGATCGCCGAGCAGCTCGGCATTCCCCACATCTCGACGGGTGACCTGTTCCGGGCCAACCTCGCGGGCGAGACGCCGCTGGGTCTCGAGGCCAAGGGGTACATGGACGCCGGCAACCTGGTCCCGGACTCGGTGACCGTCGGGATGGTCAAGGCCCGGCTCGCCGACCCCGACGCCGCCAAGGGCTTCCTGCTCGACGGTTTCCCGCGCACCACCGCGCAGGCCGACGCGCTGGCCGAGATCCTCGCCGAGACCGGCGACGAGCTCGACGCGGTCGTCGAGCTGCAGGTGCCGGAGGACGTCGTCGTCGAGCGGCTGCTCGCGCGTGGACGTTCGGACGACACCGAGGACGTCATCCGCAACCGGCAGCAGGTCTACCGCGACGAGACCGCGCCGTTGCTGGACTACTACCGCGACCGGCTCGTCACCGTGGACGCCGTCGGCGAGGTCGCCGAGATCACCGACCGGGTGTTCGCGGCACTGCCCGAACGCTGACACGACCCGAGACGCCGACACCGTCCGGCCTCCGGCGGGGCCGGGCGGACGCGGCACGAGCGAGGAGCGTCGATGAACGGCGAGGGACGGGGCGGCGTACGGGGGGCTCTGGCCCGGTTCCGAGGCCGTGACGTCGAGGTGAAGACGCGCGGCGAGCTCGAGGCGATGCGTGTGGCGGGCCTGCTCGTCGCCCGGACCCTCGAGGCGGTGACGACGTTGGCGAAGCCGGGCGTGAGCACGGCCGATCTCGACGCGCTCGCCGAGCAGACCATCCGCGACGGCAACGGCGTCCCGTCGTTCCTGGGCTACCACGGGTACCCGGCGTCGATCTGCGCCTCGGTGAACGATCAGATCGTGCACGGCATCCCGTCGGCGGCCCAGGTCCTCGCCGAGGGCGACCTGGTGTCGGTGGACTGCGGCGCGATCGTCGAGGGCTGGCACGGGGACGCGGCGGTGACGCTGGAGATCGGTGAGGTCTCGGCTGCCGACCGCGCGCTGTCGGCCGCGTGCGCGGAGTCGCTGCAGGCGGGAATCGCGGCGGCGCTGCCCGGGGGGCGGCTCACCGACATCTCGCACGCCGTGCAGACGGCCGTCGAGAAGGCCGCGTACCGCGACGGCGCCGACTACGGGATCGTCGCGGAGTACGGCGGCCACGGCATCGGGACGTCGATGCACATGGACCCGTTCCTGCCGAACTTCGGCGACGCCGGCCACGGGCTGCGGCTGCGGCCGGGGATGGCGCTGGCCATCGAGCCCATGATCACCGCGGGCGAGCCCCAGACCCGCGAGCTCGACGACGGCTGGACCGTCGTCACCGCCGACGGCAAGCGGGCCGTGCACTGGGAGCACACCGTCGCGATCACCGACGACGGACCGTGGGTGCTCACCGCGGCGTAGCCGGCGGGGTGACGCTCGCCGCATCCGCCTTGCAGTACGCCCGTCCTGTGGGCGACGATTGCAGGGTCGCGGGCGGAACCTCGCGAAAGTGATCCTCGTCTAATGAGGATCGCCTGACCTGCGGTCGTTGCGTTCGTGTGACGCGAGCCCGCTGGTCTTTCGTCGTGCGTGGTCTAAGTTCTGCCCATGAGTGCAGATGCCGGAGCGCCGCACACCTCGGTGGGTGTGCCCCGCGAGGCGGGTGAAGGAGAGCGCCGAGTCGCGCTCGTGCCCAAGGTGATCGAGAAGCTCCGCGGCCGCGGGGTCGAGGTCGTGGTCGAGTCGGGCGCCGGGCTGGGCGCCCTGATCCCTGACGAGCTGTACACCGCGGCGGGCGCGCGCATCGGCGACCCGTGGTCGGCGAACGTGGTCGTCAAGGTGGCGCCGCCGACGTCGGAGGAGATCGGGCGGCTGTCGTCGGGGTCGACGTTGATCGGCTTCCTCGCGCCGCTGACGGCCAAGGAGACGACGGCGGCGCTCAAGGCCGCCGGCGTCACGGCCTTCGCGATGGAGTCGGTGCCGCGGATCTCGCGCGCCCAGTCGATGGACGCGCTGTCGTCACAGGCGAACGTCGCCGGGTACAAGGCGGTGCTGCTGGCCGCGTCGGAGTCGACACGCTTCTTCCCGATGCTCACGACGGCGGCCGGCACGGTGAAGCCGGCGACCGCGCTCGTGCTGGGCGTCGGTGTCGCGGGCCTGCAGGCGCTGGCCACCGCGAAGCGGCTCGGCGCCCGCACCACCGGGTACGACGTCCGCCCCGAGGTCGCCGACCAGGTGCGCTCGCTGGGCGCGCAGTGGTTGGATCTCGGGATCGAGGCCGTCGGCGAGGGCGGGTACGCCCGCGAGCTCACCGAGGCCGAACGCGCCGAGCAGCAGAAGCGGCTCGAGGAGGCGATCACCGGGTTCGACATCGTCATCACCACGGCGAACGTCCCCGGCCGCACCGCCCCGACGCTGGTCACCGCCAAGGCGGTCGAGGGCATGAAGCCGGGCAGCGTCGTCGTCGACCTCGCGGGGGAGAGCGGCGGCAACTGCGAGCTCACCGAGCCGGGCCGGACCGTCGTCAAGCACGACGTCACGATCGCCTCGCCGCTGAACCTGCCGGCGACCATGCCCGAGCACGCGTCGGAGCTGTACTCGCGCAACGTCTCGGCGCTGCTGGAACTGATGCTCGACGACACCGGCGCGGTCGCGCCGAACTGGGACGACGAGGTGCTCGCGAAGTCGTGCGTCACCCGGGAGGTGGCGAACTGATGGAATCCGGGCTGCTCGCGAACATCGCGATCCTGGTGCTGGCCGGCTTCGTCGGCTTCGCCGTCATCTCCAAGGTCCCCAACACGCTGCACACGCCGCTGATGTCGGGGACGAACGCCATCCACGGCATCGTCCTGCTCGGTGGTCTCTACGTACTGGGCACGACCGAGAACCCGGGTGTGGTCGACTCGATCCTGCTGGTCGTCGCCATCGCGTTCGGGATGATCAACGTCATCGGCGGCTTCCTGGTCACCGACCGCATGCTCGGCATGTTCAAGTCCCGCCCCGAGCCGAGCCCTGCATCGGCGGGGAAGCCGGAGAGCAACGGAAAGGCCGGGGCTGACCTGTGAGCACGCTCATCCCGATCCTCTACATCGTCGCGTTCTCGCTCTTCATCTACGGCCTGATGGGCCTGACCGGACCGAAGACGGCAGTGCGCGGCAACCTGATCGCCGCGGTCGGCATGACGATCGCCGTCGTCGCCACGCTGCTGCAGGTCAAGCACAACTGGCTGCTGATCGTCGTCGGCCTCGTCGTCGGTGCCGCGCTGGGCATCCCGTCGGCGCGTCAGGTCAAGATGACCGCAATGCCGCAGATGGTGGCGCTGTTCAACGGTGTCGGCGGCGGTGCGGTCGCGTTGATCGCCTGGTCGGAGTTCCGCACCGAGGACCACTTCACCGGCACCGCGACCTACGTGGTCGTCGCGTCGCTGTTCGCCGCGATCATCGGCTCGATCTCGTTCTGGGGCTCGCTGGTCGCCTTCGGCAAGCTGCAGGAGATCCTCCCGGGCCGGCCCATGGGGCTGGGCAGGGCGCAGCAGGTCGTCAACCTCCTGCTGCTGCTGGGCGCCATCGCGTGCGCCGTCGTCGCGGGCCTCGGCGGGGCGTCCGAGCTGTGGATCATCGGGCTGCTGGTCCTCGCCGCGGTGCTGGGCCTGATGGTCGTGTTCCCGATCGGCGGGGCGGACATGCCCGTCGTCATCTCGCTGCTCAACGCGCTCACCGGCCTGTCGGCCGCGGCCGCGGGCCTCGCGCTGAACAACACGGCGATGATCGTCGCGGGCATGATCGTCGGCGCGTCCGGCTCGATCCTCACCAACCTGATGGCCAAGGCGATGAACCGCTCGATCCCGGCCATCGTCGCGGGCGGCTTCGGCGGTGGCGGCGTGGCACCGAGCGCCGACGGCGTCGAGCGCACCGTCAAGTCGACCTCGGCGGCCGACGCGGCGATCCAGATGGCCTACGCCAACCAGGTCGTCGTCGTCCCGGGCTACGGGATGGCCGTCGCGCAGGCCCAGCACGCCGTCAAGGACATGGCGAAGCTGCTGGAGGCCAAGGGCGTCGAGGTCAAGTACGCGATCCACCCGGTCGCGGGGCGCATGCCCGGGCACATGAACGTCCTGCTCGCGGAGGCCGATGTGCCCTACGACAGCCTCAAGGAGATGGACGACATCAACGACGAGTTCGCCCGCACCGACGTGACGCTGGTGATCGGGGCGAACGACGTCACCAACCCGGCGGCCCGGACGGACTCGTCGAGCCCGATCTACGGCATGCCGGTGCTCAACGTCGACGACTCGAGGTCGGTCATCGTCCTCAAGCGGTCCATGAACTCGGGCTTCGCGGGCATCGACAACCCGCTGTTCTACGCCGACCACACGGCGATGCTGTTCGGCGACGCGAAGAAGTCGGTCATGGAGGTCGCCGAGGAGCTCAAGGCCCTCTGACCTCCGGCTCCGCCGCGGCGGGCCGTTCCCGGACGACCGGGGGCGGCCCGCCGACGTCGTCCACAGGCGGGTCGAGGGGGTGCGCGACCTCGTCGCGGGGCAGCCGCCAGCCGACGATCGCGGCCACCGCGAGCAGCAGGGGGACGGTTCCGGCCAGCACGAACGTCAGCGGGATGCCCAACGCCTCGCCGACCGGTCCGGCCAACGCCATCGACACCGGCATCAGTGCGAGCGAGACGAAGAAGTCCAGGCTCGACACCCGGCCGAGCAGGTGCGGCGGGACGCGGCGCTGCAGCAAGGTCCCCCAGATCACCGTCGCGCCCGCGCCGGTCACACCGACCACGAAGGCGACGACGACCATCACCCAGAGCCGGTCGGTCAGGCCGATGACCGCGAGCGGGGCGACACCGACGCCCCACAGCAGGATCATCGTCGTGAGGTAGCGGCGCGGCATCCGCAGCGACGAGGTGATGATCGAGCCGACCGCGCCACCCACTCCGTACGCGCCCAGCACCGTCGCGTAGCCGCTCGGGCCGGCGCCGGTCCGGTCGCGGACCGCGAACGGCAGCAGCACCTCGATCGGGCCCAAGCACGACGAGCACGTACAGGACCGCGAAGGCCAGCGTCGCGAACAGCCAGCCGGTGCGCAGCAGATAGCGGAACCCCTCACCGAGGTCGGCGACGACGGAGGCCCGCGGGGCGGACGCCACCGCGGTCGCCGGGCCGGCCGCGGTCGTCGGGGTCCCGGTGGCGGTCGCGCCCGGTGCCGCCGCAGCGGCGGCGGGCACGTCGGGGGGCCAGCGGGACCGCCTCGACCGCGCAGAGGACGAGCCGCCGCCGCAGCCGGTCGGCCGCGACGCCGCCGACGAGCACCGACAACAGCAGCCCGCCGCTGTTGGCGGCCGCGACGACCGAGAGCTGCGCGGGGCCGCCGCCCAGCGCGATGACCTGCCAGACGATCGCGACCAGCCAGATCCCCGTCGCGAACAGGGACGCGGCCATCGACGACACCAGCAGCCGGTACTCGCGACGGCGGAAGGGGCGCAGGGCCCGCGGCACACGGGAGGGGCCCGCCTCGACGCTCGACACGTCAGGATGCGACCATCGGGACCCGGGTCGTCTCAACCGGTTTGTCCGGAGCGTCTCGTCCCGGCCGGGCCTCTCCCCGCGCGCGTGTACCCGAATGTGAAGGCTGCACGCAAGACCCGTACACTGGTGGTTCGGCGCGTCGGGTTGCGCCGGTTCCGTCGTGCCTCCCGCATGTCGTTCCCGGTGTCCCGCGTGTCTTCCGGAGTTCGTCGACCCTGGTCGTCGCGCCCGGAGCACGACCGACAGAGCACTCTTGAGCACGACATCACGGAACGCGGAGGACATGGCCAAGAAAGACGGGGCGATCGAGGTCGAGGGCCGGGTCGTCGAACCCCTGCCGAACGCGATGTTCCGCGTGGAGCTGGAGAACGGGCACAAGGTCCTGGCTCACATCAGCGGGAAGATGCGGCAGCACTACATCCGGATCCTCCCCGAGGACCGGGTGGTCGTGGAGCTCTCACCCTACGACCTGTCCCGCGGCCGCATCGTCTACCGCTACAAGTGATCGCCCGCTCCACCGGAACGAGAAGGCAGCAGACGTGAAGGTTCAGCCGAGCGTCAAGAAGATCTGCGACAAGTGCAAGGTGATCCGCCGTCACGGCCGGGTCATGGTGATCTGCGAGAACCTGCGTCACAAGCAGCGTCAGGGCTGATCGCCGCCCCCTGCACGTCGCGGTCGTCCTGACCGCATCAGAGGACCCGATGCACCTGTCGCGCCACACGGGCGCGGCCCACCCCCGGCCCCCAGGCCGGGGCCCGGACCACGAGTCGGACCGGGGCGGACATCGGGCAGACCTGGGGATTCGACAAGAGGAGAACACCGCCGCATGGCACGACTCGCCGGCGTCGACCTCCCCCGCGACAAGCGGATGGAGATCGCGCTCACCTACATCTTCGGCATCGGGCGTACCCGCTCGCTGGAGATCCTCAACGCCACGGGTATCAGCAAGGACCTCCGGTCCAAGGACCTCTCCGACGAGGACCTGACCGCCCTGCGTGACTACATCGAGGCCAACTTCCGCGTCGAGGGCGACCTGCGCCGCGAGGTGCAGGCCGACATCCGTCGCAAGATCGAGATCGGCT
Source organism: Pseudonocardia benzenivorans CB1190 (assembly GCF_000196675.2). Classification (GTDB taxonomy): domain Bacteria; phylum Actinomycetota; class Actinomycetes; order Mycobacteriales; family Pseudonocardiaceae; genus Pseudonocardia; species Pseudonocardia benzenivorans. The sequence continues at coordinate 5,768,570 of NC_015312.1, read as the reverse complement.
GCTACCAGGGGATCCGGCACCGCCGGGGCCTGCCGGTGCGCGGCCAGCGCACCAAGACCAACGCCCGCGGCCGCAAGGGACCGAAGAAGACGGTCGCCGGCAAGAAGAAGGCAGGTAAGAAGTAATGCCGCCCCGTACTCGTGGCGCGGCGGGCCCCAAGAAGGTCCGCCGCAAGGAGAAGAAGAACGTCGCGCACGGCCACGCGCACATCAAGAGCACCTTCAACAACACCATCGTGTCCATCACGGACCCGACCGGTGCCGTGATCGCGTGGGCCTCCGCCGGCCACGTCGGTTTCAAGGGCTCGCGCAAGTCGACGCCGTTCGCCGCGCAGATGGCCGCCGAGAACGCGGCGCGCAAGGCCGCCGAGCACGGCATGAAGAAGGTCGACGTCTTCGTCAAGGGCCCGGGCTCCGGTCGCGAGACCGCGATCCGGTCCCTGCAGGCCGCGGGCCTCGAGGTCGGCACCATCAGCGACGTGACCCCCCAGCCGCACAACGGATGCCGCCCGCCCAAGCGGCGCCGCGTCTAAGGGGAAGGGAGTAACCAGACATGGCTCGTTACACCGGCCCCATGACCCGCAAGTCCCGCCGGCTGAAGGTCGACCTCGTCGGCGGCGACCAGGCGTTCGAGCGCCGTCCCTACCCGCCCGGCCAGCACGGCCGGATCCGGATCAAGGAGACGGAGTACCTCCTGCAGATGCAGGAGAAGCAGAAGGCGCGCTTCGCGTACGGCGTGCTGGAGAAGCAGTTCCGCCGGTACTACGAGGAGGCCAACCGGCGTCCCGGCAAGACCGGTGACAACCTGCTGCAGATCCTCGAGTCGCGGCTCGACAACGTCGTCTACCGGGCGGGCCTCGCGCGCACCCGGCGGATGGCCCGTCAGCTCGTGAACCACGGGCACTTCCTGGTCAACGGCCAGAAGGTCAACATCCCGAGCTACCGCGTCGGTCAGTACGACATCATCGACGTGAAGCCGAAGTCGCTGGGCACGGACCCGTTCATCATCGCCAAGGAGCTCCTCGGCGACCGTCCGATCCCTGCCTGGCTCCAGGTCGTCCCGTCGAACCTGCGCATCCTCGTGCACCAGCTGCCCGAGCGGGCGCAGATCGACACGCAGGTCACCGAGCAGCTGATCGTCGAGCTCTACTCCAAGTAGTAGGTCTCAGCGGTCTCTGTTCGTCCCCCCGCCCTGCAGTGGGGCGGGGGGCTCACTGCGGCATCAAATAGTGGTTGCCGCGGCACACGAAGGAGACACATCGTGCTGATCTCTCAGCGCCCCACCCTGACCGAGGACTCGGTCACCGAGACCCGGTCGCGGTTCGTCATCGAGCCCCTCGAGCCCGGCTTCGGCTACACGCTGGGCAACTCGCTCCGGCGCACCCTCCTGTCCTCCATCCCGGGGGCGGCGGTGACCAGCATCCGCATCGACGGCGTGCTGCACGAGTTCACCACCGTGCCGGGCGTCAAGGAGGACGTCACCGACATCATCCTCAACCTCAAGGAGCTCGTCGTGAGCTCCGAGGAGGACGAGCCGGTGACGATGTACCTGCGCAAGCAGGGCCCCGGCCCCGTCACCGCGGGCGACATCGTGCCCCCGGCCGGCGTCACCGTGCACAACCCGGACCTGCACATCGCCACCCTGAACGACAAGGGCCGCCTCGAGGTGGAGCTCGTCGTCGAGCGGGGTCGTGGCTACGTCCCGGCCATGCAGAACAAGGCCACCGGCGCCGAGATCGGCCGCATCCCGGTCGACTCGATCTACTCGCCGGTCCTCAAGGTGACCTACAAGGTCGAGGCCACCCGTGTCGAGCAGCGCACCGACTTCGACAAGCTGGTGCTCGACGTCGAGACCAAGCCGTCGATCACCCCGCGGGACGCGCTGGCCTCGGCCGGCAAGACCCTCGTCGAGCTGTTCGGGCTCGCCCGCGAGCTCAACGTCGACGCCGAGGGCATCGAGATCGGCCCGTCGCCGCAGGAGGCCGACACCATCGCGGCCTTCGCGATGCCGATCGAGGAGCTCGACCTCACGGTCCGCTCCTACAACTGCCTCAAGCGCGAGGGCATCCACACCGTGGGTGAGCTGGTGGGCCGGTCCGAGGCCGACCTGCTCGACATCCGCAACTTCGGCGCCAAGTCGATCGACGAGGTCAAGATGAAGCTCGTCGGCCTCGGCCTCGCGCTGAAGGACAGCCCGCCCGGATTCGACCCGTCGGCCGCGGCCGTCGACTACGGCTCCGACGGGTTCGACCCCGACACCTTCGGCGACGACGGTCAGGACTACGCAGAAACGGAGCAGTTGTAGCCATGCCTCAGCCCACCAAGGGCCCCCGCCTCGGCGGTTCGCCCGCGCACCAGCGGCTGATCCTGGCCAACCTGGCGACGCAGCTGTTCGAGCACGGACGCATCACCACCACCGAGGCCAAGGCCCGGCGGCTGCGTCCGTACGCGGAGCGCCTGATCACCAAGGCCAAGAAGGGCGACCTGCACAACATCCGCCAGATCGCCAAGGTGATCCGGGACAAGGACGTCGTGCACCGGCTGGTCACCGACATCGGCCCGTTCTTCGCCGACCGCAACGGCGGCTACACCCGCATCACCAAGACGCTGCCGCGCAAGGGCGACAACGCCCCGATGGCCGTGATCGAGCTGGTGTCGCAGAAGACGGTCACCGACGAGGCCGAGCGGGCCCGCCGGGTCGCCGCGTCGCAGCGGGCGGCCGAGGACAAGACCCAGGCCGCGGCCGCCGCTCCGGCGGCGGAGGAGCCTGCGGCCGAGGAGTCGACCGCGCCGTACGGCGAGGGCAGCCACGCCCCGCTGGACGACCCGCAGCAGGCCCCCGAGGGCTTCGAGATCAAGGGCAACGCGGACTCGATGCTCTACCACGTCCCCGGTTCGGCGTTCTACGACCGCACCGTGGCCGAGGTCTGGTTCGCCTCCGCCGAGGCGGCCGAGGCCGCGGGCTTCCAGCTGCCCGAGTCGCAGCGTGAGGCCGCCGCGGACGAGGCGTCCGACGACGCCGAGGCCGAGGGCGACGAGGCCTGATCCCCACCCCGCACCACGACGAGCCCGCCGTCCACGAGGACGGCGGGCTCGTCGCTGTCGGGCCGACGGTGCGCTACCGGCTCGACATCGCCTACGACGGCACCGACTTCTCGGGCTGGGCCCCGCAGCCCGGCAGGCGCACCGTCCACGGTGTGCTCACCGATGCGCTGCAACGACTGGTGCGCGCTCCCGTCGCGCTGACCGTCGCCGGGCGGACCGACGCAGGTGTGCACGCGAGCGGGCAGGTGGCCCACGTCGACCTGAGCGGAGAGCTCGAGCCCGACCGGCTGGTGCGCCGGCTCGCCCGGCTGCTGCCCCCGGACGTGCGGGTGCGGGCCGTGACCGCGGTGCCCCCCGAGTTCGACGCCCGCTTCTCCGCGCTGCGCCGGCACTACGTCTACCGCGTGACGACGGCCCCCTGGGGTGCCGACCCGTTGCGCGCGAGGGACACCCTGGCCTGGCCGCACCCGATCGACCTCGACGCCGTCGCACGGGCCTCCACCGCGCTGCTCGGCGAGCACGACTTCGCGGCCTTCTGCCGGCGCCGCGAGGGGGCGACGACGATCCGCGAGCTGTTGCGGTTCGCGTGGTCGGTCGACGCCGACGGGGTCGTCCGCGCCGAGCTGAGCGCCGACGCCTTCTGCCACAGCATGGTCCGCAGTCTGGTCGGGGCGATGCTCGACGTCGGGCGCGGGCGCCGGGCCGTCGAATGGCCCGCGGGGCTGCTCGACCGCGCCGAGCGGGCCTCCGACGTCGCGGTCGCGCCCGCGCACGGGCTCACCCTCGTCGGCGTCGACTACCCTGCCGACGACGCGCTGGCCGCCCGCGCCGCGGTGACGCGCAACATCCGTACCCGCTGAGGACCCCTGCCGAAGGGGCGCGGCGAGGTGCGGCCGACGCGTGGTGTTCGCCCGGCGCGCGCGGTGCTCGTCGCCCGGCACGGACCGGTCAGCGGGCGGGTTGCAGGCGGGCCTCCCGGCGGCGCGCGATGCGTGCGTGCACGAACAGGCTCAACGCCAGCCAGAACATCGGCCACGCCGGCCAGAAGAACGGCGCGGCCGAGGTGGCCCAGCCGATGATCAGCAGTGTCGCGAGCGCGGCGACGACCGCGCCGTGGACGGCGAGCCGGGTACGCGCCTGCGTCGACAACGGCGGTGCGGGCGGCGGGGGCGGTGCCGGCAGGTCGTCGGTGAGTTCGGCGAGGTCCGCCTCGACGCGGGCGGCATAGGCCGCCGCCTGCCGCTCGTCGGCCTCCTCCAGGGTCAGCCTGCCCTCGGCGAGTGCGCCGCGGATGCGTTCGGCGACGCGCTCGCGATCGGCGTCGCCGATGCGGACGGGCTTCGCCGGGTTCTGCGGGATGGTCATCATGCGCTCCTCGGTCTCGTCCTCGGGTCTCGTCCTCGGGTGTCGTCCCCCCGGGTTCGTCGTCGTCGAGCCTGGCGCGTTCGAGGGCGGCGCGCGTCGGGCCGGGGAGGGCATCCGATGTCGGCCCCGGGGTGTGCTCGTGGCGGGGCGCGTACTCCTCTGGGAGTACGTGGACCGTCGCCGCGGCGCCGATGACGACCCGCCCCGACCGGCCTACCGTGATCCCGTGATCTCCGACCGGACGAGCGCCCCGGCAGCGCCGGATGCCGTCGGGCGCGCGCCCGACGACGGGCCCGATCGCCACGGCGGCGGGTGGCCCTGGACCGTGCTACCGGTCGTCGTGACGCTCGTCGTGCAGGTCGGGGTGTGCAGCGCCGCCGCCCGCTGGCAGCCCGACGCCCGGCCTCTCGACGTCTGGGCCTACCTGCTTCTCGTGGCCGGCCCGCTGGCCCTGCTCGCCGTGCGGCGCGCCCCCGTCGCGGTGCTCGTCGGGACGACCGCGGCGTCCCTGCTCTACTTCGGCCTCGGCTACCCCGGCGGCCCCGCCGTGCTGGCGACGATCGTCGCGCTCGTGGCGACCGTCGTCGCCGGGAGACGGCTCGTCGCCTGGCTGGTGGGCTTCGTGGGGGTCGGCGGTTACCTGCTCACGCACGCGCTCGGCGGCTCGCCCGTGCCCGGCCCGGCGATCGGAGCGCTCGTCGGCTGGACGCTCGTCGTGCTGGTCGGGTCGGAGGGCGTGCGGGTCCGCCGCGAGCGGGTCGCCGAGGAGCGACGTCGTGCCGCGGAGTACGGGCTGCGATGTGCGACCGAGGAACGCCTGCGGATCGCCCGGGAGCTGCACGACGTCCTCGGTCACCACATCTCGCTGATCAACGTGCAGGCCGGGGTGGCGCTGCACCTGATGGACTCCGGCGGCGACCCCGCGCAGACCCGCGACGCGCTGACCGCGATCAAGCGGTCGAGCAAGGAGGTGCTGCGCGAGATGCGCACGACGCTCGGGGTGCTGCGCGGCGCCGACGAAGCCGCGCCGCGCGGTCCGGTGCCGGGCCTCGGCGCGGTGCCCGATCTCGTCGGGCGCGTGTGCGAAGCGGGCCTCGACGTGCGGCTGGTCGACGACGGGCCGCTCGGTGAGGTCGACGAGCAGGCCGGGCTCGCGGCCTACCGGATCGTGCAGGAGGCCCTCACCAACGTCCGTCGGCACGCGCCGGGAGCGGCGGCCGTCGTCGCGATCCGTCGCGACGGGCCCGACCTGCGCGTCGTCGTCACCGACGACGGGCCCGGCGCCGCCCCGTCGGACGGGTCGGGACGTGGCATCGCGGGCATGACCGAGCGGGCGACCGCGCTCGGCGGTGCGCTGACGGCCGGTCCTGCCGGCGGGGGCGGGTTCCGGGTGGAGGCACGACTGCCGGTGGGTGCGTCGTGAGCGTGCGGGTGCTGCTCGCCGACGACCAGGCGCTCGTCCGGGCCGGGTTCCGGGCACTGCTCGACGCCCAGCCCGGCGTCGGTGTCGTCGCCGAGGCCGCCGACGGCCGCGAGGCGGTGCGGCTCGCCGTGGAGCAGACACCCGACGTCGTGCTGATGGACATCCGGATGCCCGTGCTCGACGGGCTCGCCGCGACCCGCGAGATCGCCTCGGACCCGCGGCTGTCGGGGGTGCGCGTCGTCGTACTGACGACCTTCGCCGAGGACGAGTACGTCTTCGAGGCCATCCGGTCGGGGGCGAGCGGCTTCCTCGTGAAGGACACCGAGCCCGCCGAGCTCGTGCACGCGGTCCGGGTCGTCGCCGACGGGGACGCGTTGCTGTCACCGGGCGTCACGCGACGGCTGATCGAGGAGTTCGCGGTGCGATCGGGACCGGCGGGGGCCGTCGCCGCGTCTGCGCTGACGGTGCTGACCGACCGGGAGCGCGAGGTCGTCGCTCTCGTCGCGGGCGGGTTGACCAACGACGACATCGCCGAGCGGCTCGTCGTCAGCCCGGCGACGGCGAAGACGCACGTCAGCAGGGCCATGGGCAAGCTCGGGTGTCGCGACCGCGCGCAGCTCGTCGTGCTCGCGTACGAGAGCGGCCTCGTGCGGCCGGGCTGGGCGAGCTGATCGCGGCCGGTTCCGCCGAACCGCCACGAAGAAGCGCTTCTCCCGGATAACGTCCGCGGAATGGTCCGACCGGCCACGATCCGCAACCCCGCCACCCGCGACCAGGCCGACGCCTACCGGTTCGGGCTGCGGCGGATGGAGGCCGCGCTCGTCCGGGGCGACACCGTGCTGCAGCACGAGCAGCTGCGCTCGCAACGCCGGGCGGCGTTCGCCGGGGTCGTGCTGGCGCTGCTCGCGCTCGGCGGCGTCGCCCTGCACGCCGCGATCGCCCCGGCCCCCGACTGGACCCGCCAGCACCTCGTCGTGACCCGGGAGGGCGGCACCCTCTACGCCGTCGCGCACGGTCCCGACCGGCTGATTCCGGTCACCGGCACGGCTGCCGGCCGCCTCGTGCTCGCGGCACTGGGGGACACCGCCGCCGCGACCGCCGTCCCCGTCACCGTCGACGACGACGACCTCGCCGGCGCCCCGCGCACCCCGATCGCCGAGGCGCCCGCGGCGGTCGGGGTGCGCCCGGAGGGGCCGGGCCCCGTCGGCGCGTGGGCGGTGTGCGACCGCGTCACGCCCGACGGGTCGGAGCTGACCGGCACGACGGTCGTCGCGGGTGGGGCGGCCGCACCGGGCGACCCCGCCGCCGTGCTCGTCCGCGGCGGCGGCGCGACCTACGCGATCGTCGACGGGGTGCGGTACGGCATCGACCTCGACGACGCACCCCTGCTCGCCGGCCTCGGTGCCGACGCCCGGACCGTCCGGCCGATCAGCCCGGGCCTGCTCTCCGTCGTTCCCGACGGCGGCCGGCTCGCGACGCCGTCACTGCCCCGCGGGAGGGCGCCCACCGGCGTCGACGCGCTGGTCGGCGACGTCGTGTCCACTGTGGAGGAGAGGTCGTACGTCGTGCTGCCCACCGGGCTGCGCGAGGTCCCACCGCTGCTCGCGAAGGTGCTCGCGGCGCGCTCGGGCCGCCCCGTCGGGACGGTCGCCCCCACGACGGTCGCGGCGCTGCGGGTGTCGACGCCACCGCTCGGTGAGTGGCCCGCCCCACCGGCCCGGTGGGCCGAGCGATCCCCGGTCGTGTGCCGGACCTGGACGCCGAACGGCGCGCACGTCGGGCTGGGGGACGCCCTCCCGGTGCCGAGTGGGGCCGTCACCGTCGACCTGGCGCAGCGCGACGGACCGGGCCCCCGGACCGACGCGGTCGTCCTGGGCGAGGGGGCCGGTGGGCCGGTGCGGACCGGGACGGGACCGGCGCTGGTGTCGACGACGGGCGTCGTGCACCACGTCGCCGACGACGCGACCGCCGCGGCGCTCGGGTTGGGTGCCGCGGAGCCCGCGCCCGACGCGGTCCTGGCGCTGCTCCCGACGGGTGCGACGCTCGACCTGGGCGCCACCGACCGCGTCGTCGACGTCCCCGCGGCCGGGAACTGACGACGCCGCCCGTGCCGGCCACGCGGCGGGCGCTGCCGCCGCGGGGCGCAACCTGCGCGTCGTGCTCGCGCGGCCAGGGAGCAGTGAGGTTGCGGCCGGGAGCGGGCGGCCGATTCCCGGGCGCTGCCGCCGCCGGGCGCAACCTGCGCGTCGTGATCGCGCGTCCGGACAGCAGTGGGGTTGCGGCCGGGAGACAGGGACGGGCGGCTGCCGGTGTCAGCGCTGCCGAGGCCGGCGCAGGGCGCGGACCAGGAGCAGGACGGCGAGGGCCGCGACCCCCACCGCACCGGCGCCGACCTCGGGCGGGAGGCCGGGTGGCGGGGCCATCCGCACACCCAGTCCCGGCAGCGGAGCCGTCGGCGCCCGGGCGGCGAGATCGGCGGTGCCGCCCAGCGCCGCCACGGGGTCGACGATCCCGGCACCGACGGCGTCGCTCGGACCGGCGGGCCGCGCCGTCGACACGATCCTGTCCATGATCGCGCGGGCGCTCATCCGAGGGTTGCGCTCGCGCAGCAGCGCCGCGGTCCCGCTGACGAAGGGTGCCGCGAAGCTGGTGCCGCGCACCGTCGGACCGGTGAAACCGGAGGGGATCGCGAGCGAGGCGAGGCCGTCGCCGGGCGCGGCGACGTCGATCCACGGCCCGCGCACGCTGAAGCCCGCAGGCGTCCCGGAGCGGTCGACCGCCCCCACGGCGAGGACGTCCGCGCCCAGCGATCCGGGCAGCGCGACGAGCTCGCCCGTGCAGCCGCCGCTCCCGATGTTGCCCGCCGCCGCCACGACGACGACGTTCTTCTCGACGGCCTCCCGCAGTGCCCGGCGCAGCGGCGGGGCGGCAGCGGCGGCCTCGGCCCTGCTGGTGCAGGCGGCCTCGGACACGTTCACGACGTCGGCGCCCGCCCGCACGGCGGCGTCGATCGCGTCGGCCAGGGTCCTGGTGTCGCCGACCGGTGTGGTCCGCCCGGCGTCGTCGAGGAACACGAGGCTCGACTGCCGGATCGCCAGTACCGACGCGCCGGGGGCGACCCCCGTGAACGCGTCCGCGTCGTCGGGCGCGGCCGCGATGAGCCCGGCGACGGCGGTGCCGTGGCCGTCGCAGTCCTGCATCCCGGTCCCGCCGCCGACGGAGTCGCCGCCCCCGGTGAGCCGGCCCGTCAGCCGCGGGTGCGCGGCCACCCCGGTGTCGATGACGGCGACGCGCACGCCGCGGCCGGTCGCGAGCCGGTGCGCGGCGTCGAGCCGCAGAGCGGCCACGGCGGGGTCGACCGTCGTCGGCGGCGGGCCGTCGCGGGTGTCGTGACAGTGCGCGGGCGCGTGCAGCGCCGGGACGGTCGCGTGCAGCGGTGCGACGGCGAGCAGCGCGGCGGCGGCCACCGCGGCGAGGGCGCTGATCACAGGCCGTGGACCACGGTGTACAGGCCGGACACCGCGACGGCCAGGGGCGCCGTCGTCGCGACGAGGCCGATCTCGATCATGTCGGTCGCCCGTCGGAGGACCGGCGAGGCGACGACCCTGCCGCGCGTGCCCAGCCCGGCCGCGGCCGCGACGAGGACCAGCCCGACGACGATCGGCCCGACGGGGCCCGCGGCGGCCACCGGCAGCAGCGCGGCCAGCCCCGCGACAGCCGCGGTGGTCAGCAGGACGAGCACGGTCGTCGCGTCCGGCGTGCCGCGTGACCGCAGCGCCAGCACGAGGGCGACGAGCGCCGCGAACAGCGCGGCGAGCCACGACGGGACGGCCGTGGACGTCGTCGCCACCACGGCTCCGCCGGCCGCGACGCAGGCAAGGCCCGCCACCCCACCGGTGAGGTAGCCGCGGGCGAGGTCGGCTCGGTCGGCCAGCTCGTCGGGCGACATGTCGGCCCCGGCGCCGGTGACGAGGTCGTCGTCGATGGGCGGGACCGCGGGGGAGGGGAGCCCGGCGAGCCGGAGCGCGCAGCGGGGCACCAGCGCGTTCGCGGCGAGCGCGACCGCCGCCGTCGTCGCCGCCACCGGCGCGGCCCCGGCCCCGGTCAGCAGGGCCCCGGTCGCGGCCACCACGAGTGCGCCGGCGATCGTGGCGACGGCGAGCAGCGCGGGCGTGACGACCCGGACCACGATCTGGCCTCCCGCCGCCGCCACCCCGCCCGCGGCAGCGGTCAGCAGCAGCCCACCGGGACCCGACGGCAGCGCCGCCCACCCCGCCGCCGCGGCGAAACCCGTGGCCGCCAACGCCGCCACCCGCGCCTCGCGCAGCCCGGCGAGGTCGGGCGGCCGCCGCCCCGCCGCGACGACGCCCCCCACCGCGAGCAGCGCAGCGACGACGGCGACCGGCACCCGCCCTGCCGACCCGGTCGCCGCGGCAACGGCGAGCAACCCGGCCGCGATGCCCGCGACCAGCAGGGCGAGCACGGACCCGGCGCCCTCGATGCCACCCCCGGGTGTCGGTGTCGCGGCCCGGGCCAGCGCGTCGACGGGATCGTCGAGCACCGGCGGGGGCGGCGGGGCGACGTCCGGGGCGAAGTACAGGACCTCGCCGTCGAGCACGCCCAGCAGGTCGAGCGAGGAGGCGGCGGGCAGCAGGGCGCCCGCGGCCGTCGCGAGCCGCCACGGCACCGGCCCGCCGGACATGCCGGATGGCCTGCCCAGCAGGTCGAGCAGCATCGGGACGAGCTCGGCGACGGGCACACCCGTCGGGAGCGCGACGTCGGCGGTGCGGTGCGGGGCGCACACCGTCACCCGGCACCAGGGCGAGCCCGGCACCGGCGGCGTGCCGGCCTGGCGCCGCGCGCTCGCGTAGGGATCGCTGCCGAGCGGGACGGTCGCCGAGAAGTCCGGGACGGGCGGCGTCGCCAGGGCCGGATCGGGACGGGGAGCCACGGCGGTCACCTCGTGTTCCGTTCTGTGAATCGGCCACGGCGGGTGGCCCGGGCTGCCTACTATCGCCGCGCTCTCGGCCCCATACGGGCCGAACCGACGAACCAGCGGCCGGTCGTTCGCACCTGACAGCGTCGACCCGGGCCGGTGCCGAAAGGAGTGCCAGTGGGCACGATCGCGATCGTGCGGCCGCGCCGGTCCACGCCGCGGATGCCCGCGGGCGAGCTGGTGCTCGAACCGCCGCCGGAGCCGGAGCGCGTCGTGCCGGGCGGTCTGGCGGGCCGGCTGCTGCCCGTCGTGATGGTGGTCGGGTCGATCGGGATGGTCGCCGCACTCGGCGTCCGCAACCCGTCGTCGTGGACGTTCGGCGGGATGATCGTGTTGTCCGGCATCGCGATGGCCGTGTCGGGATCGGCCGGGCAGGGGCCCGCCGCCCGGGCCGCCGGGCTCGACGAGGACCGGCGCGACTACCTGCGCTATCTCGCGACGCAGCGCGCCCGCGTCCGGCAGGTCGCCGACGAGCAGCGGGCCGCGCTCTGCTCGGTGCACCCCGGGCCGGCCGCGTGGGTCGACGTCGTCGCCGCCGGCAGGCTCTGGGAACGGCGTCCGACCGATCCCGACTTCGCGCAGGTCCGCGTCGCGCTCGGGCCCCAGCGGCTCGCGACCCGGTTGACCGCCCCGCAGACCGGCCCGGTCGAGGGCGTCGAGCCGGTCACCGCGGCGGCGTTGCGGCGCTTCCTCGGGTGCCACTCCGTCGTCGCCGACCTGCCGGTCGCGCTGGCACTGCGGTCCACCGCGACGGTGTGGCTCGAACGCACCGGCACCGATCCGGAGCCGGCGCGCGCGCTGGCCCGCGCGATCGTCGCCCAGTACGTCATGTGGCACAGCCCCGCCGACGCGCTGGTCGCCGTGCTGGCCGCGGACCGGGCGGCCTGGGAGTGGGTGAAATGGTTGCCGCACAACGGCCACCCGCAACGCAGCGACGCCGTGGGCCCGGTCCGGATGGTGACCTCGGACGCCGACGAGCTGCGCGGCCTGCTCGCCGCGGAGCTGGCCGGACGGCCGGCCGCGGCGGGGCCGGCCGAGCCGCACGTGCTCGTCGTGGTCGAGGGCACCGACGCGCCCGGGGCGTGGGCCGCGGTCGCCGGTGTGACGGTCCTGCGCGTCGGCGCCCCGCCGGGCAGGCGGTCGGTCCCGTCGGTCGTGCGGCTCGTGGTGTCGACCGGTGCGCTCGCGCGGGTGCGTGGCGACGACGCCGGTACCCCGGTCGGCGTGCCCGACGCGCTCGGCGCCGTCGAGGCGGCGGCTCTCGCCCGCAGGCTCGCACGCTACCGACCAGCCGCGGCCCCGACCGCCGACGATGGCGAATCCGTTGCGCCGCAGGATCTCCCGTCGTTGCTCGGGCTCCCGCCCCGGCCGGGACCCGCCGACGTGACCGCCCTGCGGAGGCGCCGCGCCCGGACCGCGGCCGACCGGCTGCGCGTACCGCTGGGCGTCGACGAGCACGGCAACCCGCTGCTGCTGGACCTCAAGGAGTCCGCCCAGGGCGGCTCCGGTCCGCACGGGCTGTGCATCGGCGCGACGGGCTCGGGCAAGTCGGAGCTGCTGCGCAGCCTGGTGCTGGGGCTGGCGACCGCGCACGACCCCGCGGAGCTGAACCTCGTGCTCGTCGACTTCAAGGGGGGCGCGACGTTCCTCGGCCTCTCGGGCCTGCCGCACGTCTCCGCGGTGATCACGAATCTCGCCGACGAGCTGACGCTGGTCGACCGGATGGCCGCCGCGATCTCGGGCGAGATCACCCGCCGCCAGGAGCTGCTGCGGGCCGCCGGCAACCTCTCGGGTGTCGCCGACTACACCGCCGCCCGACGGCAGCGGCCCGAGCTGCCGCCGCTGCCCGCGCTGCTGATCGTCGTCGACGAGTTCTCCGAGCTGCTCGCGCAGCGACCCGAGCTGATCGACCTGATGGTGACGGTGGGGCGACTCGGCCGCTCCCTGGGGCTGCACCTGCTGCTCGCGTCGCAGCGGTTGGAGGAGGGTCGACTGCGCGGGTTGGAGTCGCACCTGTCGTACCGGATCGCGTTGCGCACCTTCTCCGCCGCGGAGTCGCGTGCCGTGCTCGGGGTCCCCGACGCGCATCAGCTGCCGCCCGTGCCGGGTTCGGCGTTCCTCGCCGACGGGACCGGCGAGCTGGTGCGCTTCCGGGCGACGTACGTCTCGGGCCCGGCCGCGCGCGGGTCGCGGTCCACCGGCGACGCGGGCGTGCGGCGGGCGTTGCCGTTCGGGGTCGACGTCGTCGCGCAGTGGCACGGTTCGCAGCCTCTGCCCGACGACGGGTCCGGGCCGGGCGCGTCCGTCCTCGACGAGCTCATCACCGCCGCCGACGGGCTCGGTCCCCCCGCGCACCGGGTCTGGCTGCCGCCGCTGGACGACCCGCCCCCGCTCGACACCGCCGCGCTCGGTGCCGCGTTCGACGACGCCCCGCTCGACGATCGGCAGCTCGGCGCCACCGCGGAGGGCCTGCGGGCCGTCGTCGGCGTCGTCGACCGGCCCTACCAGCAACGACGCGAACCACTCGAGATCGATCTGGCCGGTGCGGCCGGCCACGTCGCCGTCGTCGGTGGCCCCCGGGCCGGCAAGTCCACGGCGCTGGTGACGCTCGTCGCCGCGCTCGCGGCGAGCCGCTCCCCGGCAGCGGTCGGCGTCCACGCGATCGACCTCGGTGGGGGCGCGCTGGCCCGGCTCGGCGGCCTGCCGCACGTCGGCACCGTCGCCGACCGGGGGGACCCCGACCTGGTGCGCCGCACGGTCGCCGAGGTCGCGGCGCTGCTCACCCGACGCGAACGGCTCTTCCGCGACGCCGGGATGGCCTCGGTCGAGGAGTTCCGCATCCGCCGCGCCGCCGGCGACTTCCCCGACGAGCCCGCCACCGACGTCGTGCTCGTCGTCGACGGGTGCCTCGCGCTGCGCACCGAGTTCGAGGACGTCGAGACGCGGTTGCTTCCCCTCGCGGCGCAGGGCCTCGGCTACGGCGTGCACCTCGCCGTCGCGGCGGGGCGCTGGAGCGAGCTGCGACCCGCGCTCAAGGAGCTGCTCGGCACCCGGATCGAGCTGCGGCTCGGCGAGCCCGGCGAGTCGGAGATCGACCGCAGGCGGGCGGCGACCGTCCCGGCGCGCCCCGGGCACTGCCTCGCCCGGGACGGCGCGGCGGCCGTCGTCGCCGCGCCCTGGACGAGCGCCTACCCCGACACCGACGCGCTCGTCGCCGCCGTCGCGGCCGCGTGGCCGGAGGAGGGGATGCCGCCGGTGCGGACGCTGCCCGCACGGGTCGACCTCCGGTCACTGCCCGCCGCGGCGCCCGGGCGGCTGCGACTGGGGCTGGACGAGGACGGGCTGGCCCTCGTCGAGCTGGATCCCGCGGCCGAGCCGCACCTGATGTGCTTCGCCGACGCCGAGAGCGGCAAGAGCGCGCTGCTGCGGCTGCTGGCCGCCGAGGTCTGCGCACGGTTCACCCCGGAGCAGGCGCGGCTCGTCGTCGTCGACCCTCGGCGCGCGCTGCTGGACGCGGTCCCGGACGGCCACCTGCTCGCCGCGCCGAGCACCGCCGAGACCATCGCCGCCGCCGCCCGCGATGTCGCGGAGTCGTTGCGGCGCAGGCTCCCCGGCCCCGAGGTCACCCCGCGGCAACTGCGCGCCCGCGACTGGTGGACCGCGCCCGAGGTGTGGCTGCTCGTCGACGACTACGACCTCGTCGCACCGACCGCGACGGGCGGGACGCATCCGCTGCTGCCGCTCGCGGAGTTCCTGCCGCAGGCCAAGGACGTCGGGCTGCACGTGGTGGTCGCGCGCCGGTGCGGCGGCGCCGGCCGCGCGCTCTACGACCCGGTGCTCGGCCGGCTGCGCGAGCTCGGCGCTCCGGGTCTGGTGATGAACGGCAGCCCCGACGAGGGCGCGCTCGTCGAGAACGTCAAGGCCGGACCGATGCCGCCCGGGCGGGCCGTGCTCGTCGACCGGCGTCGGGGGCCGCGCCGGATCCAGATCGGCTGGCTCGCGTCCGACGAGACGGGCGGCTGAGCATGGTGCGCGTCGCCGTCGCGCCGGGTGCCGACCGCACGCGGGTCGCCGTCGCCGACCCGGCGCCTCGCGTCGTGGCCGAGCTGGCCGGGCGGGTCGATCCGGGCGAGGCGGTCCGGCTGCTGTTCGGACGGCCCGTCGACCCTCTCGTCGTCGGGGTCGACGCGGCCGCGGCCGTCGGTGGCGAGGCGGCGCGGCTCGTCGTCGACGCGGGTGCGTCCGGGACACGGGTGTCCGTCGTGGACGGTTCCCGGGTGACGGCCACGATCCGCGTTCCGGTGGGCGGCACCGCGTGCGACGCCGCGCTGGCGGCCGCGCTGCACGTCGACCCGGCCGTCGCGCGCGCCGCCCGCGAGCGGTTCGCCCGGCGGTCCACGGCGGCCCGCGAGCTGCTCGCGACGGTGCTGGCCGAGGTCGTGGTGGTCGTCGCCGACGCTGCACGGGCGCACCGGGTCCGAGAGGTCGTGCTCGTCGGCGGGCTCGCCCGCGATCCGCTGCTCGCCGAGCTGCTCGACGCCGCGGGCGTCACCGGGGTCCGGGTGGCCGCGGATCCGGCCGCGGCGCTCGTCCTTGCCGCCGTGAGCGACGCGCCGCGGGCACCGGACGCGCCCGGCACCGGTCCGGTGCCCCGGCTGTTGCCCGCACCGCGCAGGCGGCCGTGGCGGCCGGTCGCCGCGACGGTCGCGCTGCTGCTGGTCGTCGGTGCCGGGGCCGGCCTTCTGCTGTACGGGGGCGGGAACGCCGGGCGCGTCGCCCCGGCAACGGCGCCGGCGGCCGCGACCCTCGCGCAGTACGGCTACCGGTTCACGCTGCCCGAGGGGTGGGTCCACACCGGTGGCCGACCGGAGCGACGGCGCACCGTCGTGACGCCGCGGGACGTGCCGAACGGTGTCGAGCTCGTCGCGGTGGAGCGGACCGATCTCGGGTACGACGCGGCACTCGAACCGCGGCGGGCCGCCGCCGAGCTGCGGGCCGTCTTCGACGCCGCCGTTGCCGCCGGCGAGCCGCTGTCCGGGTGGGCGGTCGGGGTGCGGGCCGGGCGGCCCGTCACCACCTACGTCCAGCTCCTCGCGGACGGCGCGCTCGTCGACTGGACCGTGCTGCTCGACGGGCCGGCCCAGCTCAGCGTGGGTTGCCGGCACGGGTCCGTGACGTCGGGGGCGCTGACGCGGGCGTGCGCGGAGGTCGTCGGGTCGGTGGTCCGCGCCTGAGGGGTGCCGGACGGATCAGTCGTCGGCCTGCTGAACGAGGAGCATGCAGAACGGTCCGTCGGTCAGCGCGCGCCAGCGGTGTCGGACCCCGCCGCTGTAGAAGAGGGTGTCGCCCGGGCCGAGCTTCTGGATGCCGTGCTCGTCGAGGTCCATCTCGAAGTCGCCGGAGACGACGTACATGAACTCCTCACCGCGGTGCACGTAGTACTCCTCGAACTCGCGCGGCCCCGAGCGGTACTCGACGGGCAGCATGGTGCGCCGTTCGCGGAAGAGCCCGCGTGCCTGTCCGTCGCTGTGCCCGATGCCCAGGCTGTTGGGGGCGTCGCGGCGCACGAGCGTGACGGGTGCCTCGTCGGGCAGGGCCATCAGGGCGTGGGCGGTGGTGTTGAGGGCGTTGGCCAGCGCGGTGAGCGAGCGCATGCTGGGCCGGGCGAGCCCCCGTTCGAGCTGACTGACGAAGGGCCGGCTCAGTCCGCTGAGCGCGGCGAGCTCGGTGATGTTGATCCCGATCGAGCGGCGGCGGCTGCGGATCGCTGCGCCCATCGCCGCGAGGAGCTCGTCGGTGTCGTCGCGGCCGTTCACCCGCGTGACCGTACCCGAGCGCGCCGTGAGGATCGTCGTGTCCGTCGTCGCTGATGATCCGCGCCGGGACGCGGCCGCGCCCGGGCACGGCGCGGCCGCGTCACTCGGCTACTCCGCGGCCGCGAGGGTGTTCTGTTGGGTGAACTTCATGTACAGGTACTCGCCGTTGCGCATGGGCTCGTACTTGGCGGGGTTCTCGTCGTCGAAACAGGTGGGGATGCACTCGATGACGGCGTCGTAGTTCGGCTGCACGAAGTAGGGGATGGAGATTCGCGACTGGGTCCGCGCGATCTCGTGCGGCGGGTTGACCACGCGGTGCATCGTCGAGACCCACCTGTCGTTGGTCCAGCGCTCGAGCGAGTCACCGAGGTTGACGACGAAGGTGCCGGGGACGACCGGGACGTCGACCCACTCACCCGCCTTGTTCTCGACCTGCAGGCCGCCGCCCTCGACGTCCTCCTGCCAGAGGATGGTCATCGCGGTGTAGTCGCTGTGCGCGCCACCGCGGATCTGGTTGGGCTTGGGCTCGGTGAGCTGCGGCGGGTAGTAGTTGGTGCGCAGGATGCTGATGTGCTTGTCGACCTTGTCGACGAAGTAGTCGTGCGGCAGGTCCAGGGCGCTCGCGAAGATCTCGAGCATCTCCAGCGTGAGGCCTTCCATGGCCTGGTAGTACGCCCGGTACGCGGGCTCGAAGTCCTCGACGCCGGTCGGCCACACGTTGGGCGCGAAGTGCGCGCCGGCCGCCTCGGCCTGGTGGTAGTCGTCGGCCGGGGCGTCGAGCGGGCCGATGTCGTAGGACTCCTTGAGATCGGGCGGGGCGGGCTGGTCCTCGAGCAGGCCGAGGCCCTCCTGCTCGACGCCGCTGTAGCCGCGGATCTGTCCGGCCTCGGGCCGGGCGACGGCGAGCTTGTTCTCGAGCGGACCTTCGAAGAACGACTTCGTGGCCCGGTACATCCGGGAGATCAGGTCGTCGGCGATGCCGTGGCCGGAGATGACGAGGAAGCCGATGTCGGTGCAGGCCTGGGCGACCTGCGCGGCCACCTCCGCCTTCTGCGCGGGGGTGCCCGAGCGGAAGGGCGAGATGTCGATGACCGGGACGGACATGAGGGTCATGGCTGGTCCTCCAGGGTGAGGGACGTTCTCGGTTGCGTACGGGTTCTCGCGAGACGACAGGGGTCGAGCGGGGAGGTCAGGACCCGGCGAGCACTGCCGGGGTCGTGGATCACGCGTGCGCCACCGGCCGGGTGAGGACGGGCAACTCGCGCCGGAACGTCGGATGGCCGTCCTTGACGGCCCATGCCGCGGGGGCGAGCCGCGCGACCGCGTCGGCGTCACTGGTCGCGTCCAGACAGACCAGGTCGGCGGGTGCGCCGGGGCGGATGCCGTAGTCGTCGGCCCGCAGCAGCCGGGCCGCGCGGGTGGTGACCATGTCCAGGCACATGGCGAGCCCGTCGCGGGTACCGACGTGCGCGACGTTGGCATACAGGTTGGCCATCCGCACGAGCGAGCCGTCGCCGAACGGGGTGAACGCGTTGAGGATGTTGTTGCTGGCGAGCGAGCACACGCCGCCCCGCTCCAGCATCCCGGTCAGCGAGGTCAGCCCCCGCGGCTTGGAGTGCTCGACGGCCCGTCCCATCAGGAACAGGTCGGTCGCGGGCAGCACGGTCATCGCCACGCCGGCGGATACCGCGAGCTCGCAGAGCGCGGCGTAGCGCCCCGGGTCGACGAGGGAGAGCTGCGTGACGTGCCCGACGGTGACCCGACCCGCCCAGCCCTGTGCGACGGTCCGGGCGCACACGTCCTCGAGCTGCATGCCCTCCGGTGTGTCGCCGAAGTCGAGGTGCAGGTCGATGTCGACGTCGTAGCGACGGGCCAGCTCGAAGATCCGGTCGAGCTGGCCCGGCGGGTCGACGTCGGCATAGGGCGCCCCGCCGATCACCGGCACGCCACGCTCGAGCGCGGTGACGACGAGCCGGTCGGTCTCGTCGCTGTCGGTCATCCCCTCCTGGGCGAACACACACAGCTGGACGTCGACGGCCCAGGCGTAGTCGGCCGCGAGGCGGGTGATCGCGTCGACGCCGCGCAGTCCGACGGCGGGGTCCACCTCGACGTGGGTGCGCACCCGCGTGGTGCCCTGCAGCACGCAGCCCTCCAGCGTCTGGCGGCCGCGCTCGTAGATGTCCTCCTCGGTGAACGCCGCCTTGGCCACGGCCGTCTCCCGGATCGCCTCGGCCAGCGTTCCCTCCCGTTGGGCGCACCGGTCGGCGACCCGCGACTTGTCCAGGTGCAGGTGGGTGTCGACGAGGCCGGGGAGCACGAGACGGCCGCCCGCATCGAGCTCGCGGGCACCGGGCGGCAGCCCGGCGTCGACCCGGACGATCCTGCCGTCGGACACTCCGATGTCGACCAGGTCCGCATCCGTCCCGGCGATCGCTCCCGGCACCTCCTGCGCGACCGAGGACAACCGAGCGTGACGTACCACGAGGTCCAACTTCGCCCTCCTCATCGATGTCCCACGGGTCGGCGACCCGGGATCGACCGTGCCGTCGGGGCGACGAGCGACCCACGAGTCCCGCGGGGTCGGCCGGTGCCGATCCGAACTCGGCGGCGTGCCCGACCGAACGTTGATGTCATCAACGCTACGGATGTGTGTGACGGCCGGCGGCAGTCGTTGTTTCTTCTTCGTTAACTGCCGACGTGGGGCGCACTCGCTCGCGATGATCCACGTACGTGCGCGTCCAGCACGGGTAGGCGTCGCGACCGGTGGGGTCGACGCCCACGTCCGAGACGTTGATGTGATCAACGTGTACGGGTCCCTACCGGGCAGTTCGCGACCGTCGGAGGACGGGCAGCACTCGGGTCGTACCGCCATGTGGCCCCTTCAGTCCGCGGCGTCGCGGGTGCTACTGCCGTCCTCGTTGACAGCAGTAACGGTATGCACGTCGCCCGATGAGCCCGCGTCGGTTTCGGGTTCGTTAACAGCCACCGGGACATCTTGCGTCCCGGTTGGACGGTCGACGATCGTCGCAGGTCGAACGTCAAACGGTGGCGCCACGAGCGGGACGTCGACCGCGGTGTGGCCGGTGAGCGGGGACCAGGTCCCGCACGACAAGAGCGTTGATGGTGTCAACGTCACGAACGCCAGAGGCGCGATCCCCGGACGGTTCCGGGGTGCTTCGGAGGAGGAAGACATGGCGGCATGCAGTACCCCGGCCGGATCGGGAGCGGACCGGCGATGACCACGGCTCCCATCACGGCCGCGATCCTGCGCCAGCCACTGCCCGCGGCGGACCGACCGCCGAACTACCTGCCGGCCACCCCGTCCTCGGTCCTGTGGGGACGGCTCCCGTGTGCCGCCGACGCCCCGGTCCTGGAGATCGCGCCAGGGGCCACGGTCGTCGTCGACACGATCAGTCACGAGGGAATCCTGGAGGACCAGGGTCGCGACCCCGTCGCGTTCTTCGGCTCGCAGGGGGTTCCCGCCGACCAGGTCCTCGCCGACGCCGTCACGGTTTCGGCGAGCGTGGACCACGACCCGAACGACGGCCCCCACGTCATCACCGGCCCGATCGGCGTCTCGGGGGCCGTGCCCGGCGACGTGATCGTCGTCCACCTGCAGGAACTGACCCCCCGCGTTCCCTACGGCGTCATCTCGAGCCGGCACGGCCTGGGCCTGCTCCCCGAACGTTTCCCGCAGGAAGGCGACCTGACCAGCGTGTTCTGCCAGGTGGAAGGCCTGGAGCTGGGCCTGGACCAGGCCCGCGGCACCCTCCCGCTCACCCCGGGCGACATCGACCGCCCGATCCGGTTCGCGCTGGCCCCCTTCCTCGGGATCATCGGCGTGTCCACACCCGGTGTCGAGCGCCTCAACTCGACCCCGCCCGGCTTGCACGGCGGCAACCTCGACATCAGGCGGCTCGTCGCCGGGACCAGCCTGTACCTGCCGGTCCAGGTCGAGGGTGGCGGCCTCTACGTCGGGGACCCGCACTTCGCCCAGGGCAACGGTGAGGTCGCTCTGACGGCGCTGGAGGCCTCGCTGCGGGCGACGCTGCGGGTGGACCTCGTCCCCGCCGCCGAGGCACGCGCCCGGTTCGGCCCGGTGCGCGGCCCCTTCGCCCGCACCCCGGAGTTCCTCATCCCCACCGGGCTCGACGAGGACCTCGACGAAGCGGTCCGCGAGTGCGGCCGCAACGCGGTCACCATGCTGACCTCGATCTTCGGGCTGGCTCCCGAGGTGGCCTACGCCTACCTCAGCGCGGCGACGGACTTCGAGATCTCGCAGGTCGTGGACGTCGTCAAGGGCGCCCACGCGCTGATCCGGCTCGCCGACCTCGCCGCGACCGGGAGGGTGTTGCCGTGAGCCGTGCGACAGGGGCGGCGACGGCGCGGTCCGCGCCGGCGTCGCCCGGCGTCGCCACCGTCGAGATCCGCAGCTCCGGGCCGGTCCCGGAGGGCCTGGTCGAGGCGTTCGAGGAGTACGAGCGGGCGCTGCGCGCCGACGACGTCGACACGCTCGACGCGCTCTTCGCCGCGGGCCCGCACACGCTGCGCGGCGACGGCACGACGCTGCTCGTCGGCCACGACCAGATCGCCGCGTTCCGCCGCGGCCGCGACGGCGCCCCGAGCCGGCGGGCCGTCGTGCTCGAGGTCCGGCCGCTCGCCGACGACGCGGTCCTGGTCGCGGCCGTGACGACGGACGCCGGGACGCGCGCCCACGGGCTCCAGACGCAACTCTGGCAGCGGCGGGAGGACCGCTGGGTGGTCACGGCCGCGCACGTCACCCAGCCCGCGCGACCGCCTGCCGTCGACGGCTCGATCTGGCGGAAGGTCGGGACCCCTCTCGTCGAGCCGGCGGGCAGCGGGGTCCTCGACGGCCTCACCGTCGCGGTCAAGGACGTGCTCGCCGTGGCGGGCGAGCGGATGGGCCTCGGCAACCCGACCTGGCTGGCCGATCAGGAGCCCGAGGCGCGCTCGGCGCCCGCCGTCCAGCAGCTGCTCGCTGCGGGCGCCGCCATCACCGGGATCGCGCGCACCGACGAGTTCGCCTACAGCCTCGCCGGGCAGAACCGCCACTACGGCACGCCGCCGAACCCGGCGGCGCCCGGCTGCCTGAGCGGTGGCTCGACCAGCGGCCCGGCGGCGGCCGTCGCGCTGGGCCAGGTCGACATCGGTCTGGGCACCGACACCGCGGGCTCGCTGCGGGTCCCGGCCTCCTACCAGGGGCTGGTCGGTGTCCGGACCAGCCACGGCGCGATCTCCGTCGAGGGCGTGCATCCCCTGGCGCCGTCGTTCGACACCGTCGGGTGGCTGACGCGCGACGTCGACGTCGCCGCGCGGGTCGCCGACGTCCTGCTCGCCCACCGACCGAATGTGGCGCCGGGGTCGAGGACGGCCGTCATACCCGCGCTGCGCGGATGGATCAACGCGGAGCTGGACACGCGTGTCACCGCCGCACTCGCCGAGCTGACCGGCGCCGGGGTCCTCGCGCCGGTCGAGGACGCGGACCTCGCCCACGACGAGATCACCGCGTGGGCGCGGGCCTTCCGCGTCCTCCAGGCCTTCGAGGTGTGGCAGGGGCAGGGCGGCTGGGCCCGGGACCACCCGGGAGCCTTCGGACCCGACGTCGGCGGCCGCTTCGCGTTCGCGGCCACGGTCACCGCCGACCAGGCCGATACGGCCCGCGAGACGGTCCGGGACGCCCGCGAGCGACTGCGCCGGCTCCTCGCCGACACCGTGCTCGTGCTCCCCGCGTCGTCCGGACCCGCGCCGTCGCTGCACGCGGGCAAGGACATCGTCGAGGACGAGCGCACCGCGACGGTGCGCCTCACCCAGCTCGCCTCCCTGGCCGGGGCCCCGGCGGTCGCGCTGCCCGTCCTGTGGATGTCCGACGGGCGGCCGGTCGGGCTCTGCCTGGTCGGCGCGCCGGACACCGACCGCGCCCTGCTCGCGCTCGGCAGGACCGTCACCGAGGCGCTCGCGGCGGCGGCCGCATCTCGCTGAGTCCTGCGGCTGCCACCCCGGGCAGCGGTACCGACGGTCGGCCGCGCCGGTCACCGGCCGACGCGCAGGATGGGACCGTGGAACCCGGGCGCAGAACCGAGCGGCTCGACGTGCGGCTGCACGACTACGCCGATCCCGTCGTCGCCGAGCTGGTCGAGGAGGTGCAGCAGGAGTACGTCGTCCGCTACGGGGGCCGGGACGACACGCCGGTGGTCCCCGCCCAGTTCCGGCCCCCCGACGGGCTGGTGCTGGTCGCGTGGGTCGACGACGAGCCGGCGGGCTGCGTGGCGATCCGTCGCGCCGAGGTCGCGGACCCGGTCGGCGGCCCGGTCGCCGAGATGAAGCGGCTGTACGTGCGCGCCGCGCACCGCCGGAACGGCCTGGCCCGGGCGCTGGTGCGCGCCGCGGAGGACGCGGCCGCGACCGCGGGCTACGCGCGGCTGGTGCTGGAGACGGGATCGCGACAGCCGGAGTCGATCGCGCTGTACGCGGCGGAGGGCTACGAGCCGGTCGCGGCGTTCGGCGTCTACGCCGGCGCGCCCGGGGCCCGCCATCTCGGCAAGGTCCTGCGCCGTTCACCGCGGTGAACGACCGCCCCGAACCGCCATCGCGGACCCGCTCGCCCTGACACGGTGGGCGCTCCGAGACGGGCGACGACGGAGGCGAGATGGCCGGAGGGTTCGGGACCAGCACCGCGGAGATGCAGCGGGCGGGCCGGCACGTACTGGGGGTGAACGAGGAGGTGCAGGCCGACCTCACCGCGCTGCGGTCGGCGCTCACCCCGCTGGCGAGCGCGTGGCGTGGGGAGGCGGCGACGGCGTTCTCCGGGCTGATGGCCCGCTGGGACGCGGACGCCCGCAGGCTGAACGAGGCCCTGCAGGCGATCGGCACCGCCGTGCAGGGATCGGCGGCGGCGTACCAGCGCCAGGAGGAGGAGCAGGCCGCGGGCCTCTCGTCCATCCGGTCGGTGCTGGGCTGAGGGGCGCGCGATGTCCGAGATCAAGGTGACCTTCGGTGAGATCGCCGCCGCGCAGCAGAACGTGGCGGCGACCGCGCAGCGCATCTCCGGCCGGCTCGACGAGCTGAGGCGCTACCTCGCCCCGCTCGCCGCGACGTGGGAGGGACAGGCCGCGACCGACTACCGGGCGCGGCAGCGACAGTGGGACTCCGCGGCGGCCGACCTGGCGTCGGTGCTGGCCCGCATCGGCGCCGCGCTCGGCGCGGCGAACGACAACTATCAGCAGGTCGAGCAGGCCAACGCGCGCCGCTGGCAGTGACCTCCGGCGGGGCCGCAGGACCCGCCGCGCGACGGGGAGGGGGGCGTTTTGACCCGCCTCGAAGGCGGCGGGTACCCTCGACCATCGATGTGCGGCGGGCGAGCCGCCGCCGTTCCACCAGGAGCGGTGTGCTTGCCTTCCCGGGGTAGCCCTCAGGTCAGCCGCACCCAGCGACGACAGGCATCCCGAGCCGAGAACGACGAGGTAGATCCGTGCCCACGTACAGCCCCAAGCCCGGCGAGATCACCCGCGCCTGGCACGTGATCGACGCCACCGACGTGGTGCTCGGCCGGCTCGCCACGCACGCCGCGACTCTGCTCCGGGGCAAGCACAAGCCGACGTACGCCCCGCACATGGACACCGGCGACTTCGTCGTCATCGTCAACGCGGAGAAGATCGCCGTCTCCGGCAACAAGCGCGACGACAAGTTCGTCTACCGCCACTCCGGCTACCCGGGCGGTCTGCGCCAGCGCTCGGTCGGCGAGATGATCGAGAAGCACCCGGACCGGCTCGTCGAGAAGGCCATCAAGGGCATGCTTCCCAAGAACCGCCTCGGTCGCGCCATGGCCAAGAAGCTCAAGGTCTACGCCGGCCCGACGCACCCGCACAGCGCGCAGAAGCCGCAGGCCTTCGAGATCACCCAGGTCGCGCAGTGACCGACCCGAGCCACAACGAAGAGGGACAGGACGTGACCAGCCCCGAGTCCGAGGGCGTCGACGAGACCGTCGCCGCCGACGAGACCGCTGTCGTGGAGAACACCGAGGAGGCCGTGGCCGACGAGGCCGCCGTCGCCGAGGATGTCGAGGACTTCGCGGCCGACGACTTCGTCGCCGACGAGTCCTTCGCCGTCGAGACCCCCGCGGTCCTGATCGACCGGCCCATCCAGACCGTCGGCCGCCGCAAGGAGGCCGTCGTCCGGGTCCGCCTGGTCGCCGGGTCGGGCAAGTTCACGCTCAACGGCAAGCCGCTCGAGACCTACTTCCCGAACAAGCTGCACCAGCAGCTGATCCGGGAGCCGCTGGTCACGGTCGAGAAGACCGAGCGCTTCGACATCTTCGCCAACCTGCACGGCGGCGGGATCTCCGGTCAGGCGGGCGCCCTGCGCCTGGCCATCGCCCGCGCCCTGGTCGAGGCCGACTCGGAGGACCGCCCGCCGCTCAAGCGCGCCGGCTTCCTCACCCGTGACGCGCGCGTCACCGAGCGCAAGAAGTACGGCCTCAAGAAGGCCCGCAAGGCGCCTCAGTACAGCAAGCGCTGATCTTCACCCGGATGCGTCGACTCTTCGGAACCGACGGCGTCCGGGGCCTGGCCAACGGCGAGCTCCTCACTCCGGAGCTCGCCGTGGCTGTCTCGGCCTCGGCCGCCCGTGTCCTCGCCGCCCACGACCGGTCGCACCGGCCGGTCGCGGTCGTCGGCCGTGACCCTCGGGCCAGCGGTGAGATGCTCGAGGCCGCCGTGGTGGCCGGTCTCGCCTCGGCGGGCGCCGACGCCGTGCGCGTCGGTGTCGTGCCCACGCCCGCGGTGGCGCACCTCGTCGCCGAGCTGGGCGCCGATCTCGGCGTCATGATCTCCGCATCGCACAACCCGATGCCCGACAACGGCATCAAGCTCTTCGCCGCGGGCGGGAACAAGCTCCCCGACGACGTCGAGCTCGAGATCGAGTCCGGCCTCACACCGCCTGCGGCGCGCCCCACGGGCGCGGCCGTCGGCCGGGTGCGCGACCTGCCCGACGCGATCGACCGCTACGGCGCACACCTGCTCGCCGCCACCCCCGGGTCGCTGGCGGGGCTGCGGGTCGTCGTCGACTGTGCGCACGGGGCCGCATCGGTCGCCGCGCCGGAGACCTACGCCAAGGCGGGGGCCGACGTCGTCGCCCTGCACGCCTCGCCCGACGGTCTCAACATCAACGACGGTGTCGGCTCGACGCACCTCGGTCCGCTGCGCGAGGCCGTCGTCGCCCACGGCGCCGACCTGGGCATCGCCCACGACGGCGACGCCGATCGCTGCCTGGCGGTCGACGCCACCGGCGCGGACGTCGACGGCGACCACATCATGGCGATCCTCGCGGTCGCGATGCGCGAGGCGGGCGAGCTGGTCGACGACACGCTCGTCGCGACCGTCATGAGCAACCTCGGGCTGCACCTCGCCATGCGTGAGCAGGGCGTCGTGCTGCGGACGACCGCGGTCGGCGACCGCTACGTCCTGGAGGACCTGCGCGCGGGCGGGTACAGCCTCGGCGGCGAGCAGTCGGGGCACGTCGTGCTGCCCGGCCACGCCACCACGGGCGACGGCCTGCTCACCGCCCTGCGGCTCATGGCGCGGATGACCTCGACCGGGCGGTCGCTGGCCGACCTGGCCTCGGTCATGACGTCGTTGCCGCAGGTGCTGGTCAACGTGCCCGTCGGCGACAAGGACACGGTCGCCGCGTCGGGAGCCGTGCGCGAGGCCGTCACCGCGGCGGAGGCCGAGCTCGGCGAGACCGGCCGGGTGCTGCTGCGGCCGTCGGGCACCGAGCAGCTCGTGCGCGTCATGGTGGAGGCACCGACGTCGGAGATCGCCGATGCCGTCGCCGCCCGGCTCGCGGAGGTCGTCGCCGCCGCGTCCTGACGGCGGTCGTCGCGGCTGCGAACGGCGCGACGGATCGGCATCCGTCGGCCCGGGCCGGCGGCGATGATCGTGTCGTGGCCGCCGATGTGCATCTCGATCCCGACCGGCTGAGTGCCCACGCACGCCGGGCCGACGCGCTCGCGGACCGGCTGGGCGCACCCTCACCCGTCGAGCACACTCCGGGCCTGCGCCACGACGTCGACACGATCATGGCGACGGTGCGCCGCGTCGCCGGTGGGCTGCGCGAGCTGGCCGTCGACCTGCGCGCCGCGGCCCGGGTCGCGGAGGAGATCGACGCGGCGGCGCGGGTGCGGCTGCTGCGCGCCGTCGACGGGGCCGGGCGGTGACGGACCCCGTCGATGTCGCGGCCGAGGCGTTCGACGGGCTCGCCGACCGGCTGCGCGACGCGGTCGCGGAGATGCGCGGGCTCGTCGCCGAGGTGGCCGAGGACTGGCCCGATGCGCGTGGCCGGGCCTGGGCCGACCGGGCGGAGCTGATGCACCGCGACCTCGACCGGCAGGCCGAGGAGGCCGGGCGGCTCGCGCGGCTGGTCGAGCGGCTGGTCCAGGAGATCACCGACGCAGCCAAGCACCGGGAACCGGGACCGGCGGGCGGGCCCGTGCTGCCCGGGGTGGACGCCGTGCGCGTCGTCGAGGTCCGCGGCATGCGGCTCGCGACGCTGCCCGAGGCGCCGCCGTGACAGCCTCGCTCAGGGGGTGCGGGTGACCAGCTCGGTGCCGGACACCTTGCCGTCGACCAGCACGTCGACCCGGTCCTCCTCGCACAGGTGGTGCAGCAGGAACGCGGTGACCAGCGCCGTCGCGATCCGGCGCGACCTGCCGTCGCGGCTCGTCGCCAGCAGCAGGTCGCTCCAGTGGATGCCCTCGAGGAAGGCGGTGTGGCCGGCCTTGGGCAGCGTCCGCACCGTCACCGGACCGCCCGCGGCGAGGGTGATCGGCTCCGCGTGCCCGGCAGGCGGCGCGACGGTGTCCTGGCCCGCGACGACGTGCAGCGTCGGCACCGTGATCGCCCGCGCGGCCTCGACGGCCGACGGACGAGTCTGCGCCGGCGCGATGGTGACGACGGCTGCGACCCGCGGGTGCGTCGCCGCCGCCAGCAGCGCCGCACCGCCGCCGATCCCGTGCCCCGCGAACGCCATCCGGCGCGAGTCGACGCTGATGTGCCCGTCGCCGAGCCGCACCCCCGCGCAGGTGTCGAGGGCGGTACGCAGGTCCGCCGAGAAGCGCGCATGGCTCGCGAAGGCGCCCTTGTGCGACGACGGCGCGGCCACCACGAAGCCCCACGACGCGAGATGGCGCAGCAGCTCGGTGTAGCGCGTCGCGGGCTGCAGCCAGTCGTGCCCGAACGCGACGGCCGGCAGGCCCATGCCCTCCTCCGGCGCGAACACGACCCCCGGCACGCCGACGAGACCGAGGTCGCCACGCAGCACCCGGTTCGGCCCCGGCCGCGACAGCTGCGCGACCGCGTCCTTGGCGTTGCGCGTCGGCTCGGGACGGGTGAACGTGCTGGTCCGCGTCACGGCAGCACGGTACCGCCGACGATCACGGTCCGCCCACCCCGGGCGTGCCCCGACGGGGTGTCGTCCGCGCCCGCCCCCTTCGGTGCCGCCTTCCCTCGCGCACCGCCGCGACCGCCGCCCGCGCGCACCGCCGCGACCGCGGGCCGCGACAGCGGCGGGTGTGGCGGCCGCGGGTGTGGTGGCCTCGCCCGCGAATCGGCATGCCCGCACGCCCCGGAGGTGGTGGCAGTACCCCTCTCATCGGAGCTGCTCATCCCTACCGTTCTCCCGGAGCGGGGCCGGCGAGGCCCGCACCGACACCGGGCCGGCGGGCCCGGACCGACGAGGAGAGAACGATGACGTCCAGGCTGGTCCGCATTCTCGCGGCGACGGGTACGGCCGCGGCCGTGGTGCTCGGGTTGAGCGCCTGCGGCGTGTCGGTCGCCAAGGAGGACCTCGCCCAGTCGGTGACGGCAAAGCTCGCCGAGCAGAAGGTCGAGGCCGCGGGGATGACCTGCCCCGAGAACCTCAAGGGGGAGACCGGCGCCTCGGTCACCTGCCAGTACACGACCGCGGCGGGCCAGCCGGTCGACGTGGTCGTCAGCGTCACCTCGGTCGACGGCTCGACGGTCAACTACACCGCCCAGCCGAAGGCGCGGCCACTGCTGCCGGCTGTCGTCGCGAAGTCGGTGACCGCCGACCTCGCGAAGCAGAACGTGGAGGCGAAGGACCTGCAGTGCCCGTCCGAGCTGCCGGCGCAGCAGGGGGCGTCGATCGAGTGCGCCTTCACGGCGGACGGGCAGCCCGTGGGGGCGAAGGTCACCGTGACCGCGGTCGAGGACGCGAACGTCTCCTACGACGTCGAGCTCGTCGCCAAGCCGGTCTCGAAGGACCTGCTCCAGCAGACCCTGACCGAGCAGATCGGCCGGCAGGCCGGCGTCACGATCAGCTCGACGGCCTGCGCCGGTGACCTCCAGCCGCAGGTGGGCGCGCAGACCTCCTGCACGGTGACCGCCCCCGGCGAGCAGGTCGAGTTCGACGTCGCCGTGACCGCCGTCAACAGCGGGCTCGTCAACTTCGCCTGGACCCCCAAGATCTGATCGACGACGCGCGACCCCGCGGCCCGGCGCCTCGCGCCGGGCCGCACTAGCGTCGGCAGGCGTGCGCGCCGTGTTCACCGCCCAGCAGATCCGCGACGCCGAGCGGGTCCTGATCGACCGGCTCCCCGCGGGCACGCTCATGCGGCGCGCGGCGTTCGGGCTGGCCGTCCACCTGGCCCGCATCCTCGGCGAGCGGGCGGGCGGGGTCGCGGGCTCGCGCGTCGTGCTGCTGGTCGGGGCCGGGGACAACGGTGGCGACGCGCTCTGGGCGGGCGCCGAACTCCGCCGCCGCGGCGCGTCGGTCACCGCGGTGCTGCTGGCCCCGGACCGCGCGCACCCGGCCGGGCTGGCGGCGCTGCGGTCCGCGGGCGGGCGGGCGATCCCCGCCGCCCGTGGCGCCGACGCGGTCGCGCGGTCGGACCTCGTCGTCGACGGCATCGTCGGCATCTCGGGGCGCGGGGCCCTGCGTGACCCTGCTCCCGCGCTGGCCGACGCCGCGGCCGAGGCCGGGGTGCCGGTCGTCGCCGTCGATCTGCCCAGCGGCGTCGACACCGACACCGGGGTGGTCGCCGGGTCGGCCGTGACCGCGACGGAGACCGTGACCTTCGGTGCGCTCAAGCCCGTGCACGTTCTCGCGGCGGCCCGCTGCGGGCCGGTGCACCTCGTGGACATCGGGCTGGGGCCGCTGCTCCCGGAACCGCACGCGACGGTCCTCGACGACGCCGACGTCGCCGCGGGCTGGCCGCTGCCGGGGCCGACGGACGACAAGTACACCCAGGGCGTCACCGGCGTCGCCGCCGGGTCGGCCACGTACCCCGGCGCGGCCGTGCTCGCGACCGGGGCGGCGGTCCTCGCGACGAGCGGCATGGTCCGGTTCGCCGGCACCGCCGCCGACGGGGTGCGCGCCGCCTGGCCCGAGGTCGTGGCGACCGACGACGTCGCCGACGCGGGGCAGGTCCAGGCCTGGACCGTCGGGCCCGGGCTGGGCACCGACGCCGGCGGGCACCGGGTCGTGGAGTTCGTCGCGGGCCGGGGCGTCCCGCTGTGCGTGGACGC
This sequence comes from Pseudonocardia benzenivorans CB1190, assembly GCF_000196675.2. GTDB lineage: Bacteria > Actinomycetota > Actinomycetes > Mycobacteriales > Pseudonocardiaceae > Pseudonocardia > Pseudonocardia benzenivorans. The sequence goes on along the minus strand of NC_015312.1, from coordinate 5,738,367 downwards.
GGACGCCATCACCCTGCTCGCGCAGCACCGCGACCTCCGGGACGCGGTGCGTGGGCGGCCCGTCGTGATCACGCCCCACGACCGGGAGTTCGCCCGGGTCGCCGGCGAGGTGGGCGACGACCGGATCGGCGCGGCCCGGCGAGCCGCGGCCGACCTCGGGGTCACGGTGCTGCTCAAGGGGAACGCGACCGTCGTCGCCGATCCCGGAGGCCGGGTGCTCGTGCATTCCTCGGTGGGGTCGTGGGCGGCGACGGCCGGGTCCGGCGACGTCCTGTCCGGCATCCTCGGCGCCCTGCTCGCCGCGGGCCGCGAACCCGCCTGGGCGGCGGCCGCGGCCACCCACGTCCACGGTCGGGCGGCCGGTCTCGCCGCCGCCGGGGCGCCGGCCCCCGCGTCGGCGATCCAGGCCCACATCCCCGCCGCGATCCGCGCCGTACTGGCGGCGCGCCCCGCCTGAGCTGCCGGCCCGCGTCGCGCCCCGTCGGCCACAACCCCCGTCGGGCGCGACTCGGACGTCGTCCCGCGGCGCGGGGAGGGCGGTGAGGTTGCGCGGGGGCCGTGGGGCGCAACCTCATGGTCGTCCTGGCGCCGCGGGGGAGCGGTGAGGTTGCGCGCCGGTGGGCCGCCCGCCGCACCGGGGTCGCCTTCCGTGGTGGGCGGTCCTCGGTCCGCACCTGCTCCCGCGCCGCGACGATGCGCCCGGGACGGCCGTCCGGGACGGGTGAAGGCGGGTGAGGGTCGTCACCCGGCCGGGTGTTGCAGCCCTCCGGCGCAGGTGGTGGCACAGATGGGCGGGGGCGCGCGGCCGGACGGGGTCGTCGGCGGGTGCGATGATGCGGGCGTGGCGCAGCCGAGTATGTCCGATCGCGGCCCGCGCGCGGAGCTGGTCGTCGATCTGGCCGCGGTGCGGCACAACGTCGGGTTGCTCTCGCGGGGCGCCGCGGCGTCGGGCGCGGCGACGATGGCCGTCGTCAAGTCCGACGGGTACGGCCACGGCGCCGCCGACGTCGCGCGGGCGGCGCTGCAGGCGGGGGCGTCGTGGCTCGGGGTGTGCACCCTGGACGAGGCGCTGGCGTTGCGCGCCGACGGGATCGAGGCGCCGGTCCTGTCCTGGCTGCACCTGCCCCACGAGGACTTCGCCCCCGCGGTCGCGGCGGGTGTGGACCTGTCGGTGTCGTCGCACGGCCATCTCGACGCGGTGCTCGCCGGTGCCCGCGCGGTCGACCGGCCCGCCCGGCTGCACCTCAAGATCGACACCGGGTTGAGCCGCAACGGCTGCCCCGAGGACGACTGGCCCGACCTGGTCGATGCGGCGGCGAAGGCCGCGGCCGCAGGCCGGTGCGAGGTCGTCGCGGTCTGGTCGCACCTCGCGGTCGCCGACGTCGCGCGTCATCCCGTGACCGAGGCGCAGGCGGCCCGGTTCGACGCCGCGTGGCGGGTCGCGCGCGACCGCGGCCTCACCCCGATCCGACACCTGGCCAACTCCGCGGCGACGATGACCCGCCCCGACCTGCACTACGACCTCGTGCGGCCCGGCATCGCCGTCTACGGCCTCGACCCGCTCGGCCGGCCCGTCGCCGAGAGCCCGTTGCGGCCGGCGATGACGGTGCGCGGCCGGGTCGTCCTGGTGAAGCAGGTCCGCGCGGGCGAGGGTGTCTCGTACGGCCACGAGTTCACGACGCCGCGCGACACCGTGCTGGCGCTGGTGCCGATCGGGTACGGCGACGGCGTCCCGCGGCGGATGAACTTCGGCGGCCGGATGCGGGTGTGGCTGGCCGGTCGGTCGCGGCCCGTGGTGGGCCGGGTGTGCATGGACCAGGTCGTGGTGGACTGCGGGCCGGACGGGGGGGCCGAGGTGCGGGAGGGCGACGTGGCGGTGCTGTTCGGCCCGGGCGACGACGGCGCGCCCACGGCCCAGGAGTGGGCCGACGAGCTGGGGACGATCCACTACGAGGTCGTCACGGGCGTGCAGGGCCGCCGGATGACCCGCACGGTCGTCGGCCGCGAGGCCGGGCCGGGGACCGAGCAGGAGGGCGCGGCGTGGTGAAGCCCGGCGTGTGGCAGACGGTCGGCATCGCGAGCGGCGTCGCCGGCGCGGCGGGCGCGGCGGTGGGCGTGGGCGTCGCGGCCCGGCGCCGCAACCGGATCGCCGCCGAGCGGCGCCGGCTGGCCGCCCAGCTGACGTCGGCCCCGCCCGCGGAGTCGACGCCGCGGAGCGAGGAGTCGTCGGTGACCGCCGACGACGGTGTGCGGCTCTCGTGCGAGGAGATCGAGGCGCCGGCGGGCGTCCGGCCGGCGCTGACGGTCGTGCTCGTGCACGGGTTCGCGCTGGACCGTCGGACCTGGTCGCTGCAGCTGCCGGTGCTCGCCGCGCTGCGCGGCCCCGCGGTCCGCATCGTGCTGTACGACCAGCGCAGCCACGGCCGCTCCGAACGCGCCCCGCGCGCCACCTGCACGATCGACCAGCTGGGCCACGACCTCGACGCCGTCATCCGCGCCCTGGCGCCGGACGGCCCGTTGGTGCTGGTCGGGCACTCGATGGGTGGTATGACCCTGATGGCGCTGGCCGAGCAGCGGCCCGACCTGTTCGCGGAGCGGGTCGCGGGCGTCGCGCTGGTGTCGACGTCCGCGGGCGACATGGGCAGCCAGGGGCTGACAGCCGCGTTGCTGTCGCGCAACAACCCGCTGCTGCGCGGGGTGGGGCTGCTCGCGCGGGTACAGCCGAAGCTGGTCGAGGGCGTGCGGCGGGCGGCCGGCGACCTCATCTGGTCGATCACCCGCAGCTACGCCTACGGTGACCGGTCGGTCGACCCGGGGCTGGTCGACCTCGTCGACACCATGATCGGAGCGAACGCGGTGGACGCCCTCACCGACTTCGTCGACACCCTGGGCAGCCACGACCGGATCGCCGCGCTGCCCGCGCTCGCGGGCTGCGAGGTGCTGGTCGCGGCCGGGGACGCCGACAAGATGATCCCGTTCTCGCACAGCGAGCGGATCGCCGCCGAACTGCCCGACGCCCGGCTGCTGCGGCTGCCCGGCGTGGGGCACATGCCGATGCTGGAGAAGACCACCGAGTTCGACGCGGCGCTCGTCGAGCTCATCGACGCCTCGGCGCGCCGGGCGGCCGAGGGCCGCTCGGTCCGGCGGATGCGCAGGCGGGCATGAGCGCGCCCACGTCGGACGTCGTCTTCGCCGGCGAGCACGTCCTGCCCGAGCCGGCCGACACCGAGGCGCTGGGTGAGGCACTGGCCGCGCACCTGCGCGCGGGCGACCTCGTGCTGCTGTCGGGCCCGCTCGGCGCGGGCAAGACGGCGATGACCCGCGGCATCGCCCGCGGCCTCGGCGTCGTCGGACCGGTGACCTCGCCGACGTTCGTCATCGCCCGCGAGCACCGGCCGGGTCCCGACGGCGCGGGGGTGCCGCTGGTGCACGTCGACGCCTACCGGCTCGGCTCGTCCGGGGTCGACGTCGCCGACGAGCTCGACGACCTCGACCTCGACACCGACCTCGCGTCGGCGGTCGTCGTGGTCGAGTGGGGCGAGGGCGTGGCCGAACGGCTGTCGGCGTCGCACGTGCTGGTGCGCCTGGACCGCAGGGCCGACGACGTCCGCGTCGCCACCGTCCGCCGGGTGGCGACGACGTGATCAGGGCCGTCATCTTCGACTGGGGTGGCACGCTCACCCCGTGGCGCACGATGGACTTCCGCGCGGGCTGGCGGGCCTACGCGGAGCTGCGGCACGCGGGTGACGCGCGGCGCGCCGCCGAGCTCGCCGACGCGTTGGCCGCCGCCGACATCGCGCGCTGGACCGGCATCCGGGAGGACGCGCGGGCCTTCACCGTCGCCGACGTGCTGGCCGACGCCGCCGCCGAGCACCACGACGACGAGCACGCCCACGCGCTCGCCGCCTACCGCGACTACTGGGTGGCGGCCACGCACACCGATCCCGAGGCGGCGCCGATGCTGCGCGCGCTGCGGGAGCAGGGCCTGCGGCTCGGGATCCTGTCGTCGACGATGTGGCCCGGCGAGTGGCACGACGACTGGCTGCGCCGCGACGGTGTGCTCGACCTGTTCGACGGCCGCACCTGGTCGAGCGACCTGCCCTACACCAAGCCGCACCCGACGGCGTTCCGCGCGGCGATGGAGTCGGTCGGCGTCGAGGACCCCGCCGCGTGCGTGTTCGTCGGCGACCGGCCCTACGACGACATCAGCGGCGCCAAGTCCGTCGGGATGCGCGCGGTCCTGGTGCCGCACAGCGAGATCCCGGTCGACCAGCAGGTGCCCGTCGACGTCACGCCCGACGCCGTCATCCAGCGCCTCGCCGAGCTCCCGGACGTCGTGCGCGGGTGGTGAACGGCGGCTCGTAGGCTGGCCGGGTGCTGGTTCTGGCCCTGGACACCTCGACGTCGACCGTGACGGCGGGCGTCGTCGACCTGCCCGAGTCCGGGGCACCGGTCGTGCGTGCGCAGCGGGTCTCCGCCGGTGCCCGCAAACACGGCGAGCTGCTCATGCCCCATGTGCTGGAGGCGTGCGCCGAGGCCGGCGTCGCGCTGCGCGACGTCGACGCGATCGTCACCGGCACCGGGCCCGGTCCCTTCACCGGGCTGCGGGTCGGGATGGTCACGGCCGCCGCGCTGGGCGACGCGCTGGGCACGCCGGTGCACGGCGTCTGCTCGCACGACGCGATCGCCCGCGAGGCGTGCGCGACCCGGTTGAGCGGCAACATGGTCGTCGTGACCGACGCGCGGCGCCGCGAGGTCTACTGGGCGGGGTACGACGCCGAGGGCTACCGGATCACCGGCCCGCACGTCGAGGCGCCCGCGGTGCTCGTGGAGCGGTTGGCGGGGTTCCCCTCGGTCGCGGCCGCGGGTGAGCAGGCCGCGGTCACCGGGCTGCCGGTCATCGGTCCGGCGACGCCGGGGCCGGCAGGGCTCGTCGCCGTGGCGGCCGACGTGCTGCGGGCGGGCACCGACCCCGGCCCGCTGCGCCCGCTCTACCTGCGCCGGCCCGACGCCGTGGAGCCGGGGGCCCGTAAACGGGTGAGCGCGTGACGGCTGCCGAGGAGCGGGTCGTCGTCGGGCCGCTGCTGCGTGCCGACGCGCCGCGCTGCGCCGAGCTCGAGGAGCTGCTCTTCCCCGGTGACGACCCGTGGAGCGCGCAGGCGTTCCGCGACGAGATCGGTGCCGGGCACGTCTACGTCGGGGTGCGCAGTGGCGACCGGCTCGTCGGCTACGCGGGCCTGGCGTTCACCGCGGGGCCGCCGCAGCCGGAGGCGGAGGTGCACACGATCGGCGTCGACCCCGCCCACCAGGGGCGGGGGCTCGGCCGGGTGCTGCTGCACCAGCTGCTCGCACCGGCCGACGAGGTCGGTGCCACGGTCTTCCTCGAGGTGCGCACCGACAACGCGCCGGCCATCGGGCTGTACGAGTCCGAGGGGTTCGAGATCGTCGGGGTGCGCAAGCGCTACTACCGGCCCAGCGGGGCCGACGCCTACACGATGCGAAGGGAGGCGCGAGCGTGACGAGCGGGCTGGTGCTGGGGATCGAGACGTCGTGCGACGAGACCGGCGTCGGGATCGTGCGCGTCGACGCCGACGGGACGACGACGTTGCTCGCCAACGAGATCTCCTCCAGCGTCGAGGAGCACGCGCGGTTCGGCGGCGTCGTCCCGGAGGTGGCCTCGCGGGCGCACCTGCAGGCGATGGTGCCGGCCGTGCACCGGGCGATGACGACCGCCGGCATCACGGCGCGCGACGTCGACGCCGTCGCGGTGACGGCGGGCCCCGGCCTCTCGGGCGCGCTGCTCGTCGGCGTCGCGGCGGCCAAGGCCTACGCGGCGGCCTGGGACGTCCCCCTGTACGGGGTGAACCACCTGGCCGCGCACGTCGCCGTCGACACGCTGCAGAACGGGCCGCTGCCGCCCGCCCTGGCGCTGCTGGTCTCGGGCGGGCACTCCAGCCTGCTGTCGGTGCCCGACCTGGCCGGACCGGTGACCCCGCTCGGCGCGACGATCGACGACGCGGCCGGCGAGGCGTTCGACAAGGTCGCGCGGCTGCTGGGGCTGCCGTTCCCGGGTGGCCCGCACATCGACCGCGTCGCCCGCGACGGCGACCCTTCCGCGGTGGCCTTTCCGCGCGGCCTCACCGGGCCCCGTGACGCTCCGTTCGACTTCTCGTTCTCCGGGCTGAAGACGGCCGTCGCCCGGCACGTCGAGGCCCTGGAGCGGGCGGGCACCCCGGTCCCGGTCGCCGACGTCGCGGCGAGCTTCCAGGAGGCCGTCGTCGACGTGCTGACGGCCAAGGCCGTCCGGGCCGCGCGCGAGCACGGGATGGACGTGCTGTGCCTCGGCGGCGGGGTGGCGGCCAACTCCCGGCTGCGCGCGCTGGCCCAGGACCGTTGCGATGCAGCGGGTCTGGTGCTGCGGGTGCCGCGGCCGGTGCTCTGCACGGACAACGGTGCGATGGTCGCGGCGCTCGGTGCGCACCTGCTCGCCCGCGACGCCGCGCCGTCCCCGCTGGCGCTGCCCGCCGACTCGTCGCTGCCGGTCACGGAGGTCCTCGTCGGCTGAGCCGGCCCGCGCGCCGTGGCCGCGGGGTCGGTGCAGGTCGGCCGTCGTGAGCGGCAACGGTCGCCATGGCGACCGTTGCCGCTCACGGGTCAGGCGCTCACGTGCGAGAGCAGGCGGATCTCGTCGTCGGTCAGCTTGAGGTCGAGCATCGGCAGCAGCTCGGCCAGCTGCGCGGTGGTGCGGGCGCTGGCGATCGGTGCGGCGACGGTCGGCTGCGCGGCGAGCCAGCCCAACGCCACCGACGCCACCGGGACGCCGTGTCCGGCCGCGATCTCGTCGAGCACGGTCAGGACGCGGCGGCCGCGGTCGTCGAGATAGGCCATGGCGCCCTCGGCGCGGACGCTGTCGACGTCGGCGCCGTCGCGGTACTTCCCGGTGAGGAAGCCCTTGGCCAGCGCGTAGTACGGCAGGCAGGAGATGTTCTCGGCCTGCAGCAGGGGAGCCAGCGACGCCTCGAAGTCGGCACGCTCCATCAGGTTGTAGTGCGGCTGCAGCACCTCGTAGCGGGCCAGCCCGTCGCGCGCCGAGATCTCCAGCGCCGACCGCAGCCGCTCCGCGGTGAAGTTCGACGCCCCGAGCACCCGCACCTTGCCCGCCTTCACGAGGGTGTCGAAGGCGTCGAGCGTCTCCTCCTGCGCGACGGACTCGTCGTCGCTGTGCGCGTAGAGCAGGTCGATGTGGTCGGTGCGCAGCCGGCGCAGGCAGTCCTCCGCGGCCGCGGCGATGTTGGCCGCCGACAGGCCGGGCCTGCTCGGCAGGTTGCCGACCTTCGTCGCGACGACCATGCGGTCGCGGTTGCCGCGGGCGGCCATCCAGTTGCCGATGATCGTCTCGGACTCCCCGCCGGAGTTCCCCGGCTTGCGCCAGAAGTAGGAGTCGGCGGTGTCGACGAAGTCGCCGCCCGCCTCGGCGAATGCGTCGAGAACCGCGAACGACTCCGCCTCGTCGGCCGTCCAGCCGAACACGTTGCCGCCGAGGCAGAGCGGGGAGACATCCAGGTCACTGGATCCGAGCGTCGTCATGTTCCCAACCGTACGGGCCCGTCAGCGCAGCACGGTGTTGCCCTGCGGCCCCTCGGTGTGTGAGAGCCGCTTCGCGAAACAGTCGTCGGGAGCGAGTCCTTGCTGGTCGCACCAGGCGTTGGCGGCCTGGGGCGTCGGGAAGGAGGTGCCGACGACCGTCACCCAGAACCCGCCGCGCCGGAAGCTGGTGTAGTCGTCGGACCGCAGCAGCAGCGCCTGCGGGAAACGGTCGCGCGAGGCGATGACGTCGGCGAGGACGGCCGCGTCGTCGAACGTCCGTCCGTCGACGACCAACCCCGGGGCCTTCGCCGAGATCTGAGGGATCCACTGCCCGACGAACGTCTCCACCCGGGACCTGTCCTGCGCGGCCTGCCGGGTCAGCGCGGCCACTGGGTCGGTGCCCGCGATCGGGCCGCGGGAGGGGGTCGGTGTCCCGGTACCGGCGGTCGCGATCCCCGTCGCGCCGCTCGCGACCGCGTACGGCCTGCCCTCGACCGACCGGGTCGTCAGCGTGTCGCGCAGCAGGAAGACCACCAGCGCCGAGGCCAGGACCAGCAACGACGCGACGACCGCCGCGACGGCCGGCGCGGTCGCCCGCGGCGGGGGGCGGTCGTGCCGGGACAGGTCCGACGGCGCGGACGGGGCTGACGACACCGAGGGCCCTCCCGACGTTGAGCGGTTGGCAGTCTCATGGGTAGAGTGCCAGAGCACAGTGCGATCGGGGACGCCCCGGCACCCGCGACGGCGGGGCGCCCCGAACGGCTGTCAGTTGCCAATGTGAACGGGTCAGCAGTTCGTACCCCACGGAAGGGGAGGTCATCCAGTGGCGAACATCAAGCCGCTCGAGGACAAGATCGTCGTCCAGGCCAGCGAGGCGGAGACCACCACCGCCTCGGGCATCGTCATCCCGGACACCGCCAAGGAGAAGCCCCAGGAGGGCAAGGTCCTGGCCGTCGGCCCGGGTCGCATCGACGACAACGGCAACCGCGTGCCGCTCGACGTGGCCGTGGGCGACGTCGTCATCTACTCGAAGTACGGCGGCACCGAGGTGAAGTACAACGGCGAGGAGTACCTGATCCTCTCCGCGCGCGACGTCCTCGCGGTCGTCAACTGACACCACCCGGCTGATCTCCGGCCGCACCCTCCGCCCCGGCCGACCGTCGACCGACTCGTCGCCGGGGCGGAGGTGTGTGACGGGACGCCGTACGAGAAGAACATCCGAGAGAGGCGAAGATGCCGAAGCAGATCAGCTTCGACGAAGACACGCGCCGTGCACTCGAGCGTGGGGTGAACCAGCTCGCCGACGCGGTCAAGGTCACCCTCGGCCCGCGCGGCCGGCACGTGGTGATCGACAAGAAGTTCGGCGGCCCGACGGTGACCAACGACGGCGTGACCATCGCCCGCGAGGTCGACCTCGAGGACCCGTACGAGAACCTCGGCGCCCAGCTCGCCAAGACCGTCGCCACCAAGACCAACGACGTCGCGGGTGACGGCACCACCACCGCGACGGTGCTGGCGCAGGCGCTGGTCCGTGAGGGTCTGCGCAACGTCGCCGCCGGTGCGAACCCGACGGCGCTGGGCCGGGGCATCGCCGCGGCCGCCGAGAAGGTCGCGGAGTTCCTCAAGGACAAGGCCATCCAGGTCAACGGCGACGAGCACATCGCGCAGGTGGGCACCATCGCCTCGCGCGAGGAGACCATCGGCCAGCTGATCGCCCAGGCGTTCGGCAAGGTCGGCTCCGACGGCGTCGTCACCATCGAAGAGGGCTCGACGATGGCGACGGAGCTGGAGATCACCGAGGGTCTGCAGTTCGACAAGGGCTACCTCTCGCCGTACTTCGTCACCGACCCCGAGTCGATGGAGGCCGTGCTGGAGGACGCCTACGTCCTGCTGCACCGCGAGAAGATCAGCGCCATCGCCGACCTGCTCCCGCTGCTGGAGAAGGTCCTGGCCGACGGCAAGCCGCTGCTGATCGTGGCCGAGGACGTCGAGGGCGAGGCGCTGTCCACGCTCGTCGTCAACTCGATCCGCAAGACGGTCCGCGTCGCGGCGGTCAAGTCGCCGTTCTTCGGCGACCGCCGCAAGGCGTTCATGGACGACCTCGCCATCGCCACCGGCGGCACGGTCATCAACCCGGAGATCGGGCTCAAGCTGTCCGAGGCCGGGCTCGACGTCCTGGGCAAGGTCCGCCGCGCGGTCGTCACCAAGGACGCCACGACCCTCATCGAGGGTGCGGGCACCAAGGACGCGGTCGACGGCCGGATCGCCCAGATCAAGGGCGAGATCGAGGCGTCGGACTCCGACTGGGACCGCGAGAAGCTGCAGGAGCGGCTGGCCAAGCTGTCCGGCGGCGTCGCCGTCATCAAGGTCGGCGCGGCCACCGAGACCGAGCTCAAGGAGCGCAAGCACCGCATCGAGGACGCGGTGTCGGCGACCCGGGCCGCGGTCGAGGAGGGCATCGTCCCCGGCGGTGGTTCGGCGCTCGTCCAGGCCGCCAAGACGCTGGAGGACGGCATCGGCCTGGCCGGTGACGAGGCGACCGGTGTCGCCATCGTCCGCCGTGCGCTGTCGGCGCCGCTGTTCTGGATCGCCACCAACGGCGGTCTCGAGGGTGCGGTCGTCACCTCCAAGGTCGCCGAGCAGGACTGGGGTCAGGGCTTCAACGCCGCGACCCTGACCTACTCCGACCTGCTGGCCGACGGCGTCATCGACCCGGTGAAGGTGACCCGCTCCGCGGTCGTCAACGCCGCGTCGATCGCGCGGATGGTGCTCACCACCGAGAGCGCCGTCGTCGACAAGCCGGAGCCGCCGGCGCCCGCTGCCGCGGGTGGCCACGGCCACGGTCACGGGCACTGACGCTCCCGTAACCCGCAGTACGCCATACGCAGTACCGCCGAGGGCGGGTGCGAACCTCGTGTTCGCACCCGCCCTTGCGTCGTCGTGGCGCCCGGCCCGCGCCGATCCCGGCCCGGCGCCGCTACCGGACCGCGGTCTCCCGTGGCTGCCGGACGCTCCGCTCGCGGGCCTGCAGCACGTCCAGCCGGTCGGCTTCGGACAGCCCGCCCCACACGCCGTAGGGCTCCTGCACCGCGAGCGCGTGCCGGCGGCACTCCTCGACGACGGGGCACGTCCGGCACACCGCCTTCGCCCGCGCCTCCCTGTTGACCTTCGCCGGCCCGCGCTCGCCCTCGGGATGGAAGAAGAACGCGCTGTCCATGCCGCGGCACGCGCCGCGCATCTGCCAGTCCCACGTCTCCGACACGGGGACGGGAAGCCGTCGGATATCCGCCACGACCCTCACCAGCCTGTCTGCTCGAACTTCGCCATCGCAGGCGACATACCCTCAGTCAATCGCGTCAAACCTGGTTCAACAAGAGAATTCGATGAGCGTCTCGGCTTGACCGGCGACCGGTCGCGCGGCGACGATTGCCCGATGTACGGCGACGCGGGGCCCGCGTCCGCCCATCCGGCGGGCCCGTCCCCAGGGGCGGCGACCGACGAGTTGTCCCTGCCCGTGGCCGCCGTCGCCCGCAGGCTCGGCGTCGCGCCGGCCACGCTGCGCACCTGGGCCCGCCGGTACGGGCTGGAACCGTCCGGGCACGTACCCGGGAGCCACCGCCGCTACACGACGACCGACCTCGCCCGCCTGCAGGTCATGCACCGCGCGCTCACCCACGGCAGCGGTCCGGCCGAGGCCGCGAGGCTGGCGCTGACGACACCCCTCGAGGCCCTCCCGACGGTGCCCGCGCCCCGCCCTGCGATGGCGCCCCGTCTCGACCTCGCGCCCGACCCGCACGTCCCGGCGAGGTCGTGGCCCGCCGCGACGGGGCTGCGGGAGGACACCGTCGCCGCCGAGCTCGACGACGACCGGCCGGGTCCGGCGGCGGGCCGGGGTGGCCGGGTGCTGCGGCTGCCGGGCGCGACACCCAGGGCGCGCGGGCTGGCCCGCGCGGCGTCGGCGATGGACGCCGAGGGGATCCGTGCGGTCCTCCTGGACTCCGTGACCGCCGACGGCCTCGTCGTGTCCTGGGACCAGGTCGCCCGCCCGGTGCTCGTCGCGGTCGCGCAGCGCTGGGAGTCGACCGGCCGCGGCGTCGAGATCGAACACCTGGTCAGCGACTGCGTCACGGCGGTGTTCAACGCCCGCGCCGTCCTCGCGCCGGCCCGGGCCGGGCTGCGCCCCGTGCTGCTGGCCGGCATGCCCCGCGAGCAGCACGTCCTGCCGCTGACGGTCCTCGCGGCCGTCCTGGCCGAGCGCGGGATCCCCTGCCGCCCGCTCGGCGCCGACCTCCCCGCCGATGCGCTCGCCGACGCGGTGCGCCGCACCGCCCCTGCGGCCGTCGTGCTGTGGTCGCAGGTCCCGGAGACAGCGGACGCGGACGTCGTGACCGGGCTGCCGCGCACCCGGCCCCGGCACCGCCTGCTCGTCGGCGGCGTCGGCTGGGACGAGACCCTGCTGCCGCCCGCGATCACCCGGCTGTCGACGCTGGTCGACGCGGCCGACCTGCTGACCCGGGTGGCGACGAGCTGACGGTGCCTGCCGCGCCGGCGGACGGTCCGTGGGAGATCGCGTTCGGTCCCCGTCCCGGCGCGACCGTCAGGGTCCCGTCCGACGCCGGTGCCGCCGACCGGTGGGCGGCCGCCGTCGCCCTGGGCGGGCAGGGCCGCTACGCCGCCGCGGCCATGTTGCTCGACGGGCTGCGCCGCGACCCCGCCGTCGCGCCCGTCGTGGCGGCGCACGCCGCGGTGACGCTCGCGTCGCACCGTCGCCAGCTCGGCGGGCACGCCGCGGCCCGGCGGCTCGACGCCGAGGCGCTCGCCCGGGCGGCCGCGGGGCCGCCGTCGGTCGTGGTGCCCGGAGGTCTGCTGACGGCCGCTGCTGCTCACGTCGACGCACTCGTCGGGCTGGCGGCCGACGCGCTGGGCACCGGAGACCTCGCAGGTGCCCGACGGCTCCTCGACCGGGCCGACGCCGAACTGTCCCGACGCCGGTGCCGGGAGGACGCCGCCGCCTGGCGGCTGCCGGTGCGCCTCGGCTGGGTCGCCGCGGAGCTGGCACTGGCGGGCGGCGACCCCGCTGCGGCGGTGCGGGCCGCGGCGGACGCCGATCGGCGGGCGAGCGGAGGCCGCTCGTCGCGTCACCGGGTGAAGTCGGCGATCGTGGCCGGCGTGTCGCGCGCGTCGTGGGAGCCCTCGACGGCGCCGGCGGCGTTGGTCGAGCTGGACGCCCTCGCGGCCGAGGCGACCCGCCTGGGACTGCTCCCGCTGCACTGGCCCGCGGCCCTCGCCGCCGCCGACCTCGCCGACCGCCCGGGGGTCGCGCAGGCCGCGTACGGCGCCCCGGAGGGAGGCCCCGAGGGGCCCCGCATCTGGGCCGATGCGCAGGGACCCGCGAGCCACGGTCGGGTTGCCTCACATCCCCCGGACGGCGGCGAACACCCCTCGACCCGCCGATCGTCGGGCTCTCCGGACGCCACTCGAACGGCCCTGCCGTCCGACCCGCCACGACAACCGCCGGTCGACCGTGACGCGGCCCGGAACGCAAACGATCGACATCGGAATCGTTCCTCCGATGCGCCGAACGGCACGGTGAGCGACGCGGCGCGCCGACGACACGCCGCGGCTCGCACGCTGAGCGTCCTCTACTCCCGATCGGACCCTACCGGCAGGCGCCTGATGGGGGAGTCGGCGTGGATTCCGGGGTGGCACGCGGTAACCTGATTACTCCGTTCGGACGTTCGTCACCCACATGACGAGTGCCACTCGGCGAAACGCGCTCGAATGGAGGGCACAAACTCGCCCTGATCGTGTCAAGGTGAGGCTGTCACCCGCCGATGCGGAGGGTGACACATCACCCGGCTGCAGGAAGCTGCAGGAAGGAATCGTCGTGACGACGGTACTCATCTGCGACGATCGTCGCAGCGTCCGCGAAGGTCTGACCCGCGTGATGTCCGCGGTGCCGGGGGTGCACCGGATCGACTGTGTGGCCCATGGCGACGAGCTGCTGGCCCGGTTCTCCCGGCAGCCCGTGGACGTCGTACTGGTCGGGACCCAGCGTGCGGTTCCCACCGGCGTGGAGGCGACGCGACGGCTCGTCGCGGCCCACCCGCAGGCCAACGTGATCGTCTTCGGCGCCCCCGACGACGCGGGCAGCATCGCTGCCGCCATCGCGGGCGGTGCGCGCGGCTACCTCCGCTGGGACGCATCGCGCCCCGAGCTGGTGGCCGCGCTCGCCCACACGCTCGCCAGCACCGCGGTGCCGACGCCGCGTACCCCGGCCGACCCGGGGGTGCAGCTCACCGAGCGCGAGCTCCAGGTGCTGCGCGGCATGAGCCAGGGCAAGAGCAACGGCCAGATCGGCCGCGAGCTCTACCTGTCGGAGGACACGGTCAAGACGCACGCGCGGCGGCTGTTCCGCAAGCTCGGCGTCCGCGACCGTGCCCAGGCCGTCGCCCACGGCTTCCGCCGCGGTCTGGTGTCCTGAACCCTCGTCGCCCGACGGCGACCGCCCGGCTCCCCCTTGCCGGGCACGGGTCGAGTGCCGCCCCGAACCGGCACCCGGCCTCGCACGCCCCCGTCCCGCACGGGTTGCTCCCCGACGACGTCCCGCGCCCGGCCCGAGCTCCTGCCCCAGAGGGCTCGACCCGGCGCGGCAGGCGTCCCCCGGTTCGTCCTGGCGCCGGCCCGCTCCCCGCTTGCCGGCGCCTCCGGATCTGGCACCCGGCCTCGCACGCCCCCGTCCCGCACGGGTTGCTTCCCGACGACGTCCCGCGCCCGCCCCGAGCTCCCGTCCCAGAGGGCCCGACGCGGTGCGGTAGGCGTCCCGCGGTTCGTGCCGGGCACCGGCCCGCTCCCGCTCCCCGGAGCCGTCGACGACCGTCTCCCGGTGCCGCCGCCCGCTCGGACGTCCGCTGCCCGCTGCGGCCGCCGCCCGCGCGCGACCGGGGCCCGCGCCCGCTCTGTCGGCGACGCGCCGCCGCGGGCCCGGTACCTCGACCGTCGGTCCGTCGGGTCGGCGCGCGCGACCGGTTGCCGAGGTCGCTGCGACGTCACTTCCTCGTTCCGGTCGCGCGCCGCGCACCCGGCCCGTCCGGGCGCCCCGCGCGACCGGGGTCGACGCCGGTGCCGCGCCGCTCGCTCGGCGACGGGCGCGGCATGTGTCCTCGGCGTCCCGAGCGGCTCGCGCGCGAATCGAGGTCACCGCCGGCTCGCTCGGTGACGCGCCGTCGCGGCCCGCGTGCCTCGGCCGCCGGCCCTCCCGCGTCCGACGGGCACGGCGTTCCCGGCTGCGCCGCCCGTCCCGCCGCGTCCGGCCTGCCGCCGCGGTGCCCACTGCTCAGGACCTGCCCCGGCCGTCGACGGGCTCTCACGATGGGTCGTTCGGCCGATCCCGTACCGGCGTCCGGCTCAGCTCGGCCGTCCGGGTCCTTCCCGTTCTGATGCGTGACCTCTACCCGCGGTCACTCGTTCCCACGATCGAGGCCTTGTCCGCGCCCGCGGCCCGGCCTTCGCTACCGTGTTCGGTGTCGAGGACTGATTGCGACACTCTCCGTAGTCGTTCTTGCCGAACGGATGATGTCGACCATGTTGCGTAACACCCGGAGCACGGCCTGCGATGAGTGAACCGACAGACGTTCTCGACGAACTCGTGGCATCTGCGATGGCAGGTGACCGGCGAGCAGTCGAGCGTGTGCTGGCCATCATCCGGCCGCTGGTCGTCCGGTACTGCCGGGCGCGGCTCGGTCGGGTGGACCGATCGTCCGTCTCGGCGGACGACGTCGCGCAGGAGGTGTGTCTGGCCGTGCTGACGGCCTTGCCCGGCTACCGGGTCCAAGGGCGGCCCTTCCTCGCCTTCGTCTACGGCATCGCGTCACACAAGGTGATCGACGCCCACAGAGCCGCCACCCGCAACCGATCCGAACCCGTCGCCGACGTGCCCGACGCGGTCGAGGTCGCCGACGGCCCGGAGCAGCGCGCGCTGCGCGTCGAGCTCTCGGGCGAGATGGGCAGGCTGCTCGAACAGCTGCCCGAGAAACAACGGGAGATCCTCGTGCTGAGGGTCGTCGTCGGGTTGTCCGCGGAGGAGACGGCCGAGGCCGTCGGATCCACACCGGGCGCCGTCCGCGTCGCCCAACACCGTGCACTCGCCAGACTGCGCAAGTCGATGCCCGAGGAGGAGGTGGTCTAGATGAGCGATCGTGAGGAGAACGGTCCCGACGAGGCCCCCCGCCGAGGGCGTCACCGCCGGCCCGAGGGCGCCGGGCCCGACGGCCCCAACCCGTGGTTCGTCCCGCAGGACGCCTGGAACCCGGGCCCGCCCCCGTCCGGCTGGCAGCAGCCGCCGCCCGGCGGACGGCCCGTGAACGGTCGGCCCCAGGGCGTCGGTCCCGTCGACGGGCCACGCGCCGACGGCCGCCCGCCGAACGGCCGCTCGCTCGACGCCCACGCCGGGGACGGCCACCGGGTCAACGGTCACGAGATCAACGGCCAGCACGTCAACGGCCGTGAGTTCGACGACCACCAGCAGGTCAACGGTCAGCAGGTCAACGGCCGGCAGGTCAACGGCACGCCGGGTGAGAGCGGTGCGGCACCCCTGGTGCCGCCGAGGTTGCTGCGGCCGGCCGCGGCGATCCCGACCGGCGCGGCGGGCGAGGACGCCCCGGACCTGCTCGCCGTCCAGTCCGACGACGCCCTGCTCGACGCGCTGGCGCGTGGTCACTCCGGCGGCGGCGGTGGCGGGGACGACGACCGCATCGCGGAGATGCTCGCCGCCTGGAAGGCCGAGGTCGACGCGGAGCCGATCCCCGAGCTCGTCGACGTCGACACCGCGCTCGCGACGATCATGGCTGTCACCGGCGGCCCGGTCGACGTGCCGACGACGCAGTTCGAGGCGGTCCGGCCCGAGCCCGCCGCAGGCACCGACGACGGTGGCGAGGGCGTCGTCACCCCGATGCGGGGCCGCAGGCGCTCCGGCAAGCGTGCACGTCATCTCGCCCCGCTCGCGGGCGCCGCGGCGCTGATCATCGTCGCCGTCACCGGCGTCTCGATCGGGGCGGGCGACGCGCAGCCCGGCGACACGCTCTTCGGGGTCACGCAGGTCCTCTACAAGGAGACCGCGCAGTCGCGGCAGGCGGCCGTCGACGCGCAGGCCGGCCTCGTCCAGGTCAAGCAGGCCCTCGCCCAGGGCGACACGAGCGCCGCCGCGCAGCAGCTGACCCAGGTCGAGCAGCTGATGGCCAAGGTCAAGCCCGAGGACGGCGCACCGTCGCTGGAGGCCAACCAGAAGTTCCTGTCGGCCAAGCTGCAGGAGACCCCCGCCGGCCAGAAGGCCGACCCGGAGGCCCCGCTGCGCGACGGCACCCCGGCCCCGCGCCGCCGACGATCCCGGGGAAGCCCAGCCAGCCGACGGAACCGTCGGCGCCCGCCGGTTCCGTGACGCCGACCCCGACGCCGCCCCCGACCTCGACGACGACCCAGCCGCCCGAGACGACGTCGTCGCCGACCTCGTCATCCGCGCCGACGTCCGGCACTCCCAAGCCGACGTCGGAGGGCAAGCCCGATCCGTCGTCCACCACCTCGGGCATGGGGACGACGACCACCGGCTCCGAGCCGGTGACGCAACCGAGCTGAGCGCGCGGCGCGCACACGACCCGCCGAGAACGCCGCGGGCCCCGTCCGACATCCGGACGGGGCCCGCGGCGCGTCGGGGAACCGCTCAGCCGTCGCCGATCACGGCGTCGGCGTAGCCGCGGCAGTACTCCCAGGTCACGTAGTCGGCCGGGTCGGGGTCGAAGGCGGGCTCGTGCGGGCGCATCTGGCCCTCCTCGAGCAGCTGCTGCAGGCTGGCGCGCAGCAGGCTCCACTCGTGGAAGTGCTGCTCGCCGCAGTCGCCGCAGTCGACGACGATGCCGCGCACCCCGCGACCCTCGAGCAGGGCCTGGTAGACGGCCAGATCGGCCAGGTCCGCCACGACCTCCTCGCGCTCCTCGTCGCTCAGGTCGTCGCGCTCGTCGGCCGGCCCGTCCAACGACAGGGCGGGATCGTGCGGATCGCCCGCGAAGGGATCCGGTGGCATCGCCTCGGCCGACACGCCCACACCGTACCCTTCCGCGACCCGCCGCGTGTCGTCGGTGGAGCAGCGTCACGACGTGCGTGACCTGTGTGGGTGTGGGCCCGGACTCGCCGGCTCGGCCCGGTCGACGGCCACGGATACCATGGGGGAGGGCGGCGCCCGGGCCGTCCGCCGAGCTGACCGGTGAGGGGCTGAAGGCCTGCGATGACCACTGAGACCACCGGACTGCCGCCGAAGTTCGCGATGCTGGGTCTCACGTTCGACGACGTGTTGCTGCTGCCCGCGGAGTCCGACGTGATCCCGAGCTCTGCCGACACGAGCACCCAGGTGACCAGGCGTGTCCGGATCCAGGTGCCCGTCGTGTCGTCGCCGATGGACACCGTGACCGAGTCGCGGATGGCGATCGCGATGGCCCGCGCAGGCGGGCTGGGGGTGCTGCATCGCAACCTGTCGCCCGACGAGCAGGCCGCACAGGTCGAGGTCGTGAAGCGGTCGGAGGCGGGGATGGTCACCGACCCCGTCACCTGCTCGCCCGACGCCACCCTCGCCGAGGTCGACGCCCTCTGCGCGAAGTACCGCATCTCGGGCGTGCCCGTCGCCGACGCCGACGGCAAGCTCGTCGGCATCATCACCAACCGCGACATGCGCTTCGAGGTCGACCACGGCAGGCCCGTCCACGAGGTGATGACGCCGGCCCCGCTGGTCACCGCCCGCGTCGGCGTCACCGCGGAGGCGGCGCTGGGCCTGCTGCGCCGGCACAAGCTGGAGAAGCTGCCGATCATCGACGGCGACGGCATCCTGCGCGGCCTCATCACGATCAAGGACTTCAACAAGACCGAGAAGTACCCGCTCGCGACGAAGGACCCCGACGGCAGGCTCGTCGTCGCGGCGGCCGTCGGCGTGGGTGAGGACGCGTACGCCCGTGCGATGCAGCTGGTCGAGGCGGGTGTCGACGTGCTGATGGTCGACACCGCGCACGGCCATTCGCGGCGAGTGCTCGAGACCGTCGCCAAGCTCCGCGCCGAGGTGGGCGAGGGGGTCGACGTCGTCGGGGGCAACGTCGCGACCCGCGCCGGTGCGCAGGCGCTCGTCGAGGCCGGTGCCGACGCGGTCAAGGTCGGCGTCGGGCCGGGCTCGATCTGCACGACGCGCGTGGTCGCGGGCGTCGGCGCCCCCCAGATCACGGCCATCTACGAGGCCGCGCAGGCCTGCGCCGCCGCGGGCGTCCCCGTGATCGGCGACGGCGGCATCCAGTACTCCGGCGACATCGCCAAGGCGATCGCCGCCGGCGCGTCGAGCGTCATGCTGGGCAGCCTGCTGGCCGGTACCGCGGAGTCCCCCGGCGAGCTGATCCTCGTCGGCGGCAAGCAGTACAAGACCTACCGCGGCATGGGCTCGCTGGGTGCGATGCAGTCGCGCGGCCCGGCCAAGTCGTACTCGAAGGACCGCTACGCGCAGGACGACGTGCTGAGTGAGGACAAGCTCGTCCCCGAGGGCATCGAGGGCCGCATCCCGTTCCGCGGGCCGCTGTCGCTCGTGGTGCACCAGCTCGTCGGCGGACTGCGGTCCGGGATGGGCTACGCGGGTGCGCAGACGATTCCCGAGCTCCAGCAGGCCCAGCTCGTCCGGATCACCGCGGCCGGCCTCAAGGAGAGCCACCCGCACGACATCACGATGACGGTCGAGGCGCCGAACTACGCGTCGAGGTAGCACGAGGGGTCTCCGCCGGCGATCGCGGCTCCGACCGGCCGCGCGCCGGCCCGATCACCGAGCCCATCGACGGCGCCCTCTCGCACACCCCCTACGCTGGTCACCCGTGCGTGACCTCGTGGAGATCGGGATGGGCCGGACGGCCCGTCGCAGCTACGACCTGCAGCAGATCGAGATCGTCCCGTCGCGGCGGACGCGGAGCTCGAAGGAGGTCTCGCTCGGCTGGCAGCTCGACGCGTACCGCTTCGACATCCCGCTCGTGACGCATCCGACCGACGCGGTCGTCTCGCCCGCCAGCGCGGTGCGGATCGGGCAGCTCGGCGGCCTGCCGGTGCTCAACTCCGAGGGCCTGTGGGCCCGGCACGGCGACGCGGAGGCCGCGCTCGCCCGCATCGTCGACGTCGCCGACAGCGGCGACGAGGCCGCCGTGATCCGGTTGCTGCAGGAGCTGCACGCCGCCCCGATCCAGCCCGACCTGCTCACCGACGCGCTCAAGACCATCCGCGAGGCGGGCGTGACGGTCGCCGTCCGGGTGAGCCCGCAGCGCGCCCGGGAGATCACGCCGACGCTCCTGGCCGGCGGGGTGGAGATCCTGGTCGTGCAGGGCACGATCATCTCCGCCGAGCACGTCTCCCAGGGCGAACCGCTCAACCTCGGCGACTTCATCAAGGGCCTCGACGTCCCCGTCGTCGCCGGCGGCGTGGGCGACTACCGCACCGCGATGCACCTGATGCGCACCGGCGCGGCGGGCGTGATCGTCGGGTACGGCGAGTCCGCCGGGACGACCACCGACTCGGTGCTGGGCATCGGCGTCCCCATGGCGACGGCGATCGTCGACGCCGCCGCGGCCCGCCGGGACTACCTCGACGAGACCGGCGGCCGCTACGTCCACGTCATCGCCGACGGCGGGATGGTGGGCTCGGGCGACATGGCGAAGGCCATCGCCTGCGGCGCCGACGCCGTCATGCTCGGCGAGTCGCTCGCGGCCTCGGTCGAGTCGCCCGCGGGCGGGCTGTACTGGACCTCGGCCGCCGCGCACCCCTCCCTGCCGCGCTCGGAGATCACCGCGCAGGACACCGGGGACCGCACGCTCGAGCAGGTGCTGTTCGGCCCGTCCGACAGCCCCTACGGCGACGTCGCGCTGTTCACCGCACTGCGCCGGGCCATGGCCAAGACCGGCTACTCCGACCTCAAGGAGTTCCAGAAGGCGGGCCTGACGGTCCGCGGCTGAATCGGCAGGTCCGTCGGTACTATTCTGGTACCGTTGAGGCTGTGGCGATCAACGTGCGGTTCACGGACGACGAGCTCGCGGCGCTGCGTGCCCAGGCCGAGGTCGAGCAGCGTTCGATGGACGCCGTCGCCCGGGACGCCGTCCGCCAGTACATCGAGCGGCGGGCTCATCACGACTCGGTCGCTGAGGCTCTCGCGGTCCTCGGCCCGCGTCGCCGTGATCTGATGCGTCGGCTCGGCAGCGCGTGACGAGCGTAGATGCATGACGCAGTACCTGACGCTGGAGTCGTTGCTCCAGGTCGCCGCTGAGGCGGTCGAGGGCGGCGTCGAGGTGCGCGACTACGGACTCCTGGAGTCCTCCCTGGCTCGTCCGCGCAGCACCGTGTTCGGCGCGGACGCCTACCCGGACGTGTGGGACAAGGCGGCCGCCCTGCTGCACTCGCTCGGCGGCAACCACGGCCTCGGCGACGGGAACAAGCGCCTGGGCTGGCTTGCGACGGAGACGTTCCTGTGGATCAACGGATGGGCCGTGACGGCCGCCGACGATCCGGTGTTCGACCTCGTGATCGAGATCGCGGACGGCACTGTCGACACGGTCGCCGAGATCGCCGAACGGCTGCGTCGGATGACCGCACCACGCTGACGGCCTGGGATCGGGTGCCTACGGCGACGATCGCGTCGCTGCAGGCACCGGATCAGGAGCCCTCGACCAGGGCGGCGAGGTTGGCCAGGGCCATCCGGGTCCCGGCCTCGTCGTCGGCGGGGGAGACGGCGTCGGGCATGCCCTCGTGGACGATCGTGACCTCGGTGCCGCCGTCGGCGTCGGCGAGCGTCGTCGTCTGCGTCAGCGTGCCGGCCAGGGCCGGGTCGTCGGACTCGAACTCCAGCGTCTCGACGATCTCCTGCTCGGCGCGCAGCGTCGTGAAGACGCCGTGGTAGGTGTCGGTGTGCGCGCTGGTCTTGCCGAGGGCGTCGGGGTCGGAGTAGGTCAGCGAGACCCGGAACCGGCCGCCCTCGCGCGCGTCGAACTCGTGCACCTCGCAGCGCATCCCGTCGGGGACGCGCCACCGCGCGATGGCGTCGGCGTCGACGAGCGCCTGCCACACGACGGCTCGCGGGGCCCGGACCAGCAACGACACGCGCGTCGAGTACATGGGCCCGACTCTAGGGGCCCGACTCTGGGGGCCAGACCCCAGAGGCCGGGGTCGGCGACCCGGCCCCGCGCTCCCGGCCGTGCGGGGACCGGACGGCCCGCAGCCGTCAGCACGTGATCCGGGCCGGGGCGGCGGGCGACGACCTCGTCGAGCGGCACTGCCGCCGGCACCGGTCGTCGGGCACCCCGCGCCGCGGGTCGCCGCCCCCAGGGTGGTCGGGGCCACGAACTATCCTCGAGACGTGCAGCAGCCGACCGTCCTCGTCGTCGACTACGGGGCGCAGTACGCCCAACTCATCGCCCGCCGGGTGCGTGAGGCGCAGGTGTACTCCGAGATCGTGCCCTCCGACACGCCGGTCGCCGAGATCGTCGCCCGCAAGCCCGTCGCGCTGATCCTGTCCGGCGGGCCCGCGAGCGTGTACGCCGACGGTGCGCCGGAGATCGACCCCGCGTTGTTCGCCGCGGGCATCCCGGTGCTCGGGCTCTGCTACGGCTTCCAGGCGATGGCCAAGGCGCTGGGCGGGGAGGTCGCACCCGACGGCACCCGCGAGTACGGCCGCACCGAGCTGTGCCTGACGTCGACGGCCGGTGCGTTGCACGACGGTCTGCCCGCGCGGCACCCGGTGTGGATGAGCCACGGCGACTCGGTGGTGCGTGCGCCGGAGGGCTTCACGGTGACGGCGTCGTCGGACCGGGTCGCGGTCGCGGCGTTCGAGGACACCGAGCGCCGGCTGGCCGGCGTGCAGTACCACCCGGAGGTCGGGCACAGCCCGCACGGCCAGGAGGTGTTGCGGCGCTTCCTGCACCAGGTCGCGGGGCTGACCCCGAGCTGGACGACGTCGTCGATCATCGACGACTCGGTCGCCGCGATCCGCGCCCAGGTGGGCGACGGGCACGCGGTGTGCGGGCTGTCGGGCGGGGTCGACTCCGCGGTCGCGGCGGCGTTGGTGCAGCGCGCGATCGGCGACCGGCTGACGTGTGTGTTCGTCGACCACGGGCTGCTGCGGGCGGGCGAGCGAGAGCAGGTCGAGCGCGACTTCGTGGCGGCCACCGGCGCGAAGCTGCACACCGTCGACGCGGCCGACCGCTTCCTCGGCGCCCTCGCGGGCGTCAGCGAGCCCGAGCAGAAGCGCAAGATCATCGGGCGGGAGTTCATCCGGGTCTTCGAGGCCGCGACGGCGGAGGTCGCCGAGGCCGAGCACGTCGGGTTCCTGGTGCAGGGCACGCTCTACCCGGACGTCGTCGAGTCCGGCGGCGGGACCGGGACGGCGACGATCAAGAGTCACCACAACGTCGGCGGCCTGCCCGACGACATCGAGTTCGCGCTGGTCGAGCCGCTGCGCACGTTGTTCAAGGACGAGGTGCGCAAGGTCGGCGCCGAGCTCGGGCTGCCGGAGACGATCGTCGGCCGCCAGCCGTTCCCGGGGCCGGGGCTGGGCATCCGGATCATCGGGGAGGTCACGGCCGACCGGCTGGCCACGCTGCGCGCCGCCGACGCCATCGCCCGCGAGGAGCTCACCGCCGCCGGGCTCGACAAGGAGATCTGGCAGTGCCCGGTCGTCCTGCTGGCCGACGTGCGCAGCGTCGGCGTCCAGGGCGACGGGCGCACCTACGGCCACCCGATCGTGCTGCGGCCGGTGTCGTCGGAGGACGCCATGACGGCCGACTGGACGCGCCTGCCCTACGACGTGCTCGAACGGATCTCCACCCGCATCACCAACGAGGTGGCCGAGGTCAACCGCGTCGTCCTCGACGTGACGAGCAAGCCGCCGGGCACGATCGAGTGGGAGTGACCCGCGGGGCCCGGCGCGCCCGGCCGGGGCGGACTGCATGATGTGGGCGTGAGCACCCCCACGGCACTCTCGCCGGAGATCCCCGGCCGGCTCGCGGACGCGTTGCGTTCGGGCCGGTTCGCCGTCACCGCGGAGGTCGCACCCCCGCGCGGGGCCGATCTCGGCCCCGTCCGCCGGGCCGCCGACCACCTCCGGGGCTGGGTCGACGCGGTCAACGTCACCGACAACGCCGGCGCCAACGTCCGCGTCTCCAGCCTCGCCGGCAGCCTCGCGTTGCTCGAGGCGGGCGTGGAGCCCGTCATGCAGATGACCTGCCGCGACCGCAACCGGATCGCGCTGCAGTCCGACCTGCTCGCGGCCTCCGCGCTCGGCGTCCCGAACCTCGTGCTGATGACCGGGGATCGCCCGGAGCAGGGCGACCATCCCGACGCGGCCGCGGTGTTCGACCTCGACTCGGGTGGGCTGATGGCCGCGGCCCGGTCGTTGCGCGACGAGGGCGTGCTGCTGTCGGGCCGGTCGGTCGATCCCGCGCCGCGCTGGCTGCTGGGTGCCGTCGACAGCCCGGGGCCGTCGGCCGACCGGTTCGCCCAGAAGGTCGACGGCGGCGCCCAGTTCGTGCAGACGCAGTTCGTGTTCGACGTCGACGCGTTCTCGGGCTGGCTGAGCCAGGTCCGCGACCGCGGCCTCGACGCCCGCTGCGGCGTCCTGGCCGGGGTGGGCCCGATCCGGTCGCTGCGGGCGCTGGAGTTCCTGTCGTCGATCCCCGGGGTGTCGGTGCCGGAGCAGCTCGAGCGTCGGCTGCGCGGCGTGCCGTCGGACAAGGTGGCCGCGGAGGGGGTCGCGGCGTGCGTCGACACGGTGCGCGAGCTGCGCGAGCTGCCCGGGGTCGCGGGGGTGCACGTGATGGTCGTGGGCGACGAGCGCGGGGTCCCGGAGATCCTCGAGGCGGCCGGGATGGCCCGGACGTCGTGAGTGGCGATGGTCGCCATGGCGACCATCGCCACTCACGGGCGGTCGTCCGTCCCCTTGTGATCCCACCGTCCCCCGAGGGCCGGATCACCCGGACGACCGGTCGGCGGCGCTCCCCAGCTCCGCCGTGGTCTCTCAGCTGCGGTTGCGCAGGCTGCCCGCGAGGAGCAGCACCCCGAGCAGGACGGCCGCGCCGGCGAGGAGCCAGCGGGCGTCGAACCCGGTGAACCAGAGGCTGTTCCCGGTCAGCGCGCTCCCCGCGACGCCGAGGCTCAGCAGCCCGACGACCAGGCACAGCAGGTCGGGGAACCGCCGCGCCGGGGTGCGGGTGGGGCGGCCGGTGGTCGTCCCCGTCGTCTCGTCAGCCACGATGCACCTCCACGTTGCCCAGACCCGCGTGCAGGTCGAGGACGATCGGCCGGCCGGACCGGATGCCGTCGGCACCCAGGTCGTCGACGACGTCGATGCGGGCGCTGCTGCCTCCGCTCTCGCGGTTGCCGAACTGCACGTGCCCGACGCCCGCATCGGCGTGGACGGTGACGTCGGCGTTCGCGGGCACCCACACCTCGAGGTTGCCCATGCCCACGTCGACCCGGGTCTCGACGGGCGGGACCGGTGGAGCCGGCGGGGCGGGCGGCGCCGGGACACCCGGGTCCTGCGGCAGCGCGGTGGCGCCGACGCCAGCGGGGACGGACAGGTCCAGCCCCCGCAGGTCGAGCTCGATGTTGCCCGCGGCCCGTTCGTAGGACGGCGCGAGCATGTCGACCGATACCGGTCGCACCTCGGTGTTGCCCACCCCGCCGCGCAGCGAGTCCGTCGGGACCTGCATGGCGCCCCACGTCAGCAGGCACATGATCAGGGCGAACGGGATGATGCCGCGACCGGCGCGGACGAACGCCCCGACGACCAGACCGGCGCCCAGGATGCCCAGGACGATCGCGAGGAGCGTCGGGAGCGACATCAGGTTCGTGCCGCCCAGCAGCAGGGCGCCCAGCACACCGCCGGTGACGAGCGCGACGGCCAGGGTGACGGCCGTGACCGGCGGTCGGCGTCGCGGCGCAGGCGGCTCGGGAGCAGGCTCCGGTGCCGGCTCTGGCAGGTCCCACGCGAACGGCGCGGCGCCCAGCGGGTCCCACGACGGCGGCGTCGGCTTCGGCTCGCCCGTCACCGGGTCGAGCTCGGTGGTCTCCTGCTCGGCGGTCGTGCCCTCCTTGCGGAGGTTCACCGTCTGCGGGTCGTGGGCCGCCGGGGCCGGTGCGTGCGGGCCCGCCACGCCGCGGCCGCCGCGCGAGCGGTGCAGCAGGAACAGCAGGCCGAGCGCGATGATCGCCGGCCAGATGATCCCGCCGTCGTGGCCGAAGATCGCGCCGGTCCCGACGACCGCTGCCACGATCAGGGCGATCAGGAGCCCGGGATGCGGGCGCTTGCCCGGCTTGGTGGCCGCGGCGGCGCCGTCGGTCGGGTCGTTCTCGTCGGCCTCCGGGAGCAGCACCCAGCCCGCGATGTAGAGGGCCGCGCCGATCCCGTACAGGGCCGCCACCACGAACCCGACACGCACGAGCACCGGGTCGATGTCGTAACGCCGGGCGATGGCCGCCGCCACCCCTGCGACCTTGCGGTCGTGGCGAGGCCGCGCAGGGCGCGTCTCCCACATCTCCCGCAGCGTCGACTGCACATCCGTCCCGTTCATCGCTCTCCCTCGCCCCGCGGTCCCGGCGTGTCACGTGGACGCTGCGCCGGTCCGCTCGCAAGCTCGCTCATGGCTTCCCCCTCCATGGGCACCAGCCTCCCGCGTGGCGGGCGCGCGCCCATCCGGGACGACCCTGAGGTCCCCCGGAGGTCGTCCCCGATGCCCCGGGGCCGTCCTGCGTGTGACCATGGTGTCGTGAGTCAGCCAGCTGCGACCAGCGGCGCGCCCGCCGTCCCGGCGCGGGGCCCGTTGGAGCGACGCCGCTCGGGCCGGCTCGTCGCCGGTGTCGCGGGCGGCGTGGCCGACCACCTGGGCATCGACGTCATCTGGGTCCGGGCCGCCTTCGTCGTGCTCGCCGCCATCAACGGTGCGGGCGTCGTGGGTTACGGCCTGCTGTGGGTGTTCGTGCGCCAGGAGAGCGCCGACGTCCAGCGCGTCACGACCAGGCGGGAGCGCCAGCAGGCCATCGGCCTGGCCGCGCTGGGGCTGGGCGTCGGTCTGGTCGCGGCCGCGCTGGGGAACTCGGTGATCGGCTGGATCGTCGGACCCCTGGGCGTGGCCGCGCTGGGTGCGGCCGTCGTCTGGCGCGAGGCCGACGAGGCGCAGCGCCGCCGGTGGGCCGCGGGCGCGCGGTCGGGCGTGACCGGCGCGGCGGGCGGCGGCCGGACCGCCCTGATCCGGGTCGTCTCGGGCGCGCTGTTCGTCGCGCTGGGCATCGCGGTCTTCCTGATCGGCAACATCAACCTCGGCCAGGTGCAGTTCGGGCTGCTGGCCGTCGTCGCGACGATCGTCGGGGTCGCCGTGCTGACCGTCCCGTGGTGGGTGCGGCTGGCCCGCGACCTGGGCGAGGAGCGCCGGCAGCGCATCGTCGAGGCCGAGCGCGCCGAGATCGCCGCCCACCTGCACGACTCGGTGCTCCAGACCCTGGCGCTCATCCAGCGGCAGGCCGAGGAGCCGCGCGAGGTCCTGCGGCTGGCCCGCGGCCAGGAGCGCGAGCTGCGGCACTGGCTCTACGGCCCGCAGGGCTACGGGCGGGGCAGCAGCGGCGGCGGGGTCAAGGCGCCCGCACTCGACGAGGGGCTCGCCGAGGCGCTCACCAAGACGGCGGCCGAGGTCGAGGACACCTACGCCCTCACCGTCAGCCCCGTGCTCGTCGGTGCCGACCGGCCCCTCGACCCGGACCTGCGCGCGCTCGTCCTCGCCGCGCGCGAGGCCATGGTGAACGCCGCCAAGCACGCAGGCGTCGACGAGATCAGCGTCTTCGTCGAGATCGAGCCCGACGAGGTCAACGTCTTCGTCCGCGACCGCGGCAAAGGCTTCGACCCCGACGACGTCCCCGCCGACCGGCACGGCGTCGCCGACTCGATCAAGGCGAGGATGGCCCGGCACGGCGGACGCGTACGGTTGCGCAGCACCCTCGGCGAGGGCACCGAGGTGCACCTCGCGATGGATCTGGCGACCGACCCGGCGACCGGCACGACGACAGGTGACGACGACGCTCCCGCGCCCGACGCGGCGCGGGAGGACGAGCAGGAGGCCCAGCCGTGAGCGACCCGCAGGACGCGGCCACCCCCGACGGCACGATCTCGGTGTTCCTCGTCGACGACCACGGGCTGTTCCGGGCCGGTGTGCGCGCGGAGCTCGACCGGGGCGTCCCCGACGTCGAGGTCGTCGGGGAGGCGGGGTCGGTCGACGAGGCCGTCGCCGCGATCCGGCACCTGCGGCCCGACGTCGTGCTGCTCGACGTGCACATGCCCGACGGCGGTGGCGCCGAGGTCCTGCGCCGGATCCGTCCGGAGTGCCCCGACGTCGTGTTCCTCGCGCTCAGCGTGTCCGACGCGGCGGAGGACGTCATCGCGGTCATCCGCGCAGGTGCGCGCGGGTACGTGACGAAGACGATCTCGGGCCGCGACCTCGCCGACGCCGTCCGCCGGGTCCACGGTGGCGACGCCGTCTTCTCCCCGCGGCTGGCCGGCTTCGTGCTCGACGTCTTCTCCGACCGGCCCGGCGCCGCCCCTCCCGGCGACCCGGAGCTCGACCTGCTCACCCGTCGTGAACGCGACGTCCTGCGGCTGCTGGCGCGCGGGTACGCCTACAAGGAGATCGCGGGCGAGCTGTTCATCTCGGTGAAGACCGTCGAGACCCACGTCTCCAGCGTGCTGCGCAAGACCCAGCTCTCCAACCGCTACGAGCTCTCCCGCTGGGCCTCGGACCGCAGGCTGGTCTGACCGACCCTGGCTGCTCCGGGGCCCGGCCGGCCTCGTGCGGTGCCACTCGCAAGGCGACCCGGGGCCGCCCCGGCTGGCGGTGGGTGATCATCGAAACCGGGACGTGGACGCGGTCGGTGGCGCTCATGTCCCGAGGATGGCGATCACTGCGTGGGCGGGTGTGTGGCAGAGGGTTCGTGCTGTCGTGCTGAGCCAGGTCGCGGTGATCGTCGAAAGCGGGATCAGAGCGCAGTCGGTGGCGTTCATGTCCCGGAGACGGCGATCCCCCTTGGGCGGAGGCAGGCGGGTGCAGGGGATTTGCCGGGTCAGGCCGTCCGGGCGGAGTGATCATCGAATAGGGGCCTGAGCGCGATCGGCGGCGCCCATGTCCCGGAGACGGCGATCATGACATGGGCGGGGCTATTGCGGGGGCAGGCGCTGGCGAGGCCGCCGGATCGCCGTGATCATCGAAGCAGGGACCTGAGCGCAGTCAACGGCGCTCATGTCGGAGATGGCGATCAGTGCATGGGCTTCGTGATCGGCCGGGCAGCCGGGCTGCAGTGATCATTGACGCAGGGTGTCAACGGCCAGCTTGATCTCCCCGCTGGCGGCCAGTAGTTCTCCCCACTGGTGGCCAGATACTTCTCCCCGACGGCGGCCAGATATTTCCCCGCCTCGGTCGTGCGTGGTCAGCTCAACGGGCTCACCCCCTTGCCGGCGGTGGCTTGTGCGAGCCGGTAGCTGTCACCGTCGGTGACGACGATGTGGGCGTGGTGCAGGAGCCGGTCGACCGTGGCGGTGGCCAGGGTCTTGGGCATGATCTCGTCGAATCCTGACGGGTGCAGGTTGCTGGAGATGGCCAGGGAGCGGCGTTCGTAGGCGGCATCGACGAGCCGGTAGAACCCTTCCGCGGCGTCCGGGCTGACCGGCAGGAGCCCGATGTCGTCGACGATGATCAGGTCCGTGCGGATCAGTCTCGCGAGTGCGCGGGTGATCGAGTCGTCGGCGCGGTGACGACGCACGAGGGCGCCGAGGTCTTCGATGGTGAACCAGGCCACGGTCATCCCCGTCTCGACCGCGGCCTGACCGAGGGCTTCGCAGAAGTGGGACTTCCCGGTCCCGGACGGCCCGCAGACGCAGAGGTTCTCCCGCCGGCTGACCCACTCCAGCGAGGTGAGGGCGTCTTGGGTGGGGCGCGGGATGCAGGACGCGCCCGCGTCCCAGTCGTGCAACGTCTTGCCGGCGGGGAACCCAGCTCGTTGGCGGCGGGTGCGCAGGTTCGTCGCGTCGCGGCCGGCGGCTTCCTCGGCCAGCAGCACCCGGACGAGCTCGGCATGGTCCCAGCGTTGTGCTCGCGCGGTGGGCACGAGTTCGACGAGGTGGCGGCGGATGTGGGGCAGCTTCAACCGCCGCGTCAGCGCGACGGCCTCGGCGAGCGGGTCCCCGCCCGATGCCGGCACTGATCCGGTGGCCGCGTTCATGACGGCCCTGCCGGGTCGAGCCCTGCCGGGTCGAGCCCTGCCGGGTCGAGCCCTGCCGGGTCGAGCCCTGCCGGGTCGAGCCCTGCCGGGTCGAGCCCTGACGGGTCGGTTTCGGGTGGTGGGGTGATGCCGAAGCCGGACCAGGCGGAAGTGCCGGGTTGCAAGCTGTGGTCCTCGCTGGCGCGGATGGTGGGCTTGTTGACGTTGCGGCCGGCTTGGTGGGCGAGGATGCGCAGGACGTCGTTCTCGGCGAACCGGCCCGCGACCGCGGCCGTGCCCAGCGCGCGGTCGACCTCGCCGGGTGGGTGCAGCTTCGCCAGCGCGACCGCTTCGGCCATCTTCCGGCGCACCCCGCGCGCACCCGCCCCGGCCGCCTCGACCAGCCAGGACGCTGCGCCCGGGCCGAGCGCCAGGAACTCGGCCTCCGCGGCACTGCCCGCGCGTGGGGTGCGTTCTCCGGCGGCGTTCGCGGCCGTGGTGGGTGGCGGGTAATGCTCGTCGCGGATCGAGGGCGTGCCCGGCGTCGAGCGGGCATGGCGGGCGACCTCTGTGGGGCCGCTGCCGGGTCCGTGCCCCTCCAACGGGGCATCGACGGCGGTGATGACCAGGTCGTCGCCGTGGAACCGGACCCAGACTCGAGTGTCGACCAGCTGATGCGGCACCGAGTAGCGCACCCCGTCGACCGAGACGGTGGCGTCCCAGTTCACCCGCCGGGTCGTGCCGAACGCGACGGTGAACGGCCGATCGGGCAACGGATGCAGCCGGGTGCGTTCCTCGGCCAACGCCTCGACCGGCGGGCGGCGGGTCTCCCGATGCGGCCGCGCGTTGACCTGCTCGCAGAAGCTTCGACACGCCGTCTCAAGCTGAGCGAAGGTGCGGTACTCCTCGAGCAGGTTCGCCGCGGTCGGGACGAGGTCGGCCTTGGAGATCCGCACCGTCGCTTCGGACCCGCCCTTGGACTGCGGGTCCGCCGGCACGCAGGTGCGGATCGTCATCCCGTAGTGCCGCCCGACCGCGACGATCTCCGGGTGGCGCACCGCGATCCCCGCGACATGATCGACCGACACGGTGCGTTCGTTGTCGGTCAGCGCGTAGGTCGGCACCCCGCCCAGCCGGCGCAGCGTGGTGTCGATGCAGGCCACGATCGTGGGCAGGGTGCGGTCGAAGACCGCGAGCACGACCCGGAACCGCGACCAGGCCAGCCACGCGCACCACAGATTCGTGCGGCGCCCGGCAACGCGGGGGCCCTCGCCCCAGTCCCACTGCAGCCACAGCCCCGGCTCGACCACCCACGGCCGAAACACCCGCCGCTGCCCGGCCCGCAGCCGGGCCTTCACCTGCGCGACGGTGCGGCGGGTGGTGCGCTCCCCGCCGGTGAAGCCCATCGCGAGCAGCCGCTCGTGCACCACGTCGGCGCGCACCCGCCCGTCGGAGCGCACCACCAGTTCTTCGATCTTGTCCAGGTACTCATCGATCGGTCGTGCCCGGTGCTCGCGAGCGACCGGGGGTTGACCGGCCTCCCGCAGCGCCACATAGCGGGCGACGGTGTGGTGATCACAACCGGCCAACTCCGCGGCGGCGCGGTAACTGCCCGTGAGGTCGAACGCCTCCAGGATCTCCATGATCTCCTCGTCTCGCTTCACCGGCAGACCCTCACCACCGGCATCGGATGCTTGATCACCGGGGAGATATCTGGCCGCCAGCGGGGAGATCGCTGGCCATCAGTGGGGCGGTAAATGGCCGCCTACGGGGAGTTTGGACTGGCCGCTGTCAACAGGGACCTGGGCGCAGTCTGCTGCGCCCATGTCCCTGGAACCGCGATCACCGCATGTTCGGGCGTCTCGGCAGGGCCACGCGATCAGCCCGGCCGCCCGGCCGCGTGATCATCGAAACCGGGACGTGAGCGCAGCAGGTGGCGCCCATGTCCCGGAGACGGCGATCACCGCACAGGGAGGGCGGGTGGCCGGGCCCCGCGGAACCGGGCCGAGCACCGGGGATCGGCGGAACAGGGATGAGCGCAGTCGGTGCGCTCACTCCCTCCCTCGGCGATCACCGGGCGGGACACCGATCAGGTACAGGTCGCCGAGCAGGCGACCCGAGGTTCAGGGGGTCATCGACGACCGGTCAGGCCGCCGAGAAGCCCGCCGACGGTCTCACCAGCTCCCTCGACGACGCCCTGCGCGCCGCGCCCGACGGTCTCGACGACGGACTGCTGCGTGCCGCCCGCAGGTGCGGGGTTGGACGGCTTGAGCGCCGCGACGACGGGTGCGACCGGCGGCAGGACCTTCGTGACGGTGTCGGTGACCGGGGCGGCGAGCTCGAGGACGGGCTTGGTGACCGGCTCCGCTGCCTTCGTGACCAGGCCGCCCGCCGCGCCGACCGTCTTGCCGAGGCCCTTGCCCGCGCCGTCGACCGCGCCGGCGACGCGGTCGGTGACCGGCTTGAGCGGGGTCTGGCCGCCCACCTGCTCCACCACCTGGGAGACGGGGTGGGTGACGCTGTCGACCGTCTGCTCCAGGACCGGGTTGTTCTGCGGCGTGGTGACGTCGCTGGGTCGCGTCGAGCTGTTCCCGCCCGGGCCGCCCGTACCGCCGCCAACGCCGGGCGTGGTGGCGCCACCGGCACCCGGGGCGACGCCACCCGGGGCGCCCGTGCCGCCGCTGCCGAACAGGAGGCCGCCGGTGCCCCCGGCGCTGCCGCCCGTACCGCCACCGAACGCGGCGGCCTGCGGCGAGCCCGAGGGCAGTGAGGACGGGAACGCCACGTTCATCCATGACGTCGGAGCGCCGACACCCGCGTTCAGCGCGTTGCCTCCGCCGGAGGACGGCAGCGCCGCGGCGGCCCCGTCACCGGGGATGCCGCGGCCGGGGAAGCTGCCGTCGAGCTGGTCCTGAGCGGCCGAGGAGTTGGAGGCCGCGTCGGTGAGGACGGCGGCGCCGAGGACGCCGCCGATCGTGAGCATGGCGGCGGCTGCGGCCGTCGTCTTGCGCCGCCCGGCGGCGCGCTTCGCGGCGAGCTCGTCCGCGGACTTCTCCGCGCGGCTCGCCCGGGGCTTCAGGGGGCGGTCGAAGGAATGCGGGGCGCGGCCTTCGCGGCGGAGCAGGCTGCCGACGGAGACGTATTCGGGCTCGCGCGGTTCGGGAACGGCGGCCGGATCGGTGGTCACGTCGTCGTTGTCGGCGTCAGCCGCAGGAATGTTGCGCCGCAACAGCTCTCCGACAGAGACGAAGCTCGGCTCCTGACGAGAGCCACGACGCTGAGCGAACGCGACCACGATCTGTCGTCCTCCTTCGGGTGAAGTGACCCGACCACAATTACCGGACGCACAGAATGTTCACCAAGTGCTACTCGCCCGCTCATCGACAAGGCGCTGAAAGCGCGATTTCCGCTCACCGACTCCCGGCGACCGTTGAGCCGTTGGTCGCAGTCCGCAGTCGATCACTCACGCGCCCGGCGGTCGCTGCGAACGGCCAGGCAGTGGCGGACTCTGGACCGTTCGTCCCGCCGCCCCCTGGGTCGATCGGCACGATTCGCCGAGCGGTGCCTCCGAACGGCCGCCGTCGAGGGCGCCGAAAGGACCTTCCGCCCGAGGACCACCCGGTCGGGGGAGATCACGCGTCGCGACCGCTCGGACGGCCTGCGTGACCGTCGGTCTACTGCGAACGGCGCAACCGAGCGCGCGTGACGCCGCGCGCCCGATCCTGCGTGGCCGATCCCCTGCGGCCGATCCAGCGCAGCCGATCCCCCGGCCTGGCCGACCAGGGGCGGCCAATCCTGCTGAGTCGATCCCCGTGCGGCCGACCCCGTGCGGCCGCCGAACCCGTGCGGCCGCCGAACCCGTGCGGCCGCCGAACCCGTGCGGCCGCCGAACCCGTGCGGCCGACCCCGTGCGGCGGGCCGGTCAGCGCGGCAACTGGCCGCGGAACTCGCGTCGCGTCGCGTCGAGCGCGCCCTTCGCCGCGACGCCCGCGCCGCCGGCGAGCAGGATGCCGATGATGTCCGGCACGACCCCACCCGTCGTGAAGAGCAGGCCGATCAGCGCGACGAGCGCGGTGCCGCCGGCGACCTTCCACCGGCTGTTGACGTAGTCGCTGGTGGCGCCGCCGGACAGGCCGCGCTCCTTCGCACTCTTGTTGAGCATCGCGAGGTATCCGACGTGGCCGAGCGCCACGAGCGTTCCCACGAGCGCGATGACGAAAGCGACGATGCCGAAGACGGTCCCCATGACTCCACTGTGCCACCGCAGAGGCCGCCGGTGGCGGGATTTCGGGTGGTCCGGGCGTCAGCGTCCGCCGAGGCGTCCGCGGCCGAGGCGCAGCAGGAGCATCGCGAGCTCGCGGCCCTCCTCGCCCAGCTCGCGGAACCGGGCGAGCACGTGGATCTCGCGGCTGTAGACGATGCGCGGGCCGCCGCCCGCCATCCGGACGGCACCGATGCGCCGGGAGACGTCGGTGCGCTCCTTGACCAGGCGCAGGATCTCGGCGTCGAGCCGGTCGATCTCGCGGCGGAGCGCGTCGATGTCGGTGGCGTCGTCGGTGTCGGCGGCGGGCTCGGTGTTCACGGACATGTTCTCCTCCTGGGTGCGCGGTCCACCGGCCCGTGACATGCAAGCGCCCCGGGTCCGATGGACTCCGGGGCGTCGGGGCTCTGTTGCGTCAGGCGGCGACGGGGACCGGAATCCGGTACCCGTAGAAAAATCGCGAGGCGCTGACCGACACGCCGACGAGTTTGCCACACGCACGCCGCGGCACGCACCGTCGTCCCTCGCCGGTACCGTGTTCGAACGATGAGCGCGCTGTTCGAACTGCCGTCCGAGAACCCGGCCCGTCCGACGACGGAGCGGGGTGCCGCGTTGCTCGAGGGCCTCAACCCCCGCCAGGTCGAGGCCGTCACGCACGCGGGCTCACCGCTGTTGATCGTCGCGGGGGCGGGCTCGGGCAAGACGCGGGTGCTCACCCACCGGATCGCCTGGCTGCTGGCCGAACGGCACGTGCACCCCGGCGAGATCATGTCGATCACGTTCACCAACAAGGCCGCGGCCGAGATGAAGGAACGCGTCGACGCGCTGGTGGGCAGGCGGGCCAACGCCATGTGGGTGTCGACGTTCCACTCCATGTGCGTGCGCATCCTGCGCCGGGAGGCCAAGCACCTCGGCGTGCGCAGCGCGTTCTCGGTCTATGACGCCGACGACTCGCGCAGGCTCGTCGGCATCGTCGCGCGCGACCTGGAGCTCGACCCGAAGAAGTTCTCCGCCCGCGGGCTGGCGGCCCAGATCTCCAACCTCAAGAACGAGCTGCTGTCCGCCGACGACGCCACCGAGCGCGCCGGGAACGACTTCGAGCGCCGGGTGGCGGAGGTCTACGTCGGCTACCAGTCGCGGCTGCGGCAGGCCAACGCGTTCGACTTCGACGACCTGATCATGGAGACGGTGTCGCTGCTGGCGCGGCTGCCCGCCGTCGCGGAGTACTACCGGCGCCGGTTCCGGCACGTGCTCGTCGACGAGTACCAGGACACCAACAAGGCGCAGTACGAGCTGGTCCGCCAGCTGGTCGAGCCGGCGAGCCCGGGCGCGGAGCCCGCCGAGCTGTGCGTCGTCGGCGACTCCGACCAGTCGATCTACGCGTTCCGCGGCGCGAGCATCCGCAACATCGTCGAGTTCGAGCAGGACTTCCCGAACGCCCGGACGATCCTGCTGGAGCAGAACTACCGCTCGACGCAGACGATCCTCTCGGCGGCGAACGCCGTCATCGCGCGCAACGCCAACCGTCGCGACAAGAGGCTGTGGTCCGACCAGGGCGACGGGGAGAAGGTCGTCGGCTACGTCGCCGACAACGAGCACGACGAGGCCTCGTTCGTCGCCGGGGAGATCGACCGGCTGGTCGACTCGGGGGAGTTCCGCAACTGCGACGTCGCGGTCTTCTACCGGACCAACGCACAGTCGCGGGTGTTCGAGGACGTGTTCCTGCGGGTCGGGCTGCCGTACAAGGTCGTCGGCGGGGTGCGGTTCTACGAGCGGCGCGAGATCCGCGACGCGCTGGCCTACCTGCGGGTGCTGTCCAACCCGGAGGACACGGTCAGCCTGCGGCGCATCCTCAACGTCCCGAAGCGGGGCATCGGTGACCGCGCCGAGTCGCTGGTCGCCGAGTACGCCGAGCGGCACCGCACGTCGTTCTCGCGGGCGTTGCGGATCGCCGCCGAGCAGCCGGAGGAGCTGCCGGCCTTGGCCACCCGGTCGCAGCGCAACATCGCCGAGTTCCAGCGGATGCTCGACGACCTGCGCGAGCTGGTCGACCGCGGCGACGACACGGCCGAGATCCTGGAGGCCGTCTACGGCCGCACGGGCTACGTCGCGGAGCTCGAGGCGAGCGACGACCCGCAGGACGGCTCCCGGCTGGAGAACCTCGCGGAGCTGGTGACGGTCGCGCGCGAGTTCGCGGGCGACGCCGCGGTCGCCGATCTCCTCGACGGCGGCGCCTCCGACCCCGACGGCACCGTCATCGGGTCGGGCGAGACCGCGCTCGACACCGACGACACCAACGCCGGCGCGCCCGCGCCCGGCTCGCTGGCGGCGTTCCTGGAGCGGGTCGCCCTGGTCGCCGACGCCGACTCCATCCCCGACGACGACTCCGGCATGGTCACGCTGATGACCCTGCACACGGCCAAGGGCCTGGAGTTCCCGGTCGTGTTCCTCACCGGCTGGGAGGACGGGGTGTTCCCGCACATGCGCGCGCTGGGGGACCCGGCGGAGCTGGCGGAGGAGCGGCGGCTGGCCTACGTCGGCATCACCAGGGCCCAGCAGCGGCTGTACCTGTCGCGGGCGATCGTGCGCACGGCGTTCGGGCAGCCGAGCGTCAACCCCGCGTCGCGGTTCCTCGACGAGGTGCCCGCCGAGCTGGTCGACTGGCGTCGCGAGGAGACCCGGCGGCCCGCGGCCCCGGTGGGGCGCTTCGGGTTCGGTCGCCGTCCGGGCGCGACCGACCGCGGCGACTGGCGGGTCCCCGAACGCACGCTGCAGCAGTCGACGATCAGCCTCGACGTCGGCGACCGGGTCAACCACGACAAGTACGGCCTGGGCACGGTCGTGGCGTCCGACGGCGCGGGCGCCCGCGCGACGGTGACGATCGACTTCGGCAGCTCCGGGACGGTGCGGCTGATGCTGATCGGCGGGGTCCCGCTGCAGAAGCTCTGAGCGGCGGCGGGACCGCGCGGACGGTCAGTCGTGCGTCGGCCCGTCGTTGCCCGAGCCGGTGACGCTGATGCCGCGGGCGGCGAGCCACGGCACCGGGTTGATCTTCGTGCCGTTGGGCGCCCAGATCTCGAAGTGCAGGTGCGGGCCGGTCGACTGGCCGCGGTTGCCCATCTCGGCGATCTCCTGGCCGGCGGTGACCTTCTGGCCGACCGTGACCAGGCTGCGGTTGATGTGGCCGTACACGCTGTGCGAGCCGTCCGGGTGCCTGAGCACGACCCACAGGCCGAAGCCGCTGGCCGGTCCGGACTCCTCGACGACGCCGTCGGTGACCGCGTAGATCGGGGTGCCGATGCTGTTGGCGAGGTCGATTCCGTAGTGCGTGACGCCCCAGCGGGCGCCGAAGCCGGACGTGAAGCGGCCGACGGTCGGCAGCACGTAGGCGGCGCCGTTCCACAGCACGCCCTCGGGCGCGCCGGCGGCGAGCGCCCGCTTGAGCAGGTTCGCCTGCTGGGCGATCTTCGCGCCGATGTCGACGGCCTTGGTGAGGTTGGCGACGTCGACGTCCTCGCCGGGGTCGAGCGACTCGCCCGGGGCCACGGACGCGAGCTGGGCGGCACCGATCGCGGGCAGTGCGCGGGGCGCGCCTGCGCTGGTCGCGGGGGCGGCGGGCGTGACGGTCTCCACCGGGATCATCGCGTTGGTCGAGAGGGTCGCGTAGGGCGCGTCGACCGGGTGTGCGGCGCTCCACAGCGACGCCAACGACTGTCCCGCGGCCACGACCGCGCCGGCCGCCGCGAAGGCGACCGTCGCCCGCCCACGGATGGACGGCGACGGAGGCGCCGGTAACCGGTGTCCTCCTGCAACCGCACGAGCGCCCGCGGGCGGGTGTGCGTGGAGGTCCTGGTCGGCGCCGCGTGGGGAGCGGTGGCGCGACAAGAACTGCCCTTCTCGATACCGATGAGGCAGCCCGTTGCACGGTCGGGGCGGGCAGGTCGGGTTGGGGAGACCCTCGGCGGAACCGGTTCGGGGCCGGCTCCGTCACCTGTCGTGACCCGTCCGTGACACGGACGTCGCGAAACTAGCGGGCTCCGCGGTGCCGGGGCAAATCCCCCAGGGGCGTGTGCGCAGGTGCACCCGAACGGGTTCAGGCGGGTGAGGATCGGTCACGCATCGTGGCATTCGTCGCCCGTCGGGAGCGCGACCTGCGAGTGAAGTGATCAGTGCGGGCGTCGCTGCGGGCGAGCGCCGTGGCCACCCAGTGCACCGTTCGCGGGTCGATCGGTAGTGAAAGGTGACCCACGTCACGCAGTTCGAGCTCCTCGACCCACAGGTCCGGGTGGGTCAGCCGCGCGTTGCCCTGCGGGACGACCATCTCGTCGAGGCGGCTCCACACGACGAGGAACCGGGTCCGGCACCGCGAGGCGGGCCCGGCCAGCTCGGTCAGTACCTCCGAGCCCGGACGCAGCTGGCGGGCGAGCGGCGTGGGCATCAGGTAGGCCGTCGCCGTCCCGGTGTGCGGGCTGCCCAGCGTCACCAGCGTGTCGACGGCCTCGTCGCCCCCCATCCGCTGCACGTAGTAGCGCGCGATCATGCCGCCGAGCGAGTGGCCGACGATGTGCACCTTCTCCGCGCCCGTCGACGCACGGACGTCCTCGACGGCCCTGCGCAGCTCGCGCGCCGCGTCGCGCAGGTCTCCGGTGAGAACGCCGTAGTTGACCGCGTGCACACGCCCGAAGCCCCGGCGGCGCAGCGCCCGGCCGAACACGCTGAACACCGAGCGGTTGTCCATGATCCCGTGCACCAGGATGATCGGCGTCCCCGCGGCCGCCACGTCGGACACGACGAGGCTGCGCATGCGGGGCGGGAGCACGTCGGTGCGGTAGTGGTCCGGGTCCTGCATCGTCTCGGCGATGAGGCCCAGCGGGTAGGACGCGACGTGCGCCACGAGCCAGGCGCTCTCGACCGCCATCCCGCGCAGCCCGCCCGGCGAGCCGAAGGTCCGGGCCGCGTAGCCGGCGGCGCGAGCGGCCTCCCGGGCGAGCGTCCGCGCCCCGCCGGCCGCGGTGGCCAGGCGGGCTCGCGCGCTGGGCGCCGACGCCATGGGGAGACGGTAGGTCAGAAACGCCCGTCCTGCCCATCGCGGACACCTCCCCGAACGGCGGCATCACGCGGTGTGAGCAGCCCCACCGGCAAGGTGACTGGTCTCACCGGCCCAGGTCAGGGACGGTGCGCTCCGCATGGCTAGGGTCCTGGGGCGAGAACACGGTCGAGTCCGATGGTCGGCGGCGGCGACGCGTTCGATCACGCGCCGGCCGCCTGCACACCGGAGTGATCAGGAGAGAGCCGAGTGGACCTGTACGAGTACCAGGCGAAGGAACTCTTCGCCGCACACGGAGTCCCGGTGCTGCCGGGCCGGACCGTCGAGACCGCGGACGACGCGGCCGCGGCCGCCGCCGAGCTGGGCACCGCGGTCGTCGTGAAGGCGCAGGTGAAGACGGGCGGCCGTGGCAAGGCGGGCGGTGTCAAGCTCGCCGAGAACGCGGACGAGGCCAAGGAGAAGGCCGGGGCCATCCTCGGCATGGACATCAAGGGCCACACCGTCCACCGCGTCCTGGTGACGACCGCCAGTGACATCGCCGAGGAGTACTACTTCTCGTTCCTGCTCGACCGCTCCAACCGCACCTTCCTGGCCATGTGCTCGGCCGAGGGCGGCATGGAGATCGAGCAGCTGGCCGTCGAGCGCCCCGACGCGCTCGCGCGCATCCCCGTCGACGCCATCGCCGGCGTCGACAAGGCGAAGGC
Source organism: Pseudonocardia benzenivorans CB1190 (assembly GCF_000196675.2). GTDB lineage: Bacteria > Actinomycetota > Actinomycetes > Mycobacteriales > Pseudonocardiaceae > Pseudonocardia > Pseudonocardia benzenivorans. The sequence goes on along the minus strand of NC_015312.1, from coordinate 5,698,484 downwards.
CGACGAGATCGTCGCCGCCGGGAAGATCCCCGCCGCGGTCGCCGAGGAGGCCGCGCAGGTCATCGTCAAGCTGTGGGAGACCTTCGTCTCCGAGGACGCGACGCTGGTCGAGGTCAACCCGCTCGTGCGCGACCCGCAGGACAAGGTCATCGCGCTCGACGGCAAGGTCACCCTGGACGAGAACGCCGACTTCCGCCACCCCGACCACGCCGGTCTGGTCGACGAGCGCACCGAGAACGCGCTCGAGGCCAAGGCGAAGGCCAAGGGCCTCAACTACGTCAAGCTCGACGACGGCCAGGTCGGGATCATCGGCAACGGCGCGGGCCTGGTCATGTCGACCCTCGACGTCGTCGCGTACGCCGGCGAGAAGCACGGCGGGGTCAAGCCGGCCAACTTCCTCGACATCGGCGGCGGCGCGTCGGCCCAGGTCATGGCCGACGGCCTCGACGTCATCCTCGGCGACCCCGACGTCAAGAGCGTGTTCGTCAACGTCTTCGGCGGCATCACCGCGTGCGACGCGGTCGCCACCGGCATCGTCGAGGCCCTGAAGATCCTGGGCGACGCGGCCACCAAGCCGCTGGTCGTGCGGCTCGACGGCAACAACGTCATCGAGGGGCGCCGGATCCTCGACGAGGCCAACCACCCGCTGGTCACGCAGGTGGACACGATGGACAACGCGGCCGACAAGGCCGCCCAGCTCGCGGCTGCGGGGGCCTGATCATGTCGATCTTCCTCAACGAGAACAGCAAGGTCATCGTCCAGGGCATCACCGGCGGCGAGGGCACCAAGCACGCCACCAAGATGCTGGCGGCGGGCACGAACATCGTCGGCGGCGTGAACGCCCGCAAGGCGGGCACCACCGTCACCATCGGCGGCAAGGACCTCACGGTCTTCGGCACCGTCGAGGAGGCCATCAAGGAGACCGGCGCCGACGTCAGCGTCGTCTTCGTGCCGCCGAAGTTCGCCAAGGACGCCGTCATCGAGGCGATCGACGCGGAGATCCCGCTGGCCGTCGTCATCACCGAGGGCATCCCGGTGCACGACTCGGCCTACTTCTGGGCGCACGCCGTCGCGAAGGGCAACAAGACCCGGATCATCGGCCCGAACTGCCCCGGCATCATCAGCCCCGGCAAGTCCAACGCCGGCATCATCCCGGCCGACATCGCGGGCCCCGGCAAGATCGGGCTGGTGTCGAAGTCGGGCACGCTGACCTACCAGATGATGTACGAGCTGCGCGAGATCGGCTTCTCGACGGCCATCGGCATCGGCGGCGACCCGGTCATCGGCACGACCCACATCGACGCCCTCGAGGCGTTCGAGGCCGACCCCGAGACCGCCGCGATCGTCATGATCGGCGAGATCGGCGGCGACGCCGAGGAGCGGGCGGCGGCCTTCATCCAGGCCAACGTCAGCAAGCCGGTCGTCGGCTACGTCGCGGGCTTCACCGCCCCCGAGGGCAAGACGATGGGCCACGCCGGCGCCATCGTCTCCGGCTCGGCCGGCACCGCGCAGGCCAAGAAGGAGGCCCTCGAGGCCGCCGGGGTCAAGGTCGGCAAGACGCCGAGCGAGACCGCCGCGCTGATGCGGGAGATCATCGCGGGGCTCTGAGCGCCACCGCGTCGCGGCGCGGCGGCCCGCCGACGGTGGGTCCGCCGCGCCGGGTACCGTCGAAATCGATGTAGCAACGACGAGCGCGCGCAACGGGTGCGCCGAGGGGGACGTCGATGACTCAGCAGACCGAGCAGCCCGCGAACGCGGGTCTGGCCGGACCGGCCCGGCTCGCCGCGCTGGGCGTCGGCGCTCTCGGGATCGTCGTCTACCTGTGCTCCTTCTCCTCGGCGTTCCTGCTCTACCTCGTGCAGGGCCAGCAGCTGCTGATGATCGGTGGGCTGCTCGTCGCGGCCGCCGCGATCCGCCGCGGGCTGCTCATCCCCGGTGCGGTCGTCACGGTCGTCGGGGCGCTCGCTGTGCTGCAGGCCGTGCTGTTCGGCAACTCCGTCGCGGGCCTGCTCGGGTCGTTCGGCGGGTCGGCCGGTGCCTCGCTGCCCGCGATCATGATCGTCGTGCTCGTGCTGGCGCTCCTTCAGGCGGCGGGCGCCGTCCTGGTCGTGCTGTTCGACCTCGGCATCGTCAAGCCCCCGGCGCCCAGGCCGGCCACACCGCAGGGCTACGGCCCGCCGCCCGGCTACGGCCAGCCGGGGCAGCCCGGACCGCAGCCCTATGGCGGCTACCAGGGCGGATACGTCCAGCAGCAGCCGCCCGGGTACGCGCCGCCGCCGCCCTACGCCCCGCAGCAGCCCGCCGGCGGCTTCGGCCAGCCGCCTGCCCCGTCGACGTACGGGGCGCACGGCTGGGGTGGCAGCCAGCAGCCCACGGGCCCTCAGGCCACCCCGCCGGCCCCGCCGCCCGGCCAGTCCCCGACGGGGTCGCAGCCCGCCGGGTCGCCCCCTGCCGAGGCGACGCAGACCCTCTCCACCGGCGAGAACCGTCCGCAGACACCGCCGCAGCAGTAGGTGACCTGCACCAAGCCCGACGCGCCCGCCCGGCGTGCCTGACCGCCGACGACGCGCCGCGCTGAGAGTCTGGACCGCGTGAGCCGCCGAACCGCCCCGTCCCGAGGCCGGCCGGCCGAGGTCTCCGCCGGTGCTCGCAGGGCTCGGAGTGCCGACGTCGCCGGTGCGCGGACCCGCGGGCCCGACGGCCGCCGCGCCGACCTGCCCGGCGACGACGCTCCCGGGGCGGACGTGCTCGCCGCCGCCGCGGAGTCGCCGTCCGACGGTCTCGATCGGCTCCGGGTCCTGCTCGCCGCCGCGATGGGCACTGTGCTCGTCAGCTACGCCTTGCTCGTCCCGGCCGCCGCACTCGTCGTCCTCACGTCCGGATCAGGGATGTCCGTCGACGGCGCCTTCGCCGCCGCCATCCCGCTGTGGCTCGCCGCGCACCAGATCCCGCTGCAGGTCCAGGGCGCGCCGCTGAGCGTCCTGCCGCTGCTCCCGACGATCGTGCTGGTCCTCGTGATCGCCGGTGGGGCCCGCTGGGCGGTCCGGCGCCTCGGTGGCCGGCTGCGTACCGACGGCGGTGCCGTCCTCGCCGCACACGCCGGTGCCCACGCGGCGGTCGCGGTCCTGGCCAGTGCGCTCCTCCCGGCTGCGGCGGCCGTGTCCGTCGCGCCGTGGGCGGCGATGGTCGGGGCCGGTCTGCTCGCCGCGCTCGCCACCGGCGCGGGACTGCTGCGCGCCTGCGGGCTGCCCGCCGAGTGGCGCGCCCGCATCCCGTCGTGGGGTGGCGCGGCGCTGCACGGCGCCGCCGTCGGACTGGTCGCGCTCGTCGCGGCGGGTGCCGCGGTCCTCACCGTGGACATGGTCGTCCGGGCGGGCGAGATCCAGCGCGCCTTCGTCACGCTCGGGCCGGGATTCGGCGCTGCGCTCGGCACCTTCCTGCTCTCACTGGCCTACCTGCCCAACGCCGTCCTCGCGGGCGCGTCCTGGCTGTTGGGGCCGGGGGTCGTCGTCGGGACGGCGTCGGCGTCGCCGTTCGCGGTCAGCGCCGGCCCGCGGATGCCGTTCCCGCTGCTCGCGGCCATGCCGGACACCGCGCCCCCGGCGTGGGCGATCGTCGTCCTGCTCGTCCCGGTGGCCGTCGGCGTCACGGTCGGCGCGGTCTGCCGACGGGCCCTGGCCGACACCCCCGACGTCCGGACCCGGCTGCGGGCCACCGCCGTCGCCGCGGTCCTGCTCGTGCTGGTCGTCGTGGTCCTCGCGGTGTTCGCGGGCGGACGCCTGGCCGCCGGCCCCTTCGATCCGATCCGGTTGCGTCCCGAGCTGCTGGCGCCCGCGGTGCTGCTGTGGATCGGGGGGCCGGCGCTGCTGATCGCGACGTTCCAGCGGTCGGCCCCCGGAGCCGCCCTCGCCCGGCGGACCGGGAACGTCGACCTCGAGGAGATCGAGGACGACGACGAGCCGGGCGGCGAGGAATACGAGCCCGCCGGGTCCGCGACCGGCGACGGCGACGCGGTCCCGCAGATCGGGTCCGAGGATCTCGATCGCGACTCCGACGACTCCGACGACTTCGAGGACTCCGACGACTTCGAGGACGGCTCGGAAGGCGTCGAGCTCGAGTCCGGGAACGATGAGGTGGGCGAGGGGCAGGGCGCGCGCGGCGTCGACGGTGTCGACGGCGATCCCGGGGACGGCGATCCCGAGGACGACGATCCCGAGGACGACGATCCCGGGGACGACGATCCCGACGGCCGGTCCGACGCGGACGGGTCCGCGGCCGCCGCGGCGGGGGACGAGGACGGTGGCGAGGACGGTGGCGAGGACGGTGGCGAGGACCACGACGAGCCCGGCCGCCGCGCGATCGACGACGATCCGGTGCCGGCGGCCGGCGCCGCCGCCGTTGCCCCGGATTCACCCGTGGCCTCCACTGTCGCCGTTCCCGGTGATGACGCTGCCGGTGATGACGCTGCCGGTGATGACGGGCCCGGTGGCGAGGGGCCGGACGCCGAGGGGCCGGAGGTCGAGGCGCCCGGCAGGGGCCGTCGTGGGGTGATCCGCGGCAGGCTGCTGCGCCGTAGATCCGGCGACGACGACGCCCCCAGGGCGGCCGACCCGGACGTCGATGACGTGGCGGACGGCGAGGATGCCGACGAGCCCGCCGCCGCGCCGCGCACTGTCGCCGAGCTGGTCGCGCTCCGGGAGGCCCAGCGCCGCAACGGGTCCTGAGCGTCGGCCGGGACCTTCGCGCGGTTGCGACACCCGTCCGGGACGGGGCGGCGACGGTGTGACGCCCGCCGCCGCCTACTCTCGACACAGACGTCCGCTTGTCTTTTCTGCCGAGGAGTGGTGTGCCCGCGTCGTCCGGCAGTGCCCTGCGCGGTGCGCGCCCGGTCCGCAGCCGGATCGTGGTCCTCGCGTCGGGGACGGGCACCCTCCTGCAGGCCCTGATCGACGCGACGGCCGATCCCGGCTACCCGGCGGAGATCGTCGCCGTCGGGAGCGACCGGCCCGGCTGCGGTGCCCTCGACCGCGCGGACGCGGCCGGCATCCCGGGGTTCGCCGTCCCGCTCGGCGCGCACCCGGACCGCGCGGCCTGGGACGTCGCGCTCACCGAGGCCGTCGTCGCACACCGCCCGGAGCTCGTCGTCAGCGCCGGTTTCATGCGCATCCTCGGCCCGGCCTTCCTCGCCGGCGTGCCGTGCCCGATGATCAACACCCATCCCGCGCTGCTGCCCGCGTTCCCCGGGGCGCACCCGGTCCGCGACGCGCTGGCTCACGGGGTCAAGGTCAGCGGCGCGACGGTGCACCTGGTCGACAGCGGCGTCGACACCGGACCGATCCTGGCGCAGGAGGCGGTCCCGGTGCTGCCCGGCGACACCGAGGCCGAACTGCACGAACGCATCAAGATCACAGAGCGGCGGTTGCTGGTGGGCACCGTCGCCGCGCTCGTCCGCGACGGGCGCGACCGGACGAGAGGTGACCTTCCGTGAGCGAGCGCAGACCCGTCCGCCGGGCCCTGATCAGCGTGTACGACAAGGCGGGACTGCTCGACCTCGCGACCGGGCTGCACGCGCTGGGCGTCGAGATCGTCTCGACGGGCTCCACCGCGCAGCGCATCGCCGACGCCGGCGTCCCGGTGACCCCGGTCGAGGAGCTGACGGGCTTCCCCGAGTGCCTCGACGGCCGGGTCAAGACGCTGCACCCGCGCGTGCACGCCGGGCTGCTTGCCGACACCCGCAAGCCCGAGCACCTCGCGCAGCTCGAGCAGCTGGGGATCGCGCCGTTCGACATGCTCGTGTCGAACCTGTACCCGTTCACCGAGACCGTCGCGTCGGGAGCCACGCCGGCCGAGTGCGTCGAGCAGATCGACATCGGCGGCCCGGCGATGGTCCGGGCGTCGGCGAAGAACCACGACAGCGTCGCCGTCGTCGTCGATCCCGAGCGGTACGCCTGGGTGCTCGAGCAGGTCAAGGAGGGCGGTTTCGAGCTGTCCGACCGTCGGCGCCTCGCCGCCGACGCGTTCCGGCACACCGCGACCTACGACGTCGCCGTCGCCTCCTGGATGGGCAGCGTCCTCGCGGCCGACCCCGAGGGCGGCCCGTTCCCGGAGTGGGTGGGCGCCACCTGGCAGCGCTCGGCGACGCTGCGCTACGGCGAGAACCCGCACCAGGCCGCCGCGCTCTACGCCGACGGGCGGGGCGGGCTCGCGGGCGCGGAGCAGTTGCACGGCAAGGAGATGTCGTACAACAACTACGTGGACGCCGACGCCGCCTGGCGCGCCGCGCACGACCACGGCGAGCAGCCGACCGTCGCGATCATCAAGCACGCCAACCCCTGCGGCATCGCCGTGGGTGCCGACGTCGCCGAGGCGCACCGCAAGGCCCACGCCACCGACCCGTTGAGCGCGTTCGGCGGGGTCATCGCCGTCAACGCCGAGGTCAGCGCGGAGATGGCCACCCAGGTGGCCGAGATCTTCACCGAGGTCGTGCTCGCCCCGTCGTACGCGCCGGAGGCGCTGGAGATCCTGTCGCGCAAGAAGAACGTCCGGCTGCTGCGCATCGACGGCGTCGTCCGGCGCACCGGCGTCGAGCAGCGCGCGATCTCCGGCGGGCTGCTCCTGCAGCAGCGCGACGCCATCGACGCACCGGGTGACGACCCGTCGTCGTGGACCCTCGCGGCCGGCGAGCCGGTGTCCGAGGACGTGCTCGCCGACCTGCGCTTCGCCTGGCGGGCCTGCCGCTCGGTCAAGTCCAACGCGATCCTGCTGGCGTCGGGCGGCGCGGCCGTCGGCGTCGGGATGGGGCAGGTCAACCGGGTCGACTCGGCGCGGCTCGCCGTGGCCCGGGCAGGCGAGCGCGCCCGTGGGTCCGTCGCCGCGTCCGATGCCTTCTTCCCGTTCCCGGACGGCCTGGAGATCCTGCTCGAGGCGGGTGTTGCGGCCGTCGTGCACCCGGGCGGCTCGATCCGCGACGACGTCGTCACCGCCGCCGCGGCGGCGGCCGGGGTCCCGCTCTACCTGACGGGCACGCGGCACTTCGCGCACTGAGTTGAGCTGAGCTGAGCGCGTGCCGCGCTCACCCGCGGCCCCGCCCTCTCGGGAGCATCCGGCGCAGGGCGAGGGCCGCGGCGAGCAGGGTCGTCACGGCGACGACGTGCCAGAGCAGGGCCAGCGGCCACGGCAGGTCCGGTACCGCGTAGCCGGCCAGCCCGAGTGGCACCGCGATGCCGCCGGTGGCCGCGCAGACCTTGGCGTACAACCCCTCACGCCCCGCTCGGTGCGAGGTGGTGCCAGTCGGCGCGGTCGCCGCGCAGTGCGTCGGCCGCGGCGCGCAGGAAGACGGCCTGCTGGAACAGGTCGTAGCCGAACTCGACGACCATCGGCAGCGCCAGCGCCATCCCGCGCCAGCCGCGGGCCCGCACCGTCCACACCCGTTCGACGACGAACACCGCGGTCACCGCGATCCACAACCCGGTGGGCGGGCCGAGCAGGCCCGCCGTCGCGAACAGGGCCGTGGCCAGCAGGAACAGCCCGACCGCGACGATGCCCGCGTACATCCCGGCCTGCCGGGCGAGGTACGGCGCGGTGACGACGTTGAGGCCGTACCCGCGCAGGTTCTCCAGGGCCCCGCGCTGCCAGCGCAGCCGTTGCCGCCACAGGTCGGCCCAGGTCGGCATGATCTCGGTGAGGACGCCGCAACCCGGCGGGGAGACCGTCCGCCATCCGAGCGTGCGGACGGCGAGGGTGATCTCGTTGTCCTCGGTGAGTGCGGCGGGGTCGTAGACGCGACCGGCGGGCCCTGGTAGCCGGGTGCCACGTGCGGCGGCGACCTCGCGCAGCACGCCGACCCGGAACAGCGTCGCGGTCCCGGTGAGCACCGTGGCGCGATCGGCACGCCGCGCGATCTCGCGGGCGTAACGGGCGTACTCGTTGCGCTGCAACGCCCCCACGAGCCCGGACCCCGCCTCGCCGTGGAACACCCCGCCGACGGCGCCGACGGTGTGGTCGTCGCGCAGCGTGCGCAGCGCCGTCTCGACGAACCCGGTGACGAGCATCGAGTCCGCGTCCGCGACGAGCAGCAGGTCGTCGTCGGCCAGCGCCGGGAGCAGGGCGTCGAGCGCCTGGCCGAGGGCACCCGCCTTGCGGTCGGTGTTGCCGACGGTCTCGAGTACCTCCGCGCCGTGACGGCGCGCCACCGGCACGGTGTCGTCGGTGCAGTTGTCGGCGACGACGACGATCCGGTCGGGCGCGGTCGTCTGGTCGCGCAGCGACGCGAGCGCCTCGGGCAGGGCGCGCTGCTCGTCGTGTGCGGGGATGAGGGCGACGATCCGGGGCCTGGTTCCGGTGGGAGCATCGTCGAGGGGCGCCGGTGGGAGGTCCAGCGTGAGGGCGGCGAGCTGGCTCCGGCGTTTCTGACCCCGCGTCACGTCTGTCGCTCCAACGAGTCGAAGTCGGCCGCCGGGCGGGGTTCGCGCCGGCCGGTTATTCGTACAGTGACCGCGACCTGTGACGGCATTCCTCGATCGAGTGAGTGTCGGTGACGGGTAGTCGGAGTTGTCCACAGGCCGGGTTGAGGCGGCCGGGAGACGCCCCTATTATTCGAACATCAGTTCGAACAGGGGGTGTGTGGTGGCGCCTGGGGCAGTTCCCGCCGGGGTGGACGCGGCGAGCCGGCTGGAGGTCGCACGGGGCCTCTTGCGGCGGATGGAGCGACCGGCCCGGTCGGAGGGGGCGCGCGCGTCGCCCACCCCGGGCGACGACGGGCGGGTCCTGCCCGTCGCGGCCCCGCTGGCGCGGGTCCTGCCCGCCGGCGGGCTGCGCCGGGGGTCGACGGTCGCGGTCGGCGCCGGCCCGGGGTCGACGTCGTTGCTGTTCGCGCTGCTGTCCGCGGCATCCGCGAGCGGGGCGTGGGCCGGGGTGGTCGGCCGTCCCGACCTGGGGCTGCTCGCCGCGGCCGAGGCCGGTGTCCGGCTGGATCGGCTGGCGCTCGTGCCCCGGCCGGGGCGGGATCTCGTCGCCGTGGTCGCCGCGCTGGTCGACGGGCTCGACCTGGTGGCGGTGGCGGGCCACGAGCGGGCCGGGGTCCGTGCGGCCGACCGGCAGCGGCTGGCCGCGCGGGTCCGGCAGCGGGGTGCGGTGCTGGTCGCGCTCGGGGTGTGGCCGGGAGCGGATCTGGAGCTGAGCTGCACGCGCGCCGCGTGGCAGGGGCTGGTGGGTGCGGGCGCGGGACGGCTGCGGGCGCGGCACGTGCAGGTCCGGGTCCGTGGACGCGGGATCGCTCCCGACGGTCGGACCGCGGGGATGCAACTGCCCGGCGGGTCCGGGGCCGTGGAGCCGCCGGCGAACGACGCCGTGTCCGTCCCGCTGCAGGCCGCCGCGAGGGCGGCGGTGTGAGCGCGCCCCGGGGGAGCGCGTCCCTGCCCAGCGGGTCGGAGCCGGTGAGCGGGGAGCGGCCCGTCCGGGTGCTCGCCCTCTGGTCGCCCGACTGGCCGGTCACGGCCGCGGCACTGGCCGAGGGCGTGCCGTCGCACCGGCCGGCCGCGGTGGTCGTGGCCAACCGGGTGCTGGCCTGCTCGGCCACCGCCCGCGCGCAGGGGGTGCGACGGGGGCTGCGGCGCCGGGAGGCCCAGGCCCGCTGCCCGGAGCTCGCGGTGCTGGGACGGGACCCGGAGCGCGACGCCCGGCTGTTCGAACCCGTCGTCGTCGCGGTGGAGGAGCTGGCGCCGGGCGTCGAGGTCGTCCGCCCGGGGCTGGTGGCGCTGCCGGCCCGCGGGCCCGCGGGATTCTTCGGCGGGGAGCTGGCCGCTGCCGAGCGGCTGGTCGACCAGGTGGCGGCCCGGACCGGGGTGGAGTGCCAGATCGGGGTGGCCGACGGGTTGTTCGCCGCGGTGCTCGCCGCCCGTCGTGGGGTCTCGGTCGAGGCCGGTGCCACCCGGGCGTTCCTCGCGCCGATGGGGGTCGAGGAGCTCGACCGGGAGCCGGAGGTCGACCGTTCCGAGCTGGTCGGGCTGCTGCGCCGGCTCGGGCTGCGCAGCCTCGGCGCCTTCGGCTCGCTCGAGGCGGCCGACGTCGCCTCCCGGTTCGGCGCCGACGCGGTGCTGGCCCACCGGCTCGCCCGCGGGCTCGATCCCCGCCCGCCCGTGCGCAGGCACCCGCCAGAGGAGCTGGCCGTCGAGCTGGAGCTCGACCCACCGGTCGACCGGGTCGACGCGGCCGCCTTCGCGGCCCGCGGGCTGGCCGAGTCGCTGCACCGGGTCCTCGCGGGCCACGGCCTGTCCTGCACCCGGCTCGGCGTCGCGGCGACGACGGCGTCGGGGGAGGAGCTGCTGCGCGTCTGGCGGTGTGCCGAGCCGCTCACCCCGGCGGGAACGGTCGACCGGGTGCGCTGGCAGCTCGACGCCTGGCTGACCCGCGGTGGATCGGGCGCGGTCGTGCGGCTGCGGCTGACCCCGGAGGAGACCGTCACGGCGGGGGCACTGCAGCTCGGGCTGTGGGGAGAGGTCGGGGTGGCCGACGAGCGGGCCGGGCGCGCGCTCGTCCGGGCCCAGGCGCTGCTCGGGCCCGCGGGGGTGGTCACCGCCGTGCTCACCGGAGGGCGCGACCCCGCCGAGCGGGTTCGGTTGGTGCCGTGGGGCGACGCACGCGGGACCCTCGACGGAATCTCCGACGACCGCGCCGGTCCGCTCGTCCCGGCACCCGGGCCACCGGTGGTCGACGGGGTGGCCGGTGGGCCGCAGGACCCGGTTCCCGACCTCCCGGAGGACGACCCTGCCGACGCTCTCGCCGACGTCCTGGCCGACGCCCTCGAAGACGGCCCCGACCGCGATCTCGACGGCTACCCGGCAGCGGGGTGTCTCGCAGGGGGCCCGGGTTCGTCGGGCCCGGGTTCGTCGGGTTCGGCTCCGGGTGGTTCTCCAGATGGTTCGGCTCCGGATGGTTCGGCTCGTGATGGTTCGGGCGTGGAGGGCTCGGCTCGTGATGGCAGGGGCGCGGCGCCGGGTGCGGGGGAGGCCGGGGGCCGGGAGGGCGGGGCCTGGGAGCCGCGCCGGGAGCGGCCCGAGATCTCCCGGGACGGGTCGGGACCGCGGCGTGATGGGCGGGGCGCGGGGCGCTCCGGGCGCCCGGGCGGATCGGGACGCGGGCGTTCCCGGGAACCGGGGCCGGGGATCGCGCCGGCACTCTCGCCCAGCGGCCCCCCGCGGCGCAACGCCCGCCGCGGTACCCGCCGTACCCGTCCCGTCCGGTCCGCCCGGCCGGCCCTGCTGGCGCCGCCGCCGGTCTGGCCCGGGCGGCTGCCCGCGCCGTCGCCCGCGACGGTGCCGGTCGACCCGCCCGCCGTCGACCTGCTCGACGCCGCGGGCGATCCCGTCGGGCTGCGGGAGATCGACCTGCTCGCAGGGGTGCCCGTCCGGGTGCGGGTGGCCGACGGCCCGTCGGGGGAGGTCGTGGCGTGGGCCGGGCCCTGGCCGGTGCAGCAGCGCTGGTGGGTGCCCGGGGCGGCCGGCTCGACCCGGCTGCAGGTCGTGCTCGACGACGGCACGGCCCTGCTGCTGACGGCCACCCGCGGGAGGTGGTGGCTCACGGGCGTCTACGACTGACCAGCACGCGCCCGGCGACCCCGAACGGTCGCACGGTACGGCTCGAAGTACGTTGAGCCGCGCACACCGCCCGTCGGGGAAGGAACCGTCATGAGGTCGGGAAGACTTGCGCATGTCCACAACGTCGAGGACATGCGCCGCCTGGCGCGTCGGCGTCTGCCCAGGGCCGTCTTCGACATCGTCGACGGTGGCGCCGGCGACGAGGTGACGTTGCGCCGCAACCGGGAGTCGCTCGACCGCATCGCGCTCAAGCCCCGTGCGCTGGCCGACGTGGCGAAGGTCGACACCTCCACGACGATCCTCGGCGACCCGGTGTCGGTGCCGTTCATGCTCGCACCCTGCAGCTCCGCCCGGATGTGCCACAGCGCGTCCGAGCCCGCGGTCGCCCGTGCGGCGGGCAGGTTGGGAACGGCGTTCGCGGTGGCGGGCGGGGCGAGTGAGAAGCCCGAGGTGATCGCGAGGGCCGCGACGGGCCCGCTCTGGTACCAGCTCTACATGAAGCCCGAGCAGCAGGCGAACGTCGAGCTCGTCGACCGTGTCGAAGCGGCCGGCTACCGGGTGCTGTGCGTGACCGTCGACAGCGCGATCAAGCCGTACCGCGAGAAGGACCTGCGCAACCGGGTCGGGATCCCGCTCAAGATCTCCCCGCAGCTGGTGCTCGCCGGAGCGTCGCGGCCGTTCTGGGCGCGCGACTACCTCCTCGGGCAGTCGGGCGGCGGCCTCGGCCGCATCGCCGCCCGGGCGGCGCGGGTCAACCCGCTGGCCAAGGGCGCCTCCGCGCGGTCCGCGCCCGCCGAGCCCGCGGTCGAGCCCGCCGGCCCCGCGCTCGACGTCATGGCGGCCAAACGGGCCTACGACAACCTCGCCGACGCGATCAGCCACGTGAAGTCCGTGACGGTCGACGACATCCGCTGGCTGCGGGAGCGCTGGGCGGGCCCGCTGGTCGTCAAGGGCATCCTGCGCGGCGACGAGGTTCCGCAGCTCGTCGACCTCGGCGTCGACGGCATCGTCGTGTCCAACCACGGCGGCCGGAACATGGACGGTGCGCCGGCGACGATCGACGTCCTCGGTGAGGTCGTCGACGCCGCCGCCGGGCGGGCCGAGGTGTTCCTCGACAGCGGGGTGCGCCGCGGTGCCGACGTCGTGCGGGCGCTGGCCCTGGGGGCGCAGGCCGTCCTGGTCGGCAGGCCCTACATGTTCGCGCTGGCCGCGGCCGGCGAGGCGGGCGTCGACAGGGTGCTCGAGCTGCTGCGCAACGAGGTCGTCCGGGTCATGTCGCAGCTCGGCGCGGCCACGGTCGACGAGATCGACGCGTCACTGGTCGACCTCGGGCGCTGACGCGTCGGGAGATCCTCACCGCGGGCTGGCGTTGACGTCGGCGTCAAGGTCTAGCGTCGTCATCGAGGGGGAGGGATGGCGATGCGGATCGGTGAGCTGGCCGACCGGGTGGGCGTGAGCACCCGGACGCTGCGGCACTACGAGTCGCTCGGTCTGCTGCCGGGGCGGCGCGGGTCCAACGGCTACCGCGTCTACGACGACGCCGACGTGCGTGCGGTCCGTGAGATCCGCATGCTCGTCGGGCTGGGTTTCGCCCTGGAGGAGACGCGCCCGTTCGTCGACTGTCTGCGCGCGGGGCACGAGCGGGCGGGCAGCTGCCCCGACTCGCTCGCGGTGCTGCGTCGCAAGATCGCCGAGGTCGACGAGTCGGTCGACCGGCTCCGTCGGGTCCGCGCCGAGCTCGGCGACCAGCTCGTCGAGGCCACGCACGCCCGGTGCGAGTTCTCCCTGTTCTCGCCCTGACGGGCCCCTGAGGCCCCGTGACGGGGTGCACGTCGCCGGCCGGATCCGGTCGGTCCACACGTTCGACGTCCCTGGGAGGACGCATGTCCGGAAACGGTTCGCTGCCCGCGGTCACCGATGCGACGTTCGCCGCCGAGGTCCTCGAGTCACCGGTGCCGGTGCTGGTCGACTTCTGGGCGACCTGGTGTCCGCCGTGTCGCATGGTCGCGCCGGTGCTCGCGCAGATCGCCGCCGAGCGGGCGGGCCGGCTTCGCGTCGTGTCGATCGACGCCGACCTGAACCCGCAGGTCAGCCGGGACAGTGAAGTGATGTCGATGCCGACGATCGACCTCTACGTGGGGGGCCGGCGCGTCGCGCGCGTCATCGGCGCACGGGCCAAGTCGGCGCTCGACCGGCTCCTCGACGAGCACCTGCCGGCGCCCGCACCGGCCTGATCACCTGGCCCGAGGCGGGTCAGGCCGCGGCGCGCGCGGCGTCGACGAGCTCCTCCGCGAAGGTCACGGCCGCCGGACCGAGCTCGGCGCGGCGGGGGTCGTGCGCGCTCGCGTAGAGACCCTCGACGAGGAGCGCGAGGCGGTCGGTGAGCACATCGGGCTCGGCCACTCCCAGACGCGCGACGAGCCGCGCGAGGCGCTCGCGCGAGTCGGCGAGGAAGCGCCGGGCGATCGTGTCCCCGTCGCCCCCGACGTCGGGGGACTCGGTGAGGAAGTTGCGCAGCGGGCAGCCCCGGAAGCCCGGACGGGCGACCCGCTCGCCACTCTCCCTGACGAGCGCGAGGAGCTGCGCGCGGGGGTCGTCGCCGGCAGCGGTCACGGCGGCATCCATCGCGGCGTCGCGCTCGCGGCGGAACCGCTCGAGATGCGCCGCGACGAGGTCGCCCTTGCTCGGGAAGTGGGTGTAGAGCAGGTTCTTTCCGCAGCCCGCGTCGTGGACGACCTCGGCCATCCCGACCGCCCCGATCCCACGGGACGCGAACAGCGCGGACGCGACGTCGAGAATCCTGTCGCGTGCGTCGGGATCGGCCCTGCGAGCCACGTCCGCCTCCTCGGTCCACGTGCCGCCGGTCCGGAACGGCGGGCTTCGCCGTCCATTGTGACGGACCGATCAGTCCCTCAACTATTGACGCCGACCGATGCATGGCGCAACCTCGGGCGAGTGAATCGGACCGATCGGTCCGTAATCTCGAGGAGCCGCCGTGAGTCCGGATGTCGACGACCCCGCCGTCCCATCCAGGACGGGGCCCCGGCCGGACGCGCCCGCGCGGAGCCGGCCAGGTCTCACCCTGCTGGTCGTGGGCTCGTCGGCGTTCCTCGCCTCGCTCGACCTGTTCATCGTCAACATCGCGTTCCCGGTGCTGCGGGTCGACTTCGGCGCGAACCTCGTCGGACTGTCCTGGGTGCTGAGCGGCTACACGGTCGTCTTCGCGGCGTGCCTCGCCCCGGCGGGCCGGCTGGCCGACCGCGTGGGGCGCAAGCGGTTGTTCGTCATCGGTGTCGCCCTGTTCGCGGTGGGTTCGGCGGCGTGCGCGGCCGCGCCGTCGGTCGGGATGCTGGTCGCGGCACGTGTGGTGCAGGCGATCGGCGCCGCGCTCGTGACGCCGACGGGCCTGGCCCTGCTGCTGACGGCCTTCCCGGCGCAGCGGCGCGCCTTCGCGGTGGGGGTGTGGGCCGCGCTCGGCGCGGCCGCCGGGGCGCTCGGGCCGCCGCTGGGCGGGCTGCTCGTCGTCGCGTCGTGGCGGTGGGTGTTCCTGGTCAACCTGCCGGTCTGTGTGGTGGTGCTGGTCGTCGCGCCCCGGTTGCTGCGGGAGTCGCGTGACGCGTCCGGCGCGCTGCCCGACCTGCTCGGTGCGCTCGCCCTGCTGGGTGGCGTCGGTGCGCTCGCCTACGCGCTGGTCGAGGCGCCGACCGCCGGCTGGACGGACGGCCCGGTCCTGGCGGCGTTCGTCGTGGCGGCGGCGCTGTTCGTCGTGCTCGCGGCGCGGTCGCGACGGCATCCCGCGGCGATCGTCGACCCGACGATGCTGCGCATCCCCACGCTGTCGCTCTCGAGCGTCGCGATGCTCGTGTTCTCCGCGGCCTTCGCCGCGATGGTGTTCGGCAACGTCATGTTCCTGACGGGGCTGTGGCACGACTCGACGGTCGTCGCCGGGCTGGAGATGGCCCCGGGTCCTGCAATGGTGGTCGTGGTCGCGATGCTCGGGT
The DNA here is from genome assembly GCF_000196675.2 of Pseudonocardia benzenivorans CB1190. GTDB lineage: Bacteria > Actinomycetota > Actinomycetes > Mycobacteriales > Pseudonocardiaceae > Pseudonocardia > Pseudonocardia benzenivorans. Next base: position 5,682,889 of record NC_015312.1, on the reverse strand, counting down.
CGCGGCTGGTGCAGCGGATCGGCCCCGGGCCGACGGCCGTCATGGGCGCGCTGTCCTACGCCACGGGGATCACGGTGTGGGTGCTGCGGATGACCGCGGAACCGGACTTCGCGACGACGATGCTGCCGGGCCAGCTGCTCACCGGCCTCGGCATCGGGCTGGCGATGCCCGCGCTGACCGGCGTCGTCGGCGCCGTCCTGCCGCCCGACCGGTGGGGCGCGGGGTCGTCGATGGTCAACACGACCCGGCAGATCGGGATGGTGCTGGGTACGGCGGTGATCGTGGCGATCTACGACGCGTCCGGCGGTCCGACGACGTTGACCGCGTTCCGGCACGGCTGGACCTTCCTGCTCTGCTGCGCCGGGCTCACGATCGTCTGCGGGCTGGCGGTCGCGCGGCGGGCGGGCCGCGACCACGATGCCGCCGCGCAGCGGTTCACCGGGCCCGTCGCCGCCGCTCCCGGGCGGGCGTGACCCTGTGGACAACCGGACCTGATCGAACGGGTGTTCGAGTAGACTTCGGGGCGTGGGTTTCAACAATCCCGACGTCAGCTGGTCGGAGCTGGAGTCGGTGCTCTCGGGCCGGCCGCGCGACGGCGCGTCCCTCACCGGCGGCCCCCCGGAGGGCGACGGTGGGGACAGCCCCGCGTGGTCGCGCAAGCGCGAGCCCTACCGGGCGCCGACGTTCGACGCCGCGGCGGGCACCCGGGTGCCCTACGCCGAGCTGCACTGCCACTCCAACTTCAGTTTCCTCGACGGGGCGAGCCATCCCGAGGAGCTGGTCGAGCAGGCCGCCCGGCTGGGGCTCGACGCTCTCGCGCTCACCGACCACGACGGGATGTACGGCGTGGTCCGCTTCGCCGAGGCGGCGGCCGAGCTGGGGGTCGCCACGATCTTCGGCGCGGAGCTGAGCCTGGGGCTGTCGGCCCCGCAGAACGGCGTCCCCGATCCCGAGGGCAGCCACCTGCTGTTGCTCGCCCGGGATCCCGACGGCTACCGGGCGCTGTGCCGGGTGATCAGCGCGGCGCAGCTGCGGGGGCGGGAGAAGGGCCGGCCGGTCTACCGCGTCGACGAGATCGTGGAGCAGACGGCCGGGCACGTCGTGGCGCTCACCGGTTGCCGCAAGGGTGCGGTCCGGCAGGCGCTGGCCGCGGGCGGTCCCGTGGCGGCCGAGGAGGCGCTGGGCTGGCTGGTCGAGCGGTTCGGTCGCGAGGGTGTGGCGGTCGAGCTGACCCATCAGGCCCTGCCCGGCGACACCGAGCGCAACGACGCGCTGGCCGCCCTCGCGGCCCGCGCCGGGCTGCCGACGGTGGCGACCACCGGTGCGCACTACGCCGAGCCGGGCCGCTACCCGTTGGCCGCTGCGATGGCCGCGGTCCGGTCCCGGCGCAGCCTCGACGAGGCCGACGGCTGGCTCCCGCCCGCGGGCACGGCCAGGCTGCGGTCCGGGGCCGAGATGGCCGCCCGCTTCGAGGACCGGTACCCGGGGGCGGTGGCCCGGGCCGCGGCGCTCGGCCGGGAGTGTGCCTTCACCATCGACCTCGTCGCGCCCGACCTGCCGCCGTTCGAGGTCCCCGACGGTCGCGACGAGGCGTCGTTGCTGTGGGAGCGGGTGCGCAAGGGGGCGATGTGCCGCTACGGCAGCCAGGCGGAGAACCCCGAGGCGGCCGAGACGATCGAGCGCGAGATGGAGATCATCGTCGCGAAGAAGTTCCCCGGCTACTTCCTGATCGTCCACGACATCGTCGAGTTCTGCCGCCGCAACGACATCCTCTGCCAGGGCCGGGGATCGGCGGCCAACTCGGCGGTCTGCTTCGCGCTCGGCATCACCAACGTCGACGCCGTGGCCTGTGGGCTGCTGTTCGAGCGTTTCCTGTCCCCGGCGCGCGACGGCTACCCCGACATCGACCTCGACATCGAGTCCGGCCGGCGTGAGGAGGTCATCCAGTACGTCTACGGCCGCTACGGCCGGGGCTGTGCGGCGCAGGTCGCCAACGTCATCACCTACCGGCCGCGGTCCGCGGTCCGCGACATGGCAAGGGCGCTGGGCTTCTCGCCCGGCCAGCAGGACGCCTGGAGCAAGCAGATCGAGCGCTGGCACGGCATCGGCGGTTCCGACGGGCCACCCGTGCCCGAGGGGATGCCGCCCGCTGTGCTCGCGCTCGCCGAGCAGCTGCTCGGCTTCCCCCGGCACCTGGGCATCCACTCCGGCGGGATGGTGATCTGCGACCGCCCGGTCTCCGAGGTCGTGCCCGTCGAGTGGGCGCGGATGGAGGAGCGGACCGTCGTGCAGTGGGACAAGGACGACTGCGCGGCCGCGGGACTGGTGAAGTTCGACCTGCTCGGCCTGGGGATGCTCACCGCGCTGCACACGATGATCGACCTCGTCGCCGCGCACCACGGCCTGCGGGTGGAGCTGTACGAGCTGCAGCCGACCGACCCCGAGGTCTACGCGATGCTGCAGCGGGCCGACTCGGTCGGGGTGTTCCAGGTCGAGTCGCGGGCCCAGATGGCCACGCTGCCCCGCCTGAAGCCGGAGCGGTTCTACGACCTCGTCGTCGAGGTGGCGCTGATCCGGCCGGGACCCATCCAGGGCGGCTCGGTGCACCCCTACATCCGGCGCCGCCGGGACCTGGAGGAGTGGCATCACGACCACCCGCTGCTCGCGGGCGCGCTCGACAAGACCCTCGGCGTCCCGCTGTTCCAGGAGCAGCTGATGCAGGTCGCGGTCGACGTCGCCGGGTTCTCCGCAGCCGACGCCGACGAGCTGCGCCGGGCGATGGGTTCCAAGCGCTCGACCGAGAAGATGGAGCGGCTGCGCGGCCGCTTCTACGACGGCATGGCCGCCAACGGGATCACCGGCGAGGTCGCCGAGGGCATCTTCGCCAAGATGCTGGCGTTCGCGAACTTCGGCTTCCCCGAGAGCCACTCGATCAGCTTCGCGTCGCTGGTCTACCAGAGCGCCTGGTTCAAGAGGTACTACCCGGCAGCCTTCTGCGCGGCGCTGCTCAACTCCCAGCCGATGGGGTTCTACTCACCGCAGTCGCTCGTGGCCGACGCCCGCAGGCACGGCGTCCTGGTCCGTGGTCCCGACGTCTGCGAGGGTGGCGCGGAGGCCACGTTGGAGCCCGACCCGCGCAGCGAGGGCGGTGTCGCGATCCGGCTCGGACTCGGTGAGGTGCGCTCCGTCGGGATCGAGAAGGCCGAGGAGATCGAGGCCGAGCGCGTCCGTGGTGGGCGCTACCGCGATCTCGCCGACCTGGCTCGCAGGGTCCGGCTGACGGCACCGCAGGCCGAGGCGCTGGCCACCGCCGGGGCGTTCGGCTGCTTCGGGATCGACCGCCGGTCGGCGCTGTGGGCGGCGGGGGTCGTGGCCGGGGTCCGGCCCGAGCACCTGCCGGGTGCGGCGGTCGGGTTGGAGGCACCCGCGCTGCCGGGGATGACCGATGTCGAGCTGACGGTCTCGGACGTGTGGGCCACGGGCGTCTCGCCCGACAGCCACCCGCTCCAGCACCTGCGTCCGCGGCTCGACGAGCTGGGTGCGGTGCCCGTCGCGAGGCTCGACGAGGTCGGGCGGCGCGCGATGACGGGGACCGCGCACCGGATGGGGCGACGGGGCCCGCAGGAGGTCGACGCGCTGGTCGAGGCGCTCGACCCCTACGACCCCGACGTGCGGCCACCGCGGGTGCTGGTGGGCGGTCTCGTCACGCACCGGCAGCGGCCCGCGACGGCGGGCGGGGTCACCTTCATCAACCTGGAGGACGAGACCGGAATGCTCAACGTGACCTGTTCGGAGGGGCTGTGGGCCCGTTATCGGTCGGTGGCGCTGGGCAGCAGCGCGCTCCTCGTGCGCGGGAGGCTGGAACGCAGTCCGGAGGGAGTGCTCAACCTCGTGGCGGATCGGCTGCAGAAGTTGCCGCTGGCCGTCGCCGTTCCGTCACGCGACTTCCGTTGAACAAGATCGTGAATGGTCGGGTGGTGGTCGGGAGAATGCAGGACGCCCCGCCCGGGAACGGGCGGGGCGTCCGGGAGAAAACGGATCTACTTCACCATCGGACTGCCCATGGGCATCGAACGTCCGCCGAGATCCTGTCCCATTCCGTCCACGAGCACGTAGGCGAAGATCGCGCAGAAGATGAACGTCGTGATTCCGGCGATCGGGAACAAGCTCGTGTTTCCGGCGCTGACGCCGATGAATGCCAGCGCGAACGTCGCGTCGACGAACAGGAGCCCGAGCGTGAACACGATCGGGAGCCGCAGCGTCGCCAGCGTGACGATCACGAAGACGATCAGGAAGGACAGCAGATACGTCCGCTGCACCGACGCGACCTGGGCCGCCTGGGTGATACCCCACCAGCCGCTGGTCAGACCCACCACGAGCAGCGAGAAGCTGAGCCAGAAGGCCGAGAACACGCCGAGCACGGCCGCGACCGTGTTCATCGCGAGGCGCCCTGCCCAGATAGTGGCCACGAGCATGAACAGGCCGGTGCAGAGCGAGAGCGCGGGGATCATCCCGCCGGGAAGCGTCGCGGTGTCGAGATAGCCGACGAACCAGAGTCCGAGGGTGATGCCGCCCGGCAGAAACGTCGTCAAACCAAGCAGGAGGGGATTTCCAACGGGGGTCGGGGCAGCCGTTTCGGCAGCGGCATGCGCCCCGGACTGCACGTCGCTTTCAACGCTCATGACCACACTCCTCGTCGAGACGGTCACCGGCGACGTCCCACGCCGCCGGTGGTCCGATTGTGCGCTCCGACACTGCTTCTGACACCCCTGCGAACGGGCACTGCGGGCGACGGATCAGGTGAACCCGTGGTGACGACAGGGCTCGTCGGTCGAAAGTCGAATCGATCGGGGGATGCGCGCGCCACCTACTGGTCGGACGGTCTGATCGGTATGGCACGGTTCGGGAATGGGTCCACGGACGGTCGACGCCGCCGACGACGAGTTCGAGGACGAAGACTTCTCCGAGATCGTCGCCGCTGGGGCCACATGGGCCCGCCGACGATTCGTGCGGTGCTCGTTCTCCGGATCGGATCTGCGCGGACTGCGTACGGACGTCTGCACCTTCGACGAGTGCGACTTCCGCGGTGCCGACATGGGCGACTCCGAGCACCGCGGCAGTGCGCTGCGTACCTGCTCGTTCCAGGGCGTGACGCTGCTTGGTTCGACCTTCCGGGGCTGCTCGCTGCTCGGCAGCACCCTGCTCGACGCCCGGATGCGCCCGATCAGCTTCGTCGACTGCGACCTGACGCTCGTCTCGCTGGGCCGCGCCGACCTGCGCGGCACCGACCTGTCGGGGCTGCGGCTGCGCGAGGCCAACCTCGTCGAGACCGACCTGCGCAAGGCCGACCTGCACGGCGCCGACCTGTCCGGTGCCCGGCTGCGGGGCGCGCGTCTGGAGGGCGCCGACCTCCGGGGCGCGCGCATCGACGCCGACGGCCTCGTCCAGGCGCGGCTCGAGGGTGCCACGGTCGACGCCGCGACCGCGGTGCGCTTCGCGGTGGCGCACGGCCTGATCATCAGCTGACGCCGGCCGGCCTGCCCGCCCGTCCTCTCCCGCCCCCGCGCAGGGTCCGGGACCCCGTCCGCCCGCTCGGCCGGCCACCCCCGACCCCGCTCCCCGATCAGCGCACGGCGCCGTCGTTCGGACGGCCCGCGCGGCGGCGGGACGGCGCGAACGTCGGCAGATCGTGCGTCGGCACAATGGGCGCCGTGACGGCGACGGTGATGGACGGGAAGGCGGCGCTGGCCGGAATCCTCGGTGAGCTGGCCGAGCGCGTCGAGAAGCTGGCGGCCGCCGGTCGCACCCCCGGCTTGGGCACCGTCCTCGTCGGCGACGATCCCGGCTCCCGCTCCTACGTGCGGGCCAAGCACCGCGACTGCGAGAAGGTCGGCATCCGGTCGATCCGGCGTGAGCTTCCGGCCGACGCGACCCAGGCGCAGGTCGAGCAGGTCGTCGACGAGCTGAACGCCGATCCCGGGTGCACCGGCTACATCGTCCAGCTCCCGCTGCCGGCGAGGCTCGATGCAGGCGCGGTGCTCGAGCGCATCGACCCGGCCAAGGACGCCGACGGTCTGCACCCGGTCAACCTCGGCAGGCTCGTCCTCGGTGAGCCAGGCCCGCTGCCGTGCACCCCGCGCGGGATCGTGGAGCTGTGCCGTCGGTACGGCGTGGACCTGGACGGGGCGCGGGTGACGGTCGTCGGACGTGGCGTGACGGTCGGCAGGCCGCTGGGCCTGCTGCTCACCCGGCGCAGCGAGAACGCGACCGTCACGTTGTGCCACACCGGCACCCGCGACCTCGCCGCGGAGGTCCGGCGGGCCGACGTGGTCGTCGCCGCGGCGGGGGTGCGCGGGCTGGTCTCCGCGGACATGGTCCGGCCGGGGGCGACGGTGCTCGACGTCGGCGTGACCCGCACCGACCTGGGGCTCGTCGGCGACGTCGCGCCGGAGGTCGTCGAGGTCGCGGGCCTGCTGGCTCCGATGCCCGGCGGTGTCGGCCCGATGACCCGCGGCATGTTGCTCACGAACGTCGTCGAGGCGGCCGAGCGGCAGGCGGCGGCCGGATGAGGACGCGGATGCCGAGCCGGGGCTGGCGCGTCCTGCTGGCCGAGCACGGCGCACTGCTGCTCGTCCTGGCGATCGCGCTCGCCGGCATGCTGCGCGTGCTGCAGGCGCACTGGCGGGAGGGCGCCGTCCTGCTCGGGGGGGCGCTGATCGTCGCGGCGGTGTTGCGGGTCGCGCTGCCCCAGGAGCGCGCGGGGCTGCTCGCGATCCGCAGCAAGGTCGTCGACGTACTGCTCTACTCCGGCTTCGGGCTGGTCATGACGGTCCTCGCGGTGACCATCACCCGCGTCAAGCTGTCGGCGCCGTGACCGGGACGCAACGGGGTGGACGTCACCCGGGCACTCCGGGGCTTTAGCAGTACGCTTGTCCGGAGAAGAGACGCGTCCACGAAGGGAGCGCCCGCCGACATGGCGAAGATCAAGGTCGAGGGCACGGTCGTCGAGCTCGACGGCGACGAGATGACCCGGATCATCTGGCAGTTCATCAAGGACAAGCTGATCCACCCGTATCTGGACGTGAATCTCGAGTACTACGACCTCGGGATCGAGACCCGGGACAAGACCGACGACCAGATCACCGTCGACGCCGCGAACGCCATCAAGAAGCACGGCGTCGGCGTCAAGTGCGCGACGATCACCCCCGACGAGGCCCGCGTCGAGGAGTTCGGCCTGAAGAAGATGTGGCGGTCCCCGAACGGGACGATCCGCAACATCCTCGGCGGCGTGATCTTCCGCGAGCCGATCATCATCTCGAACATCCCGCGCCTGGTGCCGGGCTGGACGAAGCCGATCATCGTCGGCCGCCACGCCTTCGGCGACCAGTACCGCGCCACGGACTTCAAGTTCCCGGGCGAGGGCACGCTGACGGTCACCTTCACCCCGGCCGACGGCTCGGAGCCCATCCAGCACGAGGTCTTCCAGGCCCCGGGCTCGGGCGTCGCGATGGCCATGTACAACCTCGACGAGTCGATCCGCGACTTCGCGCGCGCGTCGATGAACTACGGCCTCACCCGGGACTACCCGGTCTACCTCTCGACCAAGAACACGATCCTCAAGGCCTACGACGGTCGCTTCAAGGACCTGTTCGCCGAGGTCTACGAGACGGAGTTCAAGGAGCAGTTCGAGGCCAAGGGCCTGACCTACGAGCACCGCCTGATCGACGACATGGTCGCCGCGGCGCTGAAGTGGGAGGGCGGCTACGTGTGGGCCGCCAAGAACTACGACGGTGACGTGCAGTCCGACACCGTGGCCCAGGGCTTCGGCTCGCTCGGCCTCATGACGTCCGTCCTCATGACGCCCGACGGCAAGACCGTGGAGGCCGAGGCTGCCCACGGCACCGTCACCCGCCACTACCGCCAGCACCAGGCCGGCAAGCCGACGTCGACCAACCCGATCGCGTCGATCTACGCCTGGACCCGGGGCCTGGCCCACCGCGGCAAGCTCGACAACAACCCCGAGCTCATCGCGTTCAGCGAGGCGCTCGAGGACGTCGTGGTGAAGACCGTCGAGAGCGGCAAGATGACCAAGGACCTCGCGCTGCTGATCGACAAGGACGCGCCGTTCCAGACCACCGAGGAGTTCCTCGAGACGCTGGACGCGAACCTGCAGAAGGCCCGCGCCTGACCCGGCGGACCCACCCGCGCGGCGCGCATCCCGTCCGGGGTGCGCGCCGCGCGGCGTTTCGGGGGGTCACCGGGGCGTCGCTCTCGGCTACGGTTGACCCGTCCCCGCGCACGGACCGCGCACCGAGAGGCGACCGGTAGACCATGGCGTCGAAGATCAAGATCCCGAAGCTCGAGTCGTCCAGCTTCAAGGGCTGGGCGTTCGTCCTCGTCGCGGGCTCGATCCTCACGGTGCTGGCGTTGATCGACGCCGGGCAGTTCGGCACGGGGGCCACGGGGTCGACGGGGTGCGTCATGATCGTGACGGCCGACCAGGTCAACGTCCGGCCGAACCCGGGGACCGAGCTCGCTCCGGTCGCCACCCTGAACAAGGGCAAGGAGGTCGACGCGCAGCGCGTCGTCACCAACGGCTTCCGTCAGCTCGCCGGGGAGAACCGCTGGGCGCTCGACTCGAGTCTCGCCCCGAAGGCCGGATCGAGCTGCTGACCCGGCGTCACGCCGCCCGGAGCCGATCTGCCAGGCTCGGCGCGTGCTCACGGTCAGCTCCGTCAACGTCAACGGCATCCGTGCCGCGGCGCCCAAGGGTCTCACCGCCTGGCTGGCCGCCACCGACGCCGACGTCGTGTGCCTGCAGGAGACCCGCGCCCGGCACGAGGACCTGCCCGACGAGCTCCTCGGCGTGCTCGAGCGCGCCGGCTGGCTGCTGACGCTCGCCCCGAGCGACGCTGCACAGGGCCGCGCCGGGGTCGGGGTGCTGACCCGCGTCGCGCCCGAGGCCGTCCGGGTCGGCATCGACGCCGCCGAGGGGGCCGCTGCCGGGCGCTACGTCGAGGTCGACCTGCCCGGGCTGACGGTCGCGTCGCTCTACCTGCCCAACGGGACCGTCGGCACCCCGCGCCAGGACGAGAAGGACCGCTTCCTCGCCGCGTTCGCGCCCTACCTGGCCGAGCGGCGCGAGAAGGCCGCCGCCGAGGACCGCGAGGTCGTCGTGTGCGGGGACTGGAACATCGCCCACACCGAGGCCGACATCCGCAACTGGCGCGGCAACGTCCGCAACTCCGGGTTCCTCCCGCACGAGCGCGCCTGGCTCGGCGAGCTGTACGGCTCGGGCTGGGTCGACGTCGTCCGCAGCCTGCACCCGGGTGTCGACGGGCCGTACTCGTGGTGGTCCTATCGCGGCCGGGCCTTCGACAACGACACGGGCTGGCGGATCGACCTGCACGTCGCCACGGCGGGGCTGGCGGCGCGGGCGAGCAGCGCCGTCGTCGAGCGGGCACCCAGCCACGCCGAGCGCTGGTCCGACCATGCGCCGGTCACCGTCCGGTACGCGCCGTGACCACGGGTCGGGTCGTCGGCGGGCGCTACATCGTGCTCGACGAGCTGGGCCGCGGCGGGATGGGCGTCGTGTGGCGGGCGGAGGACCGCGTGATCGGCCGCCAGGTCGCGGTCAAGGAGCTGCGGCTGCCCGAGGGGCTCTCGGCCGAGGAACACAGCCGCTTCCGCGACCGGCTGCTGCGCGAGGCGCGCACCGCGGGCCGGCTCAACCACCCCGGCATCGTCACGGTGCACGACGTCGTCGCCGACGGGGGCGTCGACCACATCGTGATGGAGCTGCTGGAGGCCGACACACTGAGCGACGTCGTGTCCCGCCGCGGTCCCCTCGACGAGCGGTCGGCCACCGAGGTCGCCCGCCAGGTGCTGGCCGCGCTGCGCCGGGCCCACGCGGGCGGCGTCGTCCACCGCGACGTGAAGCCGAGCAACGTCATGCTCGGTCACGACGGTCGCGTCACCCTCACCGACTTCGGCATCGCGCACGCGGCCGACGACCCCCGCCTGACGACGACGGGCCTGCTCGTCGGCTCGCCCGGATACATGGCGCCCGAACGGCTGGAGGGCGCTCCGGCCGCGCCGCCCGCCGACCTCTGGGCGCTCGGCGCGACGCTGTACTACGCCGTCGAGGGCACCGGCCCGTTCAACCGGGAGACCACCCCGCAGACGATCTACGCCGTCATCCACGAGGACCCGCCGCCGCCGCGGTGCACCGGCCCGCTCGCCGCGGTGATCGCAGGCCTGCTCATCCGCGACCCCGCGGCGCGACTGACCGCCCAGCAGGCCGAGGCCATGCTCGTCGGTCCGTTGACCGTGACGGGCGCGCTCGCGAACCACTCGACGGTCGCCACGACGATGCCCGGCGCTCCCGGTCCCGCGCCGCGGCGGCGGGGAACCGCGGCGCTGGTCGTGACGGGTGTCGTCGCGCTCCTCGTGGGCCTGGCGCTCGGAGTGTGGGGCGGTGCGTCGCTGCTCGGCGGGGACGATTCGACGTCGGTCCGCACCCTCACCTACGGCGAGGGTGGTGACCTCGCGCAGTTCGCCTTCGCCTACCCCACGTGCCTCAACGCGCAACTCGCGCCGGGCCGCGTCGTCACCTCCGACGCGTCGGCGAACTGTACGGGCCCGCACGACTTCGAGCTCTACGAGGCGCTCACGCCCTTCGACACGACCGTGGCCATCCCGTACCCGCCGGCGGAGGACCTCGCGCGCTACGGCGCCGCCGCCTGCATGCTGATCTTCGAGTCCGGCCGGATCAGCGGGCCGGACAAGGGTGAGCTCACCGTGACCGTGCTCGTCCCCACGGAGCAGGCCTTCGACGCCTCGACCGTGAACCGGTCCGAGGGTGCGCGCTCGCTGCTCTGCCTGCTGTCCCGCGGCGACGGCGGCCAGCTGACCGGGACCCGGATAACCGACGGCTCGTGACGGGCCGGCGTGGTCGAATGTCGGTCGTGAGCATCGAGACCCCCGACCACCCCAACGTCGTCCGCGTCCGTGAGCGCCTGCTCGCCGGTGGCGCCGATCCGGCCAGGGTCGGCCGGCTCCGGGTGCTGCCCGACGAGGTCCGCACCGCCGCGGCAGCGGCCGCAGCGCTGGGTGTCGAGGTCGGGCAGATCGCGAACTCCCTGGTCTTCGACGCCGACGGCGAGCCGCTGCTCGTCCTGACCTCCGGTGCGCACCGCGTCGACACCGGCAAGGTGGCGGCGACGATCGGCGCCTCGTCGGTGGGCCGGGCGACACCCGAGTTCGTCCGGGCGGCCACCGGCCAGGTGATCGGGGGTGTCGCGCCCGTCGGTCACCCGGCGCCGCTGCGGACGCTCGTCGACCGCGCGCTCGCCGACTTCCCCGAGATCTGGGCCGCGGGCGGCATCCCGCACGCCGTCTTCCCGACGACCTTCGACGAGCTCGTCGCCGTCACCGGCGGCACCCCGACCGACGTCGCCTGACCCGCAGACCCTGCGCGGCAGCGGCACACTCGAGCGCACCCTGAGGTTCGTCGCGCGGCGGGTCCCGAGGCCCTCTGCGGCGACAGCACACCCCCGAGCGCAACCTGGCGGTCGTCGCGGCGGGCTCGGGGAGCAGCAGGGTTGCGGCCGGCCTGCGGGGCGCAACCTCACGGTCGCGGATCGGCCGCGGCGGAGCAGTGGGGTTGCGCTCGGAGGGGCCGGGCCGAGAGGCCGGGGTCGTGAGCGCCGCGCTTCAACCGCGGGGGAGTGCGGTTCTGTTCCGGGCGGGCCGGAGCGTGTGACGAGATCGGGAACGGGTCGCGGGCCGGTCGACCCCCGCGCGGCGGCGACATAGTGTGGCGGCCATGCCCGATGCCCTGCCCGATCCCACCGTCGTGGAGCCCGAGCCGTCGGAAACGGCGTTGCGACGGGCGTTGCGCCGGGTGCGCGACGGGGCCGTCCTGGACGTGACCGAGGCCGCGGTGCTGCTGGCGGCGCGGGGCGAGCATCTCGACGAGCTGCTCGACGCCGCGTCCCGGGTCCGTGACGCGGGGCTGGTCGATGCGGGCAGGCCGGGGGTGGTCACGTACTCGCGGAAGGTGTTCATCCCGTTGACCCGGCTGTGCCGGGACCGGTGTCACTACTGCACGTTCGCGACGGTGCCGCATCGGCTGCCGGCGGCGTTCCTGGAGCGTGACGAGGTACTGGAGATCGCCCGGGAGGGTGCGGCGGCGGGTTGCAAGGAGGCGCTGTTCACCCTCGGGGACCGCCCGGAGGAGCGGTGGCCCGCGGCCCGCGAGTGGCTCGACGCCCGCGGGTACGACTCCACGTTGGACTACGTGCGGGCGAGCGCGATCGCGGTGCTGGAGGAGACGGGCCTGCTGCCGCACCTCAACCCCGGCGTCATGTCGTGGGAGGAGCTGACGCGGCTCAAGCCGGTCGCGCCGTCGATGGGGATGATGCTGGAGACGACGGCCACCCGGCTGTGGTCGGAGCGCTCCGGTCCGCACTACGGCAGCCCCGACAAGGAGCCCGCGGTGCGGCTGCGGGCGCTGACCGACGCCGGCCGGGTCGGCGTCCCGTTCACGACGGGCATCCTGATCGGGATCGGCGAGACCCGCACCGAACGCGCCGAGTCGATCTTCGCGATCCGCGCGGCGGCCCGGGCGCACGGGCACGTGCAGGAGACGATCGTTCAGAACTTCCGCGCCAAGCCCGACACCGCGATGCGCGACGACCCCGACGCGTCGCTGGAGGACCTGGCCGCCACGATCGCGGTCGCCCGCATCGTGCTGGGCCCGAAGATGCGCGTGCAGGCCCCGCCGAACCTGGTCGGGGAGGAGTTCGCGCTGATGTTGCGCGCGGGTATCGACGACTGGGGCGGCGTGTCTCCGGTGACGGCCGACCACGTCAACCCGGAGCGCCCGTGGCCCGCGATCGACGAGCTGGCGGCGCGCTCGGCGGAGGCCGGGTTCACGCTGCGGGAGCGGCTGACGGTCTACCCGCGCTACGTGCGGGCGGGCTCGCCGTGGATCGACACCCGGCTGCATGCGCACGTCGCCGCCCTGGCCGGGCCGGACGGGCTGGCGAACGAGGACGCGGTCGTGGCGGGGCGGCCGTGGCAGGAGCCCGACGGCGGGTTCGCGTCGTCGGGGCGGACCGACCTCCACGAGTCGATCGACACGACGGGCCGGACCGGCGACCGGCGTGGCGACTTCGACTCGGTCTACGGCGACTGGGACGCGATCCGCGACAGCGTCCCGGCCGGGGCGTCGGGCGCCGGGGCCCCGCAGCGGTTGGAGTCGGACGTCCGGGCGGGTCTGGACCTGGCCGCCGCCGAGCCGGCCGCCCTGCTCGACCCGGCCAACGAGGCCGCGGCGATGGCCGTCCTGACCGCGGACGGCCCGGCGCTGGCGGAGCTGGCCCGCCTCGCCGACGACGTCCGTCGCGACGTGGTGGGCGAGGAGGTCACCTACGTCGTCAACCGGAACATCAACTTCTCCAACGTGTGCTACGTCGGGTGCCGGTTCTGCGCGTTCGCCCAGCGCGAGCGCGACGCGGACGCGTTCCGGCTCTCGCTCGACGAGGTCGCCGCCCGTGCGGCGGAGGCCGCGGCCGACGACGCGACCGAGGTCTGCATGCAGGGCGGCATCGACCCGCAGTTGCCGGTCACGTTCTACGCCGACCTGGTCCGCGCGGTGCACGCCGCGGTCCCCGGGATGCACGTGCACGCGTTCTCGCCGATGGAGATCGTGTCCGCGGCGGCGAAGGCCGGGGTGTCGGTGCGGGAGTGGCTCACCGAGCTGCGCGACGCCGGCCTCGGCTCCATCCCCGGCACGGCGGCCGAGATCCTCGACGACGAGGTCCGCTGGGTCCTCACGAAGGGGAAGCTGCCTGCGGCGCAGTGGGTCGAGGTGGTCTCGACGGCGCACGAGCTGGGCATCCGGTCGAGCTCGACGATGATGTACGGCCATGTCGACCAGCCGCGGCACTGGCTCGGCCACCTGCGCACGCTCGCGACGATGCAGGACCGCGCCCGCGCCAACGGCGTGGCCGGGTTCACCGAGTTCGTCCCGTTGCCCTTCGTGCACCACAACGCCCCGATCTACCTGGCCGGGATCGCCCGCCCGGGCCCCACGGAGCGCGACAACCGGGCGGTGCACGCGTTCGCGCGGCTGGCCCTGCACGGGCGGATCGACCACGTCCAGTGCTCGTGGGTGAAGCTCGGGGACGCCCTGTCCGCGGACATCCTGCGCGGCGGCGCCGATGACATGGGCGGAACCCTGATGGAGGAGACGATCTCCCGGATGGCCGGCTCGGAGAACGGCTCCGCCCGTTCGGTCGCCGAGCTCACCGCCATCGCCGCGGCGGCGGGCCGCCCGGTCCGCCAGCGGACGACGACCTACGACGGCACCCCGCACCCCCTGACCCCGAGCCGCCGTGCCCTGCCGCTGACCCCTGCCTGACCCGCCCTGCTTGGCGTGTGGCCCGCGGGTCGCACGCACGTACCATCGGGCCCATGGGCGTTCTCGGTGAGCTGTTCCCCGGACCGAAGATCCGGAAGGAGAACGAGGAGTCGGGCACCGGCGAGAAGTGGCAGCTGGGCCCGATCGACCTCGACTCCAACACCGTCGTGCTGCACCGCGGCGGCGACGCCACCCAGGGCGGGTTCGAGGCCGTCGAGGGTGTGGACGCCGACGGCGACGCCGACTAGCCGTGCGCGGCGATGGTCGCCATGGCGACCATCGCCACTCACGACGGGGGCGTGAGCACGGGCCCGGCGCGGCTCACGACCGGGGCGCCAGCGCGGTCAGGGTCCGGCGACCCGCGGGGTCGGCGTCGGTCGCGACGGGGACCAGGCACACCTCGTCGACGCCTGCCGCGGCGTACTCGGCGATGCGCGCGGTGACCTCGTCGACCGTCCCGATCGCCCCCACCGCCGCGGTCAGCGAGGACGGGACCGCGGCGAACAGTTCCCGCGGTGACGGCCCGGTTCTCGCGAACCCGACGAGGTCTCCGAACCCGGCCTCGGCGAACACCTCCCCGTATCCCGGCACCGCCAGGTAGCCGACGACCCCGCGCGCCAGCCGGGCCATCGCCTCGGCGTCGGGGTCGACCGCCGCGGTCACCCAGGCGGCGACCCGCGGCGGCTCTCGCCCCGCTTCCCGGGCGGCGGCGCGCACGGCCTCGACCAACCGCGTCGCGACCGAGGGCGGCAACAGGTTCAGCACCATCCGGTCGGCGTAGCGGCCTGCCACCCGGACGGCCTGCGGCCCGAACGCCGCGATCGTCACCGGTCCGCCGGGTGCCGGCGCGCGCAGCCGATACCCGCGGGTGCGCACGACCTTCCCGTCGACGTCGGCGCGCCCGCCGTCGAGCAGCGTCCGCAACGTCTGGGCCGTCTCCGCCAGCGCGAGCGCCGGTGCCGGGGCCGCTCGCCCGTGCCACGCCGACACGACGACCGGGCTCGACGACCCGATCGCCACCTCGACGGTCCGCCCGGTCAGCTCCGCGACCGTCGCCGCGCCGACCGCGATCTGCACCGGTGTCCGGACGGCCACCGCGAACGGGCCCAGGACCAGCGGGATCGTGCCCGGCAGGGCGGCGGCGAGTGCGAAGGCGTCGTACGTCGCCATCTCGCCGATCCACAGCCGCGCATAGCCCAGCTCGTCGGCGGCGCGGGCGGTGTCCACGGCCTCGATCGACGGCCGGTCCTGCCACAACCCGAGCGACACGGACAGCTCCGTCACCGCAGCCGCTCCCGCAGCTCGCGCTTGAGGATCTTGCCGACGGGGTTGCGCGGCAACGCGTCCGCGAGCTCCAGCCGCTCGGGCAGCTTGTAGGAGGCGATCCGCTGCGCGCGCAACGTCTCGACGAGATCGGTCAGGGTCGGCGGCGCCGCCCGGTCGACGGGCACGACGACGGCCGCGACCCGCTCGCCGAGCACGTCGTCGGGGTAACCGACGACCGCCGCCTCCGCCACCGCCGGGTGCGCCACGAGCAGGGCCTCGATCTCGGCGGGGGAGATGTTCATGCCGCCGCGCACGACGAGGTCGCGGGCCCGGTCGACGTAGCGCAGCAGCGTCGGGTCGTGCGGCGCGATCTCGAAGACGTCGCCGCTTCGGTAGTAGCCCTGCTCGTCGAACGGATCGGTCGTCGAGGACCAGTAGCCGGCGAAGATCGTCGGCCCGGCGACGCGCAGTTCACCGGGCCTGCCCGGCTGTGTGACCTCGTCCCCGGACTCGACGTCGACAAGTCTCGTGCGCACCCCGGCGCTCGTCGGGTTCGGCCAGGTCAGCCCCGGCCCGCCGAACCACGGGAAGTAGGCGGCGCGGGCGTCGGGATCGGGGACGGTGTGCTGGTCGGAGATCAGCGGGACGCCCTCGTTGGACCCGAAGAAGTTGGTGACCTCGATGCCGAGGCGGTCGCGCCATTCCCGGATCAGCCAGCCCGACAGCGGCGCCGACCCCGACCCGATGACGCGCAGGCTCGACAGGTCGGCGGAGTCGAGCAGCCCGGGCGCGCGCAGCATGCCGGTGAGCAGCGCCGGCGGGGCGAGCGTGTAGGTGACGCGTTCGCGGGCGATCTGGCCGAGGAACGTCGGCAGATCGAAGGGATGGTGCTGGACGAGCGTCGCGCCGGTCAGCAGCCACGGGACCAGCACGCCGCCGAAGCCGGCCATGTTGACCAGTGGGAACGGGCTGAGGATGACGTCGTCGGCGGTGAGCGCCGGCGCGGCGGCGCAGCCCTCGCCGATGACGTTCCAGCCGTTCGCGCACCGCGGGACGCCCTTGGGGGTGGCCTCGGTACCGGACGTCCAGCACAGCGTCACGACGTCGGAGGGGTGGCGCTTCACCGCCGGCGGTGCCGACGCAGCAGCGGACACCGGCCCGTCCAGCGCGACCACCTCGACACCGCCCACCGACGACGCCTCGTCCGCGAGGGGCCGGTCGCCGAACCGCGACACGGTCACGAACGCGCGCAGGCCGGCGACCGGCGCGAGCGTCGAGAGCTCGTGCTCGCGGTACTGCATCGGGAACGGTGACACGATCGCGCCCAGCCGCACGCACGCCAGGTACGCGACCACCAGCTCGACGGTGTTGGGCAGCTGCGTGCCGACGACGTCGTCGACGCCGACCCCGGCCCCGTGCAGGACGCCCGCGAACCGGTCGACCTCCGCATCGAGCTCGGTCCAGCTCGGCCGCCGTGGCGGGGTGCCGAGCAGTGCCTCGCGGTTGGCGGGATCGACGACGGCCGTCGCGTCCCCGCGTTCGGCCACCCGCGCCCGGAACAGGGCGTCCCACGTCCAGGCGGGGTCGTCACGCCACCATCCGGCGGCGACGTACTCGTCGATCCGTTCCTGCGGATGCAGCCTCACGAGAACCTCCGACGTGCGACGACGAACGGTCGTGGGCGGCTCACCGGAGCTGGTCGGCGCGCACCCATGTCGCGTGGAAGCCCAGCGGGACGCGTTGCGGGAGCAGGACCCTCGCGACCGGGCCCGCCGCCAGGTCCGACGCGTCGAGGATCTGCACCTCGGAGCGGTCGTCGCGCTCGTCGGTCACGAAGGTGACGAGGTAGCCGTCGTCCTCGCCCGTGCTGCCGTCGCGCGGCGCGAACGGGGCCTCGCTGCCGAACCGCCCGGGACCGAACCAGTGGTGCTGCCGTTCGCCGGTGACCCGGTCGTAGCGCAGCAGGCCGTCGAAGCGGACGGTCTCGGCGTCGGCGATGTGGACGTTGTAGGCGTAGCGGGTCGGTCGGCCGCAGGCGCGGGCGTCGATCGACGGGAACTCGGTGTTGGCGTCGTCGAGCTGGGACTCGGTCGTCGTACCGGAGTCGAGGTCGAAGACGTAGCGGTGCAGCCGGGCGTCGAGCCGCAGGTAACCGAGCAGCTTGCCCAGCGGCCCCGGGCGGGTCGGGACGGGCTCGGGGCGGGTCACCCGGCACACGTCCATGACGATCGTCCGGGCGTCCTCCCAGGCGTTGACGACGTGGTAGATGTAGCAGGGCTCGGCCTCGAACCAGCGCACCTCCGACGCGGCCCCACGGCGCGGGACGACCGCGAACCGCGACGGCGTCGAGCGATCGAAGCCGATCTTGTACCGACCTCGGCGGGCGGCGGCCGGGTCCTGGGTCAGCGGCAGGTCCATGAGGATCGAGAAGTTCTCGGTGATCGCCATGTCGTGCGGCAGCCGGGGCCCGGGCAGGTCGATCTCCACCTCGTGGTCGATCGCGCCCTCGGCGTTCACGACGCCGTAGCGCAGCAGCGGGTCGCGCGCCCCGTAGTCGAACCACATCAGCTCGCCGGTGTGCTCGTCGACCTTCGGGTGCGCCATCACGTCGCCGTGCAGCGTCCCGAGGAAGTCCTCGGCGCCGATCGTCTCCAGCGACAGCGGGTCCATGCTCATGGGCTGCCCGCACAGGTACCAGGTGGCGAGCACGCGGCCGCGGTGATGGATCAGGTCGGTGTTGGCGGAGTCCTTGAACGGCAGCCCGCGCGCCGTCCCGACGGGGTTGCCGCGGGGCGACTCCATGACCCCCGACCACAGGGCGTGGCCCGCGGCCTCCTCGGCGGCCAGGGCGCGGGTGCGGACCCAGCGGTTGCGGTAGCGCGCCGTCCCGTTCTCGAAGGCCATCGCGTGGACCATGCCGTCGCCGTCGAACCAGTGGTAGCGGCCCGGCGCGTCGAAACGCCGGTTCGGGCCGTTGCGCAGGTGGACGCCGTTGAGATCGCGCGGGATCTCGCCGATCACCTCGAGGTCGTCGGCGGTGATCTCGTCGCGGACGGGCGCGAAGATCCCGAGCAGGTAGGGGTTGTCCTCCCCGTTCTGCTCGACGGCGACCGCGGACGGCTCCTCGAACGTGGTCATCGTCGACCTCCCTCGGACGTCCGGAGCACCCGGACGTCCCCGACGCTAGGGACCGTGTCGGCCGCTCACAAGCCGATCCGGGGGACTGGAAGAATCCCGGGCATGACCGGCACCGCGCCCACCGCCCGCCCGCGGGTCCTCTCCGGCATCCAGCCGACCTCGGACTCGTTCCACCTCGGCAACTACCTGGGTGCAGTGCGGCAGTGGGTCGCCCTGCAGGACGAGCACGACGCGTTCTACTTCGTGCCCGACCTGCACGCCATCACCGTCGACCACGACCCGAAGACGCTCGCGGCGCGCACCCGGAACGCGGCCGCCCAGCTGCTCGCCCTCGGTCTGGACCCCGACAAGTGCACGCTGTTCGTGCAGTCGCACGTCCCCGAGCACGCGCAGCTCGCCTGGGTGCTCAGCTGCATCACCGGGTTCGGCGAGGCCAGCCGGATGACGCAGTTCAAGGACAAGTCGGCGAAGCAGGGTGCCGACCGCACGACCGTCGGGCTGTTCACCTACCCGATCCTGATGGCCGCCGACGTGCTGCTCTACCAGGCCGACCAGGTCCCCGTCGGCGAGGACCAGCGGCAGCACCTGGAGCTCACCCGCGACCTCGCGCAGCGCTTCAACACCCGCTTCGGCACGACCTTCGTCGTGCCCGAGCCGTACATCCTCACGGGTGCCGCGAAGATCCAGGACCTGCAGGACCCGGCGATCAAGATGAGCAAGTCGGCGTCCACGCCGTCGGGCATCATCGAGCTCCTCGACGACCCCAAGGTGTCGGCCAAGAAGATCCGTTCCGCCGTCACCGACGCCGAGCGCGAGATCCGGTTCGACACCGCCGCCAAGCCCGGCATCTCCAACCTGCTGACGATCTACTCCGCCCTGACCGACCGCAAGGTATCCGAGCTGGAGGCCGACTACGCGGGCAAGGGCTACGGCGACCTGAAGAAGGACCTCGCCGAGGTCGTCGCGGATTTCACTGCTCCGCTGCGGGAACGGGTAGAGGGATACCTGAAGGACCCCGCCGAGCTCGATCGGGTGCTCGCGCGCGGTGCCACCCGAGCGGGTGAGGTCGCCGCCGCGACACTCGCGTCGGTTCACGAGAAGATCGGGTTCCTGCCACCGACGACGTGAGGTGACTGCCGTGGGCGCGGACCGGACGACCGATGGTCGGGCCATCGACGAGGAGGCCGCGCCCGCGGGCCCCGGCAAGCTCGAGCAGCTGCGCTCGAGGTACGCGTGGCTCGACCACGTGGTCCGGGCCGGTGCGCGGTACACGGACCGGCACGGCGATCACTACGCCGCCGCGATCACCTACTTCAGCGTCCTCGCGCTCGTGCCGCTGCTGATGATCGCGTTCGCGATCGCCGGGTTCGCGCTGCGCGCGCAGCCCGAGCTTCTCGAACAGCTGCGCGTCGCCATCACCACCGCCGTGCCCGGCGGCCTCGGCGACACGCTCAACGACATCATCCAGAAGTCGATCGACCAGGCGGGCGCGGTCGGCGTGCTGGGCCTCATCGGCGCGCTCTACTCCGGCATCGGCTGGATGAGCAACCTGCGCGAGGCGCTCTCGGAGCAGTGGGCGCAGCCGCCGGAGACGCCCAACGCCGTGAAGAAGCTGATCTTCGACCTCCTCGCGCTGCTGGGCCTGGGCCTCGCGCTGGTGGTGTCGCTCGCGGTGACGGCCGTCGGTACCGGCGTGGGCCGGCTGCTGCTCGACCTCGTCGGGCTGGGCGACCAGGGGTGGGCGCTGTTCCTGCTGGGCGTCGTCGGGGTGCTGCTGGGCCTGGTCGCGAACTGGCTGGTCTTCGTCTGGGTGATCGCGCGGCTGCCACGGGCACCCGTCGCGACGCGCAGCGCACTGAAGGCGGCCGTGCTCGGCGCCGTCGGTTTCGAGATCCTCAAGCAGGTCATGACCATCTACCTGCGGGCCGTCACCAACTCGCCCGCCGGCGCGGCATTCGGGTCGATCATCGGTCTGCTGATCTTCGTCTTCTTCGTCTCGCGCTTCATCCTCTTCGTGACGGCGTGGGCGGCGACGGCGCGGGAGAACGAGCAGGAGGAGCCGATCGAGGTGCCGGCGCCGGCGATCATCCGGCCGGAGGTGGTCGTGAGGTCGGGCCCGACGCCCGTCGCCGCGGCCGGGCTGGTCGGCGCGGGCGTCGTGACGGGCCTGCTGGGCCTGCGCGCGCTGGCGGGCCGCCGTCGCTGACGCGGCTCAGGAGTCCTTCGCGGAATCCCTGGCACGCGGCGCGGCCGGGTCGCGCGGGAAGCCATCGGGTTCCTGACGCATCCCGCGGGCCTTGCGGACGACGTACCCCACGAGCGCGGCGAGTGCGAACAGCAGGAGGACGGCCGCGACGATCCACCCCACCGGGTTCGACGACGGGACCGCGCCGTCGGAGCCCGGTGCGGCGGGAACCGTCGTCGCCGCGGTCGGGGGAGCGGGAGCCTGCTCGACCAGCGTCCCCACCCCGGGGGTGCCGGCCGGCAGCGCGAACCCGTAGTCCAGCAGCGCACTCGCCTGGGCGACCATGCGCACAGGGTGCTGCTCGCCGCGCACGAGCGCTACCACGAGGCGGTGTCCGTCACGCTGCGCGGCACCGACGAACGTGTGCCGGGCCGCGTCGGTGAACCCGGTCTTGCCGCCGAGCGCGCCGTCGTACGAGCTCAGCAGCGGGTCGTCGTTGGACAGCATGAATCCGGGACGGTCGCCGAACCCGGGGAACGCGACGAGCCGCAGCTGCGTCAGCTCGGCGAAGGTCGGGTTGCGCAGCGCGGCCCGCAGGAACAGCGCGAGATCGTAGGCCGACGTCGACATCCCCGGCCCGTCGAGACCCGACGGGGTGGCGGGTCGGGTGTCGAGCGCGCCCATGGCCGCCGCCCGCTGCTGCATGAGGTCGAGGGTCCGAGGCACGCCGCCGAGCGTGCGGGCCAGTGCGTGCGCGGTGTCGTTGCCGGAGTTGAGCAGTAGCCCCGTCAGCAGCTGCTGGACGGTGTAGCTGCCGCCCGGACCGATCCCCGCCCGGCTGCCGTCGACCTGCACGTCCGAGGTGTCCCCGACGACCGTCTGGTCCAGCGGGAGGCGGTCGAGCACGACGAGCGTCGTCAGGAGCTTCAGGGTCGACGCCGGCCGCTGCCGGCCGTGCGGGTCCCGGGCGGCGAGGACGACGCCGCTGTCGAGGTCGGCGAGCACCCAGCCCGCAGCGTCGATGCCCGCGGGCAGCGCCGGGGCGCCGGGCGGGAGGGCGAGGTCACACGTGCCGAGCGCGGGCCCGCCGACGGGCGGGTCGGGGATCGGGAGCGGCGCGACCGGGTCCGGGCCCTCCTCCACGGCCGGGGGCCCGGGCGGGGCGGCGTGGTCGCGGCAGACCGCCGGCGCCTGGCCGGGGCCGGGGGCGGCGGCCGCCGTCGCCGGGACGGTGAGCGCGACGAGCGCGAGCAGCGCGGACACGCCGAAGATCGCTCCGCGCCGACGTCCCCGCACGTGCCGAGCCTAGTCGCCCGCAGTGGCCGTTCCGTCGCTCCGCGCGGTGTGTCCGACGTGCGACCGCACCGCCGCCAGGGTCGCGTGCATGCCCTCGACCATCAGCCGTTCCCTGTCCCGGCCGAGGATGCCGCTGCCCGTCAATGCCCTGACCAGGACGTTCGGCGTCCGGTAGCGGTCGCGCCACTGGGTGACGCGGCACGTCGCCGACCCGGTCGGCTCGATCCGCCATCCCCAGCGCATGCCGCTCTCGGCGACGCGGAAGGAGAAGGCGGCGGGCCGCTCGCAGGTCTCGACGACGCAGTGCGTCCGCCACCGGATCGGTCCGTGCCGGTTGAACCCGACGAACCGGACGCCGGGTGCCGGGCCCGTCGCGCCGCCGCGCCAACGCGCCCCGGTGGCCTCGGGGCTCCACTCGCCCGCCCGGGTCACGTCGCTGACCAGGTCCCAGACGGTGCCTGCCGGGGCGTCGACGTCGATGCACACCTCGTCCACACGGGGCTCCTCTCGTCGCGTGCAGTCCTACCGGTCCCCGCCCGAGCGGGTGTGACGGACGCGCCACGCCGTCGGGCGACGATGCCGCGGGCCGCGCGGTCCGGCACCATGGCACGTGATGCGTGACGAGCCGAGCCCCGTACCCACCGCCGAGCCCCGATCCGGGGCGCCCGGTGCGGTCGACGACCCGGTGCCCGCCGCGGATCGCGCAGACCAGGAACGACGTGCTGCGGAGCAGGCCGGTCCCGGTGGCTCCGACGACGAGCGGCCGGTGCCCGGGGCGGGGCCCGAGACGACGATCCTCAGCGCCGGCGGGGTGACCGGGCGGCCGGGTGAGGCCGAGGCGCCGCGCCCGGGTCGCGGACCCGGGGCGGAGGGACCGTCGGCGGCCGCCGGGCGTGGCCCGCAGCCGCCGGCCGGGGAGGCCGGCGGAGCGGAACGCCGGCCGCAGAGCCGGGCGAGCGGCGCCTGGCCCCAGGGTGGCCCCGGCGCCGCCGACCAGTGGGCCGGGCGTGCCTCCGACGGCCGCCCACCCGCTCCGCGCCCGCGTGCCGACGGCCGGGGTCCGGCCCCGCAGCCACCGGCTCGACCCCAACCGGGTCCGCAGCAGCCCGGTCCGCAGCAGCCCGGTCCGCAACAGCCCGGCCTGCAACGGCCCGGCCCTCAGCAACCCGGCCCGCAGCAACCCGGCCCCCAGCAAGGTCCGCAGCAGGCGAGCCCGCAGCAGGCGCCGCAGCAGGGTCCGACGCGCCAGGCGGGTCCGCCGCACGGACCCCAGCAACCGGGTCCGGCGCAACGTCCGCCACACGCGGGTCCGCAACAGGCCGGTCCGCAGGTTCCTGCCCGGCCCGGCCCGGGTCCGGACGGGCCCGATCCGGCGGGTGGCGAACCAACGCGACGTGGCCGGCCCGGTGAACCGCCGTCCCCGCACGGCCGCCGGCCGCCCCCGGCCGGTCCCGACTACCTGGGCGGGCGCCCGCACCCGACTCCCGGGAGCCCGGGGACGTCCGGCGCCGGACAGTCCGGCCACCCCACCCAGCCCGCCCGACCGGGCGGTCCGCAGCAGCCGGGTCCGCAGCAGCCGGGCCCGCCCGCACCCGGCGGTGCAGCAGGCAGCGCGGCAGGCGGCAGCGCGGGAGGCGGCAGCGGGGCAGGAGGCAGCGGGGCAGGAGGCAGCGCCGCGCCCGGCGGCAGCGCCGCACCCGCTGGTGGCGTCGCACCGGGCGGCAGCCCCGCGCCGGCGGGTAGCGCCGCACCCGCCGCGAGCCCCGCACCCGGAAGCAGGCCCGCACCCGGTGGGAGTGCCCCACCCGGCGGCACGGCCGCGCACCCCTCCGGCGGTCAGGACGCCGGCCCGCCGACCGTCGTGCACCGTGGTCCCGCCCCGCAGGGCCCGGCCGCGCGCGGTCCCGGGCAGCAGGGCCCCCCGGCCCCGCGCGGGCCGGTGGCGCAGGCCCGCGGCGGCCCGCCGCCCGGGCAGCAGAGCCCCGTGCTGCCGCCGTGGCAGCGGGGTCCCGGCGTGCCGGTCCGCGACGCCGTGCCCACGACCCCGCTCGTCCGCGGCACCGACCTGCCGGCCGTGAGCCGGCAGGGCATCGCGCCCGCCCTCTCGCCCGACCAGGCCCCGACCCAGCTGTTCGCGGGCATCGAGATGCCCCGCCGGACGTCGCCGGACCCGCCGACCCAGCTGGTCGCCGGTGTCGGGGTGCGGGCGGCGTTCCGGGCGGGCGCCGAACCCGGCGTGCAGGCCTACCCGTGGCTCGGCGACTCCCCGACCGAGCTCATCCCCGCGATCAGGGACGACACCGAGCTGCTCGCCGGCCCGGCGGGCGCACCCGCTTCCGCGAAGCCGGGTTCGCTCGGCCGCTCGACGAGCATGATCGCGGTCGCGAGCCTGGTCAGCCGGGTCACCGGCTTCCTGCGCCAGATCCTGCTGGTCGCGGTCCTGTCGCTGGGTATCGTCAACAGCTCCTACACCGTCGCCAACACGCTGCCGAACATCGTCTACGAGCTGCTGCTCGGCGGCGTGCTGAGCAGCGTCATGATCCCCCTGCTCGTCCGTGCCCAACGCGACGACACCGACGGCGGCGAGGCCTACACCCGCAAGCTCCTCACCGTCGCGGGAGTGGCGCTGCTGCTGGCGACGGTCGCCGCCATGCTCGCCGCCGGCCTCCTCACGCAGCTCTACCTCGGCGGGTCCACCACGTCGACGGCCAACCCCGAGCTCGCGACGGCCTTCGCCTGGCTCCTGCTGCCCCAGATCTTCTTCTACGGGATCGGCGCGCTCTTCGGGGCCGTGCTCAACAGCAAGGGCGTGTTCGGGCCGTTCGCGTGGGCGCCGGTGCTCAACAACGTCGTCGTGCTGGTGGTGCTGGGGGTCTACGTCCTGGTGCCGGGCGAGATCAGCGTGAACCCCGTCGAGATGGGCAACGCGAAGCTGCTGGTGCTCGGCCTCGGGACGACGCTGGGCATCGCGGCGCAGGCCCTGGTCCTGCTGCCGGCGCTACGCCGCGTCGGGGTGTCGTTCAAGCCGCTGTGGGGCTGGGATCCGCGGTTGCGCTCGGCCGGCGGCCTCGCGCTCTGGGTCGTGGCGTACGTGCTCATCGGGCAGGCCGGCTACATCGTCACCACCCGGGTGGCCTCCGCGTCCGACGCCGGCGCGGTCGCGATCTACAGCAATGCGTGGCTGCTGCTGCAGGTGCCGTACGGCGTGCTGGGCGTGTCGCTGCTGACGGCCCTCATGCCGCGGATGAGCAAGGCCGCGGCGGAGGGCCGGATCGAGGACGTCGTGGCGGACCTCTCGCTGGGCAGCCGGCTGTCGACGGTGTTCCTCGTCCCCATCTCCGCGCTGCTGACCGTGTTCGGCACCGAGGTGGGCGTCGCGCTGTTCTCGCTGGGCCACGGCAACCGCGACGGCGGCGCGGCGACCCTGGGCGCGGCGCTCGCGGTCTCGGCGTTCGGCCTGCTGCCCTACGCGGTGACGCTGCTGCAGCTGCGCGTCTTCTACGCGCTGACCGACTCCCGGACGCCGACGATCATCCAGTTGGTCATCGTCGGCGCGAAGATCCCGATGCTGCTGCTGTGCCCGGTGCTGTTCGAGCCACAGCACGTCGTGCTCGGACTCGCCGCGGCGAACAGCCTGTCGTTCGTGGTCGGGGCCGTCGTCGGGCAGTGGCTGCTGGCCCGGCGCCTCGGGCACGTCGCGACGGGCGAGGTGCTGCGGACGATCGGGACGACGACGTTGTCGTCGGTGGTCGGGGCGATCGTCGCCTACGGGGTGGTGCTCGGGATCGGTCGGCTGTTCGGTGGCTGGGGCGCGGGTGCGGGCAGCGCATGGGCGCAGCTGGTGCTGGCGCTGGTCGTCGCGGCGCCCGTGATGCTGGCGATGCTCTGGGTGTTCCGCCAGCGCGAGCTCGAACCGGTGTGGCGCAGGCTGGGCGGCTCCCGCGCCCGGTCCCGCGCCTGACCGCCGCCGGAACGACTCCGAGCGCGACCGACTCCGAGCGCAACCGCACTGTCGTCCGGGCGCCGAACGGCAGCGGTGAGGTTGCGGCCGGTCGGTCGCGCGCAACCTCACGGTCGTCGGACACGCCCGGACCAGCGGTGAGGTTGCGCCCGACAGGACCAGCGGTGAGGTTGCGTCCGACGGGACCAGCAGATGCCGACGGCCGGCGCCCCCGAGAGGGCGCCGGCCGTCGTCACGATTTTCCGGGCTCAGTCGTCCGGGTCGTCGGTCACCGTGTCCGCGGCCGAGGCCCCGTTGGGCGACTTCACCGCGGCCTTGGCACGGTGGTTGTTGCGCCGCGCGGTCGGGCGGGGCGGCGGCGGGGGCGTCTGCACGTGCGAGCTGCCGCGGCCGAGGATGAGCTCGGCGAAGGTGGCCATGGCCTCGTCGAGCTGCCCGGCGTTGCGCCGCTCCGACTCGCCGTTGGCCCGCACCACGAGCTCGGTCACGGCGGCGGTGTCGGGCCGGTCGGCCAGCGCCGACTCCAGCGCTCCGAGCTTGCCCTCGACGCCGCTGCTCAGCGACGACAGCGCCCCGGTCAGACCGTCCTCGACGGTGTCGATCCGCGTCGCGACGGCCTCCAAGCGCTCCGCGAGCGACTCCAGGCGTGCGGTCAGACCGTCGAGCGCCGGGGTGTGGTCGACCTGGGGGCGCGAGGCCAGGTCCTCCAGCCGCCGGTGCAGGCCGACGCTGGTGTCGCCCAGCAGGTTGCGGACGCCCTCGTTGTTCTCCTCGACCGAGCGGAGCGCGCCGTCGAGCTGCTCGCGCACCATCCGCTCGACTCCGTCGACCCGCTCCTTGATGGGGGTGGCGACGGCGTTGGGCATCGCGTCGAGGCGCATCTCGTGCCGGTCGAGCCGGTTGTCGAGGTCGTCGAGGCGCTTGTGCAGGCCGCCGAGCCGGTCGTCGAGGCCGTCCATCCGGCCCGAGACGCCCTCGAGCCGGCCCGCCATCCCGTCGAGGCGGCCGTCGAGCTGGGCGAAGGGCTTGGCGAGCTTGTCGGGCAGCGACTCGATCGCCCGCACGAGGGTGGCCAGCGCGGCGTCCTGTGCGTCGAGCTTGGCGACGGTCTCGTCGAGCCGCTCGGCCAGCACGCTGACCTCGGTGCGGTCGGGGAGCTCGGTGAGGCGCTTGCGCACGGTGCCGATCGCGTCGAGGGCGGTCAGCCGGGCGTGGATCTCGTCGAGGGAGTCGAAGATCTGCTGCTGCTCGCTGTCGCGGATCTCGGCAGCACGCATGAGCATGCCGCGCATCCGGTCGAACGACAGGGTGGAGTTATCGCTCATCGATGGTGCTTCCTCTGAGCCGGATGGGGGAGCTGAACAGAGCGTAGCGACTGACCCAATTCGCTCGACGGGGAGTCACCAGTTGGGCCGTTCGGGCGTCTCCTTCGCCCGTTCCGGGTCGCGGACCGCCGGGTATAGCGTGGCCGACGTGCCCGCGCCCCTGAGCCCGGAGAACATCCGCAACGCTCCGAAGGTCCTGCTCCACGATCACCTGGACGGCGGTGTACGGCCATCCTCGATCGTCGAACTGTCCGATGCCGTCGGCTACCGGTCGCTGCCGACGCGCGATCCCGGCGAGCTCGCCGAGTGGTTCCTCGGCGCCGCTCACAGCGGCTCGCTGGAGCGCTACCTGGAGACCTTCGGCCACACCGTCGCGGTGATGCAGACGGCCGAGGCACTGCACCGGGTCGCGGCCGAGTGCGCCGAGGACCTCGCGGCCGACGGCGTCGTCTACGCGGAGGTCCGGTTCGCCCCGGAGCTGCACACCGAGCGGGGCCTCGACCTCGACCAGGTCGTCACCAACGTGCTGGAGGGCTTCGCGGCGGGCACGGCGCGGGCGGCCGCGGCCGGCCGTTCGATCAGGGTCGGCTGCCTGCTCACCGCCATGCGCCACGCCGCGCGGTCGCGGGAGATCGCCGAGCTCGCGGTGCGGCACCGCGACGCGGGGGTCGTCGGGTTCGACATCGCGGGGGCCGAGAAGGGCTTCCCGCCCACCCGCCACCTCGACGCGTTCGAGTACGTCCGCCAGCAGAACGCGCACGTGACGATCCACGCCGGCGAGGCGTTCGGGCTGCCGTCGATCTGGGAGGCCATCCAGTGGTGCGGGGCGCACCGCCTCGGGCACGGGGTGCGCATCGTCGACGACATCACGCTCGGCAACGACGGGCTCCCCGCGCTGGGCAGGCTGGCCGCGTTCGTCCGCGACACCCGCATCCCGCTGGAGATGTGCCCGACGTCGAACATCCAGACGGGGGCCGCCGAGTCGATCGCCGAGCACCCGATCGGCCTGCTCACCAAGCTGCGCTTCCGGGTCACCGTGAACACCGACAACCGGCTGATGTCGGGCTGCACGATGACCTCGGAGCTGGCGACGCTCGTCGACACCTTCGGCTACGACTGGGCCGACGTGTCGTGGTTCACCGTCAACGCCATGAAGTCGGCGTTCATCGGGTTCGACGAGCGCCTCGCCCTGATCAACGACGTCATCAAGCCGGCGTACGCCGAGCTGCAGGCCTGAGCAGCCGGCGGCCCGAGCGGGCCGCCGGGCTCAGGCGGGGCGCAGCCGCGACCGCACCCGCTCGACGAGCGCCGCGAACCGGGCGGATTCCGAGTCGAACGGCGGGCTCGGCGCGAGGCGCGTCGGGTCCGGCCGGATCACGAAGGACACCAGCCAGCCCAGGCTCTCCGACTCGGCGAACTCCTCGCGCGGGACCGGGTCGCCGGCCCAGTCGCCGATGTCGACCATCAGCTCGACGGCGAGGTCCAGCTGCGTCGGGTCGACGGTGAGCGTGCCGTCGGCGATGTCGTCGGCGATCCCGGCGAGGACATAGGTGTTGAGCTCGTCGACGGTGACCTCGAGCTCGCCGACCGCCGCCTTGTCGAGGACCTCGTCCCAGGTCGACGCCGCGGTCAGGTCGTTCTTGGCGCCGTCGTCGTTCCTGCCGACGTCGGCGAGGTGCCGGGCCAGCGCACGCTCGCTGCTGAACACGTCGATGTGGCCCTCGGAACCGAGGAACACCGGGTCGTCGCCGAGATAGCAGCGCAGCGTCACGTACTCGACGTCGGGCAGGACGATCCGGATGGGGTCGATCCCCACGTTCTCCCAGAAGGTCGGCTCGCGCTCGGCCTCCTCCTCGGCCTCGTCCTCGTCGACCTGCTCCTCGATCGCCTCCTCGACGGCCTCGTCCTCGAGCTCCTCCTCGTCGGGGTCGTCGGCGTCGGCGTCGGGGTGCTCCGCGCGCACCGTCGCGACGGCGGCCGCCTCGCGCTGGGCCAGCCGGTCGGCCTCCACCTTCGCCCCCGCGAGCGCGGTCGCGTCGACCTCCGGGGTGGTGACGAGCGCGTCGAGCGCGTCGATCACCTCGTCCCAGTGGTCGGCGACGGTCGAGACGACCTGCCCCCAGAGCCGGTCGCCCTCGCGGCCGGTGAACGGCAACGTGCCCTGGTGCAGCAGGGCCAGGCCGGGGACGGACTCGAGGATCTCGGCGACGCGCTCCAGGCCGCACACGTCGGCGATCGAGGTGACCATGTCGACGGTCTCGGCGAGCTCACCGATCGTCCACGTGTCGGGCTCGCCCGCGACCAGCGCGGGGACGCCGACGACGTCGTAGACGTGGGTGTCCTCGGGCGTGAGCTCGGCGACGCTCAGCTCGGGGACGACCGACCACGCCGGATGGTCGACGAGGTCGTGCTCCTCGGCGGTCCGCACGAAGGCGGCGAGCTGCGCGACCTCGGGGAAGGCGAACAGCGAGTCGTCGTCGCCGAGGAACGCCTCCCACTCCTCACCGTCCTCGCGCCAGCGCGGCGCCCAGAGCGTCACGAGGTCGCCCTCGGTGAGGGAGAGCCGGATCGGGACGATGTCGCTTGCCACGAGGCCGGAGGATAGCCGCGCGCGCCCGGCACCTGCCCGCGCGCGCCCGCGCGTCAGCCCAGCGCGTCGAGCGTGGCCTGCCGGATGGCGGCCTGGGCGGTGGCATGGTCGGTCGTCGGGACGCCGTCGCCGGGCTGGGGGCCGTAGTCGCCGAAGTCGGCGTGCACGGCGCCGGGCACCGCCACGAAACGCGTCCCCGACGGCAGTCTCGCCCGGGAGGCCTCGACGTCGGCGGCGGTCGTGAGGCCGTCGGCCGTGCCGGAGACCGACGTGACGGCGAGCCCGGTGCGGGAGGCGAGGTCGTCGGCCGGGTAGGCGGCCCACAGCACCAGCCCGGAGGCCCTCGACCCGGGTTCCTCGGCGTACTTCGCCGCCGCGACGCCGCCCATCGAGTGCCCGCCGACGACCCAGCGCCCGACCTCGGGATGCGCCGCGACCACGCCGGCCGCCTGCGCGGGCGCGAGCAGCGCCAGGCCCAACGGGGGTTTCACGATGACGACGAGGTGCCCCGCCTCGGCCAGCGGCCGCAGGATCGCGACGTAGGCCCGCGGGTCCACGCGTGCGCCGGGATAGAAGACGAGGCCACTGCCGACGGGCGGGCCCGCCGGGCGCAGCTCGATGCTCGTCGAGAGGTCGACGACGCCCGGCCCCCCGGCGTCGGCGGTGGCCGGGAACGGGCGCAGCCAGCCGGCCGCGACCGCGGCGAGTACCAGTACGACGGCGGGCACCGCGCGGGCGGCGCGGTTCCACCCGCCCCGCTTGCGCCGCCGCCGGACGCGCGTCGACCAGGCCAGCATCACCACACCCGCGACCGCGAGCCCGGCGAGCAGCCAGCCGTACGACGGATGGCCCGCGGCCACGGCGGCCCACCGCGTCACCGCGACCCACGCGGCGACGCCGACGGCGACGACCCCGGCCACGACCGCGCCGAGGCGGCGGGGCACGGGGACGCCGCGCCGCGGCGCCGCGGTCGTCGTGGGGTCCTCGGCGCGCACGGTCGTCACCGCCGTCCGGCGGGAGGTCGCGCGGGGGGAGGGAGCGACGGAGGCACGGCCCGCGGGGCGGGCGCCGGGACCGGGGCCCGTCGTGCGGAGTCCGTGCAGGTCACGCGGCGAGTCTAGGACGAGCGGCCCGTCGGGCCTGCGGTCCGCCGCCCGGCGCGTCCCTGCCGCGCCGAACGGCCTTCGCCGGTGGATCCGGTGATGGTGCGGGTGGTGCGGGGCGAACCTGGCACCACCGCGGTGGTGCCGCCCCGGAACGTGCGGTCGGTCGGACGTGCGTCCCGAGCTGCGTCAGCGCCTGTGTCAGGTCGAGTTGTGCAGCCGGACGACGCCGACCGTCACGTCCTCGAGCCCACCGCGGTCGAAGTCGCGGCGGAGCTGGTCGGCCTTGATCGTGGCGGTCAGCCCGTCGAACGGGCCGTGCGCGTCGACCTCGCCGGTCTGGGGGTCGACGGCCAGCACCACGTATCCGTCGCACTGCGTGAGCTTCTCGGCCGCAGCGACCAGCGTCGCCTCGTCGGAAGTCGTGTTCTCCGGCACCGGATCACCTCCTAGTCATCTAGTACAGCGTCGGCGGAGGCCCGGGCGTGACACCGTTCCCGGCTTACCACCCGTTCGGGTCAGGTGATTTCCGGTGTCGAACACGGATCGTGCAGAAGCGGGGACGCAGTGCTCACGAACCGGAATCGACGGTGGATCCCGATCACATTTCCGGCACCGTCGGTCACCCCACGCGTCCGTGGGCCCGGTCACGTCCGGCCGTGCCACGGATCGCGACGGAGCGTGGCGACGCCGCCGG
This sequence comes from Pseudonocardia benzenivorans CB1190, assembly GCF_000196675.2. GTDB lineage: Bacteria > Actinomycetota > Actinomycetes > Mycobacteriales > Pseudonocardiaceae > Pseudonocardia > Pseudonocardia benzenivorans. The sequence goes on along the minus strand of NC_015312.1, from coordinate 5,650,900 downwards.
AGCGCCTGCGGCGCCCGGGTTCCCGCCGTCTCCGACGGGGCCCGCGCCGACCGGGCCGTGGTCACCGCCCGTGGTGCTTGAACCGTGCACGATCGGCGGGGCCGCGGGAGGGGGGCAGGATCACGGCATGCGCGTCCTCCGTACCCCCGACGACCGGTTCGACGACCTGCCCGGTTTCGCCCACCCGCCGCACTACGCCGACGTCCCCGACGGCGACGGCGGCACCCTCCGGATGGCCTGGGTCGAGGACGGCCCGGCCGACGGGCCCGTCGTCCTGTTGCTGCACGGCGAGCCGAGCTGGTCGTTCCTGTACCGCACGATGATCCCGGTGCTGGCCGCCGCGGGCCTGCGCGCCGTGGCGCCGGACCTCGTCGGCTTCGGTCGTTCCGACAAACCCGCCGACGTCGCCGACCACAGCTACGCCCGGCACGTCGAGTGGACCCGCTCGCTCGTCGCCGACGTGCTGGACCTGCGTGACGTCACGCTCGTCGGGCAGGACTGGGGCGGGCTGATCGGGCTGCGGCTCGTCGCGGCCGACCCGGGCCGGTTCGCCGGCGTCGTCGCGGCCAACACCGGCCTGCCCACCGGCGACCGCGACATGCCCGAGGTCTGGTGGCAGTTCCGCCGCGCCGTCGAGAAGGCGGGAGCCGCGGGGACGCTCGACGTCGCGCGGCTCGTGCAGTCCGGCTGCCGCACCCGCTTCACCGACGAGGTGCGCGCCGCCTACGACGCACCCTTCCCGGACCAGTCCTTCGTCGCCGGTCCGCGGGCGATGCCGCTGCTCGTCCCGACCCGGCCCGACGACCCGGAGAGCCCGGCCAACCGTGCTGCCTGGGAGACGCTGCGCGGGCTGGACGTGCCGTTCGTCTGTGCCTTCAGCGACGGCGACCCGATCACCGCGGCGATGGACCCCGTGCTGCGCGCGACGATGCCGGGCGCCGCCGGACGGGTGCACCCGACGATCACCGGGGCCGGGCACTTCCTGCAGGAGGATGCCGGGCCCGAGCTCGCGGCGGTGGTGGTGGACCTCGTACGGCACGTCGTCGATCACCGGTAGCCTCGCCCGCCATGGACGTCCGGGTCGTCGACCATCCCTTGGCCGCGACGCGGTTGACCGTGCTGCGCGACCGGGACACCGGCGATGCCGCGTTCCGCGCGGCGCTGCACGAGCTCAGCCTCATGCTCGTCTACGAGGCGCTGCGCGACCTGCCGTTGCGCACCGGCACCGTGCAGACCCCGCTCGCGCCCACGGTGGGACACACCGTCGCGACGCCGCCGCTGATCGTGCCGGTGCTCCGCGCCGGGCTCGGGATGGCCGACGCCGCGCGGTTGCTGCTGCCGGAGTCGGCCACCGGGTACGTCGGCGTCGCCCGCGACGAGTCGACCTACCGTCCCGTGCCCTACCTGACGTCGCTGCCCGGGTCGCTGGCCGCGACGCCCGTCCTCGTGCTCGACCCGATGCTCGCGACCGGCGGCTCGCTCGCCCACGTCATCGGGCTGCTGGAGGGCCGGGGCGCGGCCGCGGTCACCGTCGTCTGCGTGCTGGCGGCGCCCGAGGGCCTCGCCCGGCTGGAGCAGGCGGCGCCCGGGGCACGGCTGGTCACGGCCTGTGTCGACGAGCGGCTCGACGAGCGGGCGTTCATCGTCCCGGGGCTCGGCGACGCGGGGGACCGCCAGTTCGGCGCGCTCTGACCCGGCGCGCGCTCAGCTGCACCACGCGGCGACGGTCGCCCGCAGCACGGTCTCGAAGACGACCTTGACGTCGTCGGCGCACCCCGGGCCGACCCCGCGCAGCTCGGCCGAGGTCAGGCCGTGCAGCACCGCCCACACCGCGAGCGTGACGGTCTCCGGCCCGGCACCGGGGCGCAACCGGCCCGCGACCGCGGCCCGGTCGGCCGCGCGCCGCAGCGGGACGAAGGCCGGCCGCGCGGCCGCGGGGTCGGTGTCGTCCGGCGACCCGGCCGCCGCGCCGAACATGACGTCGTAGAGGTGCGGGTCGGCGAGCGCGCTCTCGCGGTAGGCCAGCCCGAGCGAGACGAGGTCCTCGCAGGGGTCGTCGGTGGTGCGGACCCGCTCGAGGTGCATGGCCAGCCGTCGGAACGCCTCGTCGACCAGCGCCGACAGCAGCGCCGGCTTCCCGCCGAACAGCGAGTAGACGGCGGTGGTCGAGGTCTCGGCGTCGGCGGCGAGCCTGCGCAGGCTCAGCGCCCCGAGGCCCTGCGTCGACAGCGTCTGACCAGCCTGCTCGAGCAGCCGGGCGCGGAGCGCCTCGTCGTGCACCTTCGGACGGGGCATCCCGGCAGGCTACGCAACGCCGTTTCGGTCCGCTCATCGTGGTCCACCGGCCTGTCGTCGACAAGATTGCTGCGCGCAGCGGTAACACGGGTACCGGTGCCCGGCGAGAATCCCCCGGGGGGCCGTGGTGGCTGCCCGCCGATCGGGGGCGTGCGTGCGGGTCAGGAACAGGATCCGGGTGGTGATCGGGCTGCTCGTCCTGCTGGTCGCGGGCGTGCTGCTCCCCGGCGACCATCCCGGCGAGGATGCCGCGTCCGAGGTGCGGATCGCGACGTCGAAACCCGTCGTCCCGCTGCGGATCATGCCGCTGGGCGCGTCGAGCACCGAGGGCGTCGGCAGTCCGGCGACGGCCGGGTACCGGCTCCCGCTGTACCGCATGCTGCAGCGCGCCGCGGTCGCCGTCGACTACGTGGGCTCCCGGAGCAGCGGCCCGCCCGCGTTGCCCGACCGCGACAACGAGGGCCACTCCGGCTGGACGCTCGCGGATCTCTCCCCGCACGTCGACGGCTGGGTCCGCGCCGCCCAGCCCGACGTCGTCCTGCTGCACGCCGGCACCAACGACCTCGGCCAGGGCACGTCCGGCGAGGTCACCGCGCGCCGGCTCGACGACGTCCTCGGGCGGATCCTCAGGGCCGCACCCAGGGCGCACGTGGTCGTCGCGGGGGTGTGGGCGCCGCTGCCGCGGGCGCGGGCCGCGCGGGCGCAGTTCACGGCGCTGGCGCCGCTCGTCGTCGCCAAGTTCCGCATGCAGGGCTACTCGGTCGACTTCCTCGACACCTCGACCCTGCTCCCGCCCGACCGGCTGGCCGACGGGCTGCACCCCAACACCCAGGGCTACGTCCGGATCGCCGCGCTGTTCGAGACAGAGATCCGGGACTGGCTCGCCACCCGCGCGCCCGCCGACCGGCGGTAGCCGCCGCGGCTACCGCCACGCGCGGACCGTGGCCTCGAGCGCGTCGAGGCGGGCGGCGGCGCGCACCATCGCGGCGGCGACGTCCGGGTCGGGGCGTTCGACGACCTGCAGGTACGTCTTCAGGATCGGCTCCGTGCCCGACGGCCGCACGACGACCCGGTCCCCGGCGCCGGGTTCCCCGCGGTGCAGCACCAGCACGTCCGCGGCGGGTCGGGTGACGGCCCAGCCGTCCGGCGGCGTGCCGAACACCGCGGGCGGCCCGCCGTCGAGCGGGCGGGTCAGCCCGCGGGTGAGGTGCACCCCGTGCGTCGCGTACAGGGAGTCGAGCCGGTCGAGGAGGGTCGAGCCGGCCGCGCGCAGCGTGGCCGCGAGGTCCGCGGCGACGACCGCCGTCGCGATGCCGTCCTTGTCGCGCACCGCGTCCGGGTCGACGCAGTACCCGATCGCCTCCTCGTAGCCGTAGACGAGCCCGGCGCCCGCCCGCACGATCCACTTGAACCCGGTGAGCGTCTCGGCGAACCGCGCGCCGTGCGCCGCCGCGACCGCCCGCAGCATCGACGACGACACGACCGTCGTCGCGACGAGCGGGTCCGGACGGTCGCCGGTGCGCAGCAGGTGGTCGCCGAGCAGGACGCCGGTCTCGTCGCCGGAGAGCATGCGCCACCGGCCGTCGCGGCCGGGTACGCCGAGCGCGCACCGGTCGGCGTCGGGGTCGAGCGCCACCGCGAGGTCGGCGCCGACGTCGGCGGCGAGGGCGAGGAGCGCGTCGGTGGCGCCGGGGTGCTCGGGGTTCGGGGACGGCACCGTCGGGAACTCGGGGTCGGGCACGGCCTGGCTCGCGACGACGCGCACGTCGGTGAAGCCCGCCAGGGCCAGCGCGTGCACCGCGGTGGCCCCGCCGACGCCGTGCAGCGGGGTCAGCGCGATCCGCAGGGTGCGCGCCGTGCCGCGGGGCAGCGCCGCCACGCGCTCCAGGTACGCCGGCGCCGCGTCGGCCTCGCGGACCGGCCCGTCCGCCGGGATCGCGACGGCCGCGCCCGCCGCCGCGGCGAGCTCCTCGATCTCGGCGTCCGCCGGCGGGACCAGCTGCGCACCGTCGGCCAGGTAGACCTTGTAGCCGTTGTCCGCCTTGGGGTTGTGCGAGGCGGTGAGCTGGACGGCTGCCGCCGCGCCCGCCGCCCGGACCGCATGTGCGAGCAGCGGGGTCGGGCTCGTGCCGGGCAGCGCGACGACGTCGAACCCGGCGGCCCCCAGCACCCCGGCCGCGGCCGCCGCGAACGCCGCCGACCCGTACCGCGCATCCCGCCCGACGACGACCGTCGCACCGCCGTGGCCGTTGCGCCGCAACCACTCCGCGAGCCCTGCCGTCGTGCGCCGGACGACCGCGACGTTCATCCCCGCCGGGCCGGCCCGCACCGGCCCGCGCAGCCCGGCGGTCCCGAAACGCAACGGCTCGGCCATCCGGTCGGCGAGCGCGTCGTCGGCCCCGGGGGTACCGGCCATCGCCGCGGCGAGGATCCCCTGCAGCTCGGCGGCCGTCACGGGGTCGGGGTCGTCGGCGATCCAGCGCATCGCCGCGTCGCGGACGGCCCGTGCGGTCATGACCTGGCGATCAGCTCGCGCAGCAGCGGACCGGTGCGGGTCGCGGCGGCGGCACCGGCGGCGAGCACCTCCTCGTGGTCCAGCGGCTGCCCGGACAGCCCGGCGGCGAGGTTGGTCACCAGCGACAGCGCGAACACCTCCGCACCCTCCGCCGCCGCGGCGATCGCCTCCAGCACCGTCGACATGCCGACGAGGTCGGCGCCGACCGCGCGGAGCATCCGGATCTCCGCGGGCGTCTCGAAGTGCGGTCCGGGCAGCCCCGCGTAGACGCCCTCGGTCAGCGTCGGGTCGACGGCCCGCGCGAGGGCCCGCAGCCGCGGCGAGTACAGGTTCGTCAGATCGACGAACCGGGCTCCGACCAGCGGCGACCGCGCGGTGAGGTTGAGGTGGTCGGACACGATCACCGCGTCGCCGACGGCCATGCCCTGCCGGATCCCGCCCGCCGCGTTGGTGAGCAGGACGGTCCGGCATCCCGCGGCGACGGCGGTGCGGACGCCGTGCACGGCGGCGTCGACGCCGTGGCCCTCGTAGAGGTGCGTGCGGCCCAGCACGACCAGCGCCCGCCGGCCGTCGACCTGGACGGAGCGCACCGTGCCCGCGTGCCCCGCCGCGGTGGGCGGGACGAAGCCCGGCAGGTCGGCCATGGCGACCTCGGCGTCGGCGGTGCCGACCTCGTCGGCCGCGGGCCGCCAGCCCGACCCCAGCACGAGCGCGACGTCGTGGCGGGGGTGGCCGGTCGCGTCGGCGAGTGCCTGCGCGGCCCGGGCCGCGACGGCGACGGGGTCGGGGCCCGGTGTTGCCATGCCCGCAGCGTAGATCAACGCGCGTGGCCCGGCGCTCAGGCGCCGGTGGCGGTGAACCCGGCCGCGATCGTCGCGAAGAGGTCGGCCGACGTGCTCTGCGCGCGGTCGCCGGGCACCGTCAACCGCAGCGCCCACACACCGTCGGGCGCCGGGACGATCCGCAGCCACGTCGTGCGCTCCTGGGAGCCCTGCGTCGTGCGGTAGACCGTCTGCTGCACCCCCGCCGTCGTGCCCGCGACCGGGCCCGCGGGATCGGCGCTGACACTGTCGACGCCCAGCCTGTCGGCGGTGAGCCCGCCGAGCACCTCCTCGGGGCCCGGGGCCTTCTGCACCCCGAGCTCCTCGGTGCCGTCGGGGCTGACGAACCGCACGCCCGTCGCGTCGGCGGCCTGGTAGCGGTACTGCGCCCAGCTCTGCGGGACGTCGACGGAGAAGCCCAGCGGGTCGTTGTGCGCGACCATCGGCGCCCGGTCGGTGGTGACGGTGATCGTCGACAGCGGCGACTGCCCGGCGATCGAGCGGACCGCGGCCCAGCCCCCCGCGGCGCCGAGCAGCACGACGAGCGCGCCCGCGACGACCAGCGGCGCCGCCCACCAGCTCGGCATCTCGCGCGTCGCCGTGGCGCGACCCGTCCGGCGCGGAGCCAGGGCGAGCCCGGGCCGCGGCGGGGCGGCCGGGACCTGCCCGGTGCCCTCCGGAGCCGGGGTGAGCCGCGCGCCGGTCGCGTGCACCGGCGCGGCGCCGGTCGCGTGCAGCGGGGTGTTGCCCGTGCCGTCGAGGGGCAGCCGCAGGCCCGGGATCGACCCGGGGGCCAGTGCGAGCGGGGCGGAGCCCGCCGTCGGGACCGGGCCGGACGCCGACACCCGCGGCCGCGGCAGCGGGTTCAGCGCCGACGCCGACACGGCCGACGGGTCGGCCGCCTCGCCGGGCGGGGCCTCCGGCGGGCGTACGGGTGCGGCCATCGCCGCGAGCGTGGGCGAGTCCGGCGACCCCGGGTACAGCGGATCGTCCGGGTCCGGGATCAGCGGACGCAGCCGGTTGCGGACCTCCTCCAGCGGCATGCGCTGCAACGGGTCCTTCACCATCAGCGCCGCGATGACCGCGGACACCGGGCCGGCGTCGCGGGGACGTGGCACGTCGCCGTCGACGACCTCGGTGATCGTCGAGACGGGGTCGCCGCGCACGTCGTAGGGCGGACGGCCCTCGATCGCGGCGAAGAGCGTCGCGCCCAGGCCCCAGAGGTCGGCGGCCGGTGTGACGGGCGCGCCCGCGGCGACCTCCGGCGCGATGTAGGCGGGGGAGCCGAGGACGAGCCCGGCCGTGGTCATCGGCGCGTCCGCGGAGTTGCGCGCGATGCCGAAGTCGGTGAGCTTGACGCGCCCGTCGTCGGCGACGAGCACGTTGCCGGGCTTGACGTCGCGATGGGTGATGCCGGCGCGGTGCGCGGCCCGCAGCGCGCCCGCCGTGGCGTAGCCGACGACCGCGGCCTGCTGCGCGTTCAGCCTGCCCTGGTCGCCGATCATCGTCGCGAGGTTGCGCGACGGCAGCATCTCCAGCACGACGAGCGGGGCGCCGTCGACGTCGACGACGTCGTACACCGTGATCACATGGGGGTTGGACAGCCCGCCGAGAGCGCGCGCCTCGCGGAGCATCCGCTCGCGCATCGCGAGCGCCTCCCGCTCGGGGATGCCCAGCGGGACCTTGAGCTCCTTGATGGCGACCGCGCGCCGCAGGACCTCGTCCCAGCCGCGCCAGACCGTCCCCATCGCGCCGCTGCCCAGCTCGGCGGACAGCGTGTAGCGGCCGCCGACGCGACGCTCGCCGTCCTGTCCGGGGCTCGACACCGGCCCATTGTCGCCACACCGCCGCGACACCGGTCGGGCAACCCCCGAACGCAGTCGCGAGCCGTGACGGACCGTGACGGCCGGTCGACGGTCCGCGCTGGATCCGTCCGGCTCACCGATCGCCGCGCGGGCGGCCGGTACGTCTGGTGCGGCGAGCTGTCGACGCGGCCGCTCCGGCGCGATGAGCGGCGCGAACGTCGTGACGGACGCCGGACGTCACCCGGAATCCGGGTGGCGTGGTCGCCGAACGGCGTCCCCTCGTCCGTCCGCAGCAGCGCGGCGACCCCTCGCCGCGCATATCCGCATTGTGCCGACTTACGGATGGTGAACCGCCGACCGGGTGAGGACCATGGGGAAATGGTTCACACGGCATGCGCCCTCCCCGGGGCGCACACGGATCCGAGGGACGGTGATGAGGCGTGACGCTGCTGGAGGCCGACGCCGGACTCACGGCGCTCGGTGACCTCCCGGTGACCGACCTCGGAGCCGGCACCGGACCGGACTGGCTCGACGCATGGCTGAAGGCCCGGCGCACCGACGTCGTGGCGTGGCGCCGCTCCCTCCACTCGCTCCCCGAGCTCGGCCGCGCCGAGCGCCGCACCACCGAGATGATCGCCCGCAGGCTCATGGCCGCCGGGCTCGAGCCGCGCACGCTCCCCGGTGGCGCGGGCCTGGTGTGCGACGTCGGGTTCGGCGACCGGTGCGTCGCCCTGCGCGCCGACCTCGACGCGCTGCCGCTGGAGGAGGACACGGGTCTGCCCTTCGCCTCGACGGTCCCCGGCGTCATGCACGCCTGCGGGCACGACGCGCACACCGCGATGGTGCTCGGCGCGGGGCTCGCGCTGGCCTCGGCGCCGTCGCTGCCCGGCCGTGTGCGGCTGATCTTCCAGCACGCGGAGGAGGTCCAGCCCGGCGGCGCGCTCGACATGGTCGCCGACGGTGCGATGGAGGGCGTCGAGCGGATCTTCGCCCTGCACTGCGACCCCCGGCTCGAGGTCGGACGTCTGGGCACCCGCGTCGGCCCGATCACCTCGGCGTGCGACCTGATCGAGATCAGGCTGACCTCGCCGGGCGGCCACACGGCCCGTCCCCACCTGACGGCCGACCTGGTGCAGGCCATGGGCCTGCTCATCACCCAGCTCCCCCTTCTGCTGACCCGCCAGGTCGATCCGCGTTCGGGAACGGTGCTCGTCTGGGGCGCCGTCGAGGCCGGGCACGCCGCCAACGCGATCCCGCGCAGCGGCGTGCTGCGCGGCACGCTGCGCACCGCCGACCACGCCACGTGGAACGAGGTCGAGGCCAAGCTGCGGTCGCTGGTCGCCGCGGTGCTCGCGCCGACCGGCGTCGGCTACGTGCTCGACCACGTCCGCGGCGTCCCGCCGGTGGTCAACGAGGCCGTCAGCGCGGGCATCCTGCGCGACGCGGCGATCGCGACGCTGGGCCCCGAGGGCGCGACGGGCACCGAGCAGTCCTCGGGCGGCGAGGACTTCGCCTGGTACCTCGAGGAGGCCGCGGGCTCGATGGCCCGGCTGGGCGTGTGGCCGGGCCACGGCCCGATGCGCGACATCCACCAGCCCACGTTCGACCTCGACGAGCGCGCGCTGCCCGTCGGGGTCCGGATCCTGGTCCGCTCCGTGCTCGCCGCGTTCGAGCAGCCCCTCGCCTGACGGTCCGCTCCCCGGACGGCCACGCCGCCCGGCGCCCCCGCCCCGACGGGTGCGGCGCCGGGCGGTCCAGGGCCGGCCGTCAGAGCTTCTCGGCGAACGCCTCGAGTTCGGCGTTGAACCGGTCGGGCTCCTCCCAGAACGGCGAGTGGCCGCTGTTCTCGAAGATGACGGTGCTGGTGCGGGGGATCGCCGCGGCGAGTGCCTCCCAGACCTTGGTGGGATAGATCTGGCTACGGGCGCCGTGCGCGAGCAGGACGGGCACATCGATCGTCGGCAGCAGGGGGCGCCAGTCCTGGCTGGAGAACGAGACCCACAGGGCCAGCGCGGTGAGGTCGGGGACGGTCGTCGACTCGTCCTTCCACCACTCCAGCGTCGCGGGGTCCACCTCGGCGCCCGCGGCGAACATCGCCGGGATCAGCGTCTCGCACAGCCCGATCCGGTCCTTGACCATCTGACGCTGGACGGCGAGCGAGGCGGCGGGGTCGAGGGTGCCGAAGACGCCGTGCTCCCAGTCGTCGGTGGCGAACAGGTACGGGGTCATGTCGATGTCGACGACGCCCGCCAGCCGGCCGGTCCCGAACAGGTCCAGGTAGTTGTAGACGACGGCCATGCCCATCGACCAGCCGCCGAGCACGACGTCGTGCAGGTCCAGGTGGTCGAGGACGGTCTCGACGTCCTGCCCGAGCTGCTCCATCGTCAGGTGGACGAGATCGCGGCCCGACCGGCCGTGACCGCGCATGTCGATCGTGACGACCCGGTGGGTGCGGGCGAGGTGCTCGACGTTGCGGTCGAAGAACCGCCCGTTCATCGTCCAGCCGTGGATCAGGACGATCGGGCGGCCGGTGCCGACGCTGCGGTAGTGCAGCAGGACACCGTCGTCGGCAGGGACGAACGGCATGAGGGTGCTCCTTCGCGGGGTGGGCCGGCGGCAGGGGCGGCCGACGGCGAGGGTGGGGGCCGGCGACCGGAGCGGGCGGCGTGCCCGAGCGGGCCGGGACCGGGCGCCCGGCACGGGACGCCCGGACGGCAGGGCGCGCATACCTGGACCGGCGGCGCCCTGAACGACCGTTAATTCAGACGACGCACGCTAACAGTGGTGAGCGTCACAGGTCAACGGCAGGTCAAGCGATCGGTGGATCATCGGCCGGCGGGGTGATCGGCCGCGTCCGTGCACCCGACGATCCGCAGCGCGTAGTCGGCGTACTGCTCGGCGACCTGGCGGGCGGTGTAGGTGCCGGCCGGGCGGAACCAGGCCTTGGCGCTGTTGCCCATCTCCAGGATGAGGTAGCTGGCGGTGCGGGGGTCGCGGACGTGGAACCGGCCCTCCGCGCACCCTCGCTCCACGATGGCGCGGATCCGGGCGCCGTAGGCGTCGCGCTTGCCGATGATCGTGGTCCGGTAGGGCTCGACGAGGCTGCGGATCTCGGTGTTGCACGACGTGACCTCGGCCGGGTTCTCCAGGAAGTCCAGCACGGTCGCGACGGTGGCGAGCCGCAGCTGCTCGGCGACGTCGGCGGTTCCGGCCAGTGCGGCCTCGAGCGCGTCGAGCGCCCGGTCCATCGCCACGTCCATGATCGTGTAGAGCAGGACCTGCTTCGACGGCACGTGGTTGTAGAGGTTCGGCGCCGACACCCCGAGCACCTGCGCGATGTCCTTCATGGACGTGCCGCGGTAGCCCTGGCTCGCGAAGAGGTCGCGCGCCGCGTGCTGAACCGTCTGCGGGGAGACGGGCGTTGACCGCGTCACGTGGCCACACTATCGTCACCACGCGCTGAATGAACGTTAATTAAGCCGAACGAACGCACGAGGCCGCCGGCGACGCCGGACCGGTGGCCCCGCGAGCGGCCGCTCCCGCCACGCGGCCCATCTCGCGTCTGTCAGTCACGAACCGTGGACGACGTCCGCGGACCACCCCACCCGGGCCGGGCCTGCGGATCGACGAGGAGACGACATGGCGACGCCTGCAACGACGCAGCAACGACCACCGATGCGCAGGGTCGCGCTCTCGGTGCTCATCGGCACGACGATCGAGTGGTACGACTTCCAGCTCTACGGTGCGGCCGCCGCGCTGGTGTTCGCCCCGCTGTACTTCCCGACGGTCGACCCCGTCGCGGGCACCCTGCTCGCGTTCTCGACCTTCGCGATCGGCTTCGGCGCCCGGCCCCTGGGCGGCATCGTCTTCGGGCACTTCGGCGACCGGATCGGGCGCAAGAAGGTGCTCGTCATGTCGCTGACGATGATGGGCGTCGCGACGTTCCTCATCGGCCTGCTGCCGACGTACGCGAGCATCGGCATCTGGGCGCCGATCCTGCTCGTGGTGCTGCGCCTGTTCCAGGGCTTCGGGGTCGGCGGCGAGTGGGGCGGCGCGGTGCTGACCGCCGTCGAGTACTCGTCGAAGGGCAGACGCGGGCTCTACGGGAGCCTCCCGCAGATCGGCGTGCCGGCCGGCCTCCTGCTCTCGACGCTCGCGTTCCTCGCGGTCAGCGGCCTGCCCGACGACCAGTTCCGGTCGTGGGGCTGGCGCATCCCTTTCCTGATCAGCATCGTGCTCGTCGCGATCGGGCTGTTCATCCGGCTGAAGCTCACCGAGACGCCGGTGTTCGAGAAGGTCCGCGAGACGCGCACCGAGGCCCGTGTCCCGCTGTGGCTCGCGATCAGGACCTACCCGCTGCAGATCCTGCTGGCCATCGGCTCGATCGTCAGCACGGGCTCGTACTTCTACGTCGTCAACACCTACGCGCTGAGCTACGGCCCGTCGGTGAAGTCGTTCTCCCGCAACGAGATGCTCTTCGCGATCCTGCTGTCGGCGGCGGTCGCGGCCGCGGCGCTGCCGGTCTTCGGAGCCCTCTCCGAACGCTTCGGCCGCAAACGGATGATCCTCACCGGGCTCGCCGCGATGGCCGTCTGGATCTTCCCGACGATGCTCGCGGTCGACAGCGGGAACCTGACCCTGATGATCCTCGCCTACCTCGTCGGCGCGGTCTTCTTCAGCATCTCCTACGGCCCGCAGGCGACCTACATCGTCGAGATGTTCGACGCCCGCGTCCGCTTCAGCGCAGCGTCGACCAGCTTCCAGATCGGCGTGCTGCTCGGCGGCGCGCTGGCGCCGATCATCGCGGCCGCGCTCGTGAAGGGCACCGGGACCGTGGTGTCGGTGGCCGTCTACGTGTGCGTGATGTCGCTGATCTCGCTCGTGTGCGTGTGGGCGATCAGCGCCCGGACCATCGCCCGCGGCAGCGCGGACCTCGACGAGACGGCCATCGTCGCTGCCGGCGTGCCGAGCAAGCAGGGATGAGCAGCACGTGATCACGACCTACCTGGACGACATCCGCGTCGGCGACACCTCCGTGTCGCGGAGCCGCACGATCACCGAGACCGACATCGTGCAGTTCGCGATGGTCACCGGCGACTGGCACCCGATCCACACCGACAAGGAGTACGCCGCGGCCGACCCGCGGTTCGGGCAGCGCATCGCGCACGGCGCGCTGGTCATCTCGTTCGGGCTGGGTCTGGTCGAGTTCTGGCCGCCGGCGATGAAGGCCTTCTACGGGCTGGACAAGCTGCGGTTCGTGGCGCCGACCGTCATCGGGGACACGGTGCGCGTCGAGACCGAGGTGCTCGACGTCGCCGAACGCCCCGACGGCGACGGCGTCGTCACATACCGGTTCGTCGTGCTCAACCACCGTGACGAGCCGCGCTGCGTCGCCGACCTGAAGGCGCTCGTGGCCCGGAAGCCCCAGGGGTGACGGCGATGCACGTGTATCCGCGCGAGGAGCGCACGATCGGCCGGGTGCTGGCGGAGAAGGCGGCGCGCGTCGGGGACCGGCCGTTCCTGCGGTTCCGCGGCGCCGACGGCCAGTGGGCCGACACCAGCTACGCCGAGGTCCACCGGATCACCGACGACTACGCGCGCGGGTTCGCCCGCCTCGGCGTCGGCAAGGGGACGACGGTCGCGGTGATGCTGGGCAACTGCCCGGAGTTCCTGTGGGTGTGCTGGGGGCTCGGCAAGATCGGCGCGGTGGCGGTGCCGCTCAACACCGCGGCCAAGGGTGACCAGCTCGAGTACTACCTGCGGCAGTCCGGGTCGGAGTGGATCGTCGCCGAGGCGGACTTCCTGCCCACGCTCGCGCACGCGGTGCGCGCCCCGGAGGCGATGAAGGGCCTGATCGTGCACGGCGGGCCGGGCGGGGACCACGACCTCGCCGACATCGCCGCCGCGCCGGGGGAGGGCTTCACCCCCGACGAGGACATCACGCCGTCGGACCCGATGCTGATCATGTACACGTCGGGCACGACGGGCCCGTCGAAGGGTGTGGTCTCCCCGCACTCGCAGGGCCACGCCGTCGGCGAGCTGATGGCCCGGTACTGCGAGTACGGCCCCGACGACGTCCTCTACACCTGCCTGCCGCTCTTCCACGGCAACGCGATCTGGTACTCGGTGTACGCGGCCCTGTGGGGCGACTCGTGCGTCGCGCTCGCGCCGCGGTTCTCGGCGCGCTCGTTCTGGACCGACATCCGGGAGTCCGGCGCCACGGAGTTCAACGCGCTGGGTGCCATGGCCAACATCATCTGGCAGCTGCCCGAGGGCCCGCAGGACCGCGACCACCGGGTCCGCACGGCAATGGTCGTGCCGACGACGCGCCCACTCGTCGACGGCTTCAAGCAGCGCTACGGCATCACCGTCACGTCGGTGTTCGCGATGACCGAGAACTGCGCGGTCACCGTGCTCGGCCCGGACGACCCGCCCGAGAAGGCCGCGTCGGCGGGGCGGGTGCGCGACCACGTCGACGTCCAGATCGCCGACGACGACGGCAACCCGCTGCCCCCGGGCGAGGTCGGGGAGATCTGCATCCGGCCCAACGGCCCCGGCATGATCATGCTCGGCTACCACGACATGCCGGAGGCCACGCTCGGGGCGATCCGCGACCTGTGGTTCCTCACCGGCGACCGCGGGCGGCTCGACGCCGACGGCTACCTGTACTTCTCCGAGCGCAAGAAGGAGGTCATCCGCCGCCGTGGCGAGAACATCTCCGCCTACGAGCTGGAGACCATCCTCTGCAAGCACCCGGACGTGCACGAGGCCGCCGCCGTCGCGGTGCCGTCGGACCTCTCGGAGGACGACGTGATGGTCTACGTCGTGCCGGCCGAGGGCGCGACGCCCGACTTCGCGGAGCTGGTCGGCTACTGCGTCGACAACATGGCGTACTTCATGGTGCCCCGGTACTGGCAGCTCATCGACGAGCTGCCGAAGACGCCCAGCCAGAAGGTGGAGAAGTTCAAGTTGAAGGCCGCTGCGGTGGACGGCAGGGACGAGTTGTGGGACCGCGAGAAGGCGGGCATCACCGTGCGGAGGCAGCGATGAGCGCCCCGCCGGTGGAGGTCGTGATCGACGGGGGCGCCGCCTCGATCACGCTCACCCGCGAGAAGGCGCACAACGCCATGAGCCCCGACCTGCTCGAGGGGCTGAACTCCGCCGTGCAGGCGGTCACCGACGCAGGCTGCCGGGTGGCGACGGTCCGCGGCCGCGGTAGGGCGCTCTCGGCCGGCGCGGACCTGCCGTACCTGCTCGGGCTGGGCGACGACCGCGACGCCGTCGCCGCGTACATCGCGCAGATCGGCGCCGCGCTCGACGCGATCGAGGCCGCGCCGTTCATCTCGGTCTGCGTCGTCGACGGCTACGGCGTCGCCGGCGGGTGCGAGCTGATGCTGGCGTGCGACCTCGTCGTCGCCTCCACCGAGGCCAGGATCGGCGACCGGCACATGGAGTACGGGATGCTGCCCGGCGCGGGCGGATCGGTCCGGCTGCCGCGCGTGCTCCCCGCCGCACTGGCCCGCCGGCTGCTCTACACCGGCGAGATCGTCGACGGCGCGACCGCCGCGGCGATGGGACTCGTCGGCTGGTGCGTGGAGCCCGACGACCTCGAGCCGACCGTCGGCGGCATCGTCGCCCGGCTGTTGCGGCACAGCCCGAGCGCGCTCGCGGGGATGAAGCGGATGTACTTCGACGGGCTCGCGGTGCCCTACCGGGAGGCGCTCGCGGCCGAGCAGCGCACCGTCGTCGAGCACCTGACCGGCAACCCGGACGCCCGCGAGGGGCTCGCCGCGTTCGCCGGCAAGCGTGCACCGGAATTCCAGGGAGTCTGAGTGGTTCTGCAGCAACGTCGTGACGCCGAGGGCCGGGTCGTGTCCGGGCTCTGGTTCGAGGAGCTCACCGAGGGGCTCGTCGTCGAGCACGCGATCCGGCGGACGGTCACCGAGACCGACAACGTCCTGTTCACGACGATGACGATGAACCCCGCGGCCGCACACCTCGACGCCGACTACTCGAAGGGCACCGAGTTCGGGCAGGTGCTGGTCAACAGCATGTTCACCGTCGCGCTCGTCGTCGGGCTGTCGGTGCCCGAGCTGACCCACGGCACGATCCTCGCCCAGCTCGGCCTCGACGAGGTCGTGTTCCCCAAGCCCGTCTTCGTCGGCGACACGATCCGCGTCGAGTCCGAGGTGGTCTCGGCGCGCGCGTCGAAGAGCAGGCCGACGCAGGGCATCGTGGTCTTCGAGCACCGCGCCCACAACCAGCGCGACGAGCTGGTCTGCAAGGCCCGGCGCACCGGCCTGATCCGCCGCTCCCCGCAGGCGTCGTCGTGACGGCCCAGCTCGGCCGTCGCGACGACGTCGCGGCTGCCCGCGCCGCCGCGCTCGCGGGGCTCGACACGTCCCGCTGGCCCGCGAAGCTCCCCGTCCGCGACCGGCTGACGTTGCTGTTCGACCCGGGCTCGTTCGTCGAGGACGGGCTGCTGGCCAACGCGCGCAGCGAGGGCCTGCCCGCCGACGGTGTCGTCACCGGGGTGGGCCGGATCGAGGGCAGGCTCGTCGCCGTCATCGCGCACGACTTCACGGTGAAGGCCGGCTCGTGGGGCGAGCTGGGTTGCGAGAAGCAGATCCGCATCCTCGAGCGCGCCGACCGCGACCTGCTGCCCGTCGTCTACCTCGTCGACTCGGCGGGCGGGCGGCTCAACGACCAGATGGGCTTCTTCCCGGGCCGCCGGGGCGCGTCGCGCATCTTCCACCTGCAGGTCCGGCTTTCCGGGCGGGTGCCGCAGGTGTGCTGCCTGCTCGGCCCCTCGGCGGCGGGTGGCGCGTACATGCCCGCGTTCACCGACTGGGTCGGGATGGTCGAGGGCAACGCGTCGATGTACCTGGCCTCGCCGCGGGTCGCCGAGAAGGTCACCGGCGAGGTCACGACGTTGGAGGAGATGGGCGGCGCGCGCATGCACGCCACGGTCTCCGGCTGCGGCGACGAGGTCTTCGGCAGCGACGGCGAGGCCATCGCGGCCGCCCGGCTGCTGCTGACCTACCTGCCCGACTCGTTCCGCGACCGGCCCGCCGTCGCCGAGCCGCGGCCGCCCGCCCTGCCGCACTGGCCCGACGACCTCGTCCCGAGCGACCCCAACCAGCCCTACGACGTGAACGACGTCATCGACCGGATCGTCGACGAGGGCTCGTTCTTCGAGATCAAGTCGGGTTGGGCCACCGAGATGGTCTGCGGGCTCGGGCGCATCGAGGGCCGCGTCGTGGGCGTCGTCGCCAACCAGCCGTCGGTGCGCAGCGGGGCGATCTTCGTCGACTCCGCCGACAAGGCCGCCCGGTTCATCTCCCTGTGCGACGCCTTCAACATCCCGATCGTGTTCCTGCAGGACGTGCCGGGCTTCATGGTCGGGGTGGCCGTCGAGCGGCAGGGGATCATCCGGCACGGCGCGAAGATGCTGGTGGCCATGGCCTCGGCGGAGGTGCCGCGCTTCACCGTCGTGCTGCGCAAGGCCTACGCCGCGGGCTACTACGCGATGTGCGCCCCCGGCTTCGAGCCCCGCGCGACGTTGGCCCTGCCGACGGCGACGATCGGCACGATGGCCCCCGAGGCGTCGGCGAACGCCATGTACGCCAACAGGATCGCCCAGATCGAGGATCCCGGGGAGCGGGCGGCGTTCGTCGCGCGCCGGGTCGCCGAGCAGGAGGCCGAGGTGAACCTGCTGCGGATGGGCAGCGACCTGGTCGTCGACGCCGTCGTCGAGCCGGGGGACATGCGCGCCGAGCTCGTCGCGCGGCTCGCGGCCGCCGACGGGTGGGACCGCACGCGCGACCGGCGACACCACGTGGTGAGCCCGGTATGAGCACCTTCCGCAGCCTGCTGTTCGTTCCGGCCGACAAGCTCGACCTGCTCGCCAAGGTCCCGCGCTGGGCGCCCGACGCCGTCGCCGTCGACCTGGAGGACGCCGTCGCGGTGCCGGGCAAGGACGCCGCCAGGGCCGGGGTGGCCGCGGCGTCGCTCGACGCCGGCGAGGCCGTCGTCCTGGTGCGGGTCAACGCTCCCGGCACCCCGTGGTTCGACGCGGACCTCGACGCGGTGCTCGCGAGCCCGGCCGCCGGCGTGATCGTGCCCAAGGCGGAGGACCCCGCGGTGCTCGCCGCGGTGCGTGAGCGCACCCGGGGCCGGATCCTGATGGCGGGCATCGAGTCCGCGCTCGGCGTCGTCAACGCGCGCGAGCTGTTCGCGCACGCCGACACCGGGTTCTTCGGCGCCGAGGACTACATCGCCGACCTGGGCGGCAGGCGCACCGCCGGCAGCCTGGAGGTCCTCTACGCGCGCAGCCAGGTCGTGCTCGCGAGCAGGCTCGCGGGGATCCCGCTGCTCGACCAGGTCGTCACCGCCATCGACGACGCCGAGGCCTTCCGCGCCGACGCCTCCGACGGCCGCGACCTCGGCTACACGGGGAAGATCTGCATCCATCCGAGCCAGGTCGCGCTCGCCCACGAGGTGTTCACCCCGTCGAAGGACGAGGTCGACCGGGCGCGCCGGGTCCTGGCGGCGGAGTCGGCAGGGGTGGCCGTCGTCGACGGGGAGATGGTCGACGCCGTGCACCTGAAACTGGCCCGCCAGGTGCTGGCCCGGGCGGGGGAGACGCAGTGAGGAAGATCGAGACGGTGCTCGTCGCGAACCGCGGGGAGATCGCCGTCCGCATCGTGCGGGCGTGTCACGACGCGGGTCTGCGCGCCGTCGCGGTGTATGCCGACCCCGATGCCGGTGCGCCGCACACGCTGCTCGCCGACGAGGCGATCCGGCTGCCGGGCACGGCGCCGGGGGAGACCTACCTCTGCGCCGCCGCGCTGCTCGACGCCGCCGCCCTGGCCGGTGCCGACGCCGTCCATCCCGGCTACGGCTTCCTGTCCGAGGACGCCGGCTTCGCCCAGCAGGTCGTCGACGCCGGGCTCGTCTGGGTCGGGCCGACGCCCGAGGCCATGCGCGCGTTGGGGGACAAGGTCTCGGCCCGCGAGATCGCGCGCCGGGTCGGGGCGCCGATGGCCCCCGGCACCTCCTCGCCGGTGGCCGGCGCCGACGAGGTCGAGGCGTTCGCCGCCGAGCACGGCTTCCCGATCGCGATCAAGGCGGCGTTCGGCGGGGGTGGCCGGGGGCTGAAGGTCGTGCACGAGGCGGCCGGGATCGCGTCGGCGTTCGAGTCCGCGGTCCGCGAGGCGACGGCCGCGTTCGGGCGCGGCGAGTGCTTCGTCGAACGGTTCCTGCCGCAGGCCCGCCACGTCGAGGTCCAGGTGCTGGCCGACACCCACGGCGCCGTCGCCGTGCTCGGCACGCGCGACTGCACCGTCCAGCGGCGTAACCAGAAGCTGGTCGAGGAGGCGCCCGCGCCCTTCCTGCCCGACGCGCTGCGCGAGACCCTGCACGCGTCGGCGACCGCGATCTGCCGCGAGGCCGGCTACACCAGCGCCGGGACCGTCGAGTTCCTGGTCGGCGCCGACGGCACGACCACGTTCCTCGAGGTCAACACGCGGCTGCAGGTCGAGCACCCGGTCACCGAGGAGGTCACGGGCGTCGACGTCGTCGGCGCGCAGCTGCGGGTCGCCGCGGGCGAGCCGCTCGACCTGCCGGCGGAGGTGCCCGTCCGCGGGCACGCGATCGAGTTCCGGATCAACGCCGAGGACGCCGACCGCGGGTTCGCGCCCGTGCCGGGGACCGTGACCCGCTTCGAGGTGCCCACCGGCCCGGGCGTCCGCGTCGACACGGGCATCGCGGCGGGCGGGCGCGTCGGCGCCGAGTACGACTCGCTGCTGGCCAAGGTGGTCGTCACCGGTCGCGACCGCGCGCAGGCACTGGCCAGGGCGCGCCGGGTGCTCGCCGAGACCCGCGTGGACGGGGTGCCCACGGTCCTCGACGTGCATCGCGACGTCCTCGCCGATCCGGCGTTCGCCGGCCCCGACTCCCTGGGCGTCCACACGCGCTGGATCGAGGAGGAGTACCTGCCGCGCCGGCGGCCGCCGGAGCCGGACCCGACCGTCGGGCTGCTGCGGCTGGGCCGTCGGACGCTGCGGGTGTCGCTGCCCGGGATGGCGGTCCTCACCGGCACCGCGGCCGAGGCCGTCCGGGCGGGCCTGCTCGCGGGCGCCGACCGTGCTGCCGGCGCCGCCGCCGCGCCCGACCGGCTCCTCTCGCCGATGCAGGGCACCGTCGTGCAACTCGCGGTGGAGGAGGGCCAGCAGGTGGCGGCCGGTGAGGTCGTCGCCGTCGTCGAGGCGATGAAGATGGAGAACGCCGTGCGCGCCACCGTCTCCGGGACCGTCGCGGAGGTCGTGGTGAAGGTGGGCGACAGCGTCGCGCAGGACGCGCTGCTGTGCCGGCTGGACCTGGCAGAAGCGCCGGCCTGACCCCCGCTGACGAGGTCCGGTGCGCAACCTGGGTGCTGTCCCGGAGCGGGTCGGCGACGGTTGAGGTTGCGCGCGGGCGGCGTCGTCCGCGGCGGGGGAACTAGAGGGACTTGCGGGAGGGGCGGCTGCGCAGGGCGGCGACGTAGTCGTCCGGGGCGCCGGCCTGCTCGGCTGCGTCGGCGATCACGCCGAGGTAGCGCGCCGAGGGCATGCCGCCCTCGTACGCGTCGAGCACGTAGATCCAGGCGAGGACGTCGCCCTCGAGGGTGTGCACGCGCAGCCGCAGCTTCTTGTGCAGCCCGAGCTCGCCGCCCTCCCAGCGGTCGAGGGTGGCGGCGTCGTGGTCGGGCACGTCGTAGAGCACGACGAACACCTGCGAGCCCGGGTGCTCGACGACCGTGGCGAGGGCGCCCTCCCAGGCGAAGTCCTCACCGCCGAAGGTCAGCCGCCAGCCCTGGAGCCACCCCGTCCCGGCCATCGGGCTGTACGGGGCGCGCTCCTTCATCTGCGCGGGGTCCATGTTCGACCCATAAGCGGCGTAGAGCGGCACCCCGACAGACTAGCGATGCGCTGTACGGACCTGATCGAGGACCTCACCCCGGCGCGATGTCCCGTTCACAGGACGGGCGTACTGTATGCGAGGTCCGGACCGACGCGAGGAGGCCGAAGCGGCGTGACCAGGATCGTGATCATGGGTGGTGGGCCGGCCGGCTACGAGGCGGCCCTGGTCGCCGCGCAGCACGGCAGCGACGTCACCGTCGTCGAACGCGACGGCATGGGCGGCGCCTGCGTTCTCGACGACTGCGTCCCGTCGAAGACCTTCATCTCCAGTGCCGCCGTGCGCGTCGACCTGCACCGGGCCGAGGACCTCGGCGTCCTCGTCGACCGCGACACCGCCGGCATCGACCTGCCCA
The DNA here is from genome assembly GCF_000196675.2 of Pseudonocardia benzenivorans CB1190. Taxonomy (GTDB): domain Bacteria; phylum Actinomycetota; class Actinomycetes; order Mycobacteriales; family Pseudonocardiaceae; genus Pseudonocardia; species Pseudonocardia benzenivorans. The sequence goes on along the minus strand of NC_015312.1, from coordinate 5,630,149 downwards.
AGGTGCACGGGCGCGTGCAGAGCCTCGCCCGGGCCCAGTCGGCCGACATCCGCGACCGCGTCGCGGGCGAGGGCGTCCGGATCATCGCCGGGTCCGCCAGCTTCGACGAGCCCGTCCCCGGGCGCGCCCCGCACCTGGTCCACGTCACGACGGCCGACGGTGCCGAGGAGGAGCTGCCGGCCGACGTCGTGCTGGTCGCGACCGGCGCCACGCCCCGCATCCTCGACTCCGCCCGGCCGGACGGCGAGCGCGTCCTGACCTGGCGCCAGCTCTACGACCTGCCGGCCCTGCCCGAGCACCTGGTCGTCGTCGGCTCCGGGGTGACGGGTGCGGAGTTCGTCTCGGCCTACGTCGAGCTCGGGTGCCGGGTGACGCTGGTGTCCAGCCGCGACCGCGTGCTGCCCGGCGAGGACGCCGACGCCGCCGCGGTGCTGGAGGAGGTGTTCGCCGAGCGCGGCGCCGAGATCCTCGCCAACGCCCGCGCCGAGTCCGTCGTGCGCGAGGGCGACGGGGTCGTCGTCACGCTGACCGACGGCCGGCAGGTCCGCGGCTCGCACGCGCTCATGACGGTCGGCTCCGTGCCCAACACGTCCGGCATCGGCCTGGAGAAGATCGGCGTGCGCACCGACGCAGGCGGGTTCGTCACCGTCGACCGGGTGTCGCGGACCTCGGTGCCCGGCATCTACGCCGCGGGCGACTGCACCGGCGTGCTCATGCTCGCCTCCGTCGCCGCGATGCAGGGCCGGATCGCGATGTGGCACGCCCTCGGCGAGGGCGTCGCGCCGATCAAGCTGCGCACCGTCGCCGCCAACGTCTTCACCCGTCCCGAGATCGCGACGGTCGGCATCAGCCAGCGCGTCATCGACTCCGGCGAGGTCCCGGCGCGGACGGTCATGATGCCGCTGGCCACCAACCCGCGCGCCAAGATGCGCGGCATCCGCCGCGGGTTCGTGAAGCTGTTCTGCCGGCCGGCGACGGGCGTCGTCATCGGCGGGGTCGTCGTCGCGCCGGTGGCGAGCGAGCTGATCCTGCCCATCGCGATGGCGGTGCAGAACGGCCTGTCGGTCGACGACCTCGCCCACACCTTCTCGGTCTACCCCTCGCTGTCGGGGACGATCACCGAGGCGGGCCGCCGCCTCATGCAGCACGACGACCTCGACTGAGCCGCCCGGCCGGGTCGCTCACGGGAGCTCACGGGAGCTCGGGGTCGGGTCCGGGGGAACCCCGATTTCCCGGGGCCGCACGGCGGCGATGCTCGATGGCATGACCACACTGCAGAACGCCACGACCCGGGTCCCCGTCGTCCCCGTCGTGGTCGCCGCCGTCGCGTCGCAGTTCGTCGACGACGTCGCCTACTTCGTCTTCCCGCCCGCCGCGCTGATCGCCCCGGCGTCGGCGTTCATCGCCGTGCTGCTGACCGCGCTGGGCGCCCGGCTCGTCACCCGCAGGCTCTCGGGTGTCGCGGTCGCGCGTACGGGGCTCGCCGTCGGTGCGCTGTCGGCAGGGATCGGGCTGGCGGTCAGCGGGTTCGGCTGGCTGTCGATGGTGCTGGCGACGCTGACACTGGTCGCGGGGGTCGCGGGTGCCGTCGTCGGCCGGAGGAACCCGGCCACGGACTGACCGGCAGCGCCGCACCGGCGTGACCCCCGCCGGGTGGGCGGGGGTCACGACCGGGCGGATCAGGCCGCGACCTGCTGGTGCGCCGCCGGACGGCAGCGGCGCAGCGGGCAGACCGCCGCCGCGGGCAGCATGCCCGGGACGGCGGCGCGGGAGCCTGCCGCGACGAACGGCCAGCTGCCCACGAACCGCTGCAGGTACCAGTAGAGGTACACGTGGTCCTGCCCGTCCTGGTCGGCGACGAACACCGCGGGCGCCGCGAGGTCGTCGACCCAGCGGGCGTAGTCGGCGGTCGCCGCCGCGGGTGGGCGGGGTGCCCGGCGGGTGGCGAGCCAGTCCTCCGCTCGGCCGCGCCACGAGCTCAGCGCGACCGGGTGGATCGTGGCACCGGGCAGTTCGGCGACGTTCGTGGTGAACGTCGCGATCAGGGAGCCGTCCGCGCGGTGCGCGGCCGACGCCAGGGTGAGCAGGGAGTGCGGGCCCGGAATCGGCCCTTCGACGTGCATGTGCGTCGTGACGTACACGTACTGCTGGGGCATGACGGATCCTGGTGTCCGATGTGGCGATGGACAGCTCACGACGTGGCTCGGCCGACGTGGTGACGGATCCGCGGCGCGGTCTTTCCGCGTGGCGGAACTACCGGCCCCGTGGTGGAACACACGGGAGTGCGGTGTCGCTGTGCAGTTGTCCGCACGGTGCCGGGCCGCGTCGACGCTGACGCCGGACGGCACGGTGCGCGCCGACGGTAACCAGCAGCGGATCTCGCGGTCAATCCCCGGGAGCGGCGGTGGTGAGCTGCGCGCGCGGGTCGGAGCTGAACCCGCAGGACGCCGCGAGCTCGTCGGTGGCCCCCGGCCAGCGGACCCGCGCCGCGCCCAGGCCCCCGACGGCGAACCGCAGCACGGCCGGCAACGACTCGGCGAGCGCGCCGGCCGCCTGCCCGGCGGGCAGCTCCCAGACCCGCAGCACGGCCTCTCCGCCGTCGCCGAGCACGCCGTCGAGGACGACCTCCGCGACCATCCGGCCCGTCGTCGGCTCGCAGACCGCCCACGTGCAGGTGCGGTCGCCCGCCCAGCCGGCCGTCGCGGTCGCGACGCCCGCGTCGCCGTCGACACCCGCCTCGGCGTAGGCGGGCCGGTCGTCGACGCGGTCGTCGGCGCGCGGCGCCCGCAGGTACCAGGTCCCCGCGTTGATCTCGACGGGCTCCAGCGTCAGTCCTTGATCTCGCAGATCACGGTGCCCTGGGTGACCGACGAGCCCGTGTCGGCGGACAGCCCGGTGATCGTGCCGTCCTTGTGGGCGGTCACCGGGTTCTCCATCTTCATCGCCTCGAGCACGACGACGAGGTCGCCCGCACTGACGGTGTCGCCGTCGGAGACCGCGACCTTGATGATGGTGCCCTGCATGGGCGCGGTCACGGAGTCACCCGACGCCTTGGTGCCACCACCGCCGGACTTCCCGCGCTTGCGGGGCGCCGCCTTCGCGCCGCCGCCGCCGGTGCCGATGGCGAGGTCGCCGGGCAGGGACACCTCGAGCCGGCGCCCGCCGACCTCGACGACGACCGACTGCCGAGGTGCCTCCTCGGATCCGGCCTCGGCGCCGCCCTCGAACGGCGGCACCGTGTTGTCCCACTCCGTCTCGATCCACCGGGTGTGGACGGTGAACCCGTCCTCGGTGTCGGCGGCGAACGCGGGGTCGGACACGACGAGCCGGTGGAACGGCAGCACCGTCGCCATGCCCTCGACCTGCATCTCCGCCAGCGCGCGGCGCGAGCGCTCCAGCGCCTGGGCGCGGTCGGAACCGGTGACGATCAGCTTGGCCAGCAGCGAGTCGAAGTTCCCGCCGACGACCGAGCCCGCCTCCACGCCCGCGTCGACGCGCACACCCGGGCCGGCGGGGTACGCGATCGAGCTGACCGTGCCGGGCGCGGGGAGGAAGTTGCGACCGGCGTCCTCACCGTTGATCCGGAACTCGATGGAGTGCCCGCGCGGCGCCGGATCCTCGAGGACGTTGAGCTCCTTGCCCTCGGCGATGCGGAACATCTCGCGGACCAGGTCGAGCCCGGAGGTCTCCTCCGAGACCGGGTGCTCGACCTGCAGCCGCGTGTTGACCTCGAGGAACGTGATCAGCCCGTCCTGCCCGATGAGGAACTCGACGGTGCCGGCGCCGTAGTAGCCGGCCTCCTTGACGATGGCCTTCGACGCGTCGTAGAGCGTCGTGCGCTGCTCGTCGGTGAGGAACGGCGCCGGGGCCTCCTCGACCAGCTTCTGGAAGCGGCGCTGCAGCGAGCAGTCGCGCGTGCCGACGACGATCGCGTTGCCGTGCTGGTCGGCCAGGACCTGGGTCTCGACGTGCCGCGGCTTGTCGAGGTAACGCTCGACGAAGCACTCGCCGCGGCCGAACGCCGCGGTCGCCTCGCGGACGGCCGACTCGTAGAGCTCGGCGATCTCCTTCTCCTCGCGCGCGACCTTCATGCCGCGCCCGCCGCCGCCGAACGCCGCCTTGATCGCGACGGGCAGGCCGTGCTCCTTCGCGAACGCGATCACCTCGTCGGCGCCCGAGACCGGGTCGGCCGTGCCGGGGACCAGCGGGGCGCCCGCCCGCATCGCGATGTGCCGTGCGGTGACCTTGTCGCCCAGGTCGCGGATCGACTGCGGGGACGGCCCGATCCAGGTGATCCCCGCGTCGATGACGGCCTGCGCGAAGTCGGCGTTCTCCGACAGGAAGCCGTATCCCGGGTGGATGCCGTCGGCGCCCGCCTGCTTCGCCGCGCCGATCACCTTGTCGAAGTCGAGGTAGGACTCGGCGGCGGTGCTGCCGCCCAGCGCGAACGCCTCGTCGGCGAGCCGGACGAACAGGGCGTCGCGATCGGGGTCGGCGTACACGGCGACCGACGCGAGGCCGGCGTCCTTGGCCGCGCGGATCACACGGACCGCGATCTCCCCCCGGTTCGCGACGAGGATCTTGGTCAGCTCGGGCAACGTCCGCTCCTCGGTGAATCGGCCGGCCCGTCGCGCCGGCGCGTTGCAGGGAGTCTAGGAGGACCGGACGAATTTCTCCGGGCCGCGGACCTGTGGCGTTTCCGACGTTCGGAGCGCCCCCTGCGCGGCCTGCGGAACTGGATCGAGCCAGGCAGGTGTGGTCTTCGTCGCTCAGCGGTTGCGGAGCCGGAGCCGAAGGGTCCGGCCGCCCACCTGCACGAACACGGACCCCCGGCCGCGGCGTACCGCGGGCGCCCGGCGGGCGCGGGGCGCGCCGCTGCCGTCGTAGCGGGTGGCGACCTCTCGCGCGGCCAGCTCGTCGACGGCGCCGGCGGGCAGCCGCCCGGCCGCCCGCAGCCACCGGGCGACGTCCCGGCCGTCGCGCAACGAGCCGCCCGGCGGTACCCCGTCGAGGGCCTCGGCGACGGCCGTCGGCCACCCGGGGCCGAGCGCGGCCGCGAGCAGTGGCCAGTGCCGGGCGGCCTCCCCGGCACGCTTGCGCAGCAGGGCGCGGCGCGTCGTCGCGAGGCGGACGGGGTCGAAGCCGTCGGGCACCGGGGCGCCCGCCACCAGTGCGTCGACGAGCGCAGCCTGCCGCGCGGCCAGCCCGGCGCTCACCGGAGCACCCCGGGCGCGACCCCGGCCGCCGCCGGCACGACCTGGCCCGCCGCCGCAGCGCGGGCTGCCGGTGGTGCGAACCGGGCTGCCGCGGAGATCGCGGCCAGCTCCGCCGCCAGCTCGGCGGCGGGCGGGTAGCGACCGTCGCGCTCCAGCATCACCGCGGGCGGCAGCCGCCGGTCGCACAGCTCGCCCAGCAGCGCGAACACCTCCGGCGGAACGGGGTCGGTGTGGCTGTCGTGGTACACGCCGGGGTCGCCGGCGGCCGTGTCGCCGGGGTGCTCGCTGCCGCCCGCGACGTGCACGTAGGCGATCCGGTCCAACGGCAGCCCGTCGAGGACCGCGCACGGGTCGCCGCCCCGGTTCACGGCGTTGGCGTGGACGTTCGCGACGTCGAGCAGCAGCCACGCCTCGGTGCGGTCGAGCAGCCGGGTGAGGAACTCGGCCTCGGTGAACTCGTCGCCCGGCCAGTCGAAGAGCGCCGCGACGGGCTCCAGCGCCAACGGGACGTCGAGCTCGGCCTGCACCCGGGCCACGTTCGCGACCAGCACGTCGAGCGCCTCCCGGGTCCGCGGCACCGGGAGTAGGTGCCCGGCGTCGCGCCCGGCGACCCGGGTGAACGACACGTGCTCGCTGACCAGCGGCGCGTCCAGCGCATCGGCGCACGCCGCGAGGTGGGCGACCCGTTCGGGGTCGAGCCCGTCGGCACTGCCGAGGGACAGCCGCACGCCGTGCGGGATCACCGGGACCCCTCGATCCCGCAGCTCCGCCACCCCTCGAGGCGGAGCCGCGGGATCGATCGCTTCTGCGATGACCTCGCAGAAGCGCAGACCGGGCAGCTCGGCGACGATCCCCGCGATCTCGGGACGCCAGCCGATGCCCGTGCCCAGCCGGGTCGCGGGGCCGGCGCCGGGCTCAGCCACCGCAGCCACCCCCGCCGCCGCAGCCACCCCCTCCGCCACAGCTGCTGCTCCCCCCACCGCAGCTGCTCCCCCCACCGCAGCCGGCGCCCCCGCCGTAGCTGCTGCCCGAGTCGCCGCCCGACCAGCCGCCGCCCGACGACGCGAGCTTCTGCGCGGCGAGCTCGTCGGCGAACGCCGGGTCGGAGGCCCACAGCGCGCTCATCCCGAAGACGCCGACGCCGAGCGCCGCGGCCGTCGCCCCGTTCGCGACCCAGTCCGGCCGGTTCGCCGGTGACAGCCGATGGTGCTGGGCCCGCATCGCGGAGACCGTGGCGTCGCCGAGCGGCGTGCGCCGCGGGACCCGGGCCATCAGCACGACGCCGACGACGGCCGCGCCCAGCGTCGCCAGCACCAGGAACGTGACGGGCTTGCCGTTGGCGACCCCGGCGACGAGCCGGGCCAGGCCCAGCCCGGCGACGAGGAGCATCCACGCGCCCGCCTGCCGGACGCCGCGCCGCTCGATGTCGGTGACGAGCAGGCCCTCGGCGGTGAGCCGCCGCTCGATCGCCGCCAACGCGGCGGCGACGTACTCGTGGTAGCGCAGTCGGCCGCGGCCGACCGGGGACGTGGCCGTCGCGTGGATCGCCCGCTCCAGCTCGTCGGCGCCGGGCAGCAGCGCGCCCACCGCGACGACGTTGCCGCGGCCCGCCGTCTCGATCGTCCCGTCGACGCGCATCGACGACAGTGCGGCGTACACCGCGAGGTCCGCGCCACCGTTGAGGTACGCCGCGTCGTAGGGCGTGCCGGTGAGATCCGCGGGTGGGCGGCCCCCGCCGCGCGCGCCCGCGATCTGCCGCCGCGTCCGGACCGCCCAGATCCAGACGACGACGGCGATGACCAGGTAGAAGAGAATGAACGTCGAGCCGCTGATCCCCCAGGTGTCGCCCGAGGCCGCGAGTGTGCCCATCCGAACCACCCCCTGACTCGTCCTCTTGGGACTGGCCACAGTGTGGTCGGCGTCATCGCATCGGGGGAACGTTCCTCACCAAGACTTGAGGTTCCGAGGTTCGCGGCTCACGCCGTACGGGCGCGCACCTGGTTCTTGATCCGGGCGAGCATCGCCGCCATCCCGCGCAGCCGCAGCGGGCTCACGGCCTGGCCGAGCCCGAGCGCGACGTAGAAGTCGTCGGGCACGGCCAGGACGTCCGCGGCGGACTCGCCGTCGAGACCCGTGTGCATGATCGAGGCGAAGCCGCGCGTCGTCGGGGCCTCGGGCGGCGCGGAGAAGAACAGGTGCACGGGCCGGTCGGGGGCGGCAGCGCCGTCCTCGACCTCCACCGCCAGGAACAGCGGCGACTGGCACTCGTGCACCTGCTCCATCGAGTCCGCGGCGTCGGCGTAGCGCTCCGGCAGGTCCGGCAGCTCCTGCGACAGCTCGAGCAGCAGCTGCAGCCGGTCCTTCGGGCCGACGGCGGAGAAGTCCTCGACCAGCTCCGCCAGCCTGGGTGGGAGATCAGCCACGCTCGGCCCCCTGTGCGATGGGGACCCGCACCGTGTTGCCCCACTCGGTCCAGCTGCCGTCGTAGTTGCGGACCGTGCCGAAGCCCAGCAGGTGGGTGAGCACGAACCAGGTGTGGCTCGACCGCTCGCCGATGCGGCAGTAGGCGACGACGTCGTCGTCGGCCGACAGGCCCTGTTCCTGCAGGTAGATGGCCTCGAGGTCGGCGCGCGGCTTGAACGTCGCGTCCTCGGCGGCGGCGCGGGCCCACGGCACGTTCGCGGCGCCCGGGATGTGCCCGCCGCGGACCGCGCCCTCCTGCGGGTAGTCGGGCATGTGCAGCAGCTCGCCGGAGTACTCGCCGGGGGAGCGGACGTCGACCAGCGCGCCCGTGCCGCCCTTCACCTTCTCCAGGTGCGCGAGCACGTCGTCCTTGAACGCGCGCAGCGTCGTGTCGTCGCGCTCGACGACCGGGTAGTCGACGGTCGCCGGCTTCGGCTGTTCGGTGGTCATCTCCCGGCCCTCGGCGACCCACTTCGCGCGGCCGCCGTCGAGGATGCGCACGTCCTCGTGGCCGAACAGGGCGAACACCCACAGCGCGTAGGTGGCCCACCAGTTGTTGCGGTCGCCGTAGAACACGACGGTGGTGTCGCGGGCGATGCCGCGCTCGCCGCAGATCTCGGCGAAGCGGGCGCCGTCGACGTAGTCGCGGGTCACCGGGTCGTTGAGCTCGGTGTGCCAGTCGACCTTCACCGCGCCCGGGATGTGGCCGGTGTCGTAGAGCAGGACGTCCTCGTCGGACTCGACGACGACCAGGCCGTCGGAGCCGAGGTTGGCCGCGAGCCACTCGGTGGTGACCAGCCGCTCCGGGTGGGCGTAGTCGGCGAGCTTCGGGTCGTTGTCAGCGGGCAGCGCCATGGCCGCGACGATAGTCCGCCGCGGCGCGCGGGGTGGGTGCCGCTCACCCGCTCCGGTGGGCCCACAGGTCGACGGGCGAGACGCCGATCGCGCCGAGCAGCCTGCGCACCAGCGGGAGGCTGATCCCGATGACGTTCGAGGGGTCGCCGTCGATGCCGTCGACGAACCACGCGCCCAGCCCGTCGAGGGTGAACGCCCCCGCCACCGCGAGCGGCTCGCCCGTCGCCAGGTAGGCCTCCAGCTCGGCGTCGGTGGGCTCGGCGAAGCGCACCGTCGTCGTCGCGTGCCCCTCCGCGACACGGTCGATCTCGCCGTCGACGAGGCGCAGCACGGCGTGCCCGGTGACGAGATCGCCGGTGCGCCCGGCCATCGCCTTCCAGCGCCGGCGGGCGGTGTCGACGTCGAGGGGCTTCCCGACGAGCTCACCGTCGATCGACAGCATCGAGTCGCAGCCGACGACGACCGCCCCGGGGCGCGGGCCGGCGACCCGACGGGCCACCGTCGTGGCCTTGGCGCCCGCCAGCGCCGTCACCTTCTCGCCGGGCGAGGCGTCCGGGATCGCGGCGAGGAGGGCGTCCTCGTCGACGTCGGAGACCTCGACGACGGGGTCGAGCCCGGCGGCGCGCAGGACGGAGAGCCGGGCGGGGGAGGCGGAGGCGAGAACGAGACGCACCCCGCGAGCCTACGGACGCCACCTCCGTCGCAACGCCCATCGCACGCCGTGCCCGCGCGGGCCGCTCACCCGGCGCCGCGTCGATGTCGCGAGTGTCCCCGCGCGGGTGCCGCGGCCGGACCCCGGCTGCAGGAACGGCACTTTCCTGCAGCCCGGTTGCGGGAAAGTGCCGTTCCTGCAGAGAGGGTCGGCGGCAGGCGGCAGAAGGGCGGGCGGGGTCAGGGGCAGGCGGGCCTCAGCGGGGCAGGGCGGAGGCGCGCCAGGCGCCGGGGCCCGGGCGCAGGGGGGCGCGCATCCGCCGGACCGGGTCGGACCAGCGGTCGCGCTGCGCCGGGGCGGCGCCCGTGCCCGCCGAGGAGGCCGCCGCGAGCAGGACCGCCGTCAGCGCGGCGACCTCCTCGTCGGACGGCTCGCCGCGCACGACCCGGAACAGGGCCCGCCGCTCCTCCGGCGTCTGCTCTTCCGAGGGGGAGCTCACAGGATCGTCGCTCACAGGGGGATGTTCCCGTGCTTGCGCGTCGGGACCTCTTCGCGCTTGGTGGCGAGCATCCGCAGCGCCCGGCCCACGTACCCGCGGGTGTGCGAGGGCGGGACGACGGCGTCGATGTACCCGCGGTCGGCGGCGATGTAGGGGTTGGCGAGGGTGTCCTCGTACTCGGTCTGCAGCTCCGCCCGCTTGGCGGCGAGCTCGTCGCCCTCCAGGCCCTTGAGCTGCTTGCGGTAGAGGATGCCGACCGCGCCCGACGCGCCCGTGACCGCGATCTGCGCCGTCGGCCACGCGATGTTGACGTCCGCGCCGAGGTGCTTGGAGCCCATGACGTCGTAGGCGCCGCCGTAGGCCTTGCGGGTGATGACCGTGATCTTGGGGACGGTGGCCTCGGCGTAGGCGTAGATCAGTTTCGCGCCGCGGCGGATGATGCCGTTCCACTCCTGTTCGGTGCCCGGCAGGAAGCCGGGGACGTCGACGAACGTCACGACGGGGACGTTGAACGCGTCGCAGGTGCGGACGAAGCGCGCGGCCTTCTCCGAGGCGTGGATGTCGAGGCAGCCGGCGAACTGGGTCGGCTGGTTGGCGACGATGCCGACGCTGTTGCCCTCGACCCGCGCGAAGCCGCAGACGATGTTGGGCGCGAACAGCTCGTGGACCTCGAGGAAGTCGCCCTCGTCGACGACCCGGGAGATGACCTCGCGGATGTCGTAGGGCGTGTTGGGGGAGTCGGGCACGAGCGTGTCGAGCTCGCGGTCGGTGTCGGTGACCGAGTCCTCGATCGAACCGCCGACGGGCTCGGGCGCCGGGTAGCTCGGCGGCTCGGACAGGTTGTTCGACGGCAGGTAGCCCAGCAGGTCCCGCACGTAGGCGAAGGCGTCCTCCTCGTCGGAGGCCAGGTAGTGGGCGACGCCCGAGCGGGTGTTGTGGGCCCGGCCGCCGCCGAGCTCCTCCATGTCGACGCGCTCACCGGTGACGGTCTCGATGACGTCCGGGCCGGTGATGAACATGTGGCTGGTCTCGTCGGCCATGACGACGAAGTCGGTCAGTGCCGGGGAGTACACCGCGCCGCCCGCCGACGGGCCGAGGATCAGTGAGATCTGGGGGATGACCCCGGAGCTGCGGACGTTGCGGATGAAGATCTCGCCGTACAGGCCGAGCGCGACGACGCCCTCCTGGATCCGCGCGCCACCGCCGTCGTTGATGCCGACGACCGGGCACCCGACCTTGGCCGCGAGGTCCATGACCTTGACGATCTTCTCGCCGTAGACCTCGCCGAGCGAGCCGCCGAACACCGTGGCGTCCTGGCTGAACACCGCGACCGGCCGGCCGTCGATCGTGCCCGTGCCGGTGACGACCCCGTCGCCGAACGGTCGCTTCTCCTGCATCCCGAAGTTCGTGGACCGGTGCCGGACGAGCGCGTCGAGCTCCACGAACGAGCCGGGGTCGAGCAGCTGCTCGACGCGTTCGCGCGCGGTCTGACGACCCTTCGCGTGCTGGCGCTCGGCGGCCGCCTCGGCACCCGCGTGCACCGCCTCGTCGTAGCGACGGTGCAGGTCGGCGAGCTTGCCCGCCGTGGTGTGGATGTCGATGTCGGGGGATGCGTCACCGGGGGTGTCCCCGGACTGCGGCGGAACCCCCGTCGGTTCGCTCGCGGCGCTCATGGGCCGGGAGCCTAACCCGGCGATTCCCCCGCCGGGGGGCGTTCGGGGAGCGGTATCTGTCACGCTCGGCGCCCCGCGACCACACCGTCCGGTTCGCCGGGCGACGGTGACGCGCCGCCCGTCGAGCGGGCCGTCCGCCGCGGTCGAGGGCGTCCCGGGACCGGTTAGCGTCCCGTCCATGACCAGGCAGGCCGTGCCGCTCGACATCGATCTGCTGCGCCCCGCGCTGCTGGCGCCGGTCGGGCCCTGGAGCAGGGTCGACCTCGTCGCCGAGACCGGTTCGACCAACGCGGACCTGCTCGCGGCGGCCGCGCGCGGTGCCCCCGACCGGTCGGTGCTGGTCGCCGAGCACCAGAGCTCCGGCCGCGGCCGGCTCACCCGCAGCTGGGAGTCACCGCCCGGCAGCGGCATCACCGTCAGTGTCCTGTGGCGGCCCCAGGAGGTCCCGGCCGACCGGTTCGGCTGGCTGCCCATGCTCGCCGGGCTCGCGCTGCTCGACACCGTCCGCGAGTTCTGCGCCGCGCCGTCGGGCCTGAAGTGGCCCAACGACCTGCTGCTCGGGCCCGAGGGCCGCAAGGCCGCCGGCATCCTCGCGGAGATGACGGCCGTGACCGGCGGCGGGCCCGGGGTCGTGCTGGGCATCGGTCTCAACGTCGGCGCGACGATCCCGCAGCTGCCCGCGGGGGCGACCTCGCTGGCCGAGGAGGGAGCCGTGGGGGTCGACCGGGCCGAGCTGCTGGTCGCCCTGCTGCGCAGGCTCGCCGCGCGTGAGGCCGCGTGGCGCGACGCGCGCGGTGACGCCGAGGCCGTCGGCCTGCGGGCCGACTACCGCGCGGGCTGCTCCAGCCTCGGCTCGCGGGTGCGGGTCGAGCTGCCCGGCGGCGAGTCGCTCACCGGCATGGCCGAGGACGTCGACGTGCACGGGCGGCTGCTGCTGCTCGACGCCGACGGGACGCGCCGTCCGGTCGCGGCGGGCGACGTCGTGCACCTGCGCGCCGCGGGTCCCGCCGACTCCTGAGCCGGGGTGCCATGATGCGCCCCATGGCCTATCCCGACGAGCTCCTGGTCGACGACGAGCGCGTCGTGCTGCACAAGCACCCGCACCCGAAGATGCTCGTGGTGCCGGTGCTCGTGTTCCTGGTGACGGTCGGTCTCGCGGTCTATCTCGCCGCCCTGGCGCGCAACCTGAGCTGGGCGACGATCGCCTGGATCGTGCTGGCGGTCGTCGCGGTGGCGGTCGTCGTGCGGTTCACGCTGGTCCCACTGGTGCGGTGGCGGACGACGCACTTCGTGGTGACGACCCGGCGGGTGCTGGTGCGGGAGGGCGTCGTGTCGCGGCAGGGCATCGACATCCCGATCGGGCGCATCAACAGCGTCCAGTTCCGTCACACGATCGTCGAACGGCTCCTCGGCTGTGGCACGCTCGTCATCGAGTCGGCGTCCGACGAACCGCTGGAGTTCGAGGACGTGCCGGGCGTCGAGAAGGTCCACTCGATGCTCTACAACCAGATGTCCGAGCTCGACGAGCGCCGCGCCGGCCGCCCTGCCCGCGCCGGCTACGGCGACGACGAGGACCGCGACGACCGTTGGGAGAGCCGCCGATGACCGCGTCCGGGCTGCCGATGCGCCTGCCCGTCGAGGGACTGCCCCCGCGGGTCACGATCTACGAGGTCGGGCCGCGCGACGGGCTGCAGAACGAGAGCGCGGTCGTGCCCGTCGAGGTCAAGGCGGAGTTCATCGACCGGCTCGCCGACGCCGGGCTCACCACGCTCGAGGCCACCAGCTTCGTGCACCCGAAGTGGGTGCCGCAGCTCGCCGACGCCGCCGATCTCCTCGACCGGCTCGACCGGCGCGCGGGCGTCGACTACCCGGTGCTGGTCCCGAACGAGCGCGGCCTCGACCGCGCGCTGCAGTCCGGTGTCGAGCACGTCGCGATCTTCGCCAGCGCCACCGAGACGTTCGCGGGCAAGAACCTCAACCGCACGCTCGACGAGCAGTTCGCCATGTTCGAGCCCGTCGTCACCCGGGCGCTCGCCGAGGGGCTGCGGGTGCGCGGCTACGTCAGCATGGCGTTCGGCGACCCGTGGGAGGGGCCGGTCGATCCCGAGCAGGTCGCCGGCGTGGGCAGGCGCCTGGTCGAGATGGGGTGCTGGCAGCTGTCGCTGGGCGACACCATCGGCACCGGCACCGCCGGGCACGTCGACGCGGTGGTCGACGCGTGCGTCGCGGGCGGCGTGCCCGTCGCGGCACTGGCGGTGCACTTCCACGACACCTACGGGCAGGCGCTGGCCAACACGCTCGCGGCGCTGCGCCGTGGCGTCACGACGGTCGACGCCAGCGCGGGCGGCCTCGGCGGCTGCCCGTACGCGGAGTCCGCCACGGGCAACCTCGCCACCGAGGACCTCGTCTGGATGCTCGACGGGCTGGGCGTCGAGCACGGCGCCGACCTGCACAAGCTCGTCGACACCAGCGTGTGGATGGCCGCGCAGCTGGGCCGGCCGTCGCCGTCGCGGGTGGTGCGGGCGCTGGCGGGCTGACCGCCACCGCCCGCCGTCCCGGACGCACCGCTGCGTCCACCGCACGGGACGGGACCGGCCGTGGCGGTGCACCCGCGGCCGGCCCCGTGCTCTCAGACGGCGACCGCCGTCGGTGCCGCGACCGTGTCGATCGTCTCCATCTGCTTGGTGAACTCGACGTACTCGTCGTCCATCAGGGCGCGTGGGTCGAACGTCGGGTCGGCGATGATCCCGTGCACCCGGCGGCGCTGCATGCCGAAGTTGCCGCCGTCGTAGATCGGGAAGATCGCGGCCTCACGCAGGTACTTCTCGAAGTCGTGCTTGCGGTCCGCGCTGTTGACGCCGACGACCTGCAGGCACTTGTAGACGGCGTCGAAGAGCGTCTCGGTGCAGAACACCTTGTTCATCGCCCCGATCAGCTCGCCGTGGTAGTCGTGCTGGTCGATGTAGTGGGCGGCCTTCCAGCAGAAGTACCGGGCGGCCTCGATCTTCCCCGCGACGTCACCGAGCACGTAGCCGACGTACTGGTGGTGGATGATCGGGTGCGGCCCGCCCGCGGTGAAGGTCTTGGCCCACGACAGCGCGGCCTCGTAGGCCGCCCGGGCCACCCCGACGGCCGCGATCCCCGCGACCGGCCCGGACCAGGCGAAGTTGCGGTTGATGAGCAGGTCGCCGTTGCCCTTCGTCCCCTCGACGATGTTCTCCACCGGCACCCGGGCGTTGTCGAAGATGACCTCGGAGTTCGGGGTGAGCCGGTGCCCGAACGAGTCGATGGTGTTGAACGTGACGCCCGGGGTGTCCCGGTCCACGAGCAACGCCGCGAGGCCCTCGGTGCCGCCCTTCTCCGGGTCGGTGCGCACGACGTAGAGGCTGGTGTTCGCGCCGCGGTTGTCCCAGCCGCCGACGTTGCACGGCCAGTACTTGCGGCCGTTGACGACGTAGCAGTCGCCGTCGAACCGCGCCGTGACGCCGATCCCGGCGGGCTGGGGGAGCGGGGTGTCGAAGTTCGCGGTACCCCCGGGGGAGCCCGCGGGCTCGCTCGCGCCGTAGCCGGCGATCCACTCGCCGGTCGGGTCGGACGTGGCCGCACCCAGGACCTCGGACTTCTGCTTCTCGGTGCCCCAGTACCAGACGGGCAGCAGACCGAGCCCGTTGACGAGCACCGTGCAGGCGAAACCGGGGTCGACGGCGCAGATCTCCTCCGCGGCGAGGATCAGCTCGACGTTGGTGAGCCCACCGCCGCCGTACTGCTTGGGCAGCATGCAGAACGCGATACCGGCCTTGTAGGCCTCGACGTACACGGGCTTGGTCCGCTGGAACGCCTTCAACGGGTCCGGTTCGCGATCGGCGTCGCGTACCGCCGGTGCGAGCACTCCCTCGGCGAAGTCCCGGGCGTCGTGCTGGACCTTCTTCTGGGCATCGCTGAGAGTGAAGTCGATCGCCATTCGGACACCTCACAGAATCGGCACTGATTCGATGCGCCTCGCATCGCGCGGCGAGCCGGGGACGCGGTGCGCGGGTGCACCCAGTGTCGCCGTGGGGCGCCCGCCGGCGGCAGTCGTCGTGAACGGACAGCGGCGTTCCGGGCATGAACGACGGTGCCCCCGGCACGAACGGTCGGGCCGCTGCGCCGGCACCGTCCGGTGGTGCCGGCACACCGTCAGATGCCGAGGCGCTGCCTGACCTCGTGGGTGCTGCGCCGCGACACCGGGATGTCCTCGGCGCGATGGTGATCGGTGCTGAGCGCGATCAGCCCGTTGCCCTTTGACACGACGCGGCGGATCCGCGCCGGATTGACGAGGAAGCTTCGGTGCACCCGCAGGAACCCGTACGGGCTCAGCTCGCGCGCGAGGTGGTCCATGCCCCTCGTCGCGGCGCGGAACCGGCCGCAGTCGGTGGTCAGCCAGACGTCGTGCCGGTTCGCCTCCGCGAAGCGGATCTCCTCGGGACCGAGGAGCAGGACCGAGTCACCGGCCAGCGCCGCGATCCGTCCGGAGGCCGGGTTCGCTGTCGTGCCGGGGTCGAGGTCGAGGACGCTGCCCGCGTCCGGCCCGGCCCTGTCGGAGACGATCCAGCCCACGGGGCCGCCCGCGCCGTTCACCGGTGTCACCGTGTAGCTGTGCGGGGCGGGCCCGAGCGGCGGTCCGATCACCACCGTGCCGGTCCACGACGGGTCCGCGACCGCATGTCCCCACGAGCGTCGCGCGATCTCCGCGAGCGGGGGGAAGGTCACCCCGCGCCGCAGCGCGGGGTCCAGCAGGTACCCGGCCGGGATGCCCCCGACGGACCTGCGCGCCTTCTCGCTCGCGGCGACGACGTTCCCCGCGAGGTCGAGCCCGAGCTCGGTGCCCGTCCGGCGGGAGTCCGCCGCCGCGAACCGCTCGGACACCACCCGCGCGTCGTCGACGGCCCGGAACCTCAGGTGGCGGCGGGCCGCCTCCAGCTCGTCGGCGAGCCGGGTCGCCAGACCCGCCACGAGGTCCGCGCTGCGGGCCGCGACGTTGACGGCTCCGACCGGCCGGGCGGTGACCGGGTCGTGCACGGCGAGGCCGACGCAGCACCACTCGTGCATGTCCCGGCGCCAGTGCTCCGGGCCGCGGATGACGACGGGCTGCGACTGCAGCAGGGCGGTCCCCATCCCGTTCGTCCCGCCCACCGACTCCGGCCACCACGTCCCCGGCTCGAAGCGGCTGTCGAGGTCGTCGGCACCCAGGTCGGGGGCGCTCCAGCACGCGAGTATCTCGGCGTCCGCGTCGGTGACGGTCGCGAGACAGCCGCCGATCTCGCGGACCACGGTGGCCGCGACGGCGCCGAGCTGGGCGTAGATCCCGGTGTCGCGCGGCGCGGCCACCGGTGCCGGCCGCTGTGCACGGCCCGTGGGCCGCATCGGGTCGAGCCCGTGCACGTCGCGGCACCGCCGCCAGGACCGCAGGATCGGCGCGGGCACCGTCGCGACGGCGGGCTCGTCGTCACCGGCGACGAAGCGCTCCCACGCGAGCAGCGTCGCCGCGCGCCGGCGCCGGGCGTCGCGGGTGGCCGGTGTCGTGGCGGCGACGTCGGTGGGCATGCATCGCTCCTCTGTGCTGCTCGGCCCTGCGGGGCCGTCCTGGTCAGGTCGTCCGGAACCGAGGTGGGGCGGCGTCGGCGGGCGACCCGCCCAGCACCCCGTAACCCTCCATCGACTTCGTGAAGGCGAACGGGTCGTCGTCGGCGAACAGGTCGGGTGTGAAGGCCGGATCGGCCATCACGCCCCAGCTCTTCCGGCGTTGCATCCCGAGGTTGCCCGCGTCGTAGAGCGGGAAGACGATCGCCTCCCGGTAGAACTTCTCCATCCCGAACTTCCGGTCGAGGGCGTTCACCCCGACGATGCGCATGCAGTCGACGACGACGTCCTTCATGAGGTCCGCGCAGTACACCTTGTTCATCGCGGCGAGCGCGTGGCCCTGCCCGTCGTGCCGGTCCAGGTAGTGGGCCGCCTTCCAGCACATGTAGCGGCCGGCCTCGATCCGCGCCGCGATCTCGGTCAACAGGTGCCCGACGGCCTGGTGGGCGATGATCGGTGACGATCCGCCGCCGGTGTAGGTCTTGGCCCACTTCAGGGCGAACTCGTACGCACCGCGCGCGACCCCGACGGCGGCCGCGCTCGCCATCGGGGCGGACCAGGTGAACGCCCGGTTCACGACCAGGTCGCCGTTGCCCTCGGCGAACAGGTTCTCCTCGGGCACCCGGACGTCGTCGAAACGCATCGTGACGTTCTGGCAGGTGCGCAGCCCGATCTTGTCGATGACCTCGTACTCGAGGCCGGGCGTACCGCGGTCGACCACGACGGCGCTCAGCGCCTGCGTGCCGCCCCGCGTCCGGTCGGTGCGCACGATGCAGACGTTCGTGTCGGCGCCGCGCAGGTCCCAGCCGCCGGCGTTGCACGGCCAGTGCTTCTCCCCGTTGAGCACGTACTCGCTGTTGGCCTTGTCGTGGTGGGCGAACAGCTGGATCCCGGCGGACGGGTGGGGATGGTCGAAGTTGGCGGTCCCGCCGCGTTCGCTGACCACCCAGCCGCCGAGGTGGTCCATCGTCGGGCACCCGGTGGCCGCGGTGATCCACCGCTCGCGCTGCCGCTCGGTGCCGAACCAGACCACGGGCAGCAGGGCCAGGCCGTTGACCAGGATGATCGTCGCGAACCCGGCGTCGACGGCGCACAGCTCCTCGGTGGCGATCACCATGTCGACGTTGCTCGCCCCGCCGCCGCCGTACTCCCGCGGCAGGAACGACGTGGCCAGGCCCATCATGTAGGCCTGCTCGAAGGCCGGCTTCATCGCGACGAACGCCGCCTGCGCGTCGGACATCGCGTCGGCCCGCTCCGCCGCGGGCCGCAGCACCTCGCGGGCGAACTCCCGCACGTCGTACTTGAGCGCGCGCTGGCGACGCGTCAGCTCGAAGTCGATCGACACGGTCCCTCCTCGTCGAGAAGTCGGTGCTGACCCCCGGGTGCCGGGCGGCGGTACGACGGTGGCCCGTTCGCTCAGCCGGGCCCGGGTCCGGTCAGCCCGAGCGCGCCGCGCAGGCCCCCGTCGTTGGCGGCGACGTCGTCGAGGGTGGCGCGGTCGAGGACGGCGAAGTACGAGTCGAGGGCCGCGGCGAAGACGGTGCGCGCGCCGCAGACACCCGCCACCCGGCAGTAGCGGGCGGGGCCGAGGCATTCGACGACGGCGAAGTCGTCCTCCATGGACCGGATCACGTCGCCCACCGTGATGCTGGCGGGATCGCGGACCAGGCGAACCCCGCCGCCGCGTCCCCGGCTGGTCTCGACGAGGCCCGCCGTACTCATCCGGCGGACGACCTTGTCGAGGTGGTTGCGCGAGACCCGGTGCGCGAGGGCGATGTCGCCGATGGACCCCCGGCGTCCGGGGGCGACGCGCAGGAACATGAGGACCCGCAACGCGAAGTCGGCATGCTGGGTGTGTCGCACGGTCAGCTCGTCTCGCTCCGGACGTGCCCGCTCGTTCGCTGTGGTGGATCGTGCGGCGCCGCGGCCCGGACGGGGCCCCGGTGCCCTGAATCGGTATTTCGAATACTACTTTGCGGCGCCGGGTCGGAGCAAGACCGCGTCGCCCGCGCGGCCGGGGGCGCGGGCGACGCGGCGACGTGGCGACGTCAGACGGTGCGCAGGCTGCCGCCGTCGATGACGAGCTCGGCGCCGACGATGCCGGCGGACCGGTCCGAGCACAGGAAGGCGACCAGCTCGGCCACCTCCGGGCGGCTCGGCCGGCCCAGCGGGATGCCGCCGATCGAGTGGACGAGGACGTCGACACCGCCGAGGCGGTCGAGGGCGGCCCGCGCGGGTCAGCCGCAACGCGCGGCCGAGGGCGGCGAGCAGCTGGGTCGAGGGCTGCGACGAGCGGCCCTGCTCCAGCCTCGCGACGTAGTCGGTACTGACCCCGGCCAGCTGCGCGACCTCCTCCCGGCGCAGCCCCGGCGTGCGCCGGCGGCCGTCGGGAAGGGCCGCCGTACGACCCGCGGTTCGCCGCGGGCGGTGGCGCCGCGACCGGCCGGTGGCGGCCGGTGGCGGCAGGCGTCGGCCGCGGTCGAGGTCGTCGGTGCCGTCCGACCCGACCCGTACCATCGGCCGGGTGACGTGGACGGCCGGCGAACGGTACGGGATCGGGCCGGCGCCCGGCGGCCTCGCGCTGGTGCAGGACCTGCTCAACACGGTCGGCGCCGGCCGCCCGCGCGAACGCGACCTCCTCGCCGACCTCGCGTCGGCCGACGAGTGGGCCACCGCGGCGATGGACGCGTGGTCGGCCGGCTCCGGGATCACGGTCGAGCCGCGGGGGTTGGCCGAGGACGACGTGGCCCGGCTGCGTGACCTGCGTGCGGACCTGCGTTCCTGCATGGGCGCGTCGACGGCGTCGAGCCGGGAGGTCCTGCGCACCCTCACGGCGAGTGTGGCGCTGCACCGCGACGGGCGCGTCGTGCTCGCGCCCCGCGGCGAGGGCTGGCGTCCGCTCGCGACGGCGGTGCTCCTGGAGATCGCCGCCGCGCAGCAGGCCGACTCGTGGCGGCGGTTGAAGCTGTGCCGCAACACCCGGTGCGCCGTGGCGTTCTTCGACCGGTCGAAGAACTGCAGCGGCGTCTGGCACGACGTGCGGGTCTGTGGCAACGCGGTCAATCTGCGCGCCTCGCGGGCCCGACGGGGGGCGCTCGCGAACGGTCGCGCCGCGGACGGCGACGGCGCCGTGGTCGAACCGTAGCCGCCCGGCCCGTCCGGGAACGCGCCCGCGCGCCGCTCAGCTCGGCACGTGGCGGCGGTCCTGTCGGACGAGCGAGCTGTCTGTGCGGAGCTGCTCCTCGACGAGTGCCGGCACGAAGGCCTGATAGAACGCCCCGGTCGCCCAGGTGGCCAGCGACACCGCGGCGACGACGGGAACCAGGCTCCTGACCCGGGCCGGTACGCGGACGCTCGGCCGCAGCGACCGCACGGCCCCCGGGGTCCGGGGTGCCGTTTCCGGGCTGATCAGGATCAGCACCAGCGACAGCAGGAGCAGCCCGGCGGCTACGAGATAGCCCAGCTCACGTGGCCAAGGGCCGAACTGGACGAGGGCGCCGGAGGCGACGGCGCCGAGGGCCAGACCGATCATGACCGTCTGGCTGGAGGCGACCGAGGCGAGCCACGTCGGCCTCGCGGGTGCGGTGTCGACGATGTACGCGGTGAGGGCGCTGCTGCCCAGGCCGGCGCCGAGGCCCATGAGCAGCCGCCCGGCGATCAGGACGCCGAGGTGGTGCACGTCCAGCAGCACCACGCATCCCAGCAGGAGCAGCCCGAGACCGGCGACGGCGGTGGGCCGTCGACCCACGTGGCCCGACAGCCGCCCCGCGACGAGCAATGTCCCGATCGTGCCGACGGAGTAGGCGGCGACCGACATGGAGATGCCGGCATTGGTGAACCCGTCCTCGGCCCGGTAGACGTTGAACAGGGGGATCGTCGAACCCACCGCGGCGAACGCAGATGCGAGGGAGACCACCGCGGCGACGAATGCCAGCCGCAGCCGCCCGGGGCGGCGGCCCCGGGCGGTCGTGCGTGGCGGGTGTCGTGTCGAGCCGAGCATTTCCGTTTCTCCTCACCCGTCGGGGCGCGCCTGTGGCGGGCAGCAGCCGGCCCGATGGGGCCGGCCGGACGTGCCTACGGGACCAGGCTGATGATCGTCTTCCCGTTGCGTCGCGTGGTCGGGTTGAGGGCGGCGACGGCGTCGTCGAGGGTCGCGACGGCCCCGATGTTGGTTCGCAGCCGGCCGTCGCGTACCCGCTGCACGATCTCGGCCAGCTCGGCCCGGTCGGCCTCGACGACGAAGTCCACCGCGAGGCCGTCGGTGGGACGCGCCTCGACCGGTCCGACGACGGACACGAGCGTGCCGCCCGGCTTGATCAGCGCGGCGGACTGCCGCTGGACGTCGCCGCCGATGACGTCGAAGACCAGGTCGACGCTCCCGACGTCGGCCAGCGCGTCGTCGGCGAGGTCGACGAACTCGTGGGCCCCGAAGGCGAGGGCCTTGGCGCGGTCGGCGGCGCGCCCGGTGCCGATGACGTGGGCTCCGGCCTCACGGGCGAGCTGGGTCACCATCGTGCCGACGGCCCCGGCCGCGCCGTGCGCGAGGACGGTCTGGCCGGGCTGGAGGCGCCCGTGCCGGAACAGTCCCTGCCACGCGGTCAGCCCCGAGATCGGCAGGGAGGCGGCGACGGTGAAGTCGACGTCGCCGGGCAGGGGTGCGAGGTTGCGGGCCTCGACCGCGACGAGCTCGGCGAGGGTGCCGTCGCGGTGCCAGTCGGTGAGGCCGAACACCCGCTGCCCCACCGAGAGTCCGGTCGCGCCGTAGCCGAGCGCGGTGACCACGCCGGCCAGTTCGTGGCCGGGGATCGACGGGGTCTTGTCGCGGCCGGCGCGGTCGGTCCAGGTCGACGGCCAGTCCATCTCGGTCGGGACGAAGCCCGAGGCATGCACCCGCACGACGACGTCGTTGATGGCCGGGGACGGGTCGGGCCGTTGCGTCAACGTCATTCCGGCTGTTCCCGCGGCCTGGTCGGTGACCACTATCGCCTTCATTTCGAATTCCTGTTCCTCGGGTGTGGGTGTTTCGTGGTGAATGGTCAGATGAAGGTGAACAGCTGGTCGGCGTCGAATCGCGAGATCGGGTTCGTGTACACCTTCTGTGGGTCGGGGTAGCCGAGGGCCAACAGGACCGTCGTGCTGTGTCCGGCCTCGCGAATCGTGA
This sequence comes from Pseudonocardia benzenivorans CB1190, assembly GCF_000196675.2. GTDB lineage: Bacteria > Actinomycetota > Actinomycetes > Mycobacteriales > Pseudonocardiaceae > Pseudonocardia > Pseudonocardia benzenivorans. Next base: position 5,608,011 of record NC_015312.1, on the reverse strand, counting down.
ACGCCTTGTCGACGGTTGCGGGGTCGAATCCCTCGAGCGGGGTGGCCTCGACGCCGAGTGCGGCGGCCGCCATCATGGTCAGGCCCACCGCCATGTAGGTCTGCTTCTCCATCCAGTGGTTCAGGTCCTTGTAGCCATATCCGCGCAGGGTGAGGAAGTCGCGGGTCATCGCCTCCCACCGCTGCTGCTTCGACGGGTCCGGGAACCGGCCGTCGGCCCGCTCCTTCGCGAACACCGCCTCGATGTGGCTGTCGGGAACGTCCGCGCGGGTGGTGAGGATGATGGTGTGCGAGGCGTTGAGAATTTTCTCGGCGTTGTCCTGGAAGCGCTCGCCCAGGTTGTCGGCGAGCCGCTGTTTTCCTTCGGGGGTGGCCAGGACGTAGAAGTGGTTGGGCTGCACGTTCACCGACGACGGGGTCGAGCGCAGGAACCGCAGCAGCTGCTGCAGGGTGTCCTCGGGAATGGTCCTGCCGGGATCGAAGTACCGGGTGAGGTGCTTGTTCATGAGCGCGTCGAGATTCACGTCGGGCCGCCTTCCTGCAAGAACGAGTGGGTGGGGAGCGGTACGTCAGGGCTGTGTCAGTGCGGACCGCGGGCGAGGAGGTCGGCGATGCGCCCGATGTCGAGCCCGGTGGTCGCGGTGGCCAGGTCGCCGGCGCGGAGCGCCGTGACGGCCTGGTCGAGGGCGGCCATCGCGTGCCGGTAGAGCGCGGGGCCCACGCTGACGCGCTTGACCCCGGCCTGCTGCAGGTCGGCGACGGTCAGCACCGTGTCCGCCGGTGAGATGAGGACGTTGACCGGTGTCGGGGCGACGGCGGTGACGATCGCGACGAGTGCGTCGAGGTCGGGCGGGTAGGGGGCGTACACCACGTCCGCGCCGGCCTCGGCGAAGGCCATCAGGCGCCGGATGGTGTCGTCGAGATCGGGCCGGCCCTGGATGAAGTTGTCGGTGCGGCCGGTGACCACGATGCGTCGCCCGGCGGCCTCGACGGCGCGCCGCACCCGGGCGACGGCGTCGTCGAAGTCGCGGATCGGGTGCGCGGGATCGCCCGAGGTGTCCTCGATCCCGATGCCGGCCAGCCCGGCGTCCACTGCGGCCTCGACCGTCGCGGCGACGTCGTCGAGTGTGTCGCCGTAGCCGTCCTCGAAGTCGCCGTTGACGGGCAGCTCGGTGAGTCGCGCGAACAGCCGGGCGTGCTCGAGGTGGTCGTCGCGGGTGATCTCGCGACGACCGTCACGGCGGCCGAGCGTGGCCGCGAACGCCAAGGACGACGTCCCGATCGCCTCGAAGCCGGCATCGGCCAGCATCAGCGCGGAGAGGCCGTCCCACGCGTTCGGCATGACGACGCCGCCGTCGCGGGTGTGCAGCGCCATGAACCGCTCGAAGAGTTCAGAACCCGACATCGGAGGGCCTTTCCGGAAACGATCGGTGAGACGGGGATGGACCGGGGACGGGCCGGTCGGCCGGTGGCTGGGCCGCCTCGACCAGGAGGCCGCGGGTCATCCGGGCGTTCCGGCCGGGGTGACGGCCGGGATGTCGACGTCGGTCCGGTTCACGTTGTTGATGAAGTTGGTCAGCAGGGCCTGCACCGCCACGGTGACGATCGCCAGGATCTGCGGGTCGGTGTACCCGGCGCCGCGAACCGCCGCCAGGTCGGCGTCGCTCACCCGGCCGCGGCTCTCCACCACCTGCTGGGCGAACCGGGCGACCGCGGCGCGCCTCGGGTCGACCGAGCTCCCGGCACGGGCGAGGTCGATGTCGTCGCTCGACATGCCGCCGAGCTCGGACGACACGAACGAGTGCGCCGCGACGCAGTAGTCGCACTCGTTGGCCTGCGACACGGCGAGTGCGATGGTGTGCCGCGTCTTCGCGTCCAGGACCCGGCTCAGGCTGGTCTGCAGGCCGACGACGACGTCGAGCACGGTCGGGTTCGACGCGAGGGTCGCGAACATGTTCGGGACGAAGCCGAACTGTGCGCCGACGGCATCGAGGATGCCCTGCGTCGCCTCGGAGACGTCGTCGCGGGCGGGCGTGTGCAGGCGAGACATGGTGGATCAACCTCCGGTGACTGCCCGGCGTGGCCTGGCTTCGGCAAGAACTGGGCTCAGCAGCCCACTTCTGGAGTGAACACCGGTCGGACTGGGCTGTCAAGCCCAGTTTCGAGTATGGTGTGCGACATGACACCCACCGCAGGAGTTCGGGAGCCGCACGCGCTCACCGGTCGCGGGCAGGCGACGCGCGCGCGCATCCTCGAGCACGCCGCGGAGCTCATCTACGTCCACGGGGTGCACGGGACCAACAACGAGTTGCTCCGCCGGGCCGCCGGGGTCAGCGGGTCGCAGCTCAACCACTACTTCCCGACCAAGGAGAGCCTGGTCCTGGCGGTGATCGCCTGGCAGGCCGAGCGCGTGCTCACCTTTCATCGCGGCGAGCGGTTCGCCTGCTTCGACAGTCTCGACGCGTTCCGGGACTGGGCGACGCACTACATCGGCTACGAGCGCGCCTACCGGGAGGGCTGCAGTCTCGGCTCCTTGGCGAGCGAGATCATCAAGACCGATCTCGACGTCCACGACCAACTTGCGAGTGCGTTCGACCAGTGGCGCGACATCTTCCGCGACGGCATCGCGCGCATGCAGCAGGTCGGCCGCCTCCGCGCCGAGGCGGACCCCGAGCAGCTCGCCAACCTGGTCCTCGCCGCCTTCCAGGGCGGCATGCTCCTCGCCCAGGTCGCGCGCGACATCGCCCCGCTCAGGGACGCGCTGACGGCCGCCATCGACCACCTGCAGACCTTCGCGACCTCGCCAGGGGATGTCTGACGGATCGCCGTCGACGGGCTCGGTGATCCGGGCGGTTCGTGGCAAGGCGGAGCCGGGGCGGCATCCGGGCGTACTCGGGCTCGGCGACAACGCGGTCACGGGGCCGTCCGGGCGCCGGGACCGCGGCGGGTGCTCGGTCAGACGCGCCCTGGACGCCTGCGCCGTGCGGCCCCGGTGACCCCGGCCCGTGCCGGAGTACGGCGCTCACCGCGCCCCGGTCGCGACCGGGGCGCGGTGCGAGACCGCTACATCCCGGTGATCGGGATCGAGAACCGCGAGATCGCCTGGCGGCGGGACCACCTCGACCGCTCACCGTCTTCGACGCGATGCCCGGACGGAGGTGGCCGGGCCCGCGGCGCGGCCGCGACGGGTCAGGCCTCGCGAACGCCGAACATGCCGGTGAACCTCGCCGAGAAGACGAGCGTGTCGCCGCGGTGCATCCGGGCACCCAGGGTCACCAGCCCCATCTCGGGCCGGCTGCGCGAGCGCCGCGCGTCGAGGATCTCCAGACTCGCGGTGAGCACGTCGCCCGCGTAGACCGGCGCAGGCCAGCGGATCTCCTCGCCGCCGGGTGAGGCGAGGCTCGTCGCGCGCAGCAGGACGTGGTCGACGTAGGCGCGCATCCAGAGGCCGGTGGTGAACCAGCCGGAGGCGGCGAGGCCCTTGAACAGCGACTGCTGCGCGGCCTCCTCGTCGAGGTGGAACGGCTGCGGGTCGAACTTGCGGGCGAAGTCGACCATCTCGTCACGGTCGACGGTGACGGTCCCCAGGTCGAACACGCGACCGGGCGTGAGGTCCTCGAAGGCGAGCTCCGGCATGGTCGGACCCTACGTGCGGCCGTCGGATCGCCGCGAACCGCAGCCGCGGGGATCACACGGCGAAGCAGGCGAGCGCCGCGTCGTGCAGCGCCCCGTTCGACGCGACGGCGTTGCCCCCGGCGAAGGTCGGCGTGCCGGCGAGGTCGGTGAACCGTCCGCCGGCCTCCTCGACGATGACCTGCAGCGCCGCGAGGTCCCAGACGCTGGCCTCGGGCTCGACGGCGAGGTCGATCGTCCCCTCGGCGACGAGGCAGTGCTGCCAGAAGTCGCCGAAGGCGCGGGTCTCCCAGCAGCGCTCGGTCAGCGCCAGCCACGCGTCGAGGGTGCCGTGCTCGCGGAAGGTGTTGAGGTTCGTCGTGGAGACGGCGCAGTCGGCCAGCTCGGCCACGCCGGAGACGCCGATCCGTCGCGCGGGTCCGCCGGGCGCGTCGGACGTCCAGGCCCCTGCGCCCGCCGCCGCCCACCAGCGCCGGCCCAGCGCGGGCGCGCTCGCGACGCCGACGACCGCCCTTCCGTGCACGGTCAGCGCGATGAGCGATGCCCAGACCGGCATGCCGCGGGAGAAGTTCTTCGTGCCGTCGATCGGGTCGAGCACCCAGCCGCGGCCGCTGTCCGGGACGGCGCCGCCGCGTTCCTCGCCGACCACGGCGTCCCCGGCCGCCGCGGTGGCCAGCTCCGCGCGCAGCGCGTCCTCGGCCGCGGTGTCGGCGTCGGTGACCGGCGTGCGGTCGGGCTTGCGCGTGACCCGCAGGTCGGACGCGCGGAACCGGGGGAGCGTGACGGCGTCGGCGAGGTCGGCGAGGCGCAGGGCCAGTGTCAGGTCGGCGTCCACGTGCGGTGAGCTTGCCAGCCGCGCCGGTCCGCGGACCGCCTGCCCTGGTCACCCCGACGATCGACGGGCATAAGCTGCCTGCGTGACGACAGTCCTGCTGGCCGAGGACGACGCGGCGATCGCCGAGCCGCTCTCCCGCGCCCTGCAACGCGAGGGCTACCACGTCGACGTCGCCGACGACGGTACCGCCGCCCTCGAGCACGTCCGCAGTGGCGGAGTCGACCTCCTCGTCCTCGACCTGGGCCTGCCGGGGATGGACGGCCTCGAGGTGTGCAGGCGGCTGCGCCTGGACTTCCCGGACCTGCCCGTCCTCATGCTCACCGCCCGCACCGACGAGGTCGACTTCGTCGTCGGGCTCGACGCCGGTGCCGACGACTACGTCGGCAAACCGTTCCGGCTCGCGGAGCTGCTCGCCCGGGTCCGCGCGCTGCTGCGCCGGCTCACGCCCGAGATGGTCGAGGTCGGCGGCGTCCGGATGGAGCTGTCGGGCCGCCGGGTGCTCGTCGACGGCGTCGAGGTGGGCCTGGCCAACAAGGAGTTCGAGCTGCTGCGCGTGCTGATGCTGCGCGCGGGCCAGGTCGTCACCCGCGAGGAGATCCTGCGCGAGGTGTGGAACGACCCCGACCTGAAGACGTCGAAGACCCTCGACATGCACATGTCGTGGCTGCGGCGCAAGATCGGCGGCGAGCGGCGGATCGCGACGGTCCGCGGGGTCGGTTTCCGCTTCAACCACGACTGAGCCGGGACGCCTGAGCCGTGCGCCGCCGCATCCTCCAGTCGACGTTGCTCGTCGTGATGATCACGGCGCTGGTGCTGGGCGGGCCGCTGGCGTTCACGACGTGGAAGCTCGTCGAGGACATCACCCGTGCGGAGCTGACGTCGGCGCTGGAACGCATCGTCGCCCGCGTCGACGACGACCAGATCGTCGACCAGGCCGACCGGGCCGCGATCAGCCTCGCCGTGCCGGTCGGCGGCAGGCTGACCATCCAGGTCCCCGGCCGCCCCCCCGAGATGCTCGGTGCCGACGTCGGGGCGGAGGCCGTCACCGAGACGCTGCCGTTCGGCTCCGGCGGTTCGCTCACCCTCGCCGAACCGCTCTCGACGATGCGTGCCCAGCAGATCCAGGTCACCGTCATCGTCCTGCTACTCGTGCTGCTCTCGGTGGGGGTCGGCGCGTTCGTCGCGACGGTGACGGCCCGCCGGCTGGCCCATCCCCTCTCCGACGTCGCCGACCGCGCCGCACGGCTCGGCGCGGGCGACTTCCGGCCGGCACCGCACCGCTACGGGGTCCCCGAGCTCGACCGGGTGTCCGACGTGCTCGACGCGTCGGCGTCCGCCCTCGCCGAGCTGGTGCAGCGCGAGCGTGCGCTGGTCGGCGACGTGTCCCATCAGCTGCGCAGCAGGCTGACGGCGCTGCAACTGCGGCTCGACGAGCTGAGCACCCACCCCGATCCCAGCGCCCGCCGGGAGGCGCTGGCGGCGCTGGAGCAGACCGAGCGGCTCACCCAGGTCCTCGACGACCTGCTCGAGGCCGCCCGGCTGGCCCGTGCCGCCGGGGCCGAGCCGGTCGACCTGCGGGCCGGGCTGCGTTCGGTCGCCGACGAGTGGCGCCCCACGCTGCGCAGCGCAGGACGCCAGCTCAAGCTGCGGGTGCCGGACGGGCTCATGGCCAGGGCGACACCGGCGCGGCTGCGTGAAGCGGTCGGCGCACTCGTCGAGAACGCGATGCGGCACGGCGCCGGACCGGTGACGCTGAGCGCCCGCGCCCGGGACGACCTGCTGATCATCGAGGTCACCGACAGCGGTCAGGGCATCCCCGAGGAGCTCGTGCCGCACGTGTTCGACCGCGGCGTGTCGGTCAACTCCTCGACGGGCCTGGGGCTCGCGTTGGCCCGGGCGCTCGTCGAGGCCGACGGCGGCCGCCTCGAGCTCTCCCGGGCGCGCCCGCCGTTGTTCACGATCTTCCTGCCGGTGGCGCGGGCCGAGGACGTCGTCGGGCCGCCGCGACCGGCGGGCACGCCGCGCTGACGCGGACCGGCCGACCGGGATCCGCCGACCGGGATCCGCTGACCGGGATCGGTCCGCCGGTCAGTCCCCGGAGTGCGCGACGGGCTGCTGGCGGCGGACGTCGGTGTCGGGGAAGACGAACCTGCGGAAGGCCCACCAGCGGAAGATCATGCCGACGATGGTGCCGATGATCTGGCCCGCGACGAAGTCGGAGACCTCCTGGCCGAACATCGAGATGTCGGGGACCCGCAGGTCGAGCAGGTAGCGCGAGATCGCGAGCGGCGCGGTGTAGACGGCGACGCCGATGCCGCTGATGAGGAAGAACAGCGCGGCCTCGTGGTGGCGCTCACGGCCGCCGCGGGTGCGGAACGACCACTCGCGGTTGAGCACGTAGGACACGATCGTGGCCACCAGCACTGCGATGACCTTCGCCGTGATCGGCTTGGGCTCGAGCACGCCGGCCTTGAGCACCAGGAACACCACCGTGTCGATGACCCAGGTGGTGCCGCCGACGACCGCGAACTTGACCAGCTCGCGGTGCTTGATCGCGATGTCGCGATACGGCTGCGGGATGCTCAGCAGAACGGATTCGACCACTGACACCTGATCGATCGTGCCAGACCCGCCGCTGGTGCGGGCGGCCGGGGCAGGCCCGGGGGCCGAACGGACGGAGTGTCCGGACCCGGTGTCCCGCGACGGATCCCCCGCCGCGGCCGGGTCGCCAGGGCGACCCCCGCCCGCGTCCTCCGGGGCCCCGACGTGTCCGCGCGGCCCGGGCACCCCGGTACGACCGTTCGGCCCCGCCTGCCGGGACCCGCCAGAAATCACCCATCCCATCGGCGGCGACCGGCCGGGCACCGCATAGGCTCTGCAGCCCGTGGGCACGGGTGGGAACGCGAGGATGCCGGTCGTCGGGATGGTGGGGGCGGGGCAGCTCGCCCGCATGACGCACCAGGCGGCGATCGCGCTGGGCCAGTCGTTGCGGGTGCTGGCCGTGCGCCCCGACGAGCCTGCCGCGCTCGTCGCGCCCGACGTGCACCTCGGGACCGCCGACGACGCCGCCGCGATGAAGGCCTTCGCCGTGGGCTGCGACGTGGTCACCTTCGACCACGAGCAGGTGCCGCAGGAGCGGTTGCGCGAGCTCGTCGCCGCGGGCGCCGCCGTGCGCCCCGGGCCCGACGCACTGCTGCACGCGCAGGACAAGCTCGTCATGCGTCGCAGGCTGGCCGAGCTGGGTGCTCCGATCCCGGCCTACGCCGAGATCACCGAGCCCGCGCAGGTCGAGGAGTTCGGGGCCGAGCACGGCTGGCCGGTCGTGCTCAAGGCGGTGCGGGGCGGCTACGACGGCCGCGGCGTCTGGATGCTCGACGCGGCCGACCCCGACCTGGTCGCCCAGCTGCTCGCCGCCGGGACGCCGCTGATGGTCGAGCAGGCCGTCGTCATGCGCCGGGAGCTGGCCGTGCAGGTCGCGCGGTCGCCGTTCGGGCAGGCCGCGGGCTGGCCCGTCGTCGAGACGGTGCAGGAGGACGGCCAGTGCGTGCAGGTCCTCGCGCCCGCGCCGGGACTCGCCGAGTCCACGGCCGTGTCCGCGCAGCAGCTCGCGCTACGGCTGGCCCACGAGCTCGACGTCGTCGGGCTGCTCGCGGTGGAGCTGTTCGACACCGCGGACGGGCTCGTCGTCAACGAGCTGGCGATGCGGCCGCACAACTCGGGCCACTGGACGATCGAGGGCGCCCGGACGTCGCAGTTCGAGCAGCACCTGCGCGCGGTGCTCGACTACCCGCTGGGCGACGTGGCGATGACGGCGCCCGTCGTCGTGATGGCGAACGTGCTGGGCGCCGCGGAGCAGCCGGGGATGAGCGTCGACGAGCGGCTGCACCACCTGATGGCGCGGTTCCCCGACGTCAAGGTGCACCTGTACGGGAAGACAGAGCGCCCGCTGCGCAAGGTCGGGCACGTGACGGCGCTCGGCGACGACCCGGCGGCGGTGCGCGAGCGCGCGGCCCTCGCGGCGACCTGGCTGTCCACCGCGACCTGGACCGACGGCTGGTCGGTCCACGACGGCCCCGCGACGGGTGCCCGGACCGGATCGGAGCGTGCATCGTGACGTCGGACGAGGCCCAGGTGGGCGTGATCATGGGGAGCGACTCGGACTGGCCGGTCATGGAGGCCGCCGCCGAGGCGCTCGCGGAGTTCGACGTGCCCTGCGAGGTCGGCGTCTACTCCGCGCACCGCACGCCGCAGCGGATGTTGGACTACGCGGCCGAGGCCGAGTCGCGCGGGCTGCGGGTGATCATCGCGGGCGCCGGCGGTGCGGCGCACCTGCCGGGCATGGTGGCGGCGGCGACCCCGCTGCCGGTGATCGGCGTGCCCGTCCCGCTCGCCCGGCTCGACGGGCTCGACTCCCTGCTCTCGATCGTCCAGATGCCCGCCGGCGTCCCGGTGGCCACCGTCGCGGTGGGCGGGGCGCGCAACGCGGGACTCCTGGCGGTCAGGATCCTCGCCGCGGCCGACGACGCCCTGCGCGCCCGCATGGTCCGGTTCCAGCGGGACCTCGCCGACTCGGTGCTGGCCAAGGACGCCGCCCTGCGCGAAGCGCGGGGCGAGTGAGCGCCGCCCTGCGACGGCACCCCGCGACGGCGCGGGGAGGGTGTGACGGTCCTCCGTGAATTGCCGTTGCCGCGTGGTCGGGTGCGGACGTAGCGTGGCGGTACACAGGAGAGGAGGTGGTCCGACGTTGAATAGCTGCTGGACTTGTGAGGTGGCTGTCCGCTAGTACCACGGGACGATCTCCGACGGCCGATGGAAGCCGGAATGTGGTACCGGCGAATTCCAGGCAGTCACCCGCGATCCCCGGGTTCGGGCCCGTCCAGCCCGATCACGCGCCGTCAGGTGCGGCCCGGGGATCACGCATGTCCGGCGGTCGTGGCATCGGCCGGGCCGAGCCGGGCCGCCTCCCCACGAGCTCCCGCAGGACCGCGGTGTCGACGGCGGCGGGGCGTGGGAGCCGCACGCACGACTTCCCGACCGACGCCCCGTCAGCCGCGGCGCGTACCGCTCGGCGAGGTAGGCACCCTCGGTGGAGCACAGCACGTACACCGAGATGTAGCGCTTCCGGGACGCCAGCGCGATGAGGGTGGCGTCGCCCTCCCGGCCGCTGGCATAACGGTAGTGGAACGGCCCGTAGCCCAGCATCCGTCCGGCGAGCACGGGTTCGAGGTCCGGCGCGGCCTCGCGGATCAGCGCGTCGAGCGCGGCGATGTCGCCACGGCGGGGTTCGGCCAGGGTGTCGATGTACTCCTGCGGCGTGCCCGGTTCCGACATATCGGGCAGGGTACGGGCGCGCACCGACACTGCACACGCGTCGAGCGCGGCAGATCAGTGCGCCGGGCCCGCGCGGTCGAGGCGGTCGGCGGCACGCTCGAGGCGGCGGGCGATCTCGGCGAGGTCGTCGGGACGGTCGGGGGCGACCGGCAGCATCGTCTCGACCCGGCGGAACGCGGCGCGGCAGGCGTCGGCCTCCTCGGGGCGGGCGCCGTCGACGAGCCAGGTCCGCAGCGCATGGTTGTGCGCGGCGACGACCGCGGCGGCCGTGACGGCCGCGACGAGCTCACCGTCCGGCCGGCCGACGAGCCGCTCGCGCAGCCGCCTGCCGAACAGCCGCCGGTAGCGGTCGACGCTCGCGGCCTCGCGGTCGCGCAGCGCGGGGACGTTGCGGGTCAGCGCGAAGCGCGCGCTGGCCTCGGCGGGGTTGTCGAGGTAGAGGTCGAAGACCCGGTCGCCGGCGCGCAGCACGAGGGGCGTCAGCGGCTCGCTGTCGTGGGCCGTCGCGAAGACCTCGTCGACGCGCGCGAGGCAGGTCTCGTGGTCGGGGGAGACCGCGTCCTCCTTACCGCGGAAGTAGCGGAAGAACGTGCGGCGTCCGACGCCCGCGGCGGCCGCGACGTCGTCGACGGTCGTCTCGTCGTACCCCTTCTCGGTGAACAGGGTGAGCGCCGCGCGCACCAATTCACCCCGCACCTCGGCACGGCCGGCGGCGGACCGTCCACGTCGGACCGGGGCTCCCATGGGTTGTGAGCTTAACAGCACTCCGTCCCGTCGACGCATTGATTGGTGGCACTGCGTGCCGTTACGATCGAGGCACATCACTGCGACCTCCACAGGAACTGCGACCTCCACAGGAACGGGACGATGAACGCCGACTTCGACACCTACCGGCTCAGCGACGAGCACGAGGCCCTCCGCGAGGCGGTGCGGGCCCTGGCCGAGAAGGAGATCGCCCCGTTCGCCGCGGAGGTCGACGAGCAGGCGCGCTACCCCGTCGAGGCCCGCGACGCGCTGGTCAAGGCCGGGTTCCACGCGGTCCACATCCCCGAGGAGTACGGCGGGGAGGGGGCCGACGAGCTGGCCGCCTGCATCGTCATCGAGGAGGTCGCGCGGGTCTGCGCGTCGTCGTCGCTGATCCCGGCGGTCAACGGGCTGGGCTCGATCCCGATCCTGCTGTCGGGCTCGGAGGAGCTCAAGCAGCTGGTGCTGTCCGACATCGCACGCGGCGCGGGCATCAGCTACGCGCTGTCGGAGCGCGAGGCGGGGTCGGATGCGGCGTCGATGCGCACCCGCGCCCGCCGCGACGGCGACGACTGGATCCTCGACGGCACCAAGTGCTGGATCACCAACGCGGGCGAGTCGACCTGGTACACGGTCATGGCCGTCACCGACCCGGAGAAGCGTGCCAACGGGATCTCCGCGTTCGCCGTGCACCGCGACGACCCCGGTTTCGAGGTCGGGCCCAAGGAGCGCAAGCTCGGCATCGCGGGCTCCCCGACCCGCGAGATCTACTTCCAGGGCTGCCGCATCCCGGGTGACCGGATCATCGGCGCGGAGGGCACCGGCTTCAAGACGGCGCTGCGCACCCTCGACCACACCCGTCCGACGATCGGGGCGCAGGCCGTCGGCATCGCCCAGGGCGCGCTCGACGTCGCGATCGCCTACGCCAAGGACCGCAGGCAGTTCGGCAAGGCCATCGCCGAGTTCCAGGGCCTGCAGTTCATGCTCGCCGACATGGCGATGAAGGTGGAGGCCGCGCGCCAGCTCGTGTACGTCGCCGCGTCGCGGGCCGAGCGTGGCGAGCCGAACCTGGGCTTCATCTCCAGCGCCGCCAAGTGCATGGCGTCCGACGTCGCGATGTCCGTGACCACGGACGCCGTCCAGGTCCTCGGTGGTGCCGGCTACACCCGGGACTTCCCCGTCGAGCGCATGATGCGCGACGCGAAGATCACCCAGATCTACGAGGGCACCAACCAGGTGCAGCGCATGGTCATGGCCCGCGCCCTGCTCAAGTGAGGTGTCGGTAGCTCTCGCCGACGACCCGGCCGCCCGAGGCGGCAAGATCAGGCCGTGTGCAGGCCGTGCGGTGCGGGGTCGGTGGGGGAGAAGACGCCGTCGACGGCGGCCCGGGCGCGTTCGAAGCTCGACGGCACGAGGTGGGTGTAGGTCCGCAGCGTGAAGCCCGGATCGTTGTGGCCGAGGTAGGCCGCGAGTTCCTTGATGGAGACGCCCTGCGAGAGCAGCACCGAGGCGTAGAAGTGGCGCAGTGCGTGCATGCCGTCGGCGCGCTTGCGGTACTCGATGCCGGCGCTGCGAAATGCGCCCTGCCAGATGACCTTGGTGAACAGGTCACCGCTGTAGAGCCGGCCGTTCTCGCCGGTCATCAGCATCGGCACGGGGGTGGGCTCGCCGGCCGGGTCCTGCCACGGCAGCGTGATCGGCGTCGGCGGGTGCTCCTCGATGTGGCTCGTGATCCGTTCGAGAACCCCGCGCGAGAGCGGAACGACTCGTGTCTTGCCGCCCTTCGGCAGCGCGAACACCAGCGTGCGATCCACAATGCGGAGCTGGCGACGAACCTGGAGCACCATGCGTTCGCGATCAACGTCGTCGGGCGAGAGCCCGAGAATTTCGCCTTGGCGAAGACCACAGCCGGCCCCGACGACGACGGCGAGCTGGAACCGGCCCTCGATCCTTTGCTCGATGGTGTCGACCCGCTTCCGGGACCAGACGACGACGTTGGACGGCGGCGAGCTGGGCCGCTTGATCGCCTGCGACTTGCACGGGTTTCGGTGGATCAGCCGTTCTTCCACGGCAGCATCGAGCACCGACGAGACGATCGTGAACAGGACCGTGCGGTAGTTCTGGCTCAGATGCGCGTCGTCGAGCTGGCCGAGCCATTCGCGGACGGTCGTGGCTGTGATGGCGTTGACGGATCGCGTCGCGAAGAACGGGAGAATGCGCGAGTCGAGCCGGCTCCGCAGGGCTTCTCGGGTGGCGCGGTCCGGTGACTGCCCCTTGAGCCAGTTTTCGGCGTGCGCCTTGAAGCTGATCTTCCCGGCGTGGACGTTGACGTACTTGCCCTCGCGCTTCGATGCTTCGACCTCGACCAGGTAGCCCTCGGCCTCGGCCTTGCAGCGGTCCGGAAACGTGCGTGAGCGCTCGACACCATCCGGGTCGACGTAGCGAACCTTGTAGCGCTGGCCGACACCGTGGAGCGTGGTCTTGACCCGTCGGACCTTCCCGCTCGGGTCGACCTCCTTGCGATACCAGCGGTCCTGGACATGGCCCATTGGCTACGCCGCGTTCGAGGCGAACCACTCGCGCACGGTTGCCGGGTCGTAGCGCAGGTGCTTGCCCATCTTGCAGGCCGGCGGGCCCTGCTTCTTGCGGCGCCACTGGTACAGCGTCTCCACCGGAATGCGGAGGTAGCGCGAGACGTCGTCGACGGTCCAGAGCTGGTCGCGATCTTCCATGCTGGTCACCTCGGTTTCGGTTGGGGGGTCAGGCGGTCGTGCGTTCCTCGCGGGCCAGGGCGCGGTGCTCGCGGGCGCGGGTGGCGGCTTGGGTGGCGAGCTGGGCGTCGGCGGTGGTGTGCCAGCCGATGCCGGCGAGGACGAGATCGGTGACGACGAGGGTCGTGTCGTCGTCGTGGGCGTCGAGGCCGTGGTCACGGCGCCATTGGCAGACCTGTCGGCGCTGCCAGGTGCGGCGGGCGGCCCGGAGCTGCTTGTGGGTGGTGGAGTAGCGGCGGCTCTTGGTGGAGAAGTGGCCGCCGAAGCCGAGCATGTGGGTCCAGCGGCGTAGCCGGCCGTAGGTCTCGTGCCAGCGCTGGCGCCGCTCGTCGTCGGTCCAGGTGGCCGGGCGGGCGCCCAGGTGCCAGGCGTAGGCAACGAGCCGGCCGACGTGGGTGGAGGAGGTGTTCGCGTAGTAGGCGGCTGTCTCGGCGTTCATCCGCTTGGTGACCGGCAGGCCCGTGGTCTCCGTGGCCTTGGTGGCGTACTTGGCGAGGTAGGCGGCGACGGCTTCGCTGGTGATCTGTCCGCCGCGCATTCCGGCGACGGGGCGGATGTCGAGCTGGCGGCCCCATTCGACGAGCCACGTGTGGTCGGTGTCGGCGTAGCCGGGGGTGTGGAAGGCGGTTTCGGCGAAGACGGGTGCGGCGAGCTCGGCGAGCTCGGCGGCGGTGATCGCGGCCGGGGGCGGCAGGACAGTGTCGGGCTGCTCGGGGTCGACGGCGTCGAGGCGGAGCAGGGCGTGGAAGTGCACGACGCCACGCCGTTGGTACTCGGCGACCTTGCCGTAGGAGATGCGCAGCCGTACGCCGTGCGTGCGTTCCCAGGGTTTGAGTGCCCGGTTGAGGCCGATCATGGTGCGCCGCCAGAGTTCGCCGGCCCAGCCGTTCCAGACGACGTGTCCGGCGTGGTCGTAGCAGTCCAGGCAGATCGGCCGGCCGAGGCTGGGGTCGTCGGCGTGGTGGCGGGCGGTGCAGTGCAGGGCCTTGCCGTGTGGGCAGCGGGTGAGGGTGCGGCGCATCCGGCAGGGGGCGACCTTGCCGGTGGTCGGGTGGACGCGGCGGGTGTGGACGGGCCCGAAGCTGGGTGCGGTGGTGGTGGCGAATACGGCGGGATGGCCGGTGACGGTGGTGGGGACGCCCTTGCCGCCGACGAGGCCGGCCTTGATGAGTTGGAAGGTGTCGGCGCGGTAGGTCTCGGCGCAGGCTGGGCAGACCGAGGCGCGGCGGTCGCCGCACGGGACGTAGAGCACGCCGTCGGGCATCGAGGCGGTGTGGCGGGACTCGAGGAGTCGGCCGGTGGCTTTCTCGACGGTGTGCAGGTGGCCGGTGAGCCGGACCGGTCGGACGCAGCCTCGGGTGGAGGCGATGTGCGCGAGCCACTGGTCGAACTCGTGGCCGGTGCGGATGCCGGTGACCGGGTCGCGTTGTGGCTGCTGGGCGACACGGCGCAGCAGGTCCCCGAGGTGCGACCCCGGCCGCACCGACGCGGGCGTGGGAGCCACGGTCACCAGGTGAGGGCCGGGAAGCCGGCGCCGAAGTAGTCGCGGGCGATGGCTTCGGCGCGGGCGAGAACGGTGGCGACGTCGGCGGGGCTGCGGCCGGCGGTCCAGGCGGTGAGCTGGGCGTGCCGATGTGCGAGGTCGAAGCGCATGACGGCGTCGACGGCGGCGAGCGGGTCGACGACGCGGACGGCGAGGGTGTCGCCGTAGCGGGCGAGGTGGGTGGCGAGAGCGTGCACCAGCTCGCGGGCGGTCAGGGTGTAGCCGGCGGCCCGCAGGAAGGTCGCCTCGCCGCGGGCGTTCACCGGGGACGGGGTCGGGGTGGTGGGGTGGTCGAGGGTTGCGGTCATGACGGTCTCCTTTGTTTGGCGGTCACCAACAACCCCGGAACACGATCGTTCGGTGCGAGTCCCGGGGGTGCCGGTCACCGTCAGCTCTCGGTGACGGGTTCGTCGGTGGTGGGAATGTCGGCGAATGCGGTGTGTTCTCGGCGGTCGCATTGCGCGCAGATGTGGACCATTCCGCAGCCGTGTTCGGCGTGTTCGGGAATGTGGCCCTCGCAGCCGCAGGGAATCCAGTCGCCGTCGTCGTGCCCGATCTGGGCGCAGGTGGTGGCGGCGGTGCAACGGGGGCAGCGGACGTGACCGTCCTCGGTGATGGTCCAGCCGTTGGCGGCGGCGTAGTCGAGCGAGGCGTGGTCAGAGTCGAAATGCAGGATGTAGCCGTCGGTGTCGTCGTCGGCGACGGTGGCGCAGTCGTCGCAGACCAGCGTGTAGCAGTGGGTGCGGTGGATGCTCATGACGCGGCCTCGGTGCTGGTGCCGAAGCGTTGGTGCGCGGCTTGTCGGCTGATTCCGAGCCGGTCGCCGATGTCGGTCCAGGAGAACCCGGCCTGTCGGAGGCCGGCGGCGGCGGTGTGGAGGGCGTGGTCGACGCAGGTGGCCAGGGCGGCGAGGTCGGTCAGGCCCTCGATGTCTCCGCGGGCGATGCGGCGGCCGTGGGCGGCGAGGATGCGGCGGGTGAAGGCGGCGTAGTCGTCGTTCTCGACGATGTTGCGCACCCGGCCCGGGTGGTTGACCCGGCGCGCGGTCGTGGGCCGGTCCGGTGTCAAGGTGAGATTGACGGTCGGCGGGTTCATCGCCAGGCCCCGGTGTGAGGGGCGCGGGCGAAATGGTCGCCGTCTGTGGCGGGCTGTGAGCCGGCGTCCTGGAAGTCCCGGATGCTGATGGTGTGGCTCTCGACCTCGATCTTGTCGAGCAGCACGAACACGAGCGCTGCGGCGGTGACGACGATGAGGGCGATGACGAGCACGGTGAACATGGGCAGTCTTCTCCTGTGGTCGGAATAGCGGTGGCTATTCGGAGAGGGTTCGGAAAACGGTGATCGCGTCAGCTCGACTTGCGATCGCGCATGATCCAGGCGTGCGCGACGATGACGCGGATTTGTTCGTCGGTCAGGAATGCAGCCTTGAACTTGCGGGGGATTCCGCCTTCGGCGAGCAGGAGGCCGATGCCGAGGTCTTCGGGCGCGACGGACTTGGCCGAGTGGCCCTCTTTGGCCCAGCCGACGGACAGGATGATGTCGGAGCTGGAATCGGTGGTGCAGCGGAAGGCCACCCGGTAGCCGAACAGGTCCCGCAGGCTGGTCGGGATGATGTCGGCAGATGGTCGTTGGGTGGCGGCGATGACGATGATCCCGGCGGCTCGTCCACGGGCGACGAGGTCGCGCACGAGGCGGTCGAACTCGTCCTGCTCGGCGTTGGTGCCGACCGTGACCGAGAAGTAGGCGAGTTCGTCGATGACACAGACGATGACGTCGAGGCCGTCCGAGCGGACGATCTTGCGGCGGTTCGCGGCGCCGAGCTGGCGGTAGCGGACGTCCATTTCGGCCTGCAGCGCACGCAGTCGTGCGATCGCCTCCGTGATGTCGTTGCCGACAAACACGTCGGCGACCTGTCGCCACAGCCCCAGCTCGACGAGCTTGCCGTCGAACAGCCACAGCCGGCAGTCGCTCGACAGTGCAGCGTGGGCGATGATCGTGTTCAGCAGGGAGGACTTGCCCGAGCCGGGCTCGCCCCCGCACAGCAGGTTGCGGTAAATCAACGTCACCGAGACGGGCAGGCCGTACTCGTCGGTGCCGAAATGCACCGGGTCGTAGATCGACAGGCACTCACCCGGGATCGGGTGGTGACGACGCGCGCGGCGCCGTGTCCGACGGTTGGGCATCATGATCGGTCATTCCTCACTCACTCATCGCTGCGGAACGGGCTGGTCAGACGTAGTCGGAGACATCGACCCCGCCGAACCCGGTCACGGCCGGTTCGTCGACCTCTTCGCGGTCACGGGGTCGGGCAGTGGCCCGGTTGCCCTTGGTTCGGGTCCTGGGGGTGTCGTCGGCAGCAGGTGCCGGCAGATTCGACCGGGAAGGCAGCGGCACGACCTGGCCCCCTTCCGGGTGGGGGTCGACGTCGGGCACGCCGTGCAGAACGGCCGGTGCGATCACCGACGAGGTCGCCAGCGGGTCACGGCGGACGATCTCGATGACGACGAGGTGGGCGTGTCGCCGGCTCGGCTCGACGCGGGCGCTGCGGGCCCAGCATGCAACGGCCAGCTCAGGGCACACGCCTTCGAGGTCCTTGACCTCCATGCCGGCGGGAAGCCAGACTCGGATGCGTTCTCCCACGGTGGAGGGCCGTGACCAGTACAGGAACGGCATGCGGCCGTCGTAGGTCATAGTGCGGGTCTGCACGAAGGCGGCCCGGGCGCGATGGCGCGAGTAGACACACCACATTCGGCGCGTCAGATACCGCCGTGAGGGCGGGACGACGAACATCACCGCCGTCGTAACGATGACGATGACCGTGGCCGCTTCGGGGCCGACCCCGTTGCGCAGCAACAGGAACACCGCCACCAGAACGGTGGTCACGGCGAGTTCCGCGCGATAGCGGACCGCCCAGCCCAAGATCCTGGTCACAGGATGCTGTTCGGGGCGGGTGAAGACCTCGACGATTCCCATCTGTGAACGCCGGCCACCCCGGACGCCGCGACCGCGGCCACGAGATGCAGTGAACATGACACAGTCCTTCCGCTGAGGTTTCAGAGGCTCGGGAGGCGACAGAAGGTGGACGCGGAACCACACAAGTGGTCCACACAAACCGGTGGTTCCGTGTCCACCCCTGCCGAACGAGCAGGATCAGAACTGCTCGGGCGGGTCGACGTTCTCAACCCGGATGCGATGCGACAGCAATGCCTTCAGCTGTCCCAGGTAGGTCATCGCGATTTCCATGCACTCGCTCGCGTCGACCAGGTGCCCATGCCGTACCGTGATGTCGGCCTGCCGGTCGTACTCGACCAGCGACATGTACTGCGTGGCCTGAGCCGCCGCTTCGAAGAAGATGCCACGCATAGCGCGTTCGATCTCTTCCTGAACCTTCTCTCGACTGGCAGTCGGCCGATACGGCCGGTCAGCCTGAATTCCCTGTGGCGGAACCGCCACCGAGGACCTATTCATCTCACTCATCGCGGATCACTCCGCTCACGCCGGCTTCGGCGGCTGGTGGGGGACCACCGAACCGGCACGAAACGCCACCCGAGAATTGCCGTTCTGCACCCACGGCAACGCCTGCAGACGCTCGACCGACACGTACTGACCCTGGCTCACCTTCGGCGGATCAGCGATCGCCACCGTGACCAGAATCGTCTCCGCATCCGCGTCACTCCAGGCAACGAGCTTCACGGCCCACAGGGGCAGGTTCGTACCGCCACTCTTGTCCCGACGATGCACGCCATCCTTGTCCAGACGCGGCTCGAAACCGCCCGACGCCTGAAACTTCATCGTGCTCGTGTCCAACATCAGGTCCATGACTGCTGTGCTCCCTTGCGGATCAACTTGCAGACTCCCCATCCGGTCGGATGGGCAACTCCACGGAACCAGTCGGGCGCAGCGGCTCGTAAGAGACGGCACGTAACGCGACGTAACGCTCTTTCCGTTACGGCTTCCTTCGTATGGGAGAGTGTGGGATCATGGAAACGCAGCTCATATGTCTACGTCGGGGGACGATTCGATGAGCAACGAGATTCGCGCTGCACGTGAGGCGCGAGGCTGGACGTCGGACCAACTCAATCACGAGCTGTGTCGCGCCGCCGCCGAGTTGAAGATTCGGATTGCTCGCCCGACGAGCCTGCGCATCCTGATTTCCCGCTGGGAGAACGGGGCCAGCTCGCCCGACGAGCGTTACCAGCGCCTGCTCGGTCGCGCATTCGGCCTTCCGTTGCAGGCACTCGGATTCGTCGACGAGGGGCAGGCGAAAGCGGGTGTTGCCCTCCCGTCCGCTGTGCAGGTGCGGGGAACCGACGTCTCCGGGGCGATGCTCGACTACTTCCGCCAGCAGCACGGGCAGCACGCTCGGATGGACAACGTGGCCGGCCCCGGGTTCGTGCTCGGCACCGTGGCCACGCAGGTCGAGCAACTGCGCCGGCTCGCCCAACAGAGCCCGGCCGAGATCGTCCAGGTGACCGCTCGGTTCGCCGAGCTCGCCGGGTGGCTCTGCCAGGACAGCGGTGACCACGCGGGAGCCCTGCGCTACACGGACGAGTCGATCGACCTGGCCGAGAGCGCCGGTGACGTCGCACTGGCTGCCTACAACACGATGCGCAAGAGCAACGTGCTCACGTCGATGCGAGAAGACCAGCGGGCTGCCGTCACGGCTCGACGTGCCGCCACGATGGCCGAGCGCGAGGCGCCGGACCTGCTGCCCGTCTGCCTACGGCAAGTCGCCGTATCGGAGGCACACCTTCGACGGGAAGGACCAGGCCGCGAAGCACTCGACCGGGCTCTGTCGCTGGTCGACGGAGGCGCCGGTGGCCACCCGTACTCCGCGTACTGCACGACCACGTATCTCGAGATGGAGGGTGCGCTGTGCTCGCTGGTCCTCGGCAATCCGGGGGCGGCCGTCGATGCCTGTCAGCGCGCGCTCGATGGATGGCCGGTTGGGCTCAACCGCGACCAGGCGTTGTGCCTGACCCGTCTCGCGGCCGCGCACCTGGAACAGCACGACCTCGACGAGGCGTGCCGGGCAGCGCTGCGGGCCGTCGAGCTGGTCGCTCAGGCGCCGTCGGCTCGGACCCTGCACATGCTGCGGGTGATCGGCCGTCGGGTGATGCCGCTCAAGGACGCCAAGGCGGTACGCGAGCTGCGCGAGGCTCTGGCAACGGTCGCGTAGAGGCGCGAGGATGGGTCACGATGCTGCCCTCGACGACGTCTCACGAAGTTGCCCAGACCAACCCGGATGTTGCGGTGCTCCCGGTCGGGAGCTTCGAGCAACACGGCGGGCACCTTCCCCTGACTACCGACGCGCTCATCGCGACGGCCATCGCCGAGCGGGTTGCTACCGAGCACGGTTTGCTCCTGCTGC
Source organism: Pseudonocardia benzenivorans CB1190 (assembly GCF_000196675.2). Classification (GTDB taxonomy): domain Bacteria; phylum Actinomycetota; class Actinomycetes; order Mycobacteriales; family Pseudonocardiaceae; genus Pseudonocardia; species Pseudonocardia benzenivorans. The sequence continues at coordinate 5,587,785 of NC_015312.1, read as the reverse complement.
CGGCCATCACTTTCGGTTGCTCGCATGAGCACGCCGACTTCGCGGGCACGGTCAGCGTCAGAGCCACCACGCTCTACGCGATCGTGAATGACGTTGCGGAGTCCTTGCGTGCGGCTGGGGTCGGCAAGCTGGTCGTCGTGAACGCCCACGGTGGCAACTACGTCCTCGGCAACGTCGTGCAAGAGGCGAACGCGGGTGAGATCCGGATGGCGCTGTTCCCGCAGAGCGCCGACTGGGCGGACGCTCGCAAGCACGCCGGCCTCACCACGAGCAATCACGAGGACATGCACGGTGGCGAAGCGGAAACCTCGATTCTCCTAGCTCGCTGGCCCGAGGTCGTCCGCGACAGCTACCGGACGGCGGATCACCTCGCTGACGATCGACGTCACCTGAACATGCTCGGTGTTCGCGGGTACTCCGAGGACGGCGTTATCGGCCTCCCATCCCTCGCCACAGCGGACAAGGGCACACTGCTGCTCGACGCGTTCTCCACCTCCGTTGCAGCGGCTCTCGATGTGCTGCGAGGCAAGGGTTGACCCACCGGCCGGGCGCGTGAGAGACCGCCCGCCGGCCGGTCGGTGATGACTTTCGATACGTCTTCAAGCCGCACCCTGCCGGGTGCGGGCCGGACTGCGGCCGGACGGCAAACGACCCGACCCGGCGGCCTGAGGGCCTCTGGGTCGGGTCGTACCTACGGGCCGCCGGCTGCGCGCCGGCGAGGTCGGTGTGAGACGAGTCGGGGTCATCCCCGCTCTGGCCGCGATCGTCTTCACGGGCACGAACGGCGTCAACCCCGCGCTCCGCGCGCCTCGATCCCGCCGGTGGTCAGTCGATGAGTTCGGCGGCTGGCCCGTGGTGGTTCCGGTTGCGGGATCGAGGGTGCCGGGTTGACGCCGTCCGCACCCGCAAAGTGCTGGCCAGGACAGCGGAGATAGGCGTGGTGGCGCGAATCCTTGCGCAGATTTGACCTGCTAGGAATTAAACCCTAGCAGCTCATTGAAAAGCCTGTGGAGATGTCCGAATGACCCAGTAGGCGGGTTTACGGCCTCCTCGACCAGGGCTTTCAGGTCCGCGTCGTCCAAGGCCAAGATCCAGCCTTGGCTATTGTTCGCGGCATCTCGGCAACTGGCGCGCACGTTAGCCTTATCGACATATCCGCGGAACAGTAGGAGTCCGACCTTGCCGCGCGAGGGAGAGAACCGGCCGAGTAGCTGGTCGTACTCTGGGTTTCCAATCGGCTTCGAGTAATTCTTGCACTCGACTACAATATTTGCTGCGGGATAGTTCATTGCAAGCCAGTGGAAGAATCCCGACCTTGCGGCATTCGTGTAAGTAATGTCAATCCGCTTGCGACCATCGTTGATCTTGACTTCACGTCTAGGGTGGATCATATCGGGGTAGAATAGCGCTGAAAGAAGAGCCTCAACTCTCCTATGGTAGAGATCGGCGGCAGGCTTTCCAGTTGGCGTCGAGAGGACGAGATCCAAATGTTCTTGCAGCTCGTCGATGCTCGCACCTGACGTCTCCGAGATTTCCTCGTTCGTCATGGGACGTGCTGGATTTGCAGACTTCTGTTCCTTGAAGTCTGACAACGCCTCTGGGTTTCTCTCGCTGTACCAGGTATTGATACGCTTCTCCACCCCGGGGTTGGTCCGGCCTGAGTCAAACATTCCCCGGTACTTGTCTTCGACTGCCCCCTTGGAGATTGCAGGACGGCGCCGGCCCCTCGCTGTGATTGCCAGGCTACTGACCCTTGCAAGTTCTTCGCGCCACAGGAAGTTTAAGACGTGATGTCGGTAGTACTCGCCAGGATCGAGATGAAGCTTGCGTCGAACAATCTCTTTCGGAACCAAAAGTAACGGAATCCCGGCAGCAATCGGGAGATCGTGGCTTCTGTCAATCCACTGACCGCGGAGCGGCTCCCATTCGGATCCAGCATAAGAACCGGCGCGAGTGGGGATCCCGTAGTACTCGCAGGCTGCTTGCGTGTACTCTATGAGCTGAGTGCGAATCAGGCACGTTGTGACATCCGAAATCCGGTCCTCGCGAACGTTCTCGATCAGCAGCGCCGTGTCCTCAAGATCGGTAATCAGTCCCGACTGCGCGGCCCTACTCCCGCTAAGCTCCTCCCAGAACTTCTCGGCCAGCTTGTCGCCAACGGCGTTTCCCTGAGAGCGACCCTTCGACAATCCTAAGTGTGTCTCGTTGGGTTCGCTTAGATTCTTCAGAATTGCCATACCTTGGACGTTGTCGCCAGAGGTAACTGCGTCGAGGACGCGTTGAAAGAAGCTCTGGATCGACGAAACACATGAGTTTGCCCATGCGCTGTCGATTGATTGGAGTGCTGGCGGGTCGATGAATAGGGGCGTGTCACCATCGACATCTACGTCAATAAAGTCAAGGGAATCTTGCTTCTGGGGCAGGTCAAACAATTCCGAGACTCGCACTGTGGGTCCGCCCGTCGTCAGGAGTGGGGCAAGTAGGGCTGGTGAGCCCGATGATGCTTACCGACAAGATTACGTCGGAGAGTGACGGTTCGTTACCCTCATCCGTTTGGCCGGGCTCGTCGAGCATTCCTGCTGCAGGCCGTCCTCAGGCCGTGCGAGGGGAGCGGTTGACCACTGATGACCACGTTGTGTGCCTGGCATCGCTACTGGTTGGGGCCGTTTCCTCGTGGAACGCGCACGTCGGCAGGTTCGTCCAGCAAGATCACCCAGATCTACGAGGGCACCAACCAGGTCCAGCGCATGGTCATGGCGCGCGCCCTGCTGAAGTAACCCCCTGAAGCAACCCCTGAGGTAACCCCCGCCGTCCCGGCCGGACCGATGGCGCGGTCGCGCGACCCGTTCGCGCGGCTGCACCGTCCGTCCGGCGCGTGGTCGGCGGTTCGTCCGGGCGACACGGGCACCGTCCACACCGGATCGCACCGTCCGGGGCCCGCGGATGGGTCAGAATCCGGCGATGACCGATTCGCCCGGCCCCGTCGTGCCGTCCTCCCCGTTGCCGCGCGGGCTGATCGTCCTGCTGAGCGTCGCCGCGGCCGTGGTCACGGTCGCCGGGCTGAAGGCCTTCTCGTCGATACTCGGACCGGTCTTCCTCGCGCTCATGCTCACCGTCGCGGTGCATCCGCTGATGGGCCGGCTGCGCGGGCGCGGCGTCCCGGTGTGGCTGGCCACCCTGCTGACCCTGCTCGCGACGTTCGCGGTCGTCATCGCGCTGGCGGCCGCGCTGGCACTGTCGGTGGCCCGGCTGGCGACGCTGCTGCCGTCCTATCAGGACCGGTTCGCGGCGCTGCTCGGTGACGTCGACGCCCTGCTGGCGAGCCTCGGGGTCGGGCACGAGCAGGTGCGCGCGGCGCTGTCGCAGATCGACCTCGGCACGATCGCGGGGTTGGTGGGCGACGTCCTCGTCGGCCTGACCGGTGCGTTCTCCGACCTCGTCTTCATCCTCGCCCTGCTCCTGTTCATGGGTATCGACGCGGCCCGGTTCGGCCGCGGTGTGCGGTCCCTGACGGGGGAGCGACCCGGCATCGTCACGGCGCTGGAGACGTTCGCCCGCGGGACCCGCAGCTACCTCGTCGTCACGACGGTGTTCGGGCTGATCGTCGCGGTGGCCGACACGATCGCGGTGTGGGCGCTGGGCATCCCGTTGCCCCTGCTGTGGGGGCTGCTGGCCTTCATCACCAACTACATCCCCAACATCGGGTTCATCATCGGGCTCGCGCCGCCGGCGATCCTCGGGCTGCTCGAGGGCGGGCCGAAGCTGATGGTGATCGTCATCGTCGTCTACTGCGTCATCAACTTCGTGATCCAGTCCGTCATCCAGCCGAAGTACGTCGGCGACGCCGTGGACCTCTCGCTGACGCTGACCTTCCTGTCGCTGGTGTTCTGGGGCTGGGTCGTCGGCCCGCTCGGGGCACTGCTGGCCATCCCGCTCACGCTGTTGACCAAGGCGCTGCTCGTCGACATCGATCCCGGCACGCGGTGGGTGTCCCGCCTGCTGACCAGCAGCGCCGTCGCCGACGTCCCGCCCCGCGCCGAGGCCGAGCCCGGGGAGCCGGCCGACGGGCCCTCCGACGTCGAGCCCCTCACCGAACGGCCGGGCGACGGGTGATGGCGGGGCGGTCGTCGTGGCGCCTGCGCGTCGACGCGTGGGCCGCGTGGGGAGCGGCGTCGTTCCCGGGCCGGGTGCTCGCTCGCTTCACCGCGATCGACGGCTACGACCGGGCGTTGGCCCTGGCCGCACAGGCCTTCGTGACGCTCGTGCCGATGCTGATGGTCGTCGTCGCGACGGTGCCGCCGGCACGCCGCGCGAGCCTCGGCGACCAGCTCGTCGCGAACCTGGGGCTGTCCGGCGACGCGGCCGCGGTGGTGCTCGGTCTCCTGCGGACCGGCGGTGAGGTCACCGCGCCCGCGACCGCGGCGGGGGCCGTCGTGCTCGTCGTCTCGCTGGTCGGGTTCACCCGGACCATGCAGCGCGCCTTCGTCGCGGCCTGGGGGCTCCCCGCGCCCGGACTGGCCGGGCTGTGGCCGGGCCTGCTCGGCGCGACGGCGCTGCTGGCCGAGGTCGTCGCGGTGGTCGTCCTCTCGCCGCTGCTCGGAGTGTTCACCGGGTCGGCGCTGATCGCCGCCGTGGCGCACGCGGTCGGCGCCGCGCTGCTGTGGTGGCCCGTGCAGTACCTGATGCTCGGCAGGCGCATCGGCCCGCGCGCCCTGCTCCCCGGGACGATCGTCACGGGGCTCGGCCAGCTCGCGGTCATCACCGTGTCCGACATCTACCTGCCACCCGTCGCCGCGCACCAGGCCGACCGCTACGGGCTGATCGGCATCGCGTTCGTGCTGCTGTCGTGGCTCGTCGTGCTCGGGGTCCTGCTGGTGTCGGCCGCGGTCGTCGGCGCAGAGCTGGCCGCCCGCGCGGACCGGCCCGGCGCGCCGCGGGGCCCGGCCCACACCGACGACCGCGGCACGACCAGCACGGACCCGCTGTGACGGGCGGCTCCGCTGTGAGGGACGCCCGGCCGGTCGCCGCTCAGAGCAGGAAGCGGAACTGCGGGGAGTCCGGCGGGATGCGCTCGATGTGCGGGGGCGCGCTCTCCATGCGGGCGAGCAGCCCCTCGAGGTCCTCGGGGCGGCCCAGCTCGATCCCGACGAGTGCCGGACCGGTCTCCCTGTTGTTGCGCTTGACGTACTCGAAGAGCGTGATGTCGTCGTCGGGGCCGAGGACGTCGTCGAGGAAGCCGCGCAGCGCGCCCGGCTCCTGGGGGAAGTCGACGAGGAAGTAGTGCTTGCGGCCCTCGTGGATCAGGGCGCGTTCGACGATCTCGGCGTAGCGGCTGACGTCGTTGTTCCCGCCGGAGAGGATGCAGACGGTCACCGAGCCGCGGGGGATCGGCAGTGCGTCGATCGCGGCCGGCGCGAGGGCACCCGCGGGCTCGGCGATGATCCCGTCGGTCTGGTAGAGCGCGAGCATCTCCATGCAGATGCGGCCCTCGGCGACGGGTGTCAAGGGGATGTCGGCGTCGCGGACGATCGGAAAGGTCGTGTCGCCCACGCGCCGGACCGCAGCACCGTCGACGAAGGGGTCGAGGTCGGTGAGCGGCAGCGGACCGCCGGCGGCGAGCGCGGCCGTCATGCTCGCGGCGCCCGCGGGCTCCACGCCGGCGATGCCGACGCCGGGGTGCCGTTCGCGCAGGTACGTCGTCATGCCGGCGAGCAGCCCCCCGCCGCCGACGGGCACCACGACCAGGTCGGGCTCGCTGCCGAGCTGGCTCATGATCTCGCGCGCGACGGTGCCCTGCCCCGCGACGGTGCGGGCGTCGTCGAACGCGGGGACGAGGGTCGCGCCGTTGCGCTCGGCGTCGAGGGCGGCGGCCGCGGCGGCGTCGTCGTAGGCGTTGCCGACGACGATCACGTCGACCACCTTGCCGCCGAGCTTGGCGACCCGGTCGCGCTTCTGGCGCGGCGTGGTGCGCGGCAGGTAGACCCGCGCCTTGACCCCGAGCCTGGCGCAGGCGAACGCCACGCCCTGCGCGTGGTTGCCGGCGCTCGCGCAGACGACGCCGCGCTCGCGCTGCTCCGGCGAGAGCTGCGCGATCAGGTTGTAGGCACCGCGAATCTTGTAGGACCGCACGGGCTGCAGGTCCTCGCGCTTGAGCCAGACCTCGCCGCCGACGGCGTCGGAGAGCCGCGGCGAGATCTGCAGCGGGCTCGGGCCGATCACCGCGCGCAGCCGTTCGGCCGCGAGGTCGACGTCATGAGCGGTCACGGTGTCCACCCGACAACGGTGCCATGCGGCCCGCGCGAGTCCGACGGCGGCCCCGCCGCAGCTCAGGGGCCCGTCACAGCCGCCGCGTGCACTTCTCCGCGGCGGCCCGCGCGATCAGCCGGCCCATGTCCGGATTGCGGCACTGCACGAGCGACGCGCCGACGGCCAGCACCGACAGCAGCCCGTCGACGAGCCCGTCGCTGCTGGACCACTCGGCCATCGACAGCACCCGGTCGGTCGGGGTGATGTCGAGCTCCCCGGCGCGGCGGCGGGCGGTGTCGAGCACCTCGGCGATCGAGCGGCCGTCGAGGGCGGGCGCGGAGTCGTCGACGGGCTCCCAGGGGACGAAGTCGTCGCCGTGGCTGCGGACCTCGGTCGCGTAGTCGATCACGCCGGCCGGCAGGCCGTCGAGGCCGCGGCCGAACGCGTCGAGGGAGAGCGCGACCACCCCGCCCGACGGGGCCGCGGCGAGCGCGAGGTCGACGCGGTCGCCGTCGCAGAGCACCCAGTCGGCCTCGGCGGGCGTCCCGACGACGTGCGCGCCGCACCACCAGGCGCCGAGCAGGACCGCGGCCGTCTGCCAGTGCGCGGGCAGCATCGCGGCGACGGTCGTGCCGGTCTCGACGTCGCACTCGTCGCGCAGCAGGTTGGCCGTCTTGGCCGCCCAGTTCGCCGTCGTCACGCCGGAGAGCTCGATGCGCTCGCCCGTCGCGTCGTCGTAGAAGGTGATCAGCGGGCGGGCCGGGTTCGCCCGCAGGATCGGGTCGAGCAGGGCGGCGGTCAGCGTCACGGGACGGGCCTCACGTACGGGGAGCGGATCAGTCGATGCACGGTACGCCGCCGGCGTTGACGGCGGGGGCGGCCGCGTCGCCGGGAGCGGCGCCGGGCGTCGTCCCGGGGCTCGAGGTGGCGCCACCGGTGCCGCCGGGTCCCGCCCCGTCGGTGCCCAGCACGACCTGCACCCGTCCGGCGGGCGCGTCGGCCGCCTTGACGACGGGCAGCCCGCCCAGCTTCGCCGCGACCGCGCGTGCCCCCGCCTCCGCGGAGTCGGACGAGTAGCGCACGGCCGTCGTCGCGGCCGTCGGCGCGTTGCCCACCGTCCCGCGCACGTAGCCCGCCGCGCTGAGGGTGTCGGCGACCTGACCGGCCAGGCCCGTCCGGCCGGAGGCGTTGCCCACGTCGACGGTGACGGTGTGCGGGGCGACCGCGGGCGCGTCGTCGGCGGCGGGCGGTGTCGTCGCCGCGGACGACGCGACGTCGTCGGTCGCCTCGGTCCGGTCGGTGACGAACTTCTTCACCTGCCCCGGGTCGACGAGCACGACGTCGCCGCGGTCGTTGCTCTGCCCGCCCTGCGTGGGGATCGTCATGAACTCGATGTGCCCCGCGGCGATGTCCGACGCCTGCCGCGCGAAGCCGAGCAGGTCCCACCCCGAGTCGATGACCAGCGACTTCTGGGCGGCGTCGACGAGAGCGCGGAGTGTCGAGGGGTTGGTGAGGGTGCCACTGGAGAGGATCTTGTCGGCCATCGCGGCGAGGAACACCTGCTGACGGCGGATTCGGGACAGGTCGCCCTCCGGCAGCCCGTGGCGCTGCCGGACGAACGACAGCGCCGCCGCGCCGGAGATCGTCTGCGGCCCGGCGGGGAAGTTCGCGCCCGACAGCTCGTCGCTGACCGGGTTCTTCAGGCAGACGTCGACTCCGCCGACGGCCTGGGTCAGGTTGTAGAAGCCCAGCAGGTTGATCTCGGCGTAGTGGTCGACGTGGACCCCGGTGAGGTCCTGGACGGTCTCGATGAGCTTGCTGCGCCCCGCCGCCGACGACTCCGTGTCGACCTCCTTGGCGCTCTTGCGCTGCTTGACGAGGTCCGCGGCCGCCAGCGCCTTCGTCGCCGGGTACGCCGCGTTGATCTTGTCCTTGCGGTAGCCGGGGATGGAGACGTAGGAGTCGCGCGGGATCGAGAAGGCCACCGCCGCGCCGCCGTCGGCGGGCAGGTGCAGCAGGATGATCGTGTCGGAGTTGAGCACGCCGGTGTCGGCGCCGCTGTGCAGCGCGTCGGTGACGGCCTTGGGCAGTGGGTTGCCCTGTGCGTCGGTCCGGCTGTCGATCCCGACGAGCAGGATGTTCAGCCCCTGGCCGTCGTCGCCGCCGAAGATCACGTCGGTCGTCGTCAGGCCGGCGGTGACGTCGCGGTACAGGCCCCACGCCGTGCCGGTGAGCAGCAGCACCAGCACCGATGCGACGACGGTCCCGATCCGGATCCGGCGCGGCCAGTCCGCGGGCGCCCGTGGCGTGGCCGCGCGGCGAGCGGCCCCGTCGGCCCCGTCGGCCCCGTCGGCCCCGTCGGTCGCGGAGGCGGGCCGGCGCGGGCGGGTCCTGCGGGCGGGGTCGGCGTCGTCGGCCGTGCGGGTGCCGGGGCGGCGTGCGGCGTCGGTCCGCTGGTTCACGTGCCCCCTCCCGGTCGCGTGCGCCGGACGGCGGTGCGGACGCACCCCGGGCCTGGCGGGCCCGGCGACGTCGAACGGCGTCACACACTGTGCATCACGCGGCCGCGACACGGGGAGTGATCGAGACGGCGTGTCGCACACCCGGCCCCGGGGCTCCTCGGTCGGGTCCGCTCCCGTCGCACTACCCTCACCGTCCGTGTCCGAGCCGTTCACGTTGCTGCTGCCGGTGTGGGCCGGCGACCGGCCCGACTTCCTTGCGGCGGCGTTCCGGTCCAGCGTGGACGACCAGCACCGCCGGCCCGACGAGGTCGTGATCGTCCGGGACGGGCCCGTCGGGTCCGTGCTCGCCGCGGCGCTCGACGAGCTCGCCGCCTCGTCACCGGTGCCCGTGCGGATCGTCGCACTGGAGCGCAACGGCGGTCTGGGCCCCGCGCTCGACGCCGGGCTCGCCGCGGCCGGTCACGACATCGTGGCCCGGATGGACGCCGACGACGTCTCCGAGCCGCACCGCTTCACCGTCCAGCTGCCGATCGTCGAGGCCGGTGCCGACCTCGTCGGGTCGGGCCTGATCGAGTTCGCCGACGACGCCGCCGTCGAGGTCGGCAGGCGCATCCCGCCGACGAGCCCGGAGGAGATCCGCGCCCGCTCCCGGTTCGCCGATCCCTTCAACCATCCGACGGTCGTCCTCCGCCGGTCGCTGGTGCAGCAGGTCGGCGGGTACGGCGACTTCGCGCTCATGGAGGACTATCTCCTCTGGGCGCGGATGATCATGGCGGGGGCGCGGGTGGCCAACGTGGCCGAGCCGCTGGTGCGCTACCGGATCGGGGCCGGCGCGTACGCCCGGCGCGGTGGGCTCGGCCAGCTGCGCGCGGAGCTGGCGCTGCAGCGCCGGTTCCACGCCATGGGCTTCACGACGCCCGCGCAGGCGTTGCGCAACGTCGTCGTCCGCGGCGGGTACCGGCTCGTCCCGGAGTCGTTGCGCCGGTTGGCCTACCGGCGCGTGGTCGCCGTCCACCGGCCGCGCGCCACCCCCTGAACGCCGGTCCCCGTCCGCCCCGTTCTGCGGGACTATCGGGGGAGTCGAACGGGTAGCCCTCGGGCACCGACCGAGGAGGCGTCATGGTCGACGCGACGACGGACCCGCCCACCGGACTCGAGCGGCCGCAGCCGGACCCGTCGTTCGCGGCGGCCGACGTCGTGGAGCGGGAGCCGGTCGCGCCGCGGGACGAGATCGTGCGCGACGAGGTCCCGCGTCACGAGCCCGACGTCGTCGACCGCGACGGGTTCCGGGCGGGCGACGCCGCCCCGGTCGAGACCTATGGGCGGGACCGGCCCTCGGGAGGTCCGGGCGCACCGCGGCAGGCCGCCGCGCGCGAGCCCGCCGAGCGCCTCGACGAGCCGGCCGGCGGCGGTGTCCGCGGGGGTTCCGACGAGCGCTTCGACCAGCGCTTCGACGAGCGTTTCGACGAGCGTTTCGACGAGCGTTTCGACGAGCGTTTCGGCGACGGGCCCGGCCCGGGACGGCCCGCTCTCGACCTGCCCGATCCCGGTGCCGGTCTCGCCGTGGGAACCGTTCCGGTCGGGGCCGCGCCGGCGCCCACCGAGGTCGTCGCCGACGTCCCGGTCCTGGCCGACGCCCCGGTGCCGGCCGACGCTCCGGTCCTCGCCGACGGCCCGGTCCTCGCCGACGGCCCGGTGCTCACCGCGGACCGCGTGCCGGTCGGCGAACCGCTGCCGGCCGGTGAGCCGTCGGCCGCCGCAGGGCCCGTCGGGGCCGTTCCCGGCGCGCGGGCCGACGGCCCCGTGCCGCCCGTCGGCACGGGCGTCGCCGCGGGTCCGGTTGCGGCGGATCCCGTTGCCGCGCAGCCGCTCGACGCACAACCCCGCGACGGACATCCCGGACGCGCCGGGGCGACGCAGACGCCGGTCGCGCCCCCGGTTGCCGAGCCGCTCACCGCGCAGGGCCGCGACCTGCTCAACCGCGACCTCGCGCTCGACGCCGTCGAGGTGCTGCGCCGCGCCGTCGCGCGCGGCGAGCCGTCCGCACCCGACGTCCTCGCCGACGCCTACCTCGACAGCGGCAGCTTCCACGCCGCGGCCGAATGGCTGGGGCTGCTGGTCGAGCGCGGGTACCTGCGCTTCGCGGGCCGGCTCGGGATCGCGCTCGCCGAGATCGGCGAGCGCGACGCCGCGGAGGAGGCACTGCGGCTGGCGATCGCGACGGGGGAGACCGCCGCGGCCAACGACCTCGCGATCCTGTTGCGCGACATGGGGCGTGACGCCGAGGCCGTCCAGGTGCTCACCCGCGCGGCCGACGACGGGGACGGCCTGGCCGTCGACAATCTCGTCTCGTTCCTCCTCGACGCCGACGAGCTCGCGCCCGCCGTCGAGGCCGCCGAGCGCTACGCCGACCGGGCGCGGCCCGACACCGTCGTCGCGCTGGCCGACGCCCGGACCGCGGCGCGGCGTGACGCGGAGGCCGAGGAGCTCTACCGGCTCGCCGACGAGCTCGGTGCCCTGCGCGCCCACACCGCCTACGCGACGTTCCTGCTCGCCACCCGCGCCGACCGCGTGCACGCCGAGCAGCACCTCCGGGAGGCGCGTCGGCACCGGGAGCCGGGGTCGGCCGCGGCGCTGGGGCTGTTCCTCGTCGAGGACGGGCGGGTGGCCGAGGGGCGCGAGCACCTCGTCGTCGGCGCGACGGCCGGGGACCGCGTCGCCGCGGCCGCACTCGCCGAGCTCGACGGCGAGGACCCCGACGACGACTGACCGCCGCGCCGGACGCTCCCGCGCGCGGTCGAGCGGCTGCCCCGGGCGGGGCCGCGCGGCGGTGTGGCCCTGCCCCGGGCGGTGCGGTGCGGCGCTGCCCCCTCCCGGGCGCAACCTCACGGTCCCCGCGCGCTCGCGGGACGACACCTGGGTTGCGCTCGGTCTGTGTCGTCGCGGCCGCCGGGGCCGCCTGCGGGCGGAGCGGCCGCCGGGGCCGCCTGCGGGCGGAGCGGCCGCCGGGGCCGCCCGCGGGCGGAGCGACCGCCGGGGCCGCTTCCGGGCGGAGCATCAGCCGGTCGCGCGACCCGGGCGCCCTCACCGGGGCCCGCACGTCACGGCTCCGCCGGACGCCGTCGGCGGGGGCCGCACCCGGCCGTTAAGGTGCCGCCGTGGAGGCCGGGAGCGACGAGGCGGCTGGGGCGTGCGCCGTGGTCGTCGCGGGGAACGGGTCGGTCGACGACGTCAAGCGCTGCCTCACGTCACTGGGTCTCGTCGGCGAGGTCGTGCTCGTCGCGGGCGACCCCGCGCCCGCGGAGCTGCCGGGCGCCCGCGTGATCGACCTCGGCGAGCGGTTGGGCCGGCCCGCGGCGGTGAACCGCGCCGTCGTGACGCTGGGGCCCGAGGTCGCGTTCGTCCTCGTCACCGAGGTCGGCCTGACCTGGGACGACGACGCCGTCGCGGCGCTGCGCGCGGCGGCCCGGGACACTCCCCGGGCGGGCGCGCTGGTCCCTCGGCTGGAGGGGTCGTCGCCGGCCCCGGCACTGCCGGGTCGCTGGGTCGGCGACGCGTTGCTCGCGCGGCTGGCACCCGACGTCGTCACCCCGCCCGCCGACCTCCCCGGCCCCGCGGTGCTGCTGCGGCGCGCGGCCCTGGAGTCGGTCGGTGGCTGGGACGCGCGCCTCGCCGCCCCGTTCGCCGACCTGGACCTCGCCCGCCGGTTGGACGAGGCCGGCTGGCTCCGGGTCGCCGTCCCCTCGGCGCGGGCGGTGCGGGACGCTGTGCCGGACGTCCCCGAGTCCCCGGCGGAGCGGCACGCCGCCGCGCGGCGCACGGTCGGGGGCGGGCCGCGTGGCATCGCCGCCCGGGCGCTGCTGGCCGCGCGCGGGGCGGGGGCCGCGGGCCGGGCAGGCCGACCGGCAGGATGAGGTGGGCGTCCGCGGGACGCCACGACGAGGGGGACGGACAGGTGTTGCACGACGTCGAGGCCGTGGTGCTGGTCGGCGGGCAGGGCACGCGGCTGCGGCCGCTGACCCTCTCCGCGCCGAAGCCGATGCTGCCGACCGCCGGCGTCCCCTTCCTCGCCCATCTGCTCTCGCGCATCCGGGCGGCGGGCGTGCGCCGGGTCGTGCTCGGCACGTCGTACCTGGCGGAGACGTTCGAGAAGCACTTCGGCGACGGTGCGGCGCTCGGCCTGGACCTGACCTACGTCGTCGAGGACGAGCCGCTGGGCACGGGCGGCGGCATCCGCAACGTCGCCGGGCACCTCACCGCCGACGACGTGCTCGTGTTCAACGGCGACGTGTTGTGCGGGACCGACCTGCGCGCCGTGGTGGCCACCCACCGCGACACGCAGGCCGACGTCACGCTGCACCTGGTCCGCGTCCCCGATCCGCGGGCCTACGGCTGCGTGCCCACCGACCCCGACGGGCGCGTCCTCGAGTTCCTCGAGAAGACCCCGGACCCGCCCACCGACCAGATCAACGCCGGCTGCTACGTCTTCCGCCGCGCGGTGATCGACGCGATCCCAGCGGGCCGCGCGGTGTCGGTGGAGCGCGAGACGTTCCCCGGGCTGTTGGCGGCCGGATCGCGGATCTCGGGCCACGTCGACGACGCGTACTGGCGCGACATGGGCACCCCCGCCGACCTCGTGCAGGGCTCGGCCGACCTGGTGCGCGGCATCGCACCCTCCGACGCGCTGCCCGGCCCCACCGGCGACGCGCTGCGGCTCGCGGGCGCCGAGGTCGCGGCCGACGCGCACGTCGCGGGCGGCACGGTCGTGGGGGTGGACGCGCAGGTCGGGACGGGGGCCAGGGTCGTGGGGAGCATGCTGTTCGACGGCGCGGTCGTCGGCGCGGGCGCGACCATCGAGAACTCCGTGGTCGGGGCCGGTGCCCGGGTCGGGGCCGGCGCGAGCGTCGTCGACACGGTCGTGGGCGACCGCGCGGTGGTCGGCGAGGCCTGTGAGCTGCGCGGCGGCATGCGGATCTGGCCCGACGTGGTGCTGCCCGCGGGTGGCGTGCGCTTCTCCCCGGACGTGTAGCCGGTGCCGGAACCCCTGGAACGCGAGTGGCGCCCGGCCTTCCGTCTCGATGTCGCGGGAGTCCTCGCGCCCTTGCGGCGCGGCCGGGGCGACCCGACCTGGCACTCGGCCGCCGACGGCGGCGCGATCTGGCGCACCGGCACCACCCCCGACGGCGCGGCGACCCTGCGCGTGCACCGGCGGACCGACGGGACGGTCGTCGCCGCGGCGTGGGGTCCGGGCGCGGCGTGGTCGGTCGAGCACCTGCCCGCCCTGCTGGGCGCCGACGACGACCCGGACTCGTTCGTCGCCCACCACCCGCTGGTCGAGGACGCGGCGCGACGGCTGCCGGGGCTGCGGCTGGGCGCGACGCGGCGGGTCTGGGACGTGCTGTTCCCCGCGATCCTCGAGCAGAAGGTCACCGGCACCGAGGCGCGGCGGTCCTGGCGGGAGCTGTGCCGGCGCTTCGGTGAGCCCGCGCCGGGGCCAGCGCCCGACGGGATGCGGGTGCCGCCGTCGCCGGAGCGCACCCGCGCGATCCCCGACTGGGAGTGGCACCGCGCCGGGGTCGACTCGGCGCGACGGCGGGCGATCCTCGCCTGCGCTGCCGTCGCGCACCGGCTCGAGGCGGCGGCCGACCTCGGCGGTGAGGACGGGCGCATCCTGCTGCGGCGCGTCCCCGGCATCGGCGTCTGGACCGCGGCCGAGACCGCGCAGCGCGCCTGGGGCGACGCCGACGCCGTGAGCTTCGGCGACTTCCACATCCCGACGGTCGTGGGCTGGGCGCTCGTGGGTCGTCCGCTCGACGACGCCGGGATGCTCGCCGTCCTCGAACCCTACGTACCGCAACGGCACCGGGCCGTCCGGTACGTCGAGCTGTCGGGCTTCCGCCGCCCGCGCTTCGGCCCGCGCTACTCGCCGAAGGACTACCGGGCGATGTGACCCCGCCGGGTGGTGGGCCGCCGACTCGTGAGCAGCCGATCGTGGGCCCGCCGGCTCGTGAGTGGCGTTGCTCGCCATGGCCGGTAACGCCGGTCACGGCAGGGGTAGCGTGCGGATCATGGCTGCCGTGCTCGACGCCGACATCGCCGCACTCGACGGCGCGGACCTCCCCGACCTGGCCGGCAAGGCCGTCCTCGTGGTCAACGTGGCCTCGCGCTGCGGGCTGACGCCGCAGTACACGGCGCTGGAGGAGCTCCAGGAGCGCTTCGCCGACCGCGGCTTCACCGTCCTGGGTGTCCCGTGCAACCAGTTCGGCGGCCAGGAGCCCGGGTCGCCCGAGGAGATCGCGACGTTCTGCTCGACGACCTACGGCGTGAGCTTCCCGCTGACCGAGAAGGTCGAGGTCAACGGCCCCGGCCGGCACCCGCTCTACCAGCGGCTCACCGCGCACCCCGACGCCTCGGGCGAGGCGGGCGACGTGCAGTGGAACTTCGAGAAGTTCCTGCTCGCGCCCGACGGGACGGTCGTCGCCCGGTTCCGGCCGCGGACCGAACCGGGGTCCGACGAGGTCGTCGCGGCCGTCACGGCCGTGCTGCCCTCCTGAGCGTCGGACCCGCCACGTAGGGTCGCCGCGTGAGTCCCGCGACGAAGGGTGCCTCGTGAAGGTCGTCGTGCTCGTCGGTGGCGTCGGCGGCGCCCGTTTCCTGCTCGGGGTCAAGGCCGCGCTCGGGCTGCCCGCGGTCGGTCCCGGTCCGGCCGACGCGCCGCACGAGGTCACGGCCGTCGTCAACGTGGGCGACGACATCTGGCTGCACGGCCTGCGCATCTGCCCCGACCTCGACACCTGCATGTACACCCTCGCCGGCGGCATCGACACCGAGCGCGGCTGGGGCCGCAAGGACGAGTCGTGGACCGTGGGTGCGGAGCTGGCCGCCTACGGCGCCGACCCCGACTGGTTCTCCCTGGGCGACCGCGACATCGCGACGCACCTCGTCCGCACCCGGATGCTGCGTGCCGGTTACCCATTGTCGCAGGTCACCGAGGCGTTGTGCCACCGCTGGCAGCCCGGGGTGCGGCTGCTGCCCGGCACCGACGACCGGGTCGAGACCCACGTGGTCATCGACAACCCCGACGCGGCGATCGACGGCGCGCCCCCTCAGGTGGCGGTGCACTTCCAGGAGTGGTGGGTCCGGCACCAGGCCAAGCCGGCCGCGCACCGCTTCGCCTCCGTCGGCGCCGAGGAGGCCCGGGTGCTGCCCGAGGTGCGCGACGCGCTCGAGACCGCGGACGTCGTGCTCGTCGCCCCGTCGAACCCCGTCGTGAGCATCGGGACACTGATCGGGGTGCCCGGGATGGCCCAGTCGCTGGTCGCGACGCCGGCGCGGATCGTCGGGCTCTCGCCGATCGTCGGCGGCGCCCCGCTGCGCGGGATGGCCGACGCGTGCCTCACCGCGATCGGGGTCGGGACCAGCGCGGAGGCGGTCGGCCGGCACTACGGCGGCCGGGCGGAGGGCGGCCTGCTCGACGGCTGGCTCGTGCACACCGGCGACGGGTGCGAGGTGCCCGGCGCCGAGGTCCGCGAGGTCCCGCTGCTGATGACGGACGTCGAGGCCACCGCCGCGATGGCCCACGCGGCGTTCGAGCTCGCCGGGATCGACGGTGTCTGAGCGTCCGGAAGCGCTCCCGGGCGATCACGCGTCGCCCGACGCGGTCACCGTCCTGCCCGTCCGCGGGCTGCCCGAGTTCCGCCCGGGCGACGACGTGGCCGCCGCGATCGCCGCCGCCGCACCGTGGCTGGCCGAGGGCGACGTCGTCGTCGTCACGAGCAAGATCGTCTCCAAGGCCGAGGGCAGGCTCGTCACCGCGCCCGCGGACCCCGAGGAGCGCGACGCGCTGCGCCGCAGCCTGGTCGACGAGGAGACCGAGCGGGTAGTCGCGCGCCGGGGCCGGACGCTGATCGTCGCGAGCAAGCTCGGCCTCGTGCAGGCCGCGGCGGGGATCGACGCGTCCAACGTCCGGCGCGACGAGCTGGCGCTGCTGCCCGTCGACCCCGACGCCAGCGCCCGCCGGATCCGCGCGGGTCTGGCTGCGGCACTGGGCGTTGAGGTCGCGGTCGTCGTCACCGACACGATGGGCCGCACGTGGCGGGTCGGCCAGACCGACGTCGCGATCGGCTCCGCGGGCCTGCGGGTGCTGCACGGCTACGAGGGCGCGGTCGACGCCGAGGGCAACGAGCTGGTCGTCACCGAGGTCGCCGTGGCCGACGAGATCGCCGCCGCGGCCGACCTCGCCAAGGGCAAGCTCGGCGGGCTGCCGGTCGCGGTGGTGCGCGGGCTGCGCGTCGTCGACGACGGCTCCGGCGCCCGCGACCTCGTCCGCGCGCTCGACGAGGACCTGTTCTGGCTGGGCACCGAGGAGGCGCTGGCGCAGGGCCGCCGGGAGGCCGTGCTGCTGCGGCGCAGCTCGCGCAGCTTCGGACCGGACCCCGTCGACGCGGCGGCGCTGCGTCGCGCGGTCGGCGTCGCGCTCACCGCCCCCGCCCCGCACCACTCGGCGCCGTTCCGCTTCGGCTGGGTACGTGATCCGGACCGGCGCACCGCCCTGCTCGACGCGATGCGCGACCGCTGGCGCGCCGATCTCGAGGCCGACGGCAGGCCCGCCGACGAGGTGGAACGCCGCCTCGCCCGCGGCGACCTGCTGCGTCGGGCCCCGGAGCTGGTGCTGGCGTTCCGGACC
Organism: Pseudonocardia benzenivorans CB1190; assembly: GCF_000196675.2. Lineage (GTDB taxonomy): Bacteria > Actinomycetota > Actinomycetes > Mycobacteriales > Pseudonocardiaceae > Pseudonocardia > Pseudonocardia benzenivorans. The sequence goes on along the minus strand of NC_015312.1, from coordinate 5,570,391 downwards.
GGCGACGGGGCGCAGCCCTACCCGGACCCCGTCCGCACCGCCGCCGAGCGCGACATGTTCACCGTCGCCGGGGGCGCGGCCGTGCAGTCCTTGCTGGTCGCGCTCGCGGCGGAGGGGCTGGCGTCGTGCTGGGTGGGGTCGACGATCTTCGCCGGCGACGTCGTGCGCGACGTGCTGGGTCTGCCCGACGACTGGCAGCCGCTCGGTGCCGTCGCCGTCGGGACGCCCGACGTGGCGCTCGTCCCGCGCCCGCCGCGTGATCCGGCCGCCGGACTCGTCGAGTGGTAGCCGCTGCCGTCGCGGCCGCCGAGCTGCGGGACTGGGTGCCGGGCACCGCCGGGCAGGAGGCGTTGCGGCAGGCGCTGCTCGCGTTCCTCGACGCCCGGCCCGACGACGCGTGCGACCGCTCCTGCGTCCCCGGCCATCTCACGGCCTCGGCGCTGGTGCTCGACGCGGCGGGAGAGCACACCCTGCTGACGCTGCACCGCCGGGTCCACCGTTGGGTGCAGCTCGGCGGGCACTGCGAGCCCGGCGACGCGTCGCTGCGGGCGGCGGCGCTGCGCGAGGCCACCGAGGAGTCCGGCATCGAGGGCCTCACGATCTCCGCGCGTCCGTTGCACATCGACGTCCATCCGGTGGCGTGCTCGCTCGGGGTGCCGACGCGCCACCTCGACGTCCGCTACCTCGTCCGGGCACCGGCGGGCGCGCAGCCGCGGATCTCCGACGAGTCGCTCGACCTGCGCTGGTGGCCGGTCGACGCGCTGCCTGCCGACTCCGACACGGTTCCGGAGATGATCACGGCCGCGCGTCCGGTTCAGCGCCAGAACAGCAGCTCGGTGTAGCCGAGGCTCGCCGCGGTCGGGTTGCCGCCGACCGCCCCGAACACCCACGAGGAGATGCCGAAGAACACCTGCTGGGCCACCGGCAGGGAGATCAGCAGGACGAAGATCACGAGCGGGGCCCACGGGCGGACCTTGGCGGCCGTCCGGCGCGCGCCGTCGGACAGGTAGGGCTCGATGACGCCGAAGCCGTCGAGCCCGGGGATGGGCAGGATGTTGAGCACGAACGCCAGCACCTGGATCAGCGCCAGCGCCGAGAGCCCGACGACCAGCCCGTAGGGCATGGAGATCGTGGCGACGGCGATGGTCAGCACCGCGCCGAGGATCAGGTTCGTCGCGGGGCCGGCGAGCGAGACCAGGCTGCGCGCCGCCCGCGACCGGACGAGCCCGTGGTTGATCCACACCGCGCCGCCCGGCAGCGGGATGCCGCCGATGAGCAGGAACAGGATCGGCAGCACGAACGACAGCCCGACGTCGGTGTAGCGGCGGATGTCGAGCGTGAGGTAACCCTTGTCACGCACAGTGAAGTCGCCTGCCCGAAATGCGACGAAAGCGTGACCGAACTCGTGCAGGCACAGTGAGACCGTCCAGCCCCCCAGGACGAGCAGCACGACGCCGACGGTGAGGGCCGTCGACGAGTGCGGTTGCACGAGGAACGGCGCCGCCGAGGCCGCGACCACGCCGCCGACGACCGTCACGACGACCAGCAGCAGGAACCACGGACTCACTCGGCTCGACACACCCGTCACTTGACCAGTCTGCCGAACGGGCGACCGATGGGGTGGAACGCGTCACCCGTACGGCCGCCCCAACTTGCCAAGCGGCGAACCGCAGCGATGTACTTACGTCGGTGTCATTCGCCGGGGCGCGGGGAGAGGTGGGCGAGTGAACGTGATCAGTGACACACTTCGGTTGGTGGGGGACGGCTTCGTCGCGAGCGTGGCGGCGCCGGAACCCGAGGGTGACCTCGTGCACGTCGACGTGCTCGGCGAGGCGGGGGCGGAGCCGGACTGGCAGGAACGGGCGCTGTGCGCCCAGACCGATCCGGAGGCCTTCTTCCCGGAGAAGGGCGGCTCGACCCGGGAGGCGAAGCGGATCTGCGGCGGGTGCGAGGTCCGGGCCGAGTGCCTGGAGTACGCGCTGGCCCAGGACGAGCGCTTCGGCATCTGGGGCGGGTTGTCCGAGCGGGAGCGGCGCCGGTTGCGTCGCGCCGCCGGCTGAGCCCACGGGACGAGCGCGGCACGGGCCGGGGGGTCCGCGCGGCGCGACGAGCGGGTCGTTCCCCGTGGGCCACCGCCCACCGGGTCGACGACGTCTCGTGGGGTCGGCACGGGCCGGTGCGGGTGCAGGCGTCGGCCGGTTCGCGCGACGCCGCGGCTGCCGTCGGCGCGTGCTCTCGTCGGCGTGGCTCTCGTCGGCGGGGCCGCGGACAGTGCTGATGGGTGCGCGTGCGCGGCGTGTCGTCGACGCGTGGGCCGACGGGGCAGGTCGGGCCCGGTTCCCGTCGCCGTGACGAGATCGCCGTGACGAGAACCGGCGCGCGCCCTACTCGGCGCCGCCGTCGACCGCGTCGGGCTCGATGTTGAGGTACTCCGCGACCTGCTCGACGAGCACCTCGTGCAACAGGTCGGCCAGGTCGGCGCCGCCACGCGCCCGCGCCTCGAGCGGGCGCCGGTAGATCACGATGCGGGCCCGCGACGGGAGTCCCGCGTGGTCGACGCCCGCGGGCACCAGCTGCGCGAGCGGGACGCCCACGTCGGCGAGCACACCCGCGCCCCACACGACGTCGTCGGGCGAGGTCTCGTCGACCTCGGGCACCTCGTCGACCGCGAGGTCGAGCTCGGCGAGCTCGGGCCCCCAGCGCAGCTCGATCGGCTCGAGCGCCTCCAGCACGAGCAGGTCGAACTTCTCCGCCCGCGTGCGCGACGCGGGCAGCGACACCGGGTAGAGCAGGCCACGCAGGCCACGGCCCCGGCGGTCGCGCCGTCGGGGCGATCGGCGCAGCGTTCGACGCGCGGTGGTCACCCGGCGAATAGTACGACCGCGGCCCGCACCCGGTCGCGCCGCGCGTCGCAGCCACGTCCCGCACGGCGCAGGCGCTATCGTCGACGACGTGCTGAGTGTGCGGAGGTGTTCGCGGACAGGGTGCACCGAGCTCGCGGTGGCCACACTCACGTACGTGTACGCCGACTCCACGGCCGTCGTCGGGCCGCTCGCCACGCAGGCCGAGCCGCACTCCTACGACCTGTGCACCGCCCACGCGCATCGGCTCACGGCGCCGCGCGGCTGGGAGGTCGTCCGGTTCGAGGGCGAGTTCGCCCCGCCCCAGCCGTCGGCCGACGACCTGACCGCGCTCGCCGAGGCCGTCCGCGAGGCCGGCCGGGCCGACCGCCCCCTCGACCCGCCGCCCTCGGTGCCCGCCCAGGGCACCGGCCGCCGCGGCCACCTGCGCGTTCTCCCCGGCGCCGACGGCTGACCGCCGCCGCCCTGCACGGCCCGACGGCCCGGCCGGGGGTGACCCGGCTCGCAGCGTCGTGCGCCCCCGATAAGGTCGGCGGCGTGCCCGACCTGTCCTCGATCGTGAAGGCCTACGACATCCGCGGCGTCGTCGGCGAGCAGCTCGATGCCGCCACGGTGCGCGCCGTCGGCGGGGCGTTGGCCCGGCTGGTCGGCGCGGAGGGGGCGTGCGGGGTGGTCGTCGGCAGGGACATGCGGGACTCCTCGCCCGGCTTCGCCGCCGCGTTCGCCGAGGGCGTCACCGGCCAGGGGCTCGACGTCGTCGACATCGGGCTGGCCAGCACCGACATGCTCTACTTCGCCGCGGGCACGCTCGACGTGCCGGGCGCCATGTTCACCGCGAGCCACAACCCCGCGCGCTACAACGGCATCAAGCTCTGCCGTGGCGGCGCCACGCCGATCGGCCAGGACACCGGCCTCGCCACGCTCCGCGAGGCCGTCGAGGCGGGCGTCCCGGCGGGTCCGGGCGGCGGCACGGTCGAGCAGCGGGACCTGCTGGGGGCCTACGCCGACCACCTGCGCTCGCTCGTCGACCTGTCGGGCGCACGCCCGCTGCGGGTCGTCGTGGACGCGGGCAACGGGATGGCCGGACACACCGTGCCGGCGGTGTTCGCGCCGCTGCCGTTCGACGTCGTGCCGCTGTACTTCGAGCTCGACGGGAACTTCCCCCACCACGAGGCCAACCCGCTCGACCCGGCGAACCTCGTCGACCTGCAGAAGGCGGTCGTCGCCGAGGGCGCCGACATCGGGCTGGCGTTCGACGGCGACGCCGACCGCTGCTTCGCCGTCGACGAGCGGGGCGAACCGGTGAGCCCGAGTGCCATCACCGCGCTGGTGGCCGCGCGCGAGCTCGCGCGCTCGCCCGGCGACACGGTCATCCACAACCTCATCACCTCGAAGGCCGTGCCCGAGATCGTCACCGAGCTCGGTGGCACCCCGGTCCGGACGCGCGTCGGGCACTCGTTCATCAAGCAGACGATGGCCGAGACCGGCGCGGTGTTCGGCGGCGAGCACTCGGCGCACTACTACTTCCGCGACTTCTGGCGGGCCGACTCGGGGATGCTCGCGGCGCTGCACGTGCTGGCCGCGCTCGCCGGGCACGACGGTCCGCTCTCGGCGCTGATGGCCGGCTACGAGCGCTACGCGGCGTCGGGTGAGATCAACTCGACGGTCGGTGACCAGGCCGACCGGGTCGCCGCCGTCCGCGAGGTATTCGGCGCGCGTCCGGGGACCGCCTTCGACGAGCTCGACGGCCTGACCGTCACGCTGGCCGACGGCGCGTGGTTCAACCTGCGTGCGTCCAACACCGAACCGCTGCTGCGGCTCAACGTCGAGGCCGCCGACGCCGACGCCGTCGCCGTCCTGCGCGACGAGGTGCTGGCCATCGTGCGCGCCTGAGGGCCGCGCGACCCGTCGCGACCCACGCGGGGGCCCCCGCGTCACAGACATCGATCCGCAGGCGGTCGGTCCGGTACCCGGACGGACCCGGCGCGGACCCGCCCGGACTGGCAGCATCGCAGGGGTGGGGCCCGCACCGTCGGCTGCGACCCCGTGCAGGGAAAGAGGAGGACCGTGGCCATCGAGCTCGACCCCCAGCTGCTGGAGATCCTGGCGTGCCCGTCCGACGACCACGCGCCGCTGCGCCCCGGGTCCGTCGCCGGCAAGGACGTGCTGACCTGCACCGAGTGCGGCCGGCGGTTCCCCGTCGTCGACGGGATCCCGGTGCTGCTGCTCGACGAGGCCCTGCCCGGCGACACCACTGGTACCGGTCCCCGTGGCGACGGGTGAGTCCGTGCTCGACGACACCCTGCTGCTCGATGCGGCGGCGCTCGCAGCCGTCGACACCGGCGGTGTGCTGCGCGCCGCGGCGACGGCCGGCGCCCAGGTCCGCTCGGCGGCCCTGAGCACCGACGAGGCCGGCGTCCCCGACCTGTCGGGGCACCGCCCCCGCGGGCTGGTGCTGGTCCGCAGGCCCGGCGTCTCGGCCACGGCGATGCCGCTGGTCGCCGCCGTGCTCGGCCCCGCGTGTCCCGTGCCCGTCGTGCTCGCCGACACGGTCCCGCTCTGGACCGGTCCGCTCGACGTCGTCGTCGTCCACACCGACGACGCGAACGACGCCGAGCTGGCCGACGCCGTCGGTTCCGCGGTCCGCCGCGGCAGCGACGTCGTGCTCTCGGCGCCCGGTGACGGCCCGGTGGCCGCGGCCGGCGCGGGCCGCGTCCGGCTCGTCGAACCCCGGATCCCGGTGCCGCCGGCCCTCGACCTGCCGCGCGCCTACGCGGTCGGCCTCGTCGTCGCGGGCACCCTCGGGCTGCTGGGAGCCGGGTTCGACGTCCGGCTCGACGCGCTCGCCGACGCGCTCGACGGCGAGGCGGAGCGCAACCAGCCCGGCCACGAGCCGTTCATGAACCCCGCCAAGGCGCTCGCGCTGCGGCTGGCCGAGCACACGCCGCTGCTGTGGGGCGTCGACGCCGTCGCGTCGGCCGTCGCCGCGCACGGCGCCGCGGCCCTGGCCACCCACGCCGGGGTCGTCGCCCACGCCGACGACGCCGCGCGCGCCGCGACCGCGACCGGGCTGCGCCGCGCGCTGGAGTCCGGCGCCGCCGAGCGCGACGTCTTCCACGACCCGTTCGACGACCCCGCGCCCGCCGCGCTCGCGCTGCGCCTGGTCCTGCTCGCGACCGGCGAGGACGAGCCCGGCCAGGCCCTGCTGCGGCGCACGGGCCGTGACTGGCCCGTCGCCGACGTGCTGCATCCGGTGGAGGAGATCGTCCGCGGCACCCCGAACGCCGCGGTCCTGCGTGCCGGGGTGCTGGCATCGCGCCTGGACATCGCCGCCGTGTACCTGGGACTGGCGACCCGTACCATCGAGCCGGCCTGACCGTCGGCCCCACCGGGGCCGCGCAGTCCGAACGAGGAGCACGTCGACCGTGGAGTTGCTGGAGAATCCGGTGCGGCCCTACGCCTGGGGCTCCCGCACCGTGATCGCGGAGCTGCTCGGGCGCCCGTCGCCGTCCCCGCACCCGCAGGCGGAGCTGTGGCTCGGCGCGCACCCGGCCGACCCGTCGCACGTGGTCCGCGACGACGTCACCGCGGAGTCGCTGATCGAGCTCATCGACGCCGACCCGGTCCGCGCCCTCGGCCCCGACCGGGTCGACCGCTGGTCGGGGCGGCTGCCGTTCCTGCTGAAGGTGCTCGCCGCCGACGAGCCGCTGAGCCTGCAGGCGCATCCCAGCGCCGAGCAGGCCGCGGCCGGGTTCGAGCGGGAGAACGCCATGGGCCTCCCGGCCGACGCCCCGGATCGCAACTACCGCGACCCCAACCACAAGCCCGAGCTGATCTGCGCGCTCACCGAGTTCCACGCGCTCGTCGGGTTCCGCGAGGCCGACGCGTCGGTGCGGCTGCTGCGGGCGCTCGACGTGCCGGCGCTGGCCGCCTACACCGAGCTGCTCGCCGCGCAGCTGGGTCCTGACGGGCTGCGCGCGCTGTTCACGACGTGGATCACCCTGCCCCAGTCGGTACTCGACGACCTGGTGCCGGCCGTCCAGGAGGGCGCCGTCCGGCTGGCCGCGGTCGGCGGCGAGTGGTGCATGGAGGCCCGCACGATCCTCGAGCTCTCCGAGCGCTACCCCGGCGACGCGGGGGTGCTGGCGTCGATCCTGCTCAACCGGACCGTCCTGCAGCCGGGCGAGGCCCTCCACCTGCCCGCCGGGAACCTGCACGCCTATCTGTCCGGCGCCGGGATGGAGGTGATGGCCAACTCCGACAACGTGCTGCGCGGCGGTCTCACGCCCAAGCACGTCGACGTCCCGGAGCTGCTGCGCGTCCTCGACTTCGCCGCCGCACCCCCGCCGATCTGCACCGGGCACCCCGACCGCGGCTGGATCCGCTATGACACCCCCGCCGTGGAGTTCTGCCTGCGCCGGTTCGTGGCCGAGGGGCCGCAGGCATCGGTGGTCGTGCCCGACGGCGGGCCGCGGATCCTGGCGTGCACCTCCGGTTCGGCGATCATCCGCAGCGACTCGGGCGTGCTCAAGCTCGCCCCCGGAACCTCGGTGTTCCTGCCGGACGCCGACGCCGGTGTCGTCGTCGACTCCGCGGCTCCGGGGACGCAGCTCTTCCTGGCCGGCGACGGCCTCGGGGTCTGACGGGGCGCGACGGGCCCAGACGTCCGTTTCGCTAGGGTTTTCCCCGGCGCCGGACATCCCCGGCGGCGGGGACGGCTGAGGAGTGGACGTGTCGGCGAACGGCGGAACCCGGGCGATCATCGCCGCGCTGCTGGCCAACGCGGGCATCGCGCTCGCGAAGTTCATCGGCTTCCTGGTGACGGGCTCGTCGTCGATGCTCGCGGAGGCCGTGCACTCGGTGGCCGACACCTCCAACCAGGGCCTGCTGCTCATCGGCGGCAAGCGTGCCCAGCGCGCCGCCACCCCCGAGCACCCCTTCGGCTACGGCCGCGACCGCTACTTCTACTCGTTCGTCGTCGCCCTGCTGCTGTTCACCCTCGGCTCGGTCTTCGCGATCTACGAGGGCATCCACAAGCTGCAGCATCCCGAGCCGCTCACCACGCCGATCGTCGCGGTCATCATCCTGCTCGTCGCGGTCGCCCTCGAGGGCTTCTCCTTCCGCACCGCGATCCACGAGTCGCGCCCGCTGAAGGGGTCCGGCAGCTGGTGGGGCTTCATCCGCCAGTCCAAGGTGCCGGAGCTGCCCGTCGTCCTGCTGGAGGACTTCGGCGCGCTGATCGGCCTGGTGCTCGCCCTGTTCGGCGTCGGGCTGACGGTGCTCTCCGGCGACCCGGTGTGGGACTCGATCGGCACGCTGTGCATCGGCACCCTGCTCGGGATCATCGCCATCATCCTGATCATCGAGATGAAGAGCCTGCTCATCGGCGAGGGCGCCACCGCACCGGTGCTGGGCACGATCACCGAGCGGCTCGAGGCGGCCGACGAGGTCGTGCGCGTCATCCACATCCGCACCCAGTACCTGGGCCCCGACGAGCTGCTCGTCGCGGCGAAGCTCGCGCTGCGGCCGGGCATGTCCGTCGAGCAGGTCGCCACGTCGATCGACGCGGCCGAGGCGCGCGTCCGCGACGCCGTCCCCGTCGCGCGGCTCATCTACCTCGAGCCCGACCTCGAGCGGACCGTCGTCGCCGGCTCTCCCTAGTACGTCTGCGGCCTAGTACGTCTGCGGCGGGCGGATGTGGTCGAAGATCAGACTTGTCCGCGTCGCCGCGACGTCGGGGTGGGTGTTGAGCGTCATCACGAAGTCGCGCAGGGCCGAGGAGTCGGCGGTCGCGACGCGGAGCATGTAGTCGTCGTCGCCGGCGAGGAAGTAGACGTCGCGGACCTCCGGCAGCCGTCCGACGCGCTCGACGAACTCGGCCAGGCGGCTGCGGGCGTCGCTCTGCAGCCGTACCGAGATCATCGCCTGCAGCGGATGGCCCGTGGCGGCCGGGTCGACGTCGGCGTGGTACCCGCGGATGACGCCGCGCTCGCGCAGTGCCCGGATCCGCCCCAGGCACGTCGACGGCGCGATGCCCACGGCCTCGGCGAGCGCGTTGTTGGGCATCCGGGCGTCGTGCTCGAGCAGGCGCAGCAGCTCGCGGTCGATCCGGTCGGGCAACGCCCGCACATCGTTCGGCTGAGGGCCCCGCGGAAACACTGATTTGGAATCTTCGTCGGCCATATCGTCTCCTCATGAATCTTCTTCGGAAATATTGGCACGAACACGTATCAAGTTCATCATGGAGAAATAGCGAGCCGCTGAACACTGTGAGGTCACCGTGAGGATCGCCGTTCCGCGCGAGATCAAGGACAACGAGTTCAGGGTCGCGCTCACCCCCGCCGGGGTGCACGAGCTGGTCGGTCGCGGCCACGAGGTCGTCGTCGAGCAGGACGCGGGGGCCGGATCCTCGATCCCCGACGCGGACTACAAGGCCGCGGGCGCGCAGGTCCTGGTGGGCGCACAGGCCGTGTGGGAGAGCGCCGACCTGTTGCTCAAGGTCAAGGAGCCGGTCGCGGCGGAGTACGGGTACCTGCGCAGCGACCTCACGCTGTTCACCTACCTCCACCTGGCGGCGTCGCGCCCGTGCACCGACGCGCTGCTCGCCGCCGGCACGACGTCGATCGCCTACGAGACGGTCACCACCGCCGACGGACGGCTGCCGCTGCTCGCGCCCATGAGCGAGGTCGCGGGCCGGCTCGCCACCCAGGTCGGCGCCTACCACCTGATGCGCCCGGTCGGCGGCCGCGGCGTACTGATGGGCGGCGTGCCCGGCACCCCGCCCGCCCGGGTCCTGGTCATCGGCGCCGGCGTCGCGGGTCGCAACGCGGTCGCGATGGCCGTCGGCCTGCATGCCGACGTCGTCGTCGCGGACGTCGACGTCGAGAAGCTGAAGGCGGTCGACGCCGAGTACCACGGCCGCGTCCGCACGGTGTACTCCACCGCCCACGACCTCGAGCGCGAGCTGCTGGCCGCCGACCTCGTCGTCGGGGCGGTGCTCGTCCCGGGTGCGAAGGCCCCCAAGCTGGTGCGCGACGACGTCGTGGCCGGGATGCGCGCCGGCGCGGTGCTCGTCGACGTCGCCATCGACCAGGGCGGGTGCTTCGAGGGCTCGTGGCCCACGACGCACGCCGACCCCGTCTACCGGGTGCACGACACGGTGTACTACTGCGTCGCCAACATGCCCGGCGCGGTGCCGGAGACCTCGACGCGCGCGCTGACCAACGTCACGCTGCCGTACGTGCTGCGGCTGGCCGAGCTCGGTCCCCTCGCCGCGCTGCGCGCCGACGCCGGTCTCGCCGCGGGCCTCAGCACCTGGGCCGGATCGCTGACCAACGCCGCCGTCGCCGCCGCCCACGACCTGCCCTTCACCGCGCCGGCCGACGTCCTGGCCTAATGAGGGGGTTCCGCGCCGCGGGCCTCGGTGCGCTGGGGTGGCTCGCGCGCGTGGCGCCGCGCGACGTCGCGCGGGTCCTCCGTCGGCCTCCTGCCGTCGCGTGGGCCCCGGTCGCGTGGGGCCCGGTCGTGTGGGTCCCGGTCGCGTGAGTCCCGGTCGTCCGGGCCTGGTCGTCCCGGGCCTGGCTGTGCGGGGCTGGTCCTGCCGCGGCGGCGCCGGTGCGGCCCGGGATGGTCCGGGGCGGTCCGGAGCGATCGTGTTGGGGTGATCACTGATCCCGGGGCATGGACGCGGTCACGTGCGCTCTTGTCCCGCGAACGGCGATCACGGGCGACGCGGCTCCGGTCGGGTTCGCGTCGCGGCCGGACCGTGTGCGGCGGGGGACCGTGGGTACCAGAACCGCGTCGGGTCGGGGGGCACGGGATCGCTCCCCGGGGCTTGCGCGGATGCCGGGCTGCGACGAGGGCGACCGGGGCCGGGCGGCTGTGCCGGTGGCTCGGCTGTGGGCCGGTCGCGGGGTGCGGCGGCGTTGGTGAGCGCTCGGTGGGTGAGTGCGCGGGGTGATCGCTGGATGCGGGACGTGGACCCCGGTCGGCGGCGCTCCAACCCGAGGTGATCGCCGTTCCCGGGACATGGAGGCCGTCAGGTGCGCTCATGTCCCGCGAACGGCGATCACGGGCGAAGCGGCGCCGGTCGGGTCCGCGTCGCGCCTGGACCATGTGCGCCTGGACCGTGTGCGCCTTGGCCGTGCCACTGGACCATCGGCGGCCGGACAGCGTAGGGCGGGCGCGGCGGGTTGGCGCCCCTGACTCGCGCGGAGCGCGGCCCGCGACGGCCGTGAGCGGGGCGGCCGGCTCTGCAGCCGGCGGGCGGGCGCTCGCCAGCGCATGCCGACGAACCCCGACGCGCGTAGCCTCCCCGTCTCATGACGGCAGAGGACCTGCGACCCGCGAAACAGCGTCACGGGGTGTTCCGGACCAAGAGCGTCGAACAGTCCATGAAGGACACCGACGACCCGGACAGCAAGCTGCGCAAGGACCTCGGCACCTGGGACCTGATCGTGTTCGGGGTCGCCGTCGTGGTCGGGGCCGGCATCTTCACGATCACCGCGAGCACCGCGGGCAACGTCGCGGGGCCGTCGGTGTCGGTCGCGTTCGTGATCGCCGCGATCGCCTGCGGGCTCGCCGCCCTCTGCTATGCGGAGTTCGCCTCCACGGTGCCCGTCGCCGGGAGTGCCTATACGTTCTCCTACGCGACGTTCGGGGAGCTCATCGCCTGGATCATCGGATGGGACCTGATCCTGGAGCTCGCGGTCGGCAGCGCCGTCGTCGCCAAGAGCTGGTCGAAGTACCTGAACCAGGTCCTCGGCCAGATCGGCGTCGACCTCCCGACGCAGCTGCCGATGGGGCCGCTCGCGTTCGACTGGGGCGCCCTGCTGCTGGTCGCGGTCCTGACGACGCTGCTCGCACTCGGCACCAAGCTCTCCAGCCGGGTCAGCCTCGTCTTCACCACGATCAAGGTCGCGATCGTGCTGCTGGTGATCGTCGTCGGCATCGGGTACGTCAAGGCCGCGAACTACTCGCCGTTCGTGCCGCCCGCGGCGCCGGCGACCGAGGGGGAGACCGGCCTGACCCAGTCGCTCCTGTCGGTGTTCGGCGGCGCCGGGAGCAGCAACTTCGGCATCTACGGGCTGCTCGCCGCCGCGTCCGTCGTGTTCTTCGCGTTCATCGGTTTCGACGTCGTCGCCACGGCGGCCGAGGAGACCAGGGACCCGCAGAGGTCGTTGCCGCGGGGCATCCTCGGTTCGCTGGCCATCGTCACCGTGTTGTACGTGGCGGTCTCGCTCGTGCTGACCGGCATGGTCAAGTACACCCAGCTCGCCGACCAGCCCGACGGGACCCAGGCCACGCTCGCGACGGCCTTCGCCGATCTCGGCGTCAACTGGGCCGCGACGGTCATCTCGATCGGCGCACTCGCCGGCCTCACGACCGTCGTCATGGTCCTGATGCTCGGCCAGATCCGCGTCATCTACGCGATGGGCCGCGACAACCTGCTGCCCCGGCCGCTGTCGCGCACGGGATCGCGCGGGACGCCGCTGCGGGCCACGCTCATCGTCGGGGCGCTGGTCGCGCTCGGTGCGACGTTCTTCCCGGCGGGCGACCTCGAGCAGATGGTCAACATCGGGACGCTGTTCGCGTTCGTGCTGGTCTCGATCGGCGTCGTCATCCTGCGCCGGACGCGCCCGGACCTGAAGCGCTCGTTCCGCACCCCGCTGGTCCCGCTGGTGCCGATCCTGTCGGTCCTCGCCTGCGTGTGGCTGATGCTCAACCTGTCGGTGGAGACGTGGCTGCGGTTCATCGTCTGGATGATCGTCGGTGGGGCGATCTACGCGTTCTACGGCCGCACGCACTCACGGGTGCGCAACGAGCGGCAGCAGGAGACGTCGGGGCGCTGACGCGGCGCGTCAGAGCGTCCCGGTGAGCGCCTGCAGGCCGAGGCTCGACGCCGCCACCATGATCCACAGGATTCCGCCGAGCAGCAGGGGCCGCGTTCCGGCGCCGCGGATCTCCGACGGGCGCAGCGACAGCCCGACACCGGCGAGCGCGACGGTGATCAGGAACGTCCCGAGCAGCGACAGGGTCGGGTGCCACGCCGGGGGGATGACGCCGAGGGTGTCGAGCGTCGCGGCGGCGAGGAAGCCGAGCAGGAACAGCGGCAGCACCCGGTGCCAGGGGATGCCGCGCAGCCCGCGGTCGGCACCCGCCTGCCGGTGCGCGGTCCACAGCGCCAGCGCGATCACGACGGGGACCAGCAGCAACGTCCGCGTCAGCTTGACGACGATCGCGTACGACGACGCGTCGCCGCCGTACGAGACGGCTGCCGCGACGACCGACGACGTGTCGTTGACCGCGGTGCCCGCCCAGAGGCCGAAGGCGTGGTCGGAGAGGCCGAACAGGTGCCCGAGCGCCGGGAAGGCCAGTACGGCGGCGACGTTGAAGACGAAGATCGTGCCGACGGCGTAGGCGATCTCGTGCTTGCGCGCGTCGATGACGGCGGTCGTCGCCGCGATCGCCGAGGCCCCGCAGATGCCGGTGCCGACGGAGACGAGAATCCGGGTCGCACCACCGACCCCGAGCATCCGCCCGATCAGCCAGCCGCCGCCGAGCGCCACCGCGAGCGTGCCGAGCATGACCGGCAGCGACCCCGCGCCGACGGTGATCACCTGCTGCAGGGACAGCCCCGTCCCGAGCACGACGATCGAGGCCTGGAGCACGGGTTTCGCGGCCACCGCGATACCGGGCGACATCCGCTCGCCGGGCGCGAACAGGGCGGCGACGACCCCGCCGAGCACGATCGCGAACACCGGTCCTCCGACGACCGGCACCCATCGCCCCAGCACCGTCGCGACGACCGCGACGGCGACCGCCAGCACCAGTCCGGGAGCGGTTCGCCGCAGCCGCGCTGCCCCACCGGCGAGCCGGTGGGGCATCGACCACGACCAGCCATGTCCCGGACCGTGTGCCCAGCTGCTCATCGGCGCCCCCTCTGTGCTCGCCGCCGACGTCCGAAATGTAGGAAGCGACACGGCTAATGTCTGGACATTAGCCGATGAGCGGCGGGGGGTCGAGACGGAGCGGCAGACGCAGGCCTCCGTCGGGCGGCCGGGCGCCCTCGGACCGGGGGGTTACGCCGGGCAGGTGCTCGGTGCGGATCGGCCTGCTCGCAGCCCGAGGAGCTCGCCGGCCGCGTCGGCGAACCGTGCGGCCGCGGCGTCGCCGGGCGGGATGGTGGCGGCGACCGCACGAGCCCGGTCCCGCAGCGCGATCGCGCTCCGAACCGCACGGCGCAACCGGGCCGCGTCGAGCCGGCGGGCCGGCAGCACGACTCCCGTTCCGGCCTGCGCGACGCGGCGGGCGACCTCCGGCTGGTCGCGGCCGAACGGCACCGCGACCACCGGTACCCCCGCCGCGACGGCCTTGGTGACGATCCCCATCCCGGACGGGCACACGACGGCCGCGGCCCGGGCCAGCACCGCCGCGTGCGGGACGAACCGCTCGACGCGCACCCTCGGTGCCTGCGGCAGCGTCGCGGAGTCGTAGGCGCCGGCGAGGGTGACGACGACGCGCACGGGCTCGTCGCGTAGTGCCTCGATCGCGGTGGCGGCCAGCGCCTCGTCGCCCTGGTAGTGCGTCGAGCAGGTGACCAGCACCCACGGCTCACCGGGCTCGGCGAGCCACGCGGGCTCGTCGGCGGGCGGGTCCCACGGCTGCCCGCCGACGATGCGGACGTGCGCGGGCAGGTCCGTCCGGGGGTACTCCAGGGGTTCGCCGGTGAGGACGAGGACGCGGTCGGCACCGGGTACGTACTCCAGCGGACTGCGCAGCGCGGGTAGGCCCTCGGCGCGGCGGACGTCGTTGAGCCCCGGCAGCAGCGCCTTCCCGAACGCCTTCTCGACGACCTTCCACAGCACCGCGTCGCGCAGCGCGCCCCACGGCCCGGTGCGGGGGCGCAGCCCCATGCCGTACGGCGGGATCCCCGCCCCCGGGTAGGGGAGCACCGAGGGCACCACGGTGGCCCACGGCAGCCCGGTGGTCTGTGCGGCCGTGGCCGCGCCGTAGGTGTTCGCGTCGACGAGCAGCGCGTCGGGCCGCACCGTCGCCACGGCGGCGTGCAGGTCCTGCGCTTCCCAGGCGGAGCGGGCGAGCAGATCGGACAGCTCGTCGACGTGCCGGCCGCCCGGGTCGTGGGAGGCCGCGACGTGGGCGCTGATCCGCGGGTCGACGGCGCTCGCCTCGAGTCTGCCGCCGATGATCCCGGCGGCGGTGAGCTGGGCGGCGAGCTCCGGCGAGGTCCGCAGGTGTACCCGGTGGCCGCGCGCTGCGAGCGCGCGCAGGCCCGGGACCAGCGGGAACACGTGGCCCGCCGCGGGCGGGGTGTAGACGAGGAACGTGCTCATGGCTCCTGCTTCCGGTCGGCGTCCGGAGCAGCGAGCGCGGCCCGGACGAGCATGGCGATGGTGTCCTCGGCCTGACCGGCGGTCAGGCCCTCGTGTGCGGTGAGTACGAGCCAGAGCTCGACGCCGGTGACGGCGACGAGCCGGGCGCGCAGCGTCGACCGGACGGGCTCGGCCAGCGCCGCGAGTGGCTCCGCGAACGCCTCCTCGATCCACTCGCGGTGGGCCCGACGGCCGCCCTCGGCGTTGGCCGCCAGCGCGGGCGAGCTGTCCTGCTGGGTGAGGTTGCGGTCGAGCACGGCGGCCCACCGCTGGTAGTGGCGACGGAAGGCGGCGGCCACCCGGGTGGGATCGGGGCCGGGCGGGGTGCCGAGGTCCTCGGCCACCTGCGGCGCGATCCACGCGCCGACGGCCTCGGCGAGCCCGTCTTTGGTGCCGACCCGGCGGATCAACGTCTGCAGTCCGACGCCGGCGCGCTGGGCCACCGCCGCGAGCGTGATCTGGTCGTACGGGCGCTCGATGAACAGTTCGAGGGCCGCGCCCAGGATCCGCTCGGTGTTGCGGCTCGCCGCGTCCGCGCGGGCGGCCTGCCGGTACTGCCGCGTCTCTTTCACGGTAATGAGGTTACCGCGAAATTTGGGCCGAAGAAAGCCCGGCCGGAGACCGACCTCGTCGGGAGACGGGCGGCCGATCCGGCCGGGCCGGCGGTGGAGCGCGAGGCGCGCCGGAGGCTCAGCCGCCGGTGACGTCCGGGGCGTCGATCCGGTAGCCGGAGAACTTGTCGCGCAACGTCTTCTTCGAGAACTTGCCCACCGACGTCTTGGGCACCTCGTCGATGAACTCCACCGCGTCGGGCAGCCACCACTTCGCGACGCGCGGCGTCAGGAACTCGAGCAGCTCCTCCTGGGTCACCGACTCGCCGGGCTTGACGACGACGCACGCCAGCGGCCGCTCCACCCACTTCTCGTGGGGGATGCCGATGACCGCGGCCTCGGCGACGGCAGGGTGGGCCATGATCTCGTTCTCGAGCTCGACCGAGGAGATCCACTCACCACCCGACTTCACCAGGTCCTTCGTCCGGTCGACGAGCCGCACGTAGCCGGAGGGGTCGACGGTCGCGACGTCGCCCGTGCGCAGCCACCCGTCCTCGGTGAACTGCGCGCCGCCACCCTCGCCGCGGTAGTACTCCGAGGCGATCCACGGCCCGGCGGCCTGGACCTCGCCGGTCGCCCGGTCGTCCCACGGCTGCTCCTCGCCCGACTCCGGGTCGACGATCCGCAGCTCCACCAGCGGGACCGGCACCCCCTGGCGGGCGCGGATGTCGGCCTTCGCGTCGTCGTCGAGCGCGTCGTGCTCGCTGTGGAGCACGCCCATCGTCGCGATCGGGCTCGTCTCGGTCATGCCCCAGGCCTGCAGCATCGGGACGCCGATGGCCTTGCGGTAGGCCTCCGACAGCGACCGCGGCACGGCCGACCCACCGCAGAGGATCGTCCGCAGCGACGACAGGTCGTGCTCGGCCAGTTTCGGGAGTGCGCCCATCCAGATGGTCGGGACGCCGCCGGTCACCGTCACCTTCTCCGACGAGAGCAGGTCGAGGATGGCGTCCGGCGTCATGTTGGGGCCGGGGAACACGAGGTTCGAGCCCGCCATCAGCGCGCCGTAGGGCAGGCCCCAGGCGTTGGCGTGGAACATCGGCACGACCGGCAGGATCGTGTCGCGCTCGGACAGCGCCGGCCCGTCGGCGGCCATCGTGAAGTAAGAGTGCAGCACCGACGAACGGTGCGAGTACACGACGCCCTTCGGGTTGCCGGTGGTGCCGGACGTGTAGCACATGGCCGCGGCGGAGTTCTCGTCGTCGACCCGGAAACGCCCGCTGAACGGCTCCGACGCCGCGAGCAGCTCCTCGTAGTCGCCGAACCGGTCGTCGTCGGGGACCGGCACGTCGGCACCGTCGTCGATCACGATGTAGCGCCGCACGGTCGGCATCTTGTCGATCAGCGGGACGAGCAGCGGCAGCAGCGACCGGTCGACGAAGACGATCTCGTCCTCGGCGTGCTCGACGATGTACACCAGCTGCTCGGGGAACAGCCGGATGTTGAGCGTGTGCAGCACCCGGCCGGTGCACGGGGCGGCCATGTAGAGCTCGAGATGGCGGTCGGTGTTCCAGCAGAACGTGCCGACGCGCCCGTCCGCGGTGAGCCCGAGTTCGTCGAGCGCGGTGGCCAGCCGGCGGACCCGCCCGGCCCAGTCCGCGATCGTCGTGCGGGTGCGGCCGTTGGCCGTCGCGGTGACGAGCGTCTTGTGGCCGAACAGCTGCTCGGCGCGGTGGAACACGTGGGGCAGGGTGAGCGGCCGATCCTGCATGAGCCCGCGCATGGAACCTCCTGGCGACGCATCCGGTGGCCTCGACGCCACCATCGTGACGCACGTTACCGGGCTCCGACGGATCGGACATGCGTCGCGTGACGCCCGGTCGGGACCGCGTCGTCGGCCGACCGGGGGCGGGATCACCAGTAGGCTCGTCCGCCATGACCACGGACCGCCTCGCGGGCGCCACCGTGTGCCTCGACGTGGGCTCGGCCTGGACGAAGGCCGTCCTCGTGCGGTCGGACGGGACGATCCAGGGCTTCGCCGAACACCCGACGACGACCGCCGACGTCCTCGCCGGGGTCGACGCGGCGGTGGGGGCGGTGACCGCCGCGGCCCGCGCCCACGGGGAGCCGACGGTGCTGGCCTCGTCGTCGGCGGGTGGGGGGCTGCGCCTCGTCGTCATCGGGACCGACGCACTGGCCGCGACCGAGGCGGGGCACCGGGTGGCCCGCTCGGCCGGGGCGCGCGTCGTGCACGTGCACGCGGGCGCGCTCAGCGCGGAGGACGTCCGCGTCGTGCGCGGGCACCGGCCGGGGGCCCTGCTGCTGATCGGCGGCGCCGACGGCGACGACCCCGCGGTACTGCTGCACAACGCCGGACGGCTCGCCAGGGCCCGCGTGCGGTACCCGATCGTCCTGGCGGGCAACGTCGCCGCCCGCGACGACGCGCTCGCGCTGCTGCGCTCGACAGGCCGCACGGTCGTCGTGTGCGACAACGTCGTCCCCAAGGTCGGGACCGTGGTGGCCGAGCCGGCGCGGCAGGTCGTGGCCGAGATGTTCGCGGGCCACGTCGTCGGGGTGCAGGGACCGTCGGCGGCGCCGCGGTTCCGGCGGCTGGTGCGGCTCGCGACGCCCGACGCGGTGGCGCGCGGCGTCGCCGAGCTGGCCCGGGTCACCGGAGGCCGGGTGCTGCTCGTCGACGTCGGGTCCGCGACGACGTCGGTCCACCTCGCCGACCCCGACGGGGAGGCGAGCCGGACCGTCGAGGGCGACCTGGGCATGCGCAGCGCCGCGACGGGAGTCCTGACCGAGGGCCAGGCCGAGGGGCTCGTCGACCCGGTCGAGGCCGACCTGCTGGGGCCGGCCGTCGAACGGATGGCCGCCGAGCCGGGCTGGGTCCCGCGCGACGCCGGTGGGGCGGCCGAGGACCGGCGCATCGCGGCGCTCGCGGCGTCGGTCGCGGTGCGCAGGCACCTGGCCGCGGCCCCGCCCGACGCGGCGCGGCCGCCCGGTCTCGTCGTGCTCTCGGGCGGGGTGTTCCGCCAGCGCGACCACGGTGGGCTGCGCGCGGTCGTCGCCACACTGCGGGCCGACGCCGTGCTCGCCCCGGTGCTCGACGGCGCGCGGGTCGTCGTCGACAACGACATCGTGCTCGCGCCCGCGGGTCTGCTCGCGGCCGACGGCCGGGCCGACGTCGCCGAGGCGCTGCTGCAGGACCACGTGCTCGGCTGACCCCTGCCGTGAGCGGCGACCTCTCCGGTACGGCGTCGGCACGGCCCGGGACCGGGGTCGGCCGCCCCCCGGTGCCGACACGCGCCCACCGTGCGGACCTGCGGTTTCGTGACTGCGGTCACAACCGGAGGCGGCTGTCCGGACGTCCTGGTCCGCCTTCCGGGACGCGAGTTGACACCGGCCGCACCGGGCGACGAAGCTGGAAGGTGCGATCGCTGAGTCGGGGTCGAGGGGCGCTGCGACGGACGGATGTCCGCCACGCTCGACCACCGGGCCATTGCTGAACGAAGGGCGCCTCACTCGTCGGAGGAGGCCGCCTGCATGTCGTCCCCCTCCGTCGCGGCGTCACTGATCGCCGGCGTCGCTCCCGAAGCATCATGACGGAACACCGCCGCGTGCCGAGAGCGCGCGCGGCACACGAGGAGGACTGACCACCCGATGAGCGTGACCGACACGACGACGACCGACCCCGGAGCCCGGCGCCAGGAGCGCAACGGTCTGGAGTTCGCCGTCGCCGATCTGGGGCTTGCCGACTTCGGGCGCAAGGAGATCCGGCTCGCCGAGCACGAGATGCCCGGGCTGATGGCGTTGCGTCGCGAGTACGCCGAGGCCCGCCCGCTGCACGGCGCCCGCATCGCGGGCTCGCTGCACATGACCGTGCAGACCGCGGTGCTGATCGAGACCCTGACCGCGCTGGGCGCCGACGTCCGCTGGGTCAGCTGCAACATCTTCTCCACCCAGGACCACGCCGCGGCCGCGACGGTCGTCGGCCCGACGGGCACCCCCGAGGCGCCTGCCGGTGTCCCGGTGTTCGCCTGGAAGGGCGAGACGCTGGAGGAGTACTGGTGGTGCACCGAGCAGCTGTTCGCGTTCCGCGACGAGAACGGCGCCGTCGTGGGCCCGAACATGATCCTCGACGACGGCGGTGACGCCACGCTGCTCGTGCACAAGGGCGTGGAGTTCGAGAAGACCGGCGTGGTCCCGACCGTCGACGACGAGGACCTCACGGTCTCCGACGAGTACCGGATCATCCTCGACACGCTGCGCCGCAGCCTGGCCGCCGACGGGCAGTACTGGACGCGCGTCGCGTCGGACATCCGTGGTGTCACCGAGGAGACCACCACCGGCGTGCACCGGCTCTACCAGCTCGCCGAGCAGGAGCTGCTGCTCTTCCCGGCGATCAACGTCAACGACTCGGTCACCAAGAGCAAGTTCGACAACAAGTACGGCATCCGGCACTCGCTGATCGACGGCCTCAACCGCGGCACCGACGTGCTGATCGGCGGCAAGGTGGCGGTCGTGGCCGGCTACGGCGACGTCGGCAAGGGGTCCGCCGAGGCGCTCGCCGGGCAGGGCGCCCGGGTCATCGTCTCCGAGGTCGACCCGATCTGCGCCCTGCAGGCGCTGCTCGAGGGCTACCAGGTCGCGCGCCTGGAGGACGTGATCGGCCAGGCCGACATCGTCATCACCACGACGGGCAACAAGGACATCGTCACCGTCGACCTGATGAAGAAGATGAAGCACCAGGCGATCCTGGGCAACGTCGGGCACTTCGACAACGAGATCGACATGGCCGGCCTCGCGCGCATCCCGGGCATCAAGAAGATCAACATCAAGCCGCAGGTCGACGAGTGGATCTTCCCCGACGGCCGCACGATGATCGTGCTGTCCGAGGGCCGGCTGATGAACCTCGGCAACGCGACCGGGCACCCGTCGTTCGTCATGTCCAACTCGTTCGCGAACCAGACGATCGCCCAGATCGAGCTGTTCACCAAGCACGAGGAGTACGAGAAGGACGTGTACCGGCTGCCCAAGATCCTCGACGAGAAGGTCGCGCGCATCCACGTGCAGGCGCTGGGTGGTGAGCTGACCAAGCTCAGCAAGGACCAGGCCGAGTACATCGGCGTCGACGTCGAGGGCCCGTTCAAGCCCGAGCACTACCGCTACTGACGGGCCGCGCACGGTGACCGCCGGGGTCGCGCCCCGCACGTCGGGCGACGGCTGGACGTACTGCGCCCAGGGCCACAAGCACTGGGGGATCCACGGTGCGGCCGGCCTGCTCGCGCGCCATCGCGACCCCGCCGGGGCCGAGTGGGTGCTGCTGCAGCACCGTGCGTCGTGGAGCCACCACGGCGGTACGTGGGGCATCCCCGGCGGCGCCCGCGACCTCGGCGAGTCCGCCGAGGACGCGGCCCGCCGGGAGGTCTCCGAGGAGTCCGACCTCGAGGTCGTGGGCATCGACGCCGCCGGCGAGTTCGTCGACGACCACGGCGGCTGGACCTACACCACCGTCGCGCTCTGGCTGCCCGTGATGCCCCCCGTCGCCGTGCGCGGGGCGGAGAGCGTCGAGTTCGCCTGGACGCCCGTCGCAGGTCTCGGCGACGTACCCCTGCACCCCGGGTTCGCCGCGAGCTGGCCCGCGGTCCGCGGCGTGGGGCTCGCCGGATAGGTTCCGCGTCCGTGGGACGGCTGGTGGTGATCGAGGGCCTCGACGGGGCCGGCAAACGGACGTTGACCGACGGGCTGTGCGCCGCCCTGGACGCGGCCGGGGCTTCGACCGCCCGGCTCGCGTTCCCGCGCTACGACGACGACGTGCACGCCGAGCTCGCCCGCGACGCCCTCTACGGCCGGCTCGGCGACCTGTCCGACTCGGTGCACGGGATGGCCGTGCTCTTCGCACTCGACCGGCGGGCGGCCGTGCCCGTGCTCGCCGACCTGCTCGCCGCCCACGACGTGCTGATCGTCGACCGGTACGTCGCGTCCAACGCGGCCTACAACGCCGCACGCCTGCACCAGGACGCGTCCGGCGAGGTCGTCGCGTGGGTGCGCGAGCTGGAGATCGAGCGGTTCGGGCTGCCCGTGCCCGACCTGCAGCTGCTGCTGCAGGTGCCGCAGTCGGTCGCCGCGGCGCGGGCGGCCGGCCGCGCGCGCACCGAGGCCGGCCGCGACCGCGACGCCTACGAGTCCGACGACGCCCTGCAGGCGCGGACCGCGGCCGTCTACGCGCAGCTCGCCGCCGCGTCGTGGCTGTCGGAGTGGGAGGTCGTCGACGGCGCCGCGCCCGTCGACGCCGCCGCTCTCGCCACCCGCGTCGAGCGGGTGTGAGCCGAGGCCCCCGGCCGCTCGTGTCGCACGGTGGTGGGATGCTGCGCACATGAAGTCGCGCGTTCTGGTGGTCGACGACGACCCGGCACTGGCCGAGATGCTGACCATCGTTCTGCGCGGGGAGGGCTTCGACACCGCCGTCGTCGGCGACGGGACCAAGGCCCTGCCCGCCGTCCGGGAGCTGCGGCCCGACGTCGTCCTGCTCGACCTCATGCTGCCCGGCATGAACGGGATCGACGTGTGTCGGGCGATCCGCTCGGAGTCCGGCGTCCCGATCGTGATGCTGACGGCGAAGAGCGACACCGTCGACATCGTCCTCGGCCTGGAGTCGGGCGCCGACGACTACGTCGTGAAGCCGTTCAAGCCCAAGGAGCTGGTCGCGCGTATCCGCGCCCGGGTGCGGCGGGTGGAGAACGAGCCCGCCGAGCAGCTCTCGATCGGCGACGTCGACATCGACGTCCCCGCCCACCAGGTCACCCGCGGGGGCGTGCCGATCGCGCTGACCCCGCTGGAGTTCGACCTCCTGGTCGCGCTCGCGCGCAAACCGCGGCAGGTGTTCACCCGCGAGGTGCTCCTCGAGCAGGTGTGGGGCTACCGGCACGCCGCCGACACCCGGCTGGTCAACGTGCACGTGCAGCGGCTGCGCTCGAAGGTGGAGCGCGACCCCGAGCACCCCGAGGTCGTGCTGACCGTCCGCGGGGTCGGGTACAAGGCCGGCCCGCCGTGACCGGCGCCGCGCCCTCCGGGAACGCGCGGCGGGGGTACGCGCACCGCAGGAACGCGCCGCGCGGGAACGTGCTCCGCGGGAACGTGCTCCGTGGGCGCGCGATCTGCGGGTATGCGCGGCCTGGGAATGTGCTCCGCGGGTCCGCGCTGCCCGGGTCCGCGCTGCCCGGGTCCGCGCTGCCCGGGTCCGCGCTGCCCGGGTCCGCGCTGCCCGGGTGCGCGCTGCGCGGGTACGCGCCCGGTTGTGCGCGGCCCGGTTGTGCGCGGCCGGGTGCCCGGACGCCGGGTGGCCCGGCGCCGATGGCCGGGTGCGCGCCGTACGGGCGGTGCGTGCCGTCGGGCGGTTGGGGATGATCAGCGCCGGCCGCGGTGTCGGCCGGCTCCTCGGGCGGGTCGGTCGACGGCTGGCCCGCACCGGTGTCGCCCGGCGGCTCGCCACGGTCGGGCACCACACCGTCCTCGGCGTCACCGAGGTCCGCAACGCCTTCGCGGCCGCCTGGCGCAGGTCGTTGCAGCTGCGCGTCGCCGTGTCGACGCTCGCCCTCTCGACGGCAGTGGTCCTCGTGCTGGGCCTGGTGCTGCAGACCCAGATCGCCGACCGCCTCGTGCAGGGCAAGTTCGACGCCGCGGTCACCCAGACCGAGTCGGCCAGGGCAGTGCTCGAACGCGACCTCTCCGGCGTCGACCCCGACCGGGAGGGCGCCCAGGCGACGCTGACCAACGCGCTCGAGCAGCTCACCAACTCCAGCATCGCCGACCAGCCCGGATCGCCGACCGCGGGCGAGTTCCGCGCGGTCCTCACCACCGGCGACACCCCCGGCGGCTCCGGCAGGCCCGTCTCGGCGGGCACGGTCGGCGACATCCCGCCCGACATGGCCGCCGCCGTCGCCGCGGGAGGGCTGGCCCGCAAGTACGTCACCGTCGGCGACACCCCGACGCTGATCATCGGCCAGCCCGTCACCACCGCAGGCCGCGACCTGCAGTTCTACCTGCTGTTCCCGCTCGACGCCGAGCAGCGGACGCTCGGCCTCGTCCAGTCGACGCTGATCGTCTCGGGGCTGGTGCTGATCATCCTCCTCGCGGCGATCACGAGCCTGGTGACGCGGCAGGTCGTCCGGCCCGTGCGGCAGGCCGCGGAGGTGGCCGAGCGGTTCGCCGACGGGCACCTCGACGAGCGCATGCCGGTCCGCGGCGACGACGAGATGGCTCGGCTCGGCGAGTCGTACAACGAGATGGCCTCGAGCATCCAGACCCAGATCCGCCAGCTCGAGGAGTTCGGCGCGCTGCAACGCCGCTTCACCTCCGACGTGTCCCACGAGCTCCGCACTCCTCTCACGACGGTCCGGATGGCCGCCGACGTCCTGTACGCCTCTCGCGAGGAACTGCTGCCCGCGCTGCGCCGCAGCTCGGAACTGCTCGTCACCGAGCTCGATCGGTTCGAGGCCCTGCTCGCCGACCTCCTGGAGATCAGCCGGCTCGACGCGGGTGTCGCCGAGCTCGGCGCCGAACGGCTCGACATGCACGGCGTCGTCTCCCGCGCGGTCGAGGCGGTCCGGGGCCTCGCCGAGGAGAGCGGCACGCCCCTCGTCCTCGACCTGCCGATCGACGTCGTCGCCGAGGTCGACTCCCGGCGCGTCGAGCGGATCATCCGGAACCTGGTGGCGAACGCGATCGACCACGGCGAGGGCCGCCCGGTCGAGGTCACCCTGGCCGGCGACGACGACGCCGTGGCCGTCGCCGTGCGGGACCACGGTGTCGGGCTCCGGCCCGGCGAGGCCGGGCTGGTGTTCAACCGGTTCTGGCGTGCCGAGGAGTCCCGTGCCCGGCGCAGCGGCGGGAGCGGGCTCGGCCTCTCGATCAGCCTGGAGGACGCCCGGTTGCACGGCGGCTGGCTGCAGGCGTGGGGTCGCCCCGGTGAGGGCTCGACCTTCCGGCTGACGCTGCCCCGCACCGTCAACTGCAAGATCACGACGAGCCCCCTCCCGCTCGGGCCGGACGGCACCCGCCCGGCCGAGACCAACTCCGTCCCGACGCCGCCCCTCGGCATCCCACGCGGGCTCCTCGACGGCGACGACGAGTCCGATGACCCGGCCACCGTGCAGGGGGCGCCACCGGTGAGCCGGCCTGGTGGTCGGCGATGACCGCCCGGGAGGAACGGCCGGTCCACCAGGAGCCGGGGCCGACGGCCGCTGCACAGCCCGCGACGCCGCTCGTCGGCGCATCGACCGAGCCTGCACGTGGCGCGCGCGGTCGACCGGCCGCCCCCGCGGACGGCTCGGCTGGTGGGCCATCCGCGTCGGCGCGCCGGCGTTCCTCGTCGATCCGCGGCCGTTCCTCATCAGCGCACCTCCGTTCCCTGTCGACCCTCGGGCGTTCCTCGTCGGCCCGCCGTTCCTCGTCGGCCCCCCGTCCCGTGCCGGCTCGTCGTCCCGTGTCGGCCCGCCGCTGTCCCGGGGACGGCTCGCCGTCCGTGTCCCGGCGCCGTCGGGTCGTGCTGGCTGCACTCCTGGTCGTGCTGGGGCTCGTCGCGGCGGGTTGCGCGACCGTTCCCGGCGACTCGTCGGTGCAGGTGCTGCGCAAGGTCAGCGACGGTGCGGCACCGCCGGCCCCGCCCGGGCCCGCCGACGGCACCAACCCGCTCGACCTCGTCCGCGGTTTCGTCTACGCCTCGGGCAGCAGCGCCGACCGGCACGGCGCCGCCCGCCGGTTCCTCGCGCCAGAGGCGGCCGGCTGGGACGACGCCGCCTCCGTGACCGTCCTCGACGAGCAGTTCGGCACCGTCCCCGTCGCGACCGGCACCGACTCGACGACCGTCCGCATCCGCGGCACCCGCATCGGGATGCTGTCCTCGACCGGTGCGTTCGAGCCCGACGAGGCTCCCGTCGAGGCCGACGTGACCGTCGTGCGTCGCGATGGCCAGTGGCGCATCGCCTCCCTTCCCGAAGGCGTCTTCGTCCGGCTCTCGGACCTGCGGTCGAACTACCGCACGATCAGGGTGTACTTCGTCGACCCCGCTCGCGGGCGTGTCGTGCCCGACCTGCGCTACCTGCCCGCGGTGCCGGCGAAGGCACAGGCGGCTCAAGCCGTGGACATGCTGCTGGGCGGGCCGTCGCCCGCGCTGGCGGGCTCGGTCACCAGCCGGCTGCTCCCGACGACCGGGCTGCACGCGAACGTCGCCACCGCCGCGGACGGCGGGCTGGTCGTCGACCTCACCCGGCTCGGCGACCTCGACGACGCGAGCCGTCGCCAGCTGGCCGCACAGGTCGTGCTGACGCTGTCGGAGATCAACGTCGGCCGGGTCCGGTTGCTCGTCGACGGCGTGCCGCTCCTGCCCGCCACGCCCGACCTCACCCGCAGCGACGTCGCCGCCCTTGCCGCGGACGCCGCTGACGCCGCCGCCCCGCAGCAGCAACCGCTCGTCGTGAGCGGCGGCCGCGTCCGCAAGCTCGGTGGCGACGACTCCGGGACGCCGATCCCGGGGCAGACGGGAAACGGTGCGTTCGACGTCGCGGCGGCCGCGCTCACCCCCGACGGCTCCCATCAGGCCGTCGTCTCCCGTGAGGGCGGCCGCAACCGACTCATCGTGGGGGAGGGCGACAGGCCGCTCGAGGTCACCGACGTCACCGGCTCGACGCTGACCCGGCCGACCTGGACGCCGGGCGGTACCGAGGTCTGGACCGTCGTCGACGGCTCCACCGTCGCCCGCGTGATCACCGAGGCAGGTGCACCTCCGCGGCGCGGCACGGTCGACGCCTCGGCACTCGCTGCACTCGGTGGTCCGATCACCTCCCTTCGGATGTCGCGCGACGGGGTGCGCGTCGCGGCGGTCGTGGGCAGTCGTCTGGTGACGGCGTCGGTCGCCCGGGCGGCCGACGGGTCGGTGACGCTGCGCGGTGCCCGGGTGCTGCGCCCCGGGGATCTCGGTGACGTGGTGGCGGTGGACTGGCGCTCGACCGACACGTTGGTCGTCGCGAGCGCGCGAAACGACCGGGCAGTGTCGCTGGTGTCGGTGGACGGACTGGCACTGGACACCGTGTCGGGCTCGAACCTGACCCCGCCGCTGCGGGCCGTCGCGGCCTCGCCCAACCTGCCGCTGCTCGTGGCCGACCAGGGCGGGGTGTGGAGCTTCTCCGGTGGTGACCTCGACACCTGGCGGCTCGTCGCGGGCGGGATGCCCGACGCGGTTCCGTTCTATCCGGGCTGACCCTCTCGTCCCTCCCTCCGTCGCGGTGTCCTACGGGGGTCGGGAACAGTTCTATCCCGGGCCCGTGCCGGCTGCAGGAGTTGTCCACAGGCAGCGCTGGTGAGCGCACGCTTGTGGACAACTCGGTGTCCGGGGCCCGGAGCGGGGGCGCGCCGTGGGTCGGCCCGGCCATGATCCGTGTCATGCGAACGACCGAGCTGCTTCCTGCCCTGCTCGACCTGCTGCTCCCCGGTGGCTGCGGCGGCTGCGACCTGCCGGGCCCGTCGTGGTGCGCGACGTGCGCGGCGCGGGCCGGGCCGCCGCACTGGACCCGGGGTCGCGGCGGACCCCCCGTGCTCGCCGCAGGTCGCTACGGCGGCCCGCTGCGCCGGGCGCTGATCGCCTACAAGGAGCGAGGCCGGCGCGATCTGGCGGCGGCGCTCGCCGGGCTGCTCGCGACCACGCTCGCCGCGGCGATGCCGCCGGCGACGTGGCCGGGTCCGGCGTGGGCCGGCGGGCACCGCGGGCCGGTGCGCTGGATCGTCCCGGTGCCGTCACGACCGGCCGCCGCCCGCGCCCGCGGCGGCGACCACGTCCTGGTGCTGTGCCACCGGCTCGCGGAACTGCTCGCGGTGTCGGGTGGGCACGTGGCCGTCGCGCCCGCACTGGCGCTCTCGGGCGGGGCGCTCGACTCGGTCGGCCTCGACGCGGGGGAGCGCACCACGAACCTGACGGGCCGGGTCCGCGCCCGCCGGGCCGGGCTGCCGCCACCTGGCGCACGCGTGCTGCTGGTCGATGACGTGGTCACCACCGGAGCGACGCTCCGGGTCTGCCGACGGGTGCTCGAGAGCGCGGCGGTGACGCCGGTGGCCGCTCTCGTGCTGTGCGACGCGAGCGCCGGCCGGCCGGCGGTCGCCGCAGCCGTACAGGGGCGATGACCAGCGGAGAGCCATGAACGGGAGGGAGATCGGCCCGGCTCGACGTCGCTCCCGGGGCTCCGTCGTGCGACATCCGATCGTGATCGCCCGACCACGTGACGTTACCGACGTGGGTGGCCGAAGGGAATGTCATTCGTCGATACCACACGCGTCAGCGACAGTGTTCGCCGCCCCCTGTTGCCGAATCGTGATCCGGGCTACGGTGCTCACCCAACAGTCCCTGTCCCGCTTCGGGAGGTAACCGGCACACCATCCGGTCGTCGGGGGACGAGCCTCCGACACCAGCTGCTGACTCGTCGAATCGACGTCGAAAGCGAGGGATGTCCTAGTGGAGATTGTCGTCACCGGCCGTAACGTCGAGGTGCCGGACCACTTCCGGGTCCATGTCACCGACAAGGTCGGTCGCCTCGAGCGCTACGACCACAAACTGATGGGCATGCACGTCGAGCTCTTCCACGAGCCGAACCGTCGCCAACTCAAGACCTGTCAACGCGTCGAGATCACCGGGCGAGGCGGATGCGGCTCCGTCGCCCGAGCGGAAGCCACCGCGAAGGACTTCTACGCCGCACTCGACCTGGCCATCTCCAAGCTCGAGGGGCGGCTGCGCCGCTCGCACGACCGCCGCCGGCTCGGCAACCGCCGGGTGCGCGCGATGGCCGGCCGCGTGCCAGCCGATGCCGACGAACTCCCCGATGTCCCGGGCGTCGACGAGGCGCTCATCCCCACCCCGCGTGCGCACGACGAGCATCTCGACGACAACGACGGTGACGGCTTCGCCGAGATCGACGCCGAGACCATCGCGGCAGAGCACGGTGGTGACCGCCCGGGCGACCCGGACCCGTGTCCGGGCCGGATCGTGCGGCGCAAGGTGCACACGTCGCAACCGATGAGCGTCGACGACGCGCTGGCCCGGATGGAGCTCGTGGGCCACGACTTCTACCTGTTCTCCGACGCCGAGAGCGGCGAGCCGAGCGTGGTCTACCGGCGTCGCGGCTACGACTACGGACTGATCCGGCTGGGCGGCTGACGCCACCTGCGGCCACCGACGGGGGTGGTCCGGCCGCGCGCCCGCGCGAGCCGGATCACCCCCGTCGGCGCTGCGGGGCCGAGACCCCGCGGGTGCCTCTACCATGGACGGCGCCGGACCTCCGGGTGCGGCGTCCGTAGTGCCGTGGGCCCGCAGTCAGCCCCGTGTCAGAGTGCCCGTGCCGCGATCGTGAATGAGGTCGACCAGTGTCGTTCCTGAACCGTCTGCTCCGCGCCGGCGAGACGAAGCTGGTGAAGCGGCTGGCCCGGATCGCCGACCACGTCGACGAGTTCGAGGCCGACATCCAGGCACTGACCGACGCCGAGCTGCGGGCGAAGACCGACGAGTTCAAGGAGCGCTACGAGGCCGGCGAGGAGCTCGACGACCTGCTGCCCGAGGCGTTCGCCGTCGTCCGCGAGGCGGCCAGCCGCACGCTGGGTCAGCGGCCCTACCCGGTGCAGGTCATGGGTGGGACGGCGTTGCACCTGGGCAACGTCGCCGAGATGCGCACCGGCGAGGGCAAGACCCTGACCTGTGTGCTGCCCTCCTACCTCAACGCGATCTCCGGGCAGGGCGTCCACGTCGTCACGGTCAACGACTACCTCGCCAAGCGCGACGCCGAGAAGATGGGCCGCATCCACCGCTTCCTGGGGCTGACCGTCGGGGTCATCCTCTCGGAGATGACGCCCGCCGAGCGCCGCGAGCAGTACGCCGCCGACGTCACCTACGGCACGAACAACGAGTTCGGCTTCGACTACCTGCGCGACAACATGGCGTGGAAGAAGGACGACCTCGTCCAGCGCGGGCACAACTTCGCGATCGTCGACGAGGCGGACTCGATCCTCATCGACGAGGCGCGCACCCCGCTGATCATCTCCGGCCCGGCCGAGCAGAGCGCCCGCTGGTACCAGGAGTTCGCGCGGATGGCGCCGATGCTCAAGCGCGACGTCCACTACGAGGTCGACGAGCGCAAGCGCACGATCGGCGTCACCGAGGAAGGCGTCGAGCTGGTCGAGGACCAGCTGGGCATCGACAACCTCTACGAGGCCGCGAACACGCCGCTGGTCGGCTACCTGAACAACGCCATCAAGGCCAAGGAGCTGTTCAAGAAGGACAAGGACTACATCGTCCGCGACGGTGCGGTCATGATCGTCGACGAGTTCACCGGTCGTGTGCTCGCCGGTCGGCGGTACAACGAGGGCATGCACCAGGCCCTGGAGGCCAAGGAGGGCGTCGAGGTCCAGGCCGAGAACCAGACGCTGGCCACCATCACCCTGCAGAACTACTTCCGGCTCTACGAGAAGCTCTCCGGCATGACCGGTACCGCCCAGACCGAGGCGGCGGAGCTGCACCAGATCTACAAGCTGGGCGTCGTCACGATCCCGACGAACCGGCCGATGATCCGGCAGGACCTCGGCGACGTCATCTTCAAGACCGAGGAGGCGAAGTTCGCGGCGGTCGCCGAGGACATCGCCGAGAAGTACGCCAAGCGTCAGCCGGTGCTGGTGGGTACGACCAGCGTCGAGAAGTCGGAGTACCTGTCGAAGCTACTGCTGCAGCTCCAGGTCCCGCACGAGGTGCTCAACGCGAAGCACCACGAGCGCGAGGCCACGATCGTGGCGCAGGCGGGTGTCCCCGGTGCGGTCACGGTCGCGACGAACATGGCCGGTCGCGGTACCGACATCATGCTGGGCGGCAACCCCGAGTTCATCGCCGATCTCGAGCTCCGCGCCCGCGGGCTCGACCCGGTGTCCACGCCCGAGGAGTACGAGGCCGCGTGGGACACCGCGCTCGCCGAGGCCGAGGCGCAGGTCGTGGCCGAGGCCGAGGAGGTCCGCGAGGCCGGGGGCCTCTACGTCCTGGGTACCGAGCGGCACGAGTCGCGGCGCATCGACAACCAGCTCCGTGGTCGTTCCGGCCGCCAGGGCGACCCGGGCGAGTCGAGGTTCTACCTCTCGCTCGGCGACGAGCTCATGCGGCGCTTCAACGGCCAGCTCGTCGAGACGATCATGAACCGGCTCAACCTCCCGGACGACGTGCCGATCGAGGCGGGCATGGTCACCAAGGCCATCCGCTCCGCGCAGACCCAGGTCGAGCAGCAGAACTTCGAGATCCGCAAGAACGTCCTGAAGTACGACGAGGTGCTCAACCAGCAGCGCACCGTCATCTACGACGAGCGGCGCCGGGTGCTCAACGGTGAGGACGTCCGCGACGAGATCCGCAACATGCTCGACGACGTCGTGACGGCCTATGTCGAGGGCGAGACCGCGGAGGGCTACGCCGAGGACTGGAACTTCGAGCGGCTCTGGACCGCCCTGCGCACGATCTACCCGGTCTCGGTCGACTGGAGGAGCCTGGCCGACGAGGGCGACCTCGACGACCTCACCAAGGAGTCCCTGCTCGAGGTGCTGCTGCCCGACGCGGCGGCGGCGTACGACCGTCGCGAGGCCGAGATCGACGCGCTGATCGGCGAGCAGGGCGGCATGCGCGAGCTCGAGCGCCAGATTCTGCTGCAGGTCATGGACCGCAAGTGGCGCGAGCACCTCTACGAGATGGACTACCTCAAGGAGGGCATCGGCCTGCGCGCGATGGCGCAGCGCGACCCGCTGATCGAGTACCAGCGCGAGGGCTTCGACATGTTCTCCCGCATGCTCGAGGGCATCAAGGAGGAGACGGTCGGCCACCTGTTCCAGGTTCAGGTGCAGGTCGCCGAGCCGGAGCCGCAGCCCGTCGCCGCCGACGCGGCCGTCACCACCGAGGTGCCGGTGACGCCGCCGGTCACGAACGGCAACGGGCGCAACGGGAACGGGCAGCCGAGCCGGGTGCCGGCGGGTCGGGCGCAGCCCGACGAGGACGCGACCACGGTCCTGCCCGCCATCTTCGGCGGCCCGCGACAGCAGGAGAACCTGCGCTACAGCGGTCCCGACGAGGACGGCGGCGAGGCCGTGCGCGGAGGCGGCGGACGCCGGCCCAACCGGCAGCCCGCCGGCCAGGGACAGGGCAACCGCTCGGAGCGCCGCGCCGCGCAGCGCAAGGCCGAGAAGGCCCGCCGCCGGGGCCGGTGAGCTGAGCACGAGGCCGTAGCCGGGGCTCGCCGTGGGGTGCGGTGTCGACGGGAACCCGGCGCCGCCGCGTGCCGGTGCTCCGGGGTTGCGTCGAGAGCACGCCCGCTGTCCGGGCGCGCTGTCGCCGCGCGGCAGTCCGGTGCGGGCGCCACTGGGGCGTGCACCCGGCGGACCGGGCAGGCAACCTTCGCCGGGTTGTCGTCGACGCGTTGCGACCCCACCCCGGAACCGGCGCACATGTGGCGCTCGCGCGGTCAGCCGAGGCGCACCGCGACGCAGCGCCATCGGGAGCCCGCGGCCCCGTCGGTGCCGCGGGTGTCCTGTCCGGCGCCGACCTGCGGGGTGAGGTGTGTCGGCTCGGTGCGGTGCGGTTCGGCCGCGAGCTCCTCGTCCGCGTCGTCCTCGATCCCGGTGCGCCGACAACGGTCCTGCTCGAAGCGAGCGGCGAGCGCGCGGAACCGGTCGCCGAAGCGGCAGACGGCGGCGACCTCGACGACTCCCGGAGCAGGCTGGTCGAACCTGACTGAGCAGATGCGGTCGCCGACCCGTTGCGGCGCAACAACAGCGGATCGCGTGGGCGATCCCGCCGGGCGCTCCCGCGAACCCGCCCGTGACGCAGTGGGATGCGACCGGACCGGGACGGCACGTCGGAGATCGGGGCGCGCGACGGTGGCCGCCGCGTAGCGCACGACGGACGGCGTCGCGACGCGGCCGAGCCGGCTCGCCGGGAGCCGCCCGCCGATGACCTCGACGAACAACCGCAGCGCGTGGGCGACGGCGGCGCGCATCCCGGGGTCGCCGGCCGGCGCCGCGGCGGGTGTCTCCCGGTCGGGAGCAGGGCGGGGCGGTGCGGCGCGGACCGCCGGGGGAGGCCACGTCGGAACGGTGCTCTCCGGAACGGGGACCGCCGACCCGACCAGCACCCAGCCCCTCGGCGCGGGTGGTGGTAGCGGGATCGGCTCGGCGTCCGGCTCGTGGTGCAGCACGCGCAGCCGGACCCGCCGGACGGGCGCTGCGTCGGGTGTCGTGCGGTCGGAGTCGGCGCTCATGTGGGCAGGGTCGGTTCGCCGCGCGCGGGAGCGCGGGCGTTAGCACCCGTACGCATCCGCATCGTGAGGCGACGAACCGTCCGCCACCGGACGGTCGCGCGGGTACGGTCCGTTCGTGGCGCCGATCGAATCAGGTCTCGACGTGCTGCTCGTGCGGGCGGGGCGCGCGCTGGAGCGGCGTCGGCGCGAGGTGGTCGCGGCGCACGGCCTGACGACGACGGGGCTGGCGGTCCTGGAGGCGCTTGCGGGCGCGGACCGCACGTCGCACCGCGATCTCGCTGCCGCGGTGGGCGTCGCTCCCGCGACGCTGACCCCGGTCCTCGACGCTCTCGACGATCAGGATCTGGTCCGCCGGCACCGGGCGGTCGACGACCGTCGGACGGTCGGGATCACGCTCGGCCCACGTGGTCGCGACGTGCTCGGGGCGGCGACGGCCGATCTCGCGGGGCGGTCGCGGGCCTGGCTGCCGGTCGCGGGCGACGAGATCCGCGGCTACCTCAATGAGTTGCTCGCCCGAGCCGAGGCGGACGACACCCCACGGGCGAGGAAGGACACACCCCCGCAGGCGAGGAGGCCACACGCCTATGAGCGAGCGCGGACGCACGCCGTCGGCGACGGCGCGAGGCCGATGACAGCACCTGCCGCGGCGGCGCTGGTGATGGACTACGGCGGCGTCATGACCGACGGCCCGCCCGTCGCCACGCTCCCGGAACGGGCGCGCCGGGCGGGCGTGCCGACGGCACTGCTCACCGATGCCCGCGCCGTCCCGGCCGAGGTCGCGGCGCTGTTCGACGTGGTGGTGACCGGCGACGACGGCCCACGCAAGCCCGACCCCGCGGCCTTCCGGGCGGCGGCCCGGGCCGTGGGGGTGCCGGTGGAACGTTGCGTCGTCGTCGACGACGACCGGGCCAACCTGCGCGGCGCGCGCGAGGCGGGCGCGATCGTCGTCGGCCACGTCGATGCCGCGACGACAGTGTTCGAGGTGGAGGTCCTGCTGGACCTCCACCTCGAGTGAGTCGTACGGGCGTCAGGCGGGCGGCGGCTGGTCGGCCGGGGGTTCGGCGGGTGCCGCCGTGGTGTCACCCTCGCCGGTCGCCTCCTTCGCCTTCCCTACGGCGCCGTCGATCTGGTCGTCGTGTCCTGCGAAGCGCTCCTTGGCCAGGTCGCCGGCCTTGTCGAGACCCTGGTCGACCTTGTCGTCGTGCTGACCGAGCATCTCCTTGGCCTTGTCCATGAATCCCATGGCGGCCACTGTGGTCCTGTCGGGCTGCGGGCGCCACCCGGGGCTCACCCGTACGGGCGAATGCGGACGTGCTCCGGACGGAGGTCGTCGACGCGCGTGACGCCCATCAGCGCCAGCGTGCGCTCGATCTCGCCGCGCAGGATCTGCACGACCTTCTCCACACCCCGCTTCCCGCCCGCCATGAGCCCGTACAGGTAGGCGCGGCCGACGAGCGCGGCGTTGGCGCCCAACGCGATCGCCGCGACGATGTCGGCGCCGTGGGTGATCCCGGTGTCGACGAGGACCTCGGCCTCGCCGCGCAGCTCGGCCACCGTCGGCTCGATGAGCTCCAGCGGGACGGGGGCGCGGTCGAGCTGGCGGCCGCCGTGGTTGGAGAGCAGGACGGCGTCGGCGCCGGCGTCGACGACGCGGCGGGCGTCGGCGACGCTCTGGATCCCCTTGACGACGAGCGTCCCGGGCCACGCGCCGCGCAGCCACTCGACGTCGGCCATGGTCAGGGCCGGGTCGAACACGCGGTTGATCATCTCGGCGATCGTGCCGTCGGTGCCCTCGAGGTTGCTGAAGGCCAGCGGTTCGGTGGTGAACATGTCGAACCACCAGTGCGGGTGCCGCGCGCCGTCGAGGAAGGTCCGCAGGCTCAGCGCGGGCGGGATCGTGAGGCCGTTGCGCACGTCGCGCAGCCGGGCCCCGCCGACGGGCGTGTCGACGGTCAGCATGAGCGTGTCGTAGCCGGCGTCGGCGGCCCGTTGCACGAGGTCCTTGGCGTAGGCGCGGTCGCGCCACAGGTAGAGCTGGAACCAGCGGCGCACGTCCGGCGCGATGTCGACGATCTGCTCGATCGTCGTGGTGCCCATCGTCGAGAGCGTGAACGGGATGCCGACCTCCTGCGCGACGGCCGCGACCGCGCTCTCGCCCTCGGTGTGCATCATGCGCGTGAAGCCGGTGGGCGCGAACGCGAACGGCAGCGTCGAACGCTTGCCGAGGATGGTGCGGCCGGTCTCGATCTCGGAGACGTCACGCAGGACGCTGGGGGTGAACTCGACGCGCGAGAAGGCCTGCCGGGCGCGGCGCAGGCTCAGCTCACCGTCGGCGGCGCCGTCGGTGTAGTCGAAGACGGCGCGCGGGGTGCGGCGGCGGGCGATCTCCCGCAGGTCGGCGATGTTCGCGGCGCGCGCGAGGCGGCGTTCCGTCGCGTCCCAGCGGATCGGCGCCGGTCGGAGGAGCGGCAGGATCTCGGAGGGTTTCGGCATGCGGCGGTGCACCATTGCCTCACCCTAAGCAGTCGCAGGCCCCGGCTGAACCCCGTGTGAGCGGACCAGGTCGAGCGTCACCGCGACGGCCGTCGCCACGAGGAGTGCCGCCGTGGTGTCGACGAGGTAGGCCGCGAGCCAGACGTGCTTCGCGATCTCGAAATACCCGTCGCCGAGCACCGCGGTCACGGCCAGCGCGAGCGACGTGGCCGCGCTCAGCCCGCCGACCCGCCCGACGGTCGTCGCCGCCGGGAACCGTCTGCGCAGCGGGCCGACCAGCCCGGCGACGCCCGCGAGGACGCCCGCGAGCAGCACCGCCGACGGCCACCACGGCACGGCCATGTCGTCGAGCCAGGCGCGCATCGTCGCGGTGTCCGCGCCGACGGGGCCGGTGGTGCCGCCGAGGGCGGGCGCAGGCGTCGCGGGGGTCCAGGGCGCCGAGGGCAGGTAGTCGATCGCCCGCCCCTGCGTCGCCTGGACGGCCACCCCGACCGACCGCAGCAGTGCCCCGGGACTCGACGCCAGCTCGGTCCAGGCGGCGTCGCGGACCCCGTCGGGGTCGGCGGCGATGGCGGCGGTGCCGGGCAGGCTCTCGTCGGCGCGGGGGAAGTAGGCCTGGCCGGAACGCTGCGCGGCGTCCGCGGGGAGCCCGAGCGGGCCGAGTGCGGTGTGCCCGACCTCGGGCAGCACCGTGGTGAAGACGACGTCGACGGTGTTGACGGTCGCGTAGTGCCGCGCCTGCCAGTCCGCGGTGTCGACGATCGGGCCGACGGCGACGGCGACGAGCGCGACGGCCATGACGGCGCCCGGCACCCGCCCGCGCCGCCCGCGCGGCCCGACCGGGGTCACCAGGCAGACCAGCACCGCGGCCGCGAGGACGGGTACGTAGCCGGTCTTGGCGGTCGCCGCCAGCACGCCGCCGACCGCGACGAGGACGAGCCCGACGGTTCGCTCGGCGCGGTCGTCGCGCCGCGTGACGGCCACCGTCACCACCCCGACGAGCAGGACGAACACGCCGACGAGACCGGCGGGCTCGCTGAACGTCGAGATCAGGAACCGCCCGAACGCCGGCTCGGCCGCCGGCAGCAGGGGCGCGGCCAGCAGGGTGGCCCGCCATGGCCCGCGCGCCGACGCCGCCCATCCGGCGACGGCCGCCGCGACGACGGCGACGCCGAGGTAGGTCCAGCCGAGCGTGGTCAACGACCAGGTGCCCGGACCCGCCGGGGTGACGGCGCGCAGCACGTCGAGGGCCGACGACGGCAGCGGGTCGGCGCAGGCGGGGGCGCCGGTGCTGAAGTCGAGGACGACACCGCCCTTCCAGCTCGACGAACCGTCCGGCGTCCCGGGGACCAGCCCTGCGCCGCACCACAGGCGGGCGCCGTCGCCGTTGTCGCCCGCGCCGACCGGGCTCCCGAGCAGCAGGCCCGTCGACAGGCCGAGGGCCAGCAGTGCCAGCAGGCCGGCCACCGCGGCAGGGACGACGCGCCCGGCCGGCAGCCGTCGCCGGCCGGCGGCCCCGGGAGCGGGGACCGCGGCGGCGGGCTCGGCGTCGCGCGTCACGGGCTCCATCGGCTCCATTGAACCCGGCCCGGCGCTGCCGGCCGGACTCCGTCACCCACGGGGTGTGTCACGGTGCGCGCCGTGCCGCCGATCAGCGCCGTCTGCGGAGCAGCTCGTACGCGGCGACGGCCCCGGCGCTCGCGACGTTGAGCGACTCCACGCCGCCGAACATGGGGATGGCCAACGTCCCGTCGAGCTCCTCGCGCACGTCGGCGGACAGGCCCTCGGACTCGTTGCCCAGCACCAGTGCCACGCGCTCGGGCAGCTCGGCCTCGAGCAGCGAGTCCCCGCCCGCGGCAAGCCCGTGCACGGCGAACCCGGCCGCCCTGAGCACGGCGCACCCCTGCGCCGCGGTCGCGGAGCGCAGCACCGGTGCCGAGAACGCCACGCCGGCCGACGCCTTGATCACCAGCGGGTCGATGGCCGGGACGCCGCGGCGCGGCAGCAGCACCCCGTCGAGCCCGGCGGCGGTGGCGCTGCGCAGGATCATGCCGACGTTGGCGGGGTTGGTGACCGCGTCGAGCACCAGCACCGAGGCGCCGCGGCGGGTGCCCAGGTCGGACACGAACTCCTCGACGGGCGCCATCCGCGGCGCGACGACGTCGGCGAGCACGCCCTGGTCGTGCCGGCCGTTGCCCGCCAACACCTTCACCCGGTGCGCCGACGCCGTCTCGACGCGCACGCCGCGGGCGCGGGCGGCGTCGCGGATCGCCCGGACGGGTTCGCCGCGGCTGCCCTCGGCGAGCAGGACCTTGTCGACGACCAGCGACTCGTCGGCCAGCGCCTCCAGTACCGGCTTGCGCCCGTACACCGTGATGAACGTGTCCTTGGGCGAACGGGTCGATGAACGCGGCTCGGGCACGCCGCCAGGGTCCCACGCGACCGTAGGATCATCGGCATGCCGCCCCGGCTCTCCGCGCTCGACGCGTCCTTCCTCTACCTGGAGGAGGCGACGACGCCCATGCACGTCGGCGGCGTCGCGATCTTCGAGCGCCCGCCCGCCGGCTTCGACTACGACGGGCTGGTCGACCTGGTCGAGCAGCGCATCGCGCTGGTGCCGCGGTACCGGCAGAAGGTGCGCCACGTCCCCGGGAACATCGCCCGGCCCGTGTGGGTCGACGACCAGGACTTCGACATCGCCTACCACGTGCGCCGCAGCGCGTTGCCCCGGCCGGGCAGCGACGAGGCGCTCGCCGAGCTGGTCGCGCGGCTGATGTCGCGCCCGCTCGACCACACGCGGCCGCTCTGGGAGATGTACCTCGTCGAGGGGCTGGCCGACAACCGGGCGGCGGTCGTCACCAAGACCCACCAGGCGATGGTCGACGGGATCAGCGCCATCGACATCGCGCAGGTGATCCTCGACGTCTCGCCCGAGCCGCGGGTCCTGCCCGAGGACCTGTGGATGCCCCACCCCGAGCCGGGCAGCGCCACCCTGATGCTGGAGGCGTTGGGGGACATGGTGTCGCGGCCGAGCGAGCTGGTCGACAACGTGCGCACCGCCGCGGGCGACGCGCTGGCGACGGCCGGCAAGGTCGCGGGGGTGGCGACGAAGCTGTTCACGGTGGCGCGCACCGCGTCGCGGCGCGCTCCGGGGACCCCGCTCAACGTCGACATCTCGACGCAGCGCCGGTTCGCGGTGGCGCGGACCGAGCTGCAGGCCTACCGGCGGATCCGGGCGGCGCACGGCTGCACGGTCAACGACGCGGTGCTGAGCGTGATCTCCGGTGCGCTGCGGAACTGGCTGCTCTCCCGCGGGGAGCCGGTCACGGCGTCGGCCGCGGTGCGCGCCATGGTCCCGTTGTCGGTGCGCGGCGAGGCCGACGTGCCCAGCTCGGCGACGGCGGGCTCGCTGGGCAACCGCGTGTCGTCGTTCCTGGTCGACCTGCCGGTGGGGGAGGCGAGCCCGCTGGTGCGGCTGCGGCACGTGTCGCACGCGATGGCCGAGCACACCGCGGGCGGCCAGTCCGTCGGCGCGGACACCCTGGTGCGGATCGGCGGGTTCGCCCCGCCGACGTTGCACGCGCTGGGCGCCCGCGCGGCGAGCGGGTTCTCGAAGCGGATCTTCAACCTCGTCGTGACGAACGTCCCGGGCCCGCAGTTCCCCCTCTACGCCGCGGGTGCGCGCATGCTGGAGATGTTCCCGGTCGTTCCGCTGGCCAAGGGGCAGGCCCTCGCGATCGGCCTGACCAGCTACGACGGGGGCGTGTACTACGGCTTCAACGGCGACCGGGACGCGATGCACGACGTCGACGTCCTCGCCGGCCTCGTCGACGAGGCGCTCGATGAGCTGCTGGCCACGGCCGGCTGACGAACAGGTGCGGGAGAGGCGAACGTGCGGATCTACCTGCCAGGGACGTGGCCGATGCTGGCGCGGCTGGTCAAGACGGGGAACTTCGAGCCCATCGGCGGCACCGCGTTCGCGCTGACACCGCGGCTGCGCGAGTCCTACGTGTCCGGCGACGACGAGGAGCTGGAGTACGCCGCGATGCTGGAGGCGGCGCGCGCGTCGCTGCGGCTGCTCGGCGTCGAGCTCGGACTCGGTGAGGAGGGGACGCCCGCGCGACGGGTCGTCGTGGCCGCCGACGTCGACGACGTGACCCTGCGTCCCGACCTCGACGACGGTGCCGTGCGCATCTCGGGGCCGGTGCCGGCGTCGGCGATCGCCGCGGTCCACGTCGACAACGAGGAGGCCGAGTACGCGGTCCGCCAGGCCGCGGGCGCCGTCGACGCGGCCGACCTCGGTGATCTCGACGCGGAGTTCCTCGTCGGCGAGGCCGAGGACCACGAGCTGGCCTGGTACGCCCCGTCGGAGATCGCGTTCGTCGTGGAGCTGGGCTGAGTCCGGCCGGCCGGGGGTCGGGGCCGCCCCGTCACGACTCCGCGGTGACCTCGGGGACGTTCTGGCGGCGCTCCTGCGCGACCTTGTGCGGTACCTGCAGCAGCCGCAGCATCGTCACCAGCAGCAGGCCGCCGACCATGTTGCCGAGCGCGGCGAACGACGCGAGGCCGAGCCAGTCGGCGTAGCCGAACGGCGCGCCGGCGTGCAGCGCGGCGAAGCACAGCAGCGAGGCGACCACGGCGTGGTCGACGGAGCCAGCGCCGAGCAGGAACCCCATGCCGACGGCCGGGACCAGCCGCACGCCGTCGGAGTCCGTCGAGTGCTGCATGTGCGTCATGAGCGTGATGAGGAACCCGCCGACGAGCGCCAGCGCGAAGGCGTGCCAGCCGATCCCGAGCCGTACGTAGCCCTGCGCCGACTCGATCGCGGTCTCGCGCAGCGACGGGAACGCCGCGACGACGACGAAGGTGATGACCCAGCCGCCCGCCAGGTTCGTCAGCAGGGTGACGCCCCACAGCCGGGCCAGCGCGAGTGGCGTGCTCGCGCGGGCGACGACCGCGGCGACCGGCACGAGGAAGTCCTCGGTGAACAGCTCGCTGCGGGCGAGGGTGAGCGCGACGAAACCGAGCGAGAACGCCAGCCCGCCGAGCAGCTTGTCGCCGGTCGCGTGCTCGACCAGCAGCAGCGCGAGCACGCCGACGCCGATGTCGAGGCCGCCGAGCGTGCCCGTCGACAGCAGGCCGGACCAGGAGCGGCCGAGCCGCTGCGTGCCCTCGTCGACGAGGCGGTCGAACGTGCGCTCCGTGTCGGCCTGTGCGACGTCCGGTTCGCCGGGATCCTGGGCGCTCATCGCCGGAGGGTAGGTGCCCGGCGGCCGTCCCGCCGCGCGAGCGGGCCCGTGATCGCGGACGGCGACGTCGTCGGCTAGA
Organism: Pseudonocardia benzenivorans CB1190; assembly: GCF_000196675.2. Taxonomy (GTDB): domain Bacteria; phylum Actinomycetota; class Actinomycetes; order Mycobacteriales; family Pseudonocardiaceae; genus Pseudonocardia; species Pseudonocardia benzenivorans. The sequence continues at coordinate 5,529,445 of NC_015312.1, read as the reverse complement.
ACGGAGGCGCAGCCGCTCGCCGAGGAGGAACCGCGTGGAGTTCACCGAGATCGCGTACGAGGTCGTCGACGGCATCGCGACGCTGACGCTCGACCGCCCCGCCAAGCTCAACGCCTTCACCTCGACGATGGCCGACGAGCTCGTCGAGGCGTTCGACGCGGCCGACGCCGACGGCGACGTCCGGGTCGTCATCGTGACCGGGCGCGGCCGGGGGTTCTGCGCGGGCGCCGATCTCTCCCGCGGCGCGTCGACGTTCGACGCGTCCGACGGTGCGCGGGCCGCCGACCAGCGTCACGGCGAGGTCGACGGCGTTCCCCGCGACCGGGGCGGTGTGGTGTCGTTGCGGGTCGCGGCCTCGCGCAAGCCGGTCATCGGCGCGATCAACGGGCCCGCGGTCGGCATCGGCGCGACGATGACCCTGCCGATGGACGTGCGGATCGCGGCGGAGTCCGCCCGGTTCGGGTTCGTCTTCGCCCGCCGGGGGCTGGTGCCGGAGGCCGCGTCGAGCTGGTTCCTGCCGCGGGTCGTCGGCATCTCGCAGGCGATGGAGTGGGTCGCGACCGGCCGGGTGTTCGACGCCGCGGAGGCGCTCGCGGGACGGCTCGTGTCCCGGGTCGTTCCCGACGACGCCCTGCTCGGTACCGCGCACGCGCTGGCCCGCGAGATCGCGGACAACACGTCGGCGGTGTCGGTGTCGGTGTCGCGGCAGCTGCTGTGGTCGATGCTCGGCGCGCCGGGACCGTGGGAGGCGCACCGGCTGGACTCGCGCGCGATCGACCTCCTCGGCCGGGGCCCCGACGCGGCGGAGGGCGTGGCGTCGTTCCTGGAGAAGCGCCCGGCCGTCTATCCCGGACGCGTCCCGGGCGACTACCCCGACGTCGTCCCTCCCTGGCCACCGATCCCGTGAGCGACCTCAGGGGCGGTCCCCGTCGCCGCGGTCGAGCCGGCGGCGGTCGTCGCGCAGCAGCCGGCGCTGCTCCCGGTCCCGATCCCGGTCGTCGCCCCGCTCGCGGCCGTAGACGAGCCCGCCGACGGCGGGGATCAGCAGGAAGAAGATCCAGGCCTGCGCGAAGACGCCGTTGAGCGCCAGGAACAGCGCGAGCGCGACGATCGGCGTGATCGCCACGATCCGCGGCCCCCAGCTCGACAGCGGCGACCGCTCGGCGGGCGGCTGCGCGCCCGTCGGCGCGGGCACCGAGGCCGCGGGGGCGACCGGCGTCACGGCGGTGCCGGGCAGCGTCGGGTGCGGCTCGGGGAGGTCGACGAACAGCGCCTGCAGCTCGCTCGCGACGGTCGCCACCGCGGCCGCCGCCGAGCGGTCGGCGTACTCCTCGACGCCGAGCCGTCCCGCCTCCAGATGGGCGTCGAGCGCCTTGGCCGCCGACTCGCGCTCCGCGGTGCCGATCCGCAGCGGCGGCGGCCCCGGCGAGGATGCGGGCGCCGTCCGGTCGGGAACCGGTTCGGGTCGCTCGGGTGGTCCGGCGCCTTCCTTGCCCCCCGTTGTCATGCCCGGAAGCTTGCCACCCGCAACCGGGCGACGCGTAGCCCGGCAGGGCATGACACGGCCGCGTGACGGGTCCACGCTGGAGGAATGTCCGCGCTGACCGGTGTCACCGACGTCCCCGTACCGCGCAACGAGCCCGTACTCGGGCACGCCCCGGGCAGCCCCGAGCGGGCCGCGTTGCGGTCCCGGATCGCCGAGCTCGACGGCACCCCCCACGAGCTCACCGGCACCGTCGGCGGGGTACGCCGGATGGGCGGCGGGGAGCGGATCGACGTCGTCTCCCCGCACCGTCGGCACCGGGTACTCGGGGTGTCGGCACAGGCGACGGCCGCCGACGTCGAGGCCGCCGTCGCCGCCGCCCGCGACGCGGCCCCCGGGTGGCAGGCGCTGCCGTTCGACGAGCGCGCGGCGGTGTTCCTGCGGGCCGCCGACCTGCTCGCCGGGCCGTGGCGGGCGACGTTGAACGCCGCGACGGTCATGGGCCAGTCCAAGTCGGTCCAGCAGGCCGAGATCGACGCCGCCTGCGAGCTGATCGACTTCTGGCGCTGGAACGTGCACTACGCCCGCCGGATCCTGGCCGAGCAGCCGGTGTCGAGCCCTGGCGTCTGGAACCGGTTCGACCACCGGCCGCTGGAGGGCTTCGTCCTCGCGATCACGCCGTTCAACTTCACCGCGATCGCCGGAAACCTGCCGACGGCCCCCGCGCTGATGGGCAACACCGTCGTGTGGAAGCCGAGCCCGACCCAGACCCTCGCGGCCTGGTACACGATGCGGCTGCTGGAGGAGGCGGGGCTGCCGCCCGGGGTGGTCAACATGGTCACCGGCGACGGCGCCGCGGTCTCGGAGGTGGCGCTCGCGTCGCCGGAGCTGGCCGGCGTGCACTTCACCGGGTCGACGGCGACGTTCCGGCACCTGTGGCGCTCGGTCGCCGACAACCTGCCGCGCTACCGGTCCTACCCGCGGCTGGTCGGGGAGACCGGCGGCAAGGACTTCGTCGTCGCGCACCCGTCGGCCGACCCGGCCGCCCTGGTGACGGCGCTGGTCAGGGGCGCGTTCGAGTACCAGGGCCAGAAGTGCTCGGCGGCCTCGCGGGCGTTCGTCCCGGCGTCGCTGTGGAAGTCGGGGCTGCGGGAGGCGCTGGCCGACACGACGCGCACGGTCGGCTTCGGCGACGTCGAGGACCTGTCGACGTTCGGCGGCGCCGTCATCGACGGCCGCGCCTTCGCCCGGCTCTCCGGTGTGCTCGCCCGCGTGCGCGGCGACCTGGAGGTGCTGGCGGGCGGTGGCTGCGACGACGCCGAGGGCTGGTTCGTCGAGCCGACGGTGCTGGTCGGCGACGACCCGGGCCACGACGTCTTCACCACGGAGCTGTTCGGACCGGTGCTCGCCGTCCACGTCTGGGACGACGCGGCGCCCGGCAGCTGGGACGAGGTGCTGCGGACCGTCGACACCGCGACCCCCTACGCGTTGACCGGCTCGGTGTTCGCGACCGACCGCACCGCGATCGACGCGGCCCACGGGGCGTTGCGCTTCGCGGCCGGGAACTTCTACGTCAACGACAAGCCGACGGGTGCGGTCGTCGGGCAGCAGCCGTTCGGCGGGGCGCGGGCGTCGGGCACCAACGACAAGGCCGGCTCGGTCTACAACCTGCAGCGGTGGACGAGTCCGCGCGCGGTGAAGGAGACCCTCGTCCCGCCGACCGACCACACGTACCCGCACCAGGCCCGGTGAGCGGCACGGGTCGTTCGGCCCGGGGTCACGACAGCAGCAGCAGGACGCTGATCACGACCATCACCGCGGCCGTGCCCCAGTGGACGCCGAAGGCGACGGCTTTCGCGCCCTTGCTGCGCAGCACGATCAGCCCGTCGCCCACGGGGATGGCGGCGGCGGCGAGCATGAACCAGCCCAGCACGTGCGGCGTCGCGGTGAGCATCAGCACGACGACGAAGAGCCCGCACGCCATGTCGCGCACGCCCTTGACGGTCAGCCAGGCCTGGACGGTGCGGTCCTCGGTCGGCGTGTGCGGGATGCCGAAGCCGGCGGCGGCGCGTGGGGCCCAGAAGACCCGCGCGCCGATGACGACGATGCCGGCGGCGACGAGCCCGGCGAGCACGTTCGCGACGGTGACGAGCATGAGAGGTCCTTCCGGAGACGAGATCTAGCGTTGCTAGAAACTAGGTCAACGCTAACCTGCCGTCGGCAGAATGTCTAGCACTGCTAGGATGGGTGCATGTCCGCCGTCACCGGGCGCCGCGAACGCGAACGCGCCCAGCGCCACCAGCTGATCGTCACGGCCGCGCGGGAGCTCGCCGAGACGGAGGGCTGGGACGCGGTGACCACCCGGCGGCTGGCCGAGCGCGTCGAGTACAGCCAGCCGGTCCTCTACAGCCACTTCGCGGGCAAGGACGCCATCGTCAGCGCGGTCGCGCTGGACGGGTTCGGTGAGCTCGCGGAGCAACTGGGTCGCGCCCGGGCGGCCGTGGCCGCGCCGGGGCCGGTGGCGCTGCGGGCGGTCTGCCGCGCCTACCTGCGCTTCGCCGCCGAACGCCCCGCGCTCTACCAGGCGATGTTCGTCATGCCCACCGATCTCGCGTTCGCGACGGACGAGACGCCGGCCCCCATGCGGGCGTGCTTCGACGAGTTCGTCGGCTGCTTCCCCGCGGGCGACGAGCAGCGCGAGCCGCTCGCCGAGGTCGTCTGGAGCGCCGTGCACGGGATGGCCGTCCTCGCCGACAGCGGCCGGATCCCCCCGGACGGTCAGGAGGGCAGGCTGGACCTGCTGATCGGCCGGTTCACGGGCTGACCCCTCAGAACCACTGGTAGCCGCTCTTGGACATCGAGAAGCCGTGCCCGCTGGCCCCCACCCGGCACTCGACGCCCGTCGTCCGGCTGGTGCACGTGACGTCGCCGACCCGCAGGGACCTGCCGTAGTCGAGGACGGGCCCGGTGCCGAAGACGGTGTCGCCGTGGCAGGTGAACGTCGGGCGGTCCCCGCCGCTGACCGTCAGCGAGTCGCCCCAGACGCCCTGGCAGTCGGCAGGCCGCGCCGGGATCGTCGACGGGTCCCAGGACTGCTCGGAGATGTCGCAGCGCACCGAGTTGGGCGAGACATAGCAGGCGATGTTGTTCGACGGTGTGCTGAACCCCGTGGCCGACGGCGAGACCGTGAGGTCGGCGGGGGCCGTCGAGGTCTGGGTCGAGGTCTGGGTCGAGGTCTGAGGTGCGCCCGACGTGGGCGGGGCGATGCCGGTGGCCGTCGCGGCCGGCGGGGGCGGCGGGTTCTGCGGCGTCGAGCCGGGGCGCAGCGCCAGCACGATCCCACCCACCACCGCGATGACCGCCGCGACGGCCCCGATCGCGAGCACGGGCGAGAACCGCGTGCGCGCCACCGGTTTCGGCGGTGCCGGCTCCAGCCGGCCCGGCAGCCATCCCGCCGTCGGACGGTCACGGTCGCCGCCGAGCGCGTCGCGGATCTGCGCCGGTGTGGGTCGCTGCGCGGGGTCGCGGTGCAGGCAGGCGGCGACCGTCGGCACCAGCGCGGGCGGCACCCCGGACAGGTCCGGGTCGACGTTGGCCGCCCGGTAGAGCAGCGCCGCGGCGTCGCCCTCACCGAACGGTGCCCGGCCCGTCGCGGCGTGCAGCAGGACCCCGCCCAGCGCGAACACGTCGGCGGCAGGGCCCGCGCGGCCGTGCGCAAGGACCTCCGGCGCGATGAACCCCGGGGTGCCGATGACCGCGCCCGTGCGGGTGAGCGTCGTCGCGTCGGTGGCGCGGGCGATGCCGAAGTCGATGACCTTCGGGCCGTCGTGTGCAAGCAGGACGTTGCCGGGTTTGAGATCGCGGTGCACGACGCCGGCCGTGTGGATCGCGGCCAGCGCGTCGGCGAGCCCGATGCCCAGCCGGCGCACCGACTCCGCGGGCATGGGGCCGTGCTCGGAGACCGCCTCGCGCAACGACGGCGCCGGGACGTACTCCGTGGCCATCCACGGCGCGGGCGCGTCGGGATCGGCCCCGAGCAGCGCCGCGGTGTAGACGCCGTGCACCCGCGTCGCGGCCGCGACCTCCTGGCGGAAGCGGGCGCGGAACTCCGGGTCGTCGGCCAGCGCGGAGCGCACCACCTTGACCGCCGCCTGCCGCCCGTCGCGGGACCGGCCGAGGTACACCTTGCCCATGCCGCCCTCGCCGAGGACGCGGTGGATCGTGAACGGGCCGACCGACCGTGGGTCCGTCGTCGTCATCGCACCTCGGCGGGCGGGGGCGGGCTGATCGTGACGGACGTGCCCCACGACCGGTAGTCGGCCGTGGTGGCGAGCGTGCCCATGTCGGCGAGCCCCTGACGCTGCTGGGTGCGGACCGGACGGGTGTCGGCGTCAACCCACAACGTCGAGGTGATGCGGGTGAGCCCGTCGCGGATCTGCTGGTCGAGCTGCGCCTTGAGCTCGGGGTCGGGCTCGATCGTCGAGGCCCTGGTCAGGTCGACGACCAGGGTGTACCGGACGGTGGGCACGCCGTCGACGACCTCGTCGGCGGCGTCGGAGACCAGGGTGGCGTCGGCGTAGCGGGACAGGTTGGCGGTGGGGTCGGTGGCGTCGCCGAGCGCGTCGGCGATCGCGACGCGCATCCGGTCGGCCTGCGTCGTCGCCGACCCGGCCCGCAGCCACGGCGTCCCGCCGTCGGCCGTGCGCAGCCACACCTCGCCGTCGCGCAGCACGAAGCCGGTCTGCTGCGGCGCGGCTCCCGGCCAGGTCATCGTCTGGTCCAGGGCGAGCGCGGGCGTCGGACCCACGAGGCTCAGCCCGCCCTGCGCGGTGAAGGTGACCGGTACCGAGCCGGTGACGTCGCCGACGACCGACAGCTGGGCGGTCGGGTCGGCCGTGCGGCGCTGGGTGAGGACGTCGAGCAGCTGGGTGGCGTCGTAGAACTTGGGGAGGCCGGATGGCGCGGCGTCGGACGGCTGCCCCGGCCCGCACGCCGTGACCAAACCGGCGAGCACGGCGAGCAGCAGGACGGGCCACGCGGGCCCGCGCGCCACCCTCACCGCCATGGCGCCAGACGCTAGCGAACACCGGTCAGCGCAGGGCGACCAGGACCCGGCGCAGCGCCGCGAGCCGTGCCGGGCGCAGTGCACCGCTCGCGACCAGGGCGTCCAGCGCACACTCCGGGTCGGCGGGCGGTCCGAGGTGTCCACAGCCGCGCGGGCAGTCCTCGACGGCGGCGGCCATGTCGTCGAACGCGGCGATGACCTCGCCGGGCGTCACGTGGGCGAGCCCGAACGACCGCACCCCCGGCGTGTCGACGACCCAGCCCCGCCCGTCGGGCAGCGGCAGGGCCAGCGCCGCCGTCGTCGTGTGCCGGCCCTTGCCGACGCCCGACACCGCCCCGACCGCGCGCTCGGCATCCGGCACCAGCGCGTTGACCAGCGTCGACTTGCCGACGCCCGAATGGCCCACGAGCGCCGAGACCTGGCCGTCGAGCAGCGCGGCCAGCTCGTCGGGCGGCTGGTCGCGCCGGGTCACGACGACCGGGAACTCCAGCTCTGCGTAGTGCGCGGAGAACGGCCCGGGATCGGCCAGGTCCGACTTGGTGAGGCACAGAACGGGCGACAGCCCGCCGGCGTAGGCGGCGACGAGGCAGCGGTCGACGAACCCGGTCCGTGGCTCGGGGTCGGCCAGCGCGGTGACGATCACCAGCTGCGCGGCGTTCGCGACCACGATCCGCTCGTAGGGGTCGGTGTCGTCGGCGGTGCGCCGCAGGACGGTGGCACGCTCCTCGACGCGGACGATGCGGGCCAGCGTGTCGACGTCGCCGGACACGTCACCCGACAGCCCGACGCGGTCGCCGACGACGATCGGCGTGCGGCCCAGCTCGCGGGCCCGCATCGCCGTCACGGGCCGCCGGGTCGCGTCGCCGTCCGGGGCGCAGGTCCAGCGGCCGCGGTCGACGCCGATGACCATCGCCTCGGTCGCGTCGGCGTGGTCGGGGCGGCGCTTGCTTCGGGGGCGTGACCCGCGCCTCCCCGGGCGCACCCGGACGTCGGACTCGTCGTACTCGCGGGGCCGGGCCGGAGTCATCGCCTCGTCATCCGACCAGCGCCGCCCAGCTGCCCGGGAAGTCGGGGAAGGTCTTGCCGGTCGCGCCGATGTCGTCGACCTCGATCCCCGGGACGACGAGCCCGACGAGCGCGCCCGCGGTCGCCATCCGGTGGTCGGCGTAGGCCCCCCACGGCCGTCCCGCGGGTGCGGTCAGCGCGGCGGGCCGGATCTCCAGGCCGTCGGGGGTCTCCTCGACGTCGCCCCCGAGCGCGGCGATCTCCGCGGCCAGCGCGGCGATGCGGTCGGTCTCGTGGCCGCGCAGGTGCGCGACGCCGCGCAGCCGCGAGGGGGTGGCGGCCAGCGCCGCGACGGCAGCGACCGTCGGGGTGAGCTCGCCGACGTCGTGCAGGTCGACGTCGACGCCGCGCAGGACGGGCGGGCCGGTGACGGTCATCCCGTCGCCCTCGGGCTCGACGATGCAGCCGAACGCGGCCAGCACGGGGAGGATCCCCACGCCGGGCTGGGTGGAGCGGTGTGGCCACCCCGCGACGGTGACCCGGCCCCCGGTGACCGCGGCCGCCGCGAGGAACACCGACGCGTTCGACAGGTCGGGCTCCACCGTCCAGTCGCGGGCCGCGATCGGGCCCGGGGAGACCCGCCAGGTGTTCGCCTCGGAGTCGTCGACGTCGACCCCCGCCTCGCGCAGCATCGCGACCGTCATGTCGATGTGCGGCAGCGACGGCACGGGCCTGCCGTCGTGGTGGACGGTGACCCCCTTGTCGAACCGGGCCGCCGAGAGCAGCAGCCCCGACACGAACTGCGACGACGCCGACGCGTCGATCGTCACCACCCCGCCGGGCAGTGACCCGGAGCCCCGCAACGTGAACGGCAGCGCGTCGCCGTCGATCTCGGCGCCGAGGGCACGCAACGCGTCGAGCACCGTCCCCATCGGACGTTCCCGGGCCCGCGGGTCGCCGTCGAAGCGGACCTCGCCGTCGGCCAGCGCCGCCGCGGGCGGGACGAACCGCATCACGGTCCCCGCGAGCCCGCAGTCGACGTCGCCACCCGTGAGCCCCGCGTGTCGCTCGACGACCACGCGCTCGCCCTCGACCGAGACGGGCACCCCCATGGCGCGCAACGCATCCACCATCAACGCGGTGTCGCGCGTCGCGGGCGCACCCGACACCGACGCCGGGCCGCCGGACAGCGCGGCGAGCAGGATCGCGCGGTTGGTCACGGACTTCGAACCGGGCACCGTGACGCGCCCGCGGACGGGACGGGTGGCGTGCGGGGCGGACCAGGGGCTGCTCACGCGCCCCATGGTTTCACGCGCGCCGTGGAACGATGGGCACCATGTGCGGCCGCTACTCCTCCACCAAGGCTCCCGCCGACCTCGCCGACGAGTTCCGGGCCGTCGACGCGACCGAGGACGACGTCGCGCCCGACTTCAACGTGGCCCCGACCAAGCAGGTCACCACCGTCGTCGAGCGGCACCCGCGCGACGACGACGGCGAGCCGGTCCGCGACGAGACGCAGCGGACCCTGCGCCGGGTGCGCTGGGGGCTCGTCCCGTCGTGGTCCAAGGACGCGTCGGGCGGGGCGCGCATGATCAACGCCCGGTCGGAGACCGCCGCGGACAAGCCCGCGTTCCGCAGGGCCCTGTCGTCGCGCCGCTGCCTGCTGCCCGCCGACGGCTGGTACGAGTGGCAGCGCCGCGACACCGACACCGGGAAGACGAAGCAGCCCTACTTCACCAGCTACCGCGACGGCTCCTCGATCGCGATGGCCGGCATCTGGGAGTACTGGAAGCCCAAGGACGCCGCGCTGCTCGAGGAGTACCCGGACGGTCTGGTCACCGTGGCCGTGCTGACGACGGAGGCCGTCGGCCCGCTCGCCGACATCCACGATCGGATGCCGCTCGTCCTCGCCCCCGACGCCTGGGACGCCTGGCTGAACCCGGACACCGACGCGAAGGACGAGTCCGTCGCCCGGCTGCTCGCCCCGCCGTCGGCCGCGCTCGTCGACCGCATGGAGCTGCGGCCCGTCTCGAACCGGGTGAACAACGTGCGCAACAACGGCCCCGAGCTGCTCGAGGCGCTGCGTCCGGACGAGGTCGACGAGGCCCTGCAGCTCGACCTGCTCAACTCCGGCCGGAACCCGGAATGACCGCACTCGCGGAGGCGACCGAGATCCGCGAGGTCGCGACGCCGCACGGGCCCGCCCGCGTCCACCTGCATCCCGCGCCGGGCGACGTCCGCGGAGTGCTGCTGGTCGGGCACGGCGCGGGCGGTGGCGTCGGGGCGCCCGACATCGTCGCGGCGGCCGGCGTCGCCAACGCGGCGGGCCTGCACGTCGGGCTCGTCGAGCAGCCCTACCGGGTCGCGGGCCGGCGCGCACCCGCCCCCGCGGCGCAGCTCGACACGGCCTGGACCGCCGTCTGCGCGGCCGTCAGCGGCTTCGGGGCCGGCTGGGACGCGGCACCGTTGCTCGTCGGCGGTCGCAGCTCGGGGGCGCGCGTCGCCTGCCGGACGGCCGCCGCCACCGGTGCCGCCGGGGTCCTCTGCCTGGCGTTCCCGCTGCACCCGCCGGGCAGGCCGGAGAAGACACGGGCCGGGGAGATCGACGCGGTCACCGTCCCGGTGCTCGTCGTCCAGGGCGAGCGCGACCCGTTCGGCCGGCCGGGGCCGGCGCCGGGCCGCGAGGTCGTCGTCATCAGGGGCGACCACTCGCTGAAGTCCGACGTGAGCGGCCTGCGGACCGCCGTCGGGACCTGGCTCGACGCGCGGCTGCGCCGCTAGGGTCGCTGCACTGCGACGAGGCGGCCGGGGCGAGGGGGAGCCATGCTGATCACGACGATGAACGACGTCCCGGGGCGGACGGTCCAGCAGGTGCACGGCGAGGTGTTCGGCCTGACGGTCCGGTCGCGCCACGTCGGCTCGCAGCTCGGTGCGGCGCTCAAGTCGCTGGCCGGGGGCGAGCTGAAGGGCATGACGAAGAACCTCGAGGAGAGCCGGCAGGAGGCCATCGCGCGGCTCACCGCCGCGGCCGAGGCGCTGGGCGCCAACGCCGTCGTCGCGATGCGGTTCGACACCACCGAGATGGGCGACACCTGGACCGAGGTCTGCGCCTACGGGACGGCCTGCACCGTCGGCTGAGGCCGGTCGGCTCGGGACGCGCCCGGGCGGCGGTCGGCTCAGGACGCCGCGATCGGGGCGACGGTCGCGCCGGCGGCGCGGGCGAGGTCGGCAGGAGCCAGCTCGATCTCCAGCCCGCGCCTGCCGCCGCTGCAGAAGACCGTCTCGAACCGGTCGGCCGACGCGTCGAGCACGGTGCGCAACCGCTTGCGCTGGCCCAGCGGGGAGATGCCGCCCGCGACATAGCCGGTCGCGCGCTCGGCGTCGGCGACCTCGGCCATCTTCGCCCGCTTGCCACCGACCGCCGCCGCGAGTGCCTTCAGGTCCAGGCTCCCGGCCACCGGGACGATGCCGACGGTGAGGACGCCGTCGACCTCGGCGACCAGCGTCTTGAACACCCGCGCCGGCTCGACGCCCATCGCCTCCGCGGCCTCGGTGCCGTACGCCTGCCCGTCGCTGTGGACGTAGGTGTGCACGGTGTGTGCGATCCGCTGCCTGCCCAGCAGCGCCGTCGCTGGTGTTCCCTTTCCGGCCACGCGCGGAAGCGTAAGCGGCGTCGCAGTGGGAATCCGAAGGACCCGGGCCGCGTTCGCACAGGCGTGACGCACGCAGTGATGGATCCTCCGGCCCGGGGGAGGGGCGTACCCTTCCCGGCAGACCTGGTCGCGGCAGACGTGACCGGGCCCGACGTGTTGACGGGGGTGCTGAGCCCCCTCGAGAGGAGCGCGGTGCCCGCCACCCCGGCGTCATCGGAACCGTCTGCGGCGACGGAGCCGGTCACGGACGACGCGAGCACCTCGGCAGAGCGTGCCCCGGTCGACGAGACCACCGAGGAGCGCGCGGCGCGCTTCGAACGCGACGCGATGCCGCTGCTCGACCAGCTCTACGGCGCGGCGCTGCGGATGACGCGCAACCCGGCCGACGCCGAGGACCTGGTGCAGGAGACGTTCCTGAAGGCCTACTCGGCCTTCCACACGTTCCGCCAGGGCACGAACCTCAAGGCGTGGCTCTACCGGATCCTCACCAACACCTACATCAACGGCTACCGCAAGCGGCAGCGCCAGCCGCAGCAGTCGCCCACCGAGGAGATCACCGACTGGCAGCTCGCGCAGGCGGGCGAGCACAGCTCGACGGGTCTGCGGTCGGCCGAGGTCGAGGCCATGGACAATCTGCCCGACGACGACGTCAAGGCGGCCCTGCAGGCACTCCCGGAGGACTTCCGGATGGCCGTCTACCTCGCCGACGTCGAGGGCTTCGCGTACAAGGAGATCGCGGAGATCATGGGGACTCCGATCGGCACGGTGATGTCGCGGCTGCACCGCGGCCGCCGGCAGCTGCGTGACATGTTGACCGACACCGCGCGCGAGCGTGGTTTCGTCCGCGGCGAGCAGCAGGAGGCGAGCCGATGAACTGCGGTGGTTCCCACGAGACCGACTGCTCGGAGGTACTCGCGGAGGTCTGGCTGTTCCTCGACCACGAGTGCGACGCGCAGCGGCGGGCGCTGCTGGCCCAGCACCTGGACGAGTGCGCGCCCTGCCTCGCGGAGTACGGCATCGACGAGAAGCTGAAGGCGCTGCTGGCCAGCAAGTGCGGCGGCGAGCACGCGCCCGACGGGCTGCGCGAGCGGCTGCGCACGCAGATCCGGCACGCGGTACTCGAGCAGGCCCAGGTGACCGTCGAGAAGGGTCCGTCGGGCACGACGGTCGAGGTCCGCGCGACCCGGTTCGAGCGGGTCGAACGCCGGGGCTGATCGCCGCACCCCGCACACGACGCGAGAGCCGGTCCCCCGCAGTGGGGGACCGGCTCTCCGCGTTCGGGCCGGCGCGTCAGGTGTTGGGACGCTTGCCGTGGTTGGCGCCGCTCTTCTTGCGGTCGCGCTTCTTGCGAGCACGCTTCGACATGGATCCTCCTCACACCATCTCGTCGTGAACTGGGCCCAGTCTTTCACGTGGTTGGATGGGCCTTGCCCGGGTGGGGGCTGGTCGGACGAGACGGGACGGTGACGGGTGTCGACGCTGAGTGAGCTGCTCGCGGCGCACACGCAGCTGCCCGGTGAGGCGGTCGATCACCTGCAGCGCGTCGTCGCCGAGTGGCAGCTGCTCGCCGACATGTCGTTCGCCGACTTCCTGCTCTGGATCCCGCTGCCCGACGGCGACCACGCGCTGGCCGGCGGCGCGACCGAGTTCCTGTGCGTCGCGCAGGCCCGCCCCGACACCGCGCCCACGGCGCATCCCGAGGACATGGTCGGCGCCCGGGTGACCGCGGCCGACAACCCGCAGCTGCGCCGCGCGGTCGTCGAGGGCCGGATCTGCCGCGAGGAGGATCCGCGCTGGCACCTCGAGGTGCCCGTCCGTCGGGAGACGATCCCCGTGCGGCACAACGGACGCGTCCTTGCCGTGCTCTCCCGCGACACGAACCTGGCGATGCCGCGGGTGCCCAGCCCGCTGGAGATCGCCTATCTGGGCAGCGCGTCGGACCTCTGCCAGATGATCGCCGACGGCACGTTCCCGCCCGCGGCGAGCGTCGCGGGGGCCGACACCAGCCCGCGCGCGGGCGACGGGCTCATCCGCCTCGACTCGCGCGGCCTCGTCGCCTACGCCAGCCCCAACGCGCTGTCGGCCTACCACCGCATGGGTCACGCCAGCGACCTCATCGGGCTGCCCCTCGCCGACGCCACCCGCAAGCTCGTCCGGGACCCGTTCGACGCGGCGGAGGTGGCGGCGCGCATCGAGTCCGCGCTGTCGGGCCGTTCGTCGTTGCGGCTGGAGATCCGGGCCCGGGGTGCGGTCATGCTGGTCCGCGCACTGCCGCTGCGCCCCCGTGGCGACGCGGCCGGCGCGCTGGTGCTGGTGCGCGACGTGACCGACCTGCGCCGGCGGGACCTCGCGCTGCTCAGCAAGGACGCGACGATCAGGGAGATCCACCACCGCGTCAAGAACAACCTGCAGACGGTCGCGGCCCTGCTGCGCCTGCAGGCGCGCCGGACGTCGATCCCCGAGGCCAAGCTCGCGCTGGCCGAGAGCGTGCGGCGGGTCAGCTCGATCGCGCTCGTGCACGAGGCGCTGGCCTACTCGGTGGCCGAGCAGGTCGACCTCGACCAGCTGATCGACACCGTGCTGCCGATGATCGGCGACGGCGCGACGGCCGACGTGCGGGCCAAGGTCCGCCGTGAGGGCAGTTTCGGGACCCACCCCGCCGCGATGGCCACGCCGCTGGTGCTCGTCGTGACCGAGCTGGTGCACAACGCGCTGCGGCACGCGTTCGCGTCGGACCAGGCCGGTGAGGTGGTCGTGTCGGCCCGGCGGTCAGCCGGCCGGCTCGTCGTCGCCATCGCCGACGACGGGCGCGGCCTGCCCGACGGTTTCGACCCCGACGGTGCCAACGGTCTCGGCCTGCAGATCGTGCGCACGCTGCTGCACTCGGAGCTGGACTCGTCGTTGCAGCTCAGGCCGCGTGCGGGCGGCGGTACGGAGGCCGTCATCGAGCTCCCGTTGGTGGGGAGATAGCCTGACGGTGTGATCCCAGGTACCGGTGCCGTGGTCGCGCTGGTTCCGTTGCCCGGGATCGCCCCGCACCTGGAGCGCTCCCGTGAGGTGAGCGCCCGGTGAACGAACCGCGGGCCCGAAGCCGGTGGCGTCCGGCGTTCGGGCCCGCGGTCAGGGAGCGCGATGCTCGATCTACTTCTCGTTCGTGCTTCTCGGTGCCTCGAAGACTCGCTCCGAGGACGCCGGGCCTGGGACTGTCAGGCCGTACGAGCGCGGGTGCGAGCGTTGCGGCGCTTGAGCGCACGACGCTCGTCCTCGCTCATGCCGCCCCACACGCCCGCGTCCTGCCCGCTCTCGAGGGCCCACTCGAGGCACTCGGTGACGGCGGGGCAGCGACGGCAGACGGTCTTGGCCTCGGCGATCTGCAGCAGCGCGGGCCCGCTGGTCCCCACAGGGAAGAACAGCTCCGGGTCCTCGTCGCGGCATACAGCGCGGTGACGCCAATCCATGGTTCTTCTGCTCCTCGTAATGCGCGATCGGGGTCGCGCCGATCGTCTGTCACGGTGTTTCCGCGCTTGTGAAGGATTTCACGAGCGCGGCGGGTCTTCAAGGGCTCAGGTCCGCCCGGGTGAGCATCCTCACCCACTCATCCCAACGATGACCACCGGTTTCGGTTACCGGCTGCCGTTCCGTCACGAAGAGCGACAAACCCTTGCCCGGTTCGCTGCTTCCGGGTACCCCGTCCGCAACGATCCATGTCCGCGGGGGGTTCCCGCGTTGGTGCCGTGGTGCTCATCTAGATTGAAGGACTGTTTCCCCTGGTGCGAGACCCGTGCGGCTCGACGGTCCACGCCGAGCGGTGAATGGCCCCGCATGGTCACTCTGTCGCGTGACGGCGCCGTTCGGCTACGACGAGCAGCGCTTCTCACACGACGACGCGCAACGCCCGGGGTACCGCCCGGAATTCCATCTCGGTGCGGGCGCCGATGTGATCCCCGTCGATCTGCAGCGCCAACGGCCGGTCCGACCGCACGCGCACCCAGGCCACGGCGTCCTGACGGGCGACGTGCCGGCCCCGCGGGTCGCCGTCGGGGCGCAGCGCCTGGCGCAGCACGCCCGCGATCGTCGGCACGCCGAGGTCCTTGAGCGCGAACAGGGCGAGCCCGTCGGTGAACGACGCGCCCGGGTTGAGCCGCACGGCGCGGCCGTCGAGGTAGGTCCACGGGTCGGTGTTGCTGACGAACGCCAGGCGCACGCCCTCCAGCGGTGCCGCGTCGGGTATCTCGACCGTCATGGCCGGCGGGCGCCTGCGCTGGCGCACGTACTCCCGCAGGGCCGTGCGCGCGTAGCGCATCGGTGTGGCCTCCAGGCCCTGCGCGCGGGCGCGCTCGACGGCCGCCACGACCTCCGCGTCGAGCCCGAGGCCGGCGTTGAAGGTGAACCAGCGGTCGGCGGCCCGCCCGAGCCCGACGAGCCGGCTGCGCTGTTCCTCCAGCGCCTGCAGGATGTGGCCGGTGGCCTCGACCGCGTCGCGCGGCATCCCGAGGGAGCGGGCGAAGACGTTGGCCGACCCGCCCGGCACGACGGCCAGCGCCGGCACCGAGTCGGGATCGCGCGTGGGCCCGCGGCCCAGCAGCCCGTTGACGACCTCGTTGACCGTGCCGTCACCGCCCAGCGCCACGACCAGATCCACCCCGTCCTCCACGGCCTGGGCGGTGGCCTCGGCGGCGTGGCCGCGGTAGTCGGTGAGCAGGACGTCGAGCTTGAGCTCGCTCGCGAGCGCGTGGAACAGCACGTCACGTCCGGCCGGAGTGGTCGACGTGGCCTGCGGGTTCACCACGAGCAGCGCGCGCACCGCCCCGAGGATAGTCGGGCCTATCCTGCTCCGGTGACGTCCGAGCCCGACCCCACCCGCGCGCCCGACGAGCGCCCGCGGCCACGGACCCCGCCGCAGATCCGGGTGGCGGGCGTGGTCGTGGCGCTGCAGGGCCTGGTCGGGATCGTGTTCGGGATCGTGCTGCTCGTGCGCGGGCTCGGCATCGGCGACGGCATCCGCTACGTCCTGGGTGAGACGGGTTACTTCGTCCTGATCGGGGCGGCGCTCGTCGTCGTCGGGATCGGGCTGCTGCGGGGGAAGCGCTGGTCGCGCTCCCCGGCGATCGTGGCCGAGCTGCTGCTGATCCCCGTCGTCTACTCGCTGCTGGGCCCGTCCAGGCAGATCGTGTGGGGGATCATCGTCGGGGTCGTGGTCATCGCGACGTTCCTGCTGCTGATCAGCGAGCGGTCCCGGCTGTGGGCGCTGGACCTGCACGACCGCTCGACCCGCTGAGCGCGCTCAGCGCGGCCAGCGCGCTGCCGTCGAGCCGGAAGTTCGTCCACTCGTCGAGCCCGACGGCGCCCAGCGCCTCGTAGAACCCGATCGACGGGGTGTTCCAGTCGAGCACCGACCACTCCAGCCGGGCGAACCCTCGTGCGGTGCACTCGGCGGCCAGCGCGGCCAGCAGTGCGGTGCCCAGACCGGCGCCGCGGTGGGCGGGGCGGACGTAGAGGTCCTCGAGATGGATGCCGTGCACGCCCTCCCACGTCGAGAACGTGAGGAACCACAGCGCGCACCCGACGACCTCGCCGTCGACCTCGGCCACGTGCCCGAAGACCGCGGGCTCCGGGCAGAACAATGCGTCCGTCAGCAGGCCCGGGGTCAGGTGGCAGGACTCGGGTGCGCGCTCGTAGTCGGCCAGCTCGTGGACGAGCCCGACGACGGCGTCGACGTCGCCCGGCTCGATGCGGCGGACCCGGGGATCGGTGGTCGTCACCCCGGGCACGGTAGTCCGGCGGCAGATGGGTGATCACCGCAGAGCAAGATGGGCGAAACCTGTGAGCCGTACGGCGCAACCCCGGGGGCTCGCGGCTCGTCTACAGGACGGGCGAAGCGAAAGGGGTCTCGTGTTGGGACGGCACTCGAAGGCGACCGGACGGCGGTCGCGCCGGATCACGGCGCTCACCGTCGGTGCGGGTGTCGGGCTCGGGACGCTGCTGCTCGGCCCGGCGGCGCAGGCCGCGCCGGCGCCGGCCGGCCCCGGCGCGGGCACGAGCGCCGCTCCCGCGGGCGGCGACCCGGCGCTGGTCGCCGGCACGCCCTGCACGGTCACCGCAAAGGCCTGTGTCGACCTCGCGACGCGCCAGTCCTGGCTGATCGCCGACGGCAAGATCCTCGGCGGCCCGGTGCCGATCATGCCCGGCGCGCCCGACCAGCCGACGCCCGTCGGGACGTTCACGGTCCAGTGGAAGGACCCGCACCACGTCAACGCGCAGGGCCAGCCGATGCCGTACTCGACGTTCTTCGCCGACGGCGGCGTCGCCTTCCACGAGGGCAGCCTGCAGCGCTACTCCGAGGGCTGCGTGCACCTCTCGCACGACGACGCCGTGCACTACTACGACGTCCTGCAGGTCGGCGACGAGGTCCAGGTCCACTGACGCGGGCGCGGACACTCAGCCCGCGACGGCAGGCGTCACGTTGACCGCCGCGAGCTGGGCGGCCTCGCGCTCGAAGCCGAGGACCGACCACGCGGCCGGATCCATCGCGATGTTCTGGCCGCCCGCGGCGGGCAGACCGATCCAGCGGGCCATCAGTACCCGGCTGAACTGGCCGTGGCCGACCAGGACGACGTCGCCCGCGTCCAGGTGGTCGCGCGCCTCGGCGAGTATCGAGTCGGCACGTGAGGTGACCTGCTCGGCCGTCTCGCCCCCGGGCGTCGGATGCGTCCACACCGTCCAGCCGGGGACGGTCTCGCGGATCGTCGGCGTCGTGACGCCCTCGTAGTCGCCGTAGTCCCACTCGGCGAGCCGCTCGTCGATCCGGTCGATCCGCAGCCCGGCCAGCTCGGCGGTGTCGCGGGCACGCACCCGCGGGCTCGCGATCACCAGCGCGGGCGGGTCGGTCGTCCCGCGCAGCCGGGGCAGCACGCTGCCCGCTGCCGCCGCCCGTTCCCGGCCGCGCGTGGTCAGCTCGATGTCGGTGCGCCCGGTGTGCCGGCCCGACTGCGACCATTCCGTCTCCCCGTGGCGCAGCAGGTAGACCCGGCCGGTGCTCGTCCCCACGCGCGGCAGCGTATGCGGTGCGGGTGCTCAGCCGCGACGTCGCGCGCGCAGGATCGTGTCGTGCAGCGTCCACTCGCGACCGTCGGCGTCGGTCCATCGGCGCGGTCGTGCCGCCGACGTGACGATCGTCCACTCGCGAGGGTCGAGGACCGCCGCGACGTCGTCGGCGGTGAAGAACAGCTCCCGCACGGGCGGGCGGGGGACACCGTTGTCGAGGTCGAGCGGATGGTGCGCGACGACGAGCAACGTCCCGCCGGGTGCCGTCGCGGCCGCGAGCCGGCGGTGCAGGTCGTCGCGCATCCCGGGCGGCAGGTGCACGAAATGGGCACTGACGAGGTCGAACGTGCCGGGCACCGGCTCCCGGGTCGCGTCGAGGTGCAGCCACCTCGTGCGGCCGGTGAGGCCGGCCTCGCGGGCGTGAGCCTCGGCCCGCTCCAGCGCGACCCGGGAGATCTCGACGCCCGTCACCGTCCAGCCGCGTCCGGCCAGCCAGGCGACGTCGGCGCCCTCACCGCAGCCGACGTCGAGCGCGGTGCCGGGGGTGAGCCCGCTCGTCTCGTCGACGAGCTGGGGGTTGGGCCGTCCGCTCCAGACCGACGGCGCGGCCCGGTACCGGCCGTCCCAGAACGTCTCGTCGAAGACGACGTCGGCGAGGTCGGGGACCTCGCGGATGTCGCGGTGGTCGGCGTGCGTCTCGTTCACGACCCGACCGTCGCGCGAGCCGGGTGCGGACGGCAAGCGTCCGTGCCGGAACGGCAAACTCAGTGCTTGCGGACGACGCGCTCCGCCCCGCCGGCCCGCCACGTCGTGATGTCGAGATGACCCTCGCCGACCCACACCGATGCGGCCCCGACGACGTCGGCACGGAAGAAGTAGGGGAACGCCCTGCCCCGCAGGTCGAGGCCGGTACGGGCGTAGAGGTCGGCGGCATACCGTTGGTGCAGGTCCGGGTCGGTGACGTCCTCGACGGTGCCCCAGATCTTCGCGTCGCCGTCGGACACCTGCGTGTCGACCGTCGCGGTGTGCAGGGAGTACCGCGGATCCGCGAGCAGGTCGCGGAACTTGGCCGTCCCCGGCATCCCGCCGATCCACAGCTCGCCCTCGAAGAACTGCGGCTCCATCGGGCTGATCCGGGGGAAGCCGTCGGGCCGCAGCGTGGCGAGCATGCAGAGCGCGCCCGTGGCGGCGTGACGTCGGCCGAACACCTCGGCGATGCGCGGCGCCACGGCCGCCAACTCGGTCCAGGAGGCCATGCGGGCACGGTAGTGGCGTACGTCATAGCGGGAGGTCGATGCCGGTCCCGGTCGTGCCGGTCGGCGCGCCCCGCCGCCCGGCGAGGTGGGTCAGTGCACCTGCGCCCGCGCACGGTCCAGGACGTCCTCGGGGACCACGCCGCCGGCCAGCGGCGCCCAGAAGTCGTCGGCAGGGCGTGCCTCGACGGTGACCTCCTCGTCGCTCGGGGCCCGGAACCCGACGCGGAACGAATGCAGGTACGTCCGCGCCTCGGGCGGATCGGTCTTCCGCAGGAACAGCGGATCGCCGACGATCGCGTGCCCCACCCAGGCCAGGTGCACGCGGATCTGGTGCTTGCGGCCCGTCACCGGGTCGGCCCGGACGACGACCGTGTCGCCGTCGTCGTGGATCGCACTGCACTCCGTGCGCGACGGGAAGTGCTTGCGCGCGTGCTCGTCCTCGGGCCGGACGTGCCAGCGGGAGTCGTCGAGCCGGATGTGCTCGCGGTCGGCCGCCACCCGGATCCGGCCGCTGCCGGCGGTCATCAGGGGCAGGTCGATCGTCGCGCGCGTGGGGAAGCCGCCGGGGCGGCAGATCGCCAGGTACGACTTCGCGACGGTCCGTTGCTGGAACTGCCGCGTCAGCGCGCCGTGGGCCTCCTTCGACTTCGCCAGCAGCACCGCGCCGGAGGTCACCTTGTCGATCCGGTTGACCCAGCGCAGGTCCTCGCCGGCGTCGGCCGCGATCGTCACGAGATCGGTGTCGTGCCGCTCGCCCATGACCGAAAGCCCGGGCGGCTTGTCGACGACCAGGCACGACTCGTCCTCCCACAGGACGATCGCGCTCCGCAGCTCGGACCACGACGGCACCGGAGGACGGTAGCCGACGCCGGGACCCCGCCGGGACGCGCGTGAGCGTCGCCGGTTCCTGCGCCCCGGGGTCGATGCGCCCGGGCGAGGCGGGTCTGCGTCGGCGTGATGATGGCTCGTGGCTCGCTCGTCTCCCCGGTCGCGGCCGACGAGCCGCTCCCGGAGGCTGCTCGCCGCCGATATCCCGGGCGACCGTGCCCGACCGGGGCGCCGTCACCGGGTGCTGCCCGCCCTACGGGCCGATCGGCAGCCGGCGGGCCCGGGGAGGGCTTTCCGAGCGGAGGCGGAGCGGCCCGCCGCCGCCGGGGCCGTGATCGTGGTTCTCGGGACATGGGCGCCGTGTGGCGCGTTGATGTCCCTTTGTCCGCGATCACGCGGCGAGGGCGGGGTCGATGGCGGCCTGGGCGGCTCGTGATCACGGTCTGAGGGACACGGGCGCTCTGGGGCGCGGCCATGTCCCGCAGTCGGTGATCACCGCGGAGCGACACGGGATGGGCGGGCGACGACCGAGGGCGCGGGCCTCGAGGGTCTGGCGCGCCGCGGCGGACGGACTGGACGTCAGATCGCGATTCGGGGGACATGGCCGCGCCGTGCGACGTTCATGTCCCGAAATCGATGATCACTGGGCAGAACGCCCGGCGCCGAGGGGACGCGGGGACCGGGGGCGAGAGGCAGGCCCGAGGCCCGTGATCGCGGTTCCGGGGACGCGGCGTCGTGAGAGGCAGTCATGGCCGATCGTCGATGATCACCACGTCGGCGAGCCGCGGCGCGGAGCGAAGACCTCAAGCCGTGATCGCCATGTGAGGGACATGGGCCTCGTGAGAGGCGCTCCTGTCCCTCGATCCGCGATCACCCGAGGGGGACACGCCCAGCGAGCGAACTCGACCGACAGCCGCTACGTCCGGGGCGCCGCCCCAGGGCCGAGGCGTTGGCGGACCGCGAGGAGTCGCCCGACAACGAAAAACGACGCTGACCCACGGGAAGCGATCCCCGCTGGTCAGCGCCGCTTTCAGCGCCTGGATCAGGCAGCCTGCTTGGTCTCCCAGAAGATCTTGTCGATCTGGGCGATGTAGTCGAGCAGCTCCTGGCCGTCCTTCGGGTCGACCGAGGACTTGGTGCCACCGGGGCCGCCGCCGGCCTTCTTGGTGGCCTTGTTGAACAGCTCGTGCAGCTCCGGGTACTTCTCGAAGTGCGGCGGCTTGAAGTAGTCGGTCCACAGCACCCACAGGTGGTGCTTGACGAGGTCGGAGCGCTGCTCCTTGATCTCGATGGCCCGCTCCCGGAAGACCGGGTCGTCGTTGCCCTGGTACTTCTCCTGGATCGCCTTGACCGACTCGGCCTCGATGCGGGCCTGGGCGGGGTCGTAGACGCCGCAGGGGAGGTCGCAGTGCGCGGTGGCCTCGAGCTGCGGTCGGAAGATGCGGGACAGCCGCATAGGTCCTCCCAAGATTGGGTCCATGGTGATCGTTCTGGCGTCGCCAACCCTACCCTCGGCGCCTGCGGGCTTCAGCGTGACGGCGGGAGGTGGTGCGCGTGCGGCGACGACCGGCGAGATGGCGCAGGGTGGCGGTGCGCGGTCCGTCCATGTCACCGGCGCTGACCGACGGCGACGTCGTCATCGTCCGGTTCGGCGCGCCGGTGCGGGCGGGCGACGTCGTGCTGGTGCGGTGGGCGTCTCGGCCGGGGCAGCTGTCGGTGAAGCGGGCCCGGCGGCCCGAAGGCGAGGGCTGGTGGGTGGAGGGCGACAACCCCTTCGGTTCGACGGACTCGCGCACGCTCGGGCCGGCCGAGGTGGACGCGGTGGTCGTCGCGCGGATGTGGCCCAGGCCGGGACGGCTCAGGCCGAAGGCACCGTCACCGTGAAGCACGCCCCGCCCTCGGGTGCGGGCGCCGCGGTGATCGTGCCGCCCATCCGCGTCACCAGGCCGTGGACCAGCGCCAACCCGACGCCCCCCGCGCCGACGGGCCGGTGCCCGCGGTACCGCGCGTGCAGGGCGCCGCGTCGGAAGACCAGCGGGTAGTCCTCGGCCGCGAGCCCGGGGCCGCCGTCGCGCACCTGCAGGACGCCGGCACCGCGACCGGGACGGACGGCCAGCACGAGCGGCGCGCCCGGCGGGAGGACGCGCAGCGCGTTCTCCGCCAGCCCGTCGACGACCTGGCGGAGCCTGCGCGGATCGGCGCGCACCGGGACCGGGTGCGCCGGCGCGTCCACCCGGAAGTCGACGCCCTGCTCCGCGCAGCGCGCCCGCCACACCGCCGAGGCCTCGCTCAGCAGGGCGCCGAGGTCGACGGTGCCGACGTCGAGCCGGAAGTCGTCGGCCTCCAGCCGGGCGAGCTCCATGAGGTCGCCGACGAGCCGGTCGAGCCGCTGGGCCTCGCGCAGGATCGTCGTGCCGGCGGCGCGGGCGTCGTCGCCGGTGACGACGCCGTCGGCCAACGACTCGGCGAACCCGCGCACGGCGGTGAGAGGGGTGCGCAGCTCGTGCGACACGGACAGCAGGAACTCCCGCTGCCGCTGCTCACTGCGCGACAGGGCGTCGGCCAGCTCGTTGACGGCTGCCGCGACCTCCGCGACCTCCCCGGGCCCGGCGACGGGGACCCGCACGTCGCGCCGTCCGGTCCGCAGGGCGTGCGCGGCGGAGGCGGTGCGGCGCAACGGTCGCGCCAGCAGTGTCCCGACGACCCCGCCGACCAGCACCGCCACCCCCGCCCCCGCCAGGAGCGCGAAGACGATGTTGCGACGGACCAGCCCGGTGCCCAGCGGTCCGGTGTCGGTGGTGCGGGCCAGCGCGAACGCGCCGGCAGGCGTCGGCCGGGCCTCGACGATCCAGGTCCGGCCACCCGAGCTGACGACGGCGGACACCGGGGTGCCGGTGAGCGCACGGTCGGCGTCGGCCCGGCGCAGTGCCGCGGCGACCGCGGGGTCCGGTGTGGACAGCCGGTCGCCGCGGATGCCCGCACCCAGCCCGACGACGGCGACGTCCTGCCCCTGCAGCACCTGGACGACGGTGCGCAGCCCGGCCAGGGTCCGGACCGGGGCCGCCGCGGCGTCGGCGTCCGCGAGCTGGGCCGCGACGACGTCGGCCTGCTGCGCGAGGACGTCACGGGTGACCTGCCGGGCCGTGGCCCCGACGAGCCGCAGCCCGACCAGTGCCGCGACGACGACGGCCACGATCGCGACCAGCAGGCAGCTCGCCGTGACGCGGAACGCCAGCGACGTGCGGCGCCGCCGTCCCGCGGCCGCCGGCGCGGTCGGCCCGCCGGACCCGCCCGCGGTGGATGCCGCAGCTCCGGCGGCAGGCCCGGCACCCGCCACGCCGGCTGCGCCCGCCTGCGGATCGCCCGCCGGCGGATCGCCCGCCCGTGGATCGCTCGCTCCGGGACCGCGCGCCCCGGGACCGCCCGGCCCGGGGCCGCCGGCACCTGGTCCGCCATCAGCCGGACCGCCCGCCCGCGGACCGCCGGCTCCCGGACCGCCCGCCCGCGGACCGCCGGCGGCCGGACCACCGGCTCCCGAACCGCCGGGGACCTGAGGAGTCACTGGGCGTCCGCCGCGTACCCGACGCCGCGCACCGTCCGGATCGGGCTGGCGTCCCCGAGCTTCGCCCGCAGCTGCGCGACGTGGACGTCGACGGTCCGCGCCCCCGACGACGCCGTGTAGCCCCAGACCGCCGAGAGCAGCTGGTCGCGCGAGTACACCCGGCCCGGCGCGCGCATGAGGTGGGCGAGCAGGGCGAACTCCGTCGCCGTCAGCGCCACCTCCGTCGTGCCGGCCCGCACCCGCCGGCGGTCGACCTGCACCTCGACCTCGCCCACCCGCAGCACCTCCTCGCGCGGGGCGCCGGTGCCGGAGCGGCGCAGCACCGTCCGCACCCTGGCGACGAGCTCGCGCGGGCTGAACGGCTTGGTGACGTAGTCGTCGGCGCCCATCTCCAGGCCCAGGATGCGGTCGACCTCGTCGTCGCGGGCGGTGACGAACAGGACGGGGGTCCAGTCGTCGGCGGCGCGCAGCCGCCGGCAGACCTCGACGCCGTCGAGGCCGGGCAGCCCGACGTCGAGGACGACCGCGACGGGGGCGAGCCGCCGGACCGCGTCGAGGCCCGCGGCGCCGTCGTGCTCGACGTGCACACCGAATCCGTCCTTGCGCAGGTAGAGGCGGATGAGGTCGGCGATCGCCGGCTCGTCCTCGACGACCAGCACCAGTCCTGCCACCTGCGATGCACCTCCGGGCGCGGACACGACGAGCCGGGGACGGCCGGTGGCGTGGATCGTGCCACCGACCGTCCCGGGCTCACCCGCCACCGTCGCTCGCGACCTGGGACTCGACGGCCCCCACCGTCGCCTCCACCGACGAGAGCGTGGCCCGGTCGGCGGCGGACACCTGGTCGGACGCGCCGGACCCGCCGCGGTCGCAGCCCGCGAGCAGCACGGCACCGACGGCGGCGAGCGCGAGCAGGGACCTCACGACGAGCAGTCCTTCTGCTGGATGTCCTGCACGGTCCGCTTCGCCGCCGCCAGCTGGTCGAGCCGCTCCTGGCGGTGCGCGACGCGGGCGTCGAGGAGATCGGCGAGTGCGTCGTCACCGGCGGCGCGGGCCTTCGACTCCTTGTCCTTCAGCCACGCCGTCGACCCCCGGGTGGCCGCGTCGCCGGTGATCCGCGCGGTGACCTTGTCGATGCGCGCCAGCAGCGCCGGGATCCGGTCCGTGCACGTCCGCTGGGTCGCGGGTCCGGCGGAGGCCGCGGCGGTCGAGGGCGGCGGGGCGTCGGCGAACGCCGTTCCCGTGCCGACGACCAGTGCTCCGGTGGCGACGCCCGCCGCGACCAGGCCACCGACCCATCGGTTGACTCGCATCCGTTCCTCCTGCGTCCGGGTCCGGCGCGATGTGAGGAGTGCCGGACGCCGCCGACGATGCCGAGCGCGGATGAACCGGCGGTGCGGGCGATGTTCGGATCGTGTCAGGACGTGTCTCGGATTTGAGACGTCGGGAACGCCGGGAGTGCGGTATGTCTGTGGCCCGTCCCGACGCAGGAGGCACCGTGATCTTCATCGTGATCAGGATCGACGTCCGCCCGGAGAAGCGGGAGGACTTCCTGGAGGGGATCGTCCGCTACTCCGGGCAGGTGCGCGAGGAGCCCGGGAACCTCGTGTTCAGCTGCTACGAGAGCGTCGAGCGGGCCAACGAGTTCACCGTCCTCGCCAACTACGTCGACCAGGCGGCCGGCGAGGCGCACGTGACGTCCGGGCACGCCAAGTGGTTCTTCGGCTGGCTGCCGTCGGTGGTGACGGAACAGCCGAAGATCGTCTTCCAGGAGCTCCCCGGCGAGGGCTGGGGGCCGATGGGCGAGGTCGTGATGGAGCCGCGCGAGTCCGAACCCGCGTAGCCGGTCAGCCAGGGGAGTCCTGGCGCGGCCCGTAGACGACGACGGTGTTGCCCCACGGGTCCCGGGCCACGGCGCGCACCTCGTGCGGGCCCTGCTCCGCCTCCCGCACGACGGTGCCGCCCGCCTCGACCAGCGCGGCGAGCGCGGCGGCGACGTCGGCGACCTTGATCGACGCCGCCGGGACCCCGCCGGTGACGTCCTCCTCCGGAGCGGCCAGCGCCAGCGTCGTGCCGCCGGCGTCGAGCGCGGCGTAGCGGCCGCCGTCGACGAACTTCGTCGCGAAGCCGAAGACCGAGCCGTAGAACTCGACGGCCGCGGCGACGTCGGGGACGGGGTGCAGGACGTTGCCGATGCGGGCGGGGTTCTCCGGAGTCGTCATCGGTCGATCCTGTCCTGCCGACGACCTCCGGTGGCAGCGGGGTGTGGCGCACGCCTCCCGCGGCCGGCCCGACCCGGGGTGACAGGGTGGGTGCATGCCGACCGCCCACGCCGCCGACGGGACCGCTCTCGACGTCGAGGAGACCGGATCGGGCGATCCGCTGATCCTGTTGCAGGGCCAGGGTTCCAGCAGGCTCATGTGGGGCCGGGTGCCCGGGCTGCTCGCGGCGCGGCACCGCGTCGTCACGTTCGACTACCGCGGCACCGGCGGGAGCGAGACCCCGGAGGGCGGCTGGACGACGCGGGACTTCGCCGCCGACGCGGTCGCCGTCCTCGACGCGCTCGGCATCGACCGGGCGCACGTCTACGGGTTCTCGATGGGCGGGCGCGTCGCGCAGTGGGTCGCGATCGACCATCCGGACCGGGTCGGGGCGCTCGTCCTCGGCGGGACGACGCCCGGCGACGCACACGGCGTCCCGCGGCCCGCGCACGTCGACGAGCGGCTGGCGGCGAACGGCGACCTGACCGAGTTCCTGCACAGCCCGGAGTGGGCGCGCCGGCGGCTGCGGATCGACGTGTGCCACGACTGGCGCGTCGGCACCCCGCCGGCCGTCGCGGCGAAGCACTACCGCGCGAGCCAGGGCCACGACTCGTGGGACGGTCTGCCGTCGATCACCGCGCCGACGCTGTGCCTGCACGGCACGGACGACCTGCTCAACGTCGTCGAGAACGCGGACCTGCTCGCCTCGCGGATCCCGGACGCGAGGGTGCACCGCATCCCGGGCGCCCGGCACGGGTACTTCGAGGAGCAGGAGGCGGAGGCGACGGCCGTCGTCCTCGACTTCCTCGCCGCGCACCCGATCGGCCCGTCCGTGACGGCCTGACCCTCCGGACGGCGTGACGCAGCCGACCGTGCCGGTCGCCGCCCGGCGTGGGTAGCATTCTCGGCCGTACCCGACTGCCCGACCGCACGGCTGTGACCGCGACATCCGCGGTGACCGGCGCGGCGGGGCCGTCCGGCACCGCGAACGGGCCGACACCCGCGACCTCCGGTGCACGGAACGCGTCGACGATCCCTGCGATCGCGCGCACATCATCCGCACCCCGAGGACGAAGGACCCGTCATGACCACCGCTCCCGAGCGGCCCCTGTCCACGCCCACCCGCGACGAGATCTTCGACGCCCACCGCGGCGGCAAGCTCGCCACGGGCCTCACCGCGTCGCTGCGCGACCAGCGCGACCTGGCGATCGCCTACAGCCCCGGCGTCGCCGAGGTCAGCCGCGCGATCGCGGCCGACGCCGCCGTCGCCCGCACCCACACGTGGGCCGACCGCCTCGTCGCCGTCGTGAGCGACGGCACCGCCGTGCTGGGGCTGGGCGACATCGGCCCGCGGGCGGCGCTGCCGGTCATGGAGGGCAAGTCGGCGCTGTTCAAGACGTTCGCCGAGCTGGACTCGATCCCGCTGGTGCTCGACACCACCGACGTCGACGAGATCGTCGAGACGCTGGTGCGGCTGCGCCCGAGCTTCGGCGCGGTCAACCTGGAGGACGTGGCGGCGCCGCGGTGCTTCGAGCTCGAGCGACGGCTGGTCGAGGCGCTCGACTGCCCGGTCATGCACGACGACCAGCACGGCACCGCGATCGTGCTGCTCGCCGCGCTGCGCGGGGCGTGCGTGGTCACCGACCGCGACCTCGGATCGCTGCGCGTCGTCGTCTCCGGCGCGGGCGCGGCGGGGGTGGCGTGCGCCCGGATCCTGCTGGCGGCGGGGGTGCGCGACATCGTCCTGCTCGACTCGCGCGGTGTCGTCGACGCGGCGCGCGGCGGCGAGAAGGCCGCGCTCGCGGCGATCACCAACCCGCGGGGGATCACGGGCGGGATCGCCGAGGCGATGGCGGGCGCGGACGTGTTCGTCGGACTGTCGGGCGCGCTGCTCGACGAGTCCCTGCTGGCCGCGATGTCCCCGGGCGGCATGGTCTTCGCACTGTCCAACCCGGACCCCGAGGTGCACCCGGACGTCGCCGCGCGGTACGCCTCGATCGTCGCGACCGGCCGCAGCGACTTCCCGAACCAGATCAACAACGTGCTCGCGTTCCCGGGTGTCTTCCGGGGGGCCCTCGACGCGGGCGCGCGCCGGATCACCGAGGCGATGAAGCTGGCGGCGGCCGACGCGATCCATGCCGTCGCCCGTGACGAGCTCGCGGCCGACCGGATCGTGCCCAGCCCGTTCGACCCGCGGGTGGCGACGGCGGTCGCCACGGCCGTCGCGGCGGCGGCGGAGCGGGGCTGACGGTCCGGGCTCACTTCCGGTTGTCGACGGACAGTGAACCAGCTCACGTCCCTCACCAGGGGGTTTTCCACCGGTCGGCCCTGGCGATCACCGTCAGTGCGTGTTCTCCCGGTACCTCACTCGGGGCGGCGTAGTCCGTCCGAGTGAGATTCGCGCATCGAGTGGAGCAGTCACTCGTTGTTCCCGGTGCAGAGTCGACGCACTTCGGTGGGGGAAGCCGTGAGCGAGTTCGGACGTGGTCCCCGCGGCGAGCGGGACGGCGCGGGGGTCGACGCCCCCGCGACCGAGGCCGTCGCGCGGGCCGATCTGCGCCGCTCGAGGCAGGCCGCGGGCGGGCCCGTCGACCCGGAGGCCGCGCGTTTCGCCGGTCAGCTCGCCCGGGCCATCGACCGGACCCCCGGTACGCCGGACGACGGCGCGGACGGAACGGACGACGCCGTCGTCGCGGTCGCCGCGCCGGCCCCGGCCGCCGCCGACCCGGCGACCGACCCGCGCCGGGGCAGCCTGCTGGCGCCGCCGGGGACCGGGCCGGAGACCGTCCACACCGGTCACCCCGCGCCGCACCGGCCGGGTCCGGCACGGCCGGGCGCCGGTCCCGAGCTGCCGGTTCGCCCGGTGGGCCCGGGGGTCCGGGAGACCGCGTTCGGCCGCCCGCTGCCGGGCGGCGCCGACGCCCTCCCGCTGCCGGGCGCGCCGACGCTGGTGTGCGACCGGACCGGCCGGGTGCTGCGGGCCAACCCGGCGTTCACCCAGCTCGCCGGGCGGTCACCGGGCGACGCCGACAGCGGGCCGCTGGGGCTGCACCTGCGCCGGCTGGTCGTCGGGCCCGACGGCGACGCCCGGCTGATCCGCGCCGACGGGACGCTCGTCCGCGTGCGGGTCGTCCGCTGGGACGTGGGCGCCGACCTCCAGGTCGTGATGCTCGTCGAGCTGGGCTCGGGGTCCGACGCGCGACGCATCGCCGAGCTCGAGCGGATGGCCCGGGTCGGCACGTGGACCTACGAGCTGGCGTCGGCGACGTTGCGCCGCAGCGCGTCGCTGCAGGACCTCTACCGCGGCGCCGGCATCGACCCCGACGGACCGGACGGCCCGATCGAGGGCGAGCAGGTGGCGCTGCTGTGCCAGGGCCTGCGCAACGGGGTGCGCGGCGGCGACCACCACGTCGACCTCAAGCTGCCGGGCGACCGGCTGCTCGGCTGCCGCGCGAGCGTCGAGCGCGCCGACGACGGGACGCCGGTGCGGCTCGTCGGCACGGTGCGGGACCTGTCCGCGCAGCGGCTCGCCGAGAACCGGCACCGGGCCGCGGGTGCCCGGTTCGCCGACCTGGTCGCGCTGCTGCCCACCGGCGTGCTGCTGTTCGACGCCACCGGCCGGGTGATCGACGCCAACCCTGCGGTGTGCGAGATCCTCGACACCGTCCCGGAGGACCTGCGCGGCACCACCGCGGCGGCCCTGTCGGCCGAGCCGGAGCCGCTGAGCCCCGACGGCCTGCCCGACTGGCTGCGCCGCGTCCCGCCCGGCGTCGACAACGGCTACCGGCTCGACGCGCTGCCGTTGCTGCGCAGCGACGGCACCCGCGTCTGGTGCGGCGTCGGGGTCACCGTCACCCGCGCCGACGACGGCGCCCCGCTGTTCCTCGTCGTCTGCGAGGACGTGACCGACCGCCGCCGCGCGGCCGAGGTGCTGCGCAGCGCGGGCACCGTCGACGCGCTGACCCGGCTGCCCAACCGGGCCGCGGCGCTGCACCTCGTCGACGGGCTGCTCGCCGGCCCCGGCCGCGACGGCGTGGTGCTCGTCTGCGGCGACCTCGACGACTTCTCCCGCGTCAACTCCTCGCTCGGCCACGACGCCGGCGACGACCTGCTGGTCACGCTCGCGGGCAGGCTGCAGCGCGAGCTGCCCTTCGGCTGCACCGCGGCCCGGCTCTCCGGCGACGAGTTCGTCGTGATCTGCTCCGACCACACCGAGGCCGGTGGGCCGGAGGCGTTGGCGCACACCGTCGCCGCCCTGCTGCGGACGTCGATCACCGTCGGCGGCCGCCCGGTGGAGGTCACGGCGTCGGTCGGGTTGGCGACGCCCGCGCCCGACCCGGACCTGCGTGCCGCGGACCTGCTGCGGTTCGCCGAGGTCGCCATGTACGAGGCGAAGAAGCGCTCGCGCGGCGGGGTCGGTGTCGCCACCGACGTCGTCGTGCGCACCGCGACGAGCCAGCTGGGCCTCGAGGCCGAGCTGCGCGCCGCGATCGCCGACGACCGGCTCGTGCTGGAGTACCAGCCCGTGGTCACCGCCGACGGCCGGGTGCGCAGCGCCGAGGCGCTGATCCGGTGGCCGCACCCCGACCGTGGGCTGGTCCCGCCCGGTGAGTTCCTCCCGGTCGCCCAGCGCGGCGGGCTGATGCGCGAGCTCGATCTCTGGGTGCTGCGCACGGCCGCCCGCGAGGCCGCGGGCTGGCAGTCGGAGGGCGAGATCGCAGTCGCGGTCAACCTCGCGGGGCTGCTCCCCGGCGACCCCGAGTTCGCCGAGCTCGTGACCGGGACGCTGCAGGCGACCGGGCTCGACCACTCCCGGCTGATCCTCGAGCTCGTCGAGACGAGCCTCGTCGCGCTGCCGCCGCACGCGCTCGCGGCCATGGCCGATCTCGTCGGGCGCGGCGTCCGGTTCGCCGTCGACGACTTCGGCACCGGCTACTCCTCGCTCGCGCGGCTCAAGGAGCTCCCTGCCCAGACGGTCAAGGTCGACCGCGCGTTCGTCACCGGCATCGCGGAGGACCCCGTCGACCACGCGGTCGCGCGCGCGGTGGTGGACATGGCGCGGGCCATGGGGCGGAGCACGGTCGCCGAGGGGGTGGAGACCGCCGCGCAGTTCGAGGCCTTGCGCGGCATCGGTGTCGACGCCTTCCAGGGCTGGCTGTTCGCCCGCCCGCTGCCCGTCGAGCAGATGCGTGAGGTGCTGCGGTCGGGCCGGCTGCGGGTGCCGCCGTCGACCGACGTCGCCTGATCGGTCCGGCCCACCGGCCCGCCTGCCGAAGGGAGGCGCCGGGTCGCGGTCCGATCACATCGGTCGCGACCGTCGGTGCCGCGGGCTAGATTCGCGGAGCTGCGACGGCCCGCCCGAGACCGTCGGCGACGAGGGGGGACCCGGATGATCGAGTTCCGGGGCGTGACCAAACGCTTCCCGGACGGCACCGTCGCGGTCGACGCGCTCGACCTCGTCGTCGACTCCGGCCGCATCACCGTGTTCGTCGGGCCGTCGGGCTGCGGCAAGACCACGTCGCTGCGCATGATCAACCGCATGATCGAGCCGAGCTCGGGTTCGATCTCCGTCGAGGGCACCGACATCATGTCCCGCGACGCGGCCGAGCTGCGCCGGGGCATCGGCTACGTCATCCAGCAGGCCGGGTTGTTCCCGCACCGGACGATCCTCGACAACGTGGCGACGGTGCCGCTGCTGCTGGGGTGGAACAAGAAGCAGGCACGCGAGCGCGCCGCGGAGCTGATGGACACCGTCGGGCTCGCCCCCGAGATGGCCAAGCGGTACCCGGCGCAGCTCTCCGGCGGCCAGCAGCAACGGGTCGGCGTCGCCAGGGCGCTCGCCGCCGATCCGCCCGTGCTGCTGATGGACGAGCCGTTCAGCGCCGTCGACCCGATCGTCCGCGAGACGCTGCAGGACGAGCTGCTGCGGCTGCAGTCCGAGCTGGGCAAGACCATCGTGTTCGTCACCCACGACATCGACGAGGCGATCAAGCTGGGCGACAAGGTCGCGGTGTTCCGCACCGGCGGCAGGCTCGCCCAGTACGACGAGCCGGGCGTGCTGCTGTCCCGCCCGGCCGACGACTTCGTCGACTCCTTCGTCGGGCGCGACCGCGGCTACCGCGGACTGGGCTTCCTGTCCTCTGCCGGGCTGCCCATCGGCGACCTGCCGACGGTCGCGCTCGGCGACCGGCTGCCGTCGGAGGGCTGGGCGCTGGTGGTCGACGGGGAGCATCGCCCGCTCGGCTGGGTCGACCGCGGCAGCGGTCCGGTCGACGAGGCCGCGCTCGTCCCCGGTGGCTCGTTGTACGACGCGGGCTCCGGCTCCCTGCGCGCCGCGCTCGACGCGGCGCTCTCGTCGCCCGCGGGCCGCGGCGTGGCCGTCGACGGCGACGGTCGGGTCCTCGGCTCGATCGGCGCCGACGACGTGCTGCGTGCGCTGGCCGACGCCCGCAGCGACGAGAACGTGGCCTGAGGCGGGCCGTCGTGAACTGGGTCTCCCAGAACCTCGGGTTCATCGCGGGGCTGCTGTCCGACCACATCGTGTTCTCGCTCGTGCCCGTCGTGATCGGGCTGGTGCTGGCGATCCCGCTCGGCTGGCTCGCCAACCGCGCGGGCGTCGGGCGCACGGTCGTCGTCAACCTCGCGGGCCTGCTCTACACGATCCCGTCGCTCGCGTTGTTCGTGTTCCTGCCCGTGGTGCTGGGCACGGGCATCCTCGACCCGGTCAACGTGATCGTGGCGCTGACCGTGTACAGCCTCGCGCTGCTGGTGCGGACGGTCGCCGACGCGCTGGAGGCGGTGCCGCCCGTGCTGGTCGACGCGGCCACGGCGATGGGGTACGCGCCGGTCCGCCGGTTCCTCGCCGTCGAGCTGCCCGTCTCGGTCCCGGTGATCCTCGCGGGGGTGCGGGTGGCGGCGGTGTCGTCGATCAGCCTGGTGACGGTCGGCTCGGTCATCGGCTTCGGCGGGCTCGGCCAGATGTTCACCGACGGTTTCCAGCGCGACATCACCGCCGAGGTCGTCGCCGGGATCGTGCTGGTCGTGGCGTTGGCGCTGGTGGTCGACGGGCTGCTGCTGCTCGTCGGCCGGCTGCTCACACCCTGGGACCGCGCGGCGCGGGCCACCCGTCAGGGAGCGACGGCGTGAACTTCCTCGGCTGGCTCGTCGATCCCGCGCACTGGTCGGGACCGGGCTCGATCCCGCAGCGGCTCGTCGAGCACCTGGGCTACACCGCGCTGGTCATGATCATCGCGATCGCGATCGCCGTCCCCCTCGGCGCGTGGATCGGGCACACCGGCAAGGGCGGCTTCCTCGTCGTCGGGTCGGCCAACGGGCTGCGGGCCCTCCCGACGCTGGGCGTGCTCGTCCTGCTCGTGCAGTGGACCGGGCTGGGCATCATCGGCCCGCTCGTCGCGCTGGTGCTGCTCGCGATCCCGCCCGTGCTCGCGGGCACCTACGCCGGGGTGCGCAATGTCGACGCCGCGGTGGTCGACGCGGCCCGCGGGATGGGCATGCGCGGGCGCGGCGTGCTGTTCGGCGTCGAGCTGCCCAACGCACTGCCGCTGATCATCGGCGGGGTCCGCAGCTCGGTGCTGCAGGTCATCTCGACCGCGACGATCGCCGCGTACGTGGGTCTCGACGGACTGGGCCGCTACATCATCGACGGCCTGTCCACCCGCGACTTCCCGCAGATGATCGCCGGCTCCATCCTCGTCGCGCTGCTGGCTGTCGTCGCCGACCTGGCGCTCGCGGGCCTGCAGAAGCTGCTCGTCTCGCCCGGCCTGCAGACCGCCGGCACGGGCCGCCGGGTGCGCGCACTCGCCACCCGGCCCACCGACAACGCCGCCCGGGCGGCGTGAGCCCCGCACAGAAACCCGCACGGAGGACCGACAATGAGACGCTCGCTGATCGCACGGTTCGCGCTGGTCGCGACCGCAGCACTGGCGCTCGCCGCGTGCGGCGGGGGCAGTGACCCGCTGCAGAACGGCGGCTCGGGGAGCTCCGGCTCCGCCGACACCGTCGTCATCGGGTCGGCGAACTTCGTCGAGAGCCAGATCATCGCCAACATCTACGCCCAGGCCCTGCAGGCCAAGGGTGTGAAGGTCGACCTGCGGCCGCCGATCGGCAGCCGCGAGACCTACTTCCCGGCGATCAAGGAAGGCTCGATCGACCTCATCCCCGAGTACACGGGGACGCTGCTGCAGTACCTCAACAAGAACGCCACCGAGACCGAGCCCGACGCCGTGTACACGGCGCTGAAGGCCGCCCTGCCCGACAACCTGACCGTCCTCGACAAGGCCGCGGCCGAGGACAAGGACGCGGTCGTCGTCACCAAGGACACGGCCACGAAGTACAACGCGACGTCGATCGCCGACCTCGCACCGAACTGCGGCCAGCTGACCTTCGGCGGCCCGCCGGAGTTCCAGACCCGTCCCGACGGCATCCCGGGCATCCAGAAGACCTACAACTGCACGTTCAAGGAGTACAAGGCGCTCGACGCCGGCGGCCCGCTCACGGTCGCGGCCCTGAAGAACGGCGACATCCAGGCCGCCGACATCTTCACCACCGACGCGTCGATCCCGACGAACGGCTTCGTCGTGCTGACCGACCCGAAGGACAACTTCGCCGCGCAGAACGTCGTCCCGCTGATCAACAAGGCCAAGGGCACCGGCACCACCGCCGACGTCCTCAACCAGATCTCGGCCAAGCTGACCACCGAGGGCCTCACCCAGCTCAACGCCGAGGCCTCGTCGGACGCCAAGCCGTCGCTGGCGACCGTCGCGAAGAACTGGCTGTCGCAGAACGGCTTCTGATCACGGGACGGCGCGGGGCGGACGCCCGTCCGCCCCGCGCCGCGGCTCCGCCGGGACGCCTCATCACCTGCGGTTGTGAGGCGTCTCACCTGATGCAATCATCGGCCCCGGCAGGCGTCCACCACCGCCGATCCAGGGGGCCACCGTTGGCCGAGCTCGAACCGCGCAACTTCCTTCAGCCGTGTCTGCTGCTCCTGCTGCGCGAGCAGGCCGACCACGGCTACGAGCTGGCCGCGCGGCTTCGACCGATGCACGACGGCGACGGCGACGCGGGCGGGGTCTACCGCGCGTTGCGGGGGCTGGAGCGGCAGGGGCTCGTCCGGTCGGAGTGGGAGTCCTCCGGTGCCGGTCCCGCACGCCGCACCTACCACGTCACCCCCGAGGGCGAGGCGTGCCTCGACGCGCAGGCCCGCGGGCTGCGCCGGGTCGACGCGGCGCTGCACGTCTTCCTGCAGCGCTACGCCCGGATCTGCGGTGCCCCCGACTCGCCGGAGCGGGCCGACCGTCCTGCCGACGGCCGGCCGCGCAACGGCGCCGGGCTCAGTGCGGGCGGTCCGGTTCAGCGATAGCCGGTCACGTCGGCGGGACGGCCGGCGTCCTGCACCTCGACGACGTAGCGCCACGCGTCGGGCGCCGATCCGTCCAGGTCGGTGAACCCGTACTCCTTCGCCAGCCCACCCGAGGACAGCGACCGGCCGTTCCACCGCCGCCGGTCGGGGTCGGCCGCCAGCGCGGCGACGGCCCTGCCCACGAACCTCGGCGTCTCCGAGATCGCGAAGTGCGGCTCGGTCTCGCACGCCGCGCGCCAGTCGTCCTCGGTGACGCCGAAGTGGTCGAGCATGGTCTCCGACCGCAGCCAGCCCGGCGTGATCGCGACGGCGGTGCCGCCGTGGTCGCGCAGCTCGTGCGCCCAGCTGCGGGCCAGCCGGATCGGCGCGACCTTGGCGAGGTCGTAGTAGACCGTCAGCCGGTAGTTCTCGGCGTTGTACTCGTCCGTGCCGTCGGTGACCTCCACGACGAGCCCGCCCGGATGGCGCACCATCAGCGCGAGCGCGAAGTGCGCGGTGATGATGTGCGTGTCGACCGCGAGGTGCAGCAGGTGCAGGCCGTCGTCGAGCGAGTGCGTCCACACCGGTGCGTGCCACGCGGTGAGCGGGTCGCCGCCGAAGATGTCGTTGACCAGCACGTCGAGCCGGCCCTGTTCGGCGTCGATGCGCTCGACCAGCGCCCTGACCTGCTCCGGCTCGAGATGGTCGGTGGGGACGGCGATGCCGGTGCCGCCCGCGGCCGTCACGAGGTCGGCGGTGTCCTCGATCGTCTCGGCCCGTCCGTACTCCGACGGCGCGCCGCGGCGGCTGCGCCCCGTGACGTAGACGGTCGCCCCGGCGGCGCCGAGCTCGACGGCGATCCCGCGGCCCGCGCCCCGGGTCGCCCCGGCGACGAGGGCGATGCGGCCGGCGAGTGGTCGATCAGCTGTCGTCATCCGGACATCCTGCGTGCAATCACCTGACAGTTCCCGTCAGCCGACCCGTGAACCGGCCCCGGCGTGCAGGAATTGAACAGGTCGCCGCGCGTGTGACCTTGCATACTCGACGAGGAGGCGGGACGGGAGTCCCCGGTCACCGACGACCGGTACCGGACCGCCGGGCGGGGGTGCGATGGATCGGCGGCACGCGTGGGAGGCGTTCCAGTCCGGCGACGATCCCGGTGACGTCGAATCGGGGCTGCTCGACTCCTGGCGGCGCTCGCGGTGGAGCGGGGTCGATCCCGCCCACACCGACATCCCGCAGGTCACCGTCGACGCCGACACGCCGTTCGTGCGCGTCGCCGCCCCGGTGATGCTGAGCCTCGCCGACCAGTTCGCGGGCGCGTCGAGCTGCCTCGCGCTGGCCGACCCGCGCGGCACCGTCGTCTGGCGCTGGGTGTCGGACCGGGGGATCGCCGGCGAGCTCGACGACGTCGGCGTCGTCCGCGGCGGGATGTTCGCCGAGGAGGCCATCGGCACGAACGGCATCGGCACCGCGCTCGAGAGCGGCGGCGCCGCCGTCGTGCTCGGCGCCGACCACTGGGTCGAGGCGTTCCACCGCTGGGCGTGCGTCGCCGCGCCCGTCGTCCACCCGGTGACGCGCAAGGTCCTCGGCGCCGTGAACATCACCTGCCGCGCCGCCGACGCCAGCCGGTTCCTCACCCTCGCCGCCTCGGCGATGGTGCAGGGGGTCTCGGACGCGCTGAAGTCCGACGCCGGGGCATCCGAACGCCGGCTGCTCGAGGCGTTCCTCACCGCCAGGTCCCGCACGACGGCGCCGGTCGTCGCCGTGGACGGGGCGATGCTGCTGGCGACGGACAGCGCCGGGGGAGTGGGCCTGGACCACGCCGAGCTGTGGCCCGTCGTCGTCGAGGCCGGGCCCGGGGGCGAGATCGACGTGGCCGACGGGCTGCGTGCCCAGATCTGGCCGGTCACCGCGGGGACGACGGCCGACGGCGTCGTCCTGACGCTGCGCCCCGACCCGGCGGCCGTCGCGCCCGCCGGCGGGCGCGACCCGCGCGCCGGTCTCGGACCGCTCGAGCACGCGGAGGCCGAGGTCGTCGCGGGTGTGCTCGCCGAGTGCGGCGGCAACAAGGCCGCGGCCGCGGCCCGGCTCGGCATCTCCCGAGGAACCCTCTACGCCAAGATCCGCCGCTACCACCTGACGGCCGCGCCGACCCGCGGCGCGCACCGTCCCGTCTGATCCCCCTGACCCCGCGAGACAGGAGAGCCATGCCCGCGACGCCCGTCGTCAACAAGCTGCGGTTCGGGATCTTCATGCCCCCGTTCAACAGCCCGCCGACGCAGAACGCGACGACGTCGCTGCAGCGCGACGTCGAGACCATCCAGCTGCTCGACCGGCTCGGCTACGACGAGGCGTGGATCGGCGAGCACCACAGCGCGGGCACGGAGATCATCGCCGACCCGCTGACGTTCATCGCCCACGTCGGCGCCCTGACCCGGCACATCAAGCTCGGGACGGGCGTCGTCTCGCTGCCCTACCACCATCCACTGTGGATCGCCGACCGCGCGATCCTGGTCGACCACCTGCTGCGTGGCCGCCTGATGCTCGGGGTCGGCCCGGGGTCCCTGCCGACCGACGCGGCCATGGTCGGGCTCGAGCCCGCGCAGCTGCGCCCCGCGCTGGGGGAGGACCTCGACGTCCTGCTCCGGCTGCTGCGCACCGACGAGCGCGTCACCCACCGCACCGACCGGTACCAGGTCGTCGAGGCACGCACGCAGCTCGCCCCGTACTCCGACCCGTGCTTCGAGATCGCGGTGGCCGCGACGGCCTCGCCCGCCGGCCCGATCCTCGCCGGGACGCACGGCCTGAGCCTGCTCTCGATCGGGGCGACGACGCGCGAGGGCTTCGACGTCCTCGCCCACCACTGGAACGTCGTCGAGGCGGAGGCGGCCAAGCACGGCCGCACGACCGACCGGTCCCGGTGGCGACTCGTCGGGCCGATGCACATCGCGGAGACCAAGGAACAGGCGATCGAGGACGTCCGCTACGGCTTCGACAAGTTCTGCGAGTACACCCAGCGCACGCTCGCGCTGCCGACATTCCGCGCCGAGGGCGACACCTTCGAGGAGCGGGTGGCCTGGATCAACGAGACCGGGCTGGGCGTGATCGGCACCCCCGACGAGGCGATCACCCAGATCCAGCGCTTGATGGACCAGTCCGACGGCGGGTTCGGCTGCTACATGATGATGCAGCACGACTGGGCGAACTGGGAGGCGACGCAGCGGCACTACGAGCTGTTCGCCCGCCACGTCATGCCGGCGTTCCAGCCGTCGCAGCGCCGGCTGCTCGCGGCCGAGGAGTGGGCGCGCAGCCGCCACGGCGAGCTCGACGCCAAGAACGGCGCCGCGATCCAGGCGTGGGCCGACAAGTACGCGGCCGAGAAGACGGAGGCCGCCGGGCAGGCCTGACCCGTGCGCGGCAATGGTCGCCATGGCGACCATCGCCACGCACGAGGGGTCAGCCGACCCGCCGGGTCCGCACCAGGACGCGGTGGGCCCGGGTGAGCGAGGAGACCAGCGCCACCAGCACGACCGACGTCGCGAGGTAGCCGGGCAGGTGACTGCCGGAGTGCGCCGGGTTCAGCACTGCCATGCCCAGCCCGGCGGCGACACAGACCAGCGGCGTGATCGTCCCGACCAGCGTGATGAGGCCCAGCGCCCGGATCGGCCGCGCCCGCCGCAGCGCGGCGAGGGTGCCGATCGCGAGTGCGGCCGCGACCAGGCTCGCGCCGGTCTCGACGTGGAACAGCAGCGTCGACGCCCACGTCTGCTCCGGCGGCGACGGCGTACCGGTCCAGAACAGCGCCCAGCCGAGCACCAGGGCCGGGAACGTGACGGCGATCAGGGTCGCGGTCCGCCTGCCCTGCGCGGCGGCGAGCTCATGCTGGTACCCCGGCGCGAGCTCGGCGACCTCCCCGAACTCCGCGACCGCCCGGCGCCGGGCCTCGGCGCGCGGGACACCGTTGTCCGACAGCGACTCGGCTGCGTCCTCCAACCCGTCACGAGCCTCCGCCAGCAGGCTCGCGCGGAGCCGACCGGGCCCGTGCAGCGCGGCACCCAGCGCGCCGAGGTGCGCGTCGATCGGGTCCACGACCGGCGCGGTCATCCGGTGGCCGGCCACGGCTCACCTCCGAGCACGCGGTTCACGACGTCGCGGAACTCCTTCCACTCGCCCCGCTGCGCGGCCAGGGCGTGCCGGCCGGCGCGGGTGAGCTTGTAGGTCCGGCGCTCCCGGCCGCCCACGGTGCTCCACGACCCGGCGAGGCTCCCGGCCCGCTCCAGCCGGCGCAGAGCCGGGTAGACGGTGCCGGTCGGCAGGTCGAGCGCGCCGCCGCTGCGGGCCTGCAGGGCCTCGATGATCGCGTAGCCGTGCAGCGGTCCCGTCTCGAGCACGGCGAGGATCAGGCCGTCGAGATGGCCGCGTACGCTGTCGGGTCGCACGAGTAGCGATTCTACGTACGAGCCCGGGGTTCTGCATAGGGATTCATCAGGGACATCCCTGATGAATATGTAGACAGCCAACCTATAACGTGGGCTGCGTGGACATCGCCGTAACCGCACCGGAGGCCGTGCCCGAGGCGTCGGCCCGCCGTCCCCGAGTCACGCTCTGGCTGCTGCGGGGCACCGTCACCGCACACCTCATCGCGGTGGTCTGCCAGCCCGTCCTCGCCGGCCTCTTCCTCACCGGAGACGTGGCCGCGATCGAGATGCACGCGACCGTCGCCGACGTCGTCGGCTTCCTGACGCTCGGGACGATCGCCGTCGCGATCGGGTACGTGACCGGCGGCCGTGGCCGGATCTGGGTGCTGCCGGTCGCCGTCGTGCTCTTCCTCGCCGAGGGCCTGCAGATCTTCCTCGGCTACGCCCGGATGCTGCAGTTCCACATCCCGCTCGGGGTGACGATCGTCGTCGCCGCGGTGCTGCTCGCGATCTGGGCCTGGCTGCCGTCGGCCACGCGGGCGCGCGGCGGCCGGGCATGACGCCCCGGCTGTCCCGGCGCGGGTTCCTCGGCGTGCTCGGCGGAGCGGTGGCCGTCGCCGGTCTCGCGGGATGCGGCGCGGTCGGTCTCGACACCCCCGCCGGGCAGACGGGCGAGATGCTGACCAGCGCCGTCCCGCTGCCGGCGCCCTACCGGGTGCCGTTGCCGATCCCGGCCGTCGCGCGGCCGACCGGGACCCTCGGGGGCGCCGACCTCTACGAGATCACCCAGCGCACCGCCGACGTCGAGATCATCCCCGGGCTGCGCACCACGATCTGGGGGTACGACGGGACCTTCCCGGGACCGACGTTCGAGACCTGGTCCGGGCGTCCGGTCGTCGTACGGCACACCAACCGGCTCCCGGTCCCGACGGTGGTGCACCTGCACGGCGGGCACACCCCGTCGGACTCCGACGGCTGGCCGCTCGACCTCGTCCTCCCGGTCGGCGACACGTCGAACTGGGCGCACGTGCACAACGGGGTCCCGATGGTCGGCAACACCATCGCCGGTACCCGGGAGCACCACTACCCGATGAGCCAGCGCGCGGCGACCCTCTGGTACCACGACCACCGGATGGACTTCACCGCTCCGAACGTCTACCGCGGGCTCGCCGGGATGCACCTCGTCCGCGACGACGTCGAGGACGCGCTGGGGCTGCCCGCGGGCGACCACGAGCTCCCGCTGTTCGTCTGCGACCGCGCGTTCGCCGCCGACGGGTCGTTCGACTACCCGTCGCTCGACCGGACGCTGCGCACCGTCCCCGGCGTCGAGGACCGCTACATGTCCGGCGTGCTGGGCGACGTCGTACTGGTCAACGGCGCGCCGTGGCCGGTCCACGAGGTCGACGGCACCCGGTACCGGCTGCGGATCGTCAACGGGTCCAACGCCCGCCGCTACTCGTTCGCGCTGCGCGTCCCCGGTGGTCCGGACCTGCCGTTCACCCAGGTCGGGTCCGACGGCGGCCTGCTCGCCGCCCCGGTCCGGCAGACCGCGCTCGACGCCGCGCCCGGCGAGCGGTTCGACGTCGTCGTCGACTTCGCCGCGGTCCCCGTCGGCACCGAGGTCACGATGGTCAACACGCTCGGCACCGGGTCGACCGCCGACGTCGTGCGCTTCCACGTCGTGCGCGCGGCCCGCGACGACAGCCGGGTCCCCGCCCGGCTCGCCGACGACGTCGCCCCGCTGGTGCCGGGCCCGGTCGTGCGCGAGTTCGCGTTCGGCCGGGGCGCGGTCGGCGACACCCGGGGCTGGACGATCAACGGCCACGCGTTCGACCCGAACTCCTCGCTCGCCGACATCCCGCTCGGCCAGGTCGAGACGTGGCGGTTCCGCAGCGACGTCCACCATCCGGTGCACGTGCACCTCGACCCGTTCCAGGTGCTCGCGCGCGACGGCAAACCCCCGCGCCCCACCGACGTCGGGTGGAAGGACACCGTCGACGTGCTGCCGGCGGAGATCGTCGACGTCGCCGTCCGCTTCACCGACCTCGCGGGCCGCTATGTCTTCCACTGCCACAACCTCGAGCACGAGGACATGGCGATGATGGCCACGATCCGCACCGTCTGACGGCCGCGACCTGGACGGTTGCGGAGCGTGAGGGTAGCCGGGACCGTCACCGTTGTGGGTGATCTGCACGTCAGGGCCACGAAGTCACTACCCCCGCACCGTATGGATTCGCCGCGGCC
Organism: Pseudonocardia benzenivorans CB1190; assembly: GCF_000196675.2. Lineage (GTDB taxonomy): Bacteria > Actinomycetota > Actinomycetes > Mycobacteriales > Pseudonocardiaceae > Pseudonocardia > Pseudonocardia benzenivorans. The sequence continues at coordinate 5,487,262 of NC_015312.1, read as the reverse complement.
CGCTCCCTACCGTTCTCGGTAACGCAGGCCTGGACGGGTGAGGGGGTTCCCGCCGATGCAGTGGGTCAACGTCATCCTCGCCGTCTGCTGTCTGGGGCTCGGTGCCCTGCACCTGACGCGGCTCGCCCTGATGCGGGGCGACCGGGTCGGGGAGGCCTCGCACGCCGCGATGGGGCTCGGCATGGCGGCGATGTACTCGCCGCTCGGGGATCCCGTCCCGGGACCGGTGTGGATCGTGGTGTTCGCCGGCACCGGGCTGTGGTTCGCCGCGCTTGCCGTCCGGGCCGGCATCGGCACCCGCGACGCGGGCTATCACGTCGCCTGCGCGGTCGCGATGCTGTTCGTGCTGACCGCGGGCGGGCACGGGACGCCGGGCGGCCACGGCGGGCACCCCGACGTCGCGCTGCTGTCCGTCGCGGCCCTGCTGTTCGCGGGGTTCTTCGCGTGGCACGCCCTGCGCTGCGGCGACCGGCTCGTCGCCGCCGCGCGTGGAGGCGCCTCGTGCGAGTGCGCGCCGGAGGCGCCGCCGCCGGTGCACGCGGCGGGGACCGTCGTGCGCGCCACGGCGGGGCCGACGGCCGCCACGCGGGCGCTCACCGCGGGCGAGGCGGTCGCGCCCGGCCGGCTGGCCCGGGTGCGGTCGGTGCGCACCGCCACCGGGGCCCACATCGCGATGGCCGGGGCCATGACGGTGATGTGCCTGGGCATGCTCTGACGTCCTGCTCCGCGTGGGTGACGGGCAGGCCGCCGCGGCGTCGGCGACGTAGCATCGCAACGGGTTCGGGGCCGTCGGGGGACCCGCGACCCGAGCCCGCGCGACCGGGCCACCCGGACGGATCGGGCGGCGGGCGACCGCTAGATTTCACGCCTGCGCCGGCGAGCCCCCGATCGTCCGGCCGACGAGCGGAAGCGAGGCACACTCCTCATGGCGAGCATCGAAGAGGTCCGGGCCGGTATCGCACTGGCCAACGACAAGGCCTCGGAGAGTCTCGGGGCGCTGCAGCAGGCGCAGTCCTGCATCGAGCAGGCGCAGTCGGCGTTGCAGCAGGTCACCGCGGGCAGCAGCCAGTCCGACGTCGACCAGGCCAACGCCGCCTACGCCGAGGCGGCCCGCAGCATCTCCGCGGTGCAGCAGGCCGTCGCGTCGGCCATCCAGGAGTCCGAGGGCGTCGCGGCCCGGCTGTGAGGGCGGCGACCTGCGGAGCGGGAGCAGACGGTGTCCGTCGCTGAGGTGAGGGCCGCGCTGGCCGAGGTGGCCGAGCTGACGCGCACGGCAGGCGAGCTGGCCGCGCTGGCCCGCGAGCGGATCGACGCTGCGGTACGGGTCCTGGCCGAGCTGAGCAGGCAGCACCCGGAGTCGTTGGTGCCCAAGGGTCTGGCCGGTGCCGTCGACGAGCTCGACCGTGGCCACGGGCACCTGGCCACCGCGCTGACCGCCGTCGGCGACCTCGACGCGCGGCTCTGATGGCCGGGTCGTGATGGCGCGCAGGCCGGGTCGCCGGGAGCGGATCGTCTCGGCGTTCGCAGACTTCGCCGACGCCGTCGAGGCCGCACTGCGCGGTGCGGGGGCTGCCCGCGACGAGGCCGTGCGCGCCCATGCCCGCGCCATGCTGGAGCTCTGGCTGCGCACCGACGGGCTCGACGCCGCACGGGCCGACGAGGGCCTCGCCGCCGCGTTCGCGTCGGCCGAGCTGGCGCCCGTCGTCGCGCGTGTCGAGGCCGACCACGCCGCCGCGTTCGACACCTGGCAGGCCGGTGGCCCCGCGGCGCTGCGTGCGGTGTTCGACGAGGCGGCCCCCGGCGCCGCGGGCGACGACCCGGACCGCTGGATCGGCGACGCGGGCAAGGACGACGGGACCGACGGCGTCCCGCGGCTGTGGCGGATCGGCCACGCGTCGGTCGCCGGGGGCGAGTCGTTCCCGGTCGGGGTGCCGCTGCTCGACGACTCGCACCTGCAGGTCGTCTCCGCCCCCGACTGCCGCGCCACCGCCGAGGCGCTCGTCGAGGCGCTGCTGGTCCGGGTGCTGTCGTACTTCCGGCCGGGTCTGGTGGCCGTGCACGTCTGGGACGTCGGCCAGTTCACCGGCTCGCTGCCCGGGCTCTACCCGCTGACCAGCACCGGCCTGCTCACCGTGCACGATCCCGGCCGGCTGCCGGCCCTGCTGGAGGAGCTCTCCGACCGGATCCGGCGGGTGCACACCCGGGTCCTGGTCGACGGGCACCCGTCGTTGCGCGCGCTCGCCGCGGAGACCGACGGCAGGCGCACCGAACCGTGGCTCGTCGCGGTGCTCGTCGGCAACCGGACCGCCCTGTCCGAGGACGACCACCGCCAGCTCCAGCGCGTGGCCCGAGGCGGCCTGGCCTGCGGCATCTCGCTGGTCCTGCTCGACGTGCCGGTGACGCTCAACGCCGCGGTCGAGACCGTCGACATGCGACCGCCGCGACAGGTGCGGACGTCGATGACCGGCCCGCACGTCGACGTCCGGCTCGACCGGCCGTTGCCCCGGGACAAGGTCGTCGCCGCGGGGATCGCGATCAGCCGGGCGCACGAGGAGTGGCGCAGCCGGGTCGGCACCTTCGCGGACCTGCTGCCGCCCCCCGCGGAGTGGGGGACCGGCCGCGGGGAGCGCGGCGGCACCGCGGCCGGGGTGCACGCGCCCGTCGGGTTCGCCGAGGGCCTGCGCAAGGACCTCGTACTGGCCGACGGCTCCCCGCACGCGCTGATCGGCGGCCCGAGCGGCACCGGCAAGACCAACCTGCTGCTGACCATGATCGGTTCGATGGCGGCCCGCTACAGCCCCCACGAGCTGGAGTTCTACCTGCTCGACTTCAAGGAGGGCGTGTCGTTCGCGCAGTTCGCGCCGGGGCGCCGCGACACGACCTGGCTGCCGCACGCGCGTCTGGTGGGGGTCAACGTCAACACCGACCGCGAGTTCGGGTTGGCGCTGCTGCGGTTCCTGTCCGACGAGATGCGCAGGCGGGCCGACGCCGCGAAGGAGCACGAGGTCACCAAGCTCGAGGAGCTGCGCCACCGCGACCCACACGGGCACTGGCCGCGCATCGTCGCCGTGATCGACGAGTTCCAGTACCTGTTCGCCGAGCGCGACGACGTGACCCGGGCCGCCACCCAGCTGCTGGAGGACGTGGCCCGGCGCGGTCGCTCGCAGGGGATCCACCTCGTCCTCGCCAGCCAGGACGTGTCGGGCATCGAGGCGTTCTGGGGCCGCCCCGCGATCTTCGAGCAGTTCGTCCTGCGGGTCGCGCTGCCGCGGGCGCGCCGCGTGCTCGCCGACCTCAACGACGCCGCGCTCGACCTCCCGCGCTGGCACGCCGTGCTCAACCACGAGTCGGGCATCAAGCACGGCAACGAGATCGTCCGCATCCCCGACGCGGCGCAGTCGACCCTCGCCCTGCTGCAGCAGCGCCTGCACGACGACCACGCCGCCGCCTTCGCCCCGCCCGTGCTGTTCGACGGGGCCCGCGCCCCGCGCTACGCCGACCTCGCCGACCGGCTCCCGGCCGCGGGCGGCGGCGCGACGCCGCGGGCGCTCGTCGGCCAGGTGATCGACGTCGCCGCGAGCCCCGCGACCGTCGCACTGCCCGACGCGCCCGCCCGCAACATCGCCGTCCTCGGGGCCGGGGCGTCCGACGCGCTCGCGGTGCTGGCCGCGGCCACGGCGTCGCTGCGCGACCAGTACGCGCCGGGGGAGGTCGACGTCGTGCTGGTGCCGCTCGTCGTCGAGGCCGTGGAGCCCGCGCGGCGGATGGCCGCCCGGTTGGCGGGGCACGCCGTCACGACCGTCGGGCTCGACGGGGTCCGTGAGCGGGTCGAGACGCTCGCGGCCGACGTGACGGCCCGGCTCTCCGGCGGCCCACGCCGCCCGGTCCACCTCGTCCTCCTCGGTGGAGACGCTGCCGACCACATCCTCGACCGGCCGGGGACCGAGGCGCTGCGGCGCATCCTGCACTTCGGCCCGGAGACGGGCGTGCACGTGCTGGGGTGGTGGCGCAGCGTCGGGCGGCTTCGGACACTGCTCACCCTCGGCGCCGCTCCCGACGACATCGGCGCCTGGGTGGCGCTCGACGTGCAGGGCAGCGAGCTCGGGCCGCTCGGGCCGGGGCTGCTGCAGTGGGCGCCGCGGCCCGGCCGCGGCCTGTTCTTCGACCGCGCGCAGCACGCCCGGCCGCAGGTCGTCCTGGTGCCGGAGCCGGAGCAGGACCAGGCATCACGGTCCGGTGCGGCGGGCGAGGTGCCGCTGTCGGGTGCGGCGGGCGAGGTGCCGCTGTCGAGTGCGCCCGGTGACGTGCCGCTGTCCGGTGCGGCCGGTGACGTGTCACGGGAGGACCGGGGATGACGTTCGACGAGCCCTCGGAGCAGCAGCAACCCGCGCACGCGGCGAGCCCCGCGGACCGCTACAAGGCCATCACGGCCGAGATCACCGGCGCCGTCGAGGCCGTTCGGGAACGCGACCGGGCGCGCGCAGCCGAGCTCACCCGCGTCCTCGCCGAGCTCGACGACGCCATGACGCGCGTCGGTGACCGGGTCGCGCTGTCGCGGCTGGCCGTCGAGCTGCACTGGGAGGCCGCGCTCGAGGCGCTGTGGTCGGAGTCCTGGATGACGTTGCGCCCCATGCCGTCCCCCGAGCCGACGCCGCCCGGCTCCGGCCAGCGGGCGAGCCTCGACGAGCTCGACGAGGCGGTCGCCGCCCGGTTCGCCGAGCTGTCCGACGCCGTGCACCGCCGCCGGCTGGGCCTGCGCCGCTGACCGGGCGTCCGCCCGTCGTGGACGGGGCCGCCCGCCGGGCGCGGGTGCGGATCAGTCCTCGTCGTCGCGGGCCAGGAAGCTCGCCAGCCGCTCCACGGCGTCCTCGAACGCCGGGTTCTGGTCGACGAAGGCGCGCAGCCGGTCGGCGACCCACTCGATGCTGACCTGCTCCTCGCCCCGGCGGTCGACGAGCTCCTCGATGCCCCGGTCGGTGAAGTACACGCCCGCATAGTAGGCGTGGGCCTACCGCCCGCCGGTCGGACCTCGTGAGTGGCGATGGTCGCCATGGCGACCATCGCCACTCACGGTCAGCCCGGATCAGCTCAGCTCAGCGCCTCGTCGAGGATCGCGGCCTGCTCGACCTCGTGGACCTTCGACGAGCCGGCCGCGGGCGCGGCCATCCGGCGCCGCGACACGCGGGTCAGGCCCGAGAGCCGCTCCGGGAGCTTCTCCCGCAGGTCGAGGCCGAAGAACGGCCACGCGCCCTGGTTGGCCGGCTCCTCCTGGACCCAGCGGATGTCGTCGGCGTTGGGGTAGCGCTCGAGGACCGCGGCGAGCTGGCGGTCGGGCACCGGGTAGAGCTGCTCGATGCGGACGATCGCGATGTCGTCGCGCCCGCCGCGCTTCTCCATCGCCGCCGCCAGCTCCCAGTAGATCTTGCCCGAGCACAGCAGCACCCGGCGCACCCCGGGGGCGGGGCTGTCGGAGTTGCGGAAGCGCGGGTCGTCGATCACGGTGCGGAAGCGGCCACCGGTGAAGTCCGACAGCGGGCTGACGACCTGCTTGGCGCGCAGCATCCACTTCGGCGTGAACACCACCAGCGGGCGGCGCACCCCGTCGAGGGCGTGCCGGCGCAGCAGGTGGAAGTGGTTCGCGGGCTCCGACGGCATCGCGACCGTCATCGACCCCTCGGCACACAGCTGCAGGAACCGCTCGATGCGTCCGGAGCTGTGGTCGGGGCCCTGGCCCTCGAGGCCGTGCGGCAGCAGCAGCACGACGTCGGCCATCTGCCCCCACTTGGCCTCACCGGAGGAGATGAACTCGTCGATGATCGACTGGGCGCCGTTGACGAAGTCGCCGAACTGCGCCTCCCACATGACGAGCGCGTCCGGGTTGGCCACGGAGTAGCCGTACTCGAAGCCGAGCGCCGCGTACTCCGACAGCGCCGAGTCGTAGGGCAGGAAGCGGCCCTGGTCCTCGGCGAGGTTGCGCAGCGGGAAGTACTCCTCGCCGGTCTTGCGGTCGATGACGACCGAGTGCCGCTGCACGAACGTGCCGCGCCGCGAGTCCTGCCCGGAGAGCCGGACCAGCTTGCCGTTGAGCGCCAGCGAGCCCATGGCGAGCAGCTCGCCGAAGGCCCAGTCGACGTCGCCCTCGCGCGACATCTTCTCCCGCTTGGCCAGCACCGGCTTGACCCGCTGGTGCACGGTGAAGCCTTCCGGCAGCTGCACGTGGGCGTCGCCGATGCGGTGGATGACCTCCAGCGGCACCGAGGTGTCGAGGTCGGTGGGCACCGACTGCTCGTTCTCGACCGAGGGCGAGAGCGTCGGCGGCGTGCGCTCCAGCTCGCGGACCTCGTTGAACACGTGCTCGAGCTGGTTGGAGAAGTCCTTCAGCGCGGCCTCGGCCTCGTCGACGGTGATGTCGCCGCGGCCGATCAGGGACTCGGTGTAGATCTTGCGGACGCTGCGCTTGGCGTCGATGACGTCGTACATCGCCGGCTGCGTCATCGAGGGGTCGTCGCCCTCGTTGTGGCCGCGGCGCCGGTAGCAGATCATGTCGATCACGACGTCGTTGTTCCAGCGCTCGCGGTACTCGACCGCCAGCTTGGCGACCCACACGCACGCCTCGGGGTCGTCGCCGTTCACGTGGAAGACCGGCGCGCCGATCATCTTCGCGACGTCGGTGCAGTACTGCGACGAGCGCGACTGCTCGGGCGCGGTGGTGAACCCGACCTGGTTGTTGACGACGACGTGCACGGTGCCGCCGGTGCGGTAGCCGCGCAGCAGGGCGAGGTTCAGCGTCTCGGCCACGACGCCCTGCCCGGCGAACGCGGCGTCGCCGTGCAGCATCAGGGGCAGCACCGGGAAGGCGCCGTCGCCCTGGTCGAGCAGGTCCTGCTTGGCCCGGACGATCCCCTCGAGCACGGGGTCGACGGCCTCGAGGTGGCTCGGGTTGGACGCCAGCGACACGACCGTCTCGCCGTCGCCGAACATGCGGAAGTACTTGCCCTCGGCGCCGAGGTGGTACTTGACGTCGCCGGAGCCGTGGGCCTGGCCCGGGTCGAGGTTGCCCTCGAACTCGCGGAAGATCTGGCTGATCGGCTTGCCGACGATGTTGGCCAGCACGTTGAGCCGGCCGCGGTGCGGCATGCCGATGACGACCTCGGCGAGCTCGTGCTCGGCAGCCTTGTCCAGCACGGCGTCGAGCAGCGGGATGACGGTCTCGCCGCCCTCCAGGGAGAACCGCTTCTGCCCGACGTACTTCGTCTGCAGGAAGGTCTCGAACGCCTCGGCGGCGTTGAGCTTCGACAGGATGTACTTCTGCTCGACGACCGGCGGCTTCTGGTGCGGGACCTCGATGCGCTCCTGCAGCCAGGCCCGCTGCTCCGGGTCGGCGATGTGCATGTACTCGGTGCCGATGGTGCGGCAGTACGCGTCGCGCAGCACACCGAGCACGTCGCGCAGCTTCATCCGCAGCTGGCCCGCGAAGCCGCCGACCGCGAACTCGCGGTCGAGGTCCCACAGCGTCAGCCCGTGGCTGAGCACGTCGAGGTCGGGGTGACGGCGCTGGCGGTAGTTGAGCGGGTCGGTGTCGGCCATCAGGTGGCCGCGCGTGCGGTAGGACTCGATCAGCTCGAGGACGCGCGCGGTCTTGTCGACCTCGCCCTCGGCGAAGTCCTGCACCCAGCGGATCGGCTCGTACGGGACGCGCAGGGAGCGGAAGATGTCGTCGAAGAACCCGTCGCCGCCCAGCAGCAGGTGGTGGACCCGGCGCAGGAAGTCGCCCGACTCCGCGCCCTGGATGATCCGGTGGTCGTAGGTCGACGTCAGCGTGATGATCTTGCTGATGCCGAGCTCGGCGAGCCGCTCCTCGCTGGCGCCCTGGAACTCGGCGGGGTACTCCATCGCGCCGACACCGACGATCGTGCCCTGGCCCTGCATCAACCGCGGCACCGAGTGGTTGGTGCCGAGGGTGCCCGGGTTGGTGAGGCTGATCGTGGTGCCCGCGAAGTCCTCGGCGGCGAGCGTGCCGTTGCGCGCCTTGTGGACCATGCTCTCGTAGGCGGACCAGAACTGCGCGAAGGTCATCTCCTCGCAGCCCTTGATCGACACGACGACGAGGGAACGCTGCCCGTTCTTGCCCTGCAGGTCGATCGCGAGGCCGAGGTTGACGTGCTCCGGCTGGACGGCGGTGGGCTTCCCGTCGACCTCGACGAAGTGCCGGTTCATCACCGGGAAGTCGGCCAGCGCCTTGACCACCGCGTAGCCGATGAGGTGGGTGAACGACAGCTTGCCGCCACGCGTGCGCTTGAGCTGGTTGTTGATGACGATGCGGTTGTCGGCGATGAGCTTCGCCGGCACGGCGCGCACGCTCGTCGCGGTCGGCACGGCGAGCGAGGCGTTCATGTTCTTGACGACGGCGTTCGCCGCCCCGCGCAGGGGCAGCACCTCGCCCTCGGCGGCGGCGGGCGCGGGCTTGGCGGCACGCGACGTGGTGCCCGCGACGGGCTTGCCGGGGGCGGCGCCGTTCGCCGACCGGTCGGCCTGCTGGGCCGGCTTCTGCGTGGCGGGCTGCTGCACGGTCTTCTCGGTGGTCTTCTCCGCCTTGTCCTCGGGGGCCGGCGCCGAGCCGTTCGCCGCGGCCGTCCCGGAGGCGGCGGCGGAACGGGGAGCGGCGGCGGACGCGGAGGCGGTCGGGGTCGTCGTGGTGGAGGTGGTTCCGTTCGACTCCGTCTCGTCGTCACCGGACGGCGGCCGGTAGTCGGCGAAGAAGTCGTGCCAGGCGGCGTCGACGGCATCCGGGTCGTCGAGGAAACGCTGGTACATCTCCTCGACGAGCCATTCGTTGGGGCCGAACTGGCTCGTCTGGCCGGAGGTACTGCTGGTGGACACGCTGAATCGCCTCGGTTCGCTCGATTTGTCGTCTCTTCGCCGGGACCCTTCGAGAGTAGTCCTCCCCCGAACGGGGAGGTACCGCACGGAGCCTCACTGACCCTGTCGCGTTCGTCGCTCCGGACGTTTCGCTCCGTGGCGGCCGGTCGGCGCCCGGCACCGACCGTTCGGCCTCCCCCGTCCGGGGGTGCGGGCGGGGGAGGCGGGTCACCCCCTCGGCGGCGGGACCAGCGGGGTCGCCGTGGCACGGACCGTCCAGCGGCCGGGGACACCGCGCAGCACCGTCGCGGTGAGGGGAGCGGCGTCGAGCCGCCAGAAGCCCGTCGCGGGCGCACCCAGCACGGCCAGCACCACCGCCCGGACGACGGCCGCGTGGGTGACGACGACGAGGTGCGCCGCGCGCCCCTCCGCAGGGACGAGCCCGGGGTCGGCGAGCGTGGCGGCGACACGCGCGGCAAGTGCGGTGAGCGACTCGCCGTCGTGCGGGGCGGCGTCGGGATCGGCGAGCCACGTCCCGACGGCGGCCGGCTCGGCGGCGGCGACCTCGTCGAGGGTGGAGCCGCGCCAGCGGCCGAGGTCCCAGTCGCGCCACACGTCGGCGGGGCGGGCCGCGAGGCCCAGCGCGGCCGCCGTCGCGACGCAGGCCTGCGCGGGGGAGCACACCGCGGCCGTGACGCGGGACAGCGCGCCCCGCGCGGCCCCGGCGGCCGCCGCCCCCCGGGGTTCGAGCGGCTCGTCGGCGGCGAAGGCGGCCGCCGCGGTCGCGGCCGTCGACGCGTGCGTGACGAGGGTGAGGCGGGCGCTCGCGGGCGCTGCGGCGCTCACTGGGGTGCGCCGGTCAGCCGAGCCACTCCCGGACCTGGCCCAGCAGCCCGACCGGGTCCTTCGAGACGGGCGAGACGTGCAGGTGCGTCACCCCGGCCTCGGCCAGGGAGGCGATCCGCTCGCGGAGCTTCCCGGGCGGCCCGGTGAGCGTCATGCCGTCGACGAACTCCTCCGGCAGGGCCGCCGCGGCCTCCTCCTTGCGCCCGTCGAGGTAGAGGTCCTGGACGGTCCTCGCCGCGTCCGGATAGCCCTGCCGGGCGAAGACCGTGTTGTAGAAGTTCCGACCGCGCGCGCCCATCCCGCCGATGTAGAGCGCGAACATCGCACGGGCGGCGTTGCGGGCGTGCACGATCATGTCGTCGTCGACGGCGAGGAAGCCGCCGCCGGTCATCTGCAGCGGACCCAGCGCCGGGTCGCGCTTGGCGAAGCCCTCCTCGAGCGCGGGACCGAACACCTCGCGCACCTTCTCGGGCACGACGACGTGCGGCAGCCAGCCAGTCGCGATCTCCGCGGTCATCGCCACGTTGCGCTCGCCGAGGGCGGCGATCCACACCGGGATGTCGGCGCGGACCGGGTGGTTGATCAGCTTGAGCGGCTTGCCCAGCCCGGTGCCGCGGTCCTCCGGCAGCGGGATCTCGTAGAGGCCGTGGTGGGTGACGCGCTCGCGCGCCCAGACCTTGCGGCAGATCTCGACGACCTCGCGGGTCCGTGCGACCGGCTTGTCGTAGGGCACGCCGTGGAAGCCCTCGATGACCTGCGGTCCGGACGCGCCGAGGCCGAGCACGAAGCGGCCGCCCGACAGCGCGTCGAGCGACGCGGCCGTCATCGCCGTCAGCGTGGGCGTGCGGCTGTAGATCGGGAGGATGCCCGAGCCGATCTCCACCCGCTCGGTGCGCGCGGCGAGGTAGCCCATCGTCGAGACGGCGTCGAAGCTGTAGGCCTCCGCGACCCACACGATGTCGAGTCCCGCCTTCTCCATCTCGACGACGGACTCCGCCGTCGCGCGCGGGTCGTCCCCGTAGGAGATCTGGGTGGACAGTTTCATCGACGCCATGCCCGTTGAGTAGCCCACAAGTTACTCACGAGTCAAGCGACCCGGCTGCGGCTACGACCACGGTGTGCGCGGCCGGGCGAGCGCGACGCCGTCGATCTCGACGTCGACGCGCTCGTCGAAGAACGCGACGAGCCCGGCGAGCGGGGTGGCGTCGGGCAGCGGCTGCGGGTAGGTCCACGCGACGTCGGGCAGGCCGCCGGCGGACAGGTAGCTCGCCACGCCCTTGTACGCGCAGGTGGTGACGGTGTCGCTCGGCGCGAGGTCGGCGACGAGGTCGGCCCGCGGGAGGTAGTGCCGTACCGGCAGGTTGGTCTCGAACACCGCCGTCGGCGTCCGGCTCTCGGCGAGCAGCACCCCGTCCGCCGAGATCCGCACGTGCCGGGAGCTGCGCCGCGCGTCGACGCGGTGGTACGGGTCGCGCGGATGGCCGACGACCGGCTCGTCCTCCTCCCACCACGTGTCCGGGCCGGCGAAGTCGACGACGACGTGCCCGGCGAGGTCGGGGTCCTCGGGGCGGAACGCGGCCCCGCGCAACGGCGCCGCCCCGGTGCTCATCGTCAGCACCGCGCCCGGTGTGCTGTGCACGCCGAACCCGGTCTCGGGCGTCAGCACCTGGGCGCCGGCGGGCCCGACGGGGACGGCGCCGGGCCCGTCGCGACGGCCGGCGTAACCCGGGTCGGGCGTGAGCGTGGCGACGACGTCGTCGACCGGGACGGCGTACTGCGGCACGACCCGGCCCGGCTCCCACACCAGCGCCGCGCGCGAGGAGTCGAGCAGCAGCGTCCCGCCCGACCACGCCCGTACCCGGCGGGCGATCGGCTCGTGGCGCAGCGCGGGCAGGCTCGCGGCGAGATGGTCTCCGACGCGCAGGGCCATGACGGCCTCCGTCCGCTGGGTCGGGTCGGGTGATGACGGGTGACGTGGGTGCCGACGCCCGGGGTCAGACGGTCTGGCGCTCGCGGCCCTCCCAGTACGGCGCCCGGAGGTCCTTCTTCAGCACCTTGCCCGTCGGGTTGCGCGGCAGCTCCGCGACGACGTCGACCGACTTGGGGCACTTGAACGACGCCAGGTGCTCGCGGCAGTAGGCGAGCAGCGACTCCTCGTCGACGGTCGCGCCCGGCGCGGCGACGACGACCGCCTTGCCGACCTCGCCCCACCGGTCGTCGGGCACCCCGATGACCGCGACGTCGCCCACGTCGGGGTGCTCGGCGAGGACGCGTTCGATCTCGGCGGGGTAGATGTTCTCGCCCCCGGAGATGATCATGTCCTTGATCCGGTCGGTGACGTAGACGTACCCGTCGGCGTCGACGTGACCGCCGTCGCCGGAGCGCAGCCAGCCGTCGTCGGTGATGGCGGCCGCGGTCGCGTCGGGCTTGCGCCAGTAGCCGGCCATGAGCTGCTCGGTGCGCACCCACACCTCGCCGGGCTCGCCCGTCGGCACCCGGTCGCCGGTGGCGGGATCGCGGATCTCGATCTCCACGCCCGGGATCGGCGTGCCCGCGGAGACGAGCCGGTGCGCGACGTCGGGGTTCTCGTGATCGGCCGGCCCGAGCGTGGTGACGACGCCGCACGCCTCGGTCATCCCGTACACCTGCTGCAACGTGCCCGGGAACAGCGCGACGCAGGCCCGCAGCACGGGCAGCGGGATCGGCGAGGCGCCGTAGGAGAGGATCTTCAGCGACGAGTAGTCGCGGTCGGCGGCGTCCGGAACGGCGGCGAGCGCGGCCATGAGCGCCGGCACCAGGAAGGTGTGGGTGATGCGCTCGGCGACGAACATGTCGAGGACGCCCGCCGGGTCGGGGATGCGCATGATCACCATCCGCGCCCCGGCGGTCATCGCGACGAAGGAGTAGCTCGTCCCGCCGACATGGAACAGCGGCATCGCGACCTGCACGACGGCGCCGGCCTCCATCGGCACCTCGGCCAGGACGTTCGCCGCGTGCGCGAGCATCCCGCGGTGGGTGAGCATGGCGCCCTTGGGGAAGCCCGTCGTCCCGGAGGTGTACAGCTGGACGAAGCAGTCGTCCGGCGCGACCGGGTGGACCTCCGGGTCGGGGTCGTGCGCGGCGAGCAGCGCCTCGTACTCGTCGTCGGCGCCCCCGATGCGGACCAGCCGCTCGACCGTCGGCACCTTCTCGCGCAGCGACTCCGCGGCCGCCGCGAACTCGGGGCCGACGAACAGCAGCTTCGCCTCGGCGTCGTTGATCACGTAGACGATCTCGGGCGGCGCCAGCCGGAAGTTGACGACGGCGTTCGCCGCGCCGATCTGCGCGCACGCCAGCGTGAGCTCCAGGCAGGACGGGTGGTTGAGGTCGAGCACCGCGATCCGGTCGCCGGGGCCGACACCCGCCGCGCGCAGCGCACCCGCGAGCCGGTGCACACGCTCCTGCAGCTCCCGCCACGTCCAGGTGCGACCGTCGAACCGGACGACCTCGTCGTCGGCCCGCTCGGTGGCCCAGTGCGCGAGCAGCGAGGGGATGTCGGGGAAGTGCGGCGTCATCGAGCGCTCCCGGGTCCGGCGATGGTGTGTCCCACGCCACGCTAGTACTCCCCGACGATCACCGGAACGGGACGATCGGCACGGATCGTGCACCGCGGGACGGCTGTGGATGCACGTCGGCGGGATGTCGGGGAGCGGGCATAGCCTGATCGTGTGGCACCGGCAGCGCGCACCGCGGAGGCACCCGCGGACGGAACGACGGACGGGCGCACCGGCTGGATCCGCAAGCTCGGTGGCGCCTGCATGCGTCACCGCGGGGTGACGATCGGGGCGCTCGTCGCGTCCGTGCTGGGCGTGAGCCTCGATGCGGCGGGGCCGCTGCTCGCGCGCGTCGCGATCGACGACGCGGTCCGCGGCATCACCGACGTGCTGGTCCCCGTCGTCGTCGCGGTCCTCTCGCTGGCCACGGTCCGGTTCGGCGCGTCGTTCGCGCGGCGCTACCTGGCCGGCCGCATGGCACTCGACGTGCAGCACGACCTGCGCCGCCAGGTGTTCGCGGCCGTCCAGCGGCTCGACGGGCAGCGGCAGGACCAGCTGCGCACCGGGCAGGTCGTCTCGCGGGCGATCACCGACCTGCAGCTCGTGCAGAGCCTGCTGCAGATCGTCCCGCTCAGCGCCGGGACGGTCGTGCTCGTGGTCGTCTCCATCGGCGCGATGCTGTGGCTGTCCCCGCTGCTCACCGTGGTCGCGCTGATCATGCTGCCGCTCGCGGCGCTGGTCACCAACCGCACGCGGCGGGTGCTGTTCCCGGCCACGTGGTCGGCCCAGCAGCGCGCCGCCGACGTGGCGCAGCAGGTCGAGGAGACCGTCACGGGCGTGCGCGTCGTCAAGGGGTTCGGGCAGGAGGAGCGCGAGGTCCGCACGCTGGAACGGATCTCGCGGCGGCTGTTCGCCGAGCGGATGCGCTCGGCGCGGATGACCGCGCGGCTCAACCCGACACTGCTCGCCCTGCCCACCCTCGGCCAGGTCGCGGTCGTCGGGCTCGGCGGGGCGCTCGCGCTGGGCGGGTCGATCACCATCGGCACGTTCCTGGCGTTCACCACCTACGTCGCGCAGCTGGTCGGGCCGGCCCGGCTGGTGGGCTCGCTGATCGTGTCCGCGCAGCTCGCGCGGGCCGGCGTCGAGCGGGTGTACGACCTCGTCGACGCCACCTCCGAGGTCACCGACCCCGACGAGCCGGCGTCGCTGCCCGCGGGGCCGCTGGACATCGAGCTCGACGAGGTCGTGTTCGGCTACACCCGCCGCGACCCGGTGCTCGACGGCGTGTCCCTGCACGTGCAGCCCGGCGAGACCATGGCGCTCGTCGGTGGGGCGGGGTCCGGGAAGTCCACCGTCGCACTGCTCCTGCCGCGGTTCTACGACCCCCAGGTGGGCGCGTTGCGCCTCGGCGGGGTCGACCTGCGCCGGCTGCGGCTGGCCGACCTGCGCTCCGAGCTCGGGGTGGTGTTCGAGGAGGCGTTCCTGTTCTCCGACACCATCCGGGCCAACATCGGCTACGGCCGCCCCGACGCCACCGAGGCCGAGATCCGGGCCGCGGCCGAGGCCGCGCAGGTCGCCGGGTTCGTCGAGGCGCTCCCCGAGGGGTACGACACCCTCGTCGGCGAGCGTGGGCTGACGCTGTCGGGCGGGCAGCGGCAGCGGATCGCGCTGGCCCGCGCGATGCTCACCGACCCCCGGGTGCTGGTGCTCGACGACGCGACGTCGGCCGTCGACACCGCCACCGAGGCCGCGATCCACTCGACGCTGCGCTCGCTGACCGCGGACCGCACGACGCTGCTCGTCGCCCACCGCCGGTCGACGCTGGCGCTGGCCGACCGGATCGCGGTGCTCGACGAGGGGCGCGTCGTCGACGTCGGCACCGAGGCCGAGCTCATGGCGCGCTGCCCGCTGTTCCGGACGCTGCTCGCCGCCGACGGCCCAAACCTCGACGGTGCTGATCTCGACGGTGCTGATCTCGACGGTGCTGATCTCGACGGTGCTGATCTCGACGGTGCTGATCTCGACGGTGCAGATCTCGACGGTCCCGCTGTTCCCGACGCGCCGGCCCCGGAGGCGGTCCGAGGGGCCCTGCCCGCGGCGACCGCCGACGGCGTCACCCCGGAGCTCTGGCCGGACGTCGTCGAGGACCGGGCCGGGTCGGCCCGTGCGGTGCGGGCGGCCGCGGCGTCGAGCGGCGGGGTGCGCGGCAGCGCGGGCGCAAGCGCGCTCGTCGGGGGAATCCCGGCGACGCCCGAGCTCCTGGAGCGGGTGGAGGCCCTGCCGCCCGCCACCGACGAGCCCCGGCTCGGCGACACCGACCCCACCTCGCCGCTCGACGGTGCCCGCCTCGGCCGCATCCTGCGTCCCGTCCGGGGCCTGCTCGCGCTGGGCCTGGTCCTGGTGGCGCTCGACGCGCTGAGCTCGCTGGCGTTCCCGAGCATCGCCCGCTACGCCGTCGACTCCGGGATCACCGGCGGGTCCGGGCGCGCCATCGTCGTCGCGACGCTGCTCGGGATCGGGTTGGTCGCGGTCAGCTGGCTCGTCGTCGCGGCCGAGACGGTCGTGACCTCGCGGACCGGCGAGAGCCTGCTGTACTCGCTGCGCGTCCGCAGCTACGCGCACCTGCAGCGGCTCGGGCTCGACTACTACGAGCGCGAGCTGTCCGGCCGGATCATGACCCGGATGACCACCGACGTCGACGCCTTGTCGACGTTCCTGCAGACCGGGCTCGTGCAGGCCGTCGTCAGCCTGCTGACGGTGGTGGGCGTGGCCGTCGCGCTGCTCGTCACCGACGCCCAGCTGGCCCTGGTCGCGCTCTCGGTCGTGCCGCTGCTGGCCGCCGCCACCGTCGTGTTCCGACGCCTCTCGTCCCGCGCCTACGCCGAGGCCCGGGAGAAGGTCAGCGCCGTCAACGCCGACATGCAGGAGAACGTGTCCGGGGTGCGGGTCGCGCAGGCGTTCGTGCGCGAGGAGCACAGCGCCCGGGCCTTCGGTGCCCGCAGCGACGCCTACCGCCGCACCCGGATGCGCGCCCAGCGCTACATCGCGACCTACTTCCCGGGCGTCGCCTACCTGTCCGACATCGCGCAGGCCCTCGTCCTGGGCGTCGGCGCGGCCCGGGTCGCCGCGGGCGACCTCACCCCCGGCGTCCTCACCGCCTTCCTGCTGTACCTGGGCATGTTCTTCACCCCGGTCCAGCAGCTCTCGCAGGTGTTCGACGGGTACCAGCAGGCACGCGTCGGGCTCACCCGCATCTCGGAGCTGCTGCGCACCCCGACCTCCGTCCCCGCCCGACCCGACGAGCGCGTCGGACCCGCGGTGGCGGTCCCGGCCCGGCTGCGCGGCCGGGTCGAGCTGCGCGACGTCTGCTTCCGCTACGACGCGGCCGCCGACCCCGCCGTCGTCGGAATCTCCCTCACCGTCGAGCCGGGGGAGACCGTCGCACTGGTCGGGGCCACAGGTGCCGGGAAGTCGACGCTGGTGAAGCTGATCAGCCGGTTCTACGACGTCGGCGCCGGCGCCGTGCTCGTCGACGGCGTCGACGTGCGCCGCTTCCCGCTGACGGACTACCGGCAGCACCTGGGCGTCGTACCCCAGGAGCCGCACCTGTTCACCGGCGACATCGCCGCCAACATCGCCTACGGCCGGCCCGACGCCTCGCCGGCCCGGATCGAACGCGCCGCCCGGGCCGTCGGAGCGTTGCCGCTGGTCAGATCGTTGCCCGGCGGGTTCCGGCACCCAGTCGGGGAACGCGGGCAGGGGCTCTCGGCGGGGCAGCGCCAGCTCGTCGCGCTGGCCCGGGCCGAGCTGGTCGACCCCGACATCCTCGTGTTCGACGAGGCCACCGCCGCCCTCGACCCCGCCACCGAGGCCGCGGTCCTCGCCGCGGGCGACCACCTGACCTCGCGGCGCACCGCCTTCGTCGTCGCCCACCGGCTGGCCACCGCCGCCCGCGCCGACCGGATCGTCGTCCTCGACGGTGGCCGCGTCGTCGAGCAGGGCACACACGCCGAGCTGCTCGCTGCGGGTGGGCGCTACGCCGCCCTCTGGGCCGCGGGCGAGCTGGAGCCCGCGGCGCCCGACGAGCCCACCCCCGACGACCGCCCCGCCGCCCGCTCCGCCTGACCCGGGCCGCCCTCCTCGCCCTGCCGGACGTCCTGCGGGCGCAAAGTCGGGAGCGCACCCTGCCCCGCCGGCGCCTCGGCGTCACGACCTTGGGTGCCCCGGCGGTGCCGGCGGGGCCGTTCGGCGCCGGGGTGATCACCATCTGCGGGACTCGAGCGCATCCTGGTGCGCCGATGTCCCGTGCACCTCGATCAACGTCACGCGGCACGGGCGAGCGCGGCGTGGATGGTGGCGAGCACGGCCTGGGGGTCCGTCGTGAGGTCGTGCCAGGTGAAGCGCAGGAGCGTCCAGCCCTGCGTGACCAATGCGTTGCCCTTGCGGCGGTCGGCCCGGAAGCGAGCCGGGTCGACGTGCCAGGCCCAGCCGTCGACCTCGATCGCCAGCCGGTGGGCCGGGAACGCGATGTCGATCCGGAACTCCTGGAACGGATGGTCGACCCGCCAGCCGCGCATCCCCGCCTCCCGCAGCAACCTGACCAGCAAGCGCTCTGCGACCGAGCCTGCCCGGTCGGCAGCCGCGGTGAGCAGCTTCCCGGCTCTCGGTGATCCCCGTCGTCCGATCGCTCGGCAATGAGCGTGGTGCAGAGCCGCGAAGCTGATGTGTCGCTGCAGCGCCCGGTCGAGGAACGCCGCACCGTCGGGAAGCGTGACCGCTGTGTCGAGGACGGTCAGCGCGGCGCCGGTGAGCCAGATGTCGCGCTGGCCGATGCGGTCCAGGTGGCTGAGGTCGCGTCGCCGGATCCGCACGCCGGGCTGTGCTCGCGGCTTCGTCCGGGCGGGCACGGTCAGCTCCACGGGGTCCGGAGCCGACGGCAGCATCCCGAGCCAGTACGCGGCCGCGGGCCCAGAGACAGCGGCTTCGGGACCCGCCCAGAGCCAGGCCGCTCGAACGCGCACCTCGTCGGTGAGCCGATGACCCGCCGCGAGGTACACACCCGGGTGCAGCCTCGCCCATCCCGCGGATCGGGCCCGTTGCTGCAACGTCCGCGGCGCGACACCGTTCTCCCGCGCTTGCGCGACGGAGACGAGCCCGCCTTGGCGCCGCAGCAGATCGTCGATCGGCATCGGTGCATCGTGACGAACGGTGGCAGATGGGAAGCCCGTCTCGGGCAGACGTTCGCGCTTGCGCATCGTCGGACGAGCCGGAATTCGCGGGACGCCGGCGCACTCGGGGGCGCTCATGTCCCTGGTTCGCCGATCACCTGAGAGGGGCACGGCGCCCGGCGGGCTCGTCTCGGAGCGCGCGGTGCGGAGCGGTGATCGTCGGTCAGGGGACAGCCGGGGCGTCGTCGGAGAACGCAGGGGGCCCGGCCACCCCGCGGCCCTGGGGAGCGCGCGTGAGACCCTCGACCCGGTGAACGGCCGGTTCGACGCGCGCAGCGGCGCGATCCTGCCCGATTTCGGGCAGGATTCTGGCGTGTCGGACGTCGGACGGGCACGATCGGGCTCCGTGCCCGCCGGAGAACTCGATGCCCACCGTGAGCTCGTCGAGCATCTGGTGCGGAGCACGCCGCTGTCGGAAGGGGAGGCGGGGCGCGTGGTGGCCGAGGTGCTCGGCTACTTCGGCGAGTCGACGGAGCACTTCGTGCGGCGTCGGCACGGCGAGCTGCAACGTCGGGGGATGACCAACGATCGCATCTTCGAGCGGGTGGGCGCCGAGCTGGCCGTCCGCCGGGTGGTGCCGCCGGCGCTGTCCGCCCGCCAGTTGCGACGCATCGTCTACGGATAGGAGCCGCCTGTGTGCGGGATCGTCGGATACGTCGGGGCGCAGGACGCGGCCCCGATCCTGCTGGAGGGCCTGGGCCGGCTGGAGTACCGCGGGTACGACTCGGCCGGGCTCGCGGTGCTGCACCGCGGCGCGCTGAAGGTGCGCAAGGTGAGCGGCAGGGTTGCCGACCTCGCGAACGACCTGCCCGCCCGCTTCAAGGGCGCGCCGGGAATCGGGCACACCCGCTGGGCCACCCACGGTGAGCCGAACGCCGAGAACGCGCACCCGCACACCGACGCGACGGGCCGGATCGCGGTCGTGCACAACGGCATCATCGAGAACGCCGAGGAGCTGCGCGCGAAGCTGGCGGCCGACGGCGTGGAGTTCACGTCCCAGACCGACACCGAGGCCGTCGCGCACCTGATCGCCGCGGCGTTCACCGCGGGCGCGCAGACCCTGGAGCAGGCGGTCCGGCTGGCGCTGCTGCAGGTCGTCGGGGCCTACGGGCTCGCGGTGCTCGACACCGAGCACCCGGACCGGATCGTCGTGGCGCGCAACGGCTCGCCGGTGCTGCTGGGGGTCGGGGAGAAGGAGATGTTCGTCGCGTCCGACGCGGCGGCGCTCGTCGGCTACACCCGTCAGGTCGTCTACCTCGACGACGGCGAGCTCGCGACGATCACCGCGACCGGCTACCGCACCTTCACCATCGACGACCGCTCGACGGCCAAGAGCCCGTCGACGATCGACTGGGACATCATCGGCGCCGAGATCGGCGACCACGCGCACTTCCTGATCAAGGAGATCGAGGAGCAGCCGCGGTCGATCGAGCGGACGCTGTCGGGCAGGCTGGACGAGCGTTTCTCCACCGCCCACCTCGGCGGTCTCAACCTGACGGTCCGCGAGGCCCGTGAGTTCAAGCGGGTGAAGATCCTCGGCTGCGGGTCGGCCTGCTACGCCGGCGACCTCGGCGCCCAGCTCATCGAGGACCTGGCGCGGGTGCCGGCATCGTCGGAGTCGGCGTCGGAGTTCCGCTACCGCAATCCGGTCGTCGAGCCCGACAGCCTCTACGTCGCGGTCAGCCAGTCCGGCGAGACCAGCGACACCCTGGCCGCGGTGCAGGAGATCCAGCGCAAGGGCGGCAAGGTCATCGGCGTGATCAACGTCGTCGGCTCGACGATCGCGCGCCAGGTCGACGGGGGCATCTACCTGCACGCGGGTGCGGAGATGTCGGTCGCGGCGACGAAGTCGTTCACCTCGACGGTCGCCGCGTTCGCACTGCTGGCCCTGCACCTCGGCCGCATCCGTGACCTCTCGCCGACCGAGGGTGCGCGCATCCTCGCCGGGTTGGCGAAGCTGCCGGCGCAGATCACCGAGATCCTCGACGCGGAGCGGGACACGGGCGCGATCGAGGCGGTCGCCAAGGAGATCGCGACGCGCGACAGCGTGCTGTTCATCGGCCGCCGCCGGGGCTTCCCGGTGGCCCGCGAGGGCGCGCAGAAGCTCAAGGAGATCTCCTACGTCCACGCCGAGGGGTACGCCTCGGCCGAGCTCAAGCACGGCCCGCTGGCGCTGGTGAGCCCCGAGCTGCCGACGGTCGCCGTCGTGCCGGACGACGACCTGCTCGACAAGAACACCTCGACGCTCGCCGAGATCCGGGCCCGGCGCGGCCCGATCTACGCGGTCGCGCACCGGGAGCTCGCGGCGGAGCTCGCCGACAGGACGATCGTCATCCCCGCCAACGAGCCGGAGCTGGACCCGATCCTGATGTCGGTCCCGCTGCAGCTGCTGGCCTATCACGCGGCCGTGGCGCTCGACCGCGACGTCGACCGGCCGCGCAACCTGGCGAAGAGCGTCACCGTCGAGTAGCGGTCCGGAATGGAACGGGGCGGGCCCGCGGTCGCGGACCCGCCCCTCGTTCGTGGTGCGGCGTGGCTCAGGCGCCGGGCCGCTTGCCGATCTGCAGCAGCGGGGCCGACGCCGCGCCTCCCGCGGGAGCGCCGAACGAGCCACACGCGGGCGCGTTGCCGGCCTGCTGGACGAGGTTGAGGCTCGAACACGCCTGACAACGCGCACAGCCCGCGACGGCGGTGTCCGCCCCGAGGCCCTTCTCCTCGAGGAAGCCGGCGACCTTGCGGTAGATCGGCTCGGTGTACTCGCGCGACGGCGCGGGCAGGTCCTCGAGCAGTGAGCCCGCGACGGGCCGCAGCGGTACGACGAACGGGTACACGCCGATGTCGACGGCCCGACGGCACATCTCGACGGTCAGCTCCGGGTCCTCGCCGAGGCCCAGGATGACGTAGGTGGACACGCGGCCCTCGCCGAACAGGTCGACCGCGTACTCCCACGTGCGGAAGTACGTGTCCATGCCGGTGCGGAACTTGCCGGGTGCCACCTTGGCCAGCACCTTCGGGTCGAACGACTCGATGTGGATGCCGAGCGCGTCGAGGCCCATGTCGTGGACCTGGTCGATGTACTTGAGGTCGCGCGGGGGCTCGAACTGCACCTCGACGGGCAGCCCCGCCGCCTCCTTGACGGCCTGGCCGCACCTGGCGACGTAGAGCGCCCCGCGGTCGGGGGCCACGGAGGAGCCGGTGGTGAGCGTCGCGTCGACCGCGCCGTCGAGCTCCTTGGCCGCGACGGCGACCTCGGCGAGCATCTCGGGGGTCTTCTTCGCGATGGTGCGGCCTGCCTTGAGCGACAGGCCGATGCCGCAGAAGCCGCACTGGTCGGAGTTGCCCCAGTAGTTGCAGGCCTGCACCACCGTCGACGCCAGCGAGTCGAGGTGCAGCAGCGCGATCTGCTCGTAGGGGATGCCGTCGGCGGTCGTCAGGTCGTAGTAGCGCGGCCGCCGGGTGCCCGAGACGTTGGCGATCTTGACGCCGTCGCGGTAGATGCCCTGGCCCTCGTCCTCGGCCAGCAGCGCGTAGGGGGACGAAGTGCTCGGCGGGACGGTCACCGGGACGCCCTCGATCCAGAGCATGCCCGAGTCGGAGGGACCTGCGCCGCCGGTGCGCTTGGTCTCCAGCTCCGTCTCGATCCGCAGCCCCACCGACTGCAGCTCCATGATCAGTTCCGCCACGGCTGCGGAGTCGGTCGAGTCGACCGGGGTCGGGCCCTCGGAACTCGGCCGCGCGGGAGCGGAGTCCAGCACGTCGGTCATACGACAACCACCTCGGGATCGCGAGCAGTTCCGTCCACTATAGGAGGTGAGGTGTCGGATGCGATACGAGTCGGTGAACCGAGTTCTCTGATGTTCGCCTCCGGTGCCCGCTCCGGCCTGCGCCGTGGACCCGCCGCGTTGTCATCGTAGGTGATGAGGACCCCCGAAACCGTCGGGCGGACGTCGCCGAGCGGCGAGCGGACGTGCCGTGGCTCACGGCGGGAATCCTGTGGATGAACGCGGGGTTGACGCCTGTGTCCATGCAAACGCATGGACCTTGGCTCAAGGAAGGGGCCCGCCGTGCAGTTCGGAATCTTCACCGTCGGGGACGTCACCCGCGACCCGACGACCGGTCGTGTGCCCACCGAGCACGAGCGGATCAAGGCGATGGTCGCCCTCGCCGAGCACGCCGAGGCCGTGGGCCTCGACGTCTTCGCCACCGGCGAGCACCACAACCCGCCGTTCGTGCCCTCCTCCCCGACGACGCTGCTCGGCCACATCGCCGCCCGCACCGAGCGCCTCGTGCTCTCGACGTCGACCACGTTGATCACGACGAACGACCCCGTCAAGATCGCCGAGGACTACGCGATGCTCCAGCACCTGGCCGACGGGCGCGTCGACCTGATGCTCGGCCGCGGCAACACGGCCCCCGTCTACCCCTGGTTCGGTCAGGACATCAACCAGAGCGTGCCGCTGACCGTCGAGCACTACCAGCTGCTGCGGACGTTGTGGGACAACGAGGTCGTCGACTGGGAGGGCCGCTTCCGCACCCCGCTGCACGGCTTCACGTCGACGCCGCGCCCCCTCGACGGCGTCGCACCGTTCGTGTGGCACGGCTCGATCCGCACCCCCGAGGTCGCCGAGATCGCCGCGTACTTCGGCGACGGCTTCTTCGCGAACAACATCTTCTGGCCGCCGTCGCACTACACGAAGCTCATCAATCTCTACCGGCAGCGCTTCGAGCACTACGGGCACGGCCGTGCCGACCAGGCGATCGTCGGCCTCGGCGGGCAGTTCTTCATGCGCAGGCGCTCGCAGGACGCGTGGAACGAGTTCCGGCCCTACTTCGACGAGGCGCCGGTCTACGGGCACGGTCCCTCGATGGAGGACTTCACCGCGCAGACGCCGCTGACCGTCGGCAGCCCGCAGGAGGTCGTCGAGAAGACGCTGACCTTCCGCGAGCACTTCGGTGACTACCAGCGGCAGCTGTTCCTGGTCGATCACGCCGGGCTGCCGCAGAAGACCGTCCTCGAGCAGCTCGACCTGCTCGGGGAGATCCTGCCCGACCTGCGCAAGGGGTTCGACGAGCTGCGCCCGGCGGACGTCCCGTCGGACCCGCCGTCGCACGCGTCGCGGGTCGCGGCGAAGCTCGCGACGGAGGCGGGCGAGGATGTCGCCGTCACCGCGGGCTGAGACGACCGTCGGGGCCGGTCCGGCCGTCGAGGCATGGGAGGCGTTGCTGCGCAGCCAGGTCGCGCTGTGGCGGCTCCTGGAGGCCGACGACGTCTGGGAACCGATCACCCCGCGCGAGTACGACGTCCTGCACACCCTCGGTCGGTGTCCCGACGGTCGCGCCCGCATCCGCGACCTGCACCGCGAGGTGCTGCTGAGCCAGCCCTCGCTGTCGCGGCTGGTGGAGCGGATGGCCGAGGCCGGGCTCGTGGCGCGCGAGCCCGACCCGGCCGACGGGCGCGGCACCGTCGTCGTGCTGACCGAGACCGGTGACCGGCTGCGCCGTCGGGTCGGGGCCCGGCACGCCGAGAGCATCCGGCGGACCGTCGGGGTCGCACTCGACGAACGCGAGCAGCAGGCCTTGCGGCTGCTGTGCGACAAGCTGCGGGCCGGCACGCGAACCTGAGCTCCGCAAGGCGGGCGTAGTCGGGCCACGTCACAGCCACGGCACAACACCACGACCGCCGGCGCGCACGCCGCGAGCGTGCGGGCGAGGCGGCTGGCGCCGGCGCCGCGGCTTTCCCGCCCTCGGCGGACCCTGGAGCGCCGGAGCGGTTACCCGCGCGAGCGCGGGCTCACCCGTACGCCCGGCCTGCCGCTGCCGCTCCGCGAGCGGCACGACGACGTCGGCGACCGTGGCCTCGGCGCGCGGTCGGGCTCAGCCGAGCCCGAGGGAGAGCGAGCCCGACACCGTCGAGCTGCCCGAGCCGAGCGAGGCGTCGGCGCCGACCGCGATCGATCCCCCGGAGTCCGCCGAGCCGTCCTGCGGGTCCTGGCCGTCCCCGGCGTCCTGCGAGTTGCTGCCCTGGGAACCCTGGTCGTCCCCGTCGGACTGGTCGTCCTGCGAGCCGCCCGGGTCCTGGGACCCGGCTGGGTCGTCCTGTGATCCGGCCTGGTCGTCCTGGGACCCGCTCTGGTCCTGCGATCCGGCCTGGTCGTCCTGCGAACCCGTCGCCTGCGTCGGCGAGCCGGACCTCTGTTCACCCGACGCTGCGTCATCCGAACCGGAGCCTTGCGCCTCCGGGCCGGTGGTCTGGGAGCCCGAGCTCGAAACCGAGGTCGAGCCCGAGCCGGAGGTCGAGCCCGCGGCCTGGTCGTCCTGCGCCGCGGCGGGTTCGTCGGCCGTCACGGCGGCGACCTGCGCAAGACCGACGGTCCCGCCGGCCTGCTGCCCGTCGCCGGACGGCGCCGTACCGGCCGGCTGTGCCGTGTCGGCGGCCTGTGCGGTGTCGATCGTCTCGGCCGGGGGAGCCGGCTGGACGTCCACCGGGGGCGGGGCGTCGGCCTGGGGCTGGGCGTCGGCCTGGGGCTGGGTGTCGGCCTGGGGCTGGGTGTCGGCCTGGGGCTGGGTGTCGGCCTGGGGCTGGGAGTCGGCCTGGGGCTGGGTGTCGGCCTGGGGCTGGGTGTCGGCCTGCGGCTGCGCGGTGGCGTCGGTACCCGGAGCCGTACCGCCGTCGCCGGTCGCGCCCGTCTGGTCGGCAGGCGGCTCGGCCTGCCCGGAACCTGTCGCGGGCGCAGGCTCGGACGTGGCGGGCGGCTCGGTCGTCCCGGTGGCGGGCGGCGGTTCCTCCTCGTTCGGGGCCGCGTCCACGGGCGGGACGGCCGGGGCCGTGTCGACCGGTGGCGGCGGAGCCACGACCGGCGGCGGGACGGCCGTCGTCACGGGCGGGGTCACCGTGGCGGTCGGGTCGACCGGGGCCGGGACGGCGGAGGCGTCCGGCGGTGGCGGGGTCGTCGTCGGGAGCGCCGGCGGGGTCGGCGACGTCGGTAGGCCGAGGGCCTCGGCACCCGCCACGTCGGGCACGACGGGGGCGCGCAGCGCGGGATCGAGCAGCACGGCCGCCGGGGTCGCGGCGATGACGGCGACGATGGACGTGTGCTCGGCGTCGAGCGTGGCGCGGCCGTCGGCGGGCAGCACCGCACCGATGACGGACTGGATCTCGTTGACCTCGTGCGCCGCGTCGGCGGTCCGGCCCTCGCGCAGCGCGGTGCGCGCACGGTCGAGATGGACCACGATGGTGTCGGCCGCCTCGACCGAGCGCGCGTGCTCGGGGAAGACGACCCTCGCGATCGGCCACGTCACGTCGCCGGGGCGGGCCGTTCCGGCGTTGCCGACGGCGACCCCGCCGAGGACGACGAGCGCGACCACCGCTGCCGCGGACAGCCGGACCACGTAGGGCGAATGACCGCGGCGTGGCGGTCCGCCGCTGGGCGTGGCGGACGTGACGCCGTCCGCGCCGTCGACGCCCTCGTCGGCGGCGCGCGCTGCCGCGATGACGGCGTCGGGGTTGAACGCCGCAGGTGGCCGGGCCGGCTCCTGCACCGTCGCGACCCACGTCGCGAGCATGGCGGCAAGCCGGTCGTCGACGTCGGAGCTGGTGGCCATCTCGTCGGTGACCTGCAGCGATCCGGAACCGAGGGCGTCGATCAGCGCATCGTCGGCCTGGATGTCGCCGAGGTGTAGCGGAGCCCCGTCGCCGCCGGTGGGATCGCCGGAGGAGTCGACGGGCACGTCGATGGGTGAGCGACGGGGCCAGGTGCCGTCGCTCTCGCGCTCGTGCACCTCGTGCTCACCTCCTCGTCGGCGCGGCTTCCTGCTCGGCGGGCTCATGGTGATTCGCTCCGACGGCGCCGGTCGTTACACGGTGTCAGACAACGGGCACCGCCCGCGAGTCAGCGTCTGCTCATCCTGTTGCCGGACGGGCCGCGCCACCGAGCGGCGGCGCGACCCGTCGTTGACGTGCGGTAACGCGCCGATCCTACTTCACGGTGACGATGGTCACAGCGGCGTTGTTCAGCAGGTCGGGGTCGGCCACCGATGTGGCGAGCGTCGCTGCGCGGACCTGCTGGGGTCCCCTGACCTTGGTGTCCGCCGCGAGCGTGACGGTGTGCGCGACCTGGCTCGAGGAGCCGATCTGCGGCGTCAGCCACGCGACGCTGTGCCCGTTGCGCGGCGCGATGCCGCCGGGCGCGGCGACGACGACGAGTCCGTTCGGCATCGTGAGCGCGGTGGCGACGTTCGTCGCCGGATACGGGCCGTTGTTGCGGACAGTGACGATCGCCTGGAACGTCCCGCCCGGCAGGACCGTGGCGGGCACGGCCAGCGTGACGGCGAGATCGGCCCGCTTCGCCCCGGTCCCGGGCGGGGCCGCCACGGTCTCGGTGAACGTCGCGGTGAGGGGCCCGGTCGTCGCCGTGACGGTGACGGGCCCGGCGTCGCGGCCCGCGGTGAGCGTCGGCGCCGTGGCGACACCGTCGTCGCCGGTGGTGACGGTGGCCGAGGTGGCGCCGCCCGGGAACGACGCGGCGCCCTTCGTGACGGTGAACGTGACCTGCCTGCCGGCGGCCGCCAGGCCCCCCGCTCCGGTGATCTTGACGGTCGGCGGTGTCGGGAACGCGGCGCCGGTGAGCGCGGTCTGCCGGTCACCGGCGGTCGCGGTGATCCTCGTCGGCACGACCGGGTTGTCGAAGTCGTACACCGTGTCGCCGACGGTCAACCCGTCGGCGCGCGCCTGCAGGCCGGGCGAGCCGCTGCCCTGGCTGATGCCGACGTCGATGATCGTGTATCCGGTCATCGCCCGCACGACGTCGGCGAAGGTGGCGGTGTACGTCGCGAAGCCGAACCTGTTGGGCGTCCCGGTGGCCGTGACGTCCCTCGACGCCCACCAGCCGGGCATCGCGCCGGGGTTCCAGGTCTGCCATGTGCCGACGGCGACGGCGGTCCCGCTGTAGACGGGCTCCCAGACCAGCGACGTGAAGCCCTGGGGGCCGGTCGCCTCGATGGTGTAGGACGGCGCCTGCCGCGGGTCGCCGCTCCCCGGGGTCTCGATGTAGGTCTCGTAACCGAGCGCGGTGAGCGCCGAGAGCGGCTTGCCGTACAACGCCCTGGAGAAGACGTCCGCCTTGTCGGTCGCGCCGGGCGTGCTCAGCCGGAGGAACCCGCTGCCCAGGTCCGCTCCGGCCCCGTCGACGACGGTGGCGACGCCGTCGTGGCACAGCGTCGCGCTCGTCGTGCACGCGGCGGTGATGTCGTCGTTCGAGACGCGGGTCGTGGTGGCGGCGGAGGCGGTGCCGGTCAGGGCGACGAGACCGGCGACGACGGCGGTGGCGGTCAGGCCCGCGAGTGCCGCGGCCCGGCGGCGTCGGCGGTGTGTGGGGGGACGATGGCGCACGGCGGAACACCTCGATGTGGCGCGGAGATCCCGGTTGTCCGGGCTGTCGCGGACCCAGGCGCCGGCCCCCGAACCGGGCCCGTCTCTCCTGCGTCCGGAGGGCCGTTCGGTCCCGACAGTTGCTGCTCCGTTATGGCGCGTCCGTACCTGTCATTCGGACGAGTGAGGGCAGGGCGTCCCCAGCGGTCGGGGACCGCGCAGGCGCGGCCGTGCCGTCAGCCGCGTGGCGCCGCGTGTGCCTGCAGGGTGGCCGGGATGATCCCGACGTCGCTCCAGGTCCCGTGCCAGGTCAGGACCGCGAACGCCGATGTCGTCATCGGGAGGTACTCGCCGGCCAGCAGCGTCGTCAGGTCCTCGACGGCGGGGTTGTGGCCGATCAGCAGCGCGCACGCCGACTCGTCCGGCAGCCCGCGGACGATCTCGAGCAGGCCGATGGCCGACGCGTCGTAGACCGCGTCGGCGAACCGGGCCTGCGGCGGGTCGGGCAGCTTCGACGAGACGAGGTCCCACGTCTCGCGTGTGCGCGCCGACGACGAGCACACCACCGTGTCCGGTGTTCCGACGTTCATCCGCAGCCACCGGCCCGCCTCGGGCCCGTCGCGACGACCGCGGACGTTGAGCGGACGCGCGTGGTCGGGCCCTCCGACGTGCTGGTCGGACTTCGCGTGCCGCAGCAGCACGAGGCGGCGGTCGGTCATCGGCACGATTCTGCCAGCCCCCGCCGGCACCCGCAGGTCACGACGCCGCCGTCGTCGCCGGGTCGTCGAGGATGTACCAGGGGACCATGTTGACCGCGCCGTTCAGGCCGGGCATCGGCACGCCCTGGGCGGTGAGCCCGCGGGCCGCGTCGGTGGCCACGACCACGTAGCGTCCGGCGCCGTCCGCGCTGATCTCGATCTCGACGGTCTGGTCCCCGCCGTCGGGATGCTCCCGGAACGCACGGCAGCACCGGACGATCTCCCAGACCTGCGCGTCGCGCAGGGCGGGGACGTTGGTGAGGGCGTCGAGAACGTCGATGTCGGCCGCCATGGGCGGGACCGTAGCGCGTCGGTGCGGAGCGGGGTGTCTCGATTGGAGACGATCAGTGCCGCGGCCGGGACAGCAGCCACGCCGTGACGACGAGCGCGACCGCGGTGCACGTCAGCATCGTCGCCAGGTCGCCGAGATGGATCCCGTGCTTCGGGGTGAACTTCATGATCACGGGCCCGATGCGGGTCTCCGCGGCGACGCCGAGCGTGACGAACGCGGCGACCACCCAGGTCAGGACGATGGCGCCGAGCGGGCTGCTCTGCCGGCGGCTCACCGCGGGGAGGGGGACGGTCGCGTCGTTCATGTCCCTGACGGTACCGGGCAGCCTGCCGTCCACCCGCTGCGCGGCCGAGAACTGGGTGATCGTTTCCCGAAGCTTTGCCGTCGTCTTGCCTTGCCGAACGGTCGGCGGTGCCGTTCGCTCACGCGGCGCGGGCCACGTGCCCGTCGGGCCGGACCTCGACCCGGTGGACGTCGACGCCGGGCGCGAGCTCGCCGGTCGGGTCGAGGGTGACGGAACGCCCGGCGCGCAGAGCGGTCAGCACGCGCCCGCCGCCGTGCAGCGGGAGGCCGGGTGCCCGCGTGCCGACGAGGGGGTGCGCACCCTCGGGCGCCGGGTAGCGCACGGCCAGCCCGGACAGCTGTTCGGCGAGCGTCCGGGACGGCTCGGGGGTGGAGCGGATCAGGTCGGCCAGCAGGGCGTCGCGAGTGTGGGGGTGACGCCCGGCGCGCGGCAGGCGTTCTCGGTCATCGCCGTACCTGACGGACGCCTTCGCCGCCGAGGTGATCGCCGGGATCGAGGCGGCGGGCTAGAAACTCGCCGCCGAACTGTGTCCGAGGGGGGACTTGAACCCCCACGCCCGTTGAAGGGCACTAGCACCTCAAGCTAGCGCGTCTGCCATTCCGCCACTCGGACCTGCTCGCCGCGGTGACCGCGACGAGCAAAGGATAGACCACCCACATCCGGCCCCCGCCACCGGACCGGCGATGGTAGGAAGATCGCCATGACCGGCCAGAACTCCGCTGTCGACGAGGTCGTACGGATCACCTCCGACCTCATCCGCATCGACACGTCCAACACCGGCGATCCGGACACGGTGGTGGGCGAGCGGGAGGCCGCCGAGTACGTCGCGGCGGAGCTCACCGAGGTGGGCTACGACGTCGAGATGCTCGACTCCGGCGCGCCGGGGCGCAGCAACGTCTTCTGCCGGCTCCCGGGGGCCGACCCGAGCCGCGACGCGCTGCTGCTGCACGGTCACCTCGACGTCGTGCCCGCGGAGCCGTCGGAGTGGTCGGTGCACCCGTTCTCCGGCGCGGTGCAGGACGGCTACGTGTGGGGGCGCGGGGCCGTCGACATGAAGGACATGGTCGCGATGACCATCGCCGTCGCCCGCCGCTTCAAGCGCGAGGGCGTCGTCCCGCCGCGCGACATCGTCTTCGCCTTCGTCGCCGACGAGGAGGCCGGCGGCAAGTACGGGGCGCAGTGGCTGGTGGAGAACCGGCCCGACCTGTTCGCGGGCTGCACCGAGGCCGTCGGCGAGGTCGGCGGGTTCTCCCTGACGCTGGGGGAGGACCGGCGTGTCTACCTCATCGAGGCGGCCGAGAAGGGCATCGCCTGGATGCGCCTGCACGCCAGGGGGAGGCCGGGGCACGGCTCGTTCCTCCACGACGACAACGCCGTCACCCGCGTCGCCGAGGCCGTCGCCCGGCTGGGCAACCACACGTTCCCCCTCGTGCTCACCGACACGGTCCGCGCGTTCCTCGCCGAGATGCGCGAGATCACCGGGCTGGAGTTCCCCGAGGACGACCTCGAGGGCTCGCTGGCCAAGCTCGGGCCGTTGGCGCGCATCGTCGGTGCGACGGTCCGCGACACCGCGAACCCGACGATGTTGCGCGCCGGCTACAAGGCCAACGTCATCCCGTCGACGGCGGAGGCGGTCGTGGACTGCCGGGTGCTGCCGGGTCGCCAGGAGGCGTTCCTGCGCGAGGTCGACGAGCTGCTCGGCCCGGACGTCACGCGCGAGTGGGTGACCGAGCTGCCGCCGGTGGAGACGCCGTTCGAGGGCCCGCTCGTCGAGGCGATGGCCGCGGCGCTGCAGACGGAGGACCCGGGTTCGCGGGCCATCCCCTACATGCTCTCCGGCGGCACCGACGCGAAGTCGTTCCAGCGGCTCGGCATGCGCTGCTACGGGTTCGCCCCGCTGCGGCTGCCCCCGGACCTCGACTTCGCGTCCCTGTTCCACGGCATCGACGAGCGGGTCCCGATCGACGCGCTGGAGTTCGGCACCCGCGTGCTGGACACGTTCCTGCAGAACAGCTGAGCAGGAGGAGATCGACGTGGATCTCGACGGGGAACGCGTGGACCTCGAAGGGGCTCTGGAGCTCGAGGGGAAGGTCGCGCTCGTCACCGGTGGCGCGTCGGGCATCGGCGAGGCCGCGGCCCGGTTGCTCGCCGCCTCGGGTGCGCGGGTCGCCGTCGTCGACCGCGACGAGGTGGGCGCGCGCCGCGTCGCCGACGAGGTCGGCGGGTCGGCGCACGCGACCGACGTGTCCGCGCCCACGGCGATGGCCGAAGCGGTCGCCGCGGCCGAGGAGCGGTTCGGCCGGCTCGACGTCGTGCTGCTCAACGCCGGCATGACGTCGGGGCAGAACGGGGTCACCGACCTCGACGTCGAGGGCTACCGCCGGATCGTCGGGGTCAACGTCGACCACGTCGTGTTCGGGGTCGCCGCGGCCGTCCCCGCGCTGCGCCGGGCGGGCGGCGGGGTCGTCGTCGCGACGGCGTCGCTGGCCGGGCTGATGCCGCACCCGGGCGACCCGCTCTACACGCTGACCAAGCACGCCGTCGTCGGGTACGTGCGCGCCGCGGCACCCGCGCTCGCCGACGAGGGCATCCGGCTGGCGGCGGTCTGCCCCGGCTACACCGACACGGCGCTGATCGCGAACGCCCGCGCCGAGTTCGGCGACTTCCCGCTGCTCGGTGCCGAAGACGTCGCCGCCGCGATCATGGCGGTCGTCGGCAACGGCGGTCCGGGCGAGTGCTGGTTCGTCCAGCCCGGCCGCGAGCCCGGGCCCTACGGGTTCCGCGGCGTCCCCGGCCCGGCCGGTGGGAGACGGGCCCCCGAGGTGACATGGGAACAGCACTGACCGGGCCCGGCCCCGCCGGTGCAGCCCGGCGGGAAGGTCCCGAGAGGAGCAGCAGTGACGAGGGAGCAAGACTGATGCGCGGTTGGCAGGTCCACGAGAACGGCGACCCGGACGACGTCCTCACCTGGCACGAGGACATCCCGGAGCCGGATCCCGGACCCGGCCAGGTGGCGGTGCGCGTGCACGCCGCTGCCTGCAACTTCCCGGACATCCTGGCCTGTCAGGGCAAGTACCAGGAGAAGCCCCCGCTGCCGTTCGTCCCCGGGATGGAGGTCGCGGGCGAGGTCGTCGCCGTCGGGGAGGGCGCCCGCTTCGCGGTGGGCGACCGCGTCGTCGGGCTGCCGGTGCTCGGGCACGGCGGCTACGCCGAGGTCACCCTGCTCCCCGACGACGCCACGTTCCGCTGGCCCGAGGGCATGACCCCCGCGCAGGCCGCCGGGCTGCTGATCACCTACCAGACGGGGTGGTGCGCGCTCACCCACCGCGGGCAGCTCAAGGAGGGCGAGACGCTGCTCGTGCACGCCGCGGCGGGCGGTGTCGGCACGGCCGCGGTGCAGCTGGGCAAGGCGCTGGGCGCGCACGTCATCGGGACCGCGGGCGGCGCGGAGAAGTGTGCCGTCGCCAAGTCGGTGGGCTGCGACGAGGTCGTCGACTACCGCGACGCGGACCTGGTCGCCGCGGTCAAGGACCTCACCGGCGGGCGGGGCGCCGACGTCATCTACGACCCCGTCGGCGGCGACGTCTTCGACGCGTCCCGGCGGATCGCTGCGTTCGAGGGCCGCATTCTGGTGATCGGCTTCGCCGGCGGCCGCATCGCCGACGCGCCGACCAACCACGTCCTGATCAAGAACTACTCGGTGGTCGGCGTGCACTGGGGCTACTACCGGACGATGAACCCCGCGTTGATCCAGCCGTGGCAGGACGCGCTCGAGGACCTGTGGGGCAAGGGCCTGATCGAGCCCCTCGTCGGCGCCGAGCTGCCGCTGAGCGAGGTCAAGGAGGCGCTGCGCAGGCTCGGGTCGCGCGGGACCGTCGGCAAGGTCGTGCTGGTTCCCTGAGCCGAGCCGGGCCCGCCTGAGGTCGCGAGTGGCGTCGCCGGCGATGGCCGGCAACGCCACTCGGGGTCAGCGCGGCTGCGGGATCCCCGCCGGCGCCAGGGAACGGGTGCGCTGGGCCGGGACCTCGGGAGCCTGGTGCAGCGGCAGGATCGAGCCCTTCATCTGCGGCGGCGCGGCCACCCCGAAGTGGTCGAGGATCGTCGGGGCGACGTCGGTGAGCGGCACCGTGCCCTCGACGACGTGGTGCCGGCCGGTGCGGAACCACAGCGCACCGGCCCGGCTGTGCCGCCCGCTGCGCGTGGTGTGGATCGGGTAGAAGACGTCGTCGAAGGCGACGGTGCCGCCGCCGGCCAGGGTGATCGTCGCACCCTCGCGGCCGACGTCGCTGCGGCAGCCCACCTGCAGCCTGCGGCCGTCGCGGTCGGCGTTGAGCAGCCGGTCGCCGTCGACGGTCAGCGCCCGCAGCGCCCGGCCGGCGCGCTCGGCAGCCGCCGCGTCGGGCAGTTCGA
Source organism: Pseudonocardia benzenivorans CB1190 (assembly GCF_000196675.2). GTDB lineage: Bacteria > Actinomycetota > Actinomycetes > Mycobacteriales > Pseudonocardiaceae > Pseudonocardia > Pseudonocardia benzenivorans. Next base: position 5,453,665 of record NC_015312.1, on the reverse strand, counting down.
CGACGACCTGCTCGGCCATCATCGGCTTCGCGACGGCGTCGGACACACCGGCGAGCGCGAACAGCGTGCCGAAGTCACGGGGCCGGAACGTGCGCTTGGCCGACTCCGTCCACGGCTCCTGCGACAGTGCCGTCGCGAGGATCAGCAGCGAGTCCGGTTCGTCGGCCATGATCCGGCCGAGCAGGGCGTCCATCGACCGGTAGCCGTGCAGCACCGCGTCGGCGTGGCGGCCGTCCCCGGCGTCGGCGAACAGCTCCGGCTCCATGTCGCGCCAGTAGTAGTGCTGGTAGTGCGCGGTGCTGTTGGAGAAGAACGTCGCGAACCGCACGCCGTGGCGCGCGTTGAGGTGGCGGAACACGTCGTAGCTCAGCTCGTCGAGCACCGAGGCGCGCCGCCAGCCGACCCCCCCGACGCGGCGCTCGTCGACGAGCTGGCGCACCACCGCCGCGACCGTCGCCGGCCGCAGCCCGCTGCGCACCAGGAACGCCGCGAACCGGGCCAGGCGGGCCGCGCCGGGCAGCCCGTCGCGCGAGGACTCCTGGACCGCCCACGACACCGTCTCGTAGAACGGCTGCAGCGACGCCGGGTACGCGCGGCCCTCGACGTCCCACGGGTCGGGGACGACGTAGCCAGGCTCGCCCGCGCGCCGGGTGTAGCCCAGGTTCATCGACCCGAAGATCCCGACGGGCACACCCGCCGCCGACAGCACGTCGCCGAGCAGGGGCCCGGTCAGCCGGCGACGGCCGTCACCGAGCGCGAAGACGCCGTGCTCGGCGAACGGCAGTCCGCTGTGCAGGGTGGGCCACTGGATCCACGGCTCGAGGTTCGGCGCGTCCTCGCCCGCGTCGGTCGTGAAGACCACCGACGCGTCGCGGAAGGCCTTGAACGACGGCAGCCTGCCCTCGGCGATGAACCGGTCGAGCAGGACCGGGCTGAGCTCGTTGAACTCCACGAGCAGGGCTCGCCTGCCCGGCGGTCGACGGGTGGTGATGAGTGCCAACGTCGGTTCCCCCTGAACACGAATACGTGTCAAGGCTCATCGACGACGGACACGCCGCCATTACACGCCCGGGGACGGCCGGGCGTGTCGCGGGTCGACCCTCGGACCCTCAGAATCTCGGTTCGGGGAGCGCGGACAGCGACCGTCGCCGCCGCAGCCACACCTTCCGCACGCCACCCGGGTAGAGCCGGACCCGGGAGAGCTCCCAGCCTCCGAACTCGGCCTGGATCGCGAGCCGCACCGCCGCCGTCAGCCTCGGGACGTCCCCGGGCAGCTGGACGGGGCGGTACTCCCAGTCCCCGTCGGCGAGGTCCTCCGCGTCCTGTGCAGTCGTGCCGGTCGACACCACCGGCCCACCTCCTTGCACCCCGGTCCTGCCCGGTCCATCCCCGGGCGGAGCCCGGCGTCCACGCCACCGCCGTGTGAACGTCAGGTGACGTGCCGCTCACCATATGTCCCCGCGGCACCCGGCGGCCAGGGCCGATCCCGTGCATCCCGCGGTCACCCGCAGCGACGGCGGCGCTCCCGACCTCGGCCCGGGCCCGGGCTCAGACCGGGGCTCAGACCGGGGCGCTGACGTCGTCGAGCGCGGCGCGGATCTCCAGGGGGAGATCGATCTTCTCGGTGGCCAGCGACGCCGCGAGCTGGGCGGAGTCGCGCGCACCGACGACGGCGGCGGCGACCCCGGGCCGGTCGCGCACCCAGGCCAGCGCGACGGCCAGCGGCGAGGTGCCCAACCCGTCGGCCGCGGTGAGCACCGACTGCACGATGCGCGCCGAGCGCTCGTTGCGCCGCGCCTCGACGTAGGGCGCCAGCACGGGCGAGGCGGCACGCGAGTCGGCGGGGGTGCCGCCCGCGTACTTGCCCGTCAGCACCCCGCGGCCCAGCGGCGCCCACGCGACGAGGCCCAGGCCGTGGTGCTGTGCGGCCGGCACGAGCTCGGCCTCGGCGTCGCGGGTGAGCAGGGAGTACTCGACCTGCGCCGACACGGGGACCGCGACGGCCGTGCCCGCCCGCGCCCGCTCGGTGACCGTCGCGAGCTGCCAGCCCGACGGCGCGACGAGCCCCGCGTAGCGGGCCTTGCCGCCCATGACCGCGACCTGCACGGCCGAGAGCGTCTCCTCCAGCGGCACGGTGGCGTCCCAGCCGGGCAGCTGCCAGAGGTCGACGTGGTCGACCCGCAGCCGGCGCAGCGTCGCGTCCAGGGAGTCGAGCAGCGCGCCGCGGGCCCCGTACTCGCCCGCCGCGCCGCCCGGCAGGCCGCCGCGCGCGGCGATCACGACGTCCTCGCGCGGCACCGAGTCGGCCATCACCGCGCCGAGCATCTCCTGGGCGGCGCCCTCGGCGTAGGCGTCGGAGGTCTCGACCAGGCTGCCGCCCGCGTCGACGAACGTCACGAGCTGGTCGGTGGCGCTCTCCAGGTCGGTGTCGTCGCCCCAGGTCATGGTGCCGAGGCCGATCCGGGACACCTGGAGACCGCTGGTCCCGACCTGTCTGCGCCGCACCGGGTCAGCCTATTGCCAGGCCCGCCCGGAGCCCCCGGTACGGTGCCTGGCCGTGTCGCATTTGAGCTGCGGGCTCCACTCGTGAGCTGGTTCGAGGTCATCGTCCTGAGCGTCGTCCAGGGACTCACGGAGTTCCTCCCGATCTCCTCGTCGGCGCACCTGCGCATCGTCTCGGGGGCGTTCTTCGGCAACGACCCGGGCGCGGCCTTCACGGCGGTCTCGCAGCTGGGGACGGAGGCGGCCGTCCTGATCTACTTCGCCAAGGACATCTGGAACCTCGTCAGGACCTGGTTCCGCGGCTTCGTCGACGCCGACGTGCGGACGACCGCCGAGTACCGGCTGGCCTGGCTCGTGATCATCGGCACGATCCCGATCAGCGTCCTGGGCTTCCTGTTCAAGGACTCCATCGAGACGGTCGCCCGCAACCTGTGGATCGTCGCGACGACGATGATCGTCTTCGGGGTGCTGCTGGGGCTGGCCGAGCGCTACGGCACGCAGCGCAGGCCGCTGACCGACCTCACCGTGCGCGACGGCGTGCTGCTCGGCTTCGCCCAGGCGCTCGCGCTGATCCCGGGCGTCTCCCGCTCCGGCGGCACGATCACCGCGGGCCTCGCGCTGGGGCTCGACCGGCCCGCCGCCGTGCGCTACTCGTTCCTGCTCGCGATCCCGGCCGTCGTCGCGGCCGGGCTGTTCCAGCTCGGCGACGTCACGACCTCGGGGCTGACCAGCGGACCGCAGATGGTCGTCGGCACCGTCATCGCGTTCGTCGTCGGGTACGTGATCATCGCCTGGCTGCTCAAGTACGTGCAGAACAACACCGTCTACGTCTTCGTGGCGTACCGCATCGCGCTCGGCGCGGCGCTGTTCGCGGCACTCGCCATCGGTGCGGTCTCCGCGACGTGACGCTGCGACGTCGCGGCCGCCGGGCCGTGGCCGGGCCGATCGCGCCGGTCCACGTAGGCTCGATCGCGTGACCACGCTGATCCTGCTGCGCCACGGGCGCTCGACGGCCAACACCGCGGGCGTCCTCGCCGGCCGCAGCCCCGGGGTCGAGCTCGACGAGACCGGCCGGGGGCAGGCCGAGAAGGTCGTCGAGCGGCTGGCCGGGCTCCCCATCGTCGAGATCGTCACCTCGCCGATGACGCGCTGCCGGCAGACCGTCGAGCCGCTGGCCATCGACCGCAAGATCACCCCCGTCGTCGAGGACGAGCTGTCCGAGGTCGACTACGGCGACTGGACCGGCGGCACGCTCAAGACGCTGGCCAAGGAACCGCTGTGGAAGGTCGTGCAGGCCCACCCGTCGGCCGCGGTCTTCCCCGGCGGCGAGGGCCTGGCCGGGATGCAGGCCCGCGCGGTCGCGGCCGTCCGCCGGCACGGCGCGCGGATCGCCGAGCAGCACGGGCCGACCGCGGTCTGGGTGGCGTGCAGCCACGGCGACGTCATCAAATCCGTGCTGGCCGACGCGTTGGCCACGCACCTGGACAACTTCCAGCGGATCATGGTCGACACCTGCTCGGTGAGCGTGGTGCACTACACCGACACCCGGCCGTTCGTCGCCAGGGTCAACGACCTCGGGGGCGACCTGAAGGGCATCGTCGCCCCGAAGCCGCGCCGTCGCCGCGCCGCCAAGCGCAGCTCCGACGCCGTCGTCGGCGGCGCCACCAGCTGAGCCCGGGGCCGCCGCCCGGGCCGGGTGCGAGCCGTGCGACAGGTCGCAGACGTGCCCGGGGCGCGGCGGTGGCCTACTCTCGGAGGTGCCATGTCACGCGTCATCCATGTCTTCCGCCAGCCCGAGCGCTTCGTCGCGGGCACCGTCGGCGAGCCCGGCGACCGGTCGTTCTACCTCCAGGCGGCCGAGCAGGCCCGCACGATCAGCGTGCTGCTGGAGAAGCAGCAGGTCTCGGTGCTCGCCGAGCGCATCGGTGCGCTGCTGCAGGAGGTCAACCGCCGGTTCGGCCAGGAGCTGCCCGAGTCGCAGGACGGCAACCCCGACACCGACCCGCTCGCCGTCCCGCTGGAGGAGGAGTTCCGGGTCGGGACGATGGGCCTGGGCTGGGACGCCGAGACCCGCTCGATCGTCGTCGAGCTGCTGGCGGTGACCGAGGAGGAGATCGACGAGTCGGTGGTGCTCGACGACACCGACGAGGGCCCCGACGCGCTGCGCGTGTTCCTCTCGCCGCCGCAGGCGAAGGCGTTCGCCGAGCGCGCCGAGCTGGTCGTCTCCGCGGGCCGCGCGCCGTGCCCGCTGTGCGCGGAGCCGCTCGATCCCGCGGGCCACATCTGCGTGCGGCTCAACGGGTACCACCAGCGCTCCCCGATGACCGACTGACGCGCCGCACGTGGACCTTCGCGACCCGGCGGTGCACGAGGTGCTCACCGCCGGCCGGATCGAGATCACCGGCAGACTCGTCGACGCCTCCAACGCGACGCTCTTCGGCACCGTCACCCTCGACGGCACCGAGCTGGAGTGCGTCTACAAACCCGTCCGCGGCGAGCGCCCGCTGTGGGACTTCCCCGACGGCACCCTGGCCGGCCGCGAGGTGGCCAGCTTCCTGGTGTCCGAGGCGTCGGGGCTGCACGTCGTGCCGCCGACGATCCTGCGCGAGAACGGCCCGTTCGGGCCCGGCATGCTGCAGGTCTGGGTCGACACCGACGACGAGCGCGAGCTCATCGACGTCTGCTCGCCGCGGAAGGTCCCGGCCGGCTGGAAGCGGGTGCTGCGCGCGCGTGACGGCGCGGGCGACCCGGCGGTCCTCGTGCACGCCGACGACCCGCAGCTGGCCGCGATGGCGGCGTTCGACGTCGTCGCCAACAACGCCGACCGCAAGGGCGGGCACGTCCTCGCGGGCGTCGACGGCCGTGTCTACGGCGTCGACCACGGGTTGACGATGCACGTCGAGGACAAGCTGCGCACCGTGCTGTGGGGCTGGGTGGGCGAGGAGGTCCCCGAACCCGTCGTGGCCGGGCTGGAGAAGCTGCGCAGCGCGCTCGACGGCGGCCTCGCCGACACGCTGGGCGAGCACCTGACGATCGCCGAGGTCGCGGCGCTGACGTCGCGGCTCGACGCGCTCCTCGCGGCGCCCTGCTACCCGGAGCCGTCCGGGTACGGCCCGGCGATCCCGTGGCCGGCGTTCTGACCTACCGCCCGTAGCCGTCGAGCCACGCGCGGTCGAACCACGCGGGCGGCTGCGGGATGCGGGTCGTGACGGTGCGGTCGCGGTAGTCGACCCGCGCGGTCCCGTCCTCGACCCGGACGCGGATCGGCTCCAGGTTCTCCGGCTCGCCGAGATCCTCGCCCAGCGTCGTCGCCGCGAAGGCGCGCATCGGCGCCGAGTGCGTGCAGACCAGCGCCAGCTCCGCGCCGGCGGCGGCGAGCGCCGGGCCGAGCGCCGAGATGCCCAGCCAGGTCCGCAGCGACGCGAGCTGCGGCGGCTCGAAGTACAGCATCGGGTTGTGCGTCCAGTACTCGATCGGCCCGCCCGCCGCGGCGACGGCGGCGTAGTCGCTGTCGAACCGGTCGTACTCGCGGACCCAGTCGGGTTCGGGCGTGCCCGTCCCCAGTGCCAGCCGGGCCCCGACCGCGACCGAGGTGTCGACGACCTCCCCCTCCAGGCAGAACCGCAGGTTGTCGAAGTGCGGCTCGGGGTACAGCTCACCGAGCTGCGACTCGTCGACGCCCTCGGCGAGCAGCGCGGCGCGCAACGTCAACGCGGTCGCGGTCGCGCGCGAGGTCCGGGCGTGCGGCATCAGCACCCGCGCGCTCGGCGCGATCCCGGCGGCCAGGACCTTGCCGCGGGCGCGGGCCTGCTCCTCGCCGCGCGGGGTCAGGCCGTGGTCGCCGTCGTAGCCGAGCGTCTCGCCGTGGCGGAGCAGGACGACCTCGTAGGCCGTCGCGCTCCGCGCACCGTTCCCCGGATCCGGACCCCCGCCGATCGTTCCGTCCGCCATGGACGCCGACGCTACCCGGCGTCGCGACCGCCACACGGCGGTTCGTACCGCAGTCCGGAACGGGCAGGATGGCGGCCGGACCGAGCGGCAGCCCGGCGACGACGCGCGCGACGTCGCCGAAGCACGAGAACACGAGGAGTCGACGATGACGGGACAGAGCCGGATCGGTGTCACCGGGCTGGCGGTGATGGGGGCGAACCTGGCCCGCAACATCGCCCGGCACGGCGTCCCCGTCGCGGTGCACAACCGGACGGGCGCGCGCACCACGGAGTTCATCGAGGCCTACGGCGACGAGGGCGAGTTCACCGGCACCCAGTCGCTGCAGGAGTTCGTCGACGCGCTCGAGCGGCCCCGCCGGATCATCGTCATGGTGAAGGCGGGCAAGCCCGTCGACGGCGTCATCACCGAGCTCACGCCGCTGCTCGACGAGGGCGACATCATCATCGACGCCGGCAACTCACACTTCCCCGACACCGTGCGGCGCACCGCCGAGTGCGCGGCCAACGGGATCCGGTTCATGGGCGTCGGCGTCTCCGGTGGCGAGGAGGGCGCGCTGCTCGGGCCGAGCATCATGCCCGGTGGCGACCCCGAGGCCTACGCCGAGGTGAAGGACGTCTTCGAGGCGATCGCCGCGCAGGTCGACGGCACCCCCTGCGTCGTCCACGTCGGGCCCGGCGGTGCGGGGCACTACGTCAAGATGGTGCACAACGGCATCGAGTACGCCGACATGCAGCTCATCGTCGAGGCGTACGACCTGCTCACCCACGTCGCCGGGCTCGACGCCCCGGCCATCGGGAAGATCTTCGAGGAGTGGAACAGCGGCGACCTCGAGTCGTTCCTCATCGAGATCACCGGCAAGGTCCTCGCCAAGGTCGACGAGAAGACCGGCGGCCCGCTCGTCGACGTCATCGTCGACCGGGCCGGGCAGAAGGGCACCGGTACCTGGACCGCGATCGACGCCCTCGGCCTGGGCATCCCGCTGACGGGTATCACCGAGGCCGTCTTCGCCCGCGGGCTCTCGGCGTTGCGCGACGAGCGGAAGAAGGCGTCGACGACCCTGGCCGGGCCGAACCCGTCGGCCGCGGAGGACCGCACCGACCTGGTCGACGACATCCGGCAGGCGCTCTACGCGTCGAAGGTCGTCGCCTACGCGCAGGGCTTCGCACAGATGCGGGCGGCCTCGCTGCAGAACGACTGGAACCTCGACCTCGGCGCCATGGCCACCATCTGGCGTGGCGGCTGCATCATCCGGGCGCAGTTCCTCAACCGGATCCGCGACGCCTACGCCGAGCATCCCGACCTCGACAACCTGCTGATGGTCCCGTACTTCACCGAGGCCGTCGCGAACGCGCAGGACGCCTGGCGGCGGGTGGTCGTGACGGCGACGGAGCAGGGCGTCGCGATCCCGGCGTTCTCCTCCAGCCTGAGCTACTACGACGGCTACCGCCGCGAGCGCGGGCCCGCCAACCTCATCCAGGGCCTGCGCGACTTCTTCGGCGCGCACACCTACGAGCGCATCGACGCGGAGGGTTCCTTCCACACCCGCTGGGCCCAGGACGGTACGGAGGTCCGCACGGACTGACCCCTGCTCGCGAGGGGGCGGCGCGTCTACCGCACGAACGGCACAGTGGCGCAATTCAGTTGCGCGACTGTGCCGTTCGTTCACGAGGGTGGGTCGGGGATGGGGAGGGTCGGGGCGACGGGGGCGGGGAGCCGGCGGCCCAGCCAGTCGACCAGCGGCGGCAGCTGTGCGCGGACGGCGACCTGGTTGTGCCCGCCCCCGGGGAAGGTGTGCGTCACCAGCGTGACGGGCGGGACCGCGGCCGCGCGGAGCCGGGCGAGGGCGGCCTGCTCGTCGTCCTCGTCGGCGCCCGCGGTCGCGAGGATGGCGGTCGGGGCCGGCCGGTCACGCAGGTGGGCGACGACGTCGTTCGCGGCGGCGAGGTCGGGCCGGCCGGCGAAGAGGTCGCCGGTGACGATGTCGTCGGGCGTGCGGTCGTAGCCGGACTGGCTGACCGCGATCGAGTACAGGTCCGGGTGCCGCAGGGCGAGGTTCATGGCGCAGTACCCGCCCGAGGACCAGCCCGAGAGCGCCCACGCCTCGCGTTCCGGGCGCACCCGCAGTGTGTGCAGGGCCCAGTCGTGCAGGTCCGTCGTCAGATAGGTGTCGTCGAGTGCGCCGTGCGAGGCGTCGACGCACTCCTCGTCGTGGCCGAACCGGGGCTCGCCGTTGGTGTCGGGGACGAGCACGACGGCGGGCGGCATCCGGTGCTCGGCGATCGCGGCGTCGACCAGGTCGGTGACGCCGAAGAGCGCGACGACCTCGCGCGGCTCCCCGGGGAAGCCCGGCAGCCATTCGACGACGGGGTAGCGGACCGCGGCCTGCGCCGGGTCGGTGTAGCCCGCGGGCAGGTAGACGTCGGCGTCGCGGGTGATGCCCGACCGCGGGCCGTGGAACACCATGTGCAGCACCGAGCCGTGGCCCTGCGCGCTGCGGGCGTCGAGCAGCGGGAGCGCGGCGGGGAGGTCGGCACCGTCGGGCCCGATGTCGGCGACGGTGCCCTCCCCGGGGTTGCCCGACGAGCCGAGCAGCGACCCCAGCGTCGGGTAGAACGAACCGAGGTAGTTCACCCCCGCGCCGGCCGCGACCAGCACGCCCAGCACGGCGACGACCGTCGTGACGCTGCGCCAGGTCCGGCGGTGCCGCCACGCGTCCCAGCGCCACGGCACGAGCGCGACGAGGGCCAGCGCGACGACGGCCACGGCCGCGACGACCCAGCCGTCGTCGAGCCGGATTGTCGAGGCGTGGAGGCCGAGCACCGTTGAAGCGTGTCAGACCCCCACGCGCCGGGCGGGCAGCGGGGCGGGCTCGCTCCAGTGGTACTTGCCGCCGCGCAGGGCCGACGCGATCGCCGCGACCAGGCACGCGGCGGCGGCGAACCCGAGCGCGAGGGTGAGGCCGTGGGCGAACGGGCCGGAGATGAGCTGCGGGAAGAACTCCCGTCCGGTCAGCGTCGAGGCCTGCGCGGGCGTGACGCCCGCCAGCACCTGCGGGCCGAGGAGCGTCTGGATCGGGTTGAAACCCAGCAGCGCGGCGAACAGGGTGCCGACGGGCGGCAGTGCCGCGACCTGCGCCGCCGTCGCCGCGGGAACGCCCTGGGCGGTGAGCCCGGCGGCGAGCGTCGTCGGCAACGAGGACGCCAGGCCCAGGATCAGCATCGAGAAGAAGATGCCGATCGACAGGACGGTGGCGGCGTTCTGGAACGTCGACGTCATGCCGGCGCCGGCGCCGCGCTGGTCGGGCGGCAGGCTGTTCATGATCCCGGCCCGGTTGGGGGAGGAGAACAGCCCCATCGCGAGCCCGTTGAGCAGCAGCAGCCCGGCGAACGCGACGTAGCCGAAGTCGACGGGGAGGAAGTCGAGCAGCAGGAAGCTCGCGGCGGCGACGACCATGCCGCCGGTGGCGAACGGCCGCGCGCCGAAGCGGTCGGACAGGTAGCCCGAGACGGGGCCGGCGACGAGGAACCCGATCGTCAGCGGCAGCATGTAGATGCCCGCCCACAGCGGCGTCCGCTCGAACGAGTAGCCGTGCTCGGGCAGCCAGATCCCCTGCAGCCAGATGATCAGGATGAACTGCAGGCCGCCCCGGCCGAGCGCCGCGAGCAGGCTCGCGAGGTTGCCGGCGGTGAAGGCGCGGATGCGGAACAGCGAGAGCCGGAACATGGGATCGGGCACCCGGGTCTCGATCCGCGCGAACAGCGCGAGGACCACGAGCCCGCCGACGATGAGCGTCAGTACCAGCGGACTCGTCCACCCCATGGTGTGACCCGCGTAGGGCTGGATGCCGTAGGTGATTCCGATCAGGACCGCGACCAGGCCGATGGCGAAGGTGACGTTGCCCCACCAGTCGAGGCGCGCGCGGGTACGGGTGCCGGTGTCGCGGAGCTTGCGGTAGGCCCAGATCGTCCCGAAGACGCCGACGGGCACCGACACGAGGAACACCCAGTGCCAGTTCACCGGCCCGAGCACCCCGCCGACGACCAGGCCGACGAACGAGCCGCCGATGCCGGCGACCTGGTTGACGCCCAGCGCCAGGCCGCGCTGGTGGGCGGGGAAGGCGTCGGTGAGGATCGCGGTGGAGTTGGCCAGCAGCAGCGCGCCTCCGACGCCCTGCAGCACCCGCATGGCGATCAGCCAGACGGCCGCGGCATCGCCGTGCATCCAGGTGGCCGCGAGCAGGATCGAGAACACGGTGAACACCGCGAACCCGAGGTTGTACATCCTCGTGCGGCCGAACATGTCGCCCAGCCGTCCGAAGCTGACGACGAGCACGGCCGTGACGACGAGATAGCCCATGATCAGCCACAGCAGGTAGCTGATGTTCCCGGGCGCCAGCGGGTCGATGCCGATGCCGCGGAAGATGTCGGGCAGCGCGATGAGCAGGATCGACATGTTGATCGTGACGATCAGCACGCCCAGCGTGGTGTTGGAGAGGGCGACCCACTTGTACCGGTCGTCGTCCGGAGTAGTCATTAGCATCAGCAACTAATCTACGCCGCGAGGTCCTGAGCGGCGATGTTCGCCATGGCGACCATCGCCACTCACAGGCGTCAGGCGCTGCCGGGGCCGCGCCACCGCGACCGCCCCTCGAGATCACCGTCGACGCGGCCTGGGGCGACGTCCACTGCCGCGGCACGGCGTCGTGCGCGCCGAGCTGACCCGGCGGCCCGCAGGTGCGGCTCTCTCACCTGCGGCGACGAGGGATGCGTCCGCGGTCCGGTCGGGTAAAGGAATTCCCAGGTCAGAGGCCCGCTACGCTCCCCGCTCGTGACGACCCACGACGGTGTGCGGATGCCGCGGCGACGGCTGCTGCGCCTGGGCGCAGGGCTGGCCGGCCTGGCGGGCGTCGCGGCCGCGTGCGGGACGGCCCCGTCGGAACCGGCTCCCGCGCCGCCCCCGTCGGGCATCCCGCCGTCCGCACCTCCCACGACGCGGCCCTCGGCGGTCCCCGGCGCCCCGGCGGCCGAGGTGGAGCGGCGGACCGGTGGCCGGCCGGAGGTCGCCCTGACCTTCCACGGTGCAGGCGATCCCGGGCTCGCGAAGAAGGTGCTCACCGCCCTGCACGATCGGGGCGCGGCCGTCACCGTCCTGGCCGTCGGGACGTGGTTGCAGCAGTCGCCCGACTCGGCCCGCACGGTCACCGATCTTGGTCACGAGCTGGGCAACCACACGTGGTCGCACCTCGACGTCGACGCGCTCCCGGAGGCCGCGGCCCGCACCGAGATCGAGAAGTGCCGCGACCGGATCGCCGCGCTCACCGGCGGGCCCGGCGCGTTCTTCCGGCCGTCGCAGGCCCAGCACGCGACGGCGCGGGTCAGGGTTCTCGCCGCCGCGGCGGGGTACCCCACGGTCCTGTCCTACGACGTCGACTCCCGCGACTTCACCGACCCCGGCGTCGACGCGATCCGGCGCAACGTCCGGTCCGCGACCGCGGGGTCGGTCGTCAGCATGCACCTGGGCCACCCCGAGACCCTGCAGGCGATCCCAGGCCTCCTCGACGACCTCGCGGCCCGCGGGCTGCGGCCCGTCACCGCGACACAACTGTTCGCCTGAGAGGACCCTCGTGCCGCTTCCCGTCCCCTCCTTCCGGGCAGCCCCTCGGCGGCGACCGGCCCGCGCCGCTGCCGTCGTCGCGCTGGCCGTGGCCGTCGTCGTCGGGCTCGCGGGCTGCACCTCGGGCGGCGCCCCGCAGTCGGCCACGGGTCCCGCGCCGACGGCGACACCGGGCGCGCAGCCTGCGTCGTTCCCGGGGATGCCGCCCGTGAGCGACCCGCACAACGTCTACTCCGACGCCGGCGCGAACATGCTCTCCGACGCCGTCAGGACGGCGAAGCCGCTCGTCTACGTGCCGCACACCAAGTCGGGCGACGTCTGGACGATCGACCCGGCGACGTTCCAGGTCGTCGGCAGGTACCGGCTCGGCGGGGAGCTGCAGCACGTCGTGCCGTCCTGGGACATGAAGACGCTCTACGCGACCGACGACACCAGCGACAAGATCACCCCGTTCGACCCCGTGACCGGCCTGCCGGGAAAGAACATCCCGGTCGTCGACCCCTACAACATGTACTTCACCCCTGACGGGAAGTCGGCGATCTCGGTCGCCGAGGCCCGTCGCAAGCTGGTCTTCTACGACCCGCACACCTGGCAGGTGCAGGGTGAGCTGCCGACGCCGCAGTGTGCGGGCATCGACCATGCCGACTACACCCCGGACGGCCGGACGGCCCTGTTCACCTGCGAGTTCGACGGCCGCGTCGCCATCGTCGACCTGGTGAACCGGACGGTCCTGCGCACGATCGACATGCCGGTCCGGCACATGCGGATGGGTCCGCAGGACATCAAGATGGCTCCCGACGGCTCGGTCTTCTACGTCGCGGACAGCCAGGAGGGCGGCGTCTGGGTGATCGACGGCGCGGGCACCAAGGTGCTGCGCGAGATCCCGACGGGGGCCGGCGCGCACGGCCTCTACCTCTCGCGCGATGCCGAGCGGTTGTTCGTCACCAACCGGATCGACGGCAGCGTGAGCGTGCTCGACGCGTACACCGGCGCCGTCGAGGCGAAGTGGACGATCCCCGGCGGCAGCCCCGACATGGGCAACGTGACCGCCGACGGCAGTCAGCTGTGGCTCTCGGGCCGCTACACCCACGAGGTGTACGTGCTCTCGACGACCGACGGGAAGCTCCTGGCCCGAATCCCGGTCGGCGACGGCCCGCACGGCCTGTGCGTGTGGCCGCAGCCCGGCCGGTACTCGATCGGGCACACCGGCATCACCCGCTGAGACTCCCGCGACGCCGTTCCGGCGAGCCGGGTTGTGGACGGGCGGCGGGTCGCACCCGCCCGACCACGTCATCCGCCACATCCTGACCGACCGGCCGCTCGTCCGGGTGACAGCTCTGCCACGGCGACGTCGCCGGAGCGGCTCGAGTGCCGGTCAGGCCCTTCCGGTCGTGCCTCGGACGGCCTCGGCGCGGGCCAGCAGCCCGAGTGCGAGGGCGCCCACCAGCAGGCCGAAGTCGCGGAGCGCGACGTCGTAATAGCCCGGCAGGGTGAGCAGGTCGACGATGATCCCGAGGAGCCACGCGGCGACGACCCAGGCGCCGATCCGCGGCGCGGCCGCGACGAGCAGGCCGGCCACGATCTCGATCACCCCGACCGCGTACATCACCTGCTGGGCGTCGCCGGGCAGGATGCCGTCGATCCAGGGTGCCAGGTAGCGCGGCCAGTCGGTGAGCAGGTTCGTGAACTTGTCGAGGCCGAAGAGGATGGGTGCCACCGTGAAGACCGTCCGCAGGAGCAGGAAGGCGAGATGGGCCGGGTCGGCAAGGACGCCGCGGCGACCCGTGGTGGTCTCGGTGGACATGGGTCCTCCTCTAAAAACAAGGATGATTGTTGATAGAAGGAGAAGGTAGCCCTCCTCGTTCTCTATCGTCAACGTGTCATGGCGATAGATTGGGGTCATGCGGAACCGGCTGCTCGCAGGCATCACGTCCGCGGCGTCGCTCGACGAGCCCACCCGGCGACGGCTCTACGCCTTCGTCGTCCGGCAGCCCGAGCCCGTCGGCCGGGACGACGCGGCCGCCGCCCTCGGACTGCCTCGGACCACGGCGGCGTTCCACCTCGACCGGCTGGCCGACGCCGGACTGCTCGACGTCATCCACGAACGCCGCTCGGGCCGGCGCGGCCCGGGCGCCGGCCGGCCCGCGAAGCTCTACCGGCGTGCGGCCCGCGAGATAGAGGTCTCGCTGCCCGAACGTCGCTACGACCTCGTCGGCAGGTTGCTCGCCGGTGCGGTCGACGAGGCCACCTCCTCGGGGCGCCCGGTCGGCGTGGTGCTGGAACAGCGGGCCTACGCGTTCGGCCGCACGCTCGCCGAGGGCGGCGACACCGCGGACGCGGACTGCCGTCCCAGCGGCCTCGCGGACGACGGGCCGGCCATGTCGGTGGTCCGGGTGCTCGAGGCCCACGGGTACGAGCCGCGCTCGTCGGACACGGGCATCACGCTGGGCAACTGTCCGTTCGACGTCCTGGCCCGGGAGTACACGGAGCTCGTCTGCGGCGCCAACCTCTGTCTGATCTCGGGGGTCCTCGACACGCACCCGGACGCCCGCCTCGAGGCCGAGCTGCGGCCCGGGGAGGCGGGCTGCTGTGTGCATCTGGTCCCGGCGCTGCCGCCGACCGGATGACCGGCACCTCGCGCGGCGGACCGCGGGCGTCGGACGGACGGGCGAAACGGCTGGCGCGACGAGCAGGAGGACCGGTGACGGCGAACGAGCGGGAGATCGAGGAGGGCCTGCACCGCGGGCTCGCCGTCGACAAGACCTACGCAGGCTATCTGCGGCTCGACGAGCTGCTCGGCGCCCAACGCCCGCAGAGCCGTCCGGAGCATCACGACGAGCTGCTGTTCATCGTCCAGCACCAGACCTCGGAGCTGTGGCTCAAGCTGGTGATCCACGAGCTGCGCCACGCCGCGGCCATGATGGACGCCGACGACCTCGGCCCGGCGTTGAAGGCGCTGGCCCGGGTCAAGGCGGTGCAGCGGCAGCTGTTCGAGCAGTGGGCGGTCCTGGAGACGTTGACGCCGACGGAGTACCTGCAGTTCCGGTCCGCGCTGGGGACGGCGTCGGGTTTCCAGTCCGAGCAGTACCGGACGGTGGAGTTCCTGCTGGGCAACAAGAACGCGGCCGCGATCGAGGTGTTCGCCGACGACTCCGACACGGCCCGGCGGTTGCGCGAGGTCCTCGCCGCGCCGAGCCTGTACGACCACTTCCTGCGCCACCTCGCCCGCGCGGGCTATCCGGTGCCCCGCGAGGTGCTCGACCGCGACCTGTCGAGGGCCCACGTGTTCGCACCCGAGCTGGTGGACGTGTTCCGCCTGGTCTACACCGACCCGGGCCGGGACTGGGGCGCCTACGAGACGTGCGAGGCGCTCGTCGACGTCGAGGAGAGCTTCCAGCTCTGGCGGTTCCGTCACCTCAAGACGGTCGAGCGGATCATCGGGTCCAAGCGCGGCACCGGCGGGTCGAGCGGGGTGGGTTTCCTGCGCGCGGCGCTGGACCTGACGTTCTTCCCCGAGATCCTGGCCGTGCGCACGGAACTGGAGTGATCATGACCCCCACGCTCGCCGACGCCGAGAGGCTCGACGCCGCCGATCCGCTCGCCTCCTTCCGTGACCGCTTCCTCGTCCCCGACGACCCGGGTCTCGTCGCCTACCTCGACGGCAACTCGCTCGGCCGTCCTCCGAAGGCGACGGCCGAGCGGCTCGCCGCGCTCGTCACGCACGACTGGGGGACCCGCCTCATCCGGTCCTGGTCGGAGGGCTGGATGGAGCTGCCGTTCGAGATCGGCGACCGGCTCGCGGCCGCGGTGCTCGGCGCGGAACCGGGGCAGACGGTCGTCGCCGACTCGACGACGGTGTGCCTCTACAAGCTGATGCGCGCCGCCGCGGCGATGCGGCCCGGCCGCGACGAGGTCGTCGCCGACCGCGGCAACTTCCCGACCGACCGCTACGTCGTCGAGGCCGTCGCCGCGGAGTGCGGGCTGACGGTGCGCTGGATCTCGCCCGACCCGGCGGGCGGGGTCACCCTCGCCGATGTCGTCGACCACGTCGGCGAGCGGACCGCGTTCGTCACGCTCTCCCACGTCGCGTACAGGTCCGCCTGGATCGCCGACCTGCACGGCATCACCGCCGCGGCCCACGACGCCGGCGCACTCGTGGTCTGGGACCTGTGCCACAGCGTCGGCTCGGTGCCGCTCGACCTCGACGCCGCGGGTGTCGACCTCGCCGCCGGCTGCACCTACAAGTTCCTCAACGCGGGTCCCGGCGCACCCGCGTTCCTCTACGTCGCCGCCGCGCTGCAGGACGGGTTCGCCCAGCCGATCACCGGCTGGATGGGCCACGCCGAGCCGTTCGCGATGGGTCGGGACTACGCGCCGGCGACGGGGATGCGCCGCGCGCTGTCGGGGACGCCGCCGATCACCGGCCTGATCGGTGTCGACGAGGGCGTGAAGCTCGTCGCCGAGGCGGGGATGGACCGCATCCGCGCGAAGGCGGTCGCGCTCACGGAGCTGGCGGTGACCCTGGCCGACGACCTCCTGGACGGCGTCGGCATCGGCTCCCCGCGCGATCCCGCCCGCCGCGGCGGCCACGTCACGGTCACGCACCCGGACGCGAAGACGCTGTCCGACAGGCTGATCGCGGCCGGTGTCGTCGTCGACCACCGGCCGCCCGACGGCATCCGGATCGGCCTGTCGCCGCTCACGACGTCGTTCGCCGAGCTGCATCGCGCGATGACCGTGTTCGCGGACGTCCTGCAGATGTCGTGAGTGGCGATAGTCGCGGCCGCGACTATCGCCACTCACAGTCCCCCGGGGCAGGTCCTCAGGCCAGCGGGACGACCTCCGGTGCGCCCATCCGGGCGGCGTCGGCGGTCTCGTCGTCGGGCATCTTCTGGCTCTCCCGTTCGGCGTCGACCCGCTTGCGGTAGTGCTCCTTCTCGCGCTCGACCTGCTCGTCGCTCCAGCCGAGCACCGGCGCCAGCAGCCGCGCCGCCTCCTCGACGGACCCGACGCCGCGGTCGAAGGTCTCGATCGAGATACGGGTACGGCGGGCCAGCACGTCCTCCAGGTGCCGGGCACCCTCGTGCGAGGCCGCATAGACGATCTCGGCGCGCAGGTAGTCGGGCGCCCCGGCCAGCGGCTCGCCCAGCGTCGGGTCCTCGTCGACCAGCGCGAGCACCTCGTCGATCATCGAGCCGTACCGGCTGAGCAGGTGCTCGATCCGGGCGACGTGCAGGCCGTGCTCGGCCGCGAGCCGGTGCCGGGCGTTGAGCAGGGCCTTGAACCCCTCCGCGCCCAGCAGCGGCACCTTCTCGGTGACCGACTCCGGCACCTTCGCGTCCAACCCGTGGACGGCGGCGTCGACCGCGTCCTTGGCCATGACGCGGTAGGTCGTGTACTTGCCGCCCGCGACGACGACCAGACCCGGCACCGTGTGCGCCACCGCGTGCTCGCGCGAGAGCTTCGACGTCGACTCCGACTCGCCCGACAGCAGCGGCCGCAGCCCGGCGTAGACGCCCTCGACGTCGGCGTGCGTGAGCGGTTGCTCCAGCACGGCGTTGGCGTGGTCGAGCAGGTAGTCGATGTCGGCCGCGCTCGCCGCGGGGTGGGCCTTGTCGAGCGACCAGTCGGTGTCGGTCGTGCCGATGATCCAGTGCCGGAACCACGGGATCACGAACAGCACCGACTTCTCGGTGCGCAGGATCAGCCCGGAGTCGCCCTGGATGCGGTCGCGCGGCACCACGAGGTGGATGCCCTTGCTGGCCCGCACCTTGAACTGGCCGCGCTCGCCGACGAGGCTCTGGGTGTCGTCGGTCCACACCCCCGTGGCGTTGACGACCTGCCTGGCCCTGACCTTGATCGTCTCGCCGGACTCGAGGTCGTGCACCTCGGCGCCGGTGACCCGCTCGCCCTCGCGCAGCAGCGCCACGACCCGCGCCCGGGACGCGATGTGCGCCCCGTACGCCGCCGCCGTGCGGGCGACGAACATCGTGTGGCGGGCGTCGTCGACCTGCGCGTCGTAGTACTGCAGGGCGCCGACCAGCGCCTCCTTGCGCAGCGACGGCATGATCCGCTTCGCACCCGTGCGCGTGAGGTGCCGGTGGTGGGGCACGCCGCGGGCCCGGCCCGACAGCAGGCCGAGGGTGTCGTAGAGCGCGACGCCCGCACCGGCGTACGCCCGCTCCCACACCCGGTGCTGCAGCGGGTAGATGAACGGCACCGGACGCACCAGGTGCGGCGCCAGCGTCTGGATGAGCAGCCCGCGTTCCTGCAGCGCCTCCGCGACCAGCCGGAAGTCGAGCATCTCCAGATACCGCAGACCGCCGTGGATGAGCTTGCTCGAACGGCTCGACGTCCCGGACGCGAAGTCCCGGGCCTCGACGAGCCCGACGGTCAGCCCGCGGGTGGCGGCGTCGAGGGCACTGCCCGCGCCCACGACGCCACCACCGATCACGAGCACGTCGAGCTCGGTCCCCGCCATGGCGCGCAGGGCCTCGGCCCGGGCCTGCGGGGAGAGCGCGACCGATCTCATGGGATTCCTTCCTCAGGTCACGACGCCGTCGGCGTCAGTCGACGTCCACCCAGTTCAACGTCCGCTCGACGGCCTTCTTCCACTTCGCGTACCCCTCGGCACGCTGGTCATCGCTCCACTGCGGCGACCAGTGCCGGGCCTCGTTCCAGTTCTGCCGCAGCTCGTCGGTGTTCTTCCAGAACCCGACGGCCAGGCCCGCCGCGTAGGCCGCGCCCAGCGCCGTCGTCTCCGCGACGACGGGCCTGCTGACGTCGACACCCAGCACGTCGGACTGGATCTGCATGCACAGCTCGTTCATGGTGACGCCGCCGTCGACCTTGAGCACCTCGAGGTGTACGCCGGAGTCCTTCTCCATGGCCTCGATCACGTCGCGGCTCTGGTAGCAGATCGCCTCGAGCGTCGCCCGGGCGAGGTGCGCGTTGGTGTTGTAGCGCGACAGCCCGACGATCGCGCCGCGCGCGTCGGAACGCCAGTAGGGCGCGAACAGCCCCGAGAAGGCCGGGACGAAGTAGACGCCTCCGTTGTCCTCGACCTGGCGGGCCAGCGCCTCGGACTGCGACGCACCCGAGATGATCCCGAGCTGGTCGCGCAGCCACTGGACGGCCGAGCCGGTCACCGCGATGGAGCCCTCCAGCGCGTAGACGACGTCCTCGTCGTTGAACTTGTAGCAGACCGTCGAGAGCAGGCCCGCCTTCGACCGGATCAGCTCCGTGCCGGTGTTGAGCAGCATGAAGTTGCCGGTGCCGTAGGTGTTCTTCGCCTCGCCGGGTGCGAAGCACACCTGGCCGACGGTCGCGGCCTGCTGGTCGCCGAGGTCGCCGGTGATGAGCACCTCGCCGGCCAGCGGGCCGGTCCCCCGGGTGTTCCCGTAGCCGGACGTGTACGAGCTCGGTTTGATCTCCGGCAGCATCTGCCGCGGGATGCCGAAGAAGCCGAGCAGCTCGTCGTCCCAGTCGAGCGTCTCGAGGTTCATCAGCATCGTGCGGCTGGCGTTGGTGACGTCGGTGCAGTGCACGCCGCCGTCGCGACCGCCGGTGAGGTTCCAGATCAGCCACGTGTCGGTGTTGCCGAAGATCGCGTCGCCGCGCTCGGCGGCGGCCCGGACCCCGTCGACGTTCTCGAGGATCCACTGGATCTTGCCGCCGGAGAAGTACGTCGCGGGCGGCAGGCCCGCCTTCTGCCGGATGGTGTCGCCCTTGCCCTCGCGCTCGAGCGCGGAGGCGATCCGGTCGGTGCGCGTGTCCTGCCAGACGATCGCGTTGTAGTAGGGACGGCCGGTGTTGCGGTCCCACACGACGGCCGTCTCGCGCTGGTTGGTGATGCCCAGCGCGCAGAGGTCGCCCGCGGACAGCCCGGTCTTGTTCAGCGTGCTCTGCAGCACCGCCGAGGTGCGTTCCCAGATCTCGACGGGGTTGTGCTCCACCCAGCCCGCCTGGGGGAGGATCTGCTCGTGCTCCAGCTGGTGGCGGCCCACCTCGTTGCCGGAGTGGTCGAAGATCATGAACCGCGTGCTGGTCGTGCCCTGGTCGATCGCGCCGACGTAGTCAGCCATGTCGGTCCTCTCCTCCTGTCAGGTGTTGGCTCGCGGCTCGGACACGGGCGGGGTCGGGAGCATCTCCTCGTCCTTGGGCAGGTAGCGCTCGATGAGGAGGATGAACAGGCCACCGCCGATGAGGCCGCCGACGATCGGCGCGACGATGGGTAGCCAGAAGTAGAGGTTGCCGTGCTGGTCGTACATGGCCGTCGAGTAGCCGGTGATCAACGACGCGACCCGGGGGCCGAAGTCACGCGCCGGGTTGATGGCGTACCCGGCGTTCGTGCCCCACGCCATGCCGATCGCGACGACCAGCAGGCCGACGACGACCGGGCCCAGGTTGGCCAGCGGCGGGTTGTTGACGGCCGTCGTCAGGGCGAAGATCACGAAGATGAGGATCGCGGTGCCGACGATCTGGTCGAGGAACGCCGTCGGGATGCCGATGCCGTCGAGGCCGTTGCCGGGCAGCGTGGAGAAGATGCCCTGGGTCTTGATGGTGTGGCCGGGGTCGACCTTCGCGATCGCGTCGGCGTAGACCACGCGGACGATCAGCGCCGCGACGAACGCCCCCAGGAACTGCGCGAGGCAGTACGGCAGCACCTTCCGCCACTCGAAGCCCTTGAACGCGGCGAGTGCGATCGTCACGGCGGGGTTGAGGTGGGCCCCGGACAGCCGTGCCGCGACGTACACACCGAGGGTGACGCCCAGACCCCACGCCCAGGCGATGGAGTCGTGGTCGCCGAGGCTGCCGTCGGGCGACGTGACGACCTGCGCCACGACGCCGACACCGAACAGGATGAGGATCATCGTCCCGGCGAACTCGGCGCTCAGCTCGCCGAGCAATGTCTTCCGCATAGCAGTGCCCTCCTTTGGGGTGCCGTGTCGCCCGGGACCGTCGTGTCGCCCTCCTGCTCGGGTCGGCTCCCGCGCGCGCGAAGGGACGCTAGGAACCTCCTGTGACGGAGGCAATATCGCATGTTCGTCAATGTCGAATCGACATCGCCGAACCGGTCACATCCGCCCTAGGCTTCGGGGGTGCCCGGCGCGATCCAGTCGATCGAGCGGGCGGCCGCCGCGCTGCGGTTGCTCGCCAGCACCGGCCGCCCGCTCGCGCTCGCCGAGCTGGCCGCGGCTCTCGACCTGCCCCGGCCGACGGCCCACGGCATCCTCCGCACGCTGCGTGAGGTCGGCTTCGTCCAGCAGGACCCCGGCAGCGCGCTCTACACCGTCGGCGACGGGCTGAGCAGCCTCTCGACGCCCGGCTGGGACCGCCACGACCTGCGCTCACGGTCGATGAACTGGGCCGACGCGCTGGCCGGCGGCACGGGCTGCGCGGTGTTCGTGGGCGTGCCCGAGGGACGCGTCGTCAGCCTGGTCCACCACGTCTTCCGGCCGGACGGCTCCCCGCAGCGCCTGCGGACGAACGAGACCGTCCCCATGCACGCGACGGCGCTGGGCAAGTGCCTGCTCGCCTTCGCCCCGCTCGTGACGCCCGCCGCGCGGGAGCTCGACCTGCACCGCTACACCGGCCGGACCTGCACGACGCCCGCGGCGCTGGAGAGCCATCTCGCCGTCGCGCGGCGCCGCGGGGTGGCGACGAGCTTCGCCGAGCACGAACCCGGGATCGGCGGGGCCGCGGTGCCGCTGCGCGGGGCCGGCGGGCTCGCCGTCGGCGCGCTGGCGATCAGCGGGCCGGTCGAGCACCTCTTCGGGTCCGGGGGCACGGTGCGCACGCGGCTGCTCGACCAGCTCACCGCGGCCGCGGGCGAGATCTCGGTGACGTTGGGGCACTCGTGAGGGCGCCCCGGTCGTGCAGGAACGGCACTTTCCCGCAACCGGGCTGCGGGAAAGTGCCGTTCCTGCAGCCGGACGGCGGCGCACAGGGAAGCACCCGATGAGTGAGCGAGTGGTAGCGGCGATCGACCAGGGCACGACGTCGACACGCTGCCTGCTGTTCAACCGCGCCGGCCGGATGATCGCGGTCGCCCAGCGCGAGCACCGCCAGCACTACCCGCGCCCCGGCCGGGTCGAGCACGACGTCGAGGAGATCTGGCGCAACCTCGTGTCGATCGTCCCGGCGGCACTGCGCCGCGCGGGGCTGGGCCCGGAGAACATCGCCGCGCTCGGGATCGCCAACCAGCGCGAGACCACCGTCATCTGGAACCGGCACACCGGGCTCCCGCTGGCCCGCGCGATCACCTGGCAGGACACGCGCACCGACGGCATCGTCGCCAGGCTGACGGCCGAGGGGCACGGGCCGCTGTTCTCGTCCGTGTGCGGGCTCGCCCCGGCGACCTATTTCGCCGGTCCGCGGCTGCGCTGGCTGCTCGACAACGTTCCCGGTGCGCGGGAGGGCGCCGAGCGCGGCGACGTCCTGTTCGGCACGATGGAGACCTGGCTGATCTGGCGGCTCACCGGCGGGCCCGCCGGCGGCGTGCACGTCACCGACGTCACCAACGCCAGCCGCACGATGCTGATGGACATCCGCACGCTGCAGTGGTCACCGAAGCTGCTGGCGGCACTCGACGTCCCGGAGCGGATGCTGCCGCGCATCCGGTCGAACTCCGAGGTCTACGGCGTCTGCTCGACCGTGCTGCCCGGCGTCCCGGTCGCCGGCGCGCTGGGCGACCAGCACGCCGCGCTCGTGGGCCAGACCTGCTTCGCGCCCGGCGAGGCGAAGTGCACCTACGGCACGGGCGCGTTCATGCTGATGAACACCGGGCCGCGGATGGCGGAGTCGACCCACGGACTGATCCCGACGGTCGGCTACGTGCTCGGCGAGAACGTGCCCGTGTACGCGCTCGAGGGCTCGATCGCGATGACGGGCTCGCTGGTGCAGTGGTTCCGCGACTCGCTCGGGCTGATCGAGACCGCGCCCCAGATCGAGACTCTCGCGATGACGGTGCCCGACAACGGCGGCTGCTACATCGTCCCGGCGTTCTCCGGGCTCTACGCGCCGCGCTGGCACCCGGACGCGCGCGGCGTCATGGTCGGCCTGACGTCCTACATCGACAAGGGGCACCTGGCCCGGGCGGTGCTGGAGGCGACGGCGTGGCAGACCCGCGAGGTCGTCGACGCGATGAACGCCGACTCCGGGCTGCCCGTCACCCGCCTCAAGGTCGACGGCGGCATGACGGCCAACCACCTGCTCATGCAGTTCCTCGCCGACGTGCTCGACGTGCCGGTCGAGCGGCCGCTCGGGTCGGAGGCGGTGTCGCTGGGTGCGGCGTACGCGGCGGGGCTGGCCGTCGGCCACTGGTCGAACCTGGAGACGTTGCGCGCCAACTGGCACCGGGCCGCCGCGTGGGAACCGGCGATGGACCCGGAGCTGCGGCGCCGCGAGCACGCGAACTGGGAGCGCGCGGTCGACCGCAGCTACGACTGGGTCATCCCGTCCTGAGCGCCGGCGGGACGGTCAGGAGAGGCCGGGACCGCCCATCGGCGAGAGCTCGATGAACTCGGGCGGCCCCGCGAGCAGTCCCAGCACCGAGCCGAGCCCGGCCTCGCCGAGGTCGCGGTTGAGCGCCGCGTCCGACGCCGCCTCGTCGCTCCAGACCTCGGTGATCCACACCGCGTCGTCCTCGTCGGGCGTCCGGTTGACGACGTAGAGCTCGCAGCCGGGGGCGTCGCGCATCCCTTCGGCGACGCGCAGCAGCCCCTCGGCCAGCGCACGGCCCTGCCCCTCGACGGCGACCATCCGCACGTACCGACCCACCCTGCCGCCGCTCATGGGTCCCGACGGTACGGCCCTGTCGACGACCCGGCCGAAGCACCCTGTGAGTGGCGACCATCGCCACTCACAGGGGGACCACCAGGATGCGGTCGTCGTCGGCGGCGGGGGAGCCGCGGCCGTCGCGGTTGCTCGTGGTCACCCAGAGCGAGGACCGGTCGGGGCTGGCGACGACGGTGCGCAACCTGCCGAACTGTCCGGTGTAGAGCGCCTCGGGGGTCCCGACGCGGCCGTCGGGGGTCAGCGGCACCCGCCACAGCCGTTCCCCGCGCAGCGCACCGACCCACAGCGAGCCGCCCGCGTAGGCCATCCCGCTCGGGGAGGCGTCGGCGGTCGACCACGTGAGGAGGGGATCGGCCAGGCCCGGCCGCCCGGCGATCCCCTCGACGGTCGGCCAGCCGTAGTTCGCGCCCGCCGTCAGGAGGTTGATCTCGTCGTAGGTGTTCTGGCCGAACTCGGTCGCGTAGAGCCGGTCGCCGGGGCCGAAGGCCAGGCCCTGCACGTTGCGGTGGCCATAGGTGAAGACGCCGGTGCCGAAGGGGTTGCCGGGGGCGGGGGCCCCATCGGGGGTGAGGCGCAGGACCTTGCCCCCGAGGTCGTTCAGGTCCTGGGCGGGGCCGCGGCGGCCGGCCTCGCCCGTCGCCACGTAGAGGAACCCGTCGGGACCGAACGTGAGGCCGCCGCCGTTGTGGATCGACCCGGCCGGGATGCCGGACACGACCACCGTCTGCGCAGCGCCGTCGACCGTCCCGTCCGGCGCGACCTGCAGCCGCACGACCCGGTTGTCCTCGGCCGACGTGTAGTACACGAAGACCGTGCGGTCCGCCGCGAACCGCGGCGACACCGCGATCCCGAGCAGGCCGCCCTCACCGCGGGCCACGACCCCCGCGACCGTTCCGACCGGCGTCGCCGCCCCCTGCGGGGTCACCCGCATGATCGCCCCGGACATCCGCTCGGTGACCAGCGCGTCGCCGTCCGGGAGGAACGCGACGCCCCAGGGCACCTCGAGCCCGGTCAGCAGGACACGCGGACCGGCGGGCGTGCGCTGCGGCTCGAGGTCCGACGGAGGAGCCGGCACCGGGACCCGGGCGGTGGCGTCGGGGTCGGGTGCGGCGCCGGCGCACGCGGCGAGGGTGAGCAAGGCGACGACCACGACGCCGACGACCCTGACGACCCCGCCGACGACGCCGCTAGTGCCGCGGGCTGCGATGCGCACGGAAACCACGCTAACCACCCGTGAGGGACGAGGCCGTCGGGACCCACCGATCGGGTGCGCCGCACGGGGTCGCGCGGCGGCCGGCCGGGTGGCGGCGGCAGACTCGGGGCGCACCCCGCGGTCGCGGGTGCCGATGATGGGGGACTGATGTCGGTCGATCACCTGCTGCAGACGATCCCGCCGCTGACGGTGTACCTGCTCGTCGGGTTCGTCGTGGGGATCGAGAGCCTCGGCATCCCCTTGCCCGGCGAGATCGTGCTGGTCAGCGCGGCGTTGCTGTCGTCGCGCCACGAGCTCGCGGTGTCCCCGGCGTGGATCGCGGTGGCCGGCAGCGCGGGCGCGATCATCGGCGACTCGATCGGCTACCTCGTCGGACGCCGCTACGGCATGGCGTTGTTCGGCCGGCTCGGCAGGCGCTTCCCGCGGCACTTCGGTCCCGACCACGTCCGGGTCGCCGAACGGGTCTTCACCCGCTGGGGCATGTGGGCGGTGTTCTTCGGCCGGTTCATCGCGCTGCTGCGGATCTTCGCGGGGCCGCTCGCCGGCGCGCTCGGCATGCACTACCCGCGGTTCCTCGTGGCCAACGCGCTCGGCGGGATCGCGTGGGCGACCGGGACGACGCTCCTCGTCTACTCGCTGGGCGTCGTGGCCGAGAGATGGCTCTCGCGGTTCTCGTGGATCGGCCTGGTCGTGGCGGTGCTGGTGGGACTCGGGGTGAGCCTCGTGATCCGCGCCCGGACGCGCAGGCTCGCCGAGAGCTACGCCGCCGAGTCCGACGACTGACACGTTCCGGCGATCCTCGCGGAGCGAGTGTCTACCGTGAGCGACGTCCTCTTGGTGTTTCAATTGGCTGCCGGTCGGGACGATTTCGGCGCTCCAGACGGTCGGCGGATCGTCGCGGACGACGTGAATGGGCCGCTGCAGGCGGCGTGCGGTGTCCGCGCGTGGGGAGGTGTGTTCGTGAAGGCGCGCTCGCTGATCTTCGACCTGTTCGGCGACTACCTTCGCTACCGGGGGGGCGAGGCCCGGTTGCGGAGCCTCGTGTCGCTGATGCACTGCTTCGACGTCCCTGAGCCCACGGTCCGCGTCGTGGTGACGAGACTGCGTAAAGAGGGCTGGTTGGCGAGCCGCCGCGACGGCCGCGAGACGGTCTACCTCCTCACCGACGCAGCCTGGGGGCTGCTCGACGAGGGTCGTGAGCGCATCTTCCACCGCGCGCAGGGCCCGTGGGACGGGCTGTGGCACATGGTCATCTACTCCGTCCCGGAGGCCGAGCGCGGCCTACGCGAGCAACTGCGCAAGAAGCTTGCCTGGTTCGGTTTCGGCCCGCTCTCGTCGGCGGTCTGGGTGAGCCCGCACGACCGCACCGGGCTGGTTCGCGCCGCTTTTGCCGATGAGCCCGCCGTGCAGCTCGACGTCTTCCGGTCGCGGTCGGCCGGCGTTGCCTCGGATCGGGACATCGCCGGCCGGTCCTGGGACCTCGAGGGCCTCGACCGCGCCTACGCCGAGCTCCTGGAGACCTATCGGCCCCGGCTCGCGGCCTATCGGTCGGGCGCGCTGCAGGGCACGGACGCGCTGGTCGAGCGGATGAACCTGGTCCACGACTACCGACGCTTCCCGTTCCGCGACCCTGATCTGCCGCCCGAGCTCCTGCCGGAGGGGTGGAGCGGCCGGCTCGCCCACGAGGTGTTCCTCGAAGCCCACGGGTTGCTGCGGGGCCCGGCCGAGGCCTGCGTCGACGCGCTGACGGGCGCCGTCGCACTGCCTGCGGAGGAGGCGGGGTAGGTCCACCCCCGCCAACGTTACACACGATGGACGATCGTCCTGCATATGTTGTAGGTTCGGGTCGTGCTCGCCACGGGGGCGGTGCACGCACACGACGAGGAGCGTGGCGGTCGTGCCGGCGGTGACAAGCCCGACGCGTTTCCGATCCGGGCCCCCGGTGGTCGTCTCGTGCCTCGTGCGGCCGGCGCCCGAGTCATCGCCTTCGGCATCGGCTCCGGGTGCAGCCTCGACGGACTGCCGGGGCGACCGGCGCGCAGGCGGCCGACCCGACCTCGTCTCTGCGTGCCGCCCCCGCTCGTGTGGCCCGCCCTGACGACACCCTGGGGGCGACGGTCGCCGGAACGACGAAGGAGACGTTCGCATGGCCTCCAGCCAGCTGCCGGAGATCACCTGCACGGAACAGGCGCAGCTCGAGGAGCTGTACGCGGCCTTCGACGCCGCGCACATGAAGCCGCTCTGGACCGAGATCGGCGGCCTGATGCCGACCACTCCGCAGCCCGACTCCGTACCGATGCTGTGGCGCTGGTCCAGTCTGCTGCCGCTGGCCGAACGTGCGGGGGAGCTCGTCCCGGTCGGCCGGGGCGGGGAGCGGCGCGCGATCGCGCTCGTGAACCCGGGGCTGTCCGGCGCGCCCTACGCCACGCCGACGCTGTGGGCGGCGATCCAGTACCTGGGCCCGCGCGAGGAGGCACCGGCACACCGCCACACCCAGAGCGCATTCCGGTTCGTGGTCGAAGGGGAGGGCGTCT
The DNA here is from genome assembly GCF_000196675.2 of Pseudonocardia benzenivorans CB1190. Taxonomy (GTDB): domain Bacteria; phylum Actinomycetota; class Actinomycetes; order Mycobacteriales; family Pseudonocardiaceae; genus Pseudonocardia; species Pseudonocardia benzenivorans. Next base: position 5,426,053 of record NC_015312.1, on the reverse strand, counting down.
GGACGAACGTGGAGGGCGACCCGGTGGCTATGCAACGCGGAGATCTGCTGCTCACCCCCGGAATGCACTTCCATGAGCACCACAACACCACCGATCACGCGATGGCCTGGATCGATGGCCTGGACATCCCGCTCGTCCGCACGATCGACGCCGGGTTCTTCGAGTTCGGCCCGGACGAGCTGGCCACGAAGGAGACGCCGGAGGTGTCCCGCAACGAGCGGCTGTGGGGGCACCCCGGACTGACCCCGGTCGGCGCGCCCACTCCGAAGGCGTCTCCGCTGATGGCGTACCGCTGGGAGCACACCGACGCCGCGCTCGGCGCGCAGTTGGAGCTCGAGCGCGAGGGCAGGCCCGGTGTCGTCGAGCCAGGGCATGCGGTGGTCCGGTTCACCAACCCGGCCACCGCAGGTGACTGTCTGACGACCATGCGTTGCGAGATGCACCGGCTGCGTGCAGGCACGTCCACCGCGCTGACCCGGACCGCCGGCTCGTCGGTGTGGCAGATCTTCGAGGGTGCCGGAGTCGTCACCGTGGGCGACGCGCGGTACGAGGTCGGCACGGGCGACCTCTTCTGCGTGCCCTCGTGGGCGGGTCTGGCCTTCGACACCGACGCCGGGCTCGACGCCTTCCGCTTCTCCGACGACCCCGTCGTCGAGGCCCTCGGTCTCGCCCGCACCGCGCACGAGGACCGTTCGTGAAGCTCGCGACCGTCCGCACCGCCACGGGCACCGCGGCTGTCCGGATCGATGACGATGCAGCGGTCGAGCTCGACGCCGAGGACCTCGGCGTGCTGCTGGCCCGGCCGGACTGGCGCAGCGCCGCCGAGACCGCGACCGGCGCGCGCCACGAACTCGCAGGACTGGACTACGCGCCGCTGGTACCGAAGCCGGAGAAGGTGCTGTGCGTCGGTCTGAACTACCGCACACACATCCTGGAGATGGGCCGGGAGCTGCCGGAGTACCCGGCGTTGTTCGCGAAGTTCAGTCGGGCGCTGGTCGGTGCCCACGACCCGGTCGAGCTGCCGGCGGGGTCGGAGCAGGTGGACTGGGAGGCCGAGCTGGGTGTGGTCATCGGCGCGGAGGTCCGCCGCGCAACTCCGGTGCAGGCCGCCGCGGCGATCGCCGGCTACACCGTGGTCAATGACGTGACCGCCCGAGACTTCCAGTACCGGTCCGTGGAGTGGTTGCAGGGCAAGACGTTCGAGCGCAGTACCCCGGTCGGGCCGTGGCTGGTCACAGATGTGGAGCCAGGCGACATCTCCTGCGAGGTCGACGGCGACGTGGTGCAGAAGGCCGACACCTCCGACCTGGTCTTCGGTCCGGCCGAGCTGGTCGCCTACATCTCGCGGATCATCACCCTGGTGCCCGGCGACCTCATCGCCACCGGTACGCCGGGTGGGGTCGGGCACGCCCGCAGGCCTCCGCGCTACCTCAGGGAGGGCTCCGTCGTCGTCACTCGCGTCGAGGGAGTGGGCGAGCTGAGGAACGTCATGGTGACGGCGAACTGATGCGCATCGCCGTCGCCGGAGGCGGTCCAGGCGGGCTGTTCTTCGCCACACTGATCAAGCGGGCCGACCCGTCGGTCGAGGTGACGGTGTTCGAGCGGAACCGGGCCGACGACACGTTCGGCTTCGGCGTGGTGTTCTCCGACCGCACGCTGGCCGGGATCCACGACGCCGATCCGGTGCTGCGCGAGGCGCTGACCGAGCACGGTCGGCACTGGGACGACATCGAGGTCCGGCTGAAGGGCGAGCGGATCCGCTGCGGCGGGAACGGCATGGCGGCGATCGTGCGCCGCACACTGCTGGCGCTCATGCAGGCCCGGGCCCGCGACGTCGGGGCCGGGCTGCGTTTCGCCACGGAGGTCACCCTCGACGACCTCGCCGACTACGACCTCGTCGTGGCCGCCGACGGCGCCGGCTCGAGGATCCGCGAGCAGCTCGACGCGGACCTCGGCGTGGAGGTCGAGACCGCGACGGCGAAGTTCATCTGGTTCGGCACGGACTACCTGTTCGACGGCCTGACCTTCGTGCACGAGCGCAGCCCGGATGGCGTCTTCGCCGTGCACGGATACCCGATCTCGGACGAGGTTTCCACCTTCATCGTGGAGACCGACGAGGAGTCCTGGCGTCGCGCGGGGTTGGACGAGTTCGACCTGACACGCCCGCCCGGGGAGAGCGACCTGATCTCCAAGGAGTACCTGGAGAAGCTGTTCGCCGACCAGATCGACGGGAAACGGCTGCTGGTCAACAACTCGCGGTGGGGCAACTTTCGCACCCGGCGCACCAGACGGTGGCACACCCTCGCGCCGCGTCCCGTCGCGTTCCTCGGCGACGCCGTGCACACCGCCCACTTCTCGGTCGGTTCGGGGACGAAGATGGCGATGGAGGACGCGGTCGCGCTGTCCGCCGCGCTCACCGCGCAGCCCGGACGTCTCGAGGCGGCCCTGGTCGCCTACGAGGAGGCTGCGCAGCCGTCCGTGCGCCGGATCCAGGACTCGGCTCGGCCGAGCCTGGCCTGGTGGGAGCATTTCGGCCGCTACCACGAGGCGTTCGAGCCCTGGCAGTTCGCCTACCACTTCCTGTCCCGCAGCATCACCCACTCTCGGCTCGCCCGCCGGGCGCCGGACTTCGTCGACGCCTGTCACCGGAGTTGGGTGGCCTCGCACGGTGCCGAGCCTCTGGAGACCCCGTTCGAGAACGGGGGGTGGTCGGCGCCCGGTCGGGCCGTCGAGGTCGAGCTGTCCCACGGAATCCCGGTGAGTGCTGCCGGGCTGCCGCTCGGTGAGCCCGTCGAAGGCCCCTGGGGTGGGGTGTTGGCGGCTCCGGACGCCGAATCCGGGCTGCCGGAGACCCTGACCACCCTCGCGTCACTGGTCCGGCGTGGGCCCGCGATCGTCGCGGTCCACGGTGGCACTCCACTGACCCGCACGCTCCTCACGGAGCAGACCCGGCTCGCCGAGGGCATGCCCACGCTGCTCGTCGACCCGGACCTGGACCGGGACAAGGCTCTGACCGCGGTCCTCTCCGGGCGGACCGATCTCGTGGGGATGTCGCCGGGGTGGGACCGGTGAGCGCTCTCACACCGTTGTTCGCGCCGCGCTCGGTCGCCGTCGTCGGGGCCTCCCGGACGCCCGGCAAGCTCGGTGCCGCGCTGGCCCGGTCACTCGACGGCTTCGCGGCGGCCGGCGGCCGGCTCGCTCTGGTCAACGGCCGGGACGGCACCATGTACCCGTCACTCGCTGCGGCGGCCGCGGACGGTCCGGTCGATCTCGCGATGATCTGTGTCCCCGCGCCCGCGTGCCCTGGCGTGCTGGCCGAGGCCGTCGCCGTGGGTGTCGGCGCCGCGGTGATCTGCGCCGGCGGATTCGCCGAGGCCGGTGGACCGGGCGTCGGGTACCAGGACGAGCTCGCGGCGGTGGTGCGGGACAGCGGGATCCGCCTGCTCGGACCCAACACCAGCGGCTTCCTCGTCCCGCCCCGGGCGCTGACGGCGAGCTTCGTCCCCGGGGCCGCGTCGGTGCAGGCCGGGCGGGTGGCCGTGGTCGCCGCCAGCGGCGGAGTCAACCACGCGCTGGCGTTCCTCCTGGCGGAGGCCGGACACGGGATCAGCCTCGCCGTCGGCCTGGGCAACGGCGTGGACGTCACCGCGCCGGACGTCCTGGCCCACCTCGCCACCGACGCCTCGACCGGGGCAGTGGCCCTGCACGTCGAATCGGTCGCCGACGGCCCGGCACTGGTGGAGGCCGTCGCGACGCTCGTGCCGCACAAGGCTGTTGTCGCGCTGGTCGTGGGACGCAACGACGTCGCGGAGTTCGCCGCGTCCCACACCGGGGCGCTCGCCACCTCCTGGCGCATCACCCGCGCCGCGCTCGCGCAGGCCGGCGCGGTGCTCGTCGACGACGAGCGCGAGCTGGTCGACGCGGTTGGTGCCTTGTCGGTGACCCGCGCTGCTCCGGCGGTCGATCCAGGCGTGGGCGTCGTGACCGCGCAGGCGGGCCCCGGTCTGCTGCTGCTCGACGAGCTGCGGGGCCGGTGCGCCCGCGTCCCCGCACTCACCGAGGCCACCCAGGCCACCCTCGCGACGCTGCTGCCGCCCCTGACCTTCCAGCGCAACCCGGTCGACACCGGGCGCCCCGGCCCGGAGTTCGGCGCAGTGTTGTCGGCGGTGTCCGAAGACCCGAGGGTGGACGTCATCGCCGGGTTCGCCCTGTACGAGCCCGACGCCGTCGATCTTGCCGCAGTCGTCGAGGAAGGTCGCCGGACCAACGTGCCGGTGGTGCTCGGCGTCGGTGGTACCGGGACGGACGTGCTGAGGTGCCGTGCCGACCTGATCTCCGTCGGCGTCGCCGTGGCCACGAGCCCCCACGGGGTCGCCGTTGCCAGCGGGGCGGTCCTCGCCGACGCCCGTCACCGCGCCCGGATCGGCGGCACACCCGATCCCGTCGAGGTCAGCGTGGCGGGTCCGCTCGACGAGAGCCAGGCGAAGGATCTGCTGGACACCCTCGGCATCGCCACCATGCCCCGGCGCGCCTGCGCGGACCGGGCCGAGGCCCGGGCTGCGCTCGCCGAGCTGGGGGGACCGGTCGCGGTCAAGCTGCTCGACGCGACGGTCCTGCACAAGACCGAGATCGGAGGGGTCGCGCTCGGCATCCGGGACTCCGCGGAACTCGAGTCCGCCCTGGACGCCCTGGAGACCGCGGGCGCCTGCCGGTTCCTCGTGGAGCGAATGGCGCCGGGCGGGGTCGACCTGGTCGTCGGCGCCCGGCGCGACGCCGTGTTCGGTCCGATCGTGCTGGTGGGCCTGGGTGGGACCACGGCGGAGGCAGTCGCCGACGTGTCCGTACGACTCGCCCCGCTGACCGCCGGCGAGGCGGCTCTCATGCCGGCCGAGCTGGCCGGCCGTGCGCTGCTCGAGGGCTGGCGGAATGGTCCGAGTCTCGATCCCGCTGCGCTCGGTGAGGTCGTCGCCCGGCTGGGCGGTGTCCTCGCCGCCGCGCCCGACCTTGCCGAGATCGAGGTCAATCCGCTCCGACTCACCGACGACGGCCTGGTCGCCCTCGATGCCGTCGTCCTGCACCGGAAGGCTGCTGATGCCCGGCCCCGTCAGTGAGCACACCGTCCCCTGGCCTGCCACGGAGGTCGAGCGGTATGTCGCCGCGGGCTACTGGCAGGGGGTCCCGCTCGGGCACCTGCTCCGTGGGGTCGCCGACCGCACGCCCGATGCGCCCGCGCTCGTCGACGCGGCGACGGGGCTGCGGCTGACCCATCGCGAGCTCGCGGACCGGGCGGACGCCACCGCGGCCCGCCTCCTGGACCTGGGCCTCGCACGCGGCGATCGGATTCTGGTACAGCTCGGGAACGGCGGAGAGTTCGTGATCCTCACCCTGGCCTGCCTCCGCGCCGGGGTCGTACCGGTGATGGCGCTGCCCGCGCACCGACGGACGGAGCTGAGCCACCTCGCCGCGCACGCCGAGGCCGTGGCGATCGCGGTCCCCGACCGGATGCGGGACTTCGACCACCAGGCGCTCGCCCACGATCTGGGCCCGGGCGTGCAGGAGATCACGGGTGCGGACTGGCTCGTGCTGGTCGACGGCGACCACGTCGACGACGCGAGTGTCGATCTGCGCGCGCTCTGCGGGCCCGGGACGGGGGAGGAGCGCGCCCGGTTGGAGGCGGCCTGTCCCGAGAGCCGGGACGTGGCCGTGTTCCTGCTCTCCGGCGGGACCACCGGTCTTCCCAAACTGATTGCCCGCACCCACGACGACTACGCCTACAACGCTCGGGCCAGCGCGGACATGGCTGGGGTCGACGCGGACTCGGTGTACCTGGTCAGCCTGCCGGCGGGGCACAACTTTCCGCTCGCCTGCCCGGGCATGCTCGGGGTACTGCTCGCCGGTGGGACCGTCGTCATGCTGCCGTCGCCGGAGCCGACGCGGGCGTTCGCCACGATCGCGGCGGAGGGGGTCACGCACACCGCTGTCGTCCCGGCGGTTGCCGGCCGCTGGCTGGAGCACGCGGGCGAGCACGGTGCCCCGCCGTCGCTGCGGGTGCTGCAGGTCGGTGGGGCACGCCTGGCCGACGAGCTCGCTCATCGCGTCGAGCCGGTGCTCGGGGCGCGACTGCAGCAGGTGTTCGGGATGGCCGAGGGCCTCCTGAACTTCACCCGCCTGGACGACCCGATCGACGTCATCTGCACCACGCAGGGCCGTCCGATGTGCCCGGACGACGAGGTGCGCCTCGTCGACGAGCTGGACGTCGACGTCGCCGAGGGCACGCCCGGCTCGCTGCTCACGCGCGGCCCCTACACGCCGCGCGGGTACTACCGCGCCCCCGAGCAGAACGCGCGGGCATTCACAGCGGACGGTTGGTTCCGCTCCGGTGACATCTGCCGCCGTACGCCCGAGGGCAACCTGATCGTGGAGGGCAGGGACAAGGACATGATCAACCGTGGTGGAGAGAAGATCTCCGCCGAGGAGATCGAGAACCTCGTCTACCAGATGCCCGCGGTGGGCCAGGTCGCCGCGGTCGCGATGCCGGACCGGGAGCTCGGCGAGCGCGTGTGCCTGTACGTCGTGCCCCGGCCGGGCGCGACGCTCACCCTCGACGAGGTGCGCGCAGCCATGGCCGCGCTCGGGGTGGCGAAGTTCAAGTGGCCGGAGCGCTTGGAGATCGTCGATGCGCTGATGTCGACGAAGGTCGGCAAGATCGACAAGAAAGCGCTGCGGGCCGACGTCGCCGAGCGCCTCGCGCACGAGTCCACCGGAGCGACTCCATGACGGACCGCCACGACACGGCGACCACGCTGCTCTGGCTGCGGCAGGGCACCGACCTGTTGTCGACCACGGTGGACGCGCTCGACGACGGCTCCTTCGTCCGCCCGAGCTGCCTGCCCGGCTGGACGCGGGCGCATGTCGTGGGACATCTCGCACGCAACGCCGAGGCGCTCGTTCGGCTGGCGACCTGGGCACGGACCGGTGTCGAGAACCCGATGTACGCCAACCGCGCGCAGCGCGCTGCGGAGATCGAGGAGGCGGCGGGGTATCCCCCGGACCGGCTGCGGCGCGAACTGCGGGCGACCGCTGCGGCGCTGGATGACGCTCTCACTCACCTCACCCCGGAGGCCTGGCGGTCGGAGGTCCGCAGTGCCCAGGGCCGAGCGATCCCCGCCGCCGAGGTGCCGTGGATGCGTAGCCGCGAGGTGTGGCTGCACGCCGTCGATCTCGGCACCGGCGTCACCACAGCCGATCTGCCCGCCGAACTCCTCGACCTCCTGCTCGACGACGTGACGGCGGTGCTCTCGGCCAAGGAGGGGTGCCCGGCGTGCAGCCTGCGTCCCACCGACCGCACCCGGCAGTGGCGGCTGGCCGGGGAAGCGGTCGAGGCGGAGATCGTGGCCCCCGCCGCCGACATCGCAGGATGGCTCACCGGTCGCACTGCGCTCGCCGGAGCCCCGGCCTTGCCCCGCTGGCTCTGACCGTTACCGCTGTCGAGCTCGCTCAGGGCGAGGCGCCTCCCGGGGAGTCCTTGCGTGCTTCCTGGCCGGCCGCCAGGCGGTGCAGCCCACTCGGGTCCGCGATCCGGATCCCTTTCGCGTGGCGTTCGACGACGCCCGCTCCGCGGAGCTTCCGAAGCGCACGTGCCACCACCTCGCGCACCGAGCCGATCGCGTCGGCGAGCTCCTGCTGCTCGACCTCGACGATCAAGCCCTCGGGGGAGTTCGAGGCCAGGTCGAGCAGGTGTCTGCTGAGCCGTTGCTGAACCGTTCCGAACAGGTTGTCCCCGAGGAACTCCACCGTCTCGAACACGATTTGGCACGCCTGCTGAGCGAGGAGCCAGGACAGCGTCGCGTCGCTCCCGGCGAGGCGGCGGAGCGTGTTGACGTTGAGCATCGACAGCTCGCAGTCGGTGATCGAGTCGGCCCCGACCGGGGAGCTCTGTGCGATCGCCGATGGGAGGCCGATGACCTGACCAGGGCCTGCGTACCGCACTGTCGCGACGCGGCCCTCCTTCGACACGACCTTGACCCGTGCTTGGCCGTGGTGGAGGAGCGCCAGTCTGGGCGGCCCGAATGCCTCGTAGATGGCGTGTCCCGCGGGCACCGTCACGACAAAGGCATCGCGGAGCATCGCATTGCGGATCTCGGGGGAGAGCTGCGCGAAGTAGCTGCTTTCCCACGCCGTCAACGTGCCCGCATGCAGCCCGCTGCGCACCGATGCCATGGCCGGCCGTCTCCTTCCATGCAGACCTCCTGCCAGGCTATCGGCCAGGCGCCGACACCTGTGGGTCGTCGTCGACGGCCGTCGACCGGTGACCGCTCCGGTCGCCACGGCGACGCCCGTCGCCCGCCGACCGGATGCGGCACGGTAGGTGAACGCCGGTCACTGCCGTCATGACGACACCTCCTCCCGGAAACGGCGGTCGAGGAACGACAGCAGGTCGTCGCGGAACCGCTCGGGATGTTCGATGTGCGGGAGGTGCCCGCAGTCCGGATAGACCACCAACTCGACGTCAGGTATTCGGGCCGCGACCTCGTCGGCGTATCCGGGCAGCCGGAGTGGGTCGTCGGCCCCCGCGACCAGCAACGTCGGCACGGTGATGTTCTCGTACGGGGTGGTGTCGACCTTCCCGAACTCACCGCCGCCCTCGCTGCCCGGGGGACGTAGGCGGGCCGATGCCGCGCACTGCCAGGCACCGGGCTCGAGACTGAGCCGGTGGCGCCAGCGCACGTACTCGGGGTCCTCGGCCAGGGCCGGCGAGAACATCAGGGTGCGCAGGATGCGCGCCATCCCGTCCACGGTCAGGTCGTAGTCGAGGATCGCGCGGCGGGCCTCGTTGTCGGGCACGAAGCCGCCACCGCTGACGAGGACCGCCGCGGCGGCCCGGAACCCGGGCTCGTCGCGCGCGAGATCCTCGGCCAGGTACGTGCCGCCCATGGAGTTGCCGACGACGGCAGCAGGTCCGAGGTCCAGCGCCTCGATCGTGGCAGCCATGTGGCGCATCCGCCGCCCTGTCGGGTCCGCGAAGTCGACCATCTTGTCGGTACGCCCGAATCCGAGCCAGTCCGGGGCGACGGCGTGGTAGCCCGCTTCGGCCAGCGCCGGCATCAGGGAGGACCATGAGCTCTCCGCGCAGGCGCCGTACTCTCCCGAGTGGAGGAGGATGACCGGCGGCCCGAAGCCTTCCTCCAGGACGTGGGTGCGGATGCCGTCCACGACGAGGAAGCGGCTGCCGGATGCGGTCATCGTCGGCCTTTCCCCGGAGCGCACGTCGCCCGCTCAGACGGCCACGGGATGGGCGGTGAAGAGGTCGTCGAGCCTGGGCCTGACGTGCTCGGCGAACGTGCGGATGCCCCTGACCGTCTCGTCGTGCTCCAGGAAGCCGGCCTGGCCCATCAGCAAGAGGTGCCCGAAGCCACCGACCTTCTCGTAGAACTTCTCGATCTGACCGCGCACCGTCGACGGGCTCCCCGCGAAGACGATGCCCTCCTCGATGAGGTCCTCGAGGGTCAGGGACTTGAAGTCGTAGGCAGACCGCTCACCACGAAGTCCGGCGGCACGGGCGAAGTACGGGGTGTAGCCCGGCGGCTGCACGAACTCGAAGGGCACTTTGTTGGCCTTGACGTACCACATCAGCTTCCGGGCGCCTTCAAGGCCTTCCTCGTCGGTATCACCGGTGTACGTGAGGGCGGCGTAGGCGAAGCGGTCGTCGGCGGGGGTGGGGCGACCGGTCTCGGCCACCCGGTCCCGGTAGGCCTCGAATACTTTCCGGGTGCCCTCGTAGCCGGTGAGGAAAGAGGCGATGACGTAGTTGTCGTCCGCGATCCGGGCGGCACTGCCGGGGGTCATCGCGGTAACCCAGACCGGCGGGGCGGGCTGCTGCAAGGGCCGGGGCCAGATGTTGACGTGACGCTGCTGGAAGAACCTGCCCTCCCAGCTGAAGGGGCCGTCGTGCGTCGTCCAGGCCTTCTGGATCAGCTCGATCGCCTCCCACATGCGCTCGCTCATCATGACCGGCTTGCTGTTCACCGCGGACACCTCGTACGGGACGCCCCTTACGAAGCCCACCTCGAGCCGCCCGTGGCTGAGCAGGTCGACCAGTGCCATCTCCTCGGCGACCCGGACCGGGTCCTTCCGGTTCGCCACCGGGTTGCCGAGGATGAGGATTCGCGCATCCTTCGTGATCCGACCGAGGATCCCCGCGATGACCGGTGCCGCCGGGTCCATGCACGTGGCCGTCGCATGGTGCTCGTTGATCATCACGTTGAGACCGCACTCGTCGGCGACCTGCCACTCGGCCAGGTATCGGTCCCAGAGGTCCGCCGCCCGAGCCGGGTCGATCACGCCGTTCGGCAGGGTGACCCGGACGGAGTTGATCGTCTCCTCCGGAGGCAGGTACGGGTAGGCGGTCTCGCTGAAGTGCCAGTACTGCATCAGGTTCTCCTCGGGGTGCGCCTGAGCCCGTCAGGCTGCGTGCTCGACGACGAGCTCGGCGAGGGTGTCGGGCTGCTCGATCTGAGCGCGGTGGCCGGCGCCCTCGACGAGCTCGAAGCGGGCGCCGGGGATCGAGTCCGCGTAGGCGCGCCCGTACTCCGGGCTCACGATGCCGTCCTGGGCACCCCAGATCACGAGGGCCGGGACATGCACGCGGCCGAGCCAGCGCCGTAGGCGGGGGTTGTGCAGGTATGGCTCCCACCCGTAGAGCGCCAGCGCCTCCTCGTTCCGGGCGATGTGCAGGACGTCCTCGTGCGGGGCCAGTGCCAGGTCGCCCGGGCCCGCCGCCGGATCGGCGTAGTTGCGGGAGTCGAGCTCGGCACGAGAGATGGCGAACACGTCGGTGATGTCGCGGTCTTCGCGGCCTCCGACCTTGATCCCGACCGGGTCGACGAGGACGAGCCTCCCGATCCGGGAGCACTCGCGTACGGCCATCTCCGCGGCGACCCAGCCGCCGAACTGGAGTCCGACGACGACGACGTCGTGCAGGTCCTGCTGTTCCAGCCATTCGAGATACAGGTAGGCGAGGTCGTCGACCGAATCGCACCAGTCGGGGCGTGGGGACAGCCCGAACCCGGGATGGCTGGGGGCGACGACCGTGAACCGCTCGGCGAGCGCGTCCGTGAAGGCCTCGTCGGCTTCGCGGCCCTCGGCACCGTGCAGGAGCAAGAGGGTGGGTCCGGACCCTGTGCGGTACACGTCGAGGAGGACATTCTCGCCCCGGACGGTCCCGACGACGGTTCCGCTCCCGGAGTCGACGAGGCTCAGCATCGGGTTCCTTCCATGTAACGGGTGTGGTCGCCGGTATGTGGAGGAGGGCGTATCCCCAGAAGCTGCGGTGCTCCACGGCGGCGGCGTCGGCCGACGACGAAGCTCATCGGGACTCCTGGCTGATCGAGGAAGAAGATCGGGAGAGCAGCAGGTCCAGCCGATCGAGGGTGCTGAGGTAGTGCTCGACGGCGGCACCGATGGTGAACCGTGGCGTCCAGCCGAGTTCGATGCGCGCACGTGTGCTGTCCAGCGCGCCGTAGTAGCTCACGCCCATGCCCATCGGATCCAGTCCCGGACCGATCTCGATGACAGCGCCTGGAACGGCGTCACGGACGGCCTCGGCGAGATCGTGCAACGAGGTCGTGCGACCGGTGCCGATGTTGTAGGCGTCGTGCGGCAGTGGCCCCGGGGCGAGGACCGCAGCCACCACCGCCTCGGCGATGTCGACGACGTAGATCGCGTCATCTCGTTGGTCACCGCCCTGGGCGAGGTGGACCGACTCACCCACCGCGGGTAGCTCGATCATGGAGCTGTAGGTGGAGAAGCCACCGTGGCGCTGCAGCTTGCCCGGACCGAAGATCGTCGCGAACCGGAGCGAGACGAACTCGATGCCGCGGTTGCGGGCGTACCACCGGCCCAGCTCCTCGCACGACACCTTCGTGACGTCGTAGAGTGCCACGGGGTCACGGGGATGTTCCTCGGTGACCGGCACGTATTCCGGATGTCCGTGCCTGCCGGACAGTGCCCCGTAGACCGCGCGGGAGCTCGTGTACACGATGCGGCCGACTCCGGTCGCCGCGGCGGCCTCGCAGACTGCCGCCGTGCCCCCGATGTTGACCCGCACCGCGGCGACCGGGTCCTGGTCGGCGCGGATGACCGCGGCCATGTGGACGACCACGTCCGGCCGGTGCTGCTCGAAGACGGGGTGGACCTGGCCGACATCGGCGACGTCGGCAACGGCAACCTGGATCTCGTCGGCCACGTCGGGGATCAACGACGTGTCCTCGCGATTCTCGAGGACCACGACCTCGTGCTCCTGCTCGACGAGCGCGCGAACGACCCATGAGCCGTTCACGCCCAGCCCGCCCGTCACGAGTACTCGCAACCGAATGACCTCCTCGTCATGCCCGGCGATGCTCACCGCGCCGGGTTGCGTCGTGAGCGATGAGACCGGCAGGCACCACTTCGGTCAACGGTGCTCGCGACTCAAGTCACACCAGGTGGACGACTGCGGAACGTCAGTCACAGCGGCTGGTCACCGTCGGGCGAAGGGGCCGGGGCCGACATCGGCCCGACAGCCGGCGACCACGACGAACGGGAGGAACCGGGGAGAGAACGGGACTGAGCCGTGGCCGTCGACATGACGATCGAGAGCACTCCGGCCGTCGACACCGGCCACGGTGCCCACTACGACGGGACGTCGCGGAGCTGTGACTACGTGACCGAGTCGGCAAGGAACAGCGGACGCCGGCGTGGCACCGCAGACGGCGATCCGGTGCGCAGGGCGACGGATTCGTCGCCGTGCGCACCGGATCGGCTCATCGCGGCCGGCTCATCGCGGCCGGGTTGCCACCGCTGCGGCGGCCGCTGCTGCCAGTGCGACTGCGGCCGCGACGAGGAGCGCCGGGCGGCGTCGGGTCCGCGGCGCGGCTGCGGGCGCGGTGGGGGCCTGCAAAGCCGGGATGGCTGCGGCGGACGGGGCTGCAGTGGACGGGGTTGCGGTGGACGGGGTTGCGGCGGGCGGGGGCGGGGTCGCTGCGGAGGACGTCAGGTCGGAGAGGACCCGGCGCGCCAAGGAGGGCAGCAGCGCCCGGGCGACGTCCGCGCCCTCGCCGGTGACGACGAGGTCGGTGACGACGTCGATCGTCGTCCCCGCGGTGCCCGGGCGAAGCGCCGCGGCGATCGTCGCGCTCACCCGGCCGTCGCCGTCCCCGGCACGCAGGACGACACGACGGCGCGCGGGGTCGCTGCTCACGACCCGCAGCGTCGCGTCCCGGTACTCGACTCGCTGTCCGCCCAGCCCCAGCACGAGCGGGCGGGGCGGGGCGGGTGGCGCGGTGAGCCGCGCGAAGCAGGTGTCGACGGGTGCCTCGACCTCGAGGGTGTCGATCAGCCGTGCCACGGGCCGGTCCCGTCGAGGTCGTCGGTGCTCAGCGCGTCGACGATCTTGGGTGGGGTGATCGGCAGCGAGGTGATGCGGGCGCCGAAGGGGCGCAGGGCGTCCTCGACGGCATTGGCGATCGCGGCCGGCACCGGGATGGTGCCGCCCTCGCCGGCACCCTTGGCACCCAACGGGTTGAGAGGGCTGGGGGTGTGGATGTGCACCAGCTCGACGGGCGGTACCTCCATCGACGACGGCAGGCTGTAGTCGAGGTAGCTCGTGCTCTGCGGCTGGCCGGTCTCGTCGTAGAACGGCTCCTCGTACATGGCGTTGCCGACACCGTGGGCGAACCCGCCGAGCACCTGCCCGTCGACGAGCATCGGGTTCATGACGTTGCCGCAGTCGTGCCCGATGACGTAGCGCAGGACGTCGATGGCGCCGGTCTCCGGGTCGATCTCGACGGCGACGGCGTGGGTGCCGCTGGCGTAGGCGGCGCGTTCGGGTGCGAAGTAGACGGTCGTCTCCAGCCCCGGGAGGATTCCGGGGGCGAGGGTGATGCCGTGCTTGCCGACGTTGGCCGCCCCGGCGATGTCGCGCAGGCTGACGCTGCGGGTGGGGTCGTCGGTGACCTCGACGCGGTTGCCGCGGATGGTCAGCGACGCGGCGCTCGTCTTGAGCATGGCCTCGGCGACCTGCAGCAGCTTGCCGCGCATCTCCTGCCCGGCCTGCAACGTCGCGGGCCCGGCGGTGGCGGTGTTGCGTGAGGCGAAGGTGCCCTGCCCGAACGGGATCCGGCTGGTGTCACCCGTCGTGACGCGGATGAGGTCCATGTCCATGCCGAGCGCGTCGGCGGCGATCTGGGCGTAGACCGTCTCGTAGCCCTGGCCCTGCGGCGCGGCGGCGAGCGTCACGAGGACGGTGCCGTCGTTGAGCAGTCGGTAGCGGGAGCCCTCGTAGGGGCCGAGCCCGCAGCCCTCGACGTAGGCGGCGATCCCGATGCCGACGAGTCGTCCCTCGGCACGGGCGGCGGCCTGGAGCGAGCGCTGCTCCTCGTAGCGGAAGGCGGAGAGCGTCTTCTCCAGCAGCAGCGGGAAGTTGCCGCTGTCGTAGGTGAGCGGGCTGCCGTCGCGGAACGTCAGGCCCACGCGGTAGGGGAACTCGTCGGCCTGCACCAGGTTGCGACGCCGGAACTCCACCGGGTCCATGCCCAGGTGCTCGGCCGCGCGGTCGACCATCCGTTCCATCGCGACGACCGCCTGCGGCCGGCCCGCCCCGCGCACGGAGCTGGTGGGGACCATGTTGGTGTAGCAGGCGATCAGCTCGGTGTGGATGTTCGGGATGCGGTACTGGCCGGGCAGCGTCGACAGGGTGATCATCGGGACCTGCAGGCCCGCGCAGTAGGCGCCCTGGTCGTGCTCGAAGACGTTGCGGATCGCGAGGATGTGGCCGTCGTCGTCGAACCCGATCTCGACGTCGTGGACCTGCGTCCGCTCCATCATGGTCGCGACGAAGTTCTCGCGACGGTCCTCGACCCACTTGACCGGGTTGCGCAGCAGCCGCGCGACCCACGGGATGACCGCCTCCTCGCCGTAGAACTGCGCCTTCGGCCCGAAGCCGCCGCCCACGTCGGGCGGGGCGACGACGCGGATGCCGTCCTCGGGCATGTCGTAGAGGTATGCGAGGGTGTTGCGGACGTAGTGCGGCGACTGGGTGGTGTCCCAGACGACGAGCTGCTCGGTGGTGGGGTCGAAGCGGGCGGCGACGCCGCGCGTCTCCATGGAGTGGCCGCCGCCGCGGGCGACGGTGAACCGCTCGCGCAGCCGGTGCGGCGCCGCGTCCATGGCGGCAGCGGGATCGCCCGCGGTCTGGACGACGTGGATCGCGATGTTGTTCTCTGCGCCTTCGTGCACGAGCGGCGCGGAGGCGGCGAGCGCCGCGCCCGTCGACGAGACCGCCGGCAGCACGTCGTACTCGACCTCGACGAGGTCGAGGGCGTCCTCGGCGACGTAGCGCGAGGTGGCGACGACGACCGCCACGGGTTCCCCGACGAACTTGACGAAGTCGGCGGGCAGCGGCACCCGGGGGACGTCGCGCAGCTGGGGGTGCACGACCTTGGGCGGGATGCCCTTGGCGATCTCGGGCAGGTCGGCGCCGGTCCACACCCCGAGGACGCCGGGCATCGCGGCGGCGGCGGAGGTGTCGATGGAGACGATCCGGGCGGCGGCGTGCGGGCTGCGCACGAACGCGGCCTCGTAGCAGCCCGGCAGCTCCAGGTCGTCGAGGTAGGTGGCGGCGCCGGTGAGCAGCCGCCGGTCCTCGCGGCGCAGGACGGACGCGCCGATCATCTTCTGCGTGCGGGGTTCAGTGGTCGTCACGAGTGCCTCCGACCTCGAGCAGCGCCGCGACCATGCCGGTGTAGCCGGTGCAGCGGCAGATGTTGCCGGACAACACGTCCCGGGCCTGTGCCTCGTCGGTGACGGGGCCTTCGCGCAGCGCCGCGGTGGTGCTCATCAGGAACCCGCTCGTGCAGAATCCACATTGGACGGCGTGGTGGCGGGAGAAGGCGTCCTGCAGCGGGGTGAGGTCACCCGGGTCGTCGGTGAGGCCCTCGACGGTCTCGACGACGGCGCCGTCGGCCTGGACGGCGAGCATGAGGCAGGAGCGGACGGCGGCGCCGTCGACGATGACGGTGCAGGCACCGCAGACGCCGTGCTCGCAGCCGACGTGGGTGCCGGTGAGCCGCAGCCGGCCGCGCAGGAAGTCGGCGAGCGTGGTGCGCGCGTCGACGACCTCCTCGTGCCGGACACCGTTGACGGTGGTGTCGACCCAGACGGGTTCGTCCTGGTCAGGCATGGGTCAGCTCCTCGGTGGGGACGGCGGCGGCGATGTCGGCGAGGACCCGGCGGGTGAGTGTCCCGACCAGGTCGCGGCGGTAGCCGGCGGAGGCGTGGACGTCGCCGGTGGGCCGGGCCTCGCGGGCGGCGGCGCGGGTGGCGGCGGCGAGCGCGGAGTCGTCGAGGCGGGCGCCGAGCAGCACGTCCTCGGCGGCCCGCAGCCGCAGCGGCGTGCCGGCGACCCCGGCGGCGACCAGCCGGCACCGGGTGACGACGCCGCGGGTGTCGCGGGTGGCCTGTCCGGCGACCGCGGCGAGCGCGAAGTCGCCGCGGCGACCCGCGAACTCGTGGAACGACGTGGTGGTGCCGGCGGGCAGGTCGTCGAGGTCGACGCCGAGCAGCAACTCGTCGTCCTCCAGCGCGGTGGTGAGGTGGAAGACGAAGAAGTCCGCGGCGGCGACGGTCCGCTCGCCGCGGGGCGACGCGATGCGCAGCCGCCCGTCGAGCGCGGTGACGACGGCGGGCAGCTCGGCGGCGGCGTCGGCGTGGGCGAGGCTGCCGCAGAGGGTGCCGCGGTTGCGGATCTGGGGGTGCGCGACCTCGTGCAGGGCCCTGCCGAGCAGCGGGAACGCGCCGGTCAGCGCCGCCGAGCGTTCGACGGCGCGCTGCCGCACGAGGGCGGGGACGTGCCAGCCGGTCGCGGTGCGCACGGGCTCGGACAGGCCGGGGAGCCGGTTGACGTCGACGAGGTGCCCGGGTTCGGCGACCCGGAAGTTCAGCAGCGGCACGAGGCTCTGCCCGCCGGCGAGGACCTTCGCGTCACCGGCGTGCTGCCCGAGTACCGCGAGGGCCTCGTCGACGCTGCGGGGGGCGTGGTAGGTGAACCGGCCGGGTTTCACACGACCACCTCCTCGGCGTGCGCGGCGCAGCCGCAGTCCACATCGGACAGGTCCGGCGCCGCGGCCCCGCGCAGGTGCGCGGCGACGACGGCGGCGAGCGCGGGGCGTTCGACGAGCGACATGTGCCGCAGGGCCGGGAGCAGCTCGAACCGGCTGCCGGGGATGCCGTCGGCGAGCGCACGGCCCATCGACGGCGGCGTCGCGAGGTCCTCCTCGCCGGTGAGCACGAGCGTCGGCGCGGTGATCGAGGCGAGCCGCTCCCGGGCGTCGAGGGCACCGAGGGCGCGGCAGGCGGCGGCATGGGCGAGCGAGTCGGTCGCGGTGAACACGGCGGCGACTCGGCGCACCTCGTCGTGGGCGGTGCGGACGAACTCGTCGGTGAACCAGCGGTCGGTCTGGAACGGGATCTGCCGACGACGGGGCACCCCGACCGCGCGGGCGGCGCGTTCGGTCCAGGCGGCGGGGGCGTTGGGGCCGTACCAGGCGGTGGTGTCGGCGAGGACCAGCCGGTCGACGCGCCCGGGATGACGTGCGGCCAGCTCGACGGCGATGCTGCCGCCCATCGACATGCCGACGACGTGCGCGCGGTCGACGCCGAGGTCGTCGAGCAGGGTGGCGACGTCGTCGGCGAGGTCGGCGATGCTGAACGGGGCGCCGTCCCAGGGGGCGGGTTCGGCGCCGTGGCCGCGGGCGTCGGGGGCGACGACGTCGAACCCGGCGGCGACGAGCCGGGTGGCGAACTCGCCCCACACGGCGCCGGACAAGGCCAAGGGGTGCAACAGGACCACGGGTTCGCCGCGGCCCGCGCGGCGGACGGTGGAGGTCATGAGGGACTCCCGGTGAGCAGGCCGCCGAGGTTGCCGCCGAGGACGGCGTCGGTGGCGACGGGGCCGAGGCCGGCCGCGCGCACCGTCGTCGCCGGCTGCGGGTCGCCGAGCGGGAAGGGACTGTCGGAACCGAGCAGGACGCGGTCGTGGCCGACGGCGTCGGTGAGGAAGCGGATCGCCTCGGGGGTGAGCGCGACGGTGTCGTAGTACAGGTCGCGCAGGTAGTCCGAGGGGCGGTCGCGGCCGATGGGGTGGGCGGAGAGGGCGTCGGCGCGGTGGGCGCCGTCGAGGCGGGCGGCCTGGTAGGGCAGGAACCCTCCACCGTGGACGGTGATCAGCCGTAGCCCGGGGAAGCGGTCGAGTACCCCGGCCAGCAGCAGCCGGGCGACGCCGAACGTGGTGTCGACGAGGCGGCAGTACGCGTTGCCGAACTCGGCACTGTCGGGCAGCGCCCGCGCCGGGCCGGTCGAGGCGGGGTGCAGCTGCACGGGCACGCCGAGCCCGGCCGCGACCGTCCACAGGGGATCGAGCCGTCGGTCGGCCAGCGACGTGCAGTGCACGGGATCGGTCGAGAGCACGAGTCCCGCGCAGCCGTCGCGGACGGCGGCCTCCAGGTCCTTGGCCGCGGCCTCGACGTCGTCGAGCGCGACGGTGGCGAGGACGCCCGGTCCACCGGTGGCGGCGTTGTCGGTGAGCAGCGCGTCGTTGACCCGCGCCGCCCAGCTGCGGGCGGCGTCGGCGGGCATCGCGGCGGTGGGCTGCAGATCGAGCCAGGGGGAGAGGAGCTGCCCGTCGATGCCTGTCGCGGAGCGGTACTCGGCGCGCCGGTCGGCGCGGTACATCGGCGGCCGGACGGGCTTCGGGCCGGCGCCGGGCAGCTCGACGCTCCATCCGCTCCCGGTGTCGTGGGCGGTGACGCCGTCGATCCCGCCGCGGGCGGCCAGTGCCGTCAGCAGGGGTTCGGGGACGGCGTGCGCGTGCGCGTCGAGCACGGGTTGCGTCGTCGGATCCACATCTCGACGCTAGGTCGGCAATTCAGCCCTGACCAGCGCGAATGCCTTACCCCAGGGATTAGGAGACCTGGGGTCGGGCCACCTCGCGCAACAGGTCGACGAGCGCGGTGACGAGCGGGTCGCGCGCCGACTCCAGCAGCGTCACGGCGTCGATCCGGCGGGTGAACGCCGGGTCCTCGAACGGCACCGCGACGATGTCGGGCCGCTGCGCGACGAGCGCCAGCCGCGGCGCGACCGCCACCCCCACCCCGGCGGCGACGAGCCCCTGCAGCGCGGAGTAGTCCTCGGTGCGGAACACGACATCGGGCTCGAAGCCTGCGATGCGGCACATCACCTCGAGCGCGTCGGCGTAGGGCGCGCGATGGTCGCGGGCGATCCACGGCTCGTCGGACAGGTCGCGCAGCCGCACCGAGGCACTGCCTGCGACCGGGTGGTTCTCCGGGAGCAGCACACACATCGGGTCGTCGCGCAGGTGGTGGTGCAGCAGTCCCTCGTCGGGGCGCGGCGCGAAGTCGTAGTCCCAGCTCAGGCCGACGGTGATCAGGCCGTCGGCGAGCTGGGCGGGCAGCTCCCCGGGCTGTGAGGGATGCAGGACGAGCTGGGTGTCGGGGTGGCGCCGGCGGTACTCGCGCACGACGAGCGGGACGAGGTGCGCACCGGCCGTCGTGAAGACGCCGAGGTGCACGGCCGTGGGACGGCTGCCGATGCGGCACACCTCCTGTTCGAGGCCGGCGAGCTCGTTGAGCAGCGACCGTGCCCGTTCGGCGAGCAACGTGCCGGCAGCGGTGAGCTGGATACCGCGCGGGCGGCGGTCGACGAGCGGGGTGCCGATCTCGCGTTCGAGGATCGCCATCTGCTGCGACACCGCGGACTGCGTGAAGTGCAGCCGTGCGGCCGCCGCGGTGAACGAGCCCTCCTCGGCGACGGTGCAGAAGATGCGCAGCCTGCGCGTGTCGAGCACGGAACCTCCCAGACGATCAGGCTCTGCCGCCGCGCGCTGCCGCGGCGAGGACCCCTGTCGTACCGAGCGAGGCGGCCAGAGTCCAGAACACGCCGGCGGTGCCGAGCCCGGCGGCGCACAGTCCGGCGACGGCGGGCAGCACGGTCTGTCCGAGCCGGTTGCCCGACAGTCGCAGCGACAACGCGGTGCCGCGCAACGGTGCCGGGGCGACCTCGGCGACCCACGCCATCGTCAGCGGCTGGCCGACGCCGAGCGCGAACCCGGCGAACACCACGAGGACGACGAGCACCCAGATCGCGTGCCCGGCGGGCAGCAGCGCGACGGCGGCGGTCGAGCCGGCGAGGCTCGCGAGCAGCAACCCGCGACGGCCGAGCCTGCGGGTGCCGCCGGGCAGCAGGAGCCGCGACACCACCGAGGCGAGCGCGCGGATCGTCAGCAGCATCCCGACCGTCGACGCCGCGAGCCCACGCTCGGCACCCAGTACCGGCAGGTAGACGACGAGCAGGTCGATCGTCGCGATCACGGTCAGGCTCGACAACACGGCGACCGGCAGGTCGGGCACGCGCAGCAGCGTCCGCAGGGCACCCGGCCCCGCCTTCGCCGCCTCGGTGGACGGGGTGCGCGCGGGCGGGCGCAAGAGGACCGTCACACCACCCATCGCGCAGGCGGCCACGAGCCCGGCGACGAACAGCCGCGTCGTGTCGGGGTGGGTGCCCGACCCGCCCAGCGCGGCGACGACCAGCGGTCCCGCCGCCTGCCCCGCCGACTGGGCCAGCGCGAACCGGCCGAAGGCGCGCACCATGTCGCCGCGCGCCGCGACGAGGCTCTGCTCGCCGAGCATCGTGTAGAGGTGCCCGCAGCCGAGCAGCACGCTCGCCACGACCAGCCCGACGACGCCCTGCCCGATCAGCAGCATCAGTCCGCAGCCCGCGATCGCGAACACCGACCCGGCCACCAGCACCGGGCGCTCGCCGCGGCGGTCGGCCAGCCGTCCGGCGGGCAGCGCCAGCGCCAGCGGCGCGATGGTGAAGCACGCCGCGAGCGCGCCCAGCCACGGCGCCGAGACGCCGATGTCCAACGCGCGGTAGGAGATCGTCGGCCGGACCAGGAAGATCGTCGCCTGCAGCAGGACGGCGTGCGTGAGCAGCAGCGCCCCACGGCCCTTCATCGGCGCGTCAGCCCCCCGAGCCCGTCCAGCCGGAACGCTCGATCGCCGAGAGCCCCCGGATCACCAACGACGACGTCAGCGCCGCCGCCAGGTCGGGGTCCCGGTCGCGGTAGGCGCGCAGCAGCCGGTCGTGGTCGGCGAGCGACGCCGTCAGCCGCCCGGGCAGCGACAGGCTGACGTGGCGCAGCTGCAGCATCCGCAGGCCCAGGTTGTCGAGCACCCGGCACAGCGTGCGGTTGCCGGTGATCTGGGCCTCGGTGTTGCGGAAGTCCACATTGGTCCAGAAGTAGCGGTCGACGTCGTCGAGGGCGACCGCCAGGGCGAGCTCGTCCTGCAGCGCCTGCAGCCGGTCGAGGTCGTCGTCGGAGGCGACCTCGACCAGCTCCCGGCTGACCAGCGCGTACAGGTGGGCGCGCACTCGGTACAGCTCGCGCACCTCCTCGATCCGCAGCGGCGCCACCCGCGGCCGCCGGTGCGCGGAGATCTCGACGAACCCCTCCCGCTCCAGCGTCAGCAGCGCCTCGCGCACCGGGGTGCGGCTGCTGCCGAAGTTGCGCGCCAGCTCGACCGAGTTGAGGTCGTCGCCGGGCAACAGCCTGCCCTCGATGATGTCGGTGCCGACGCGGACGATGATCTCGTCGACGATCGTGTTGCCGAGCCCCCGGTCCAGGACCCGCAGCAGCTCGCGGCGGCCCAGGCTGTGCACCGGGCCCGTGGGCTCGGCCGCTCCGATCGACATGTCCGTTCCCCCCCTCGGACCAGCCTCAGGCCAGGCCCGGCCACTTCGCGATCACGCGGTCGCACAATGCCCGGCTCGCCTCGGCGACCACCGGGAAGCCCTCCAGCCGCTCGAACGGTCGACACGCGTCGATCACCGCGCGGGTGTTGTAGGCCGGGGCGCCGCGCTCGCGCAGCGGGTCGACCCGGCTGCCCCATGTGCGGCGCACGACCTCGATGTCGTGGCCCGGCTCGGTGCGCGAGCACATCGCCCACACGACCTCGTCGAGGCTGCGGGGGTCGACGTCGTCGTCGACGACGATCACGAGCTTGTTCATGTACGCCGCGGCGGGCAGCGACGACGTGAGCATTCCGGCCTGCTTCGAGTGTCCGGCATAGCGCTGCGTGATGGAGACCGCCAGCAGCTGCCTGCCCCCGCCCGCCTCGTGCGCCCAGACGCCCTCCAGGCCGGGCAGACCCGTCGCCACCAGGGCGTCGTGGATCATCGCCGACTTCATGACGCTGCGCATGTACGAGTAGTCGTGCGGCGGCTTGCCGGGCGGCGCGCCGAGCAGGATCGCGTCGTCGCGGTGGTAGACGCGCTCGATGTCCATCGTCAGGACGGGGTCGATGCCGCCGCTGTAGTAGCCGGTCCACTCGCCGAACGGGCCTTCGGGGCGCGTCCGGTCCGGGTACAGCCAGCCCTCGACGACGATCTCCGCCGTCGCCGGGATCGGCAGGCCGGTGACCTCGCCGCGCACCACGTCGACGGGCCGCCCGATCACCGCACCCGCGTAGTCGAGCTCGGACACCCCGCCCGGCGCCTCGGTCCCGGCGACGACGAGCAGCAGCGGGTCGTGGCCGAGCGAGGCGACGACGGGCGCACGGCCCTCCTTCGCGAACCAGTCGCGCACGTGCATCGCGCCGTGCTTACCCGACTCGATGTTGACGCTCGCGGACCGGCCCTCGTCCTGGACCTGCATCCGGTAGGCGCCGGCGTTGATCTCGCCGGTCGCCGGGTCGCAGGTGATGACGGCGCAGCCCGTGCCGATGTAGCGGCCGCCGTCGCCCTCGTGCCAGCGCGGCACCGGGAACCTCAGCAGGTCGATGTCGTCGCCGGTCTCGATGTTCTCGCACACCGGCCCGGTGTCGACGGTCCGCGCCGCGAACCTCGGGGCCGCGGCGACCCACTCGTTGGGCTTGCTGCGCAACGCCTGCACGAGCTTCCGGTCGTCGAGGTCGGTGCCCAGCCGCAGCGTGACGCCGAGGCGCCGGGCGTTGGACATGCTGCCCGAGAGCACTCGGGCACCCGCCGGGTAGCCGGTGACCCGGTCGAACAGCAGCGCCGCGGGGCGGCTGCGCCGGTAGTTGACCTCGGAGGCGGCGCCGATCTCGAGGTCCCAGTCGGCACCCTCGAGGACGGTCAGCTCGCCCAGCTCGTCGACGAGCGCGAGCCAGCCGCGCAGGTCGTCGACGTCCTCCAGCGACGTTCCCATTGCCGCGCCCCCGTCAGGACTTGTAGAGCGAGTCGATGTAGCCGTTGTCCTGCAACGACTGCAGCGCCCCGTTGTCGATGTACTTCGAGACGTCGTCCGGCGCTGCGGTCCCCTTCTCCGTGGCCGCCTGCGCGAACGCCGCCTTCAGCAGCGTGGGGTCGACCTTCGGGTCCTTCGCCCACAGCGGCTCGAAGAACGTGTAGGCGACGTCGGCGAGCGCGGGGTCGTCGGTACCGCTGTGCTTGCGGATGCTGTCGACCGCCGTGGCCTTGTCCTTGTGCAGCATCGACAGGCACTCCACCTCCGACTTGACGAACGCGTCGACGGCCGGGCCGTTGGCCTGCGTCCACGACGCCGTCGCCGTGTAGGCGTTGGCGGCGGCGGGGTACTTGGTGAAGTCCATGACCTTGTGGGCGCCGAAGTTGCGGGTCGTGGTGCCCGTCGGCGGCTGGGTGACGATCACGTCGACCGCACCGGACTGCAGCGCCGTCACCTCGGCCGGGGTGGACTTCAGGTACGTCTTCTGGACGTCCTTGTCGGTCCAGCCCTGGTCCTTGAGCCACGCGTCGACGGCGGTGTCGCCCAGCGACCCGGGTGAGCTCAGCCCGATCTTCTTGCCCTTGACCTGCTCGGGCGAGGTGATGTCGCTCTTGCCCCACATCTCGACGTAGAAGCTCGAGATCGGCAGCGCTATGTAGCGCAGGTCGACGCCGCCGAGCGCACCGGCCGCGGTGGTGGCCGCGACGCCGGCGCCGATCTGCACGCTGTTCGACGCGAGCGCGGCGAGCAGCTGGGAGCTGCTGTTGAGCAGCGTCAGCTTGACGTCCAGCCCGTTCTTCTTGAAGACGCCCTGGTCCTCGCACACGTACAGGTCGGAGTATGCGGCACCGATCGCGGTGTAGCCGACGGTGAGGGACATGCTGCCGGCCGCGGGGGCGTCGCCGCCACCACCGGCGGCCGCGGGCTTGCCGCAGGCGACGGCGGCGGCGCACGCCAGGGCCAGCACTGCGGCGGGCAGGACCTTGCGGAGTCGCATCGGAGAGCCTTTCGTGGGACGGCGCCGGGGGAGCGGCGCCGGGGTGGGTCAGACCGAGCTGGACCAGAAGGTGAAACGGCGCTCGATCCACGCGACGCTGCGGGTGAGCACGATGGCGAGCACGGCGATCACGACGATCGCAGCCATGGCGTCGTCCATCTTGAAACCGGACGTCTCGGTCTGGACGACGTAGCCCAGGCCCGCGTTGCCCATGAACAGCTCGGCGACGATCGCGCCGACCAGGGCGCGGCCGACGGCCTGCCGGACGCCCGCGAGCACGAACGGCAGCGTCGCCGGGAACGTGACCGAGCGCAGCGTGAGCAGGCGGGGCGCGCAGAAGACCGTTGCGACCTGCAGGTAGTGCCGGTCGACGTTGCGGGCGCCCGCGATCACGTTGATCAGCAGCGGGAAGATCGCGCTCCACACGACGATGACGAGCCGGGCCTCGGCGCCGATGCCGAACCAGAAGATGATGATCGGCAGGAACACCACGAAGGGCACCGAGTACATGATGCTGACCAGCGGTTCGGTCAACCCGTAGAGGGTGTTGGAGCGACCGATCAGCAGACCGAGCGGGATGCCGACGACGACCGTGATGATCATGCCGCAGGCGACGGACTCGAGCGTCGACAGCAGCGGCGGCCACAGCTCGCCGGTCCCGATCATGTGGACCAGGGCCCTGACCGCGCCGACGGGGGAGCTGGCGAAGGACGCGTCGACCCAGCCCGCGGAGGCGGCGATCTGCCACGCGCCCAGCACGACGACGAGCCCGATCAGGCCGAGCGTCCCCGTCGTGAGCTTCTTGTCCTTGCGCGCGTTGATCGCCCGTTCGATCGGACCGGCGATCGGACTAGCCGGCTGCGACACCTGCGTGGTCATCCGAGGTCACCCTCCTTCCGGGCTGGGCCTGCTTGCCGATCTGGGACTGCGCCATCACGAGGTCGACGATCCGGTCGGACATCGCGAGGAACTCCGGCGTGCGCTTCATCGCCGGGGTTCGCGGCCGCGGCAGGTCCACGTGGATGTCGGCGACCAGGTGCGCCGGGCCGCGGGAGAGCACGAGGACCCGGTCGGCGAGGAACACCGCCTCGGGCACGTCGTGGGTGATGAACATGGCGGTCTTGCCGGCCTTGACGCCGTCGGCCTGCCAGATCCGGGTGAGCTCCTCCTGCATGACCTCGCGGGTCTGCGCGTCGAGCGCGGCGAAGGGCTCGTCGAGCAGGATCAGCTCGGGGTCGGTGGCGAGCGCCCGTGCGAGGTTGACGCGCTGGCTCATGCCGCCCGACAGCTCGCGCGGGTACTTGTCGCCCTTGCCGCCCAGCCCGACGAGCTCGACCAGCTCGGCGACGCGGGCGCGGCCGGCCGCGTCGAGGCGGCCGTGGGCCTTGAGTCCGAACTCGATGTTCTGCACGACGTTGCGCCACGGGAACAGCGACGCCTGCTGGAACACCAGCGACCGGTCGCGGCCGGGGCCGTCGATGCGGTGGTCATCGAGCTCGAGGGTGCCGCCGGAGATGGGGATCAGGCCGGCGACGGCCGTGAGGAAGGTGGTCTTGCCGCAGCCGCTGGGGCCGACGACGGCGATGAACTCGTTCGGTGCGACGTCGAAGGACAGGCCGTCGACGGCGAGGGCGTAGGTGCCCTTGCGTCCGGACCTGTGGCCGATCTCGACGTCGCGCACCCGCAGCTTCGGGCGTGGTGGCGCCATGTGCTCGTCCTCCTTGATCGAGCCGGACCGGATACCGACATCCGCCCCGAAACGGTCGGCGAAGTGTCGACACTTGGAGTAGATCAGCGGCGCAGGGCACTGTCCAGAGCCCGGCCGCCAGAATATGAGAACCCTCGCATCAGTTCTCCTTATCGACGGAAATCGCACGTGAGACGTGGTCTGGGGCGATGTATGGTCGGCCGCGCGGAAGGCCTCGTCGGCCTCCGGGAAGAACTTCTTGTGTCGACACACGCTGTGCGGAGGAAACGGATGACCGACGCGAAGGGCTGGACGCGGTTCCTGACCGAGCAGGACACCGCCCTGCTCGACCGCACGTCGTGGGCCAAGCGCGAGCCGTTCGGGCTCGGCGAGCGGCCCGCGGTGGTCGTCGTCGACGCCTACTACGGTGCCCTCGGTGAACGCCGCCCGCTGGAGGAGATCCTCGAGGCCTGGCCCTCGGCCTGCGGGCCCGCCGGCTGGGACGCCGTCGACCGCACCGTCGGGCTCCTCGACGCCGCCCGCGCCGCCGGGGCGCCGGTCTTCTACCTCACCGGTCTGGCGGCGAACCCGAACCCGTGGAACCGCAAGGCGCGACGGAGTTCTCGTCGGCGTGATCCGAACTTCCTGAGGATCGTCGACGAGCTCGCCCCGCAGCCCGGCGACACCGTCCTGGAGAAGGTCACGCCCAGCGGATTCACCTCCAGCGCGCTCGCCCCGCTGCTGACCGCGGCGGGTGTCGACACCGTCCTCGTGTGCGGCGAGGCGACGTCGGGCTGTGTGCGTGCCACCGCCGTCGACGCCTGCGTGATCGGACACCGTGTCGGTGTCGTCGAGGACTGCTGCTTCGACCGCATCGAGGCCAGCCACTGGATGAGCCTGTTCGACCTCGACCAGAAGTACGCCGACGTCATCGACCGCGACGCCGCGATCACCTACCTGGAGGGGACCGGCCGGAAGGGGACCGCGTCGTGAGGGTGGTCGTCGCCATGACCGGCGCGAGCGGCGCCGTCTACGGCGTCCGCACCCTGCAGCTGCTGCACGACACCGGCGGCGTCGAGACCCACCTCGTCGTCTCCCACGCCGCCGCGCTCACGCTGCGCCACGAGTGCGACCTCGACGTCCGTGGCCTGGAGAAGCTCGCCGACGTCGTGCACCGGCCGTCGGCGATCGGGGCGCCCATCGCGTCCGGCTCGTTCGGCGTGCACGCCATGCTCGTCGTGCCGTGCTCGATCAAGACACTCTCGGCCGTGGCCCACTGTCACGCCGACGACCTGATCGCCCGCTCCGCCGACGTCTGCCTCAAGGAGGGCAGACCGCTGCTGCTCATGGTCCGCGAGACGCCTCTCCACCTCGGGCACCTACGCACCATGACCGCCGCCGCCGAGGCCGGGGCGATCGTCATGCCACCGGTGCCCGCCTTCTACGCACGGCCGCAGACCCTCGACGACGTCGTCGACCACACCGTCCGCCGGGCGCTGGCCCGCGTCGGAGTCCCCGACGTGGCCCCGCCGGAGTGGGACGGCAGGATCGATCCGTGAGCGCGCCCTTGGCCCGGCCCTGGTCGTCACGCGCCCGGGGCACGGTTTCGTGCCGAATACCGCAGACCCCCGTCCGCACCTGTTGGAAGGCATCGGACGGGATGCGGCCGACCGTTCTCGCCGTATAGGCACCCGAAGAACAGTGGTGACCGATCGGCCCGAGCGAGACAGAAAAATGACCTGGAAGGATATGAATCCTTCCAGGTCAGAGATGGTGCGCCGCCAGGGACTCGAACCCCGAACCCGCTGGTTAAGAGCCAGCTGCTCTGCCAATTGAGCTAGCGGCGCAGAGTATTGAATTGTCGCTTCCCGGAACTGCTGCGCCCCACCGCCCGGCGCCTTCGGAACGCTATCACAGCGCTTTCCGGCCCCTGCGCGGTGGGGCACCGCGCTCCGGGTGAGTGACGGGACTTGAACCCGCGACTTCCTGGACCACAACCAGGTGCTCTACCAGCTGAGCTACACCCACCATCGGCACGGGCGTCAGCCCGTGACGTGAACGATCGTAGCGCCCCCCTCAGCGGGCTTCGACACCGGACCCCGACACCGCCGCGGCCGCCGCCTGGGCCTGCTCGGACGTCGGTCCGGGGGGTGCGACGAACAGCGTCGCGCGGTAGTACGCGAGCTCCCGGATCGACTCGCGGATGTCGGCGAGCGCGCGGTGCGCCAGGCCCTTCTCGGGCTTGGCGTAGAACACCCGCGGGAACCAGCGCCGGCACAGCTCCTTGATCGAGCTGACGTCGACCATCCGGTAGTGCAGGTGCGCGTCGAGCTCCGGCATGTCGCGGGCGAGGAAGCCGCGGTCGGTGGCGATCGAGTTGCCCGCCAGTGGCGCCGACACCGGGTCGGGGACGTGCTCGCGCACGTAGGCCAGCACGGCCTGCTCGGCCTCCTGGAGCGTCACCGTCGAGCGCCGCACCTCCTCGGTGAGGCCGGAGCGGGCGTGCATGTCGCGCACGACGTCGGGCATCGCGGCGAGGGCGGACTCGTCGGCGTGGATGACGACGTCGACACCTTCGCCGAGGACGTTGAGGTCCCCGTCGGTCACGAGCACGGCGATCTCGATCAGTGCGTCGCGCTGCAGGTCGAGACCCGTCATCTCGCAGTCGATCCACACCAGACGGTCGTTCATCCCGCCACCCTAGGCGCTAGAGTCCGCCGACGTGGGGGAGAACACGAACGCCGATCCGGTGACCGCGGCCCAGCAGATCGCGTCCGGCTACGCCACCGAGGGGCTCGCGCTCGAGCTCGGCACGGTGCTCGTCGACGGGGCGGTCGACCCGTCGGCCAAGGTGCGCATCCCGTTCGCGACGCTGAACCGGCACGGTCTGGTCGCGGGCGCCACCGGCACCGGCAAGACGAAGACGTTGCAGTGCCTGGCCGGCCAGCTGTCCGACGCGGGTGTCCCGGTGCTGCTCGCCGACGTCAAGGGCGACCTGTCCGGCATGGCGAGGCCCGGCGAGGACGGGCCGAAGATCCGGTCGCGCGCCGAGGACACCGGCGACGACTGGACGCCCACCGCCTACCCCGTCGAGTTCCTCTCGCTCGGGGCGCCGTCGGCCGCCGTGCCGATCCGCGCGACCCTGACCCAGTTCGGCCCGATCCTGCTGTCGAAGGTGCTCGACCTCAACGACACCCAGGAGTCGACGCTCGGCCTGATCTTCCACTGGGCCGACCAGCAGCAGCTGCCGTTGCTCGACACCAAGGACCTCCGCGCGGTCATCCAGCACCTCACCTCCGACGAGGGCAAGGCCGACCTCAAGGGCATCGGCGGCGTCTCGCCCGCGACGGCCGGGGTCATCCTGCGCGCCCTGGTCAACCTCGAGGCGCAGGGCGGGGACCACTTCTTCGGCGAGCCCGAGTTCGACCCCGCCGACCTCATCCGTCAGGTCGACGGCAAGGGCGTCGTCTCGCTGCTCGAGCTCGCCGACCAGGCCGCCAACCCCAAGCTCTTCTCGACGTTCCTGATGTGGCTGCTCGCCGAGCTCTACGAGGAGCTCCCCGAGGCGGGCGACCTCGACAAGCCCAAGCTCGTGTTCTTCTTCGACGAGGCGCACCTGCTGTTCACCGACGCGTCGAAGGCGTTCCTGGAGCGCATCGAGCAGACCGTGAAGCTCATCCGGTCCAAGGGCGTCGGGGTGTTCTTCTGCACCCAGCTGCCCACCGACGTCCCCAACGCGGTGCTCTCGCAGCTCGGTGCCCGGATCCAGCACGCCCTGCGCGCCTTCACCCCGGAGGACCAGAAGGCGCTGGCGCGCACCGTCAAGACCTACCCGACGTCGAAGGTCTACGACCTCGAGGAGGCGCTCACCTCGCTGGGCACCGGCGAGGCGATCGTGACCGTGCTGTCGGAGCGCGGGGCGCCGACGCCCGTCGCCTGGGCCCGGATGCGGGCCCCGCGCTCGCTCATGGCGGCGATCGGCGAGCCGGCCGTCACCGAGGCCGCCAAGGCGTCCCCGTTGTACGGCAGGTACGGCGAGACCGTCGACCGTGAGTCGGCCTACGAGAAGCTCACCGCGAAGATCGCCACGCCGCCGCCCCCGGAGGCCGTGCCCGTCGACGCCCCGCCGCCGCCCCCGCAGGCCCCGCGGCGCCGGGAGAAGGAGGAGCCGGGGATGGTCGCCGAGGTGCTGGGCTCACCGGTGGTCAAGTCGTTCCTGCGGTCCGCGGCCAGCGCACTGGGCCGCGAGATCACCCGGGGCCTCTTCGGCACCCGGCGGCGCTGACCGGCGGAGGTCGGCGAGCACCGACGGGGTGACCGCCGCGGCGAGGGCGACGCCGTCGGCGGCGGTCACGTCCGTCACGCGGTAGCCGCCGTCGCCCGCGGCGGTGACCGCCTCGACCGTGACGAGCCCGACGCGGCGCTGGAAGACGCTCTGCCGCAGCCGCCAGCCGATGACGCCGCTGCGTTCCAGCACGACGGTGTGCCGGTGCAGCCCGCCCCAGCGGGTGACGAGATGGCGGTCGGTGAGCAGGTGTCCGAGGTTGCGGTAGCGGTCGAGCGCCAGCGGGACGGCGAGGGCGGCGAGTGCCGTCGTGAGCGGGCCGAGCCAGCTCCAGCCCGCGACGGTCGACGCGACCGTCCAGCCCGCTGCGCACACCACGAGCGCCGGACCGACCGCGCGGGTGAGCCTGCGCCACAACGCCCGGCGCGGGTGGCGGCGCAGCGGCGCCAGCGTCGACCGTTCGACGGGCTCGCCCGCGACGAGGGCCGCCAGTGCGTGTGTCTCGGACCTGGACGCCGGGGGCTGTAGTGCGCCGCCCTGGCTGCCGCGGCCCAGCCCGGTCGCGAGGACCCGGGTCTGGGCGCCGCGTCCGGCGCGCAGCAGCAGCGGCTCGCTGACGAGAACGCCGCGCAGCCGGTTGCCGGCCACCGACAGCGAGCGCCGGGTCAGCAGTCCGCGGTGGACGCGCAGGGTGCCCTCGTCGTCACGGGTGAGCCGGTAGCCCCACCAGCGCTCGGTGAACATCAGCAGCGCGCCCAGCACGGCGACGACGAGCAGCGCGAGCGCGAGGAACCCGACCGTCAGCCAGATCGCCGCGCCGAGGACGCGCTGCTCGAAGTCCGCGGCGAACGGCAGGTCGCGTGGCCGTACGCCCAGCTCGCTCACGACGTTCCACACCGCCGCGATCAGCACGCCCGTCCCGGCCAGCGCGGACGTGGTGAGCGGCGCGAACCGGATCCAGGGCCAGCGCAGCACCGACAGCACCCGGGAGTGGCGATGGTCGCCACGGCGACCATCGCCGCTCAGGACCTCGCCGGGAGCGCCGGGAGCGTCCGGGGCGTCGGCCGCCTGGTCCGGGCCCGGCGTCCTGCCGCCGACGCCTCCCGGTGCCGGGGACGACTGCAGCAGCTCGCGGCGCAGCCGGCCCGCCTCCGCGACGCTGACCGCGTCGAGCTTGAGGCCGTGGTGGTCGGCCGAGGCGTGCGAGGCGCCGCGCACGTGCAGGACGCCGAGCCCGAAGACGCGGTGCAGCAGCGTCGAGGTGACGTCGACGGTGCGCAGCCGGTCGCGCGGCACCGAGCGGCGCTGCCGCCGGACCCAGCCGCTGTGCAGCTCGACGCGGTCGGGCGTGATCCGGTACCGCGTCGTCTTCCAACGGACGAGGCCGAGCACGACGAGCGCCACCGTGATGCCCAGGGTGATCCACAGCCGCACGGGGTCGCCGCGGCCGGTGAACAGCAGGATCACCAGCAGCGGGAGCAGCCGCACGACGTGCTGCATCGGCGCGACGACCAGCATCCTCCCGTCCAGGCGCCGCCACGGGACCTCCGCGCCGACGTCGGTCACGTCGCGTCCCCCGGCGTGGCCTGCGTGGTCTCGGTGAGCACCCGGGCGAGCTCGGCGGCGTCGTCGGCGGCGAGGCCGTGGATGGTGACCGGGCCGCGGGCCGACGCCGTCGTCACCGTGACGCTCGCGAGCGTGAGCCACTGCTGCAGGGGCCCGTGCTCGGTGTCGACGGTCTGCACGCGCGAGATCGGCGCGATCCGCCATTCGCGCACGACCAGCCCCGACCGCGTGTAGACCGCCTCGTCGGTGATCTCCCAGCGGTGGATGCGGTACCGGATCGGCGGCACGACCAGCGTGTACACGGCGGCGGCCAGCGCGGTGAGGATCGTCGTCAGCAGCAGCCAGAACGGGGCCGACGCACCGAGCGCGAGCCAGACGACGAGCTGCGGCCCGGCCAGGACGACGAGAGCCACCAGCCCCTGCAGGCGCCACCACTGGACGGCACGGGGATCGACCCGGTGCGCGGGCGGGCGCAGGGGGAGCGCGAGGGCGGCCGTCGGCTGCATGCCTCCACTGTGCCCAAACCCGCGTCGCGACGGGTGGTCGATCCGTCGCGCGGCCGGGGTGACGGACGTCAGTGCTGACCCGGGTGGGCGAACGCCGCGAGCTGCGTGCGGCGCAGGAGCTCCGTCTGGCCCTGGACCAGGTGGAACGATGCCTCCCGGGCCCACCGCTGCTCCGGCGAGGACAGCAGCATCGCGCTGCCCGCGCGGGCGGCGACCAGCGCGTTGGCCGACCGGACCGTCAGCTCGGCGATCTCCCCGCGCAGCTGTGCCCGCTCGCGCAGCCGTTCGCCGGCCGGGACGTCGACCAGCAGCGCGTGGGCCTCGGCGCGCAGCGCCGCGCCGCGTTCACCGAGCTGCAGGGCCGCGTCGACCGCCTCCGGCCGGTCGCGCTGCACGCCGAGGCGTTCCAGCTCCACGAGCACCCGGCGCAGCAGGCCGAGCGTCGCGGGACGGGTGTCGGCGGTGCGGACCGCGTCGGCCGCGAGCCAGGCCTGGGCGTCGACGTCGAGCAGCACCTCGTCGGGCGCGACGGCCATGTCGTCGAGCTGGAGCGCAACGGTCCGGGTGCCACCCATGACCGCCAGCGGCTGCGGCGGGCCGGCCCGCAGTCCCGGCCGCTGTGCCGTCGGGACCAGGGCGAACACGAACCGGCCGGACGCCGTCGTGCCCGCCGACGTATGGGCCGCGACCATCGTCACGTCGGTGAGGCCCCAGCCGGTGCACCAGTCGGCCGTGCCGGTGAGGCGCCAGCCGCCGCCGGGTGCGGGATCGGCGCGTACCGCGGGGGTGCCGGGGCGCCGGATGTGCGCGATCGCGATGCCGGCCGCCGTCGTGCCCGCCGCGAGGCCGGGACGGTGCCGGGCCGCGGCGGGTCCGCGGCGGTAGGCGTGCTCCGGGACGCCCTTGATGGGGCCGGCGGAGTCGCCCTGCGGGTTGCGGTGCTGGGTCACGACGAACCACGTCGCCCCGCACGCCCCGGCGAGCAGCTCGACGGTCTCGATGTCGACGCGCTGCGTCGCGCCGAACCCGCCCTCGGCGACGGGCACCCGCACCGACAGCAGGCCCGCCGCGGCGAGCGCCCGCAGGTGAGCGGGGTCGACACCGCGGGCGGGATCGTCGGCGGCCGGGGCGTGCGGGCCGATCACGTCGTCGCACAGCCGGGTCATCGCCGTGACGGCCGGGTGGGCGGCGACCTCGGGCGGCGGCGCGAACAACTCCTCGACGGTCGGCACGCAGCGACGCTACGTCACCCCCGGCGACCTCCGGGCGCAACCTCACGGTCCGGCCGGCCGTGCGGGACGACGGTGGGGTTGCGCTCGGCGTAGGGGGCGCAACCTCATGGTCCGGTCGATCGCGCGGGACGACGGTGACGTTGCGCACGGGTCGGGGGCGCGGCGGCGGGGAGGTGCGCGGGGTCGTGGTCAGCGCGGCGGGACGTGCACGGGTCGAGGGTCAGCGCGGCGGCGGGAGGTCGCGCCGGACGATCTTGCCGGTCTGGCTGCGCGGCAGCGCGTCGACCACGACGACGTCGCGCGGGACCGCGAACCGCGACAGCCGGGACCGGACCGCCTCGCGCAGCGCGTCGGCGTCGACGTCCGCCCCCGGCTCCGCGACGACGTAGGCCGCGAGCCGCTGCCCGTACTCATCGTCCGGAACGCCGACGACCGCCACCTCGCGCACCTCCTCACGCGCGGCGATGACGTCCTCCACCGGCCCGGGGTGCACGTTCTCCCCGCCGGAGACGATCATGTCGTCGGCACGTCCCGTGAGGTGCAGCAGGCCGTGCTCGTCGAGCTTCCCGACGTCGCCCGTGCCGAGCAGGCCCTCCCGTCGCTCGACGTCGGACGCGCCGCCCGTGTAACCCTCGAACGGCAGGTCGTTGCCGACGAACACCCGGCCCTCGACCCCCGGCGGGACGGGACGGCCGTCGTCGTCGAGGATGCGCAGCGTGGTGCCGACGGGCGCGCGGCCCGCGGTGCCGGGTGCGGCGCGCAGGTCGGCCGGCCCGGCGATCGACACCCACGACACCTCGGTCGAGCCGTAGAGGTTGTAGAGGACCTCGCCGAAGCGGTCCATGAAGGCGGTGGCGAGCCCGGCGGGCAGCGCCGAACCGCTGACGGCGACGATCCGTGGCGCGTGCCCGGCCCGCCAGCCCGGCGCACCGGCCTCGAGCACCCGCTGGGCCATCACCGGCACCGCGAACACGGCGTCGCACCGGTGCGCCGCGACGGTGTCGAGGAGGTCCGCCGGGTCGAACCGGGCCCGCAGCACCACGGTCGAGCCGTGCAGGACGGCCAGCAGCAGCGCCGCGTTGCCCCAGGTGTGGAACAGCGGCGCGGCGATGTGCACGCCGACGCCCGCGCGTAGCGGGATCTCCGAGAGGATCGCCGCGGCCGGCGCGAGCGTCGACGGGTGCGGGCGGCGGGCGCCCTTCGGCGGGCCGCTCGTGCCGGAGGTGAGGACGACCGTCCGGCTCCGGCCGGGTCGCAGCGGCAGCGTGCCGGCGACGTCGGCGGCGATCAGGTCTTCGCAGGTCGGGTGTCCGTCGCCCGGTCCCCGCGCGACGACGACGCCGACGTCCTCGGGCAGGGCGGCGAGCCGGTCGTGCAGGTCGGCGTCCGCGACGACCGTGTGCACGCCGAGGTCGGCGAGCACGTCGGCGAGCTGTGCCGGGGCCATCCCGTTGTTGAGCAGGACGACGTCGGCGCCGATCTTCTCCGCCGCGACGGCCACCTCGACGGGATGCCGGGAGTTGCGGCACAGCAGCGCGACGGGCTCGTCCGGCCCGGTGCCGCGGGCTGCGAGCGCACGCGCGAGCCGGTCGGTGCGCCAGTGCAGCTCGGCGTAGGACACGGCGCCCGCGTCGTCGACGATCGCGGCCCGGCGCGGGTGCCGCGCTGCGCCGGCGGTGTAGCCCGCGGCCAGCCCGATCCCGTAGCGCAGCAGGCCGCAGGCCATGCCCGCCAACCGGTCGGGTCGCACGGGCCGCACGACACCGGACCGCGTCAGTGCCGCGAGCGCCCGCGCGGTCCCGCCCGCGGCCCCGATCCCGGCCCGCAGAGTGTCGATCACCCCGCCAGTGTCACCGACCGCCGCCGGGCCCGCACACCCCACCCGCGGCCCCCGGGGCCGGGTCACGCATGGGTCACGCGCTGGTGCGGTGGGAGGCCGCGGCGGCGGCCAGGCGTGCGGCCGTGTCGGCGATGAAGGCGCCGAGCCGCTTCTCGATCAGCCCCGTCGTCCCGGGGACCTTGGCCCGGAACGACGACCGCCAGGAGATCTCGGTGCCTCCGGAGGAGGTCGGGGTGAGCCGGACATCGGCGCGGTAGTCGCGGATCGGGATGCCCGAGAGCAGGACGTAGCCGAGGTGCCGGTCCTGCTCGACGGCGACGACCTCCTCGCGCGTGTTCGCGTGCCCGGTGAACGCGCGGATCGCGCCGACGCCGTTGGGGTCGGGGGCGCCCGGGCGTTCCAGCCGGGCGGTCGCGAAGTCGGCCCACTCCGGCCACGTCGTGACGTCGTGCAGCAGGGCGAACACCTCCGACGGCGGAGCGTCGCTGGTCACCTGGACGTCGATCCTCCCGGTACGCATGTACCAGATGGTACATGTACCACTTGGTACGGTCCAGGGGTGACCGATGCGCCGCCGCTGTCCCGTCGTGACGAGCTGCTCGCCGCGGTCCTCGACCATCTCGCGACGACCGGCGCGGGCGACCTGTCCCTGCGGGCGGTGGCCGAGGCCGTCGGGACCAGCCACCGGATGCTCAGCTACCACTTCGGGTCGCGCGACGGGCTGGTGCTGGCCGTCGTGCAGGCGGTCGAGGCCGCGCAGCAGCAGACCGCCGCGCTGCTCGCCGCCGACACCGGGATGTCGCCGGCCGACCAGATGCGGGCGCTGTGGGCGCAGGTCTCCCACCCCGCGCTCGCGCCCAACGTCCGCCTCTTCTTCGCCCTCTACGCCCGCGGGCTCGCCGGGGAGGAGCCGGCCGCGCGACTGCTCGACGGCGACATCGCGCGGTGGGTCGAGCCGTCGGCCCGGGCGGCGCACGAGCGTCTCGGGGCCACGCTCGACGAGGCCCGCACCGACGTCCGGCTGGGTGTGGCCGTCGTGCGGGGACTGCTGCTCGACCTGCTCGCCACCGGCGAGCGGGACGCCGTCGACCGGGCCTTCGAGCGGTTCGTGCGGCTGTGGGAGGACGGGACCCGCTGACGGGCGGGTCAGCGACGCGGCGGGCACCGGACCCCGTCGCGCCGCTGGGCACCCGCCTCAGGCGGTGGGCCTGGTCAGGTCGTAGACCGTCCGTCCGCCCACCGTCGTCGCGGTGAAGTGCTGCTCGACCCATTCCTGAATCTGTGCGCCCGTGCCGCGGCCCTCACCCGGGCCACCCGGGCCACCCGCCGGCACGCCCGCGGTGTCGCCGCCGCGGGCCGCGTGGTCACCCGCCCCGCCCGCGACGAAGTAGTGCACCTGGCCCGCCGACACCCACGCCTGGAACTGCTCCGGCGTCGGCGACGGGTCCGAGCCGGTGAAGCCGCCGATCGCCATGACGGACAGGCCCGTCGCGAGCTCCAGCGACGCCGCACCCTGCGCGCCGAGCGTCGCCGCCGCCCACCGGTATCCCGAGGCGCCCCCGATCAGGTCGGTGAGCGCGGGATCCGAGGTCTCCGCGCCGGGACCGCCGCCGAAGCCACCGAACCCGGGGAAGCCACCGAAGCCGACGGAGCCACCGGGGAGGCCTCCCGGCGCGGCCTCCCCGGCGCCGGCGCCGCCGCTCCCCAGGGCGGCGCCGGCGCCCTCCCGACCGTCCCGCCCGACGCGGCCGGAGTCGCCGACGTCCGAACCGAACCTGCCGAACCCGCCGCGGTCGCCTGCGGTGGCCGGACCGGCCGACGGGACGGAGCCGGTGTGCGGTGTCCCCGCGGTCTCGACGGCGTAGGCCCCCGGCCCCGCGACGCCCAGCAGGACCGCGGCCCCCGCCACGACGGCGAGCCGGCGCCGCCCGCCGGCCGGGACGAGCAGCACCACCGCGGCGCCGATCCCGCCGACGAGCACGACCCAGCGCAGCCACGGCACGAACTCCGGCGACCGGCCCAGCAGCACGAACGCCCACGCCGCGGTGAGGGCCGCCGTCGCGGCGAGCACGGCGCGGCCGGTCCAGGTGCCGCGTGCCCGCCACGCCTCCCGGCCGCCGAGCGCGACGAGCGCCGCGATCGCGGGCGCCAGCGCGACCGTGTAGTAGGGGTGGAACGTGCCCTCCATGAAGGAGAACACCAGGATCGTCACGACGGTCCAGCCGCCCCACAGCAGCAGTGCCGCCCGGGTGCGGTCGGTCCGCGCGGCACCGCGGGTCAGCCACAGCCCGGTGACGAGCAGGACCAGCGCCGCCGGCAGCAGCCAGCTGATCTGCCCGCCGATCTCGGTGCCGAACAGCCGCCCGAGGCCCGTCTGACCGCCGAACAGGCCGCCGGGACCGCCCCCACCACCGCGGAACGCCTCGGCCCCACCGGGCAGGGCGCGGCCCGCGAACCCGCCGCCGTTGCCCTCGCCCCCGAAGATGCGGCCGAGGCCGTTGTAGCCGAAGGCCAGCTCCAGCGGACTGTTGTTCGTCGAACCGCCGATGTAGGGCCGGTCGGCCGCCGGCCACAGCGCGACGGCGAGCAGCCACCACCCTGCGGACACGACGATCGCCAGTCCCGCGGCGAGCAGGTGCAGGACCCGCTTGCCGACGGTCGTCGGCGCCGCCCACAGGTACGCCAGCGCCATCCCCGGCACGACCAGGAAGCCCTGCAGCATCTTCGTCAGGAACGCGAAGCCGATCAGCACGCCGGCCAGCACCAGCCAGCGCAGGCCCGCCCTCTCGATCGCCCGGGTCGTCGCGTAGGCCGCCGCGACCATCAGCAGGACGAGCAGGGCGTCGGGGTTGTCGAACCTGAACATCAGCACGGCGACAGGGGTGAGCGCGAACAGCACACCCGCGACCAGGCCCGCGGTGGGACCCGCGATCCGCCGGACCGTCGCCCACAGCAACGCGACGACCCCGACGGCCATCAGGGCCTGCGGGACCAGCAGGCTCGCCGACGAGAAGCCGAAGATCCGGCCCGACAGGGCCATCACCCACAGCGACGCGGGCGGCTTGTCCACGGTGATCGCGTTGCCGGCGTCGAGCGAGCCGAAGAAGAACGCCTTCCAGCTCTGCGTGCCGGCCTGCACGGCCGCGGCGTAGAACGAGTTCGCGTAGCCGGACGCCGTGATGTCCCAGAGGTAGAGCACTGCTGTCGCGACGAGCACGGCCGCGAGCGCGGGGAGCTCCCAGCGGGGACGGCGGCGGGCCGCGGGGGCGGGCCCGGGATCGGCCTGGGCCCCGACCCCGGTGTCGAGCGTGGTGGTCATGCGGAGGTCTCCGGTACGGGGTCGGCCGCCGGGCGGCGGGCGCGGAATATCCAGGAGCGGAACAGGACGAACCGCAGCACGGTGGCCACGGCGTTGGCCAGCACGATGACGGCGAGCTCGGTGGAGCGGCCCGCCCCCGGCGCGAGGGAACCGAGGAGGGCGAGCGCGCCCGTCGTCAGGCCGAGGCCGAGACCGAACACCACGAGTCCCTGGAACTGGTGGCGCCCCGCGCCGGCGCGGCCGCGGACGCCGAACGTCAGCCGACGGTTGGCCGCGGTGTTGGCGAACGTCGTCAGCAGCAGCGCGAGGATATTGGCCGCGATCGCGCCCATCATCCCGCGCAGCAGCACGTAGAGCAGCAGGTTCGCCAGCGTGCTGGCGACGCCGATCGCGGCGAACCGGGCCAGCTGGCCCGTCATCCCCAGGGGGACCCCGGGCACCTCGAGCGGGGCGCGGCCCAGGCTCGCCCGCAGCTCGCTCACCGGCAGGCGCCCCGACGCCAGCGCGCGCCCGACGCGGACGATCCCGCGCAGGTCGGCCTTGGCCGTCGCGACGATGTCGACGCGGGAGTCGGGGTCGTCGACCCAGTCGACGGGCACCTCGTGGATGCGCAGCCCGGCCCGCTCGGCGAGCACGAGCAGCTCGGTGTCGAAGAACCACCCGGTGTCCTCGACCAACGGCAGCAGCCGGGCCGCGACGTCGCGCCGGATCGCCTTGAACCCGCACTGCGCGTCGGAGAACCCGGCGGCCAGCGTGCCGCGCAGGAGCAGGTTGTAGCAGCGGGAGATGAACTCGCGCCTCGCGCCGCGCACGACGCGCGAGCCCCGGCCCAGCCGGGTGCCGATCGCGAGGTCGGAGTGTCCGGACAGCAGCGGCGCGACGAGCGGGAGCAGCGCGGCGAGGTCCGTCGAGAGGTCGACGTCGCAGTAGGCCAGCACCTGTGCGTCGGACGCACCCCAGACGCTGCGCAGGGCCCGGCCGCGGCCCTTGAGCTCCAGCCGGACGGCTGCGACCTCGGGGATCTCCTCGGCGAGCGCCGCCGCGATGCGCGGGGTGGCGTCGACGCTCGCGTTGTCGGCGATCGTGATGCGGAACGGGTAGGGGAACGACCCGCGCAGGTGTGCGTGCAGCCGGCGGACCGACGGCTCGAGATCGCGTTCCTCGTTGTACACGGGGACGACGACGTCGAGCACGACGTGCCCGCCCGGACCCGGCACGGGCGCGGGGAACACAGCCGGATCGGCGGTGTCGAGGCTCATGGGCACGACGATGTCGACGTTCCCTGTCCTCGCCTTGTGGTCGTCCTGTGCGCGAGCTGTGAGCGGAGACGACGCCACGGTTCCGCGCGAGACGCCGGCCGCAACCCGAGCGCTCCCGCGGCGCGAGTGGACGACGGTGAGGTCGCGCGTGGAGGCCGGGGACCGGCGGGCCCCTCAGCGGCGGCGGAAGCGTTCCGCGAGCTGCGGGTCGTCCTCCCACCAGAGGCGACTCGGGGCGGTGTCCTCGGGGTCGTCCTGCTGCGCCGCGGCGGCGGCCTCCCGGGCGTCGAGCTCCGCGTCGATCTCGACGGCGCGCTGCTCGTCCTCGCGCGTCATCCGGGCGACGACGATCCCGATGAACGGCAGCCCGACGACGTCACCGCCCACCCACAGCACGCCGGCGCCGAGGACCTGGTCCAGTCGCAGGTCGGGACCCCAGTCGCGGTGCAGCGCCAGGTAGTGGTCGGCCCCGACGAGCGGCCCGAGCCACAGCACCAGGCCGAGCACCGCGTCGCCGACGACCTCGACCACGGTGATCCACAACGTCACCAGGTAGGGGTCGGCGCGCGGGGTGGGGTCGACGCGCAGCCGGGT
The DNA here is from genome assembly GCF_000196675.2 of Pseudonocardia benzenivorans CB1190. Classification (GTDB taxonomy): domain Bacteria; phylum Actinomycetota; class Actinomycetes; order Mycobacteriales; family Pseudonocardiaceae; genus Pseudonocardia; species Pseudonocardia benzenivorans. The sequence continues at coordinate 5,385,451 of NC_015312.1, read as the reverse complement.
CCAGAAGTAGAGCCAGCCCGCGACGACGAGCATCGTGCCGGACAGCCCGCTCGCGACGGTGCTGCGCAGCGTCAGCGGGTAGAGCGGGCTGAGGTACAGGACCAGCATCGGCACGACGAGCACGACCGTCACGACCAGCGGGAACGTCAGCGCGCGGGCGGGGGCCGAGTGCAGCACGCGCGACCAGCGTGCGCGGCTGCCGGGAGGCAGGAGGTCGGCGACGAGCCGCACCGGCGACCCCATCGCCAGCAGCAGCGGCGTGACCATCAGCAGCACGACGTTCTGCGCGGCGCGTGGCCAGAACAGGGTGTCGGCGTACACGCCGAGGAAGCTGCAGCCGACGAACGCGATGCTCGCCGCGCCGAGCACGAAGCAGACGGTCCGCGACCGCGGCCATGCCGGCCCGGCATGCCGGGCCCGAGCGGTGAGGTAGCCGCCGAGCAGCAGCACCGCGGCGAGCAGCGTCCCGGGGTCGGCCCGCCACGACGTCAGCGTGCGGCCGAGGGTGAGCGGCGGCAGCGCCGCGGCGAGGGCGTTCACGAAACACCTCGCGCAGCTATTCCCGCGATGCGCCGACGTGAATTCCGCCACGATTTCGGCGCGGCCGTGGCGTACATCGGCCCTCCCTTTTACGTCGCCCGGTTGCCGATGGTATCTGCGCCCCGACCGCTCTTCCCGTCGTCCTCGTCTGACGGGAATCTGCTGGAAGGCGGGCTTGCGGCCGGACGTCCGGATGTCGCGGCGGTACGAATTGTGCCCAGCTCGGGGCAATTTCCAGGTAAAGCGACGGTATTCGGTCGGCGGGTGCTGCGGGTACGTCCCGAGCGCGTGTCAGAATCGCGATTCCCGGGTCCGACCCCGGGTGATCGGGTGAGGTGTCGATGGGGCTCCCGGGAGGGGCTCGCGCCGGATTTCGGCGCGGAGGGTCGCGGGCAGGTGTGACGGTGCGGGTGGTCGTCGCACTCGTGTCGGCGATCACGCTGACCCTCACGGGCTACGCGTGGTCGGCCTACAGCAGGCTCGACGGCGGCATCGCCACCAGCGACGTGCTCAGCGGCAACCGTACGGCCGACGGCGCGACCGACATCCTGTTGGTGGGTATCGACAGCCGCACCGACAGCCATGGGAACCCGCTGCCGCAGGCGGAGCTGAACGCGCTCACCGCGGGACCCGACACGGGTACGAACGACACCGACACGCTCATCCTGGTGCGCATCCCTGCGAGCACGTCCGCGCCGGTCACGGCGATCTCGATCCCGCGCGACTCCTATGTGGAGATCCCGGGCTACGGCACCCACAAGATCAACTCGGCCTACGCGCGCGCGATGGCGAGCGCACAGAGCCGGCTGTCGGCCCAGGGGGTCACCGGCGCCGCGCTCGCCGTCCAGGAGGCCGACGCGGGCCGCAAGGAGCTGGTCCGGACCGTCGAGCAGCTGACCGGCGCGTCGATCGACCACTACGCGGAGCTCAACCTCGTCGGGTTCGCCGACATGACGCAGGCCGTCGGGGGTGTGCAGGTGTGTCTCGACGCACCCGCGCGCGACAGCTACTCCGGCATCGACCTGCCCGCGGGACCCCAGACGATCGCGGGCCCGCAGGCGCTCGCGTTCGTCCGACAGCGCCACGGGCTGCCGCGTGGCGACCTCGACCGCATCGTCCGCCAGCAGGCGTTCCTCGCCTCGCTCACCCACCAGGTGCTCTCGGCCGGCACGCTCGCCGACCCGGCCCGGCTGACGTCGCTCATCGACGCCGTCGACCGGTACATCGTGCTCGACCCCGGCTGGGACCTGCTGACCTTCGCCTCCGGTCTGCAGGGGCGCACCGGCGGCGACATCCAGTTCCGCACGATCCCGACGGGCAGCGTCGACCTGCGGACGCCCTCGGACGGGGACGCCGTGCAGGTGGACCCGTCGGCGGTGCGGGCATTCGTCGCCGGGGTGGGCGCGCCGCCCCCGCCCGCCTCCTCGGCGTCGACGGGGAACGCGCTCGCCGACGCCGGTGCCACCGTCGACGTCGAGAACGGCACCTCCCGCAGCGGCCTGGGCGCCTCGGTCGCCCGTGAGGTCGCGTCGTCGGGCCTGCCGACGGGAACGGTCGGCAACAGCGCGGCGACGACGCACACGGTCGTGCGGGCCGGCCCGGGAGCCACCGCCGCGGCCGCCCAGGTGGCGACGCTGCTCGGCGGCGTTCCGGACGTCACCGACGACGCGCTGCCCACCGGGCACGTGGAGGTCGTCGTCGGGCAGGACTACCGCGGACCGACCGCGGCGGCCGCCGCGCAGGCCGCTGCCGGCGCGTCCGCGTCCGCGGCGCCCGGTGCGCCCCCCGCTCCGCCGCTGACCGCCGACGGGGTGCCCTGCGTGAACTGACGGCGTGACGCCGTGAGAGAGCCGCCACCGACAGCAGGAGGAGAGCGATGTCGACCATCTCGTACCTGGAGGCCGTCGTCGTCGGCGCCCTGCAGGGTGTCAGCGAGCTGTTCCCGGTCTCGAGCCTCGGGCACAGCGTCCTGGTCCCGGCGCTCGTGGGCGGCCACTGGGCCACCGACCTGTCGGTCACCCGGCCCGGTTCGCCGTACCTCGCGGTACTGGTCGCGATGCACGTCGCGACGGCGCTGGCCCTCGTCGTGCACTACCGCCGCGACTGGGTGCGGATCGTCGGCGGCCTCTGGGAGTCGTTGCGCCGCAGGCGGATCACCTCACCGATCGCCCGGATCGGGGTGCTGCTCGTGCTGGGCACGATCCCCGTCGGCATCGCCGGACTGATCCTGGAGGCCCCGCTGCGCGACGTCCTGGGCAAGCCGATCCCGGCCGCGCTGTTCCTGGCGGTCAACGGGCTGGTGCTCTGGCTCGTCGAACGCGGCCGCCGCGCGGCCGCCGACGACTCGGCCGCCGCCCCGACACCGTCCGACGACGCGGCCGCGCCGCAGGGGGCCACCGTCGACTTCTCCGCGCAGCCGACGCTGCCCATGCACGCGGTGGCGCCGGGCCGCGCCGGGGTGGCCACGGCCGTGTCGGCGGAGGACCGGTCCGACGCCCGGGTCTCGCGGCTGGGTTGGCGGGACGCCCTGGTGGTCGGTGGCGCGCAGAGCCTCGCGCTGCTGCCCGGCATCAGCCGCTCGGGCATCACGATGGTCGCGGCCCTGCGCCGCGGCCTGCGCCACGACGACGCCGCCCGCTTCGCGTTCCTGTTGGCGACGCCGGTCATCCTCGCGGCGGGCCTGCTCAAGATGCCGAGCCTGTTCACCGCGGCCGAGCGCCCCGTCCTCGGTCCCGCGCTGGTCGGCAGCCTGGTCGCGGGCGTCGCGGCGTACCTGTCGGCCCGGTTCCTCAGCCGCTGGTTCCACACCGGAACCCTGCGCCCGTTCGCGGTGTACTGCGTCGTCGCGGGCCTGGGCAGCCTGGTCTACCTCGGGCTGTTCGCCGGCTGACCGCCCGGCGGCGCGATCGCGACGGGCCACGGCGGGCCGGCCGGCGGCAGGTCCGCAGGCGGGCCGGCCGGCAGCCGCACGGTGAACCGGGTGCGCCCCGGCACGCTGTCCACCTGCACCGACCCGTTGTGGGCGGCGACGACCGCGTGCACGATCGCGAGCCCCAAACCGGTGCTACCCGCCGCCCGCGAGCGGGACCGCTCACCGCGGGCGAACCGCTCGAAGATGTGCGGCAACAGCGCGGGTGGGATGCCCGGGCCGGAGTCGGTGACCGTGAGCACGGCGTCGCCGTCGCCGGGGTCGGTCGCGAGCCCGACGGTGACCTCGGTGCCCGGCGGGGTGTGGGTGCGGGCGTTGGCCAGCAGGTTCGCCAGCACCTGGCTGAGCCGGGACGCGTCGCCGACGGTCGAGACGGGCTCGTCGGGCAGGGCGAGCCGCCAGGAGTGCTCGGGCCCGGTGGCGTGCGCGTCGCTGACCGCGTCGAGGACGAGTCGGGTCAGGTCGACGGGTGCGCGGTCCAGCGGCCGGCCCGCGTCGAGCCGGGCGAGCAGCAGCAGGTCCTCGACGAGCGTCGTCATCCGCTCGGCCTGCGAGGAGATGCGCACCAGCGAGTACTCGGCGTCGGGGCTGAGCGGGGAGCGCATCGTCAGCTCGGCGTAGCCGCGGATGGCGGCGAGCGGAGTGCGCAGCTCGTGGCTCGCGTCGGCGATGAACCGGCGCAGCCTCATCTCGCTGTCCTGGCGGGCCTCCAGGGCGCCGCCGACGTTGTCCAGCATCAGGTTCAGTGCCGCGCCCATCTTGCCGACCTCGGTCCGTGGGTCGATCTCCGGCACGCGCTCGACGATCTCGACCTCGCCGCGGTCCAGCCGCAGCGCGCTGATCGTCTCGGCGGTCTCGGCCACCCGTTCCAACTGCCGCAGCTCGCGGCGGACCAGGATCGCGCCGACGACGCCTGCGCCCGCGAGCGCGACACCGAGCACGATGACCTCGATGAGGATGAGCCCGTCGACGACCGACTCCGCGCGGGCCTGCGGCAGTCCGATGACGAGGAAGCCGCCGTCCGGGCTGGGGAACGCCGAGAGCCGGTAGGTGCCGATCGAGAGCGACGCGCTCGTCGGCTGCGCCGTCGGGACCAGTGCTTCCAGCGCGGCGTAGTCCTTGGTGGCGACCGGCAGGGTCGTCCCGCCCTTGTCGGTCACGAGTGCCTCGACGACCCGCCCGGCGACGACGTGCGCGCCCAGCGTCCGCGGCTCCTGCGCGGGTCCGAGGAAGACGTCGTTGCGGTCGGGCGACGGGCCTGGTGGCGGGCCCTGGTCCTGGAACCGGGAGAAGCGCTGGCCCGCCGAGCGCAGGTCGTCGTCGAGCTGGCGGATCATGAACTGGCGCACGGCGATCGTCGTGGCCAGGCCGATGACGAGGAAAGCGGCGGTGAGCAGCACGAGCACCGTGGCGACCAGCCGCGCGCGCAGCGAGCGCGGGGCCGCGCGGGGGGTCATTCCCCGGACGCGGGCTTGAGCACGTAGCCCGCGCCACGGACGGTGTGGATCATCGGTGCCCGGCCGTTGTCGATCTTCTTGCGCAGGTAGGAGATGTAGAGCTCGACGACGTTGGACTGTCCGCCGAAGTCGTAGTGCCACACGCGGTCGAGGATCTGCGCCTTGCTGAGCACGCGGCGCGGGTTGCGCATCAGGAAGCGCAGCAGCTCGAACTCGGTGGCCGTGAGGTCGACCTCCACGTCGCCACGGCGGACCTCGTGGCTGTCCTCGTCGAGCGTCAGGTCGCCGACGGCCAGCTCCGAGCCCTGCTGCGCGGCGGTCATCCCGGAGCGGCGCAGCAGCCCCCGCAGCCGGGCGACCAGCTCCTCGAGGCTGAACGGCTTGGTCACGTAGTCGTCGCCGCCCGCGGTCAGGCCCGCGACCCGGTCCTCGACGGCGTCCTTCGCGGTGAGGAAGAGCACGGGGACGTCCGGGGTGTCGGCGCGCATGCGGCGCAGCACCTCCAGGCCGTCGAGGTCGGGCAGCATCACGTCGAGGACGACGGCGTCGGGGCGGAACTCGCGGGCCGCACGCACGGCCGAGGCCCCGTCGGCCTCGGTGCGGACGTCCCAGCCCTCGTAGCGCAACGCCATTCCCAGCAGGTCGGACAGCGTGGCCTCGTCGTCGACGACGAGCACCCGCACGGCACTGCCGTCGGCACGCTGCAGTCGGCCGGCGACCTGCTCGTTCACCCCGGTCATGCGGCCACGATCGCGCGCGCGACTGTGACGCTGCTGGGGGAAGTCTGTGGGTTCCCTGTGCGACCGTCGCCCGGTCCGTCAGCGGGCGCGCCAGTAGCCCGTCGCGTAGACGCGGCGGCGGTCGAGACGACGGTCGTCGAGCAGGTGCCGGCGCAGGTCGCGGACCGCGCCGGACTCGCCGGCGAGCCAGGCCTGGCCGTCGCCGTCGGGCAGGGTCGCGGCCCGGACCGCGCTGACGAGCGGCTCGCCCGGCGCCGCGTCGCCGCGGCGGACCCAGACGACCTCCGCGTTCGGCGGCAGCGCCTGTTCCTCGCCCGCGTCGGCGACCTCCAGGAAGGCGACGACCGGTCCGGCGAACCCGGCGAGCTCCTCCAGGACCGTCGCGACGGCCGGCAGTGCGCTCTCGTCGCCGATGACGAGGTGGAACCGTGCGGCCGGGTCGGGCTCCCAGCGGCCGCCGGGCTCGGAGACGCCGACCCAGGCGCCGGGCTCGGCGGCGCGCGCCCAGGCCGCGGCGGGACCGTGGCCCTCGTGCAGGACGAAGTCGACGTCGAGCTCGCCGGCGGCCGGGTCGAAGCGGCGCACCGTGTAGGTGCGGATCGTCGGCCGCGGCTCGCCCGGGGGCCAGACCGGCCCGCCCGTGCTCGCCCGCGGCACGGCCGGGCGGTCCTGGCCCTCGACGGGGAAGAACATCTTGATCCGGCGGTCGGGGCCGTCGCCGGGGAAGCCCGCGAGCTCGTCGCCGCCGAGTGTCACGCGGATCATCCGCGGGGTGATCCGTGCGCTGCGCCGCACCTGCAGCAGCCGGGGTGCCGTCGTCGTCATCGCCGGACATTCTGCCGAGGGGTCTACGACGGGCGGTGTGCGAGGCCCGTCCAGACGAGGTCCATGAGGTACTCGGTCGCCTCGGCCGGCGACATCCGCGGACCCCCGTCGGCCGCCGACCCGCGCCAGAGCGCGAGGCGCTCGCACGCGCCGACGATGACGTGCGCCCATCCGGCCAGCCGCTGCGGCGCCGCGTCCGGGGCCTGGGCGGCGAGCATCCCGGCGATGAAGTCGGTCTGCTGGGCCCGGATCTCCTCCAGGGCGGCCGCGGCGGCCTGCGAGACCGACGCCTCCGAGTACAGCAGCGACCACGAGGGCTTCTGGGCGTCGAGGTACTCGAAGAAGGCCAGGGTGCCGCGGCGCAGCATGTCCTCGGGGCCGTCGGCCGCCGCCGCGGCGGCGGAGGTGACGTCGAGCAGCTCGGTGCGCACCCGCGCGACACACGCGAGCAGCAGCCCCTCCTTGGAGCCGAAATGGCTGTACAACACGGGTTTGGTCACGCCGACGACCTCGGCCACCGCGTCCATCGAGGCGTTCTGGTACCCACGCAGGGAGAAGACCGACACGGCCGCGTCGAGGATCTGCCGCTCGCGCTCGGCGCGGGCGACGCGGCGCCGGGGCGTGCGGGTCTCCATGGCCGCCGACCCTACCGGTTCTAAGTTACCGGTGGTAAGTTACCGGCGGTAACAGCGAGGGAGGGTGCATGAGCGAGGGCAGCGCGGTGGCCGCGGGCGCGGTCGCCACCGTCGAGACCGTCATCGTCGGCAGCGGGTTCGCCGGGCTGGGCATCGCCGTCGAGCTCGACGCGGCCCGCCGTCGCGACTTCCTGATCCTGGAGAAGGGCGACACGCTCGGCGGCACCTGGCGCGACAACGAGTACCCGGGCTGCGCGTGCGACGTCGAGTCGCACCTCTACTCCTTCAGCTTCCGGCAGAACCCGGAGTGGACCCGCACCTTCGCGCGCCAGCCCGAGATCCGCGCCTACCTCGAGGACGTCGCCGACCACTACCGGCTGCGCGACCGCATCCGCTTCGGCGCGCACGTCACCGGAGCCGAGTGGGACGGGCAGGGCTGGGACGTGCGCCTGCTCGACGGGACGACGATCCGCGCGCGCTTCGTCGTCTTCGGCACCGGTGCGCTGCACGACCCGGCGATCCCCGACATCGAGGGTCTCGACCGCTTCGCCGGCACCGCCTTCCACTCCGCGCGGTGGGACCACTCGCACGACCTGCGGGGCAAGCGCGTCGCCGTCATCGGCACCGGCGCGAGCGCCATCCAGTTCGTGCCCGCCATCGCTCCCGACGTCGCGTCGCTGACCCTGTTCCAGCGCACGGCTCCCTGGGTGCTGCCCAAGGGCGACAAGCCGATCGACGAGGCCGCCCGCGCGCGCTACCGACGCTTCCCGTTCCTGCAGAAGCTCGCCCGCACCGGCATCTACTGGCGGCACGAGGCGCTCGTCGCCGGGTTCCTCCACCCGCGGCTGATGGGCGTCGTCGGCAGGCTCGGGCGCGCCTACCTGGACCGTTCCTTCGCGGCCGACCCCGAGCTCAAGGCCAAGGTCACCCCCGACTTCACGATCGGCTGCAAGCGGATCCTGCTGTCCAACGACTACTACCCGGCGCTGCGCCGCGACAACGTCCACGTCGAGACGGCGGGCATCGAACGGGTCACCGAGACCGGCGTCGTCACCGCCGACGGGGTCGAGCACCCCGCCGACACGATCATCTTCGGGACCGGCTTCAGGGTGGCCGACGGCCTGAGCCGCATGACGGTCACCGGCCGCGACGGCGCCAAGCTGGGCGACGCCTGGCGCGGCGGGATGGAGGCCCTGCTCGGCACGACCGTCGCCGGGTTCCCGAACATGTTCCTGCTCACCGGCCCCAACACCGGGCTGGGCCACAGCTCGATGGTGCTGATGATCGAGTCGCAGATCCGCTACGTGCTCGACGCGATGGACACCCTCGACCGGCACCACGCCACGGCGATCGACACCGTTCGTGAGCGGCAGGACGAGTACAACGCCGCGATCCAGGCCAAGCTCGAGAAGGCCGTCTGGAGCCAGGGTGGCTGCGGCAGCTGGTACCTCGACGAGCACGGCCGCAACCGGACCCTCTGGCCCGGCACGACGTTCACCTACCGCCGCCGCACCCGCCGCATCGACCCGGCCGACCACCTCCTCCTGTGAGTGCCGCTACTACCGTCGACGGCGTGCGTGCCTTCACCTACGCGATCCCCATGACGACGCGCTTCCGCGGCATCACCGTCCGGGAGGGGATGCTCGTCGAGGGGCCCGCGGGCTGGGGCGAGTTCTGCCCGTTCCCCGAGTACGACGACGCCGAGGCCGCCGCCTGGTTCGCCGCCGCGCACGAGGCGGCGCACGACGGCTGGCCCGAGCCGGTGCGCGAGCGCGTCCCCGTCAACTGCATCGTCCCGGCCGTCGGGCCGGAGCGGGCGCAGGAGATGGTGCGCGCCTCGGGCTGCGCGACCGCCAAGGTCAAGGTCGCCGACGAGCCCGGCTCGCTCGCCGCCGACCTCGAGCGCGTCGCCGCCGTCCGCGACGCCCTCGGCCCCGGCGGCGCCGTGCGGGTCGACGCCAACGCGCGCTGGGACGTCGACGAGGCCGTGGCCGCGATCCGGGCGCTGGACCGGGCGGCGGGCGGGCTGCAGTACGTCGAACAGCCGTGTCCGACGATCGAGGACCTCGCCGCGGTCCGGCGCCGGGTCGACGTGCGCATCGCCGCCGACGAGGCCATCCGCCGCGCCGACGACCCGTTGGCCGTCGACGTCACCGCGGCCGCCGACGTCGCGATCCTCAAGGTCGCGCCGCTCGGTGGGGTGCGCCGGGCGCTGGCCGTCGCCGAGGCGTGCGGCCTGCCGTGCGTGGTCTCCTCGGCGCTGGAGACGAGCGTCGGGCTGGCGGCCGAGATCGCGCTCGCCGCCGCGCTGCCGCAGCTGGACTTCGCCTGCGGGCTGGGGACGGTCGCGTTGCTGCGTGACGACGTCGTGGCCGACCCGCTCCGCCCGGTCGACGGGCACCTGCCGGTGCTGCGCCGGGCCCCGGAGCCGGTGCGCCGCACCGCCCTCGCCGCCGACGCGCGGCGCACGCAGTGGTGGGAGGCCCGGCTCGCCCGCGTGTCCGCGCGGGTCACCGCCTGAGCGTCGACGCGCCGGCGGCGCACCGGAGCGATGGCGGTGCGCGCAACCAGCCGGCCGCAACCTCACTGTCGGCCGGGCCGCTGGACGGAGCGGTGAGGTCGCGCAATCAGCCGGCCGCAACCTCACCGTTCGCGCAGCGGCCCGGGGGAGCGGTGAGGTTGCGCGCGGGTGCTCGGCCGGGGCCGGCAACCGCCGCGCTTCGGGGTTCACCCGAGCGGTCCGGCGGTCGTAGGCTCGCCGGTCATGTCCGTCGTGGTCGTCGGGGCGGGACTGTCCGGGATCGCCTGCGCCACCGAGCTGGTGGCGGCAGGGGTTCCGGTGCGCGTGCTCGACCGCGCGGACCACGTCGGCGGCCGGATGGCCACCTGCACCGTCGACGGCCGGGCGGTCGACACCGGCGCCGCGTACTTCACGGTCCGCGACCCCGAGTTCGCCCAGGTCGTCGGGCGGTGGCGCACGGCGGGCCTGGCCCGCCCGTGGACCGTCGAGCTCACCGTCCTCGGCGGCGTCCGGCCCGGTCGCTCACCGGGGCCGGTGCGCTGGGCCGCGCCGCGGGGGCTGCGCAGCCTGGTCGAACACCTCGCCCGTGACGTGCCGGTGGAGCTGGGCCGCACCGTGCGTCACGTCGGACCGGGCCCGACGGTCGACGGGCGGCCGGCCGACACCGTCGTCCTCGCGATGCCCGACCCGCAGGCGGCCCGCATCCTCGACCACGCGACGGAGGCCTACGCCGCGGTCCGCGGACGGCCGTGGCGGCCGGTGCTCACCGTCGTCGCGGGGTTCGCCGAGCGCACCTGGCCGCAGCTGCCGGCGGCGTTCGTCAACGGCCATCCCGTCGTGTCGCTCGTCGCCGACGACGGGAACCGCCGCGGCGACGCCGCCCCGGTGCTGGTCGCGCACTCGACCGCGGAGGTCGCCCGCCGCCACGAGTCCGATCCGGACGCCGGGATCCCCGAGGTCGTCGAGGCGGTGGGCGAGCTGCTGGACGTGCGGGGCGCACCGGTGTGGACCCGCGCGTACCGATGGCGCTCCGCCGCCCCGGAGCGCGACCGGGACGTGCCGTTCCTGCTGGGCAGCGACGGCGTCGCGCTCGCGGGCGACGGCTGGGGCAGCTCGCGCATCGAGACGGCGTGGCGGTCGGGGACGTTGCTCGGCCGGGAGCTGGCCCGTCGACACGCGTCGCCGTAGCGTCGGGGCCATGGTGCACACAGCCGAGCCCGTCTCCCCGCTCGACCGGCCGTTCGGCGACGACCGGCCCGCTCGGCTCGCGGCCCTCGCGGCCGACCCCGCGGCGCAGGCGGTCCTCGATGAGCTGCACGCCGCGCTGCCCGCGGACCGGCTGCTCACGGACCCGGACACGATCGGCCCGTACGTCCACGACGAGGCCGAGTGGGCCGAGTACGGCACGCCGGCCGCGGTGGTCCGCCCCCGCAGCACCGACGAGGTGGCCGCGGTGGTGCGCAGCTGCGCGCGGCATCGCGTCGCCGTGGTGCCGCGCGGGGCGGGTACCGGGCTGTCGGGCGGCGCCAACGCCGTCGACGGCTGCATCGTGCTCAGCCTCGAGCGGATGAACGAGATCGTCGAGATCGACCCGGCGGAGCGGCTCGCGGTCGTGCAGCCCGGCGTCGTCAACGACCACCTGCGCGCCGCCGCGGCCCAGCAGAACCTCTGGTACCCGCCGGACCCCGCCAGCGCGCCCTGGTCGACGATCGGCGGCAACGTCGCCACCAACGCGGGCGGACTCTGCTGCGTGAAGTACGGCGTGACTCGTGACTACGTGCTGGCGCTCGAGGTCGTGACGGCCGCGGGCGAGGTCGTGCGGGTGGGGCGGCGCACCGCCAAGGGCGTCGTGGGCTACGACCTCGCGGGCCTGATGGTCGGGTCGGAGGGGACGCTGGGCGTCGTCACCGAGGTGACGGTCCGCTTGCGGCCGCTGCGCACGACCCCGCCGCGCACCGTCGTCGGCTTCTTCGACTCGCTGGCCGACACCGGCGCCGCGGTCGCGGCCGTCACCGCCGCGGGACTGCAGCCCGCGATCTTCGAGCTGATCGACCGGCACAGCCTGCAGGCGGTCAACGAGTGGCGCAACGCCGGTCTGCCCGAGAACGCCGCCGCGCTGCTGCTGGCCCAGACCGACCTGCCCGAGCCCGCCGCGACGGCCGAGGCCGAGGGCATCCTCGCCGCGTTCGAGGCGTGCGGGGCGAAGGACGCGGTGATCTCGACCGACGCCGTCGAGGCGGACGCGCTGTTCGAGGCCCGGCGGATGGTCTACCCGGCGCTGGAGCAGCGGGCCGACGCCGTCCTGACCGAGGACGTCTGCCTCCCGCGCGGCCGGCTCGCCGACATGCTCGCCGAGGTCCAGGACATCGGAGCCCGCCACGACACGTTCATCGCCAACGTCGCGCACGCCGGGGACGGCAACCTGCACCCGTTGATCATCGTCGAGCAGGGGGACGACGAGGCCCGACGGCGCGCCCAGGCCGCCTTCGAGGAGATCATCGACGCGGCCATCGCCCGAGGTGGGACGGTGTCCGGCGAGCACGGCGTCGGCCTGCTCAAGCGCGGTGGGATGCGCCGCGAGCAGTCGCCGCAGGTGCTGGCGATGCAGCGGGCCATCAAGGCCGCGCTCGACCCGCTGAGCATCCTCAATCCCGGGAAAGTCGTCGGATAGGCCTGGTTAGCGGGCCGCCGGGAGGGGCACGCTGAGGTATGGGCACCGCAGCCGACACCTCAGCGACCGCTGTCCGCACGTTCCGCGCCCCCGCCGGGGCCGGGGCGCCGGGGCTCACCGGGCTGCGGGGGGTCAGCGTCTCCGCCGAGCCGGCCGTCGTCACGGAGACGCAGCGGTACGACACCGACGACCTCCGCCTGGCGGCGGCAGGGATCCGGCTGGAGCTGGCGTCGGAGCCCGGCGCGGCGCAGTGGCGGCTGACGTTGCCCGGCGAGGACGACGTCATCCGGCTGCCCGCGACGCCGCCCGACGTCGAGGGTGCGGACCCGCACGAGCCGCCCGGCGAGCTCGACGAGCTCGTCCGTGGTGTGCGCCGGGACCGGCCGCTGCGCCCGGTCGCCCGCGTCCGCCGCGTCCGGACGACGACGCGGCTGCTCGCCTCCGGATCGCCGCGCGCCGCGCTCGACCGGGAGGAGGTGTCGGTGGCGACGCTCGGCGACTCGACGACCGTCGACACCTGGACGGAGTTCACCCTGTACCCGCCCGCGCGCGGCGGGGTGCTCGCCGCGGAGCTGGAGCGGCGGCTCGCCGACGTGGGGGCCGAGCCCGCGGAGCCCGCCGCGCAGGACCGGCTCGACGAGCTGCTCGCCCCTGCCCGGCCGCGCCGGGTGCGTCGCGGGAAGAAGGGCACCGCGGGTGCGGTGCTGGTCGACCACCTGGCGCGGCAGGTCGACACGCTCGCGACGCAGGACATCCGCGTCCGCCGCGACGAGGACGACGCGGTCCACCAGATGCGCATCGCCGCCCGCAGGCTCCGCAGTGCGCTGCAGGCCTACCGCCCGCTGCTCGACCGCGCCCGGACCGATCCGCTCGTCGACGGGCTGCGCGAGCTCGGCCGCACCCTCGCGCCTGCCCGCGACGCCGAGGTGCTGCGCAAGCGGATCAGCGACGCGATCGACGAGCTCGACCCCGCTCTCGTGCTCGGCCCGGTGCAGGCCCAGGTCGCCCGGCACTTCGCCCGCGTCGAGGCCGAGGCCCGTGCGGCGGTGCTGGCGGAGCTCGACGGGCCCGGGTACGCCGCAATGCGGACGGCGCTCGACGACCTGCTCGCCGATCCACCGCTCTCGGCGCGGGCGCGCAGGCCCGCGAAGAAGGAGCTGCCGAAGGTCGCGGCCCGCTCGGCCCGTCGTCTGGAGAAGGCGGTGGCGCACATGCGGGCCGATCCGGTCGACGAGGCCATCCACCGGGTCCGCAAGGACGCCAAGCGGCTGCGCTACGCGACGGAGGTCGCCCGGCCCGCCGTGCCCGGCAAGCAGGTCGCCCGGTTCGCCAAGGGGCTCAAGGGGATGCAGAAGGCGCTGGGGGAGCACCAGGACTCCGTCGTCGCGCGGACCGTGTTGCGCGAGCTGGGCGCGCAGGCCCACGCCGGCGGCGACAACGGTTTCACCTTCGGTCTGCTGTACGGCCGGGACCAGGCGGCGGCCACGCTCGTCGAGGCGCAGCTGCCCGGCCTGTGGGACACCGCGTGGAAGAAGAAGGCACGCCGCTGGCTGCGCTGACCGCGCGGTCGCCGGGCACGGCACAATCGCGCCCGTGAGCGAGCCCCGCGACCCGGTCGCCGATCTGCGCCGCATCGCGTTCCTGTTGGAACGCGCGCACGAGTCGACGTACCGCGTGCGCGCGTTCCGCGGCGCGGCCTCCGTACTGCGCCGCAGGTCCGTCGAGGAGCTGGCCCGGCTCGCGGAGTCGGGCGAGCTCGTCCGGCTGCGCGGCGTCGGTGACGTGACCGCGCGCTGCGTCGAGGAGTCGCTCGCGGGGGAGGAACCGGTCTACCTGCGGCGGCTGCGCGCGACCGAGGACACTCCGCTCGACGAGGCGGCGATGACCTTGCGCGAGGCCCTGCGCGGCGACTGCCACTCCCACACCGACGCCTCCGACGGCGGCTCGCCGCTGGCCGAGATGGTGGAGACGGCGATCGACCTCGGCCACGACTACCTCGTGATCACCGACCACTCGCCGCGGCTCACCGTCGCCAACGGGCTGTCCGCCGCCCGGCTGCGGGCCCAGCTCGACCAGATCGCCGAGCTGAACGCCGGCCTCGACGGCCGCTTCCGGGTGCTCACCGGCATCGAGGTCGACATCCTCGAGGACGGCGCCCTCGATCAGGAGGCCGATCTGCTGGAGCGGCTGGACGTCGTCGTCGCCAGCGTCCACTCCAAGCTGCGGATGGCGAAGCCGGAGATGACCGCCCGGATGCTCGCGGCCGTCGCCAACCCGCTCGTCGACGTGCTGGGCCACTGCACCGGCCGGATGGTCACGGGCCGGCGCAAGCGTCCGGAGTCGGAGTTCGACGCGCCCGAGGTGTTCGCGGCGTGCGCGGAGCACGGTGTCGCCGTCGAGATCAACTCCCGCCCCGAGCGGCTCGACCCGCCGAAGCGGCTGCTGCGGCTGGCCGTCGAGGCCGGCTGCGAGTTCACGATCGACACCGACGCGCACGCGCCCGGCCAGCTGGACTGGCTCGACAACGGCGTCACCCGGGCGGTGGCGTGCGGCGTGGACCCGGCGCGGATCCGCAACACCTGGACGGCCGACGACCTGGTGGCCGCCCGCTCCTGACGACCCGCCGTCACTCCGCGGTGGCTCAGCTGCTGCGGAGCTTCGCGTCGCCGAGCAGGGAGAACACGCGGATTCGAACTGTCGGCGTGCCGGGGACGCGCGGGACCGGGGCCAGGTCGACCCGGCGGTCACCGAGCAGCGTGAAGCCGACCAGCTCGGCCTCGACCCCCTCGGGCACGACGATGTCGGTGTCGCCGATGATCGACCACACGTCCACCGTCACCGGCTCCGAACCCTGCTCGGTGACGACGGCGCCGCGCAGGTCGAGCTCGACGTCCCCGATGAGCAGGACGGCGGTCGTCTTGCGCCGCAACGCCCACCGGCCACGGCGGCGGATGTCGCCGATGACGCTGACGAGCGTCGACCGGGCGGGCGAGGCCGACCCGACGACCGGCGCCGGGGGCAGGTCCGCGACGACGGCGTCGAGGTCGCCGGGGTTCTGGGCCTTCCACACCAGCGCGGCGCGGTCGGTGAACTCGTCGAGGGTCAGTCTGCCCTCGCCCACGGCCCGTTCGAGCTGCGCCTGCGTGCTGCGGCGCTGAGGGTCGAGGGACTCGGGAGGTGTCGGCTCGGGAGGCTGCGCGACCGTCATGGTCGTCACCCTAGACCCGGCGATGTCCGGTTTGCCCGGAGACGATCATGAGGCGGAAGGTGCGAGCTCGAAGTCCGCGAAGTCGAATCCGGGGGAGACGACGCAGCTGACGAGCGCGGGTTCGGCCCCGAGCAGCCGCGCGGTCTGCCACACACCCGGCGGGATCTCACGCTGTGGGAGCGTGCCCGCGGCGGCGCCGGGCGGGCCGAGAACGGTCTCGACCGGCGCGCCGGGGCCCGGCCCGTCCCCACCCGTCGCGAGCCCGACGGGTGAGCCCGAGTGCCAGCACCACAGCTCGGTCGAGCGGACCCGGTGCCAGGCCGAGACGTCGTCGAGCAGGTAGAGGATCGCGGTGGCCGAGGGCCGCGGACCGTGCGGCGTGGATGTCGTCGTCGGTGCGGTCCAGGTCCTGCGGTACCAGCCGCCCTCCGGGTGCGGGGCCAGGCCGAGCAGGGTGGCGAGCGCGGGAGCGGACACGACGTCAGTCTCGCGCACACGGTTACCCAACGTCGCCGAACGCCGCAAGCCGAGGTGGGAGTCCCCACGATCGAGGGCACACGAACGAGCGACAAGGTTCGATGGTGTTCACGATCTGCGGTGGAATGAGGTGGTCAACGGGACGGGAGGTGCATGTGGTGACGACGTCGCTTTCGTCGGGATCGTCGCCGCATCCGTGCCGGACCACCCGGGACCCCACGAACTCGTGAGCGGCGGCGGGCGAAAGGAATCTGGGGCCGCCCGCCGCCGCTCACGGCCCTCTCCCCGCGCCTCCGGCGCGGCGAGGACCGTCGTCGCACCGCCCGGCGTGTCGACGCGCAGCCGGCACGTCCGCGGCTCAGCGCGCCGCGGCCGGCTCCGCGCTCAGTGCGCCGCGGCGAGCTCCGCGGCCGTCGGCGGGTCGGCGCCCCGCCGGGAACAGGTGATCGCCGCGGCCCGGACGGCGCCGTCGAGCACCTCGTGCAGCACGTCGGGACCGATGGCGCGCAACGCCGGTCGGGCGTCGACTCCGAGCAGGCCCGCGTCGTGCAGCCCGGCCAGCAGCGCGGCGGAGAACGTGTCGCCCGCACCCACCGTGTCGACCACGTGCACCGGCCGCCCCGGCAGCCGCGTCCGCAGGCCGCCTGCGGTGGCGGCGAGGACTCCGTCGGCACCGAGCGTCACGGCGACCAGGGCCGCGCCGCGCGCGACCCAGTCGTCGAGCACGTCCGCGGGGGACATGCCCGGCAGCAGCCACTCCAGGTCCTCGGAGCTGACCTTGACGACGTCGACGAGCCCGACGAGCTCGTGCACCCCCGCGAGGACGTCCTCGCGGTCGCCCATGAGCAGCGGCCGGCAGTTCGGGTCGTAGCTGACCGTCGCCCGGGCGGCCGCCCGGCGCACGAGGTCGCGCAGCACCGCCGCGCCGGGCGGTGTCGTCGTCGCGAGCGAGCCGGTGTGCACCGCGACGACCGGCCCGTCGAGCGCGCCCGCGAGCTCGGCGGCCGTCCACTGCCAGTCGGCAGTCCCGGCGACGCGGAAGTCGTAGCTCGCGACGCCCTGCTCGTCGACCTCCACCAGCGCCATCGACGAGGGCTCCGCCGCCGCGACGACGTGTGAGAGGTCGACGCCGTTGCGCGCGAGGTGGGCGCGCAGCCGGCGCCCGAGCGGGTCGTCGGCCAGCCGGGCGAGCATCCGGACGGGGACACCGAGGCGCGCCAGACCGACGGCGGTGTTCGCGGGGCTGCCGCCCGGGACGAGCTCGTGGTAGCCGTCGACGGGTGCCGGGACGATGTCGACCAGCGCCTCGCCCGCGACGGCCACGATGCCGGCGCGCGCCGTGGTCACCGGATCAGTCCTGGTCGGCCCGCTCGACGGTCTCGTCGGACTCGCCGCCCGCGTCGGCCGCGGCGCCGTCGGTGTCGGGGGAACCGGTGGCTCCCGTGGCCTCGGCGCCCTTGGCGTCGGCCTCGGGCTCCTCGGCCGCGAGCCGCTCGAGGTTGGCCAGCACACCGTCGTAGATCTCGCCGAGGGCCTTCGGGGCGAAGCGCCGTTCGAAGAAGCCACCGATGCCGCCCGCGCCCTGCCACGTCGAGGTGACCGTGACCGTGCAGGTGACCGGCGGGCCGGGGGTGACCTTCCACGTCGTGACCATCGTCGAGTTGCGGTCGGTCTCGACGATCTTGTCGTGCATCGGGAGCGAGACGTCGACGACGACCTCGCGCACACGCTTGCTCGTCGCCTGCAGCGTCCAGCCCGCGACCGTGCCCTCGCCCACGGTGCCGCTGTGCAGCACGTAGTCGCGGAAGTGGTCGGTGAGGATCCGCGGGCGGACCGTCTCGTAGTCGGCGAGCATGCGCCGGATCCGGAAGGCGGGGGCGGAGATCGAGCGTGTCGCGCTGGCGGTGACGTCGGCCATGCGCGACATCCTGCCGCTCCCGGCCGGGTGGACGCACAGCGGATCACCGCGCACGTGATAGGGATGCCCGATGCGCGGCGGCCGGATCCCGGTGCTCGTCCTCGCCGGGTTCCTCGGCGCGGGCAAGACGACGCTGCTCAACCATCTCCTCGCGCACAGCGCCGACGTGCGGATCGGCGTGGTCGTCAACGACTTCGGCAGCATCGGCGTCGACGCGATGCTCGTCGGCGGCCAGGCCGACGGGGTCGTCCCGCTGGGCAACGGCTGCCTGTGCTGCGCCGTCGGGGAGGAGGGTGTCGGGCCGCTGCTGGAGAAGCTCGCGGGCCCCTCGTCGGAGGTCGACGTGATCGTCATCGAGGCGAGCGGCATCGCCGAGCCGGGTGCACTCGTCCAGCTGGTGCTCACGGCGGGCACCCCGCGCACGACGTTCGGCGGGCTCGTCGAGGTGGTCGACGCCGTCGAGTTCGAGGCGACCCGCACCCGGCACCCGCAGATCGACGGCCACGTCGGCCTGGCCGACCTCGTCGTACTGAACAAGGCCGACCGCGTCGACCCGGCGAAGCTGTGGCGGGTGCGGCGGCTGTGCCGGGAGGTCAACGCGCGGGCGCCGATCGTCCCGGCGAGCCACGGGGTCGTCGACCCCGGCCTGCTCTACGACATCCACACGGTCCCGGGCCGCCAGCTGATGCTCGCCGGCGGCGCCGCCGACGGCCACGACGGCCACCTGCACACGGCCTACGAGTCCGTGGAGTTCGTCAGCGACCGCCCGATCGACCCGCGGCTGCTCGTCGAGCTGCTCGACCGCCGCCCCGCGGGCACCTACCGGGTCAAGGGCTTCGTCGACTTCGGTGTGCCCGGGCACCGGCAGCGGTTCGGGCTGCACGCCGTCGGCCGTTACCTGCGGTTCGACCGCACGCCGTGGCCCCGCGACGTCCCCCGGCGCACCGGGCTGGAGTTCATCGGTTCCGGCGTCGACGCCGACGCCCTGCACACCGCGCTGCGGGCCTGCGAACGCGACGAACCCGCCGGGTCCGACGACATGCTCGCTGTGCTGAGGTACACCTTCCAGAGGTGAGCCCGCGTCCGATACCCGGGAGTAACCTGCGGGCATGGTCCGTGAGTGGGCCCGGTTGCGGGCGTGGCGTCTGGCGTTGCGTGTCGTGTTCGGACTTCCGCGTCCGCTCAAGCGCCTGGTCGCGGGCCCGCCGGTGTGCATCGACGACCAGCAGCTCGACCTCGACCTGCAGCTGCTGAACCGGGTCGGCGAGCTGCTGTCGTCGGAGAACGAGGACCATCTCGGCGAGGCCGCCCTCGCCGAGCAGCGCCGCCAGGCCGACTTCGCGGCCGAGATCGTCGCCGTCGGTGCGCCCGACGACATCGAGACCCGCGACCTCGTGCTCCCGGGCGGCGACGGGACGATCGCCGCGCGGCTGTACGTGCCGCCCGCGGTGCCCGCGACGTCGGGGATGATCGTCTACTACCACGGCGGCGGGTTCGTCCTCGGCAGCCTGGACTCGACCGATCCGCTGTGCCGGCTGCTCGCCGCGCAGTCGCAGCTGCGGCTGCTGTCCGTCGACTACCGGCTCGCCCCCGAGCACCCCTATCCGGCCGCGCTCGACGACGCGATCGCCGCGTTCGACCACGTCGCGACGCACGCCGCGGACTTCGGCGCCGACCCCGACCTGCTCGCCGTCGGCGGCGACAGCGCGGGGGCCAACCTGGCGCTGGTCGTCGCCCACGAGCAGGCGCGGGCCGGGCGCCCCGTGCCGTCGTTCGTGGTCGCGCTCTACCCGGCGACCGACGCCGAGCGCTCCGGCGGTTCGCGCGAGCTGTTCGGCAGCGGATTCGGGCTGACGGCCGAGTACCTCATGGAGCTGGAGCGGGCCTACCTTCCCGAGGGCATCCCCGACGACGACGCCCGCGGCGCGATCCTGCGCGCCGACGACCTCGACGTCATGCCGCCGGTCTACCTCGCGACGGCCGGCTTCGACCCGCTGCGCGACGAGGGGGAGGAGCTCGCCGAGCGGCTGCGCGAGGCCGGTGTACCCACCCTGGCCAGGCGGTTCTCCGGGCTCGTCCACGGATACGCGAGCTTCACCGCGGTGAGCGCCGCCGCCCGGGACGCGACGCTCGACGCCGCCAGCGCGGTCCGCGCGGGGCTGTCGCTGGCCGTTCGTGAGGGCGGCCGCGACGGCGTTCCCACCGTCGTGCAGCGCATCACCCGGGCGGTGGGCTAACACCCGGCCGCCGCCCGCGATAGCGGGGTGGACACTCGACAAGCTGCATGCGGAACGGACGAGCACGATGGAACGACCCGGGGCCCCCGCCCGGACGCACGACGACGCACCGACGACCCCGAACGCGGCGCTCCCCACGCTCGTCCGGACCCGGCGCGGATTCGTCGTGTTCGATCCGCGGATCGTCGAGGGGACCCGCTGGTCGATCGACGACCACGGCACGCTCGTCGACGACCGGGTGCCCGCCGGCGGCACACTCGCGCTGATGGGTGCCGCGGGGCTCGTCGCCGCCGTCGCGGTCGGGGACGGGTGGTGGAGGCTGGCGTCGTTCGTGGGCGGGGTGCTGGCCGGGGCGGTGCTGGCCGCGCTGCTGCTGTGGCTGCTGCACGTGGTCGCGGGCCCGGAGCGGCGTTACCGCGCGCTCACCGGCTCGCGTGTCTACAGCCGGACCGTCACCGACACCACCGACCCCGACACGTGGCGGCTCTGCGTGCTCGCCGCGAGTGTCGCCGAGAGCCGCGCGTTCCGGTCCGGGCTCGTCGATCCCGAGCGCTGCCTCGGTGCGCTGCTGTGGGCAGCCGTGGGTCCGGAACCCAGGATCGACCCTCGCGCCGCCCGCGACCTCCTGTCCGAGCTGGCCGAGATCGCCGGCGAGCTCGACCTCGTCGGCGTCCCGGCCGCGCCGGCGGGCGACGTCACGTGGGCCGTGGAGACGGCGGTCACCGACGCCGATCGGGCGGTGGCGCTGCGGAGCCGGGCCGACCTGCTGACCGCGCGGCTGCGCTGCGCCTGAGCGCGCAGACCCGGTCGGGGGACGTTGCGCGCGAATGGCGGAGATCGTCACGGAGCGAGGATTTCGGCCTCGCCGGTGCCCGGGGCGGGCGCTACGGTCCTCCCCGACGGCCGGCGCATGCCGGCAACCTCCGAGCGGTAAAGGAGCCTCATCCGATGATCTTCATCGCGCTCAAGGCGAAGATCCGCCCCGAGAAGCGTGACGAGTGGCTCGCCGGGATCAAGCAGTACACGGCCGACGTCAACGCCGAGCCGGGCTGCATCTCCTTCGAGTACTTCGAGAGCACCGAGCACCCGAACCAGTTCGCGATCATCGAGTCGTTCGTGGACTCCGACGCGGGGTCGGCCCACGTCGGGATGGACCACGTCAAGAAGTTCTTCGAGTGGATGCCCTACATGGTCGCCGAGCGCCCGAAGATCATCTACCAGGAGCTCGAGGGCTGGAACGACATGGCCGAGGTCACCCCGGCCGAGTGACGCCGCCGGCGGGGTCCGCCGCACCCGGAGCGATCCGGGGCGCTGGCCCCGCCGACCGGATGGCGCGCCGGCCGGACGGTCATAGCCAGCATCTATGATCGCGCCGTGCCCGGCGACGTGCTCATCCGGCAGCTCGAGTACCTCGTCGCCCTCGGGCGCGAGCGGCACTTCGGCCGCGCGGCGGCCGCGTGCCACGTCAGCCAGCCGACGCTGTCGGCCGCGATCCGCAAACTCGAGTCCGAGCTCGACGCGGTGATCGTCCTGCGCGGCAGGCGGTTCGAAGGCTTCACCGACGAGGGCGAGCGGGTGCTCGGCTGGGCGCACCGCATCCTCGCCGAGCGCGACGCCCTCTACACCGACCTCGACCGGATGCGCGGGGGACTCACCGCGACCGCCCGGATCGGCGCGATCCCGACCGCGATCCCGGCGACGCCGCTGATCACCGACCTGTTCGGCAGGCGCAACCCGCTCGCGCGGGTGCGGATCGAGGCCTTGCCGTCGCGCGAGATCAGCAGGCGCCTGACCGAGTTCGAGCTCGACGCGGGCGTCACCTACCTCGACGACGAGACGCCGCCCGGCACCCGGCGCGTCGAGCTCTACCGCGAGCGCTACCTGCTCCTGCTGCGCGAGGACGACCCGCAGGCGGAGAACGACGTCGTGACGTGGGAGGCCGCCGCACAGCTGCGGCTGTGCGCGCTGCCGCCGTCGATGCGCAACCGCCGCATCCTCGACGCGACCATGGCCGCCGTGGGCGAGCGGCTCGCCCCCGTCGTCGAGGCCGACAGCGTCGACGGGCTCTACGCGCACGTCGCGGCGCGACGGCTGGCCAGCATCGTCGCGCACACGTGGCTGCACGCGTTCGGTGTCCCGGCGGGGATGTGCGCGCGGCCGTTGGCCGAGATCCGCCCGCGGCCCGTCGTGGGGCTGATCGTGCCCGACCGGGTGCCCGCGTCGATCGTCGCCGAGGCGCTGGTCGACGTCGTCACCGGTGCCGACATCGGCCGCCGGCTGGAGGAGGCGGTCCCGTAGGGCTCCCGAAGGGGCGAAACGCGTCAGCCGCGCAGGGAGTCCTCCGCGCGCCGGACCCACGCGGCGAGGTCGTCGTCGTCCGCGACGGCCTCCGGTGCGACGACGACGAACGCCGCCACGGTCCGCCGCCCCATGCGCAGCGGCTGCACGTGCGGCTCGGCGAGCGCCGCGTCGCGACCCGCGCGCCCGACACGGACCATCAGTCCACCGGTGGTGGCGCCGCAGCACATCCGGCCGTCGACGACGAAGGACCGGCCGCCCACCATCGGCTTCTCGACGACGTCCGTGCGCCCGGCGAACAGGGCTCGCAGTCGGTCGAGCAGCAGGACGTCCACCGGGGCAGCAGACCGGGACCGCGCGCGTCCGTCAAGCGATCCGGGTCACCGCCGCGCCCGGAACACCTGTCGGCGCGCCGCTGCTGACCGGAGGAGACACCGAATCCGGAGAGAGGCATCTCATGGCTGCGAAGGTCTGGTTCATCACCGGCGCGTCCCGCGGCTTCGGCCGCGAGTGGGCGATCGCCGCGCTGGAGCGGGGCGACTCGGTGGCCGCGACCGCGCGCGACGTCGCCACGCTCGACGATCTCGCCACGAAGTACGGCGACCGGCTGTTCCCGATCACCCTCGACGTCACCGACCGCGACGCCGCCTTCGCCGCGGTCGCCGCCGCGCACGAGCGGTTCGGCCGGCTCGACGTCGTCGTCAACAACGCGGGCTACGGGCACTTCGGCTTCGTGGAGGAGCTCACCGAGGCCGAGGTCCGCGCCCAGCTCGAGACCAACCTGTTCGGCGCGCTCTGGGTCACCCAGGCGGCACTGCCGTTCCTGCGCGAGCAGGGGTCGGGCCACATTCTGCAGGTCTCGTCGATCGGCGGAATCAGCGCGTTCCCGCTGGTCGGGGCCTACCATGCGTCGAAGTGGGCGCTGGAGGGGCTCAGCCAGTCGCTGGCGCAGGAGGTCGCGCCGTTCGGCATCCACGTCACGCTGATCGAGCCGGGTGGCTTCGCCACCGACTGGTCCGGCCCGTCGTCCCGGCACTCGGAGGCCCACCCGGCCTATGCGGCGCTCCACGAGGAGGTCGCCGCGGCCCGGCGGGCACGCCTCGGCACCCCCGGTGACCCGAAGGCCAGTGCCGCGGCGCTCCTCAAGGTCGTCGACGCCGAGCAGCCGCCGCTGCGTGTGTTCTTCGGCGAGTCCCCGCTGGGCGTCGCGGAGAAGGACTACGAGTCGCGGCTCGCGACGTGGCGGGAGTGGCAGCCCATCGCGATCGAGGCCCAGGGCTGACCGTGCGTGGCGATGGTCGCCATGGCGACCATCGCCACTCGCGAGGTCCGGCGGCAGCGTGCCGGCCGCCACCTCGGGGACGCTGTCAGCTCACCGCGCCCGATGCAGGCTTCTGCTCGAGCGCGAGCGCTTCCACGTTGCGGATCGCGAGGTCGAGCGCCAGCGCCATCGGCTGGGCGCTGCGCCGGGCCTGTGAGAGCAGGTATCCGCCCTGGTAGGCGGCCAGGATGCCGGTGGCCAGGGTGGCGGCGTCGGCGGTGCGGTCGATCTCGCCGCGTTCCTGCATCCGGGAGATCCCGGCGGTGAGGTACGACTCCCAGCTCTGGAACGCCGCGTTGATCAGGATCCGGGCCGGTTCGGACCGGTCCGACAGCTCGGTGGCGAGGGAGCCGATCGCGCAGCCGTTCGCGCCGTGCCGTTCGTCGACGAACCGGACGATCTCGTCGCGCCAGCGCCGCAGGCCCTGCAGCGAGCTGAGTTGTTCGAGGTGGGGCTCCTGAACCTGCATCACCCGTGCGGTCTGCATCTTGATCACCGCGGTGACGAGGGCGTCCTTGTCGTCGAAGTAATGGTAGAGCTGTGACTTGCTGGTGCCGGAGGCCTCGACGACCTGGTCCATGGTCGTGCCGGCCACACCGTTGGCGTGCATGAGGTCGGCCGCGGCCCGGACGATGCGGTCGCGCGTGAGGGCACCGCGGGCGGTCAGACGCCGCAGGGGAGGCTCGGCCCCGGCACTCGTCGCTCCGGCACTCGTCACGGACTCGATCCTAGCGTGAGGACTTGATCGTGAACTCCGCTCGCGCACTACGGACTGATCAGTCTAGAGCGGCTCGGCTCAGAACGCGACCGCGGCTGCTCGCCGTCGCAGGGCGCATATCGGCCGGGTCGGCCCGGACGGCGTTCCGACCCCGGTGATCGGGTCCGGCGGCACGTGTGCGCGGCTCGGTGGGGCCGCCGCCCGCCCGATGCGAGGCACCCGTCGAAATAGACCAGCTGGTACGGGTTGGCTAACATCCGTGCGTGTCGAGGGAGGAACCTGAGGGGCGACCCCTGGAGGAGGCTCGCCGCTCCGCAGCGTCGCGCGTCCGAATCGTCCGGGCCGCGTCGGAGGTCGTCTCCCGGCTCGGGGTCGCGGGGATGAGCGTCGAGCGGGTCTGCGCCGCATCGGGTGTCAGCCGGTCGCAGGTGTATCGCTGCTTCCCGGCCGAGGACGCGTTGGTCTCCGCCGTCGTGGACCTCCACGTCGCCGCCGTGCTCGGTCGGCAACGCTCGCTGCTGCTGAACGTGGCGTCCCTGGCGGACCTGTATGCCTGGGCCGAGGACATGGTCGAGCTGGGCGGCGCGCGCAGGTGCGAGAGCGGGCTCCTGCTCGGCTCTTTGGTGACCCAGCTGGCGGACCGGTCCGACGGCCTGCGGGCCGCGCTCGACGCTGCGTTCCGCACCTGGCAGTCGTACCTGGCCGCCGGGCTGCACCGGCTGCAGGAGCACGGTGAGCTCGACGGCGGCGCCGATCCGTGCGAGCTCGCCGCCGGCATCGTCGCGGCGCTCCAGGGTGGTCTGATCCTCGCCCAGGCCGTGCGGGGCGCGGAGCCGCTGCAGGCGGCCCTCGATCTCGCGCTCGGCAGCCTCCCCCGCGCCGCCCCGCCGGCGGCGGGACGTGCCCCGGGCGCAGCCGGCGCCCCTCGGTCCCGGGACCGGGGACGGTCGCTGTCGACGGGGGCGGCGACGAACCGGGATCCGTGAGCAGCCGGGCCGCCACCGGTGAGGACGGTGAGGGGGATGCCGAGCCCGGGAGGACCCGGTACCGGATCCGGTCGGGCGTCCCGGGCGGCCCGCGGTTCGCGGGCGGCGGTGGACGGTCAGGTCGGGTGGTCCGGGTGGTCCGGGTAGTACTGGGGGGCCTCGCCGCGGTTGTACATGCTGAAGTAGCGGACGATCCGGATCCGGCGGATGCGCGGGTTGCCGGGGAACACTGCCGCCGATTCGAAATCCGCGGCGGCGGCCTGGTCGCGCCACACGGTCCGGACGAGGAGCATCCCGGGGTTCTCCACGTGTTCGTAGACGTCCCAGGAGGTGAGCCCGTCCGCCTCCAGGTCGAGACCGAGGCGCGAGGCGATCTCGCCCGCGTCGGGCGTGGTGGGCGGACAGCTCGGCTCCATCGGGCCGACGAGCACGACGGTGTTCCCGGCGCCCGCGGTGGTCTCGTCGAACCGCTGCTCGCGGAGCACCCCGCTGCCGGGTATCCCGGTGTCGCGGGTGAGCTCGCCGGTCCGGACGGTGTAGTCGACGAAGATCTCGTTGCGACCCCGTGCCTGGGCCAGCTGGTGGTTCGGGTGCGTCCGCCACCTGACGAGCGCCTTCTCGTCCTCCCATGTGGAGAGCGACAGCATCCAGCCCGGCCGGATCACGCTCCGGTGGAGGTCGTGGTCGACGAGGCCGGGGTTCTCGCGCAGATCGCCGTCGAGCAGCCTCGCCAGCTCCGCGTACGCGTCCCGACGGTCGGGCCGCGAATGGGCCTCGAACAGCACCGCGAACATGTCCCTCCTGGTGGGGAAGCTCTCGCCCGGGCCTCGGCGTCCGGGAACGTGTGCTCGTTCAGGTGCGCCCACCCGCGTGCGCGACGCCCTCCGAACCGGAGCAGACTAGACCATATAGTCTAGAGCGCCTGCACGCTGACGTGACCATCCGAGCATCTCGGACCCGATGCGCCGCAGCGCAACGCAACATCGGACTCGCGGTGAAGTGGTGACGGCCGTCCGAGCCGCCACGGGCGGTCGATCGCCGCCGACCGAACCGGGACCCTTTTGTGGGTCATCTGGTCCAGGGAATCCGTCCGTTCGGAGCGGGGACTCCTGGCAGGGGCGTGCAAGGTGGGCGGGGTCGGGCGATGTGGAGCCCTGTGTCAAGTCGTCCGTCCCGGTGTGTGATGAGACGCTGTCGGCATCATTTCAGCAGGTGAGAGCGGTATTGCTCGGGCGGGGGCGGCCCGTGCCGTTGACGGGAGGATGTGCGGGTGTCACGATTCGCGCCACACGAGGCCCAGGTCGTGGGGTGTCAGCCGAGCACTTCAGTGCTGGACGATATGGTCCAGTAGGCGGTCAGCTCATCGTCACCTGAGGCCCTCATCCGGATGGAAGATCGACAGGAGCAGCGGGGAGCGACGAGGAGTCCGTGGGGCCACGGGCCTCGCACG
The DNA here is from genome assembly GCF_000196675.2 of Pseudonocardia benzenivorans CB1190. Classification (GTDB taxonomy): domain Bacteria; phylum Actinomycetota; class Actinomycetes; order Mycobacteriales; family Pseudonocardiaceae; genus Pseudonocardia; species Pseudonocardia benzenivorans. Next base: position 5,358,520 of record NC_015312.1, on the reverse strand, counting down.
GCCGGGTTCACCCGGACGCCTCGGCTCCGTGGCCCCGCTGCCGTCGCCGTGAGAGTCCGGGCACCGAGGCGAGCCCAGAGGAGAAGCATTCGTGGCAGATGACCGACTGGCCGGGCTCACCGAGGCGGGCGTCTCGATCTGGCTCGACGACCTCACCCGTGCCCACCTCGTCGACGGCCACCTCCGTCGGCTCGTCGACGACAGCCACATCGTCGGTGTGACCACCAACCCGACCATCCTCGCGGCCTCGCTGGCCCGTCCAGAGCCGTACGCCCCGGAGATCCGGGAACTCGCGCGCGCCGGGGTGACGGTCGGCGACGCGGTTCGACAGCTGGTGGTCGCGGACGTCCAGCAGGCCTGCGATCTCTTCCGCGAGGTCTGGGAGGCCACCGCCGGGGTGGACGGGCGCGTCTCGCTGGAGGTCGACCCCGCACTGGCCGGCAACCGTGAGGCGACGGTCGTCGATGCGGTGAGCCTCGTGCGAGCGGTCGGCCGCCCGAACCTGTCGGTGAAGATCCCCGCGACCAGGGCCGGCCTCCCGGCCATCACCGACGCACTCGCACTCGGGGTCGACGTCAATGTCACGCTGATCTTCTCGGTGGCGCGGTACCGGGCGGTCATGGCCGCCTACCTGGCCGGACTCGAGCGAGCGCTCGACCACGGCACGTCGCTGTCGGGAATCCACTCGGTTGCGAGCTTCTTCGTCTCCCGGGTCGACGTCGAGGTCGACGAGCGCCTCGACAAGATCGGGTCGGACGACGCGCTCGCGCTACGGGGCATGGCCGGTGTCGCGAACTCGCGACTGGCGTACCAGGCGTTCCGCGAGACGTTCACCGGCCCGCGCTGGGAGCGCCTGCAGGCCGCGGGAGCTCGCGTGCAGCGACCACTGTGGGCCTCGACGGGGGTGAAGAACCCGGCCTACCCCGACACGATGTACGTCAGCGAGCTCGCCCTGCCCGGGACGGTGAACACGATGCCCGAGGCGACGCTGCGGGCCTTCGCCGACCATGGCGTGGTGCGCGGCCCGGACGACCGGCAGAGCGCGGCCGGTGACGCGGCGCAGGCCCAGGAGGTCATCGACGCGGTGGCCGCCGCGGGCGTCGATCTCGCCGAGGTCCTGACGTTCCTGGAACGCGACGGTGTCGATCGGTTCGCGCACTCGTGGGCCGAACTGCACGACACCGTCGGGCGAGCCCTCGCGGAAGCGACGAGACAGCGGTTCACCCGGCCGCCGACGCCCACGGCGTCGACCACCCGCACGACCCGAGATTCAGAGGAGTTGAGCACATGACCGCCACCCAGGACGGGACACAGGAGGTCTCGTCGTCGAGCCAGCCGTCCCTGCATCAGCACGGCGGGGGAGAGATCCAGAAGTTCGGCACCGTCAAGCAGTTCCCCCTCGGCCTGTCCTACGACGCGCGCATGTACGCGGCGGAGAAGCTCAACCGGACGTTGGCGGACACGCAGATCCTCTACGCGCTCTACAAGAAGAGCCACTGGAACGTCCGCGGAGCGACCTTCTACCAGCTGCATCTGCTGCTCGACAAGCATGCCGGCGAGCAGCTCGCCCTCGTCGACACGATCGCCGAACGCGTCCAGAGCCTCGGCGCCGTGGCGGTGGGCGATCCGCGACACGCAGCCGAGCTGAGCAACATCCCGCGACCGCCGGACGGCGTCGAGCCGGTTCCCGCGATGCTCTCGAGACTGCTGGACGCGCACGAGCAGATCCTGGTCGACGCCCACAAGGCGGCCGCCAAGAGCGCCGAGCTCGGCGACGACGGAACGAACGACCTGCTCGTCTCGCAGGTCATCCGTACCGGGGAGCTGCAGTGCTGGTTCCTGGCCGAGCACCTGGTCGACACCCCCCTCGTGCGCATCTGACGATCCACCGTCACGGCTGCACGGAGCGCCGCGCGGCCCGGTGCCGACCGGGCTCCGTGTTCGACCGGCCGCCGCGCGCGTGCCTGCGAACCCCCACCGACTCCACTCGGGAAGGCGTCATGACCCAACTCGCGCCCGCTCGGGCGATCCGACCCGGCCCAGCGCGCCGCCGGCCGAAGGGCTCGATGTTCCTCCGGATGCTGCGGACGACGGACCCCAAGGACATCGCGATCCTGTACCTGGTCACGTCGTTCGGCTTCTTCCTGGTCGGCGGTGCGATGGCGCTGCTGATCCGCGCCGAGCTGGCCCGCCCGGGGCTGCAGTTCCTCTCGCCCGAGCAGTACAACCAGCTGTTCACGATGCACGGCACGGCGATGCTGCTGCTGTACGCGACGCCGATCCTGTTCGGCTTCGCCAACTACATCGTGCCGCTGCAGATCGGGGCCCCCGACGTCGCGTTCCCGCGGCTCAACGCTCTGTCGTACTGGTTGTTCCTGTTCGGCAGCCTGATCGTCCTGTCGGGGTTCCTGACACCCGGTGGGCCCGCGGCGTTCGGCTGGTTCGCCTATGCGCCGCTGCATTCGGCGCAGTACTCCCCCGGAGCGGGCAGCGACCTGTGGCTCGCCGGGTTGATCGTGTCCGGATTGGGGACGATCCTCGGTGGCGTCAACTTCATCACCACGATCGTCTGCCTGCGCGCGCCCGGCATGACGATGTTCCGGATGCCGATCTTCACCTGGAACATCTTCGTGACGGCCATCCTGATCCTCATCGCGTTCCCGGTCCTGACCGTGGGCCTGTTCGGGATGCTGGCGGACCGGCACCTCGGGGCGCACGTGTTCGACCCGGCCAACGGCGGGGCGATCCTGTGGCAGCACATGTTCTGGTTCTTCGGCCATCCCGAGGTCTACATCGTCGCGATCCCCTTCTTCGGGATCGTCTCGGAGGTCCTCCCGGTGTTCAGCCGCAAGCCACTGTTCGGCTACAAGGGCCTGATCTACGCGACGATCTCCATCGCGGCCCTGTCGGTCGCGGTGTGGGCGCACCACCTCTACGCCACCGGCGCGGTGTTGCTGGCGTTCTTCTCCTTCACGACGTTCCTCATCGCGATCCCGACGGGTGTCAAGTTCGTCAACTGGATCGGCACGATGTGGAAGGGCAAGCTGACGTTCGAGACGCCGATGTTGTTCTCCGTCGGCTTCCTGGCGACGTTCCTGTTCGGTGGTCTGACGGGCATCCTGCTGGCCTCGCCGCCGCTGGACTTCCACGTGTCCGACAGCTACTTCGTGGTGGCGCACTTCCACTACGTGCTGTTCGGGACGATCGTGTTCGCCACCTATGCCGGGATCTACTTCTGGTTCCCGAAGATGACCGGCCGGATGATGGACGAGACGCTGGGGAAGGTCCATTTCTGGCTGACGTTCGTCGGGTTCCACACGACGTTCCTGGTGCAGCACTGGCTGGGCAACGAGGGCATGCCGCGCCGCTACGCGGACTATCTGCCGACCGACGGGTTCACCACGCTGAACACGGTCTCCTCGATCGGCGCGTTCGTCCTGGGGGCCTCGACGCTGCCGTTCATCTGGAACGTGTTCCGTTCCTACCGGTACGGGCGTGTGGTGACCGTGGACGACCCGTGGGGTTTCGGGAACTCGCTGGAGTGGGCGACGTCGTGCCCGCCGCCGCGGCACAACTTCACCGAGCTGCCGCGGATCCGGTCCGAGCGGCCGGCGTTCGAGCTGCACTATCCGCACCTGGTCGAGCAGTTCCGCGACGAGGCCCACAGCGGGACAGCGGCTCCGCGCGGAGCCGCCTCACCCGCGGAGACATGACCACCGGTCAGCTGGAGCACCAGGAGGAGCAATGACCACGTTGAGCGACATCGGTGCCGCGGACGGCGCCGTCGTGGCCACCGAGCACATCCGCGCGGCCCTGCTCGCGGGAACATTCGTCTTCGAGGACGGTTCCGTGCAGACCTTCGAGCCGTCAGGTGCGACGACGTACGTCGACCGCGGTCGGCCGACCGCGGGAAATTGGTACATCGGCAGCGACGGCCGTTTCTGCTCGTTCTGGCCTCCGGACTTTCGTGCCTGCTACGACCTCTACTGGATCGTCGTCGAGGACGAGGTCGTGGGAATTCGATTCGTCGGCGACAACCGTGGCAGCGGCTTCGTCGGCCGCTACCGGAAATGACCTCGGCACCGTCCTGAACCGTTGTCGGATGACGTCCGGAGAGGTCCGGATCACGGCGGCCCCGGGCGCGGCACAGGCGCCGTCGCAGGCGAGGACCTCCTGCCCAGGCCGGACGGGCGTCGTGCCGGCCCGGGTCAGGAGGCCGTCGTCGGAACGGTGGTGGTGTCGGCGGGACCGTTCGCGATCTCGGTCCGGACACTCCAGGCGAACTGGAGCAGCAGGGTGACCGGTGTCTTCTCGACGATGTTGATCATCGACTGGAAGTCCTGCTCGGGGACCTCCTCCGACAGCCGGATGGTGCGGTGGAGATATCGGGAGGCCCCGACGGTCGTCGGCTCGTGGTAGGTGACGTCCACGGTGATGTCGCCGGCGTAGTCGTACTTGCGGTCGGCATAGCTCCGCAGCGTGATGGCCGTGCACGAGGCGAGCGCCATCATCAGGTACTCGGTCGGGGTCGGGCCCGCCCCCGGCGTGCCGACGGCCGGATCGTCGGCCACACCCACGAAGTCCCCGGCCCGGATCTCGGTCTCGAGCCGGTTCGTGGCCGGCAGTGTCGCTCGTGCGGTCGCGACGATCCGCTCGTCGGTTGCGCTCATGTCCGGCTCCTTCCGCGTCGCCTCCTGCGACGGCCGTTCGAACGAGACGGCGTGCTCGGCGACACCCCGCCCGTCGGCTTGCTCGCGGCGTGCGGCCTCGGCGGCCGCGCGATCGGAGTATCCCGGGTGCCGCGGGTCGAGGAGGTCGGCGTAGCCCGTCGTCCGCGACAGGAAGTCGACGACGAAGGAGCAGATCGCCGTGACGGTGCCTCCCCGGGCGCGGATCTCGTCGAGCACCCGGCGCACCGTCGCACCGGCGACGCCCTGACGTCGATGACTCGGCTCGACCTCGGTGTGCAGCAGTGCGTACCGGTCGGGCCGCAGGTGGCGGTAGTAGAGCCACCCGACGAGCTCGCCGTCGCGACGGAGCTCGAAGCGGCTCTCGGCGGTGTTGTCGGTCAGGTCCTCGGTCACCTGCGCCCGTTCCTCGCTGCTCATGAGCTCCCTGTTCCGTCGTGTCGTCGGGCCGCGGCCCGTGTCCGCGCGTGCCGTCGTCACCGCCCGTCCGGGTCGGTGCGGGTTCCGAGCACCGCCTGCACGCGAGCGCGCAGGGCCGGGAGGGCCTCCTCAGCGAACCACGGATTCCGGGTCTGCCAACGGAAGTTCAGCGGCGACGGGTGGACGAGGGGCATGCGGTCGGGGAGGTGGTCGCGGAAGGCCCGGACCGTGTCGGTGAGGGTCGTTCCGGTGGCGCCGGGAAGGTAGTGCTTCTGCGCGTAGCGGCCGATCAGGACCGTGAGCCGGACGTGCGGCAGCTCCGTGAGCAGCCGCGGATGCCAGCGTGGTGCGACGTCGGGGCGCGGCGGCAGGTCACCGTGGGCGCCCTTGCCCGGGAAGTAGAAGTCCATCGGCAGGATCGCGAACAGTGTCGGGTCGTAGAACTCGTCGTCGGTGACCCCGAGCCAGCGCCGCAGCGTCACCCCGCTCGGGTCGTTCCAGGGGATGCCGCTGTGCTGCGCGCGCGTTCCCGGGGCCTGCCCGATCAGCACGATCCGGGCCTGCGGGTGCGCGGTGTAGATCGGCTGCAGTCCCGCGGCCGTCGCGGCCCGGTTGGCCGGGTCCGCGATGATCTCCTCCCGGATCCGCTCCAGTGCGGTGCTCGTCCCCGTCGCCGATCCGTCCACGGTGTGGCCGAGCGTCAGGTCGACGGCTGCGACGCGACGTCACGGCGTCGCGGCAGCACCCAGCCCGGCCGCGGGAAGTGGCAGGTGTAGCCGTGCGGGTAGCGCAGCAGGTAGTCCTGGTGTTCGGGCTCGGCCTCCCAGAAGGGACCGGCGGGCGCGACCTCGGTGACGACCTTGCCCGGCCACAGCCCCGATGCGTCGACGTCGGCGATCGTGTCCTCGGCGACCCTGCGCTGCTCGTCGTCGAGGTAGAAGATCGCCGACCGGTAGGACGTGCCGACGTCGTTGCCCTGCCTGTTCGGTGTGCTGGGATCGTGGATCTGGAAGAAGAACTCCAGCAGGTCGCGGTAGGTCGTCGCGGCCGGGTCGTAGGTGATCTCGATGGCCTCGGCGTGTGAGCCGTGGTTGCGGTAGGTGGCGTACGGGGTGTCACCGCCGGTGTAGCCCACACGCGTGGACAGCACGCCGGGACGGGAGCGGATGAGACCCTGCATCCCCCAGAAGCAGCCTCCGGCGAGGACCGCCCGCTGCGGCTCGGTCGTCATCTCGGTTTCCCTTCTCACGCGTCGTCGGGGTCGCGCACGATGTGGACGGCCGCTTCCTCGGCGCTGGCCGCGCCGCCGTCCCTCCCGACATCGACGGCGTTGAGGTAGGCGAAATCGTCCCACTCGCCGCCGGGTTCGACGTCCACCAGGCGCCCGGAGCGGACGACACCGACCTCGTCGTCGTACAGCTCGCCGTCGGTGCCCGGGGTGTCGCCGAGTCCGTCGCCGTCGTCGGTGTCCCCCACGTCGGGCAACTCCCGGGCCAGGCGGCCGGCGAGGCTCTCGTGATCGTGCGCCTCCCGCGCCGTGACCCCGTAGTGGTCCCGCTCCCACGGCCGTTCCGGCACCGTGTAGCCCTCGTCGAGGACATCGACCCCGCGTCCGTCGAGGGTGTCGTCGTCGTCGAGCAGGCCGTTGTCGATGTCGACCCCGTCCACGCCGTCGCTGTCGTCAGCCATGTCGCACTCCTGTCAGCGCCGCGGTCATCCCGTGACTCCGAACCGCTCGACCCTGATCCGTCCGGTGGGCACCCCCGCCGCCTCCGCGAGCCGGGTGGCGGCGTCGCAGAAGGCGGTCGACCCGCACACGTAGAGCTCGCGGTCCGGGTCCAGTGCCGCGGCGAGATCGTCTGCGGTCAGCCGGCCGGGCGGCCGGGCGTACCCGTCGGGCACGGCGCGCGTGAACGCGATCGACGTCTCCGGTCCCCGGACCTCCGCCGCGTAGTACAGGTCCTCGGGCCCGCGCACCGAGACGACGAGCCGGAACAGGTCCGGCTCGCCGAGGGCCCGGGCGTGGCGCAGCATCGACATCAGCGGCACGATCCCGGAGCCGCCGGCGACGCCGAGCGCGGGCCGGAGGTCCCAGGCGAAGTGCCCGCCTATCGGGCCGCGCACGTCGAGGACGTCGCCCACCTCGACGGCGTCGTGGAGGAAGCGCGAGACCTCCCCGTCGGGCAGGAGCTCGACCGTCAGGTCGAGCTCGGCGGCGCCCGACGGCGCGCTGGCGATCGAGTACGACCGCTGGGCGCGGTAGCCGTCGGGGGCGGTGAGCCGGACGATCATGTGCTGACCGGGCCAGAACGCCCGTGGCTCGGACAGGGTCAGCGTGAAGGACTTCGCTGTCGGGGTCTCCCGGCGGATGCCGGTCACCCGCGCGGTCTGCCAGGGCCCCGGGTGGGGCGCCCTGCCGCGAACCACGGCGGTCATCGATCTCCCTGGTAGCGCTGCTCGCGCCAGGGATCGCCATGGTCGTGGTAGCCGTTGCGTTCCCAGAACCCTTGCTGGTCCTCGGCGAGCAGCGTGAGACCGGACACCCACTTCGCGCTCTTCCAGAAGTACAGGTGCGGCACGAGCAGACGGGCCGGACCGCCGTGGATGTCCTGGAGGGGCTCGCCGTCGACGTCCCACACGACCCACGCCTTGCCGCCGGTGAGGTCGTCCAGCGGAAGGTTCGTGGTGTAACCGGTGTGCGACCGCGCCAGTGCGAAGGCCGCGTCGGCGCCCACCCCGGCGATGTCGAGGAGGGTGTCGACGGATACGCCGTCGAAGCGCATCCCGAACTTCGACCAGGTGGTCACACAGTGGATCGCGCCCTCGTACCGGGAGCCGGGCAGCGCCCGGATCTCCTCCCAGCTCCACCGAACCGGTGTGTCGACCAGACCGTCCACCTCGAAGGTCCACCGCGCGGTGTCGATGCTGGGGGTCGACTCGACGTGCAGCACGGGCCAGGCCGCGCCGGCGTCGTACTGGCCCGGAGGCAGCCGGGTGTCCTGCGGACCCCGGCTCCGTCCGCTGAATCCCCTTGTCAGGGCCATCTGGAGGTTCGCTTCCCGTCGTCGGCGCGCCGCTCCGAGGGCAGACCTCGGCGTCCGGCAACGGGCCGGACAGCGGCTCTGGCGCCGAATATTGTCACGCAAAAGTGAACTGTCAAGTCCACTGTTCAGTAGCTGTCCGACCCATCACAGCGCGGATGTGGCGGACCTTCCGTCCCGGGTGATCCCCGAGGTGGCACCCGTCCGCGCTGATCGGGCCTGGTGTGTCGGGCTCGACCAGGGGGCCGTGACTCGAATTGTTATGGACGGTATCGTCCACAAATCTTCGTGGTGTGCGGCAGGGCAGACGGACTGAGAGAGGTGGCCCGATGAAGGCGATCGTCGTGACGGACCAGGCCGCGGGTACGGCCGGGATGACGCTGGTGGAGCGCGACGCGCCGGCGCCGGCGGGGAACGACGTGCTCGTCGAGGTGCACGCCTCGGGATTCACCCCGGGCGAGCTCACGTGGCCGTCGAACTGGACCGACCGCCTCGGCCGCGACCGGACCCCGTCGATTCCCGGGCACGAGCTGGCCGGCGTGGTCAGCGCCCTCGGGTACGGCACGAGGGGACTGTCGGTGGGCCAGCGGGTGTTCGGCCTCACCGACTGGACCCGCGACGGCACCCTCGCCGAGTACACCGCGGTCGAGGCGCGCAACCTCGCGCCGCTGCCGGGCGACGTGGACTTCACGGTCGGCGCGAGCCTGCCCATCTCGGGGCTCACCGCATGGCAGGGGCTGTTCGACCACGGCCGCCTCCAGCCCGGGCAGAGCGTCCTCGTGCACGGCGCGGCAGGCGGAGTCGGTTCGATGGTGACGCAGCTCGCGGGGGAGGCGGGCGCCTACGTCGTCGCCACCGGACGTGCCCGCGACCGTCAGGCCGCGCTCGACCTCGGCGCGCAGGAGTTCGTCGACCTCGACCGCGACACCCTCGAGGACGTCGGCCGGGTCGACCTGGTCTTCGACGTCATCGGCGGCGACGTCCAGAAGCGGTCGGCCGCCCTGGTGCAGGCCGGCGGGACGCTGGTGACCATCGCCGGCCCGCCCGAGGCACGCCCCGCCGACGGGCTGGCGATCGACTTCGTCGTCGAAGCCGATCGCGCCCAGCTGAGCGAGATCGTCCGGCGGGTGCGTGACGGACGGCTCCGGACGAACATCGGCACCGTCGCGACCCTCGACGACGCCGTCGCCGCCTTCAACCCGACGGAGCGGCCCACCGGAAAGACGATCATCCGCGTTCGCCCGTGAGGACGCCGGGCGCAGCCGTCGCCGGCCCGAGGATCGATGGAGCGAGGTGTTCGCGGTGAAGGCGATCGTGGTGACCGACCGGGCCGCCGGGACGGCCGGGATGAGACTGGCGGAGCGCCCCGACCCGGACGCGGCGAGGCTCGCCGGCCTCGAGGGGGCCAACTACGGCGACGTCGTCGTCGCGGTCCATGCGTCGGGATACACCGGCGACGAGCTGGAGTGGCCGTCGACCTGGATCGATCGTCTCGGCCGGGACCGGACGCCGTCGGTCCCCGGCCACGAGCTGGCCGGGGTGGTCACCGCCCTCAGCTACGGGACGTCCGGACTGTCGGTGGGCCAACGGGTGTTCGGCCTCACCGACTGGACGCGCGACGGCACGCTCGCGGAGTACACGGTCGTCGAGGCGCGCAACCTCGCGCCGCTGCCTGGCGACGTCGACCTCGTCGCGGGAGCGGGCGTCGCGATGACGGGGCTGACCGCGTGGCAGGGCCTGTTCGACCACGGCCGTCTCCGGGCCGGGCAGAGTGTCCTCGTGCACGGCGCGGCCGGCGCGGTCGGTTCCATGGCGACCCAGCTCGCGCGCGAGGCCGGCGCCCACGTCATCGGCACCGGGCGCGCGACCGGCCGCCGGGCCGCGCTCGACTTCGGCGCGCAGGAGTTCGTCGACCTCGACCGCGACACCCTCGAGGACGTCGGCCGGGTCGATCTGGTGTTCGACGTCATCGGCGGCGACGTCCAGAAGCGGTCGGCCGCCCTGGTCCGGGCCGGCGGAACGCTGGTGACCGTCACCGGCCCTCCCGAGGCCCGCCCCGCCGACGGCCTGGCGGTCGACTTCGTCGTCGTCTCCGATCGCGCGCAACTGGGTGAGATCGCCCAGCGGGTCCGGGACGGACGACTGCGCACCAACATCGGCACCGTCGCGACGCTCGACGACGCCGTCGCCGCCTTCACCACGACGGCGCCGGCCAAGGGCAAGACGGTCATCCGCGTTCGCCCCTGAGGACCGGAGGACGCCGTCCGCGAGCACTTGCCGGCGACGCGACCCGGGTGCGCGACCACTCCCTCCGGCTCGCGCACGAGCAGGCCCGGCGTCCCGGCCCCGAGCGCGCCCGTGCCGGTCGTTGCGGGGGACGGCGGACGTCCGTCAGGCTCCCCACCCTGCGCCGTGTTGATCGACGCCGGGCTGCGGGGGAGGAACGCCGATGACCGAAGCATCGCGGACGCGTCGGCGACCGGGATGGCTCGCGCCCGCGGTCTCGTTGCGCCGCGGCGGCATCGTCCCCGACGTCGTCGCCGGGCTCACCCTCGCCGCGCTCGCGATCCCCGAGGTGCTGGGGTACGCGCGGATCGCGGGCATGCCCGTCGAGACCGGGCTGTACACGATGCTGCTGCCGATGGTCGTGTTCGCGCTGCTCGGGGCCTCGCGGCAGCTGGTCGTCGGTGCCGACTCCGCGACCGCTGCCATGCTCGCCGCGGGTCTCGCGGTGCTCGGCGTCCCCGCCGCCACCCCGGAGTACGTCCGGCTCGCCGGGACGACGGCGCTGGTCGTCGCGGTGCTGCTCGTCGTCGCGCGGGTGGTGCGGCTCGGGGTGCTGGCCAACTTCCTGTCGCGCACCGTGCTCGTCGGGTTCCTCACCGGGGTCGGCATCCAGGTCGCGGTCGGGCAGCTGCCCGAGGCGCTGGGGCTGCCGCCGACGGGCGGTTCGACGCCGGAGAAGGTGTGGGCCGTCGCCGTGAACCTCCCGGACGTGGTCCCGATCGCGGTCGCCACCGCGGCAGGGGTGATCGTCGTCGTGCTGGTGGCGCGCCGGATCTCGCGACGCATCCCCGGCACGCTGGTCGCCGTCGTCGCGGCGATCGTCGTGACCGCGGCGGCGGGCCTCGACGCCCGCGGGCTGACGGTGCTCGGCGACGTCCCGGCCGGGCTGCCCGGGTTCGCGTTGCCCGCGCTCGGCATCGACGACCTGCGGGCCGTGCTGCCCCTCGCGCTGTCGATGCTCGTCGTCATCCTGGCGCAGAGTGCGGCGACCTCCCGCGCCTACGCCGCCCGCCACGGCGACGTGGCCGACACCGACCGCGACGTCGTCGGTCTGGCCGGTGCCAACCTCGCGGCGGCGGCGACGGGCGCGTTCGTCGTCAACGGCAGCCCGACGAAGACGCAGATGATCGACTCCGCGGGCGGTCGCAGCCAGCTCGCGCACCTCGCGGCCGCCGGGGCGAGCGTCGTCGCGGTACTGGTGCTCGCGCCGTACCTGTCGCTGTTGCCGCTCGCCGCGCTGGCCGCGGTGGTGCTGCTGATCGGCGTCGAACTGGTCGACGTCGCCGGGATGCGCCGGATCTGGCAGGTCCGCAGGCTGGAGTTCGCCGTCGCGGCGCTGACGACGGTCGCCGTCGTGGTGGTCGGCGTGGAGACGGGCATCGTCGTCGCGGTGATCGCCTCGATCGCCGACCACCTGCGGCACAGCTACGCGCCGCGCAGCAGCGTGCTGACGAAGTCGGCCCAGGGGCACTGGCGGTCGCTGCCCGTGACGGCCGGGGCGCGGACCGTCGAGGGGCTCGTCGTGCACCGGTTCGGCAGCGGTCTGTACTTCGCCAACGCGGCCCGGTTCGCCGACGACGTGGCCCTGCTCCTCGGCACCGGGCCGCCCGTGCGCTGGTACTGCCTGGACGCGGCGGCGATCGGCGACGTCGACTACACCGCGGGCGCGGTGCTGAACGTCGTGCTGGACCGGCTCGAGGCGGCGGGGGTGCGGTTCGTCGTCTCCAACCTGCTCGACCCCGTGCGCGCGCAGCTCGACCACTACGGCATCACCGCCCGGATCGGCGAGGACGCCTGTTTCGACACCTCCGGCGAGGCGCTCGAGGAGTTCGGGCGGAGCACGTCATGAGCGTGCCGGCGAGGTTCCCCGGGTCGTGCCACCGCGGTGTGCGACGATGCCGGCCGTGGCCGACGAGACGATCGCCGAACCGCGCCCGTGTCGGCGCTGCTCCAAGGACGCGTTGCTCAACGTGCACGGCTGCTGCGCCGACTGCATCGGGGACATGGGCCTGCGCCACGTCGACGAGCACGGGACGTGGCGCGCCGAGCTCGCCGAACTGGTGAAGTCCGGCGCGATCACCGGTGGCTGACCGAGTCGGGACTGGCGCGAACGGCTGCGCCCGTTAGGCTTCCAGCGGCCGACGTCGCCGGGACCGGCGACGGGCCCCGGGAGGCGACGTGCTCGTGACGATCCACCAGCCGCGGCCCGACGAGCTCGCCGACGTGCGCGAGCAGGTGCGGGAAGCGCTGCGCGACATGGATATCGCTCCGGACGGCGAGGTCGGCGCGGCCGTGGTCATCGTCGCCGACGAGCTGGCCGTCAACGCCGTGACCCACGCGAGGACCCCGTTCGCGGTGTCGGTCGAACCGCGGCGCGACGAGGTGGGCCGCGAGGTCGTGCGCGTCGCGGTCAGCGACGGCGCATGGTCGGTCCAGGGCGGCCCGGAGACGGTGACCGACGGCCGGCCCCGGCTGGGCCTGCCGATGGTGCGCGGGCTCAGCGTGCGGTGGGGCATCGAGACCCGCGACGAGGGGAAGACCGTCTGGGCCGACGTCCGCCGCTGACCATGACCGTGCTGCCCGCTGTCGCGGCGGCGTTCGCCGGGGTGCTCGCCGGCGGCGAACTGCTCGTCCGGTGGGGGATCGCTCCGGCGCTCACGGCGCTGCCCGACCATTCCCACCTGCTCGCCCGGCAGTCCCTCGTCCGCCGGCTGCGGGTGCTCGTCCCGGCGGTGATGGTGCCGACGGTCGTCCTGGCGGTGGTCGCGGCCGTGCTCGCGGGCGGTGTCCTCCCGTGGCTGGGTGTCGGCGTGCTCGCGGTGTTCGTCCTGGTCTCCGCGTTCGGCACGGTACCTATCAACATCCGGGTCGACGGCTGGGACGCCGCCGACCCGCCCGCCGACTGGCGCGCGCTCGTGCGGCGCTGGCAACGCATCGACGTCGTACGGTCGACGGCCGCGCTCGTCGCGTTCCTCGTGCTCCTCGCGGTGCTCGTGCCGATGCGCTGACGACCCCGCCGGGTGACGCGCGACGCGGCAGGGCAGGGCAGGCTGGGCCCATGCCCGCCCGCCGGCCCGACGCCGCCCTGCGGCCGATGCTGGCCACCCCCGGCCGCCCGCCGTCCGGTCCCGGGTGGGCGGTGGAGTTCAAGTGGGACGGCGTGCGCGCCCTGCTCGACGTCGACGACGCGGGCGAGGTGCACCTGACCAGCCGCAACGGCAACGACGTCACGCTGGGCTACCCCGATCTGCTGGCCGGCGTCGACACCGGGCAGCCCCTGGTGCTCGACGGCGAGATCGTCGCGCTCGACGAGGCGGGCCGTCCCGACTTCGGGCTGCTGCAGAACCGCATGCACGTCCGGCACCCGTCCGGGCCGCTGCTCGCCGAGGTCCCGGTGCGCTTCTACGCGTTCGACGTGCTGCGCGTCGGTCAGCGCTCGCTGCTGCGCGAGACCTACGACGACCGGCGCGCGGCACTCGCCGGCCTCGGTGTCGACGGCTGGGCCCGCTTCGCGGTGCCGCCGTCGACGACCGAGGTGCCGCCCGCGCAGATGCTCGACGTCGCGCGCGAGCACGGCCTGGAGGGGATCGTCGCCAAGAGGCGGACGTCGCGCTACGAGCCCGGGCGGCGGGCGGCATCGTGGGTGAAGACGGCGCTGTTCACCACGCGGGAGGTCGTCCTCGGCGGCTGGACGCCAGGGCAGGGCCGCCGCGGCGCGCTCGGCTCGTTGCTGCTCGGCGCCTACGACGACGAGGGCCGGCTCCACTACCTGGGCAACGTGGGCAGCGGGTTCAGCGAGGCCGCGCTGCGGTCGCTGCGGGAGAAGCTCGAACAGCTGCGCAGCGACGAGGATCCCTTCGCCTCCGGCGTGCCGCGCGAACACGCCCGTGGTGTGCGGTGGGTGCAGCCGCGGCTGGTCGGGGAGGTCGAGTACCGCACGCTCACCCACGACGCCCGGCTGCGGCACTCGGTGTGGCGGGGGCTGCGTCCCGACCGCGACCCGCACGAGGTGCGTATCGACGGCGCGTTCGCGCGGGCACCGCTGGCGTCCTACGGCGTGCGCGCGCCGGCCCCCGAGCCCGCGCGGGCGCCCGCAGCGTCGGAGCCAGCGGAAGCAGCGTCGGCGAGAGCGGAGGCGCCGGCCGAGCGGGTCCGGGCCGCCACCGGCGACGAGCTCGCCGCCCTCGACGCCCTGCGCCGCAAGGGCACCTGGCACGTCGCGGGCGAGGAGGTCGCGCTGACGAACCTCGACAAGGTGCTGTTCCCCGGCCGCGACGGCGGGCCGCCCGTCACGAAGCGGGACTTCGTGCGCTACCACGCGCGCGTCGCGCCGTACCTGCTGCCGTACCTGCAGGGGCGGCCGGTGAACATGCAGCGCTTCCCCGACGGCGTGGCGCGGGAGGGCTTCTGGCAGAAGGAGATCCCGGTCCACGCGCCGGACTGGGTGACGCGCTGGCGCTACCCCGACGCCGAACCCGGCGACGTGCAGGACTACGTCGTCGTCGACAGCACCGCGACGCTCGTGTGGCTGGCCAACCTCGCCGCGGTCGAGCTGCACCCCTGGACCTCGCGGCTGCCCGACGTCCACCGGCCCACCTGGGCGTTGATCGACATCGACCCGGGTCCGCGCACGGCGTTCGACGAGGTGCTCGCCGTCGCGAGGCTCTACCGCGCCGCGCTCGACCACCTGGGCGTCGCCGCGGCGCCCAAGGTCACCGGCAAGCGGGGGGTCCAGATCTGGGTCCCGGTGACGCCCGGTCCGACGTTCGCCGACACCCGCGGGTGGGTCGAGAAGGTGTCGCGGGCCGTGGGGCGCATGGTCCCCGAGCTGATCTCCTGGGAGTGGCACACCGACCGCCGGGCGGGGCGGATGCGCCTGGACTACACGCAGAACGTCATCAACAAGACGCTCGTCGCGCCGTTCAGCGCCCGGCCCGCGGCCGGCGCCCCGGTGTCGATGACGTTGAGCTGGGACGAGCTCGACGACCCCGAGCTGCGGCCCGACCGCTGGACGGTCGGGACCGCGCTCGACCGGCTCGACGCCGTCGGCGACCCGATGTTCCCGCTGGTCGGACGCGAGCAGGTCCTGCCGGAGCTAGGGGGCGTCTGACGGATCACTCGTCGCGGTCTCGGCGCCCGGGCGATCCGTGACTGCGTTGTCGCCAGGCCCGAATACGCCCGGTATGCCGACCCGGCTCCGCCTTGCCACGAACCGCCCGGATCACTGAGCCCATCGACGGCGATCCGTCAGACGCCCCCAGGGGGAGCGCGGTGCTCGACCGCGTCCGGGTGCACGTCGCTGGCCTCGCGGCCGGCCACGGCGTAGCCGCGCTCGGCGTAGGGGAAGCCGTCGAGACCGGTCGTCTCCGGACGCTGCTGGTAGTAGGAGCGGATCTCGGCGATCAGCCCGTCGCGCAGCACGAACCACTCCGCGCCCCGCGTCGCGACGCGCTCGGCCGCACCGTCGGGCCGCCAGAACATCGTCCACTCGATGACGGCCTCGTCCCCGTCGGTCACGACGTGGTCGACGACCCAGCGTGCGTCGATCATCCGCGTGACCTTGCGCCAGTAACGCGCGAGGTGCTCGCGCCCCCGCACCGGCGCCGAGCCGACGTTGGGCGCGAGGAACCAGTGCACGACGTCGGGGTGCAGCGTCGCACCGAGTTCGGCGAGGTCGCCGTCGGTGCAGGCGTCGTAGTAGCGGCGGATGAGCGCAGCGGTGGTCGGGTCCGGCACCCGCCCAGTGTGCGCCCGTCGGCTGCCCGACGGCGGGACGATCTGTTACGGTCGGGCCGTGCGCGCGTCGTCGTTCCTGATCATTATCGAGCGCGCCGGCTGAGCCAGGTCGCCGGCGCGCCGTCGCCGTGCGTCCTCGCCGGAACCTGGTCCGGATCCCTCCGAACGCCCAGCTCCTGGAACGGATCCGTCATGACTGTCACCCTCACGCGGCCCGCCGTCGCCCCCCGCCCCGTCGCCCGCGACCTCGTCGCCCAGCGGCGTGTCACCGCCTACGTCGGCGGCGGACTCGACGGCGCGCTGCGCGTCGTCGCGATGCTGCGCGGCCGGATGTACCGCGTGCACGACCTGTCCGTCGACGTCCGCGACGGCGTCGTCGAGAGCCCGGTGAGCGCCACGGTGTCGCTCACCGCCGCCGAGGCCGACCTGCTGGTCGAACGGCTGCGCCGGATGCCGGTCGTCGTGTCCGCCGATCACGGCTGACGCCATCGCGCCGGTGTGCCACGGTTGGGGCGGACCGACGACCGAGGAGCCTCTCGATGTCCCACCGCCCCGACCCGGCACGCTACGACGGCACGATGCGCTACCGGCGTTGCGGCCGCTCGGGCCTCGACCTGCCGCTGCTCTCCCTCGGGTTCTGGCACAACTTCGGCGACGACCGTCCGATGCAGACCCAGCGGGCGATCGCGTTGCGCGCCTTCGACCTGGGCATCACGCACTTCGACCTCGCCAACAACTACGGGCCGCCGTACGGCTCGGCCGAGATCAACGCCGGCCGGATCCTGCGCGAGGACCTGGCCGCGTACCGCGACGAGCTCGTCGTGTCGACGAAGGCGGGCTGGGACATGTGGCCCGGTCCCTACGGTCAGGGCGGCGGGTCGCGCAAGTACCTGCTGTCCTCGTTGGACCAGTCGCTGCGCCGGCTCGGCCTCGAGTACGTCGACATCTTCTACTCGCACCGCTTCGACCCGACGACGCCGCCGGAGGAGACCGCGGCCGCCCTCGACGCGGCCGTGCGGGCGGGCAAGGCGCTCTACGTCGGCATCTCGTCCTACACCGCCGCCGACGCGCGCCGGATGGCCGGGCTGCTGCGTGAGCTCGGCACGCCGCTGCTGATCCACCAGCCGTCGTACTCGATGCTCAACCGCTGGATCGAGACCGAGGGCCTCCTCGATGCCGCCGCCGACGAGGGCTTCGGGGTCATCGGCTTCACCGCGCTCGCCCAGGGCCTGCTGACCTCGCGTTATCTCGACGGCATCCCCGAGGACTCGCGGGCCTCGCGCGGTTCGACGCTGCCGGCCGAGTGGCTGACCGGCGACATGGTCGACCGGCTGAGGTCGCTGGCCGGGATCGCGGAGCAGCGCGGTCAGACGCTCGCGCAGCTCGCGCTGGCGTGGGCGTTGCGCGACGAGCGCGTCACGTCGCTGGTGATCGGTGCGTCGCGGGTCGAGCAGCTGGAGCAGAACGTCGCGACGCTGGAGAACCTCGTGCTCTCCGACGCCGAGCTCGCCGAGATCGACGCACTGGTCGCCGAGGAGGCGGACGTCGACCTCTGGCGGTCCGCGCGCCGCGGTGAGCTCTGACGTCGCGTGGACGCGTGGATCGTCGACCGCCCCGGACCGGGATCACCGCTGGTCCGGGCGGAGCTCCCGGACCCGCAGCCCGGGCCCGGCGAGGTGCGGATCCGGGTGCGCGCGTGCGGGGTGTGCCGCACCGACCTGCACCTGGCCGAGGGTGACCTGCCGCCGCGGCGTCCCGGGACGGTGCCGGGGCACGAGATCGTCGGCACGGTCGACGCGCTCGGCCCGGGTGCCGGCCGGTTCGGGATCGGCGACCGGATCGGCGTGGCGTGGCTGCGCGGCACGTGCGGGCGGTGCCGGTTCTGCCGCACCGGCCGGGAGAACCTCTGTCCCGACGCCGCATTCACCGGCTGGGACGCCGACGGCGGGTACGCCGAGCGCGCCGTCGTGCCCGAGGCCTACGCCTACGCGCTGCCCGCCGCGCTCGACGACGTCACCGCGGCGCCGCTGCTGTGCGCCGGGATCGTCGGCTATCGGGCGCTGGTCCGGGCCGAGCTGCCGCCGGGCGGGCGGCTCGGGATCTACGGCTTCGGGGCCTCGGCGCACGTCGTCGCGCAGGTCGCGATCGCCCAGGGCGCCACGGTCCACGTGCTGACCCGCTCCCCGGCGGCCCGCGAGCTCGCCCTGTCGCTGGGCGCGGCGTCGGCCGGTCCGGCCGCCGACGGCCCGCCCGAACCGCTCGACTCGGCCGTGACGTTCGCGCCCGACGGGGGCGTCGTGCCGCTCGCGCTGCGCGCACTCGACGCGGGCGGCACGCTGGCCGTCGCCGGCATCCACCTCTCCGACGTCCCGGCGCTCGACTACGAGCGCGAGCTGTTCCGCGAGCGACAGCTGCGCAGCGTCACCGCCAACACCCGGGCCGACGGCGAGGAGTTCCTGCGGCTCGCCGGCGCGCTGCGGGTGCGGCCGACCGTCGACCCGCGTCCGATGTCGACCGCCGACCGGGCGCTCGCCGATCTGGCCGCCGGCCGGGTCACCGGCGCGGCGGTGCTGGTGGGCGAATGAGGGCACCCGCGACAGCGGGTCCTCCGGACGGTGCCGGCCGCGGCCCCGTCCGGATACGGTCGAGCGCACCCTGCCCGACGACGTGCGAGGAGTACCCATGTCCGGTCCGACGACCCTGCGCGCGGTGAGCGGCCTGCCCGCCGACCCGCCCGCCCTGTCGGCGTCCAGCCTCGTCATGATCGACTGCCAGAACACCTACACCCGCGGGCTCATGGAGCTCGAGGGCGTCCAGGCCGCACTCGACCAGGCCGAGCAGCTGCTCGACCGGGCCCGCAGCGCCGGCATCCCGGTCATCCACATCCAGCACGACGCCGGCCCCGGGTCGCCCTACGACGTGCGCGAGGAGATCGGGGCGATCGTCGACCGGGTCGCGCCGCGGGCCGGGGAGCCGACGGTCGTGAAGAACTACCCCAACTCGTTCACCGGGACCGAGCTCGGCTCGCTGCTCGCGCAGCACCCCGGCCGCCCGCTGCTGCTCGCCGGTTTCATGACGCACATGTGCGTGAACTCGACGGCACGCGGCGCGTTCAGCCTCGGCTACTCGCCCACGGTGGTCGGCGCGGCCACGGCGACCCGCACCCTGCCCGGTGCCGACGGGTCCGGCGAGGTCGCGGCCTCGGCACTGCAGGCGGCGAGCCTGGCCTCGATCGCCGACCTCTTCGGCGTCGTCGTCGGCGGCCAGGACGAGATTCCGGACTAGAGACGCCGCTGCGGGCTCCGGGGCCGTGGTGCCGCCCGGGGAGGCGCCACGGGCCCGGGGATACGGTCGGTCCGTGCGAGCCAACGTTCCCCGCGGCCGGATCGACGTCCACACGCATGCGATCGCCCCCGACCTGGCGGCGCCGGGCCCCGGTCGCTGGCCCACCGTCGAGAGGACGGCGGACGACGCGGCGGACATCCTGCTCGACGGGGCCCTGTACCGGAAGATCGACGATCGCTGCTGGTCGGCGCGGCGCCGGCTGTCCGACATGGACGCCGACGGCGTGGCGGCGCAGTTCGTCTCGCCGATCCCGGTGACGCTCTCGCACGACCAGCCAGTCGCGCCCACGGTCGCCCTGTGCGCCACGCAGAACGACTTCCTGGCCGACCTGTGCGGGCAGGCGCCCGACCGGCTGTTCGCGCTCGGCGCCGTCCCGCTGCAGGACGTCGAGGCGGCGGTCGGCGAGCTGCGCCGCTGCGTGCTCGACCTCGGGTTCGCCGGCGTCGAGATCGGTACCGTGGTCGGCACGACGGAGCTGGCCGACCCGGTCCTCGACCCGTTCTTCGACGAGGCGGCGGGGCTCGGTGCGTTCGTGCTGGTCCATCCCGTCGACCAGACGCTCGATCCGCGCGCCGTCGCACTCGGGCTCGGGTTCGGGCTGGGCATGCCGTCGGCCACCGCGATCGCCGGCGCCGGGCTGGTGACGCGCCCGCCGCGACGCCCCGGCGTCACCGTCTGCCTCGCCCACGGCGGGGGAGCGCTGCCGCAGATCCTGCCGCGGCTGGACAAGGGCTCCTCGCTCGACCGGCCCGACGCGCCACCGCCCACGCAGCTCGCACGCGACCTCTGGTGCGACTCGCTGACCTACGACGCCGCCAGCCTCGCCCTCTCGGCCGAGCGGTTCGGGGCCGACCACGTCGTGCTCGGGACGGACTACCCGTTCGTCGTCCGCGAGGCGCCCGCGGGCGCGGTGCTCGACCACGTCGACGCCGCGCTGCGCCAGGCGATCGGCCGGGACAACGCGCTCGCGGCGCTGGCGCGCGTCAGCCCGGCGTCTCGACGGTGACGTTCGTCGACTTGATGACGGCCACCGCCAGCGACCCGGGCTCCAGGCCCAGGTCGCGCGCCGCCTCCGAGCTCATCAGCGACACGATCCGGTTGGCCCCGCACTGCATCTCGACCTGCGCCATCACCTTGTCGGTGGTGACCTTCGTGACGAGCCCGACCATGCGGTTGCGCGCCGACGTCCGCACGTGCAGCGGGTCGTCGGGGGCCGGGTTGTGGTTCTGGATGAACTCGACGAGGTCGATGCCCTCGATGACCTTGCGGTTCGACTCGTCGAGGCCGGCCCGTAGCCGCCCGGAGTCGATGTGGCGGCGCACCGTGTCGTCGCTGACGCCCATCAGGTCCGCTGCCTGGGAGATCCGGAACCTCGCCATGGCCGACGATCCTAGGACCGCCCTCATCCGACGCCGCCCTCGGCCGTCCGCAGAACCCCTCGAAAGGCCCACGACATGACCGGAATCGCCGCCACGCGCACCGACGGGGTGCTCACCCTGACCTTCGACCGGCCTGCCAAGCTCAACACGATCATGCCCGCCGACCTGGCGTCCGCGACCGCCGAGCTGGCCGACCTCGACGGCATCCGCGCCGTCGTGTTCCGCGGCACCGGCGAGCGGGCCTTCTCGGCGGGGATGAACGTCGCGGCGTTCGAGTCGTTCGAGGCGGGCAGCGCCGAGGCGTTCATCCGCGGTGCGCGCGACTTCATCGCCGCCGTGCGCACCGCCGAGGTCGTGACTGTCGCCGTCGTCGACGGGTACTGCCTCGGCCTGGCGTTCGAGCTGATCCTGGCCTGCGACCTGCGGATCGCGACGCCCGGTTCGTCGTTCGGGCTGCCCGAGATCAAGGTCGGGGTGCCGTCGGTGATCGATGCGGCGCTGCTGCACCACCACGTCGGCCTGAGCCTGGCCAGGGAGATCATCCTGACCGGCGACCTCTACCCGGTCCCGGTGTTCGAGCCGTTCCACCTGCTCAACGGCGTCGTCGAGCGGGCGGAGCTCGACGCCGAGCTCGGCCGGTGGCTCGAGCGGACCTCGCGGCACACCGCCACCGTCGTCGCGAGCCAGAAGCGGCTGTTCGAGACGTGGCTGAACACGACGCTGACCGACGGGATCGACGAGAGCACCGTCGAGTTCGGCCGGGTGTTCGACCACCCCGAGACCCTCGACCAGCTCGCCCGCTACCGGGAGGGCCTCGGCCGCAGTCGGACCTGACCCCAGTGTGATGCGACACCGCAATGATTGCGGTCCGCACGTGATCCGGTGACCATGTGCCGGTGCCTGCACCCACGGACGCATCCCGGCTCGACCGTCGCCTCGGCGACTTCACCCTCACCCCGCGGGTCCTGCTGATCGTCGCGCTCGCGCTGCCGATCGGTGCGCTCGGGGCCGTCGCGGCCTGGGCGTTGCTGCGGTTGATCGGCCTGGTCACGCACCTGGTGTTCTACGGCCGGGTGGGGTTCGACCTCGTGGCGCCCGGCGCCGAACCGCACCCCGCGTGGCTGGTGCTGCTCGCGCCCGTCGCGGGCGGGCTGGTGATCGGGCTGATGGCCCGGTTCGGCTCCGAGCGCATCCGCGGCCACGGCATGCCCGAGGCGATCGAGGCGATCCTGGTGCGGCGCAGCCGGGTCGAGCCCCGCGTCGCCGTACTCAAGCCGGTCTCGGCGGCGGTCAGCATCGGTACCGGCGGGCCGTTCGGGGCCGAGGGCCCGATCATCATGACCGGCGGGGCGATCGGCTCGATCCTCGCCCAGCACCTGCACCTGTCGGCCGACGAACGCAAGGCGCTCATGGTCTCCGGCGCCGCGGCGGGCATGGCGGCCACGTTCAACTCGCCGCTCGCGTCGGTGCTGCTGGCCGTCGAGCTGCTCCTGTTCGAGTGGCGGCCGCGCAGCTTCCTGCCCGTCGTGGCGGCGGTGTCGGCCGCGACGCTGGTGCGCGTCCCGCTGCTCGGGGGCGGCCCGATCTTTCCCGTCTCGCTGGGCGACCTGCACGTCCCGGCGCTGGACAGCGGGCTGTGCGTCGTCGCCGGGGTCGTCGGCGGGCTGCTGGCCGTCGGGGTGACCGCGCTCGTCTACGTCTCGGAGGACACGTTCGCCCGGCTGCCGGTGCACTGGATGTGGTGGCCCGCGATCGGCGGCCTGATCATCGGGATCGGCGGGCTGATCGAGCCCCGCGCCCTCGGCGTCGGCTACGACGTCATCGGCGAGCTCCTCACCGGACACGCGACGCTGGCGCTGGTCGTCGGCATCCTGACGGTGAAGAGCCTGATCTGGGGTCTCTCGCTGGGGTCGGGAACCTCCGGTGGGGTACTCGCGCCCGTCTTCATGATCGGGGCGTCGCTGGGAGCGCTGGAGGGTCACCTGTTCCCCACCGTCGCGCCCGGGTTCTGGGCGATCGTCGGGCTCGCGGCCGTGGTGGGCGGGGTGATGCGCTCGCCGCTGACGGGCGTGGTGTTCTCCCTCGAGCTCACCCACGCCTGGCCGATGCTGTTGCCGCTGGTCATCGCGTCAACGGCCGCCTACGGGACCTCGGCGCTGCTGCTGCGCCGCTCGGTGCTGACCGAGAAGATCGCCCGCCGCGGCTACCACCTCTCGCGCGAGTACGACGTCGACCCGCTGGAGGTCCTGCGGGCCGACGAGGTCATGCACGCCGCTCCGCGCACTCTCGTCGCCGACGACCCGCTCCCGGTCGACGTCGGCGTCCTCGCCGCGGAGGTGCCCCGTCGCGGGGGTGGCGCGGGCGGGCGGCCCGCGCCCGTGCAGCGTCTCTTCCCCGTGGTCGACGACGACGCGACGATCGTCGGGGTCGTTCCGCGCAGGCTCCTGACCCACCCGCCGGACGACGCCACCACCGTCGGCGACGTCATGATCGTCGAGCCGCTCGTCGTCGGGGCGGGGGAGACGCTGCGTGCCGTCGCGTCACGCTTCGCGCAGGCCGCGGTCGGGGCCGCCCCCGTCGTCGACCGCACCGACCCGACCCGCCTGGCCGGTCTCGTCACCGTCGAGCAGTTGCTCGACGGCCGGCTGCGCGACCTCGCCGAGGAGCACCATCGCGAGCGGCCGCTGGGCGTGGCGCGCCGCCGCCGGACCGATGCCGCGCCGGTCGATGCGTGAGGTGCGACCAGGGCGCGAGGTCCACGACGGCCCGCGCGACACTCGACCCGTGACGATCGAGGAATCCGACGGGCCTACCGCCGATCAGGTCGACGCCGTCATGCTCGCGGCCCGAGTGCTGGTCGGGGTGACGGCGTCGTCGGTGGCCGCGGTGGAGGACCGGATCACGTTGCCGCAGCTGCGGGTCCTGGTCATGATCTCCAGCCGCGGCCCGCTCAACCTCGCCGCGGTGGCGGCGGGCCTGGGCGTCCACCCGTCGAACATCAGCAGGGCGTGCGAACGACTCGTCGCCGCCGGGCTGCTCGACCGCACCGACAACCCCGCGGACCGGCGCAACCTCGTGCTGGAGCTGACGGCGGAGGGCCGCACGCTCGTCGCCCAGGTCGACCGGCAGCGGCGTGACGCCATCGCGAGGATTCTCGACGGCATGCCGCGACAGCGTCGCGCGAGCCTCGTCCCGGCGCTGCGCGCGTTCGCCGACGCGGCGGGCGAGACGGCCCCCGATGCCTGGCAGCTGGGCTGGACGACCGCCTGACCCGCGAGGTCCCCGGGTGCCGAGGGGCCCGACCTCGTCCCCCGGGTTCTCGGGCGCGGCGAGGTCAGGACTCGTCGTCGCCGCGGAGCAGTCGGCAGTCCCGCTCGACGTCCTGCCACTGCTTGCGCGCGTCCGGATCGCGGTCCAGCCAGCGCTGCGCGGACTCGGCCGCGTCGGCGTCGCCGTGCTCGGCGAGGACGTGCAGGTCGACCAGATCGTCGAGGATGTGCTCTTCCATCGCCCCAGGATGAGGCCGTCGAGGCCGGTGGGCGCGAATCCGGCGCGTTCAGGTGACAGACTTCACGCAATCAATGCGTAAGCGCAACGATTGCGGGTAGCGTATGAGCGTGAGTGTCGTGCGGCCCAACCAGATGTGGACGCCGTCGCCGGTCGCGACGGTCGCCGTACGCGCGATGCAGCTCGGCCGGTTCGCGGGCTCGGGCGTCGCCGCCGACTGTCCCGCCGAAGGCGCCGACGACGCTGCGCGCCATGAGGTCGGTGCGGGCGACGTCCGTGCCGTCGGCGATTCTGCCGGGAGGGCCGTCGGCGCTCCTGGCAGGGGCGAGGACGGCGTCGCGGAGGCGGGCGGCCCGGGCGACCGACCACGCGGCGGCCCGTCCGTCCTTGCACGGTGCATCTCGGCCGTGCACGCGGTGGCGGAGCTGCTCAGGGACGCCGCCCGGGCGTAGGCGCCGGCCTCAGGAGGCGAGCCAGTCGTCGAACCGGGTGGGGGTGATCCGGGCGTCGCCCCGGGGGACGAGCGAGCCGGGCCGCAGTCGGGTGCCGAAGTAGCGCGCGTCCGGCGAGCCGACGACCACCCGCGGGTCGCCCGTGGCGGCCAGTGTCGCGCCCACGAACTCGGCCATCGGCCGCGCGTCGGGCCCGGCCACGTCGAAGGTCCCGGCCGGTGGGCCGACGACGACCTCGGCCAGCAGTGCCGCGACGTCGCCTGCGGCGACCGGCTGGAACTGCGCGGCGGGCAGGACCACGCGGTCGCCCTCGGTGGCGCCGTCGGCGATCGGGGCGATGAACTCGAAGAACTGGGTGGCGCGCACGATCGTGAACGGGATGCCCGATGCCGTGATCAGCTGTTCCTGGGCGGTCTTCGCGCGGAGGTAGCCGGAGTCGGGCAGCGTGTCGGTCCCGACGATCGACAGCGCGACGTAGTGCTCGACCCCGGCCGCGCGTGCCGCGTCGACCAACGTCCGCGTCGACGTCGTGAAGAACCGCAGCACGTCCTCGTCGGCGAACGAGGGCGAGTTGCTGACGTCGACGAGCACCTGCGCGCCCGCGAGCGCGTCCGCCACACCGGCGCCCGTGAGCGTGTCCACGCCTGTCGACGGTGAGGCCGGGACGGCCTCGTGTCCCGCGGCGCGCAAGCGCTCGACCAGCGCCGACCCGACCCTGCCACTGCCACCCACCACGACGATCCGCACGACGATCCCGCCTCTCAACTCGGATAAAGACTGTCCGGAAACAATACCCGGACAAGATGTGTCCGAGTCAAGTAGGCTGCGCGGGTGAAGATGTCCGGGGGAGTCGAGTGGGCGCTGCACTGCTGCGTCGTGCTGACGGGCGCGACCGAGCCCGTTCCCGCGGCGCGGCTCGCCGCGTTCCACGACGTCTCGCCGACCTACCTGGCCAAGCAGCTCCAGGCGCTCTCGCGCGCGGGGCTCGTCCGGTCCGTCCAGGGGCAGGCCGGCGGCTACCAGCTCACCCGCGACCCGCAGGCGATCACGGTGCTCGACGTCGTCGAGGCCGTCGACGGCCGGCAGTCGGCCTTCGTGTGCACGGAGATCCGGCAGCGGGGCCCGTTCGCGGCCACCCCCGAACAGTGCCGGGTGCCCTGCGGGATCGCGTCCGTCATGTACGACGCCGACCGCGCCTGGCGTGACTCGTTGCGCGCCACGACGATCGCCGACCTGGCCGGCCGTGTCGGGCGAGACGTCGGACCCGAGACGCTGCCGCGGGCCCGGGAGTGGATGGCCGGTCGCTCGGGGTGACCGAGCTCGTCGCCGGCTCGCGGGTCCGGCGGGTCGCGGGTCGACGTCACGTCGGGGGTCCGGGTGGCGTAGACGAGCCCGATCCGGCTCGCCGGGCGGGCATGGCGACGTGATCGCCGCCGGCGGGACCTCAGCGCGTGCAGGTGCGCTCAGGTCCCGGGGACGGCGATCGACGAGCACGTCGTGGCTGTCTGGTGGGCTCCGCTTGCGGGGGCTGCCACGTGAACGTCACTGCCCGGCGAGGCGAGCGACGAGTCCGTGGCAGGAGGGTGATGGCCCGTCCTCAGGACGCCCAGTGCGTCCCTGAGGTTCCGGATTCGATGCGTTCTGGGAGTCGCGGGTCGCGGTGGTGGACTGCGGGGTCGGGGACTGCGGGGCGGCGGGCCGAGTGGGCCGGGTCGCAGACTATGGGCTGTTCGTCGGCCAGGCCGGTCGTGATCGCCGTTGACGGGACATGAGCGCACGCAGCTGCCCTCATGTCCCGCGGATGCCGATCACTACCCGCGCCGCGAGGCGTGACTCCGGCATCCGCAGCCGCCGGGCGGTGGACGCGGGTGGGGGTGCCCCGGTGACGGCTCCGCGAGGTGACCCCGCGGCGCGGCGCGGGAGTCACGGGGCAGACCGCGTCGGTCCCGAGGCGGTCGCGCGCAGGGACAGGTTCTGCTGCACCCGGGGCCGTAGACCGTCGGCCTGCCGTCGGCGAGCCTCGGGGGGACGATCTGGCCATACGGGAAGGACGGCGATGGCGACCCCCCGGACGGACGTGCGAGAGCCCGCCGTCGACGACGCGACGGCCCGCACCCTGCACGAGCGGATGCTGCTCATCCGGCGCGCGGAGGAACGGCTGATCGTCGCCTGTGCCGACGGGAGTCTGCCCGGCGGCGTGCACCTCTACATCGGCGAGGAGGCCGTGGCCGTCGGCGCCTGCTCGGTGCTGACCGACCGCGACTACATCACCAGCACCCACCGCGGCCACGGGCATTTTCTCGCCAAGGGCGGCGACCTCGACGCCATGTTCGCCGAAATCTGGGGCAAGGCCACCGGCATCTGCAAGGGGATGGGTGGCTCGATGCACGTCGCCGACGTGTCGAAGGGGATCCTGGGCGCCAACGGGATCGTCGGGGCCGGGTTCGCGATCGCGACCGGCGCCGCGTGGGGCGCGAGGCTGGAGGGCGAGGGCCGCGTCGCGACCTGCTTCTTCGGCGACGGCGCCGCCAACCAGGGCTCGTTCATGGAGAGCATGAACGTCAGCGCCGCGTGGGAGCTGCCCACGGTGTTCCTCTGCGAGAACAACGGCGTCTCCGAGTTCACCGTCACCTCGACCGTGACCGGCGGGGTGCTCGCCGACCGGGCGCGGGCGTTCATGCCGGTCGAGGTCGTCGACGGCAACGACGTGCTCGCGGTCCGGGCCGCCGTCGGCGCGGCGGTGGAGCGGGCCCGGGCGGGCGGTGGACCGTCGTACGTCGAGGCCACGACCTACCGCATCCGCGGCCACCTGGAGGCCGAGCAGCACATGCTCGGCGGCGGCACCTACCGCAGCGCGGACGAGATCGCGGCATGGCAGGCCGACGACCGCGACCCGGTGCTGCGCTCGGCCCGGCGACTGCTCGACGCCGGAATCTGCGACGCCGCCGAGCTCGAGCGGATCGACGCCGACGTCCGCGCCCGGGTCGAGGCGGCCGTCGCGTTCGCCGAGGCCGGACCGGCCGCGGACCCGGAGCTCGCGCCGCAGCTCATGTTCGGCCCGACGGCGTAAGGGGAGACCTCATGGCGCGCAAGCGGTTGATCACCGCCATCAACGAGGCCCTCGTCGAGGAGCTGGAACGCGACCCGAAGCTGATCGTCTTCGGCGAGGACGTCGAGCTGGCGATCATGGGCGACACCCGCGGGCTGGTCGAGCGCTTCGGGCGCGACCGCATCCGCAACAGCCCCATCTGCGAGCAGACGTTGACCGGGATGGCGGTCGGCCTGGCGTCGGCGGGCTACCGGGTGGTGCTGCACCTGATGTTCAACAACTTCATCTACACCGGCATGGACGCCATCGGGAACCAGATGGCCAAGCTCCGCCTCATGACCGGCGGCCAGATGGAGCTACCGATCACGGTCGTCGCCGGCTACGGCGGGGGCAACTCGAACGCCGCCCAGCACTCCGACACCGCCTACTCGGTGCTGATGAACCTCGGCGGCATCCAGGTCGCGGTGCCGACGAACTCCGCGGACGCGAAGGGCCTGTTCAAGACGGCGGTCCGTGGCGCGACCCCGACGTTCTTCCTCGAGGCAGCCGGGCGCGGCGGCGAGATGGGCGAGGTCCCCGACGGGGAGCACCTCGTCCCGTTCGGCCGCGCCACGGTGGCGCGCGAGGGCACGGACGTCACCGTCGTCGCCATCGGCCGGATGCTCAAGCCGACCCTGCGCGCCGCGAAGGCGCTGGCCGACGACAGCATCTCCGCCGAGGTGATCGACCCCCGCACCCTCGTCCCGTTCGACGAGGAGACGGTGCTCGCCTCGGTCGCGCGGACCGGCCGGCTGGTCGTCGTCGACGAGGCCCGGGACCGCTGCAGCGCGGCGAGCCAGATCGCGGCGGTCGTCGCCGACCGGGGTTTCGACTCGCTGCGCGCGCCCGTCCGCCGGGTGACCGTCCCCGACGTCGCGCTGCCGTACGCGTCCAACGCCGAGGCCGCCCTGATCCCCGGCCCGGAGCGGATCGCCGAGGCCGTCCGCAGCGTCACCGAGAAGCAGTTCGCATGAAGATGACGCTGAAGCTCGTGCGAGTCGGCATGAACATGACCGAGGGCACGATCGTCGCCTGGCACAAGGAGCCCGGCGACCGGTTCGTCCCCGGCGACGTGCTCTACACCGTCGAGACCGAGAAGGTCTCGCACGACGTCGAGGCGACCGCCGACGGGACCCTCGTCGAGATCCTCGTGCCGGTCGACGAGGACGCCGAGGTCGGGCAGGGCGTGTGCGTCGTGGAGGTGTCATGACCGGCGAGTTCGGGTTCGGCCAGCCGCACGGCGGTGTCATCCAGACGGCGTTCGTCGTCACCGACCTGCGGGAGGCCGTCGACTTCTGGACCGGCGACCTGCGCGCCGGACCGTTCTTCCACTTCCCGGAGTGGCGGGGCGGTGACCCGGTCTACCGCGGTCGTCCCAGCACCGCGGCGGTGACCATCGCGATGGGCTTCGCGGGCCGCATGCAGATCGAGCTCATCCAGCCGCTCGACGAGGAGCCGTCGGTCTACAAGGAGCTGCTCGACCGCTCGGGTCCCGGCTTCCACCACCTGGGCGTCGCGAGCGAGGACATCGACGCCGACGTCGCCCGCTACGAGAAGGACGGCTGGACACTGGCCTTCCGCGCGGGCGTCGGGAACGGCGAGGTCGCCTACCTCGACGGCGGTCCCGCGCGGCCGGGGATGATCGAGCTCATCGAGGCGTCCCCGGGCTTGGACGCGAGCTTCACCGCGATGTGGCGGGCCTCGCTGGACTGGGACGGGACGGACCCGCTGCGACCGCGGTGACGACAGGCCCGGTTGCTCGTAGCGTGTGCGCGGTGACCGACCCGACGCTGGGCGAGCTGATGGTGGGCGTGGAGGGGCTCGCGCTGCTGCGGCTGCTCCACGCCGACGCGGCCGAGGCCCGGGCCGCGAGGCTCGCCGAGACCCGCGACGTCCTCGACCGGCCCGACCGCGGCTCGCCGCTGGGTACCGAGGTCGACGTCGACGAGGGCTACGTCCAGTGGTCCGGGTCCTACGACGGCCCGCTGCGGCTGTTCGCCGTCGAGGGTGCCGCGGTTCGCCCGCGGATCGACCCGTGGCCGGCCGGCACCGTCCTCGACGCGGCGTGCGGCACGGGGCGCTGGTCGGAGTACCTCGCCGGGCGGGGGCACACCGTCGTCGGGGTGGACCGCTCGCCCGCGATGCTCGCGCTCGCCCGGCCGAAGATTCCGGACGGCCGGTTCCTGGAGGGCAGGCTCGACGCGCTCCCGCTCGACGACGCGTCGGTCGACGCCGCGATCTGCGCGCTGGCGATGGTCCACCTCGCCGACCTGGCCCAGGCGTTCGCCGAGCTCGCGCGGGTGGTGCGGCCGGGCGGGCGGGTGGTCGTGAGCGACGTGCACCCGTTCCTCGTGACGCTCGGGTGGCAGGCGCAGTTCGCGGGCCGCAACGGGCGGGCGTTCATCCGGCTGCACCCCCACCTGCTCTCCGACTACGCCACCGCGGCGTTGGAGGCCGGGCTGCAGGTGCGCGGTGTCGCCGAACCGGTGCTGACGCGCGAGGCCGCGGCGACACCCACGGCGACCCTCATCCCGGAGGCCAACGAGGCGGCCTACGTCGGACTGCCCGCCGTCGTCGTCTGGGAGCTCGCGCGTCCGTGACCGGGCGTGCCGCGCCCGGGCACACCACCGTTGCCACGCACCCCGTCGCGGGCAGAACATCGAGGGACGAGCGTCGCCACCACCGGCGCGACCCGGAAGGACCGAGCATGGATCTCGTCACCGAGGACAACATCACCGAGCTCGCCGTGGACCGGTGGGCGACCGCCCACGACTCCCGCACGGCCGAGCTGCTCAGCGCCCTGGTCCGGCATCTGCACGACTTCGCCCGCGAGGTCCGCCTGACCGAGGCCGAGTGGATGGCCGCGATGCGCTGGCTGACCCGCACCGGCCAGATCAGCGACGACCGCCGCGAGGAGTTCATCCTGGCCTCGGACGTGCTGGGGCTGTCGATGCTCGTCGTGCAGATGAACAACCGCCTCGACCCGGCCGCGACTCCCGCGACCGTGCTGGGCCCGTTCCACATCGACGGCTCGCCGGAGCGCGGCTACGGCGACGACATGTCCGACGGGCTGCACGGCACCCCGCTCTACGTCCACGGCACGGTCCGCGACCTCGACGGCAAGCCCGTCGCCGATGCCGTACTCGACGTGTGGCAGGCCGACACCGACGGGCGCTACGAGTCGCAGGTCGTCACCGACGAGGCGCGGCTGCGGGCCAAGTACACCTCCCGCGCCGACGGGGAGTACTGCCTGCGCACCGTCGCGCCGCTGGGGTACGCGATCCCGATGGACGGGCCTGTCGGCGAGCTGGTCGCGCGCACCGACATCAGCCACTTCCGGCCCGCGCACATGCACTTCCTGATCGCGGTCGAGGGCTACGAGCCGCTGATCACCCACCTGTTCCGGGAGGGCGCGCAGTACCTCGACAGCGACGTCGTCTTCGGGACGAAGCAGGAGCTGGTGGTGCCGTTCGTCGAGCACGAGCCGGGTCCCGCGCCCGGCGGCGGCCACTGTGACGTCCCGTTCCTCGTCGCGGAGTACGACTTCGTGTTGCAGCCCACGGCCCGGTAGCCGCGTGTCCGGTTAGGCTCCCCTGCGCGTCGCCCGTCGTGGGACGGGCGCCGGAGGAGGAACGGTGCACGGCCGGACGAACCACGACGGGGACCCCACGCGACTGCCGCTGTCCGGGGTCCGCGTCCTGGAGCTGGGCAACTACATCGCGGCACCGACCGCCGGACGGCTGCTGGCCGACTTCGGCGCCGACGTCGTCAAGGTCGAGCGTCCGCGCACCGGCGACGAGCTGCGCAACTGGCGGCTCTACGCCGGGACGACGTCGATGCTCTATCGGACGATCAACCGCAACAAGCGGTCGGTGACGCTCGACCTGCGCTCGCCGGAGGGCCGCGAGGCGGTGCTGGCGCTGGCCGCGCGCTCGGACGTCCTGCTGGAGAACTTCCGGCCCGGGACGCTCGAGAAGTGGGACCTCGGGCCCGACGTGCTCGACGCGGTCAACCCCGAGCTCGTCGTCGTGCGGGTGTCGGCGTTCGGCCAGACCGGCCCGCTGTCGTCGCGGCCCGGGTTCGCCGCGGTCGCCGAGGCCATGGGCGGGCTGCGTGAGCTCGTCGGCGAGGAGGACCGCCAGCCGGTGCGGGTCGGGGTGTCGATCGGCGACTCGATCGCGGGCCTCTACGCCGCGTTCGGCGCGATGATGGCCCTGTTCGAGCGCGAGCGCGCGCGTGCCGCCGACGCGCGGGTCCCGGTGTCGGACAGGACGATCGACGTCGCGCTGAGCGAGGCCGTCTTCTCGATGATGGAGTCGCTCGTCCCCGACCATCTCGCGTACGGCGTCGAGCGGCGCCGGACCGGCGGGCGGATGGAGGGCATCGCGCCGTCCAACGCCTACCCCTGCGCGGACGACTCCAGCGTCGTCATCGCCGGCAACGGCGACGGCATCTTCGGTAGGCTGATGACGCTGATCGGCCGCGCCGACCTGGGCGCCGACCCGGACCTGGCGGCCAACGCGGGCCGGTGGGCCCGGCGCGACGAGCTCGACGACGCCATCGGCGCCTGGACGGCACAGCACCCCCGAGCCGAGGTGCTGCGGCTGCTGGAGGAGGCGGGCGTGCCGGCGGGTCCGATCTACACGGCTGCCGACATCGTCGCCGACGAGCAGTTCAGGGCCCGCGACATGATCCAGTACCTGCCCGTCGACGTCGGCGGGGACGCCCCGCGCGAGGTGGGCTTCCCCGGCATCGTCCCGGTGCTGGGGGAGCGGTCGCTGCCGATCCGGTCGCTGGGCCCGGATCTGGGCGAGCACACCGACGAGGTCCTCGCCGAGCTGCGCGCCGACCCCCGCAGCTGACCAGGTCGGGCGTCAAGGTCTCGTCAAGGACCGTTGTCCGCCGGGCCCGCCGGGTGTCAGCTGGTCGGCATGGGGACCAGGACGTGGGCAGGGCCGTGGGCGCTGACGTGGGCGGTGGTGCTGCCCGTCGCGACGGCCGCGGTTCTCGGGCTGCTGCGTGCGGTGGTGGTCAACACGAGCGCCTCACTGATCCTGGTGCTGGTCGTCACGGCGGTCGCGGTCCGTGCCGAGCGGGCCGCCGGCCTCCTCGCGGCGGTGATCGCCGCGCTCGCCTTCGACTTCTTCCTCGCGCCGCCCTTCTACGAGCTGACGATCTTCGAACGAGCCGATCTCGAGACCACCTTGTTACTCCTCGCCGTCGGTGCTGCCGTCACCGAGCTCGCGCAGTGGGGCAGGCGGGAGCGGGCGCGCGCGAGTCGGCGTGAGGGCTACGTCGCGGGCGTGGCCGGGGTCGCGCGGATGGCCGTGGACGGGGCCACGTCCGACCTCGTCACGACGGTCGGCGCGATGATCGCCGAGGTGCTCGACCTCGACCGCTGCGAGTTCCGGCCCGGACCGCCGCGCCCCGATCGGCCCCGGCTGCACCCGGACGGGAGCGTCACGTGGAACAGGCGCCCCGTCGACGTCGGACGCGAGGGCCTGCCCACGATGGACCGCATCGAGCTGGCGACCGGCCGCGGCGACGGGGTCTACGAGCTGACGGCCTCGACCCGCGTCCGGCGCCCCGACCTGGAGCGACGGCTGGTCGCGGCGACCCTGGCCGAGCAGGTCGACACCCGCCCCACGGCGTCTGCTCATATGAGCGGCTCCGGCGTCCAGGACCGCGGCAGCGGCTCGGGCCCGTCGTAACGCGTGCACCCGCAGCGGTGGACACCCTGGATCCCGTTGAGCCGCAGCACCTCCGAGCCGTGGCAGCGGGCCTCGCCCTCGTGCGTGCCGTAGCCGTGACCGCACGAGCAGATCTCCCGTGCGCCGGGCCGTGGGCCTCGACCCCGGCGGCGTTGCGAGGCGCGGCCGATGAGGTAGCCCGCCCATCCCGGGACCAGTGCCAGCAGCGCGCCGACGAGCAGCGTCGTCGTGGTCGCGTCCATCGGTGTGCTCCTTGCCGGTCGTCGTGGTGCTCAGCCGTGGTGGCGGATCGAGGCGCGTTCGTAGAGGCGGCGCGACCACGCGAACCCGGCGCCCGCGATCACGACGCACCAGCCGAGCGCGAGCCACCCGGTCGCGCCCGCCGGGGCCGTGCCCGTCAGGAACGTGCGCAGCGTCTCGATGACCGGGGTGAACGGCTGGTACTCGGCGAACCAGCGCAGCACCGTCGGCATCGAGTCGGTGGGCACGAACCCGCTGCTCAGGAACGGCAGCAGGATCAGGAACATCGGGGTGTTGCTCGCCGTCTCGACGCTCTTGGCCTTCAGCCCGAGCGCGACCGCGAGCCAGATCATCGCGAGTCCGGCGAGCGCGAGGATGCCGATCGCGCCCAGCCAGCCGAGGACGCCGGCAGTCGGCCGGAACCCGACCGCCAGCGCGACGGCCGTGACGACGGCGAGCCCCACGAACACCTGCAGGAGACTGCCGATGACGTGGCCGGTGAGCACCGCCGTCCGCGAGATCGACATCGTCCGGAACCGGGCGACGATGCCCTCGGTCATGTCCATCGCGATCGAGATCGCGGTGCCCTGGACCGCGCCGGCCACGGTCATGAGCAGGATGCCGGGGACGACGTAGTTCGCGTAGGCCGCGCGGCCGGTGAGGCCGGCCGCCGACCCGGGCAGCCCGCTGCCGAGCGTCCCCCCGAAGACGTAGACGAACAGCAGCAGGAACACCACGGGCATCCCGACGAGCAGGACGGTCAGTGACGGGTAGCGCAGCATCCTCCGGACGTTGCGGCGCAACATGGTGCGGGAGTCGCGCAGCGGCAGGGCGGGGGCGAGGGCGGTCATCGGACCAGCTCCTTCTGCTGGGCCTCCGCCGCGGGGCGGGGGCGACCGGTGAGGGACAGGAACACGTCGTCGAGGTCGGGACGGTGGACGGTGAGCTCGTCGGCCTCGACGTGTGCCGCGTCGAGGCCGTCGAGCACGGCGCGCAGCGAGCGGACCCCGCCGTCGGCGGGGATCTGGAGGGTCAGGGTGTCGTCGTCGCGACGTGCCCGGGAGAACGTCCGCGCGGCCGTGTCGAAGGCGGCGCGGCCGGTGAACCGGACCTCGATGTGGCCGCCCGGGATCATCCGCTTGAGCTCGGCGGAGGTGCCCTCGGCGACGATCCGGCCGCGGTCGAGCACCGCGATCCGGTCGGCCAGCTCGTCGGCCTCGTCGAGGTACTGCGTGGTGAGGAAGATCGTGACGCCGCCGGCCGCGAGATCGCGGACGACGTCCCACATCATCCGGCGGGTGCGCGGATCGAGACCGGTGGTGGGTTCGTCGAGGAAGATCACGGCCGGGTCGCCCATCAAGGTCATCGCGAGGTCGAGCTTGCGACGCATCCCGCCCGAGTAGGCCGACGGTGCCTTGGCGGCCGCGTCGACGAGGTCGAACTGCTCGAGCAGCGCCGCGGTGCGCCGTCGTCCATCGGCCCGGTCCAGGTGCAGCAGATCGGCCATGAGCCGCAGGTTCTCCTCCCCGGTGAGCAGGTTGTCGACCGCGGAGAACTGCCCCGTGACCCCGATGGCGCGACGAGCGGCATCGGGGTCGGTGGCCAGGTCGTGACCGGCGATGCGGACGGTTCCGCCGTCGGCGGCCAGCAGGGTCGTGAGGATGTGGACGGTCGTGGTCTTGCCGGCGCCGTTGGGTCCCAGCAGGGCGAAGACGGAGCCGGCAGGGACGGCGAGATCGATGCCGTCGAGCACGACCTCGGTCCCGAACGACTTGCGCAGGCCGGTCGCGAGGACGGCCTCCGGGCGGGTTGCGGACATGGGTTGTCTCTCCTCGTTGATCGGGAGCTCTCGGTGGTCTCGGGACGGCATCAGGCACGGCGGACGACGATGTCGCCGCCGGCGGTGCGGGCGTGGACCTCGACGGTGTCGGTGAACCCGTCCGGGTTGTCGCGGGGGTTGAGGGAGTTGCGGATCCGGCCGGACGCGGAGCTCACGTCGAGCCATGCGGCCGTCCCCGCCCGGATGCCGACCTCGAGGACGCCCGAGGTCGTCACCAGGTCGACGACGCCGCGCGCGACGTCGTCGACCCGGACGCCGCCGTAGGCGGTGCGGGCGGTGACACCCGCCTCCGCGCGGTCGACGCGGATGTCCCCGTAGAGGCCGGTGACCTGCAGGTCGCCGCCGACGTGGCCGACACGGGTCTCGCCGTAGTCGTTCTTGAGGACGCCGCCCGCGTCGAGGGTGCGGACGTGCAGCTCACCGGCGCTCGTCGTGAGCTCGGCGTCGTCGGTGGCGCGGTCGACGCGGATGTCGCCGTAGGCCGTACTCGCCTGCAACGGGCCGGCCTGCTCGACCCGGATGTCGCCGTAGCGGGTCGTCAGCCGGCACTCGCCGAGCGGGCCCGCGCACCGGTACTCGCCCATCGCGAGCGTGGCCTGGATCCGGGTCCCGGCCGGCGCCTCGATCAGGACGTCCTCCGCGGCGCTGCCGCGGAGCCGGTCGAGCGCCCAGCCGAAGCGGCGCCGGGTGGGGCCGGTGATCGCGAGGACACCCTCGGCCAGGACGACCTTCGATGTCGGCGGGCTGTCGGAGCCCGTGCTGACGGTGACCCGGGTGTCGGTGCGGTCGCCTGCCACCACGCGCACGCCGCCGTGCGGGAGGTCGACGGTGACGAGGACCGGCTCGGGGGTGTCGAAGACGTAGGACTCGTCCACGTCGCTCACCCCACCCAGCCGGTGAGCCGGCCGCTGCGCGAGCGCGCCGCGGGGTCGGGACGGTCGCGGGCCTCGAGCGCCGTCGTCGCCGCGCGGACGAGCCACGCGTTGACCGACAGGCCCTCGCGGCCCGCCGCCTCCTCGATCCGGGCCTTCAGGCTCTCCGGCGGCCGGAAGTTGATCCGCGACGTGGCGCCATCGGTGGCGTCAGCCTGGCTCGCCGGCGGCGGCTCCTCCGGTGCCGCGGTGCCGGCGGGCTCCGGCTGCGCGGGCAGGGCCACGACGAAGTCGGGCTCGCGGCCGCGCAGCCGCAGGTGGACCGAGCCGGGTGCCAGCTCACGGGTGATCTCGTCCGCCGCCACCGACAGCGCGTCGAGCAGCATCAGCCGCGTCGCCGAGTCGAGGGCGCGCACCAGCCGCTCCGCGAGCGCCCGCACGTCGTCGCCGCCGGCCTCGGCCGCGACGACCAGCTCGCGGTGCAGGCCGTCGACAAAGCCGTCGAGTTCCATGGCGCCATCATGGCGCCATGATGGCGCCATGTGCAAGTGTCACCAGCGATTTGCTCGTAGCAGGCGCAGAGCGAGGGCGATCGCGAGCCGGGTCCGCCCCGCAGGAGTGACGACCGACCAGCCCAGCGCGTGGCCGATCTGGTCGACGCGCTCCTGCAGCGTCGAATGATGGACGTGCAGCTGGGTCGCCGCGGCCCGCAGGCTCGGGTCGGCGGCCACGGCGAACAGGGTCGTCGGGGCCCAGCCGAAGCGGGCGACCACCCGCTCGATCGCGGCGACCTCGATCGACGCCGCGCCCGAGTCACAGCCGTCGGCGAGGGCGAGCAGACCCGTGACCTCGGCGGCATCGACGCTGGTGGGGCCGGGCTCGTCGGGTGCGGTGGTGAGACGCAACGCGAGCCGGGCCAGCTCGTGCGAGAGGGGCAGGTCGTCGAGCCCGACCGCAGGCCCGACGGCGTGCCGCGCGGGCCGGGGACCGGGGGTCCCGGCGGCCTCGACCGTGACGACGAGATCGCCGGGCCGGACCGCGACCCGGCTCCCCGCGGGCGGCGCGCCGGTCCCGACCGTGACGACGAACGCGTCGCCGACCAGCGCGAGCCGGCGCGCGGCCGCCCGCCGGACCTCCGGCGCCGCCCCGGGATCGACCAGCAGCTCGACGGCAGCCGGGTCCTCCCGCCGGCCCAGCGGCCGGGTGCGGTCGAGCACGATCCGCGCGGTCGCGGCCATCCGCTCCAGGATCACGGCGTCGAGCGCGTCGCGGGCGGGGTCGCCGGCGCCGGCGGGGCGCTCGAGCCAGACGACCGCGCCGTCGTCGTCGTGCAGCGCAGCCCGGGTGCCGGTGGGCTCGCCGTCCTCGCGCCGTCCGTCCAGCAGCACGCGGACGACGGCCCGCCGGGCGGGGTCCCGCAGCCCCGCCGCGCAGCCGGCCAGCACCGCGGCGGCGCGGACGACCGCCTCCAGTCCGGCCCGCGACTCGACGAGCGCGTCGAAGTAGGCGATGGCGTGCAGCGCGGCGCCCGCGTCCGGGTCCAACGAGCTCACACGGCCCGCGAGTTCGCGCATCCCGGCAGTCTCCTTCGCCGAGCCCCGTGCCGTCGAGCAGGTACCGGGTCCGGCCCGTCAGCCGGACAGGACCCGGCGCAACCAGTTCTCGCGCGCGGCGCGGGCCTCGCGCGAGAGCGTCGCCGTGGGCACGACCGAGTCGAACCCGTGGAACGCGCCCGGCCAGACGTGCAGCTCGGCCTGCCCGCCCGCCTGCCAGAGCCGCGTCGCGTAGTCGACGGTCTCGTCGCGGAACGTCTCGACCGCTCCCGCGTCGAGGAACGCGGGCGGCAGCCCGGCGAGCGACGTCGCCCGGGCGGGTGCGGCGTAGGGGGAGACGTCCGGGCCGCCTGCGGCGTCACCGAGCAGTGCCGCCCAGCCCGTCGCGTTCGACGTCCGGTCCCACAGGCCTTCACCGTCGAGCTCGGTGCTGGACGGGGTGCGGGCACGGTCGTCGATCATGGGACAGATCAGCAGCTGCGCCGCGAGGGCCGGGCCGCCGCGGTCCCGCGCGAGCAGCGCGACGCCCGCCGCGAGCCCCCCGCCCGCGCTGCCGCCCGCGACGACCAGCCGGGACGGGTCGACACCCAGCTCGGCGGCCTTGCCCGCCAGCCACTCCAGGCCCGCGTAGCAGTCCTCGAGCGGTGCCGGGTGCGGGTGCTCCGGCGCGAGCCGGTACTCGACCGACGCGACGACCATCGGCACGGTACGCAGCCAGTCCGCGGCCCAGTCCAGACCCACCCGCCGGTTGCCCGCGACCATGCCGCCGCCGTGGATGTGCAGCATCCCGGGCAGCGGCACGGCGGGGTCCGCGTCGGCCGGTCGCAGTACGGTCAGCGCGACGTCCGGCGCACCGGCCGGGCCCGGCGCGACGTGCTCCGCCACGTCGATCCCGGCCAACGACTCCTCGGCGATCCGGTAGGCGTCGGTGATCGCGCGCAGGTCGGCGATCCGTTCGGATGTCACCGTCGGTGGGTTCACCTGGTGCACGAGGCGCAGCGCGGCCTCGAGCTCCGGGTCGAACGGCGGGTGGGTGCGGGTCATCGTCGGCTCCTCGCTGTCGGACGACCCGACGCTATGCGTGCGCCGCGCACCTCCCCAGCCGTCGCGCGGCGGGCGTGCCCCGCCGGATGGCGGGTCACGCGCCGGCCGGGCAGGTCGAGGCAGGAGGCGTGCCCCGCTCCACCGCGGCGAGCCAGGGGAGCAGCGTCGGGAGGGCGTCGAGCGCGACGAAGCCGTGGTCGACGCCGGGCAACGGCAGCGAGGTCACGTGCGTGCCGAGGGCGCACTGCCGGGCCACGAACGCCGTGGTCACCTGGGGCCGCACGAGGGTGTCGGCGCCGCCCTGCGCGACGAGCAGCGGCACGTCGAGCCGGGTCGTGCCGGGGGTGTTGGCGGCCAGCAGCCGCGCCCATGGCTGGACGAGGCCCGGATCGCCCCCGAGATAGTGTCCGACCAGCGGCGTCGCGATGTCGTGCAGCTGTGCGTTCTGGCCGATCAGGCACAGCCGCGCCATCGCCGGCGTCGCGGCGGCGCCGGCGGGGGTGAGGATCGTGTCGAGCGGTACGCCGTACGCCGCCGAGTACGCGGCGAACGCGTAGGCGCCGATCGTCACGCCCGAGACGTCGCCGATGTCGGCGCGCAGCAGGTCGGCGAGGTCGGTCGCCGGGGCCGCGGTGGCGACGCCGAGCAGGCGCAGCTCGGGTGCGTAGGCGGCGGCCAGCTGCGCCGCGAACAGCACCGCGTGCCCGCCCTGCGAGTGCCCCCACAGCAGCAGCCGGTCCGACGCCCCCGCCTCGGGCAGGGCCCGCGCGGCGCGGGCGGCGTCGAGCACGCTGTCGCCCGCCGTCGCCCCGATCAGGTAGGACGCCGGGCCGGGTGCACCCATCGCCGGGTAGTCCGCGGCCGCCACCACGTACCCGGCCCGCAGCAGGTCGGACAGGCCCTCGACGAGATCGAACGGGTCGTCGCCGACCGACGGCGCGCACCGCTGCGCGGTACCGGTCGTCGGGTGCCCCCAGGACACGACGGTCCGCCCGCCGGCGGGAGCGGGGCCTGCCGGGGCGACCACGACGCCGGAGGTGAGCAGGTCGGCACCGGTGACGTCGCGCGAGTGGTAGAGCACCCGCCACGCGATCGCGCCCGCGGGCGCGCTGCCCAGCCGCTCCGACCGCACGAGGGTGCCCGGCGCACCGGGCGGGATCGGGTCGGGCAGCGTGTAGAACGGCCCGGCGGTCCACGAGTCGACGAGTCCGTCGACGGCCCGGCGCTCGGTGTCGCTGCCGCACGACGCGAGCAGCAGGACTCCCGCGAGCAGGAGCGGCAGCCACCGCATGCGTCGGGCCCTCCCGTCGTCCGCGGTCGCCGTCGTCGGGAACGCGGACGACGATCCTCGCCCACCGGACGCCGTGGGCGCCAGTGCCCGTCGCTCGGCGCCACGGCGTCCGAGGTGGACGGGCCGTGCCCGCCAGGAGTCGGGTTTCCCCCCGCGGGATCGGGGGCGCACTCGATCGTCCGCCGCGGCCCGGGACGGCAGGGTTCTCGTCAGCAGGAACACCCCCACGGCACGAACCCCCCAGCACGAACGACACCGAGAAGAGGCCCGAGATGTTCAAGTCCCACTGCAGCACCGGCAAGTACCACAACGACAACACCTGGAACCGCGAGTGCAACGACAGCTGGTCGGAGAAGCACCACAGCTGGGACGACAAGTACTCGCACTGCTGGGACAACGGCCGCTACGACGGCAACGACGACTGGTGCGACAAGTCCTACGACGACAAGAGCTGCCACGACTCCTACGACAAGGGCTGCCACGACTCGTACGACCACTCGTCGTCGGGCTACGGCGGACACCACGTCTACAACTGAGCGACCGCGCCCGCGACCGCCCCGGTCCCCGTGACCGGGGCGGTCGTGTGTCAGAGCTCGACGACAGTGCCCAGGCCACGGGTGCCGGCCGCCCGCAACACGACCGCCGCCGCCGCGACGTCCTGCACCGCGAGGCCGACCGAGCGGTAGATCGTGCGCTGCCGGTCGTCGGTCCGCCCGGCGCGGGTGCCCGCGACGAGCTCGCCGATCTCCACGACGTCGTCGAGCGCGACGAGGCCGCGCGCCACCGCGTCGATGACGTCGTCGGCACCGGCGGGCCACGCGGTCAGGACGGTGTCGCGGTGCTCGACGACGAGCAGCGCGGAGGCCATCAGCGCCGGGTCGACCTCCCCGCCGCCACGGGCGTAGCCGACCGCGGCGACGTGGACGCCGTCGCGCACCTCGCCCGCGCGCACGAGCGGTTCGACGGCGCTGGTCGTGCCACACACGACGTCGCCCTCGCCGACGGCCTCCGCGATCGTGCACGGCGTCGCGTCGACACCGTGCGCGGCGAGATCGGCGACGATCCGCTCCGCGCGCTCACGGTTCCGGCCGCCGACGAGCACCCGGTCGAACAGCCGCTCCCGCACGACGACCCGGGCGTGCGCGAGCGCCTGCGGACCGGTGCCCGACGACCGCGAGCGTCCGCGCGTCCGGCCGCGCGAGCAGCCGCACCGACAGCGCCGAGCCCGCCGGCGGTCCGGAGCTCGGTGATCGCGTCGCCGTCGAGCAGGGCCACGGGACTGCCGGTCTCCGGGTCGACCGCCACGACGACCGCCTGGTGCACGGGCCGGCCGGCCGCCGCGTTACCGGGGTAGACCGTCAGCAGCTTCGCCGCGGCCAGTCCGAGTGACGGGCAGTACGCGGGCATGGCGACCAGGACGCCGGCGGCAGCGATCGCCGCGCCCGTGCGCGGTGGGACGGTGGCGCGGCCGGCACTGAGGTCGGTCATCGCGACGGCGAGCGCGTCCACGAGCTGGTCGAGGTCGAGCAGCTCGGCCACGGTGGCCCGGTCGAGGATGCGCATCGACGCATGATCGGCCGGGTGGGCGCCGGGGG
Source organism: Pseudonocardia benzenivorans CB1190 (assembly GCF_000196675.2). Taxonomy (GTDB): domain Bacteria; phylum Actinomycetota; class Actinomycetes; order Mycobacteriales; family Pseudonocardiaceae; genus Pseudonocardia; species Pseudonocardia benzenivorans. The sequence goes on along the minus strand of NC_015312.1, from coordinate 5,316,432 downwards.
CCCAGGGCCGTTCGGCACGTCCCGCGCGAGGTGTCCGGATCGCGCGGGATGTGCGGGTGTCGGTCGGGTCGGGGCCGGTCAGCGGTACGGGCGCCCGAGCCGGTCGGGGACCTCCTCGTACTGCCAGCGCCCGCCGACGACGGGGCAGTCCGCCGACAGCTGGTAGACCGCGCGCCAGCGGTCGTCGTCGTCGGTGAGGTAGAGCCGGGGCACCGGCGACGACATGGTGTCGTACTCGTCGTCCCTGCCGTCGGCCGGACCGCCCACGAAATGCACGGACAGATTCATGGCGCGCACCATGCCCTACCGGGGTCCGTCCGGTCCAGTCCCCTACCCCGACCGGGTCCGTCGCGACCTCGAGGCCGTGACCGCCGCCCGGGCCCGATGTCGAAGTCGGTGAGATCCCAGGTCACCGTCTCGAAGTCCGGTACGAGCTCGAGGATGCCGGAGGTGCCGAACAGCTCGATGCGGTTGCCGCCGGCCTCGAAGACGTGGAGGAACGCGCCTCGCGTGATCCCGTGGACGTCCGGACCCCGCGCCGAGCTCGTGCACTGGACGACCTGGACGCCGTCGGCCACGGCCAGGTGCACGACGTCGGCACCGGAGCGGCAGTGTCACGACGTCGGGGCGGTGCGGTCCTGCAGGTACGCCGGCACGGCCGCGACCCGCCTGTGCACGGGCTCCTCGACCAGCCCGAGCTTGGCGAAGATCGCGTTGACGGCGATCACCACGCGCAGCAGCTCAGCCATCGGTACCTCCTTGCAGGCAGCTCCGCGCACACCCGCGTGCCCACACCGGGCACGCCGTCGACCTGCAACCGGCCGCCGACGGCCTCGACCCGGTCGCGCAGGTTGGACAGGCCCCGGCCCGTGGCGTTGCCATCGGCACTGCCGTTGCCATCGGCACTGCCGTTGCCACCGGCACTGCCGTTGCCGCTGCCGTTGCCCGACGTCGTGGTGCCGCACCCGTCGTCGCGCACCGACACCGCGCCTCCGTCCCGACGCCGCCCGCTGCCGCGCCACGTCCTGGGTCTACCGGTTGCTCGTGAGTGGCGATGGTCGCCCGGGCGACCATCGCCACTCACCGCGTCGCAGAACTAGACGGCATGGTCGTCCACGGCGGGAGAGAATGCGGCGACCACGACGACGAGGACGAGCGCGATGACCACCACTCTGGGCGACGAGCTCGCCGCGGCCGTACCCGGCGTCAGCACCCGCGCGCTGGACCGGTTCGGGATGGCGCACGACGCCTCACACTTCCTGCGCACGCCGCAGGCCGTCGCGACGGTGCGCGACGCGGGCGAGGTCACCCGCCTGTTCACCGCGGTCGCGGCGGTGGGGACCCACCTGACGTTCCGCTCGGGCGGCACCAGCCTGTCGGGCCAGGCCGTGACCGACGGCGTCCTCGTCGACACCCGGAAGTTCTTCCGCGGCATCGAGATCCTCGACGACGGGCAGCGCGTGCGGGTCGGGCCGGGCGCGACGGTCCGGCAGGTCAACACCAAGCTGGCCCGCTACGGGCGGGTGCTCGGGCCGGACCCGGCCAGCGAGTCGGCGTGCACGCTGGGCGGGGTCGTCGCCAACAACTCCAGCGGGATGTCGTGTGGGACGACGGCGAACAGCTACGTGCTGGTGGAGTCGGTCGAGGTCGTCCTGCCGTCCGGGACGGTGCTCGACACCGGCGCACCCGATGCCGACGAGCGGCTCCGCGACCGCGAGCCGGACCTGTGGGCGGGGCTGGCCCGGCTGCGCGACCGGGTACGCGGGAACGCCGACTCGCGGCGACGCGTCGAGACGCTGTTCTCGATCAAGAACACGATGGGCTACGGGCTGAACTCGTTCCTCGACCACGAGCGGCCGGTCGACATCCTCACGAGGCTGATGGTCGGCAGCGAGGGCACGCTCGCGTTCGTCGCCTCGGTCGTCATGCGCACGGTGCCGCTGTACCCGCACGCGCGCACCGGGTTGCTGGTCTTCGCCGACCTCGCCGACGCGAACCGGGCGCTGCCCGATCTCGTCGCCACCGCGCCCGCGACGGTCGAGCTCCTCGACGCGACGTCGCTGCGGGTCGGCCAGGGCGACGCCGACGCCGCGCCGGTGCTGCGCGACCTGGTCGTGCGCGACCACGCGGCGCTGCTCGTGGAGTACCGCGCGGGGACCGCGGAGGAGGCCGACGCGCTCGCCGGGGCCGCCGCGCCGGTGCTGGAGCGGCTGCCGGTCGAGGGCCCGCGCACGCTCGCGGGTGACCCTGCCGCCAAGGCCGCGCTGTGGCACCTGCGCAAGGGGCTGTACGCGAAGGTCGCGGGCGCCCGCCCCGCCGGGACGGCCGCGCTGCTCGAGGACATCGCCGTCCCGGTCCCCGAGCTGCTCCCGACGTGCCAGGAGCTCACCCGGCTCTTCGAGAAGCACGCCTACGACCACGCCGTGATCTTCGGCCACGCCAAGGACGGCAACATCCACTTCATGCTCACCGAGCGCCTCGGCGACGGCTCGGGGCGCGACCGGTTCGGCCGCTTCACCGAGGACATGGTGACGCTGGTGCTCGGCCGCGGCGGCACCCTCAAGGCCGAGCACGGCACGGGCCGGATGATGTCGCCGTTCGTCCGCCGCCAGTACGGCGACGAGCTCTACGCCGTGCTGCAGGAGATCAAACGGCTCTTCGACCCGCGTGGCCTGCTCAGCCCGGGTGTCGTGCTCGACGAGGACCCGCAGGCGCACCTGGCCGACCTCAAGTCGGCGCCCGTTGTCGAGGACGAGGTCGAGCGGTGCGTCGAGTGCGGGTTCTGCGAGCCCGTCTGTCCCAGCCGCGACGTCACGACGACGCCGCGGCAGCGGATCGTCCTGCGCCGCGAGACCGAGCGGGCCCGGCTCGCCGGCGACACCGACCTGGTCGCCGAGCTGGAGTCCGGCTACGTCCACGACGGCGTCGACACCTGCGCGGTCGACGGCATGTGCCAGACCGCGTGCCCGGTGCTGATCAACACCGGTGACCTGGTCCGGCGGCTGCGCGCCGAACGCCCGCAGCGCGCGGTCTCCGCGGCGTGGACGGTCGCGGCGCGGCACTGGTCGGCGACGACGGCCGCCGCCGGGGCCGCGCTCGACCTGGCCGGCCGGCTGCCGGCCCGGACCGTGGAGCGGGCGACGGATCTCGCCCGGCGCGTCGGCGACCCCGACACCGTGCCGCGGTGGTCGGCCGATCTGCCCGGGTCGGGTGGCGCGCGGGTGCCGGCCTCCCTTCCCACGGGCGACGCCGACGCCGTCCTCTTCAGCTCCTGCACCGGCACGATGTTCGGCCCCGCCGACCCGGGCGCCACCGAGGCGTTCGCCCGGCTCTGCAAGCGGGCCGGGGTGCGGCTGGTGGTGCCCGACCGGCTCCCGTCACTGTGCTGCGGAACCCCGTGGAAGTCCAAGGGGCACAAGGCCGGGCTCGCCGCGATGGCCGCCAGGGTGCTGCCCGCGCTGTGGACCGCGACCGATCGCGGCAGGCTGCCCGTCGTCACCGACGCGTCGTCGTGCACCGAGGGCCTGCACCAGATGCTCGCCGACGGCCATCCCCGGTACCGGGCGATCCGCGTCGTCGACGCCGTCGCGTTCACCGCCGAGCACCTGCTCGGCGCGCTGACGCCGACCCGCATCCCGACGCTCGCGCTGCACCCGACGTGCTCCGCGCAGCGGATGGGCCTCACCGCCGCGCTGCTCCGCGTCGCCGAGGCCGTCGCCGTCGAGGTGACGGTGCCCGACGCCTGGGGCTGCTGCGGGTTCGCGGGCGACCGCGGCCTGCTGCACCCCGAGCTCACGGCCGCCGCGACCGCCCCGCAGGCCGCCGAGCTGGCCGGCAAGGACTTCGACGCCCACGCCTCCTGCAACCGCACCTGCGAGCTGGGGATGTCGCGCGCGGTGGGGGAGCCCTATGTCCACGTGCTGGAACTGCTGGAGCGGGCGACGCGATGACGGCACCCCGAGCGGCGAGAGGGCACACTCCGTAGGACCTCGGCGGGTCCCGACGTGGGGGCCTGACCGTGCCCCAGCTGCGTGTTCCGGCGCTCGATGCCGTCGAGGAGGAAGTCGACGCCGCGAGCCAGCTGCTCGGCGGCGCTCGGTCCCTCGGCGATGCGCATCCACGCGGCGAGCAGCGGGTACCGCGCGGCGTCGGCGCAGCCCGGCGGCTCAGCGTTGCCTGCGGGCCTGCCGGTCATCGCGGCAGCGGAGCGGAACCGCGTAGCCGGACGATCCGGTGCCCCGCGCGGTGTCGTCGTACCAGGACGTCGGCGAGCGCGAACACCCCCGCCCCGACCAGCACCCATGCGGAGACGACGGCGTAGGTCTCGGAGGCCAGGCCGATCGCCAGGCCGACGATCGTGAGGACGGCGGCCGCGATCCACAGCGGCCGCGTGGCGGCGGTCGGGGTGCCGAGGGTCGAGGTGGACGTGGTGGCCGGGGTCGAGATGCTCATCGCCGCGCTCCGTTCCGGAGGACTGTCGTGCTGACGCCCTCCAGACTCGCCCCGTCGCGACGACGGTGCGGTCGGCCGCCCGGCGGACGTGCCGGACGACGCCGCCGTCCACCGACCGGCTGGTGCCCGCCGTGTCCCGGGACAGCGACCCGATCGACGGCGCGGCGCGACGGCACGGGGGACGGCCGGTGGTGCGGCGGGCTCAGGCCCGGGGCGTCAGGGCGGCGAGCCGCGGGGTCTCGTCGAGCCAGCCGAAGGTCTGCTCGGTCGGCACCGTCGGGCTGTACTCGGCGGCCACCGCGCCGCGATAACCGGCGGCCCACAGCGCGTCGACGACACCGGGCACATCGACCACGCCGGTCCCCGGCTGCGCGCGGCCCGGCGCGTCGGCGACCTGGACGTGCGCGATCACCCCGACGTGGTCGGCGATCACCTGCGGGAGGTCGTCGCCGCTGGTGGTGAGGTGGAAGGTGTCGAAGAGGAAACCGGCCGAGTCGGCACCCGCGGTCTCGCGCACCCGGTCGACGACGGCGACGGCCTCCTGCGCGTTCGTGACGGGGTAGGTGCCGTTGAGCCCCCGTCCGAGGGCCTCGACGAGCACCGTGCCGCCGACCTCGCCCAGACGCCGCGCGGCGGTCGCGAGCTGCGCGACGGCGAGCGCGTCCTGTTCCGAGACCGGCACGTCGGGCCGGCGTCGGCCGAAGAGGCCGTTGAAGACGGGGCAGCCGGTCCGTCGCGCGATCCCCACGACCGCGTCCAGGTTGGCGGCGAACTCCTCGGTGCGCGCCGGGTCGCAGGCGATCCCGCGCTCGCCCGCGGGCAGGTCACCGCCGTAGAGGTTGCACCCGGCGAGCCGGAGCCCCGCGTCGTCGAGCGCGGCGACGAGGGTGTCCACCCCGCCCGGTGGCGGCACGGGGTCCGACCAGGGCCACCACGTCTCGACGGCGGTGAAGCCGGCGGCCGCGGCCCTGGCGAAGCGTTCGAGATAGGGAACCTCGGCGAACAACAGCGAGATGTTGGCGACGAGCGGCAGCCGCTCCTCGGCGTTCACGCGGCGATCCCGGGGCCGACGACGGCGACGCGCACGGTCCTCCTCCTGGTAGGCGCCGGTCGACCCGACCGACTCTCGTGGCGCCGACGATTCCCCGCGACGGTGCCGTCGGTCAATGCCGCCGGACAGGATCAGGGTCTCGCGCCCCGGCGGAGCCGCCGACCGGACCGGCGAGCCGCGGCGTTCAGGTGGCCGAAGCCAGCGCCCTCAGCGACGACTGCCACCATTCGGCGAGACGCTGCTGGAACGGCTGCAACGGGAAGCCGTGCCGGGCGACGTGCTCCTGCGGCACACCGTCCCACCCCAGGTGCTCGACGACGACGCGGGTCCCGTCGTCGACCTCCTCGAACCGCACGTGCACCTCGGTCTCCCTGTCGGCGGGGAACGTCGCCGGTCGCCAGCCGAGCACCAGCCGGCCGGGCGGCTCCCAGACCCGCACCCGCCCGACCTCGAACGGCGGGTCGTCGGGGTAGCACTCGAGCACCCGCCCGCCCGGTCCCGCCTCGATGGCGAGCCTGCCGTCGTCGCGGCCGTTGAGCTGGAACAACGTGTTGGGCCGCCACCAGATCGCGGTCTCTGCGGTGAACGCGGTGAACACGCGGTCGGGAGGGGCCGCGATGCGCAGCGCGACCAGCACCCGTGAGGTCACGACGGCCCCTCGACGTGCGCCTTCAGCGCGGCGAGCTGGTCGGCCCAACCCTGCTCGACGGCGTCGAGCCACGAGCGCAGCTCGGCGGTCGCCCCCGGGCGCAGCGAGTAGACCCGCACTCGGGCGTCGAACGCCGGGCTGGTCTCCTCGACCATTTTGCTGTCGCGCAACACCTTCAGGTGCCGGCTCAGCACCGAGGGACGGAGGTCGAGCGCCGCCGCGAGCTCGCCCGCCCGGTGCGGTCGTCCGCGCAGCAGTTCCACGACCTGGCGACGGTGCGGGTCGGCGAGCGCGCCGAGCGTGCGGTCGACGGGGTCCGGCGACGCGGCAGCGGCGGCCGCCGTCACGTCCAGCTCGGCGCGTCGATCCGCCGGCCGATCACGGTCTCCGCCTCGGCCCGGCTCACGTCGCGGACGTGGGCGGCGAACGTCCACACGTGGCCCTCGGGATCGACCGCGCGGTAGGTGCGGTCGCCGTAGAACTGGTCCTCCGGCTCGGCCACGATCCTCGCCCCGGCGTCGCGGGCGCGGGCGCAGTGCGCGTCGACGTCGCCGGTGAGCAGGACGCTCGCGCTCTGGGTGTTGGCGCCGCCGACACCGGCGGGGCTGCGCGTCCAGTCGGCCCACTCGCCGCCGATGACGATGCGGCCCCGGCCCTGTACCGACATCTCGTAGTGCGACGTCATCGCGTCGTCGCCCTCGATCGCCATGCTCACCTCGAAGCCGAACGCGCGCGCCAACCAGTCGAGCGCGGCCTTCGGGTCGCGGTAGGTGACCGCGAGGGTGACGGTCGGGACGTCCTCGGGAGAGGTCACGGGAAACTCCTTCCTCGTTTCGAGAATAGTTTCCGAATCTGAGAACTATCTGTCAACTCGGACGTGCAGCGCCTCTGTCACGATGGCCGGCCCGGCGCTGCGCCCCGAGCACCGTCGGTTCATGGCGGGCCACGCCGCCAAGGGTGACGTCGTGTTCGCCGGACGCTACGCCGACGAGAGCGGCGGGCGCCGGGTTCCGGAGCGCAGCCTCACCGTCGGCGTGAGGCCGGTTGCCGAGGGTGAGTCCTGTGAGGTGAGGTCGGGGCCTGGCCGAGCGGGTAGTGCACGGAACGGTGGCGCCTCGGGGGCGTAGCGGATCGTCGTGTCGTGGGCCTCGGCGCGCGGCGGTGGCGCGGAGCCGGGGTCGTGCCTGCGACCGGGCCGACGGCCCGGCCGGACGCAGGCCGTCCCGGCCGCCGGTCATCGCGGCGCCGCGCGAGGGCTCCGCGGGACGCGGACGACGGTCTCGCCGAGCCCGACGTCGTGCCCCGCCCGGCACCGGACCTGTACGTCGACCGCCGCGCCGCAGCCGGCATGGGCCAGCTCGACGGGACCGTCCTCGATGTGGGTGTCCCCCCACCGTACGAGGGCGACGAAGACCGCGTGCAGGTCACGGCCCTTGTCGGTCAGCAGGTACTCGTGCCGGGTCCGCTGACCGTCCTCGCGGTAGGGTCGCCGCTCCAGCAGGCCGTCGGCGACCAGCTGCCTGAGCCGGGTCGCGGCGGCGGCCTCGGTGATGCGCGCGCGGCGGGCGAGGTCCTCGAAGCGGCGGGCGCCGTAGTAGGCCTCCCGGAGCAGGAGCATCGCCGAACGCGTGCCGACGAGCTCGAGCGCGCGTTCCATCGAGCACCGGCCGGGCCCGGTCCAGTCGTCGCGGCCGGTCAGTCGGCCCTCCAGCGTCATCACCCCGGCCGACGACGCTTCCGCCGCGTTACCGTCCGTCGCGGCGCCGGCCGTTCCGCTGTCGGGTGTCGAGGCCATCACAGCTCCAGGGTAGGAGTCGCAGCGCCGGACCGGTGACGCCCGGCCACCCTGACTATAGTCCGATATAGTTAGCGGCGTCCGCCGCGCGGCGGGCCACCTCGCAGGACGCATCCGGCCTGCCCATGACCGACCACGGCCCCGGCGCCGTGCGATCCCGCGGAGGAACCCCGATGAGTGCTCCGGCGCCACCTGCGACCCAGGGCCGGCCGGTGCGTCGAGGCGCGACGCTCGCCGCGGCCTGCCTCGGCGTGATGATGACGTTCCTCAACATCACCGCGACGATCTCGTCGCTGGCCTCGATCCAGGCCGACCTGCACATCGGGAACACCGCGTTGGTGTGGATCACGAGCATCTACTCGCTCGCGGTCGCGAGCCTGGTCCTCGCGGCGGGCACCGCGGGCGACATCGTCGGTCGCCGGCTCGTCTTCGTCATCGGCGTCGGACTCATCGGGCTCGGCAGCGTGTTCGCGTACCTCTCCGCGGGCGTCGCCCTGCTGCTCACGGCGCAGGTCGTGATCGGCATCGGTGGCGCGATGGTGCTGCCCAACAGCCTCGCGATCGTCAGCCACACGTTCCACGAGCCGCACCTGCGCACCGAGGCGATCAGCATCTGGGCGGGATGCTCGGGTGTCGGTCTCGCCATCGGCCCGGTCGTGGCCGGCGCCCTGCTGGGCCACTGGTCCTGGCACGTCGTCTACGTCGTGAACGTCGTCGTGTCGGTGCTGGTCGTCGCCTTCGCGCTCCTCGTCGTCCAGGAGAGCAGGCACCCGGACAAGCGGCTCGACCCGCTGGGTGTGCTGCTGGCGACGATCGCGGTCGCCGCGCTGACCTTCGGCATCATCGAGGGCGCCTCGATCGGCTACCTCAGCGGCCGGATCCTCGGCGTCTTCGCCCTGTTCGTGGTGGCGCTGGCGGTGTTCGTGATCGTCGAGCTCCGCCACCCCGACCCGATGGTCAACCTCCGGTTGTTCCGCAGCCCGTCGTTCAGCACGGTCATGGTCGTCGCCGTCGTGTTCATGTTCGGGTTCACCGGTTGCGCGCTGCTCATGGTGCTCTATCTCGAGCGCGTCGCACGGCTGTCCCCGATCGACGTCGGCCTCGCCCTGCTGCCGATGTTCGGCGTCTACGTCGTCGTCAGCGCGATCGCCGCGCGGATCGTCCGCAGGCTCGGGACCACGTTGGTGATGACCGTCGGGCTCGTCGTCTCCGCCGGTGGCGCCTTCCTGCTCCTCGCCGCGGGCACCGACTATGCCTACGCGCACGTCTGGCCGGGCTTCGCGATCTTCGGCTTCGGCATGGGTCTCGTCGCGGCCCCGACCACCGCGGCGGCCGTCGTCAGCGTGCCGCCGCAGCAGGCGGGCATGGCCAGCGGCACGGTCAACATGTTCCGCCAACTGGGCAACGTCCTGGGTGCGAGCATCCTCGGCACGATCCTGACCAGCCGGTTCACCAGCGAGCTGCCCGGCGAGCTGGCGGGCAACGGCGTCCCGGCTCCCGTGGCGGCCCAGGTCGCGGCCGCGGCCTCCTCGGGCGGTGCTCCGTCGTCGGCGCTGCCGGTATCGCTCGCGGCGCGCGTCGCCGAGTCCGTCGGGTCGGCGTTCACCACCGGCTTCCACACCGGCGCGATCGTCGCGGGGGTCGTCCTGCTCGTCGTGGCCGTTCCGACCGCTCTGCTCGTTCGTCAACGCGCGGCCGTCGCGGCACCCGCACCGCCGGCCTCGGCTCCCACGGTGCTCGACGCCGTCGCCGCTGGCGAGTCGGCCGCCGCCACCGGCGAGTCGGCCGTCGCCGTCAGCGCGGTCGCCGTCGGTGCCGGTCCCGCGGTCGTCGGCACCGTCCGCGGCGCGGACGGCACGCCACTCGCCGCCGCCGTCACGCTGACCGGGCCATCGGGGGAGCAGATCGGGCGCCTGAGCACCGGTCCGGACGGCACCTACCGCATCCCGGTCGGTGCCGGCGGCCGCTATCTGCTCGTCGCGAGCAGCCCGGGGCGCCGTCCGCACGCCGAGACGGTCGTCGTCGGCGACGGGCCCGTGTGCCACGACGTCACGCTCGTCGGGAGCTTCGCCGTGCGCGGCAGGCTGGCGGACGAGAGCGGTCGGCCCGTCGAACGGGCGACGGTCTCGCTCATCGACGCGGTCGGTGACGTCGCCGCGGTCACCACCTCGGCGCCGGACGGCACGTTCCTCGTCGACGCCGTCGCCGACGGCCGCTACACGCTCACCGCCCATCATCCCGGTTGCGTGCCCGTGGCAGCGGGCATCGAGGTCGGCCACGACGTCGTCGACGCCCCCGGCCACGAGATCGCAATGGTCCGACGGGCGCGCCTGATCGGCTCCGTCGTCGTGGCGGGCAGTGGCCGCGGGGTGGCCGGCGCGACCGCGACGCTCACCGACGAGCAGGACCGGGTCGTGGCGACCGCCGTGAGCGACGAGCACGGACGGTTCGCGTTCGACGACGTCGCGAGCGGCACCTACACGCTCAGCACCCGCGGGTACGACCCGGTCGTCCAGCAGGTGCGGGTCGAGCCCGGGCGGACCGGGTCGACGCACGTCGAGTTCCCCGCACCCGACGGCAGGGCCGTCCCGCTCGACGTGGTGCCCGCCGAGGGCGGGCGTCCGGTCGTTCACTGACCGCGGCGGGAATCCGAGCGGCGCGCAGCGCGCCGACCCGGAACGGCCGACCGTCTATGTAGGCCGACATAGTAATTTGGGGAACGGGCACGCTCGGGCCGTCACGCGCCGCCCGCGGCCCGCTCGGACGCGCCGTCCCCGCCGGCCCCCGCCGCCTCGTCCCGCAGCCGGTCCGCCTCGGCGGCGAGCACGTCGCGCAACGTCTCGAACGACGTGGTCGACCGCAGGCTGCGGCTGATGATCAGGGCGCCCTCGAGGGCGGCGTAGGCCGCGGCGGCGAGCGGGTGGGCGGCCTCGGCGGGCACGCCCTTCTCCGTCAGGCGGGCCGCGAGGATGACGACCGAGTCCTGGAACGACCGGCGGGTCGCCTCCGAGAGCGTCGAGGTCTGCGGCACCTCGAGCACGATCGGCGCGACCGCGCAGCCCTGGCGGTAGCCGCTGGCCACGAGCCGTTCGAGGGAGGCGTCGAGGAACCCGCGGATGATCTCCCCCGGGGTGTCCACGCGCAGGGCGACCCGGTTGATCAGGGCCGTCGTCTCGGCGCTGTGGGTCAGCACCACCTCGGTGCCCAGCTCCTCCTTGCCGCCGGGGAAGTGGAAGTAGACCGAGCCGCGCGGCGCGGCGCTCGCCGCCAGCACGTCGGACATCGCGGTCCCGAGGTAACCGCGCTCGCGGAACAGGCCGCGCGCAGCGGTCACCATGCGGGCCTTGCTGTCGGTGCGGCGAGGCATGCCGACACGGTACATCCGCGGCCGATCGTTGTCCCCGAGCTGCCGTTGACACTATGCCGTGCGGCATATAACGTCCGCCGCCGCAGTCCGAGCAGAGGAGGGCACCGTGGCCCAGGCAGCCCCGCAGGTGACCGACGTCGCCGTCGATCCGGAGCCGGGGGGCGGCGACGTCGCCCGTCCCGCCGAGCGACCTGAGGAGGCGCACGTCGCGCGCGAGATGCACGGAGCGCTGGCCGTGCTCACGATGCAGAGCAGGCCGCACAACTTCCTGGGGACCGACCTCATCGCCGGCGTCCTGTCCGCTGTGGACCGTTCCGTCGCCGACGGCGCCCGCGCGATCGTCCTCCGCAGCGGCCTGCGCAACTTCTGCGCCGGTGCCGACGTCGGGATCTTCGAGAGCGCCGACCGCGGCGAGGCCCCGGACGTCGACCTGGTCGACGTCCTGCGGGTCTTCGACGAGCTCCCGGTCCCGATCGTCGCGGCCGTGCACGGCGTGTGCGTCGGCGGCGGCTTCGAGCTGGCGCTCGCGTGCGACCTGATCGTCGCCGCCCAGTCGGCGAAGATCGGCTGCGTTGAGGCGACGATCGGGATGAACCCGCTGATGGGCGCCATGCAGCGGATCACCGACCGGGCGGGTTCGGCGCGCGCGAAGGAGATGGCGCTGCTGGCCCGCCGCTACGACCCGGCGACGTTGGAGCGCTGGAACGTCATCAACCGGGTCGTGCCCGACGACAGCCTCGAGGGGGTCGCGCTGACGCTCGGTCAGGAGCTCGCGCTCGGCCCGACCGTCGCGCACGCCTCGACGAAGGCGGTCATCTCCTACGCGGCGGGCCACGGCCCCCGCGCGACCGACGCCGTGATGGCCGAGCTGCAGAAGGACATCTGGACGTCGAACGACCTCAAGGTCGGCCTGCGGTCGCTCGCCCAGAACGGGCCCGGCGCCGCCCGCTTCGAGGGTCGGTAGGCCGACGATGCCCCTTCCCCTCAGCGGTCTGCGCGTCGTCGACTTCTCCCGGGTGCTCGCCGGCCCGCACTGCGGCAAGCACCTCCTCGACCTCGGCGCCGAGGTGATCAAGGTCGAGCCGCCCGGTGGTGACCTGTCGCGCAGGGCGTTCCCGGTCCAGGGCGCGGTCACCGGCTACTACGCGCAGCAGAACTCGGGCAAGCGCAACATCAGCGTCGACCTCAACGTGCCGGAGACGCGCGAGGTCGTGACGGCATTGTGTGCGACGGCCGACGTCGTCATCGAGAACTTCCGGCCCGGGGCGCTCGGCTCCTTCGGGCTCGACTACGCCTCCGTCGCGGCGGTCAAGCCCGACATCGTCTACGTCTCGATCAGCGGCTACGGCCAGCGCGGCAACTGGGCCGGCCGGATGGCCTACGCGCCGACCGTCCAGGCCGAGGTCGGCTTCACCCGCAACACGTTGCGGCACTTCGACGCCGAAGGTCCACGGCGACGGACCGACGCCCTCTCGCACGCCGACGTCTACTCCGGGCTGCACGCCACGATCGCCGTGCTCGCGGCCCTGCAGCACCGCGCGGCGACCGGCGAGGGCCAGTACGTCGACGTCGCGATGGCGGCGGTGATGACGTCGATCAACGAGCGCGTGCACGTCGATCTCGCCGACCACGACCTGGGCTCGGAGCGGCCGGTGCTGGGCGCCACCGACGCGCCGTTCTTCACCAGTCCCGAGGGCGATCCGTTCGTGGTCCCGATGAGCCTGGTCGGCTCGCTGACGTTCCAGTTCTACTGCAACGCGATGCGCCGCCCCGACCTGCTCGACGACCCGCGCTTCCTGACCCCGCAGCTGCGCGAGGCCAACTTCGCCGCCCTGCACGCGATCGTCCAGACCTGGATCCACACGTTCGACACCATGGGCGCGCTCGACGCCCAGTTCGACGAGGCCAAGATCGCGACCGGGATCGTCCGCGGCATCGACGAGTTCGCCGCGTCCGAGTGGGCCGAGCAGTGGGGTGTCACCCGCACGGTGTCCGACCGCGCCGCGGGCACGATCACGATCCCGGGCATGCCGTGGCACTTCAGCCGGCACGAGGAGCCTCTCGACGACCAGGTGCCCGCCCTACAGGGCGAGCACAACGTCGAGGTGCTCACCGAGCTCGGGTACGACGCCCAGCAGATCGAGTCCCTCTACAAGGTCGGCGGGCTCGTCGAACCGGCCAGGGAGGGAGTGTGACGCGCTGGGTGACCTACTCGTCCGGACCCGGCGCCCCGCTGCGCGCCGGCGTCCTGCACGAGGGCCGGGTCCACGGCCGGGCGGGGACCGAGACGCTGCTCGACCTCGTCGGCACGGACCTCACCGCTGAGGGGCGCGACGTCCTCGCCGCGCCGGCCGAGGTCCTCGACGAGGCCGCGGTCGTGCTGCACGCACCGATCCCGGTCCCGCCGTCGATCCGTGACTTCATGGCGTTCGAGAACCACGCCGTGACCTCGCTCGAAGCGGTCGGGTCGAGCCTGGCCCCCGCCTGGTACGACGCCCCGGCCTTCTACTTCACCAACCCGCGGGCGGTGGTCGGGACCGGCACGCCCGTCGCGGTCCCGCCGGGCAGCGCGGCGTTCGACTACGAGCTCGAGGTCGCCGTCGTCATCGGGCGGGAGGGCTCGGACATCCCGGTCGAGCAGGCGTGGAGCCACGTCGCCGGGGTGACGATCCTGTGCGACTGGAGCGCGCGCGACCTGCAGGCGCACGAGATGGCGGTGGGACTGGGCCCGGCCAAGGGCAAGGACTCGGCGACGACGCTGGGGCCCTGGCTCGTCACGCCCGACGAGCTGGAGCCGTACCGGCGCGGCCACGGGTTCGACCGGGCCATGCGGGCGAGCGTCAACGGTGTCGGGTATAGCGCCGGGACGCTGGCCGACCTGTACTGGTCGTTCGAGGAGATGATCGCCTACGCCTCGCGCGGCACCCGGCTCGTCCCGGGTGACGTGCTGGGGTCGGGCACCGTCGGCACCGGCTGCATCCTCGAGCTCTCCCGGGTGCACGGCGGCGACCGCTACCCCTGGCTCGTCCCGGGCGACGAGGTCGAGCTGTCCGTCGAGGGACTGGGCTCGATCCAGCACGTCGTGCGGGCGGGGGCGTCGGTGCCGCCGCTGCGGCAACGGCCTGCGTGAGGCCTGCGTGAGGCCTCCGTGCCGCCCGCGACCGACGCGCCGTGCCGGTCGCGGGGCCGGCGGGATCAGCCGTGCGCCATGCCGGTCGCGAGCCGGCGGGATCAGCCGTGCAGGGCGGCCCGCAGGGTCCGGACCGCCTGGTCGATCGCGGCCTGCGCGGCACCGGAGTCGCGCAGCGCGTCGACCATCATGAAGTCGTGCACCATCCCGAGGTAGCGAATGGCGGTGACCGGGACGCCCGCGGCGCGCAGCTTGTTCGCGTACGCCTCGCCCTCGTCGCGCAGCACGTCGGCCTCGTCGGTGAGCACCAGCGCGGGCGGCAGGCCGGCCAGCTGCTCGGTCGTCGCCCGCAGCGGTGACGCGGTGATCTGCGCACGCTCGGCCGGGTCGGTCGTGTACTGGTCCCAGAACCAGCGCATGCCCTCGCGGTGCAGGAAGTAACCGGTGTCGTACCGCTCGTAGGAGCCGGTGTCGAAGTTCGCGTCGGTGACCGGGTAGAAGAGCAGCTGGGCGGCGAACCGGACGTCGCCGCGCTCCTTGGCCAGCAACGTCAGCGCGGCGGTCATGTTGCCGCCCACCGAGTCTCCGGCCACGGCGAGCCGGGTGCCGTCGAGCCCGTGCGCCGCGCCGTCGGTGCCGATCCACTGCGCCGCGCGGTAACCCTGTTCGATCGCGACGGGGTAGCGCGCCTCCGGCGAGGGCGTGTACTCGACGAACACCACCGCGACCCCGGCGCCGACCGCGAGCTCGCGGACGAGCCGGTCGTGGGTGTGCGCGTTGCCGAAGACCCAGCCGCCCCCATGCATGTAGAGCAGGGTCGGCAGCGCGCCCGTCGATCCCTGCGGTCGGACGATCCGCACGTCCACCGGACCGGTCGGGCCACCGTCGACGGACACCCACTCCTCGTCGACCGGGGGCTTGGGGGTGTCGCCGGACTGGACGTCGTCGACCGCCTTGCGGCCGTCGGCCGGGTCGAGCTGGTAGAGGAACGGCGGCGTCGCCGTGGCGTCCACGAACGCCTGTGCGGCGGGCTCCAGTACCGGGTTCTCGCTCATCGTCTGCTCCGATCGCTCGATGTGTCCGCGACGTCGGCCGCGGCCTCACAGCGAGAAAGCTATTGCCCAACTAACTTGTGCACAAGTTAATGTGGCGCGTGCTACTGTGGGACACGTGAGTGACGAGTCCCTGCTCCTCGACGACCAGTTGTGCTTCGCGATCTACGCGGCCTCGCGTGCGGTGACGGCCACCTACCGGCCGCTGCTCGAGGAGCTGGGGCTGACCTATCCGCAGTACCTCGTGATGCTGCTGTTGTGGGACAGGGGCCGCTGCTCGGTCAAGGAGGTCGGCGCTGCTCTCGAGCTCGACTACGGCACCGTCACGCCGCTGCTCAAGCGGCTCGCGGCGCTGGGGCTGGTCGAGCGCCACCGCCGCACCGACGACGAACGCGGTGTCGACGTCGTACTCACCGCCGAGGGGGAGGCGCTGCGGTCCCGGGCCGCCGCGGTCCCGACGCAGATGGGTACGGCCTTCGGCCTGTCCGCGGCCGAGCGCGAGGACCTGCGGAAGCGGCTGCGGACGTTGACCCGGTCGGTGCACGCGTTCACCGCCGAGCGTGTGAGCCCCGCCACCGGATGACCCGGGCCGGGTGCATCCGCGCTGGCTCGGGGCGTACCGGTGTCGTCCCGCATGGTGGGAGCAGATGTCCGGATTGACACCGGTGGGGATCGGGTTCGTACTGTCGGACGACGACGGGCGACCGTCGGAACCATCCAGAGCGGCCGAGAGACCTGGCTCGACGACGCCGCAGCAACCCCCCGTGACCGGGCGAGGGTGCTCATGCCGGGAACGATGGAGGCGGTCGTGAGCACCTACCGGGGGGCCTACCGGCTCCACGTCGACCTGCTGCGGGTGACGAGCGCGAGCTGTCGGGGCTGACCGGCTCGTCCGCCCTGCCCACGTCCCGGGCTCGTCCGCTCCCCGCCGGTCCCGCCGCGCCGGGCACGCTCCACCCGGGCTCGCCCGAAGGACCCGACATCGATGCACCCGACCGCCCTGATCCGGCCACCGCGCGCCCCTCGGACCGCGACGGAGGTGCGCGCGTGAACGGGTCCACCGACCCGCTGCTGCGGGTCCGGGATCTCGAGGTCTCCTACCGGGCGGCCGGCGCCTCGCTGCCCGCACTCCGCGGGGTGTCGCTCGACGTGGCGCCGGGCGAGGTGCTCGCGCTGGTCGGGGAGTCGGGGTCGGGCAAGTCGACGCTGGCCCACGCCGTCGTCGGCCTGCTGCACGCCAACGCCACGGTCGGTGCCGGCAGCGTGCGGCTCGCGGGCGAGGAGGTGCTGGGCCGCTCGGAGAAGGCGATGCGCACGGTCCGGGGCCGGGTCGCCGGGCTCGTCCCGCAGGACCCGACGGTGTCGCTCAACCCGGTGCGCCGCATCGGGCCGCAGGTCGCCGAGGCGCTGCGGGTGCACGGCCTGGCCACGCGGCGCAGCGCCCCGGTGGCGGCCGAGGAGCTGCTCGCCAGGGCCGGCCTGCCGGACCCCGGCGTGCGGGCCCGGCAGTACCCGCACGAGCTGTCGGGCGGCATGCGCCAGCGGGTGCTGATCGCCATCGCGATCGCCGCGGGCCCCGCGCTGCTCATCGCCGACGAGCCCACGAGCGCGCTCGACGCCACCGTCCAGCGGCGCATCCTCGACCACCTCGAGGAGCTGACGCGCGAGTCCGGCACCGCGGTCCTGCTCGTCACCCACGACCTGGGTGTCGCGGCCGACCGGGCCGACCGGATCGCGGTCATGTCCGGTGGGCGGCTCGTCGAGCGGGGGCCGACCGAGCAGATCCTCGCCGGGCCGACCGACCCCTACACGCGCAGGCTGCTCGCCGCGGCACCCGGCCTCGCGAGCGCGACCGCCGCGGCCCGCGCGCCGGCCCGGCCCGTGGTCGCGACCCCTGCGGTGTCGGGGGCGCCCGACGAGACACCGCTGCTCGTGGTCCGCGACCTGGTCAAGGACTTCCCGCTGCCGCGCTCGGCCGGCCGCCGGGCGGTGCACCGCGCTGTCGACGGGGTGAGCTTCGAGATCCGTCGCGGCGAGACCCTCGGGCTGGTCGGAGAGTCCGGATCGGGGAAGTCGACCACCGCGCGGCTCGTGCTCCGGCTGGCCGATCCGACCTCGGGCACCGTCGAGTTCGACGGCACCGACGTCACCACGGTCCGCGGTGCCGCGTGGCGGGAGCTGCGGCGCCGGGCGCAGCTGGTGTACCAGAACCCGTACGCGTCGCTGGACCCGCGCTTCACGATCGCCGACGTGGTCGAGGAGCCGCTGCGCGCCTTCAGGGTCGGCACGCCGGCCGAGCGCCGCGAGCGCGTCGCGGAGCTGGTGGACCGGGTCGCGCTCCCGGCGTCGGTGCTGGCGCGCCGGCCCGTCGAGCTCTCCGGCGGGCAGCGGCAGCGGGTCGCGATCGCGCGGGCGCTCGCGCTGCGTCCCGACCTCGTCGTCTGCGACGAGCCGGTCTCCGCGCTCGACGTCTCCGTCCAGGCGCAGGTGCTCGACCTGCTGGCCGAGCTGCAGGCCGGGCAGGGCCTCGCGTACCTGTTCATCTCCCACGACCTCGCCGTCGTGCGCCGGATCGCCCACCGCGTCGGCGTGATGCGCGACGGGGCGCTGCTCGAGCTCGCCTCCACCGAGGAGCTCTTCGCCTCGCCGCGCGAGGACTACACCCGTGAGCTGCTGGCGGCCGTCGCCGGCAGCCGTTCGCGAAAGGTCCACGCAGCCTCATGAGCGCGCCGTCGTCCTCCGGGCCGTCGTCCTCCGGGCCGTCCTCCTGCGGGCCGGTCCCGCTGTCGGTGCTCGACCTCTCCCCGGTCCCGGCCGGAGGCACCGCCGCCGACGCGCTGCGGCACACCGTCGAGCTGGCGCAGGCCGCCGAGCGCGCCGGGTACCTGCGCTACTGGGTCGCCGAGCACCACCTCGCCACGGGCGTCGCGTCGTCGTCGACCCCCGTACTGGTCGCCCTGCTCGCCGCCGCGACGCGCACGATCCGCGTCGGCTCGGGGGCGGTGCAGCTGCCGCACACGGCCCCGTTGCAGGTCGCGGAACAGTTCGGGACCGTCGCGGCCCTGCACCCGGGGCGCGTCGACATCGGGCTCGGCCGGTTCGACCTGCAGAAGATCCTCGCGATGCTCGCCGCCGGTCGCACCGGGGCCGCGCCGACGCGGGAGCCGGCACCCGAGCGCGTCGTCGACGGCCTGCTCGTCCCGCAGCCGGGCAGGTACCTCGCCGACCTGACGGCGTTCGTGACGCTCGCCGAGCTGCTCGGCATCAGCACGGACTCGCCGCCGCAGGACTACCGGCGCGAGGTGGCCGCGATCCTGTCCTACCTGGACGGCACCGCGCGCGACGCGACCGGGACGCCGCTGCACGTGCTGCCGGCGGAGGGGGTCGACGTCGACGTCTGGGTCCTCGGGTCGAGCCCGGGCGCCAGCGCGGAGGCGGCCGGAGCCCTCGGCCTGCCGTTCGCGGCGAGCTACCACATCGTGCCGCACACCGCGATCGAGACGGTCGAGGCCTACCGCGCCGCGTTCCGGCCGTCGGACCGGCTCGACCGCCCGCACGTCATGGTGTCGGCCGACGTCGTCGTCGCCGAGACCGACGACCGGGCCCGCGAGCTCGCCGCCCCCTACGGCGAGTGGGTGCTCGGCATCCGCACCGGGCGCGGCGCCCGGCCCTACCGGACGCCAGCCGAGGCGTTGGCCCGGGAGTGGACGGCCGAGGAGCGCGCGGCCGTCGCCGACCGTGTGCGCACCCAGTTCGTGGGCTCGGCCGCGCGGGTCGCCGACGGCCTGCAGACCCTGGTCCGCGCCACCGGGGCCGACGAGCTGCTCGTCACGACGATCACCACCGACCACGCCGACCGGGTCGCGAGCCACGAGCTGCTCGCGCCGAGTGGGCGCGTCGCTCCGCCGCCTCGGCAGCGGCCGGGGCGCTGCGGTGACCCGCCGGCCGGGAAGCTTCGCGGCCCGCCGCGAGTTCTCTGAGAACGTGAAGGGACACGTTGCGCGTTACCGCCGCCGGCCCGACGACCTGGTCGTGCTGCCGGTCGCGGCGACCGTACTCGGCGACGCCCACGCCGAGGCGGCGGACGAGGCCGTCGGGGTACGCCGGCCGAGGTACGGCCCGCGCGCCGTCGCGCAGGACCGGCGCGACCCCGCCGCGACCGAGATCGACCGCGCCGTCCAGGAGGGTGCCTGCGACGGGTCCGTCCTCGTCCCGGACCTGATCCCGGGCGGCCGCGACGCGTTCGTCGACACCGCGGTCGCGGAACTCCCGGACCGCGGCAGCCGGCGCACCGAGTACTCGGGCACGACCCCGCGCGAGCACCTCGGCCTGCGCTCCCTCACCCGACCCGCCGCGCCCGCGGCCGAGCATCACCGGAGGACACCCGCATGACCACCACGGAGAGCAGGCTCGCGGCAGACTGGCAGGCCTGGCACGAGGCCCGCGAGGAGCTGCTGGCGACGCCGCACGGCTGGCTCAGCCTCACCGGCCTGTACTGGCTCGACGCGACGCCCGCGGCGTTCCCCGACCTGCCCGGGACGTGGCGGGCGACCGGCGACGGCGGCGTCGAGATCACCGTGCCCGAGGGCGCCGACGTGACGGTCGACGACGCGCACGTGACGGGCACCGTGCGCGTCGAACCGGTCGACGGGCTGCCCGGCGTCCTGGTCGGGCTGGGCGAGCGCAAGGTGGAGGTCATCCGCCGCACCGACTCCTACGCGCTGCGGGTACGCGACCCGCAGGCCGTGACGCGCACGGCGTTCACGGGCGTGCCGACGTTCCCGGTCGAGGAACGGTGGGTGCGGCCGGGACGCTTCGAGCCCTACGACGCGCCGCGGCCGATCACGGTCGGCGCCGTCGTCGAGGGGCTCACGCACCGCTTCGAGACCGTGGGCGAGGTCGTGTTCGACGTCGACGGCGTGCCGCAGCGGCTCGCCGCCCTCCGAGGCTTCGACGGCGGCCTGAACCTGCACTTCCGCGACGCCACGTCCGGGACGAGCACCTACGGCGGCGGCCGCCACGTGCTCGTGGCGGACCCGGCTCGCGACGGCACGGTGACGATCGACCTCAACCGGGTGACCAACCTGCCGTGCGCCTTCACCGCGCACGCGACCTGCCCGCTGCCGCCCGCAGGCAACGTGATCACGGTGCCCGTCGAGGCGGGGGAGAAGAACCCGCCCCGCCCCGACCTCGCGGCCTGACCGTGAGTGCCGATGGTCGCCCTGGCGACCGTCGGCACTCACGAGGGGTCATGCGGGGGCCCGGACGGCCATGAACGTCGTCTCCCGGCGCAGCCGGAACCCGATCGAGAGGTACAGCCGGATCGCGTTGGTGTTCGAGGCCGCCGCGTGCATCATCGGTGTCTCGCCGCGCTCCCGGATGCCGTGGCCGACGGCCCGGACGAGCCGGGTGGCGAGGCCCTGCCCGCGGAAGTCGGGATGGGTGCACACGGCGCTGATCTCGGTCCAGCCCGGCGGGTGCAGCCGCTCGCCCGCAATCGCGACGAGCGCGCCCTCGCGCCGGATGCCCAGGTAGGTACCGAGCTCGACGGTCCGCACCGCGAACGGCCCCGGCTCGGTGAGCGCGACCAGCGCCATCATCTCCGGGACGTCGGCGGCGCCGAGCCGGACCGCCTCCTCGTCGGGAGCGGTCCGCAGGCCGTCGTCGACGAGCTGCACGCCGCGCCCGGAGTCCAGCACCTCCCAGCCGGCGGGGACCGCCGCCGGGTCCTGCGCCGACAGCGCGAACGTCGCGCCCGGCCCGGCGAGCACCGCGAGGTCCGCCCAGGCCGACGGCTCCGCCGCGCTCGGCAGCGCGGTGAACACCGAGACGTCGGGGTGGTAGCGCAGCGCCTGGCCGTGCACCTGGGCGAACCGCCGGTGCGGCCCGGACAGGGAGGCGTGGGCGGGGTTGTCGAGCACCCGCTCCGCGTCGGCGTCGGACGCGGACTCGGGCCGGACCTCGGACGGGATGGTCATCCCGCTCCTTCCGTGCGTCGTGCGGGGCGGCGCGGCGTCGCGCGCGTGCCGTCAGGAGTTGCTGAGCGGCAGGCCCGGAGGGTTGATCTGGGCGGTCGGGACTGCCTCGTTCGCCAGGTTCCAGGTGTCGAGCCAGGCCGCGTACTGGCCATTCTGGATGAGGTGGTTGATCGCGTCGGCGACGGGCTCGGCCAGGCCGTTGCCCTTCTTCGTCGTCGCGCAGATCAGGCCCTGCAGGGAGGCGCCCGCTCCGGAGTACTTGCCCGCGCTGCGTGTCGGCGTCGGGGTGCCCGCGGTCTGGGTGACGTGGTAGGCGACGCTCGGGTTGGGCAGGAAGTAGGCGTCGATCTTGCCCGAGGAAAGCGCCAGGTAGGTGCTGTTGATGTCCGGGAAGTACTTGACGTCGAGGGTCTTGCCCTGCGTCTGCAGCTCGCTCTGCCACTGCAGTAGGATCTTCTCCTGGTTGGTGCCCTTGCCGACGGAGACCGTCCTGCCGGCGAGGCTCGCCGCGGTGCCGTCGAAGTTCCACGGGCTGCTCGCGAGGGTCTCGAACCCGAGGTTGTCCTGGCGGTAGCAGGCGAAGTCGTACTTCTCCTTGCGCTGCTCGGTGTCGGTGATGTTGGAGAAGCCGACGTCGGTGCGCCCGCTGTCGATACCGACGAACAGGTTCGCCCAGGTCGCGTTGTCGATCCGGGGTTCGAGGCCGAGCACGGCGGCGACGAGCCTGCCGAGGTCGGGCTCGGAGCCGGTCAACGTCTTCTGGTCGGTCCCTACGAACCCGAGGGGCGGCGACCCGGTCGGCAGGCTGCCCGAGCCGATGACGAGCGTGCCACTGTCGGGGACCGACCTGGGCACCTCGTTGCGGATCGACTCGACGACGGGGACCTGCAGCGCGGTCTCCTTGGCGGCGCCGTTGGACAGCGCGCCGATGGTGACGCTCGTGGTGCCTTCCGTCCTGCCCGTCGCCGCGGGCGCGCTGCCGCCGCACGCGGCCGCGGTGGCCCCGAGCACGACGGTGGCGACGCCCGCCGCGGCGATGCGTGCCCACCGGGGACCGGAGCCCCCAGGACCTCGTGAGCGGCGATAGTCGCTATCGCGACCGTCGCCGCTCACGGGGGAACGGCGGACGGCGGTTGTCTGTCTGGGGCTGGACACGGTGCTGGTCTCCTGGTGGTTCGCTCAGAGCACCTTGGCGAGGAACTCGCGGGTGCGGGGGTGTCGGGGGTGGTCGATGACCTCGGCGGGGGTGCCCTGCTCGACGACGACGCCGTCGTCGAGGAAGACGACCAGGTCGGCGACCTTGCGGGCGAACCCGATCTCGTGGGTGACCACGATCAGGGTCGTGCCCGTGCTGGCGAGGTCCTCGATGACGCCGAGAACCTCCCCGACCAGCTCGGGATCGAGCGCGGAGGTCGGTTCGTCGAAGAGGATCACGCCGGGGCGCAGGGCCAGCGCCCGGGCGATCGCGACCCGCTGCTGCTGGCCGCCGGACAGCTGGCGCGGGTAGGCGTCGGCCTTGTCGCCGAGGCCCACGCGGGCGAGCAGCTCGGCGGCCCGCGCGCGCGACTCGGACCGCGTGGCCCGGCGGGTCGCGACGGGGGCCGCGGCGACGTTCTCCGCGGCAGTGAGGTGCGGGAACAGGTTGAAGTTCTGGAAGACGAAGCCGATCCCGCCGCGCTGGCGCAGGATCGCGCGCTCGCTGAGCTCCTTGAGCCGTTCGCCGTGCCGCCGCACACCGACGAGCTCGCCGTTGACGCTGACGTAGCCGTGGTCGAGCTTCTCGAGGTGGTTGATCGACCGCAGCAGCGTCGACTTCCCGGACCCGGACGGGCCGAGGACGACCGCGACCTGGCCCGGTCGCACGGTCAGGTCGACGCCGGCGAGGACGTGGTGGGGGCCGAACCACTTGTGTGCGCCGTGGATCTCGACGGCGGCGGGCCGGACGTCGGTGGCCGGGTCGGTTCCTCCCGGGGCCGAACCGGTGATTCCGGCCGGGGTGGCTGCGTCGGTGGTCATCGGAGGGCTCCTGCCGCGATCCGGCCGCGAAGCTCGGCGACGCCGGTCCGCAGCTTCTGCAAGGGCGTCAGCGGCATCGTCCGGACCGAGCCCCTGGCGAACCGGCGCTCGACGTAGTACTGCACGACGGACACGATGCTGGTGAGGATCACGTACCAGACCGTCGCGACCATGAGCAGCGGGACGATGTCGCCGGGATAGGTGCTGCCGAGGCTCTGCACCTGGCCGAACAGGTCGAGCAGCGACACGTAGAACACCAGCGACGTCGACTTGATCAAGCCGATGAGCTGGTTGACGTAGTTGGGCACGATCGAGCGCAGCGCCTGCGGGGCGACGATGCGGCGGAACTGGTAGCGCCGTGGCAGGCCCAGTGCCGCGGCGGCCTCGTGCTGGCCCTGGTCGACCGAGAGGATGCCGCCGCGCACGACCTCGGCCGCGTAGGCGGCCTCGTTGAGGCTCAGGCCGACGACCGCGATGACGATCTCCGTCGCCAGGGCCGTCTCGTCGAACTGCACGAACGTCGGCCCGAACGGGACGCCCAGGCCGAGCGACGGGTACAGCGCGCTGAAGTTGTAGAGGAACAGCAGCAGCACGATCAGCGGCACGGAACGGAAGAGCCACACGTAGCCCCAGCTCACCAGCTGCAGCACCGGGCTGCGGGAGAGCCGGCACAGCGCGAGCACGACGCCACCCAGCAGCCCGAACACCGCGCTGAGCGCGGTCACCTTCAGCGTGATGAGCAGGCCCTCGAGCACGACCGGCCGGAGGAACCAGTAGCCGAACCGGTCCCACTGGAAGTACGGGTTGGTGACCAGCCCGTGCCCGATCTGGGCGAGTACGACCAGGACGACGACGGTCGCGACCCACCGCCCCGGATGGCGCAGCGGTACGACGCGCTGTGCCGATGCGGGCCCGGGTGCCGGCCCGGTGTCCGCGGGCCGCGGATCACGGAGAGAGGTGCCGGTGCGCGCGGCGGGTTCCGGCCGCGAATCGCCGATTTCGCCCATTGTGCTGGCTCCAGGAAAAGGGCAGGAAAGCGCCGGCGAAAGGTCGCGCGCAGCGCAGGGGGACCCGATGTCGAATTCGGGCCGATCGGGGCGGGGGCGTGCGCGGCCCCGGGCATGTTTTCTCCCGAAACCGCTCCGAATTGTTCGGACCATTCATCGGCACGGTCAGCCGCGGCGGGTCAGCGGGTCGCGCAGCCCGAGGTGCTCCCGCAGCGTCGTGCCCCGGTACTCGGTCGGGTACACCCCGCGCTCCTGCAGTTCCGGCACGAGCCGGTCGACGATGTCGTCGAGGCCGTCGGGGGTGAAGATCGGCGAGACGTTGAACCCGTCGACGGCGCCGTGCCGGACGAACCTGGCGAACCTGTCGGCCAGCGACGCCGGCGTGCCGGTGTGCCCGCGCTGGGGCTCGAGAGCCGCGGCGGTCTCCCGCAACGAGAGCTTCTGCTCGGCGGCGACGTCCCGCCAGCGCTGCACGAGCGCGACCTGGTCGTCCCAGCGGCGCGAGCCCATCGCCCCGGTCCGCTCGGCGACGACCGGAGCCTCCTCCGGGAGGGGCCCGTCCGGGTCGCGGTCGGTCAGGTCGATGCCCCAGATCTGGCTCGCGATGTTCAGCGCGGTCGCGCCGGTGACCTGCTCGGAGGTGATCCAGCGGCGCTTCTCCTCGGCCTCCGACTCGGTGTCGCCGAGCACGATCGAGGTGCCGGGCAGGATCCGGATGTCGTCGGCCGGCCGGCCCACCGCGCGCAGCCGGGACCGGATGTCGGTGGCGAACGCGAGCGCGTCGTCGAAGTCGCCGCCGTGCGCCGAGAAGATCACCTCGGCGTTGCGGGCGGCGAAGTCGCGGCCGGCGGCGGAGTCGCCCGCCTGGAAGATCACCGGGTGGCCCTGCTCGCTGCGTGGCAGCACCGGCGTGACGTCGACCGCGAACTGCGACGTGCGGGCCCGCACCGGTACGACGCCACCCGGCCGCGACCAGCTCGCGGCCTCGGCCGACGTCGCGACGGCGTCGTCGTCCCACGCGTCCCACATCGCGCGGGCGACGTGCAGGAACTGCTCGGCCCGCACGTAGCGGTCGGCGTGGTCGAGGAAGCCCCCGCGGCGGAAGTTCTCGCCGGTCCACGCGTTGTCGGTGGTCACGACGTTCCAGCCGGCGCGCCCGCCGGACAGGACGTCGAGGCTGCTCAGCCGTCGTGCGAGGTCGGCGGGCTCGTTGTACGTGGTGTTCTGCGTCGCGACGAGCCCGATCCGCGAGGTGAGCCCCGTCAGGGCGGCGAGCTGGGTGATCGCGTCGGGCCTCCCGGCGATGTCCAGGTCGTGGATCCGTCCACCCGCCTCACGCAGCCGCAGCCCCTCCCCGAGGAAGAACGCGTCGAACAGGCCGCGCTCGGCGGTGGTGATCATCCGCCGGAACGAGGTGAAGTCGATCTGCGAGCCGCTCTCGGGCTGCGTCCAGATCGTCCAGTGGTTGACGCCCTGGAAGAAGACGCCGAGATGGAGCGTCGCGTCGGGGTAGGGCACGTCGTCGGACACGGTGCTCACGCGGATGCCTCCTGCGGGACGAACCGGTTGGCCGGGCGCGGGAGCCCGAGGGTGGTGCGCAGCGACGAGCCGGCGACCGGCCGGCTCACGACCCCGGCGCGCAGCAGCGGGGCACGACCCGCGCCGACAGCTCGGGCAGGTCCTCGTCGAGGACGGCGACGTGCAGCCGCACGCCGTCGACCACGCGGGCGAGGTCGGTGAGCAGGGCGACCAGCCCCGCGGCGGAACCGATGTGGCGCAGCCGTTGCGCCGCCGGCCACGGGGTGTGGGCGTCGAGCGTGGAGAGCCGGTCGACCGCATCCCCGTCGGCGGTGTCGAGCACGACCTCGACCTCGGCGAACACCCGCGGGGTGGCCGCGCGCCGCGCCGCAGCGCCGACGTCGTCGACGGTCGGCTCGTCGACGAGCGTGACGTCGACGAGGTCCGGCGGCAGCAGTCCGTCGGCGGCGAGCACCACCAGCTGGCCCTGCGGCGGCCGCGGCACGATCGCCGGGCCCTTCACCGAGTACGTCTCGCCGACGAAGTCGACGTAGTGCAGCTTGTCGACGTCGAGGTAGCGGCCGGTGGCGACGTCGCGGATCGCCGCGTCGTCCTCCCAGGAGTCCCACAGCGCCCGGTTGACGGTGACGGCGTCGCGGGCCTCGCGGCGCAGACCGTCGGGGTCGGTGACGGCGGGCCGGCCGAGCGCGGCGGCGACCGAGGCGTCGTCGCTGGTGGCCACGACCCAGCCCGCGCGTCCTGCCGCGGCGAAGTCCAGCGACGCCAGCTGGGAGGCGACGTGGAACGGCTCGGTGTAGGTCGTCGAGACGACGGGTGCCACCGCGATGACGCTGGTCAGCGGGGCGACGAACGCGGCCCGCTCGACGGCGCCGATGCGACCGGCGAGATCGGCGCCGCGCGACGGCGGGGCGAGGGAGTCCTCGAACGTCGCGAGGGTGAAGCCGGCGTGTTCGGCGTTGCGCACGACGCGCTCGACCCGGGCCGCGGTCAGCAGCCGGTCGGGGGCGTGCCGGGCCCGCCTCCAGGCGGCGGGGTGCGCGCCGTCGCCGTCGAGCTCGACGGCGAGGTGCAGGGGGCGGTCGGTGGGCATGGTGGTCCTTCGGTGGGCGTCGGTGTCGAAGAGGGTGTCCAGGACTCGGTTGCGAGGACTCGGTGCGAGGCGGGTCGATCGACCGGTTCGGTCAACCAACCGCGGCGAGTGGGGACTCCGTGGCCGCGCCCGCGGCGAGGTCGGCGAGGACCCGGCCGAGCGCGGGCGCGAACTTGAAGCCGTGTCCGGAGAAGCCGGCGGCGACGACGAGCGGGCCGTGCGCGCGCAGGAAGAACCCGGAGTCGGGGGTCGAGGTGTAGGTGCAGCTCACCGGCTCAGGGTGGTCGGCGTCGAGCCCCGGCAGGTGCCGCGCGACGTAGTCCTGCAGCCGGTGCAGCAGGCCGGGCTCGGCGGTGAACGTCCGGCGGTCGGGGTCGCACACCGGGCCCACCCCGTGGAAGCCGACCTTCACACCGTGGGCCGGTGCGGCGAGGCCGTACACCCCGGACGGCCAGCCGTCGGCCGGGCCGGTGTGGTGGACGAACGTCGGCCACGCGGGTCCGGTCCGCCCGACGGGACCGCACGGGTCGTCGCCGCGCACGGGGAAGTGGGCGGGCTGCTCCTGCGTCACGCGCAGCGGCGGCAGGTCGACGAGACCGTCGAGCAACCCGGTCGACCAGGCACCGGCCGCGACGACGGCCCGGCGGGCACGGATGCGCCCCTGCGAGGTCTCGACGTCGACGCGGTCGGTCCCGCGTACCGACAGCCGCTCGACCGTCGTGTGGTGACGCAGACGGGCCCCGCTGCCGACCGCGGCGGCGGTCAGCGCGGCGACGGCCTGGTCGGCGTGCAACCGGCCGGACCGGTCGGGCTGCACGAGGACCGGCCCGGAGAAACGCATGCCCGGCCACCGCTCGCGGGCCTGCTGCGGGTCGAGCCAGTGGTGGGCGATGCCGTGCGCGGCGAGGGAGCCGGCGAGGGCGGTCGTCGCCGAGCGGTCCCCGTGGTCGACACCGCCGGTGACCTGGAGCAACGCCGCGCCGGTGACGTCCTCGAGACATCGCCACAGCTCGAAGGCCTCGACCGCGAGCCGCAGGTAGGGCGCCGCGACGTAGGTCTGGCGGTAGATGCGGCTGGTCCCGTGCGACGCGCCACGGTTGTGCCCCGGGCCGAAGCGGTCGACGAGCAGCACCTCGACGCCACGGCTCGCGAGCTGCCAGGCCGTTGCCGCGCCGACGACGCCGGCACCCACGACGACGACGTCCACATCGGATGGTGGACCGGGCACGGCCGAGCGGGCTGCAGGGACGAGTGCGGGTCGGGACATGCTGCCTCCAGGCGGATCCGGACGGACGGCACCGGGGCCGGGACGGCGGACGGCGGCCCCGGAACGCGGGGGCGCCGAGCGCGGTCCGGCCCGTCGGCCGGGGGACGGACGACCGTCAGCGACCGGCGGCGGCGCGGAGGCGGCAGAGGTCGAGGTGGCGGCGCCGGGTCAGCACGCCGGGACCGGGCGCAGGGGCGGGCGGGCACGCTCGGCGCACGGGAACTCCCATCGTTCCGGGCGTTAGCACCCCGCGCGGTGGCGCGTGGTTGCTGCGACGTCGACGAGCCCGGTCTCTCGGCCGCTCTGGATGGACGGTTCAACTGAACGCGGCGGGCCGCATCGCTGTCAAGACGCCGGACGGGGATGTGGTGTGCACCGCATTCGTTCGGTACCGCTCGAATGTCCGGTCATTGCGAGCCACTTGGCACGCCGGCCGCGTCGCCGTGGCGCGCCGGGCGTCGGCCGAATGCACGAATGTGAGCAACGAGACGGACCGATCGGTCCCCCATGTCTTGAACGCGTCGTCCCCGGAGCGCACCCTCAACGTCACGGACCGATCGGTCCGCTGCGACGAGGCGGAGGTGGCCATGCGGGACGCGGTGATCGTGGAGGCGGTGCGGACGCCGTTGGGCAAGGGCAAGCCGGGCGGGGCATACCACGACGTCCATCCGGTGGACCTGCACGCGCACGCCATCCGCAGCCTGCTGGCGCGGGTGGACGGCCTCGATCCGGCCGAGATCGACGACGTCATCGGCGGCGCGGTCGGCCAGGTCGGGGAGCAGAGCGGCAACACCACGCGCTACGCCGCGCTGGCCGCCGGGCTGCCCGAGTCGGTGCCGGGCGTGACGGTCGACCGCCAGTGCGGCAGCAGCCAGCAGGCGATCAGCTTCGCCGCGCAGGGGGTCGTGGCGGGGGCGTACGACATCGTCGTCGCCTCCGGGGTGGAGTCGATGAGTCGCATCCCGATCGGCAGCCAGTTCACCGTCGGCGGGAAGCAGGTCGACGTGCACGGACCGACGATCGCCGACCGCTACCCGGGTGGGCTGGTCCCGCAGGGCGTGAGCGCCGAGCTGATCGCGCGACGGTGGGAGCTCTCCCGCGCCGAGCTCGACGAGTTCGCCCACCTGAGCCACGTCCGCGCCGCGACCGCGTGGCGGGAGGGCCGGTTCGCCGCCGAGGTGGCCGCGCTGAAGGTCACCCATCCCGACGGTTCGGTGTCGACCCTGGACGTCGACGAGACCGTCCGGCCCGGGACGACCCTCGAGGCCCTCGCCGGACTGCGGACCCCGTTCGCAGCCGAGCGCTGGACCGAGCGTTTCGGTGACATCGACTGGAAGGTCACCGCCGGCAGCTCCAGCCCGTACAACGACGGGTCGGCCGCGCTGCTGATCACCACCAGCGAGGTCGCGGCCGCCCACGGCTGGACGCCACGGGCGCGGATCCACACCGCGGTCGCGGTGGGCGACGACCCGGTCTACATGCTGACCGGCGTCATCCCCGCCACCGCGAAGGTGCTCGCCAGGTCCGGGCTCTCGATCGCCGACATCGACGCCTTCGAGGTCAACGAGGCCTTCGCGCCCGTCGTGCTGTCGTGGCTGAAGGAGACGGGCGCGGACCCGGCGAGGGTGAACGTCAACGGGGGCGCGATCTCGATCGGCCACCCCCTCGGCGCCAGCGGCGCCCGCCTCGCGACGACGCTGCTGGGCGTCCTCGAGCAGACGGGCGGTCGCTTCGGGCTGCAGACGATGTGCGAGGCGGGTGGCACCGCCAACGCCACCATCTACGAGCGCCTGGGCTGAGTCGGCGCGCGGCCTCACACCGTGGCGGTTCCGCCCACCCGTTGCAGGCGGGCGGCCGCCACCGTGTTCCACAGCAGCATGGCGATCGTCATGGGTCCGACGCCGCCCGGCACCGGGGTGACCGCGGCGGCGACCTCGGCCACCGCGGCGGTGTCGACGTCACCGCACAACCCTGCCTCGGTGCGGTGGATGCCGACGTCGACCACCGTCGCGCCGGGCTTCACGGCGTCCGCGCCGACGAGGTGCGGCACGCCCGCCGCGACGACCAGCACGTCGGCGGTGCGCGTGATCGCGGCCAGGTCCGCGGTATGGCGGTGGCAGACCGACACGGTCGCGTCGCGTTCGAGCAGCAGCTGCGCCTGCGGTTTCCCGACGAGGTTCGACCGGCCCACCACGACCGCGTGCCTGCCCTTGAGCTCGACCCCCGCGCGGTCGAGGATGTGGACCACACCCGACGGGGTGCACGGCCGCAATCCCGGTTTGCCCAGTGCGAGCCGGCCCGCGCTGGCCTCGGTCAGCCCGTCGACGTCCTTGTCCGGGTCGATCAGCTCCAGCAGGTCCGCCGGGCGCAGGTGCGACGGCAGCGGCAGCTGCAGCAGGATGCCGGTCACGGCGGGGTCGGCGTTGAGCCCGGCGATCGTCGACGCGAGCTCGGCCTGGGTGACGTCGGCGGGCAGATGGCGGTGCAGGTCGCGCATCCCGACCTCGGTACACAGCCGTCGCTTGTTGCGGACGTAGATCTCCGACGCCGGGTCGTCCCCGACGAGCAGCGTCGCCAGGCCGGGCGGTTCGGCCATCGAGGCGACCTGCGTCGCGACCTCGTCGCGCACCCGGGCGGCCAGCGATCTGCCGTCGATGAGCCGTGCGGTCACATGCTCCTCCTCAGAAGACGATCGTGGTGCGCCCGTTCACCATGACGCGGTCCTCGCAGTGCCAGCGCACGGCCCGGGCGAGGACCGTGCGCTCGATGTCCGCGCCGAGCCGGACGAGATCGGCGGCGTTGTGGCGGTGCGACACCCGGATGACGTCCTGTTCGATGATCGGGCCCTCGTCGAGGTCCTCGGTCGCGTAGTGGGCGGTCGCGCCGATCAGTTTCACGCCGCGTTCCCTGGCCCGGTCGTACGGGCTCGCTCCGGCGAACGCGGGCAGGAACGAATGGTGGATGTTGATGACGGGGACGCCGATCCGGTCGAGGAGGTCCCCGGACAGGATCTGCATGTACCGCGCGAGGACGACGAGGTCGACCCGGTCGCGCAGCAGGTCGAGCTGGGCCTGCTCCGCCTCGGGTTTGGTCGCCCGGGTCACCGGGATGTGCGCGTAGGGGACACCGAACCCGGCGACCGCCTCGGCGAGGTCCGGATGGTTCGACACCACCTGGACGATGTCGATCGGGAACTCCCCGCGACGCCATCGCCACAGCAGGTCCAGCAGACAGTGGTCGTACCGCGACACGAACAGGGCGACCCGCGGGAGGGCGTCGACGTCGCGCATCCGCCAGGTCATGCCGAACCGCGGCGCGACCGTCTCGCCGAACTCACGCTCCAGCTGCGGGAGGCGTTCGCGCAGCCCGGGGAGGTGGAAGACGAGCCGCTGGAAGAACCGGCCGCCGACCGGGTCGGTGGTCTCCTGGTCGTACTGGGTGATGTTGGCCCCGCGGTCGTGCAGGAACGCCGTGATCGCGGAGACGATGCCCGGCCGGTCGACGCACGAGGCGAGCAGCCGCCCGAGGTCGGACGCGGCCGGACCGGCGGTACCGGGAGCAGCGGCGGCGCCCGGTCGCGGAGGTCGGGGTGAGGTGACGGTTTGTGTCATCGCGGGCGGATCCCTGTGGCTCCTGGTGGCGCGACCGCCCGGCCGGGCGGTCGCGGTGGCGGTCGGGTCGTCAGCGGGCCGAGGGCGGCGCGCCGACCTCGATGCCGTACTCGGTGCCGGCGTCGACGAGCGCGTCCGCGAGGTACTGCCCCGAGGACCGCTCGCAGTGCAGCAGGTAGGACCGGGTGCGGGCGGTGCCGTCGCCGGCGGGATCGTCGAGCTCGTCCCTGATGTCGTCGCGCACCACGTCGGTGACGACGCGCGCGACCGACGAGCGGAACGCGGACCCGTCGGGCACCACCCGGTCGGCCAGGTCGATCGCGCAGACCTTGGCCAGCAGCGCCGGGGCGGCGGCGCCGGTGAGCCGGACCAGGGCGCGGCCGTGGGTCACGTCGACGACCGAGGCGAACTCGCCGCTGTCGGCGACGACCGCACGGGTCGCCGCGAGCAGCTCACCGCCCGTCCCGGCCGGGCCGAGCACCAGCCATTCGCCCGGGCCCGCGCCGACGACGAGCGCGCCGGCGAGCGCGCCCTCGTCGTGCCGGGCCGTCCTGCCGAACCCGGTCCCGAGCGCGGCCCGCACGGCCCCCTCGGCCGGCCCGCGGACGGTGAGCTTCACCAGTGGCCCGAGGTCGGCCAGGACGAGGTCGCCCGTCGCGTGCCGGGCGGTCAGCTCCCAGCCGTCGACGATCCGGCGCGGGCCGGGGAAGGCGAGCGCGGTCCTCGCGACGGGCGGGGCGGTGGACACGGCCGCAGCGGGCTCAGACACGTTGACGTTCCCCCTCGGGGTCGAAGTGCGCGTGCTCGGCCATGACCTCGACGAGGGTGTCGCGGCCGTCGCGCAGGCGGACGGTCAGCCGGGTCCCGGCGTCGGCGAGGTGGGCGTCGACCTGGCCGAGGCAGATCGAGCGGCCGAGCGTCGGGGACATCCGGCTCGAGGTGATGCGACCGACGATGTGCCCGCCGTCGCTGATGATCTGGCTCGCCTCCTCCGGCACCACCGTCGGGTCGAGAGGCTGCAGCCCGACGAGCCGCGGGTGGTCGTCGTGCTCGGACTGCCACTGCAGCTCGGGCTTGCCGACGAAGTCGGGCTTGTCGAGCTTGACCGCCCAGGCCAGACCGGCGGAGTAGGCCTTGGTCAGGCCGTCGGTGTCCTGGCCGACGATCAGGTGGCCCTTCTCCAGGCGCAGGATCCGCTGGGCCTCGACGCCGAACGGGGCGACGCCCAGGTCGGCGCCCGCCGCCATGAGCGACTCCCAGACGTGCAGCCCGTAGCTCGCGGGGACGTGCAGCTCGTAGGACAGCTCACCGGTGAACCCGATGCGCCACAGGACGCAGTCGGCGACGCCCGCGATCGTGCCGGTGCGGACGTTCATGTAGCCGAACGCCTCGTTGGCGAGGTCGACGTCGGTGAGCCGGGCGAGCAGCTCGCGCGACCGCGGACCGGCGACGTTGATGCTGGCGAAGGCCGTCGTGACCGGGGTGATGTGGACCCGCCAGTCGGGGTGCTCGGTCTGCAGCCAGTTCTCCGCCCACTCCCAGACGGTGCCCGCGCCCGACGACGTCGTCGACATCAGGTAGTGGTGCTCGCCGAGCCGGCCGGTGACGCCGTCGTCGAGGACGACGCCGTCGTCGGCACACATGACCCCGTAGCGCACCCGCCCGACGCCCAGCTGCGACCACTTGTTGACGTAGAGCAGGTTGAGCAGCTTCGGGACGTCGGGACCCTGCAGGTCGAGCTTGCCGATCGGGGTGACGTCGATGATCCCGACGCCTGCGCGGACGTTGCGGACCTCGGCCGCGGGGTCGCCGTAGTGCTCGGGACGGATCCACTGGCCGGCCACGAGGGGGGCGGCCCGGTGCGCCTCGTGCCACGGCTGCATCGGGGAGTGGCGGACCGGTTCGAACCTGCGACCGGCCAGCGCCCCCAACGTGACGGGCGTGTACATCGGCCGCCACGTCGTCGCCCCGGTCTCGGCGATCGTCGACCCGGTCGCGTGGGCGACGAGCGCGACCGTGTTGACCGTCTCGAGCTTGCCCTGCGCCGGGCCCATCGTCGCGGTCGTGTAGCGCTTGACCAGCTCCGAGGAGTCGTAGCCCTCCTGCACCGCCGTGAGGATGTCCTTCGCCGACACGTCCTCCGACATGTCCACGAAGCCGCCGATCGGCGTCGCGAAGAACAGCTCGGGGTGGCGGCGTAGGCCCAGCGGCGCAACGGGTTCCGGCGCGCGTTCGGCCGCGTCGGCGCCCCCGGGCGAGGTGGGGCGGATGCGCGCGTGCGCCGCCGCGAGGGACAGCGCGCGGGCGGCCGCCTCCCGGCCCGCCGCCTCGGCGTGGGCGACCAGCTCCTCGAGCGTGCCGTCGCCTGCGATGCCACCGACCGCGATGACGGTGTCGGGCGTCGCGGCCGGGTCGGGCACGAACCGCGCCGCGTCGGGCCGGTAGACCGGGTTCGAGCCGGACATGTTCAGCAGCGACGTCGGTGCGGTCCACCCGGTCGCGGTGACGAGCAGGTCGGCGTCGAGACGGCTGCCGTCGGACAGCTCGACGGCCTCGACACCTCCGCGCCCGGCCGCCCGCACGACGGTGCGGCCGTGGCGGGCGTCGACCTCGACGACGTCGACCCCGGCGGCGCGGAGGTCGGTGGCGGCCGCGTCGCCCTCGGGGTTGGCCGTGACCACCACGGCCCGCTGCCCCGGTCGCACCGAGTACAGGTTGAGCAGCCGCCGGACGGCCGTCGAGAGCATGACGCCGGGCAGGTCGTTGCCCGCGAACACGTACGGGCGCTCGATGAGCCCGGCCGCGACGACGAGCGTGCCCGCCCGCGCCTTGACCAGCCGCTCGGCCACGTGGGGGAGGCCGCGCTGGACGACGGCGAGCCAGTTGTCGTCGTAGCGGGCCGCGACGACGGAGTCGGTGAGCACCTCGATGCCCGGCTCGGCCTCGACCGCGGCGACGAGCTCCGCGCGCACCCGCAGGTCGTCGGCGTCGCCCCAGCGCAGGTGCC
Organism: Pseudonocardia benzenivorans CB1190; assembly: GCF_000196675.2. Classification (GTDB taxonomy): domain Bacteria; phylum Actinomycetota; class Actinomycetes; order Mycobacteriales; family Pseudonocardiaceae; genus Pseudonocardia; species Pseudonocardia benzenivorans. The sequence continues at coordinate 5,281,421 of NC_015312.1, read as the reverse complement.
CGCCGAGCTGGTGCTCCTGCTCGACGAGCATGACCGTCGCGCCCGCGCGGGCGGCGGCGACGGCGGCCGCCATCCCGGCGGGCCCGCCACCGGCGACGAGCACGTCGGGGTGGGCGTAGCGCTTGTCGTAGTAGAGCTGTTCGCCGTCGGGCGGCACCTCGCCCGCGTGCACGAACCGCCGCAGCACCCGCTCGTAGGCCGGCCACAGCCGCTCCGGCTTGATGAACGTCTTGTAGTAGAAGCCGGTCGCGAGGAACCGGCCCGCGACCTGGTTGACGGCCTTCACGTCGTAGCGCAGCGACGGCCACGTGTTCTGCGACCGCACGTCCATCCCGGCCTCGGCGAGGCGGTGCGCGCCGCGGACGTTGGGCTCGTCGCCGACCTGCAGCAGACAGCCCGGGTCGAGGATGTCGGCGGTGAGCAGCCCGCGCGGGCGGTGGTACTTGTAGCTGCGCGAGAACACCCGGACCCCGGCCGCGGCGAGCGCCGAGGCGATGGTGTCGCCGGGGTGGGCCCGGTGGACGGCGCCGTTCCAGCGGAACTCGAGCGTCCGGCTGCGGTCGATCACCTCGCCGGGACGGGAACCGAGCCGGCAGTCACCCGTGCCGACGGTCCGCCGCGTCACGACGTCGCTCCGGCCGTGCGCACCGCGTTGTCGACGGTGTTGCGCTCGATCGCGAAGTACCGCCGGCAACCCGATCCGTGGTACCAGGTCTCGCGGGTCCAGCCCGCCGGGTTGCGGTGCAGGTACAGGTGGCGGCGCCACTCCTGCGGGGTGGCGGTGGTCGGGTCGGGCCGGGTCTTCGCCTCGCCGACGTAGCGGAACTCGCTCACGTTGCGAGCCCCGCAGTTCGGGCACGGGAGCAACATCATGGAAGGTCTCCGGGGTCGGTGCGGTGGGGACGGGAGGGGGCGCGGCTCAGTGCCCGACGGCGGCCGCGCCCTTCTCCCCGACGAGGCGACCCTCGTCGAACCGGTCGAGGCCGAACGCGGCGATGATCTCGGGTGGCTTGCCGTTGGCGATGCACGCGGCCATCGCCTCGCCCGACACCGGCCCGGCCTTGAAGCCGTACGTTCCCCACCCGACGTCGACGTAGAAGCCCTCGACCGGGGTGAGGCCCATGATCGGCGAGTAGTCCGGGGTCATGTCGCACAGGCCGGCCCACTGCCGCAGCAGCCGCATCTTCGACAGCGCCGGCATCAGTTCCAGCACGTGCCCCGCCAGCCCCTCGACGAAATCGAGCGACCCGCGGGTCGAGTAGGACGCGAACGGGTCGACGCTGGCGCCGAACACCAGTTCGCCGCGGTCGGTCTGGCTGACGTAGGTGTGCAGCGTCCCCGACACGACCACGGTGTCCAGGAACGGCCTCACCGGTTCGGTGACCGCCGCCTGCAACGGGAACGTCTGCACCGGCATGGCGACGCCCGCCATGTCCGAGATCAACGTCGACCAGCCCGCGGTGCAGTTGACCACCACCGGCGCGCTGATCCGCCGTCCGTCGGCGGTGCGCACGCCCGTCACCCGGTTCGCGACGACGTCGATCCCGACGACCTCGGTCTTCTGGTGGATGTGCACGCCGTGGGCGTCGGCCGAGCGGGCGTAGCCCCACACCACCGCGTCGTGGCGGATGATGCCGCCCGGTGGGTGGTAGAGCGCGCCGAGGATCGGGTAGCGCGTCGACGGGGAGACGTCGAGGTAGGGGACCAGCTTCTTGATCTCCGGCGGGTCGATCACCGACGAGTCGACGCCCTGCAGCTTGTTGACCTCGGCCCGCCAGTGCATCGTCCGCAGCGAGCTGTCGTTGTGCGCCAACGTCATGTGTCCGCGCTGGGAGAACATGACGTTGAAGTTGAGGTCGGCGGCGAGGTGCTCGTAGAGCTTCACCGAGCGGTCGTAGAACCGCACGCCCTCGGGGGTGAGGTAGTTCGACCGCAGGATCGCGGTGTTGCGTCCCGAGCCGCCGGACCCGATGTAGGACTTCTCCAGCACCGCCACGTTCGTGATCCCGTGGTTCACGGCGAGGTAGTGCGCCGTGGCGAGCCCGTGCACGCCGCCACCGACGATGACGACGTCGTAGCTCTCCCTGGGCGTGTGGTGGCGGAACGCGCGCTCCCAGTCCCGCCCCACGCCGAGCCCGTGCCTGACGAGGCTCCACGCGGAGTATCTCGGCCTGCGCCGGCTCCGTCCCGCGCCGTCGTCGTGTTCCTTGCGGCTCATTCCGGCTGTTCTCCGATTCCCCTGCCGACCGTTCGAGGACGTCAGACCTGAGTGAGGTAGCGGTCGATCTCCCACTGCGAGACCGTCGAGTGGTAGGCGTCGAACTCGGCGCGCTTCACGCCCGCGAAGTAGTCGACGAAGTCGCTGCCGTCGGGCAGCACGCCCAGAGCGCGGCGGAGCACGGCGTCGTCGACCAGCTCGTCGACGGCCCGGTCCAGCGACCCGGGCAGGTGCGCGATGCCCCGCGCGGCGATCTCGTCGGGGCTGAGCGCGAACAGGTTGTCGGTGGTCTGCTCACCGGGGTCGAGCGCGCGGTCGACGCCGTCCAGACCGGCCGCCAGCAGGACCGCCGCGGCGAGGTAGGGGTTGGCCGAGCCGTCGACCGCCCGGTGCTCGACGCGTCCGCCGTCGGGGACGCGGAGCATGAGGCTCCGGTTGTTGCCGCCGTAGGCGACGTAGGCGGGCGCCCACGTCGAGCCCGAGTTCGGGGCGCCGACGCCGATCCGCTTGTAGGAGTTGACGGTCGGACAGATCACCCCCGCGCTCGCCCGGCCGTGGTCGAGCAGGCCGGCGACGAACTGGTACGCGAGCTTCGACAGGCCGAGCGCGTCACCGTCGCCGTCGAACAGCGGCTCGTCGCCGGTCGTCCACAGGCTCAGGTGCGTGTGCAGCCCGTTGCCCGTGACGTCGCTGAACGGCTTGGGCATGAAGGTCGCGCACATGCCCGCGTCGTGGGCGAGCATGTGGACCATGTAGCGGAAGAAGATCGTCCGGTCCGCGGTGGTGACCGCGTCGGAGTAGGTGAAGTTGCTCTCGAACTGCCCGTTGCCGTCCTCGTGGTCGTTGGCGTAGTTGCCCCAGCCGAGCTCGTTCATGTTCCGGGACAGCGTCGAGAGGAAGTCCCACATCCGGGTCAGGCCCTTGACCTCGTAGCAGGGCTTGGCCGAGCGGTCGAGCGCGTCGGCGACCTCGAGCCCGCCCTCGGGGGTGCGGCGCAGCAGCGAGTACTCGGCCTCCACGCCGGTCTTGAGCACCCAGCCGCGTTCGGTCCCGAGCTGCTCCAGCAGCCGCTTGAGGATCACCCGAGGCGCGTACGGCCAGGGGTCGCCGCCGACCTGCGGGTCGCAGTGCAGCACGGCGACCCCGGGCTTCCAGGGGACCCGCGTGTAGGACGCGGCGTCGGGCAGCACCGTCAGGTCGGGGTCGGCGGGACCCTGACCCATGTCACCGGCGGCGAACCCGGCGAACCCGGCGCCGCCGTCCATCAACATGTTCAGGCTCGACCGTGGCACCGCCTTCGCGCACGGTTTCCCGTGCAGGTCGACGAACATCGCCAGGAAGAACTCGATCCCGTCCTCGTCCGCCCGCGCCGCGAGGTCGTCCCGACCGTCACCCATGCCAACTCCTCCGCCGTAGGGGGGCACTGCCTGCACACTCGAACTGCTGTCACCCGCACCGCTGTGTTTCGTACCGCTGTGTTCGTTCTGCTGGGTCCTGCACGTGCGTCAGAAGCCCTGTCCGGGAATCCAGGACGTGCCCGCGAGGGGCACCCTGGCCATCGCGGCGGCCTCGATCGTCAGCGCCACCAGGTCCTCGGGTTCGAGATTGCGCAGGTGCGCCTTCCCGCAGGCCCGCGCGAGCGTCTGCGCCTCCAGCGTCAGCACCCGCAGGTAGTTGGCCACCCGCCGGCCACCCTCCACCGGGTCGAGCCGGGCGGCGAGCTCCGGGTCCTGGGTGGTGATCCCCGCGGGGTCGCGGCCGTCCTGGAAGTCGTCGTAGAAGCCGGGTGCCGACCCGATCGCCGCGTACTCGTCGGCGTAGCGGGGGTGGTTGTCGCCCAGGGCGATCAGCGCCGCCGTTCCGATCGCGACGGCGTCGGCGCCCAGCGCCATCGCCTTGGCGACGTCAGCGCCCGTGCGGATGCCGCCGGAGACGATCAGCTGCACCTTGCGGTGCAGTCCCAGCTCGTCGAGCGCCTGCACGGCCTGCGGGATCGCGGCGAGCGTCGGGATGCCGACGTGCTCGATGAACACCTCCTGTGTCGCGGCGGTGCCGCCCTGCATCCCGTCGACGACGACGACGTCGGCTCCCGCGGCGACGGCCAGCTTCACGTCGTAGTAGGTCCGGGTGGCGCCGACCTTGACGTAGATCGGCTTCTGCCAGTCGGTGATCTCGCGCAGCTCGAGGATCTTGATCGTCAGGTCGTCCGGGCCGGTCCAGTCCGGGTGCCGGCACGCGCTGCGCTGGTCGATGCCCGCGGGCAGGGTGCGCATCCCGGCGACACGCTCGCTGATCTTCTGACCCAGCAGCATGCCGCCGCCGCCGGGCTTGGCGCCCTGGCCGAGGACGACCTCGATCGCGTCGGCGGCACGCAGGTCGTCGGGGTTCATCCCGTAGCGCGACGGGAGGTACTGGTAGACGAGGTGCTTGGACTGGCCGCGCTCCTCGGGGGTCATGCCGCCGTCGCCGGTCGTCGTCGAGGTGCCGACCTCCGTCGCCCCGCGCCCCAGCGCCTCCTTGGCCTGCGCCGACAGGGCGCCGAAGCTCATCCCCGCGATGGTGATCGGGATGTCGAGGTGCAGCGGGTTGCCCGCGTGCCGGTCGCCGAGGACGACGTCGGTGTCGCAGCGCTCGCGGTAGCCCTCCAGCGGGTAGCGCGACATGCTCGCGCCGAGGAGCAGCAGGTCGTCGAAGTGCGGCACCGCGCGCTTGGCGCCCCAGCCGCGGATGTCGTAGACGCCGGTCTCGGCGGCCCGCTGGATGGCCGCGATCGTGGCGCGGTCGAACGTGGCGGACTCGCGCAGCCCGGCCTGGGCGGGATCGATCATCTCTTCCCCCGGGGGTCAGTAGGCGGCGGAGTTGTGCGCGGCGAAGTGGTAGAGCCGGCGGGCCGACCCGAAGCGCCGGAACTCGCCGGGGTCGTGCGGGAGTCCGGCGTCGGCGAGCAGCTGTCCCAGCTCGGCGACGTGCTCGTCGCGCATCTCCTTCTCGACGCAGTCCGCGCCCGGCGAGCCGACGCGGCCGCGGACGTAGAGCCGCGCCTCGTAGATCGAGTCGCCCAGCCCGTCACCGGCGTCGCCGCAGACGACGAGCCGCCCGGCCTGGGCCATGAACGCGCTCATCGGGCCGACGTCCCCGCCGACGACGATGTCGATGCCCTTCATCGAGATGCCGCAGCGCATCGACGCGCTGCCCTCGACCACCAGCAGGCCACCGTGCCCGGTCGCGCCGGCCGACTGGGACGCGTCGCCGCGGACCCGGACCGAGCCGGACATCATGTTCTCGGCGACGCCGGTGCCGACACTGCCGTGCACGACGACGTCGGCCAGCATGTTCATCCCGGCGCAGTAGTACCCCGCCGGTCCGTGGATCTCCACCTCGATCGCATGCCGCAGTCCGACCGCGATCGCCTCGGCACCGCGCGGGTTGTGCACCTCGTAGCGACGGGCGGTCGGCGCGTGCAGCTCGGCGTTGAGCTCGCGGACCGAGGTGCTCGCGAGGTCGACCTTCATCAGCTCCTGCACCGACGACCCGTTCAGCGCGACCATGCGTAGACCCTCTCCGGCTCGGGCTCGACGATGCGGGCGTCGCCGATCCCCGGGAGCTCGGCCAGCGCGTGGTACTCCGAGGCCATCGCCACGTAGTCGGCGGTCTCGGCGATCACCGCGGGCTTGCACGCGAACGAGTCCCGCAGCACCGCGAACTGGGTACCCGAGGTGACGAGCAGGGTGAAGAACCCGTCGAACTCCTTGAGCACCGACCGCATCGCGTCCTCGAGGTCGGCGCCCTCGGTCAGCTCACGGGCGATGAACCGCGCGGCGACCTCGGAGTCGTTGTCGGTGGTGCAGGCGATGCCCTGACGGGCCAGCGTGCGGCGGATCGACGCGTGGTTGGAGAACGACCCGTTGTGCACCAGGGCCAGGTCGGCCAGCGGCGTGAACGGGTGCGCGTGGTCGCTGGTCACCGCCGACTCGGTCGCCATCCGGGTGTGGCCGACCGCCTGGTGGCCGCTGCGGGCCGCGATGTCGTGCGCGGCGCAGATGTCGCGCGGCAGGCCGACGTCCTTGATGACGTGCATGCCCTCCGCGTCGTAGGTCGCGAGGCCGGCGCTGTCCGGACCGCGCGAGGTCATGGCCTCGAGCATCGGCACGAACAGGCGCCCGAGCTCCGGTTCCAGCGCGGGGTTCTTCAGATGCAGGCCGACGATGCCGCACACGTGTCACCGCCTCCTTCCGACTGGTCGCCGCGTCCCCACCGGCAGGTTCCCACCGGGAAGGACGACGGAAAGCTTTTGGTGCAAGGTACAGACCTTGTACCTTTGTAGGGCACCATCGTTCGTGGTCCGTGTCAAGGGGCGGCGGCCGGTCGGTCGCATCGGTCGGGCGAGATGGTGTGGGAGGGGCGGATACCGTGCATTCCATGGCGAACGGAGTCACTGCGCAGACGCTGACGGAGGCCGTCGCCGATCATCTGCGTCGCCTCATCCACCTCGGTGAGGTGGGCCCGGGCGACCGCCTGCCCGCCGAGCGCGACCTCGCCGAGCAGCTCGGCATCGCCCGGCTGAGCCTGCGCGAGGCGCTCAAGACGCTGCAGAACGACGGGTACGTCGAGGTGCGCCGGGGTGCCCGTGGCGGCACGTACGTCACCGAGCTGAAGGAGCCGGTCGCCCGCTGGCGGGCCAGGATGCGGACGGTGTCGGGGGAGTTCGACGACATCGTCGACTTCCGGATCGCGCTGGAGACCGAGACCGCGCGGCTGGCCGCCGTCCGGCGCGGGCCCGCCGACCTCGCCGCGCTGCGCGAGACGATCGACGACCTGTCCCGGGCCCACGACCGGACCGCGTTCCGCCAGTCCGACTCGCGCTTCCACGCGGCACTCGCGACCGCCGCGCGCAGCACCCGGCTGCTCGCGGCCGTCGAGTCCATCCGGGCCGAGCTGTTCAACACCTACGACCTGCTGCCGTTCGTCGACCCCGTCCAGGAGTCGGTGGACGACCACCAGGCGGTGTACCGCGCCGTCGAGGCGGGCGACGTCGACGGCGCGACGGCGGCCATCCGCGACCACATCGAGAACGCCCGCGCCCAGCTGCGCGCGATCGTGTTCGACGGCGACCCGTTCGGCGCGCCCGACCGCAGGACCGATGCCGAGGCCGGGGCCCGGGAGGAGCGGGGGCGCTGACGCGGTCGGGTAGGAGGCCGTCACGCGTCCGGCTGGCGGTCGGCGCCGCGCTCGGCGCCGAGCGCGACGCCGAGCTCGGTCCGGGAGTGGATGCCCAGCTTGTTGTAAACGTTGCGCAGGTGGTACTCGACGGTCTTGGGGCTGACGAACATCGCCGCCGCGGTCTGGCGGGTCGTCCGGCCCGCGGCCAGCAGCGACGCGATACGACGTTCCTGCGGGGTGAGCGCCACGGTGCCGCCCGGGCCACGGCGGCGGGCCGTCTCGCCGGTCGCCCTCAGCTCGGCCGCGGCCCGGTCGGCCCACGACGACGCGCCCAGCTCGTCGAAGATCGCGACGGCGAGCCGCAGCTGGGCCCGGGCGTCGACGCGCCGGGCCGCCCGCCGCAGCCGGACGCCGTAGGTCAGCCGGGTGCGCGCCCCTTCGAACGCGTCGACGGTGCGGTCGTGCCAGGACAGCGCGCTGCGGAAGTGGGCGTCGAGCGCGTCGTCGGGAGCGACGACGCCGCACGCCCTGGCAGCCCGCGCCAGCGACCACGGCTGGCCCTTCGCTGCCGCCACCTCGGCGAACTCCGCGGCGAGGCGTTCGGCGTCGGCGCGGTGACCCAGCCGGGCGTGCACCTCGACGAGCTCGGGCGCCGGGGAGAGGTCGGCGTCGACGACGCGGCCCGCGTCCAGCTCGGCGACGAGCCGCTCGTAGTGGGCCAGCGCGGCGGCGGGGTCGTCGTGGCCGAGCTCGAGATCGCCGAGCGCGAACCACGACCACGCCGTGCCCAGCAGGATCCCGTGCTCGCCCGCGATCGTGACCGCCTCGGCGGCGCGCGACCGGCACTCGTCGGCGCGGCCCTGGTGGGCGTGCAGCCAGGCCGACCCGGCCAGGGCCAGCGCCAGGTTCGTGGTCTGGCCCGTCTCGCGGGCGAGCCGGGCGGCCTCGTCGTAGGTGGCCTCGGCGTCGGCCCAGCGGTCGCTCGTGGCCTGGTCGCGGGCGAGATGGAACAGCAGCGTCGGCAGCACCGCCAGCGCCGTCCGGTCGCGGCTGCGCTGCATCGTGCGCTCGACCAACGCCCGCCCGGCGTCGGACTCGCGCAGGAACAGCGGCCCGAGGACCGACAGCACTGTCCGGCGCGGGTCGTCGGCACCCTCGTCGTCGGCCGTGGCCAGCGCGGCCACGGCATCGCGGATCAGGTCGGCGCCCCCGCGGCCCGCCAGCACGTGCGACATCCCGACGGCCATCGTGCCCAGGCGGCGCATGTGTGGCGCGGTGCGGGGCAGCAGTAGCGCGATCTGCTCGCCCGCCCGCACCGCCGAGGCGGCGTCGGCGAGCCACAGGCATGCCAGCACCGCGTCGACGAGCAGGCCCACCGCCCCGTCCGGGTCGGCGGCGGCGGCCTCGTCGGCCGCGGCGACGACCATGTCGCGCGCGGCGGCCGGCGACCCGCACTTGACGGCGATGTCGCCGCGCAGCTCATGGACCCTGGTCCGCACGGGCAGCGGGGGCGGCGGGTCGAGCGCCTCGGCGAGCAGCCGGTCGGCCCGGTCGGGCAGGCCCGCGGCCCACGCGGCCGACCCCGCGGCGGTCAGCCGGCGCGCCCTTTCCACACCCGGGGCGCCGAACCGCGCGGACCGCTCGAAGGCGGTGGCCGCGACGGCGTGCGCCCCGCGCCCGGCGGCCCGGCGCGCGGCCGCCTCGAGCGCGGCCGCGACACCGTCGTCGAGACCGAGCACGGCCTCGCTGAGGTGCCAGGCGCGACGGTCGTCCTCGTCCGGTGGCAACGCGGCGGCGACCGCCCGGTGGGCGTCGCGGCGGCGGGCCGCGTCCGCGCTCGTGTAGACGGCGGACCGGATCAGCGGATGGCGGAACTCGACCCGGCCGCCGTCGACGGTGACCAGCCCACCCGTCTCGGCCTCGGCGAGCGCGCCGACGTCGACGCCGAGCGCGGTGCAGGCGGCGGCGACCACGGCGAGGTCACCGCCCTCGGTCGCCGCGACCAGCAGTGCGGACCGCGCGGCCGCCCCGAGCCGCTCGGCCCGGGCGGCGAACGCGGCGGCCAGCACCGCCGACACCCGGACCGGCGCGCCCGGGGGACCGTCCTCGGCCCGGTGCGGGTCGTCGGCGAGTTCCAGCAGCGCCAGCGGGTTCCCGGCGACGACGCGGTGCAACCGGGCCACGAGGTCGACGGCGACGGGCCGCCCGCCCGCGCGGCGCACGATCTCCTGCGCGGTGGCCAGGTCGACCCCGGTCAGCACCAGCTCGGGGAGGTCGGCCCCGGCGAGCGCGTGCGGCTCACCCGTCCGGGCCGCCAGCAGCAGCACGACGGGATCGGCGAGCAGCCTGCGGGCGGTGAACAGCAGCGCCTCGGCGGACGGCCGGTCGAGCAGGTGTGCGTCGTCGACCACGAGGGCCAGCGGGGCGTGCTCGGCGTACCGGCAGAGCAGGCTCAGCGTCGCCGCCCCGACGGTGAACCGGTCGGCGGGCCCCTGCCGCAGCGCCAGCGCGGACGCCAGCGCGTCGCGCTGCGGGCCGGGGATCCGGTCGAGCTCGCCGAGCGCGGGCCGCAGCAGCTGCGCCAACCCGCCGAACGGGACCTCGCGTTCGGCCTCCGCGCCCCGGGCCCGCAGCACCCGCATGTCCGTGGCCAGCGCGACGGCCTCGTCGAGCAGCGCCGTCTTGCCGATCCCCGGCTCGCCGCTGACCAGCAGCACACCGCTCGACCCCACCCGGGCGGCGGCGACGAGCCGCGCGATCGTGCGCCGCTCGGACGCCCGGCCGACCAGCATCGGCGCAGTCTAGGAGCGTCCGGACCCCAGGTGGGGCACCCGAGGCGAACGAGGACCTTTCGGACCTAACGTCCCTGGCCACCACGAGAAGGGGGACCACCATGAGCACGACCGAGGAGACCGTCCACATCGACGGCGACAAGCTGATGGAGTTCGTGTTCCGGGCCGTCGACGGGGTCGGCGCCACGCTGGACACCGCGCTGGTCGTCATGGGCGACCGGCTGGGCTACTACCGCTGCCTGGCCGCGACGGGCCCGCTCACGGCGGCGAGGCTGGCCGAGCGGACCGCCACCAGCGAGCACTACGCGCGGGAGTGGCTGCACGCCCAGGCCGCCGGAGGCACCCTCGAGTACGACCCGGTGACCGGCCTGTTCACGTTGCCGCCGGAGTACGCGATCGCGCTGACCGACGAGAACAGCCCCGCGTACCTGCCCGGCTTCTTCCAGCTCACGCTGGGCACCGTGGCGGGCACGGCCCGGGCGGTGGAGGCCGCCCGCAGTGGCGCCGGGATCGGCTGGCACGAGCAGAGCACCGACGTCCACGAGGGGTGCGAGCGGTTCTTCCGTCCCGGCTACCACGCGAACCTCGTCGAGTCGTGGCTGCCGGCGCTCGACGGGGTCGTCGCCGGGCTGGAACGCGGCGCCCGGGTCGCCGACATCGGCTGCGGGCACGGGTCGTCGACGGTCCTCATGGCCCGGGCGTTCCCGCGTTCGGAGTTCGTCGGCTCGGACTACCACCCGGAGTCGATCGCGACGGCGCGGTCGCGGGCCGAGGAGGCGGGCGTCGCCGACCGGGTGGCGTTCGAGGTTGCTCCCGCGACGGCGTTCGGTGGGGCAGGCTACGACCTCGTGACCACGTTCGACGCGCTGCACGACATGGGCGACCCGGTGGGCGCGGCCCGGCGTGTGCGGGAGGCGCTCACCGACGACGGCACATGGATGATCGTCGAGCCGATGGCGGGCGACCGCCCCGAGGACAACTTCAACCCGATCGGGCGCGCCTACTACGGGTTCTCGACGTTGCTGTGCACGCCCGGCTCGCTGTCCCAGGACGTCGGGCTCGCGCTGGGCACGCAGGCCGGGCCCGCCCGGATCTGCGACGTCACGACGGCGGCCGGCTTCAGCCGCTTCCGGGTGGCCGCGCAGACCCCGTTCAACCTGGTGTACGAGGTGCGGCCGTAGATGACCGAGCGGGTGGCCCGGCAACCGGACGCCGAGGGGCAGGTCGTGCGCGACGGCGTGCGGATCGTCCACCGGACCTACGGTGCGGGCCGCCCGACGGTCGTGCTGCTGCCGGCGTGGTCGATCGTCACCTCCCGGGTGTGGAAGGCCCAGGTGCCCTACCTGGCCCGGCACTTCCGCGTGGTGACCTTCGACGGCCGCGGATCCGGCGACTCCGACGCCCCGCGGGGCGAGGCGGCCTACACCGACGACGAGTACGTCGCCGACACCCGCGCCGTGCTCGCGGCGACCGGTGCGGCGCCGTGCGTGCTGGTCACCCTCTCGCGCGGGGCACCGTGGGCGCTCACGGTCGCGCTGGAGGACCCGGACGCGGTGCTCGGCGTCGTCACGATCGCCCCGGCCGTCGGGCTGCGTCCCGGGGCCGCCGACCGGGTCCGCGCGAGCTGGGACGTCCCGCCCGGGCATGCCGAGGGTTGGGGCGCCTTCAACCGACACCACTGGCAGCGCGGCGGGTACGACGACTTCCTCGCGTTCTGGTTCGGCGAGATGTTCTCCGAGCCGCACTCGACGCGTCAGATCGAGGAGGGGATCGAGTGGGGCCGCGCGATCGGCCCGGACCGGCTCGCCGACACCGCGTTCGCCCCCCGGCTGGGGCGCGACCCGGCGTGGGTCGCCCGGCTGTCCGACCTCCGGTGCCCGGTGCTCGTCGCGCACGGCGACGGGGACCGCATCCGCCCGCACGCCGAGGGTGCCGAGCTGGCCGAGCTCACGGGCGGCAGGCTCGTCACGCTGCCCGGGGCCGGGCACGGTGCGCCCGCCCGTCGCCCGGTGGCGGTGAACCGGCTGGTCAAGGACTTCGTCGACGAGGTCGCGCCGCGCCCGTGCCGGCCGCCGCCGCGCCGGGGGGTGCGGCGGCGGGGGCCGCGGGCGCTGTACCTGTCGTCGCCGATCGGGCTCGGGCACGCCCGCCGCGACGTCGCGATCGCCGCCGAGCTGCGCCGCCGGCAGCCGGGCCTGCGCATCGACTGGCTGGCCCAGGACCCGGTGACGCGGGCGCTCGTCGCGGCCGGCGAGCGGGTCCATCCCGCGTCGGCGTGGCTGCTGAACGAGTCCGCGCACGTCGAGTCCGAGGCCGGCGAGCACGACCTGCACGCGTTCCAGGCGATCCGGCGGATGGACGAGGTCCTCGTCGCCAACTTCATGACGTTCGCCGACGTCGTCGCCGACGGCGGCTACGACCTGGTGATCGGGGACGAGGCCTGGGAGGTCGATCACTTCCTGCACGAGAACCCGCAGCTCAAGAGGTTCGCCTTCGCGTGGCTGACCGACTTCGTCGGCTGGCTGCCGATGCCCGACGGCGGCCCGCACGAGGCCGCGCTCGCCGCCGACGCCAACGCCGAGATGGTCGAGCACCGCGCGCGGCTGCGGCACGTCCGGGACCGGTCGATCTTCGTCGGGGACCCCGAGGACATCGTCGACGCCACGCTCGGCCCGGGTCTGCCCCGGATCCGCGAGTGGACCGAGGACAACTTCGACTTCGCGGGCTGGGTCAGCGGCTTCGACCCGGCCGAGCTCGCCGACCGCGACGCGCTGCGCTCCCGGCTCGGTCATCCCCGCGACCGACCGCTGTGCGTCGTGGCGGTGGGCGGCTCGGGCGTCGGCGGCCCGCTGCTCGCGCGGGTGCTCGACGCGGTCGGACCCGCCCGCCGGCTCGTCCCCGGGCTGCGGTTCGTCGTCGTCACCGGGCCGCGCATCGACCCCGGGTCCCTGCCCCCGACGCCCGACGTCGAGGTGCACGGCTACCTGCCGCAGCTGCACCGGCACCTCGCCGCGGCCGACGTCGCCGTCGTCCAGGGCGGGCTGACGACCTGCATGGAGCTGACCGCGGCCGGTACCCCGTTCCTCTACGTGCCGCTGCGGCACCACTTCGAGCAGCACTTCCACGTCCGGGCCCGGCTGGAGCGGTACGGCGCGGGCCGGTGCCTGTCCTACGCGCAGGCCTGCGACCCCGACGGGCTCGCGGCCGCGATCGCCGCGGAGCTCCGCCGCGACGTCACGCACCGGCCCGTCGAGCCGGGCGGTGCCGCGCGGGCCGCCGCACTGCTGGCGGACCTCCTGTGAGGTCGGGCCCGGGCAGAACCCCGTGAGTGGCGATGGTCGCCATGGCGACCGTCGCCACTCACAGGATCAGTCGGATGCGGGGAGCTGCTTGGCCGCCCGCACCGTCAGCGGGGTGCCGCCGAGGGTCAGCGGGCCCGCCCCGGCCTTCGTGCACAGCAGTTCGAGGGTGTGCGTCGGGTCGGTGTAGCGCTTGCCGAGCTGGACCCCGTCGGCGCCGGTCGCGGGCGGGGCGGCCGCAGGCTGGTCGTCGTCGGGCGAGGTCATCGGGACACCGCCGCACTCCAGCGCGCCGGTCCCGGTGCCGGGGCGGATGACGACGACCTCGGTGGTGCACGTCCGGCTTCGCAGCCGGAGTCCGGGTCGCAGGGGGAGAGTGGTCACGGCGCGTCTCCGGGGTGCATCGCTCGACAGATGGACAAACTGGATCCTATCCTCTGAAGAGTGGATACATCAACGGCTCTCGTGTGCGGACGGCCACGATGAACATCGCAACGTTGTCGGCGATGGCCGCCGACGGCATGGCCGACCGGGTCGCGACCGGTTCCGTCGACGGCGGGCTCACCTTCGCGGAGCTCGACCTGCGGGCGCGCCGGGTCGGCACGTTCCTGCGGCAGCGCGGCGCGCAGCGGCTGGGGATGGTCGACCTCAACTCCGACGCGGTGCCGCTCGCGCTGCTCGGCGCGGCGTACGCCGGCATCCCCTTCGCGCCGCTCAACTACCGCCTCGCCGACGACCGGCTGCGCGCGGTCGTCGAGCGCCTCGCACCGGCGACGGTCGTCGTGGGCGACGACGCCACGGCCGCGCGCGTCGCCGGTCTCCCGGGGGTGGCGCTGCTCGGCCGCGGCGACCTGCTCGACGCCGCCGCAGACCCCGGGACCGTCCCGGTCGCCGAACCACCTGCCGACCCCGACGGGGTGGCGGTCCTGCTGTTCACCAGCGGCACGTCCGGCGAGCCCAAGGCGGCGATCCTCCGGCACCGCAACCTGGTGTCCTACATCGTGGCCTCGGTCGAGTTCGCGGGAGCCGACCCGGACGAGGCGACGCTCGTCGGGGTGCCGCCGTACCACGTCGCAGGCATCTCGGCCGTCCTGTCGAACCTCTTCGCCGGCCGCCGGGTCGTGCGGATGGAGGCGTTCGACGCCCGCGGCTGGGTCGACCTCGCGCGTGCGGAGCGGATCACCCACGCGATGGTCGTGCCGACGATGCTCGGCCGCATCCTCGACGTGCTCGGACCCGACGGCCTCCCGAGCCTGCGGACGCTGTCCTACGGCGGCGGGCCGATGCCGTTGCCCGTCATCCGGCGCGCCCTCGACGCCCTCCCGGACGTCGACTTCGTGAACGCCTACGGGCTCACCGAGACCGCGAGCACGATCGCGGTCCTGGGTCCCGAGGATCACCGGCGCGCGGCCGCCGCGACGGAGCCGCACGTCAGGGCCCGGCTCGCGTCCGTGGGCAGGCCGCTGCCCGCGCTCGAGGTGAGCATCCGCGGAGCGGACGGGGAGGAGCTGCCCGCGGGGGAGCGCGGCGAGATCTGGGTCCGCGGGGACCAGGTCTCCGGCGAGTACGTGGGCCGGGCCGCGGCCCGTCGCGACGGCTGGTTCCCGACCCGGGACGCCGGCCTGCTCGACGAGGACGGCTACCTGTTCGTCTCCGGCCGGCTCGACGACGTCATCGTCCGCGGCGGCGAGAACCTCTCGCCGGGTGAGATCGAGGCCGTCCTGCTCGAACACCCCGCGGTCGCCGACGCGGCCGTGTGCGGCGTGCCCGACCCCGAGTGGGGTGAGGCCGTCGCGGCCGCGCTGGTCCGCGAGCCGGGGGCGACGGTGTCGGCCGACGACCTGCGCGCGCACGTGCGGCGCCGGCTGCGTTCGACGTGCGTCCCCGCGGTGATCGAGTTCCGTGAGGCCCTGCCCTACAACGACACCGGCAAGCTGTTGCGCCGCGTCGTCCGGGACGGGCTGGCCACCTGACCCGCGGCCGCGGGTCAGTCGCGCCGGTGGACCCAGCGGCCGTCGACGACCGTCGCGCGCACGAGCCCGGCCTCGGGGGCGCGCAGCGCGTCGGCCAGCGGCACGTGGAGCAGGACCAGGTCCGCCGGCGCACCCGGCCGCAGCGCGCGCGGCGGCGCGCCGGGGACCGGCGCGGTGAGCGCGTCGAGCGCCTGGCGCGGGGTGAGCGTCTCGTGTGGACCGAGCGGGTCGCCGTCGGGGGTGTGCCGGGTGCTCGCCGCGCGCAGCACGCTCCACGGGTCGACCGGCCCGTAGGGGGCGTCGGAGGACAGGGCGACGGGAATCCCGGCGGCGACCAGGCTGCGACAGCGGTAGAGGTCGCCGTGCTCGGCGGCCGGGACGTCGCGACGGAAGAGGTCGCCACGGTCGGCGAGGAATCCGGGCTGGGTGACGACGGCGAGCCCGGCCAGCGACGCGACGAGCTCCTGCGGGACGAGGGCGGCGTGCTCGATCCGGTCGCCCGGCAGCCGGCCGGCGATCTCCAGCGCGACGAGCAGCACGACCAGCGACTCGCGGGTGACCGAGTGCACGGCGACCGGGCGACCGGCGGCGTGCGCGGCCCCGATCCGGGCCGCGAGGGTGTCGGGGTCGGGCAGGTCCGGGTCCGCGAGGACGATCTTGTACGGACCCGCGGACGCGCCCGGCGGCGGCGCCGCCCCGAGTGGCACGCCGAGCAGCGTGAGCCGCTGCGGGACGGCGGTGAGCGCGCGGGCGGCGGCGTCGTCGAGGTCGGGGGTGGCGTCGGTGACGGCGGTGATGCCGTAGCCCGCGAGCTCGCGCCCGACCGCGTCGAGATCCGGTGGTCCGGCGGCCGGCAGCCGGTCGCGCAGCCAGGCGTCGGCCCGGACGAGCCGCCCGCTCGGGGTCCCGTCCGGTGTCCGGTCGACGCCGGGGTGGTCGAGCGTTCCGATGCAGGTGAGTGCGGCGGTGTTGAGGGTCCACATCGCGCCGCTGCGGTGCTGCACGCGGACCGGGACGTCGGAGCGGAGGTGGTCGAGGGTGGCGGCGTCGAGGTGCTCGTCGTCGCTGCCGACGACCCGGATCCAGCCGGTCGCGTCGGGCGCGGCGCGGCGGAGCGCGGCGGCGAGGTCGTCGCGGGTGCGGCCGGCGGGGACGGACCGGCGCGCGGCGGCGAGGGCGTGCAGGTGCAGGTGGTGGTCGACGAGCCCGGGCACGAGCGCGCCGCCGCGGGCGTCGAGCACCTCGGTGACCGCGCCCGCCGCGTCCGGATGGGCGATCCTGCGCCCGTCGACCAGGAGGTCGCGGCGTCGCCCGTCGATCTCGGCGTCACGGATCAGCAGTGCCACGGGATCCCCAGCTCGGCCATGACCGCTGCGGTGTCGGCGCCCGGCAGCGGCGCGGGACCGGGGACGGGCCGGGCCCGCGGCGGGGCGACCGGTCCGGTTGCGGGTCCGCCGGGGGAGCCGTCGAGCGTGGCGGCGACGACGCCGGTCATGCACACGTCGTGCAGCCGGCCGGGCGCGGTGAGCGCGAGCGCGGCCGCGGCGAGGCCGGTGAGCGGGTCGGCGATCGCGTCGCCGACGAAGACCGGGAGCCCGTCGGCGTCGCGGGCCACGAGCCCGGCGGACGCGGCGACGTCGTCGCCGAACCCGACGCGGTCCGAGTCCCGGCCGGCGGCGGTGATCGAGATCCAGGTCGCTCCGCGCGCGACCTCGGCGTCGGCGTCGAGGCCCCAGCCGCGCAGCGCGCGGGGCCGGGAGGCCTCGATCACGACGTCGGCGGCGCGGACGAGCGCGTGGAGCGCGTCGCGGTCGGCGACCGGGTCGAGCCGGACGGCGCGGTCGCGGGCGTGGAGCAACGCGTGGAAGCGCGGTTCGCCGCGGCGGGCACCGTCGGGGCGCTGCGGCGTCTCGACGGTCACCACCGTCGCGCCGCGCCCGGCGAGCAGCTGCGCACACAGCGGCGCCGCCCACAACGCCCCGAACGACACCACCAACACCCCGGCGAGCTCGCGGGGTGTCCCGGCGACGAGGCGCTCCGCCAGGAGATGCTCGTGGCCCGCGCGGTGCTGCTGCTCGCGCACCGCGGCCGCCGGTATCCCCAGCAGGGCGGCGCGCTCGTCGAACGTGGCCGGCGGCATGCCCGCGACGGCGGCCGCGAGCCGGGGCCACGGATCGTCGTCGGGCAGGTGGTCCTCGACGAGTGCGCCGAGCAGCGCGACGTCGTCGTCGCGGGCGAGCGAGACCGCGGCCCAGCCGGAGGCGAGGGGCAGCAGCCGGCAGCTTCGCCCGACCGACACCCGGCCCCCGCGGGTGCCTCCGGTGAACGCGGCCCGTTCACCGAGCAGGGCCGCGCCGTCGACGTCGAACAGCCGGCCGAGCATGGCGGCCACCGACGCGGCGCGGCCCGGCGGCACGAGCGGGGGTGCGTCGGGATGGCCGGTCAGCGCCACGGCCCCCGAGGCCGCCCAGTCGGCCGCGGCGTCGGGTTCGCGCACGTCGCGAAGGATAGGTTACGGAGACCATGGCTGACGTTCCGATCGTGCGTCCCGCCGGCCTGTCTCGCCGCCGGGACGATCCGTTGCTCGCCGTCAGTCCCGTGCTGGGGGTGGACCTGCGGGGACCGGTGACCGACGTCGGGCCGCTCGACGGCGACCGGATCCTCGCCGGGGTCGGGCCGGTGGCGCCCGGCTGGGAGACGCTGGCGGCGCAGCTCGACGTGACCTTCGTCCCGCGCGACGCCGGCCCGCCGACGGTGACCGTCGAGGACCCGGAGCGTGCGCTGGCCGAGCTCGGCGCCGCCGCGGCCGCGGCGCCGCGGGCAGCCACGACGCTGGCGGGGCTGCTGCGCTGGTCCGGGACCCTGCCCGTGCACGCCGCGCTCGACGCCGAGTCGTTCGCGTACTCCACCCTGCTCGGCGGGACCGAGTTCCGCGCCTGGCTCGACGGGCGCGGCGCCCGGCCGCTGCCGCCCGACGTCGCCGAGCCGGTCCGCGTCGAGCGGCACGGGACCGAGCTGCGGCTGACGCTCGACCGGCCGCAGCGGCGCAACGCCTACGGCCGCAGGCTCCGCGACGCGCTGGTCGACGCCCTCGACATCGCGCTGCTGGACGGGTCGATCGAGCGGGTGCTGCTCACGGGCGCGGGGCCCGCCTTCTGCTCGGGAGGAGACCTCGACGAGTTCGGCACCACCCCGGACCTGGTGACCGCGCACCTCGTCCGCACCCGGGGCGGGGCCGCCCGGCCGCTGCACGCGCTGCGCGACCGGGTCGAGGTCCGGCTGCACGGCGCGTGCGTGGGTGCCGGGATCGAGCTGCCGGCCTTCGCCGGGCGGGTGGTCGCGGCGCCGGACACGACGATCCGGTTGCCCGAGGTCGCGATGGGGCTCATCCCGGGCGCGGGCGGCACGGTGTCGATCCCGCGCCGGATCGGCCGCCACCGGACGCTCCATCTCGCGCTCACCGGGACGCCGCTGCCGGTGGCCACGGCCCGGGAGTGGGGCCTGGTCGACGAGGTCTCCGGGGTCGACGAGGTCTCCGGGGTCGACGAGGTCAGCTGACCCAGCGACGGCCCTTCCCGACGAGCACCCGGCCGAACTGCAGCTCGGGGAAGTGCGCGCCCGCGCCGAGGGTGGCCGGGTCCTCGAGCTCCCGGAAGAGCCGCTCCCGCACCCGGCGGGCCAGCGCGGGGTCGACGTCGCCGATGGACTGCCAGGTCGGCTCGTCGAGCTGGACCGGGCACACGATCGCGTCGCCCAGCAGGATCGCCCGCCGGCCGGCGGCGGCCACGACGACGCCGAGATGCCCCGGCGTCATCGTGAGCGAGACGCCCGGCGCGATCGTGGTGTCGTGCTCGACGGGCCGCAGCCGGGCGCCGCCCTCCGCCGCGGCACGGAAGCCCGCCCGGATGTGGTCGAACATCCACACGTCGGGGTCGAGGACGAAGTGCTGCCAGTCGTGCGCCCCGAACCAGATGGTCGCGCCGGCGAACACCGGCTCGGCGGCCAGGTCGAACAGCCAGCCGGTGTGGTCGGCGTGCAGGTGCGTGCACACGACGTCGGTGACGTCGGTCGTGGCCACACCGACCGCACGCAGCCCGAGCAGCAGTTGGCCGCCGACGAGCAGCCGCCGCCGTCCGTCGTCGCGCAGCGCGGGCCCCATCCCGCAGTCGACGAGGATCGTCCGGTCCCCGGTCCGCACCAGGAAGCACCCGATCGGGAGGAAGGCCAGCCCGTCGCGGCCGAAGAGATCCTCGTGGCCCTCCGCGCGGACGTGGTCGCCGAAGTACTCCGGCGAGGCACGGAAGGTCCCGTCGGTGAGGGGGTGCACGTCGATGTCCCCGATCAGCACTGCGCTCTCCCGTCGTCCTCGCCGGCCCGGCACCGGGCGATGGCGTCCGCCGGGATTGTCCCGCCGCCCGTTCGTCGCGCCGAGGATCGGGCTCGGTCGTGTGTCGTCCCGTCAGCGGCGCAGCAGACGTTCGGCGAGCACGAGCTGCAGCCGCGCCCGCCCTGTCGTCGTGCGCACGCTCCAGCCGAGCACCCGCTCGGCCTGGTCGAGGCGGTCCTGCAGGGTCGAATGGTGCACGTACAGCTCCGAGGCCGCCGCGCGCACCGACGCGCTCGCCACCAGCGCGGTCGACGTCCGGAGGAGGTGAGGGACCTCCTGCACGGCCTCGAGCAGCGCGCGCAGGTCGGCGGTCGGGGGTGCCCCGGCGTCCACCGCCGCGACCAGCAGGACCAGCGCCCCGAGGTCGTCGGCGTGCACGACGCGGGGCCCGGGATCCGCAGCGGTGCCGTCGGCCGTGAAGCGGAGCGCCACCCGCGCCTCGTGCGCCGACCGGGACAGCTCGGCGGCCGGCACCGTCGGCCCGACCCCGCGCCTGCCCTCGCCCGGAACGGTGCGCGTCCCGCGGTCGACCATGACGTCGCCGTCGGCGAGCGCGACGACGCGCGCCCCGTCGGTCGCGGCGAGACCCAGCTCGCGCAGGGCGCGCTCCCGCTCCTGCGGTTCCGCCGCGGGATCGACGGCGAGCTCGACGACGGCACAGTCCGGCCGGCGCGCGGGCACGCCGCCGCGGACGCGGGCGATGACCAGGTCGACGGTGATGGCGGCCCGCTCGAGCACCATGCCGTCGAGCTGGCCCGTCGGGCGGTCGGTCTCCAGCCGCAGCACGGCCCCGCAGACGGCGATCGAGGGCCAGCGCGGGTCCGGCGGGCCGTCGGGAGTCGTCCGGACCCCGGCGGCGTCCACCCTGATCGCGATCCGGCGGGCCGGGTCGTCGAGCCGGGCGGGCACGCCGGAGAGCACGGCAGCGCCGCGCACCACCTGCTCCAGGCCCGCGCGCGACTGCGCGAGCCGGTCGAAGTAGGCGATGACGTCGAGGGCCGCGCCCGCCGGCGTGTCGAGCGCCGCCAGTCGGCGCGACAGGTTCTGCATCCACCACTCCCGCAGGTCAGTCGCCCAGCAGCCGGCGTAGCCAGTGCAACCGGGCCGCCCGGGCCCGCTGCGACAGGTCGGCTTGCGGGGCGAGGAAGTCGAAGGCGTGGAAGGCGCCCGGCCACACGTGCAGCTCGGCGTCGCCGCCCGCCGCCCACAGCCGCTGCGCGTAGTCGACGATCTCGTCCCGGAAGGTCTCGGCCGATCCCGCGTCGAGGAACGCCGGCGGGAGCCCGGTGAGGTCCGTCGCGCGAGCGGGCGCCGCGTAGGGCGACACCTCGGCGGCGCCGCCGAGCCAGGCGGCCCAGCCCGTCTCGTTGGACACCCGGTCCCAGACGCCGAGCCCGTGCATCTGCCGGGCCGAGACCGACTCGTTGCGGTCGTCGAGCATCGGGTACATCAGCAGCTGGCCGGTGACCGAGACCTCCCCGCGGTCCCGCGCCAGCAATGCCAGGGCCGCGGCGAGGCTGCCGCCCGCGCTGCCCCCGGTCAGCACGATCCGCCCGTCGCCGCCGACGGCCGCCGGATCCGACGCGAGCCACCGCAGACCCGCGTAGGCGTCCTCGGTCCCGGCGGGGAACGGGTGCTCGGGGGCGAGCCGGTAGCCCACGGACACGACCACCAGGTCGAGCTCGCGCACGAAGTCCAGCACCGGGTCCAGGCCGTAACGGTTGTTGCCCATGATCAGGCCGCCGCCGTGGGTGTGGTAGACGACCGGCCGCGGGTCCGTCCGGCCGCGCGGGCGGACGACGAGCAGCTCCAGCTCGGGACCGTCCTCGGCGCCGGGGACGGTCCGCTCCTCCACCCGCAGGGTCGCGTCCGTGGCGAGCTCCGTCACCGTCGGGACGGTCTCGGCGAGGTTCGCCCGCTCGACGGCCAGCTGGTCGAGGGTGATGCCGGTGGCGATCGAGGACTGTCCCGTCGCCGCCAGCGCGGCGGCGAGCTCGGGATCGAACGGCGGGGGTGCAAGGGTCATCGTCTGCTCCGGGAAGGGGGACGGGCCGGGTGTGTCCACCGTGCTCGGTCGCGCTGTCCCGTGACACCCCGCCGACGGTCGGGTCCGGGCCGCCACCCGGCGGATCCCGGTTGTGGACCGTCGGCACCTCGACCGCTGGTTCGTACGCTCGGGGAGTCCCCTGCCTCCACCCGACCCGGAGAGTCCCGCATGACCCACCCACCCCTGCCGCCGCTGATCCGGGCGACCGATCTCGCCGACGTCCTCGGCCGCGACGGCCTCCGGGTCCTCGACGCCTCCACCGGTCTGGCACTCGGCCCGGAGGGCGCCGGATACGTCGCCACACCGTTGCTCGACGCCTACCGCCGCGCCCACATTCCCGCGGCGGTGTTCGCCGATGTCCGCAACGGGCTGTCCGATCCGGACGCGCCGCTCGACTTCACCCTGCCCGGGCCCGGTCGCTTCGCGGCGCAGATCGGTGCGCTCGGTGTCGGTGACGGTGACGACGTCGTGGTCTACGACAGCGGGGGCGCCTGGGCCACCCGGGTGTGGTGGCTGCTGCGCCTGCACGGGCACGACCGGGTCTCGGTGCTCGACGGCGGCCTGCGCGCGTGGCAGGCGGCCGGGATGCCCACCGAGGCCGGCGAGGTCACCCCGCGGCCCGCGACGTTCACCGCCCGTCCCCGGCCCGAGCTGCTCGCTGACGTCGACGAGGTGGCGGCCCTGTCGGCGAGCGGGGGCTGCCTGGTCAACGCACTCGATCCCGCAACCTTCCGCGGCGAGCAGCCGGTGAACCCCTACCCCCGGCGCGGGCGCATCCCCGGCAGCACGAACCTGCCGTTCGACGGTCTTCTCGACGCGGCGACCGGCCGGTTCCGCCCGGTCGCCGAGCTGACGCGGCTGCTGCGGGCCGCCGGGCTCCTCGACGGCGGGCGCGCGGTCACCTACTGCGGCGGCGGGATCGCCGCGACCGTGCCGGCCTTCGCCGCGTTCCTCGTCGACGGCACGGAGGTGGCGGTGTTCGACGGCTCGCTGACCGAGTGGACGGGCGACCCCGACCGGCCCGTCGAGGTCGGCTGACCGCCGCCGGCTCCTTCGTCCGGTCCACGCGGCCCACCACGGCGGATCGGAGCCGCCGATGAGTTCCGGGCCTCGGCGGCGTCTGCTCCTCGACGACTCGACGAAGGAGACGGCAGTGGGCGGGATCAGGGTGTTGGTGGCGGGAGCGAGCATCGCGGGGCCCGCACTGGCCCATTGGCTGCGCCGGCGTGGCGCCGAGGTCACCGTCGTGGAACGGGCGCCCGGGCTGCGTCCCGGTGGGCAGGCGGTGGACGCCCGCGGGGTGGCCAAGGAGGTCATCCGGCGGATGGGGCTGGACGCGGCGGTGCGCGCGGCCTGTACCGACACCGCCGGCGCGTACACGGTCGACGCCGACGGCACCGTCGTGGAGACCTTCCGCGCGGACGACCACGACGGCGACGGGTACATCGCGGAGATCGAGATCCTGCGCGGCGACCTGTCCCAGGTGCTCCACGACGACACCCGCGACGGTGTCGAGTACCTCTTCGGCGATCGGATCACCGAGCTCGCGCAGGACGCCGACGGGGTCGACGTCACCTTCGCCGGCGGCGGCACGCGACGCTTCGACCTGGTGATCGGCGCCGACGGGCTGCACTCGGGCCTGCGGGCGATGGTCTTCGGGCCGCGGGAGCGGTTCGTCCGCCACCTCGGACTCGTGCTGGCCTTCTACACCGTGCCCAACGAGTTCGGGCTGGACCGCTGGCTGATCGACCACCAGGACCAGGAGTCCGGCCGCTCGGCCGGGCTGCGGCCGGTCCGGGACGCCACCCGGGCGATCGCCATGCTGTCGTTCCCCGCGGCGGACTTCGACGTCGACCACAGCGATGTCGAGGCCCAGAAGCGCCTGTTGCGTGAGCGGATGGCCGGCCTCGGGTGGCAGACCCGGCGGATCCTCGACCACCTCGACGACGCCCCGGACTTCTACCTCGACCAGGTCGCGCAGGTCGTGATGGACCGCTGGTCGAGCGGACGGGTGGGGCTGCTCGGGGACGCGGCGTTCTGCTCGTCGCCGATGTCGGGGCAGGGCACCGGGCTCGCCCTGGTCGGCGCATACCTGCTGGCCGGGGAGCTGGCCGCGGCGGGCTGGGACCCGGAGCCCGCGTTCGCAGCCTACGAGGAGCGGATGCGCCCGTTCGTCGAGGCCAACCAGGAGATCGGCCGGATGCACGTGAGCAGCCTCCAGGCCCACGGGCCCGACGCGGAACCGGCCCCGGAACCGGACATGGACGCTCTCATGGAGCTGGTCGACCGCGCGATCAACGGCATCGAGCTGCCCGATTACGCCGGGGTGCCCGACGCCGGGGTCCGGGCCTGGGCGGCCGCCGGCTCGTAGGCCCCTGTGAGTGGCGCGGCGGCGGGCGCACGAGTCCTCGGAGGGATGAAAGGGAGGCTTGTCGGGTAGTGATTCCGGGCCGGGCGCCACGTCGGCCGACACGGCGAGCCCGAGGGATCGACGAACGGAGACGACATGCCGGCGAAGCGCCGCTCCCGGGAGGACTACGCACAGGGGCTCCCGGGGTACCACGACCCGACGGCCGGTGTCGGCGGTTCCTCCCCGGCGCGCAGCGCGCTGACCCTGCGTGCGGTGCTCGCGGTCTTCGGACTCGTGGTGTGCGGCGCGGGGGCCTGGTTGTCCTGGCAGGTCGGTATGGCGTGGCTCGCGATCGTCCTGGTCGTGGTCGCCGTCGTGGCGCTGCTCGATCTGGCCTGGGTGCTGTACCGCAAGGGTCGCGGCGAGCCCGGGTGACCCGTCGGGATCCGGCAGAGCGTGCGGTCCGCGGGTTCCGCCGACGACGCGCCGGGCCGGTGGTCGCTGTCCGAGTGCAGGGTCGGCCGGAGGAGGACGACGTGGCGGTGTGCGAGGTGTGCGGCAGCGACTACGACACGGCGTTCGAGGTACGCGCCCAAGGCGCGACCCACGTCCTCGACAGCGTCGAGTGCGCGATCCACCGGATGGCCCCGCTCTGCGAGCACTGCGGTTGCCGGGTGATCGGGCACGGGGTGCAGGTGGCGGGACATCTACTGCTGCGCGCACAGTGCCGCGGCGCAGGAGCCCGAGGGCGCCGGGATCGTCGACAACGTCGGCGCCGGCTGATGAGGCGGCCTGCAACCGAGCGACGAGGTGAGCCCGCGCGGCGGCTGGCCGGGGAGTGTGCGGGTCGGCGCGGCCGGCAGGTCCCGGCGCACAGGTCGTACCGGTGCGGGTGGCCCGGCCGGGTCCGCGTCGCCGCGGATCACCGCGCCGCCGGCGTCGGGCCCCGGAAAGGGGACGTGAGCCCGGGGTCGCCGGTGACGGTCGTGCCGGAGCCGAGGCGGATGTCGGCGCCACGGTGCACGACGGTCGGCGTCCGGTTCACGCGGCGCCCGTGATCTCCGGCGGCGGCTACGATCCGCCTGTCTTTTCAAGGGGCCTTTCATCGGGCCGGGACGTGCCGGAGGCGCAGGTGCCAGAGATCGTCGACTTTCAGACCGTCTCGACCGTCGGGGTGGAGTCGTCGCCGGTCGCCGAGGCGTTGGCCGGGCTCAGGGCGAACGAGGCCCGCTACTTCAAGAACAAGTTCGACCACGTCTTCACCGTCGACCCCGCCGACGACGCGGCCGAGACGGTGGCCTGGGTGGCCGACATCCTCGCGCGCGAACGCGACCTCGTCATCGAGTCCCGGCCGCTGCAGGCGTCGGAGTTCGTCGTCGACGGGACCCGCTTCGCGTACGTGTTCTACGAGTCGGGGCTGGTCATCAACGTGATGTACGGGCTCGAGGACGGGGCGAAGCGGGCGGTCGGCTTCAAGCTGTCCGACGGGATGCCCGTTCCCGCCGAGCTCGAGACCCGCTTCAAGTTCGCCCGGCAGAAGTCGAAGCTGGCCGGGACGATCCGTGGCTCCTTCTTCGTGATCAAGGGCCGGTACTGAGGTACTAGCAGCACTGAGCCACGCCTTCCCCGGGTCTGCGTGACCCGGTTGAGTCGTGCCCCGTCGCCGACGTGGACGTCGCGTGCGCACCCGTCGCCGCGGACGTCACGATGTGTGCGTGCTCGGACTGGAGATGGCGGTCGTCCTCGGCGTCGCCCTGGTCGTGTGCGGCGCGCTGGCGCGTCGCTACCCGATCGCGCCGGCGATCCTGCTGGTGCTGGTGGGGGTGCTGATCGGCTTCGCGCCGCACCTGCGCGAGGCCCAGCTGCCGCCGGAGGTCGTGCTGCTGGTGTTCCTGCCGGTGCTGCTGTACTGGGAGAGCCTGACCACGTCGCTGCGCGAGATCCGCAACAACCTGCGGGTCGTGGTGCTCACGAGCACCGTGCTGGTGTTCGCCACGGCCGCGGCGGTGGCGGCCGTGGCGCACGCGATCGGCCTGGCATGGGGAGCGGCGTGGGTGCTCGGTGCGGCGCTCGCGCCGACGGACGCGACCGCGGTCGGGGTCCTGGCGCGGCGGTTACCGCGTCGGATAGTGACGGTGCTACGGGCGGAGAGCCTGGTCAACGACGGCACCGCGCTCGTGATCTACGGGCTCGCGGTGGGGGTCACGATCGGCGAGGAGCACCTGACGACGCTGCACGTGACCGGTCTGCTGATCCTGGCCTACGGCGGAGGGCTGCTCGCCGGGGTGCTGGTGGGGCTGGTGAGCTGGCAGCTGCGCCGCCGGATGGACGACCCGATGCTGGAGAACATCGCGATGCTGGTGACGCCGTTCGCGGCGTTCCTGGCGGCCGAGTCGGTCGACGCGTCCGGGGTCCTGGCGGTCGTCGCGTGCGGGCTGTTCATCAGCCAGGTGACCCCTCGCATCACCAATGCGGTCACCCGGCAGACCTCCGTGCCGTTCTGGACGGTCACGACGACGGTGCTCAGCAGCGCCCTGTTCGTGCTCGTCGGCCTGGAGGCCCACACCGCTGTCCGCGGCCTGTCCAGCGTCTCGCTCCTGCGCGCCCTCGTCGACATCCTGCTGATCACAGCGGTCGTCATCGGGGTGCGCTGGGCGTGGCTCTACACGACGCCGTACATCATCCGGGCGCTCGACCGGCGGCCCGCGCAACGACTGCGCCGGATCGGGGCGCGCCAGCGCACGGTCAGCGGCGTGGCCGGGTTCCGCGGCGCGGTCTCGCTCGCCGCGATCCTCGCGGTGCCGCAGACCCTGGACTCCGGCGCGCCCTTCCCCGACCGCGACCTCATCGTCGTGATCACGTCCGGGGTGATCGTGCTGACCCTGCTGCAGGCGCTGTTGCTGCCGCGCGTGGTGCGGTTCGCCCGGCTCCCACCCGACGACTCCGTCGCCGAGGAGCGGCAGTACGCCGAGATGTACATCACCGACGCGGCGCTCGACTCGATCCCGACGACCGCGTCCGAGTTGGGCATCGACGAGCGTGTCGTGGCACGGGTGCGCGGCGAGATCGAGAAGCGCCGGACGGTGCTCGCGGCCGACGGCACCGAGGACGACCTGGTCGTCCGGCACGACGACCAGTACGCGAGCCTGCATCTGGCGCTCATCGCCCGCAAGCGTGAGGCGCTGCTGGAGCTGCGGGACGAGCAGCGGATCGACGACATCGTGCTGCGGGCGATCCAGGCCCGGCTCGACATCGAGGAGGTCCGGTTCTCCCGGGCCAATCCCGCCGCTGACGAGTAGGGCGGCGAGACGTCGGGCCGACGGCATGGCCTGGAACCAGCCGTGGAGCGCACCAGGGGTAGCGGACCGACCGGCCATCGGCCGACACGCAGCGCGCGCGAGCAGACGACGTGTCGGCCGCTGTGTTCGCTCGGCAGAGTGCGCGGCCGGACAGCGACAGACGGGGGGTGTCTGCGTCGTTCGCAGATACTTTACAACGGAGGTATTGCCAAACGACACTATTCACGTAGGTTGTGCCCCTGAGCAACGTCACGCCGCAGTGGGGAGGGACCGGATGGCACGCCAGCACGCCGTGCCCGGACGGCCCGCTGTCCACGCGTCCGCCGCGGGTCCCCGGAAGCTCGCGTACCGGGGCGATGCACGACCGGGCCACGTTGCACACCGGTGGCGAGCCCGCTCCGGCTCCGCAAGGGGCGACGCTCTCGGCGTGGTGCGGGTGCCCCCGGCACCCGGATCCGGTGGGCTCCGGTGCGGGGTCGCGGGGCCGTCGCCGGTCGACCACGTCGACATTCTCCGCGGTGAGACGGAGTGCGCCGTCCGGCTCACCGCCCCGGGTGTCGGGGGAGTCGGTTCGTCGCACGGGTGCAGGTCGGCCGGGGTCGGGTCGTCGGCAGTCGTCGGCGTTGTTCATCTCCGCGCACGGCATCGATCAGCCGAGAACCCACCACCTGAAGAAGGAGCTTCCCAGATGTCTGACGATCACGGTCATGGCCACGGTCACGGTCACGAGAGTGAGGTGGACTCCGCGCTGGCGCGGGTCGAGGCGCTCAGCAACGAGAAGGTGCATCATGCCGGTGATCACGAGGGGCCGTTCTCGGTTCATGTGTTGGGGCTGGGTCCGTGTGGCGCCGCGGTGATCTCGGAGTTGGCCGGGTCCGGCCTGCCCGGGTTCAGTGCCGTGGCCGTCGATGTCGGCCAGGGAAGCCTGTCCGGCCTCG
This sequence comes from Pseudonocardia benzenivorans CB1190, assembly GCF_000196675.2. Lineage (GTDB taxonomy): Bacteria > Actinomycetota > Actinomycetes > Mycobacteriales > Pseudonocardiaceae > Pseudonocardia > Pseudonocardia benzenivorans. The sequence goes on along the minus strand of NC_015312.1, from coordinate 5,252,958 downwards.
CCGCCGGTGGGTCGGTGCGGGCGGTGGAGCTGCCGATCCCGTCCCGGGAGGACCTGTCGTCGGCGCTGAACCGTTATCGCGAGTTCCTGAAGATGGAGTATCCGCGCTACTACTGGAATCCCAACTACGAGCCCTGGCTGCCGGGTGACCTGGAGATTCCGGCGAGTGGGGCGGAGATGTCCCGGGCAGTGGCGAAGGCCGTCTACGGGGCCGAGTACTACCAGAACCGCGAGATCACCGAGGCCTTGGACGGTTTCGCCGAGAGTGTGCTGGCGAGCGAGCACACGCCGTTGGTGGTGGTGGCGTTCTCGCTGGCCGAGGCCGTCGGCAGCGGCATCGTCGTCGAGATCGCCCGTCATCTGTCGTCGATCAAGCTCGGACGTCGGCCGTGGGTCGTGGGGATGGGGGTGCTGCCCCAGGAGGTGGACGCGACGTTCTTCCCGGTGATCAACGAGTTGGACTGCATGATCGACACCGAGAAGAACAACGGTGTGATGGCGGTGTGGGGCGATCTGTACAAGAACCCGTTCACGGGGGGCTTCTTCGTCGTGCCCGACGACGGCGTGCACAGTCCGGTCGAGGCGATCGCGTCGTTCTGCAGCGTTCGCGGCGGGCGGGACCTGTACGAGACGTTGAAGGCGTTGAACTGGCTGGCCGTTCCGGGTGACCAGTGGCATCCGGCGATTCGTGGTCAGCAGAGCGATCGTTGGGTCAACGTTCTGGTGACGCGCCCGCTCGAGGAGGTCGACTCGTTGGCGGGCGTCGGGCTGGTCGAGGGTTTCTCGACCGAGTACGCCGAGGCTCGGGTCTTCGGTGGCGGGAAGCGCGCGACTGCCGCGGCCAAGGCCGTGGGAGCGGCGATCGCGGGGGTGGCGACGACTCGGGTCGACCCGGTGGTGGAGACGGTCGCGGCCGACAACGAGTTCGTCGGAGTCGTCCTGCCGCGGGCGTCGAAGCTCGATCTGGAGATGTTCGTGCCGGCGCGTGCGGCCTACGACGCGATCGAGGACTGGGAAGAGCATCTGTTGATGCATTCGTGGCTGCTGGATCTGGGGGTCATGCTGTGTGAGCCTTCCATCCGTTTCGACGGCATGGGTGGGGAATGCATCTGGGGTTGCGCCTGCTGGGTCGTGGTGCCTCATGCGGCTATTCGGGGTGAGACCGTCGTGTCGGTTGTCGACGAGCTCGATCCTGCTGTTGCCGTGTCCGGTTGAGACGGGAGACTGTGATGGTGACGTCGTGGGCCGAGGTCGTGAGGCGTTACGAGAAGGGGGCGCAGCTGCCCTCGATGCCGGGCGCGCGCACCCTCGAGGTGACGGGTGCTGACGACGAGTACATCTATGTGGCACACCGGTTGTGGCAGGACAAGATCACTCGTGGGTACCTCGAGAAGGCGATGCAACTGCTCGAGGAGGGAAAGATGACCAACGACTACGGCGCTGTGGTCGACTACTACCGCACGTATATCGCTGATGAGCGGCCCACGACCGCCGCGACAATTCTCAAGGATCTCGGATACGTCCGCTGACCGATCGGGGCAGGTAACAGGTCGGGAAGTTCCGGCGCTCACCCCGCGAGGGTCGGGCGGCGCTGCTGCACGTCAATTCTCAGGAGGAATCGGTCATGGCACTGTCGATGTACCACAGCGCGACGGGGGCCCAGTCGCCCCACTGCATCCACGCGATCGGGATCGGGAAGACCGGTGCGTACATGGTCGAGGCACTGTTGCGTACCGGTGAGATCGAGGACATGTTGGAGGATCCCCGCGCGCGCTTCACCGGTCTGTCGATCGACATCGGCGACCAGGACCAGCACGAGCTCAAGGAGTACATCGGCGGTTTCGGGCAGCGGTTGACCGCCCGTGGGATCCCGACCGATCGGGCTCAGGTCCGCACCGTCTCACTCGAGGTTCCGGAGAAGAAGGACCTCATGACCAGCTTGAACCGCTGGCGTGAGTTCTTGAAGATGGAGTACCCCCGCTACTACTGGAACCCCAACTACGAGCCGTGGCTGCCTGCCGATCTGGAGCTGCCGAAGGCCGGCGAGTCGATTCCGCGGGCCGTGTCGAAGGCGATCTACGGACACTACTACTACGGCGGGGACAAGCCCCTGGAGCGTGAGCTCGACGATTTCGTGGCGTCGATCAACGCGACACAGCTGCCCTCGATCGTCCTGGTGTTCTTCTCGATGAGTGGTGGCACCGGCAGCGGGATCGTCGTCGACCTGGCCCGCCACCTGTCGAATGTGAAGCTGGGTCGTCGTATTCCCGTCGTCGGTGTTGCGGCGCTCCCGTTCTCCGGGGACGAGGAGCACGCGGGCGGGGCCGCGGCGCTGTTCCCCACCATGAACGAGATCGACTGCATGCTCGACGACGCGAAGAACCAGGGCGTCATGGCCGTGTGGGGCGATCTGTACAAGAACCCGTTCACCGGTGGATTCTTCGCGCTCCCGCAGGAGCACTCCTGGCAACGCCTGGGGTCGTACACGAAGGCGGGCAAGCCCGCCGTCCGTGACCATCTCCGGAAGATGGTGACCCGCAAGTTCATCAACGACTCGTTCACGCGGTTCGTGGTGCAGGACTACGGGCGCCTGCTGTTCAAGATGCTGCGTCCGGCGGGCTTCACCGGTGCCCCGCACGAGCGCAACATCTCCGGCGACCGGACCTGGACGGTGTTCGACGTCGCGAAGTACACCCACCCTGGCGTGGAGGTGCTCCCGGGGGAACCGAAGAGCAAGTGGCGGGATGTGATGGGCAAGTGGATCGGCTACATCCCGAAGTTCTCGGGCCTGCGGGACGGGTTCAAGACCGACTACATCGAGGCGCACACGGTCGCGCCTCGTGAGCTGTGGAACGACACCCTGCAGAAGAAGCTGGAGGCCACACTCGGCGAGTACGTGCTCGACGGTGAGGACGGCACGATCAACACGAGTGTCGGCGAGTTCTTCGACGAGCTGACGGCCTACAGCAACATCGTCATCCCGGGTGTCGCGAAGAGCGACTTCACCGCGTTCTTCGCGGCGCGCGACGCCTACGACGCGATCGAGTCGTGGGAGGAGAAGCTGCTGATGCACTCGTGGATCCTGGACCTCGGGGTGATGCTGTCCGAGCAGTCCATCAGGTTCGACGGCATGGCCGGCGAATGCATCTGGGGCTGTGCGTGCTGGGTGGTGGTCCCGCACGAGGCGATTCGTGGGGATGCGCCGGCCTCGAAGGACCTGACCGAGGTCCAGGCCCAGCACATCGCGATGATGACGACCACGGTCGTACCCACCCCGTAGGGCGGGGTGGCAGAGCCCACGGCCGGCGTCCGTCCCGTACCACCGCGGTACGGGACGGACGGCGGCCGGCCTCTGCCACGTCCCCTCCGCCGGAGGAACTGTGTCGCCGTGCGTCCGCTGGCGGCGATGTCGTCCCCCTGCGGGACCGGTGCTCGACGCAGCGGTTCGGACCCGTGGGAAGGACAGCTGTCCGGGTGCGACGCGTCGCCCGGACAACGGCGGGAGGGCGCCGACGACGCGGCCGACCCGGTCAGGCGATGAGAACGGACGCCGATGACATCCACCACTGAGCTGTACCCCGGCGCCGACGACGACCGCGGCTCCGGGTATCGCGACTGGCTCGCCCGCGTCACCTCGACGTACGAGGCGATCCACTACACCTGCGCCCACCGGCTCAACGAGCCGTCGCTCGCGGGGCAGGTCGCCGTCCAGGTCGTCGCCGGGCTCATCGCCCGGCCCATGGTGTTCCGCTACTTCGGCCTGCCGTACTCCGGGCGCATCGCCACCCTGGCCGAGGGGTACATCGCGGACGCCGAGGCCGGGAACCTGACGCTCGTGGGGGAGTGGCCGCGTCTGTACGCGCGACTGCGTGAGGTGCCCGCCGAGCACCAGGAGGTGTTCGTCGGCGTCTGTGTTGCCGGGGACGACCTCGCCGGGCTGGCCGAACGCCTCGGCTGCGACGAGCGGGAGGCCGCCCCGCGGCGGACGGCGACACTCGAGCTCATGCGCGACCTGGCTTCGGCTTTTCTGCCGGAGTCGTTCCGAGCACACGAGGAGGACTGAGCTCCATGCCTTTGGACTGGGCCACGGTCGAGCGGAGGTACGGCGACGGGGCAAGCATCCCGACCGTCGCCGGTGGCAAGACGCTGCAGATCACCGGGGTCGACGCCGATGGGGTCCACATCCGCAACGCCCTCTGGCGCGACACCCTGCGTCGAGCGGATCTGGAGAAGGCGGTGGCCCTCGTCGAGACCGACCGGATGAGCCGTCACGCCGGGCTGTTCGTCGAGGAGTACCGCACGCTGGTCGCGGACGTCCGGGCGACCTCGGCGGCGCACGTGCTCAAGGACCTCGGCTTCCTGGAGTAACTCCCGATGCGATCGGATCACGGGCTGCGCTACGAGCTCGCCGCAGTGCTGGGCCGACGTCGGACGCTCGTACGCCTGGCGCGGGTCTATCCCTCCGGCGCGACGCTGACCGCTCGCCGCCGGTCGGCCGCCGCGTGAGCCGGGAGGCGAACGCCGAGCAGGCGCGACCACGCGCCTCGGCACCGCCGTGTGCGGAGGACGTGGCTCGGTGTCGACTCGACATCCGGCTTCCCCCCACCCTCGAGGCACGGTTCGAGGCGACGACCGAGGTAGCGGCCGATGCCGGCTGGCGGGCCGCACGGGCCGTCCTCGACGACGACCTCGAAAGGCTCGTCGAGGGCGTGAGGGCGGTGCGGCGCTGCGCGTCGAGTGCGGTCGCCGGGTCGCTCTTCGTGCTCGACTACTCCCGCCGTCTCGGGTGGCCGGTGCTCGACGCCCACCTGAGGCGCGGGGCCTGGCTGGACCCCGGTCGGCACAACGTGCGGCTGTCCCCGAATGCCACAGGTCTGCCCCAGGTCGGGTTCGTGATCGGCCCCGAGCGCGGGTCCCGTCGCGACGTCGGCGAGGTCGTCGATGCCCTCGTCGCCGACCACCTCGCCCATCTCGTCGAGGCGGTGCACCGGGCGACGGGAGTCGGACGGCGCACCCTGTGGGGCAACGTCGCGGTCGCGCTGACCCAGGTCTTCATGGCCTTCTCCTGGGCATCGGACGACCGTGACCGGTTTCTGACGACGGCCCGGCAGGTCGTGGCCGACCGATCCCCGCTGCGCGGAACGGTGCTGCTGGAGTCCGTCGAGCACCGTGACCAGGAATGGATGGTCGTCTGGCGGCGCAGCTGCTGCCTCGCGTTCCGCACGGAGCCCGCTGCGCCTCGGTCGTACTGCGGGACGTGCTGCGTCCTCGAGCACGGCGAGCGGGTCGCGAGCTTCCGTCGCGCGGCGGACCGTTATGTCGAGATCGAACGCAGTCGTTCGTAGTTCGTCGAGCTGCTCGGAGCACCCGGCCACCTCTCGAACCGGGCTCCGGTGCTCGACCGAGGAGAGGAGCAGACATGGTCGAATGGACGGATGTGATGGAGAGGTTCAGCGTGGGGGACTCCCTGCAGCCGTTGATCGGATCGTCGAGGCTGACGGTCGACAGCATCGACGAGAACGAGATCTGCATTCGGCAGCGGCTGTGGCGGGCCTGCGTCACGCGTGCGGAACTGGCGGTCGGCGACGGCATCCTGACCTCGGCACCGGCCGGCACCACCCCGGTCCAGCTCTCCGAGCTCATACGTGACCGCTACGCCTCGGGCACCGACGTCGTCACCGACTGCACCCGCATCCCGAATCTCGTGGCTGTCGTGCTCTACAACATGGGCGTGGTGCCGAACGCAGCTCCGTCATGACGGAGTCCGCCGGGCACGGACACGAACTCCCGGCCGGCCGGACGGCGTCGGCTCCCGGTCATACCTTCTCGGAATCCACGCGACGCTTCTGCTGATCCGGTGTCGATCGTCTGCCGAAGATGCCGTCCGCGGCGGCGAGATGCGCGAGCTCTCCGCGCCGTTTCGCGCCGAACTTACGAATGACGTTCCCGACGTGGAACTTGGCGGTGTTCTCCGAGATGAGGAGCGTCTCGCCGATCTCCTGGTTCGACAGGCCGGCCGCGACGAGGGCCAGCACGTCGATCTCCTTGTCCGTCAGGTTCTCGCCCCGGTCCGCGACGGCCCGCAATCGCTGTCTCGCGTGCCGAGGGCCGGCGGCGCACAGTCGTCCTCCGCGCGAGACGGCGGTGATCGCCTGCCCCAGGCCGGCGGCGTCGGTGTCATTGTTCACGGCTCCCAGCACGCCGAGATCGAACAGGTCGTCCACGTGTGCCTGGGGGAGGATGGGGCTGAGCAATGCGACGACCGCGACCGTCCTGGCGGTGAGCTCCCTGAGTGCTGCTGCCTTGTCGGGACGCCGGGCGGCACAGGGAAGGTCGACGACGACGACGTCGGGGCGCAGTTCGTCGACGAGGCGGATCCCTGTACACAGGTCGGCGGCGTCCGCGACGACCGTGATGTCCCGCATCGTCTCGCACATCCGGTCGAGGCCGTGCCTGACGACCGGTGGGGCCGCGATGTTCACCACGACGATCACGACGATGGACTCCAGGGCGGACGCTCGCGATTTCTCGGGACCGGTCGCGCGGGGCCGTCACCCGGGCGGCGGTCGACGTGGGACGCCAGGGCCGGCGAGGTTCCGGGCCAGGTCCAGCGGCCCGGAACCCCACCCCGTGGCTGCTAGTGCCTCGTCAGGCAACGTTCGGTAGGTAATCGGGCCTGCGGATCCTGGACTCGGGAGCGAAGCGCTTCTTGGGTCGGGCGTGGCGGTTGGCCCAGCGGACGTAGCCGGCGATGGCGGCTTCCTGGGCGGTGTGGGAGGGGTAGTCGCTGCCGTCGAGGGTGAAGTAGCGCAGGGCGGTGAACTCGCTCTCGATCCAGTTCAGCCACGAGGCGTAGGTCGGGGTGAACACGAGCTCGACGTCGTGGTCGTTGCACCAGTCGGCGACTTCGGCCTTGCGGTGTGGGGAGAAGTTGTCGCAGATGATGTGCAGTCGCCCGCGGGGGAACCGGGTGCGGAGCTGGCGAAGGAACGCGAGGAACTCCTGCCAGCGTTTGCGGTCGCGCAGCCGGTAGAACAGCTGCCCGGAGGCCAGGTCGAGTCCGGCGAGCATGTGCCGGACCCCGCCGTAGCGGTTGTAGGTTGCGCGCAGCCGGGCCGGGCCTCGGGTGGGGAACCAGCCACGCCCGGGGCGGGGTTGCAGGTTCAGCGGCCCGAACTCGTCCACGCAGATCACCCTGGCGCCGCTGGTCAGTTGCCCGGCGGCGGAGCGGTCGTAGAGGTCGAGGATCCGGGCCATCTTCTGCGCGAACTGTGGATCGTTGCTGGCCTTCCAGGTCTTCGTGGCCTGCCAGCGCACCCCGGCGGCGCGCAGGACACGTCGGACGGTGTCGGTGCTGATCTCGACCCGGTGCCGCTCGCGCAGATGCTCGACCAGCTTGGACAGGCTCCATGTGGTGAACGGGAGTCCGACCTGCTGTGGAGGGGTCCGGGCGACCCGGCAGATCAACTCGCGGGTGTGGGGGCCGAACTTAGGAGGTCGGCCCCCGCTCCATTTTGGGTCCAGAGCCGCGAACCCCTTGTCGTTGAACGCGTGGATCACCTCCCGCGCGTACTGCGGGGTCGCGGCGAACATCGCTGCGGCCTCGGTTGCGGTGCGGCCTTGGACCGAGGCGAGCACGATCCCTGCCCGGCGCAGCCGGACCCGGTCCCGCGCGGTGCGGGTGATCTTTACCAGTCGTTGCGCCTCGGCCGGATCCAGATCCCGCACGAACACCTCAGGCTGCCGTGCCATCGCCCACCTCCGACGACAGCCTCTCAGCCGATCACCGCAGCCGGGTTACAACGCCAACGTTCTCGATCGAGGCACTAGGACGAGACCGCGCAGGAGCCGCGGTCGGCCCGGACCGGTCCGGACGCGGACGGGCGGATGTCGTGGTCGAAGATCGCGGTGGGCAGGTAGAGCGAGCAGCAGGCGTTGGGGATGTCGACCACGCCGGAGACGCGGCCCTCGATCGGGGCGGCGCCGAGCAGCAGGTAGGCCTGGGGGCCGCTGTAGCCGAACTTCTCCAGGTAGCGGATCGCGTTCATGCAGGCGTTCTCGTAGGCCAGGGTGGCGTCGTTGTAGTGGTTGGTGTCGCTGCCGTGGTCGACGCTGATCCCGATGAAGGTGAGGAACTCCGAGTAGCGGGGCTCGACGTTGCCCGGCATCAGGATCGGGTTGGTCGTGACCCCGTAGGTCGCCATCCCGCCCTTGATCAGGTCGACGTGGAAGTCGATGAAGCCGCCCATCTCGATCGCGCCGCAGAAGGTGATCTCCCCGTCGCCCTGGGAGAAGTGCAGGTCACCGCCGGAGAACAGGGCGCCGGGCACGTGCACGGGGTAGAACACCCGGCTGCCGCGGGTGAAGTTCTTGATGTCGTGGTTGCCGCCGTTCTCCCGGGGCGGGACGGTGCGGGCGCCGTCGCGGCCGATCGCGGCGAGCGCGTCGCCGGTGGCGGTGCCGCCGAGGACGGATTCCTCCAGTGGCGGCAGCGCGAGCGGGGGGACGCGGTCGGGGTCGGTGGCGATCAGGGCGCGTTCGCGGGCGTTCCAGCGGGCCAGCAGCTCCGGTGAGGGGGCGGTGCCGAACAGGCCGGGGTGGGTGATGCCGGTGAACTTCACCCCGGGGATGTGGCGGGAGGTGGCGGCCTGGCCGGAGAAGTCCCAGATGGCCTTGTAGGCGTCGGGGAAGTGGTCGGTGAGGAACCCGCCGCCGTTGGCCTTGGAGAAGATGCCGGTGTAGCCCCAGCCCTGGCCGGGGGCGTCGCCGATCTCCTGGGGGACCGGGCCGAGGTCGAGGATGTCGACGACGAGCAGGTCGCCGGGTTCGGCGCCCTCGATCGCGATCGGCCCGGAGAGCATGTGCGCGCCGGACAGGTCGACGTCGCGGACGTCGTTGGCGGAGTCGTTGTTGCCGATCTGGCCGTCGGTCCATTCGCGGCACTCGACGCGGATCGAGGAGCCGGGCCGGACGGTGACGGCGGGCGGGATGTCGGGATGCCAGCGGTTGTGGCCGGGTACGGCCTGGTCGCGCATGGATCGTGCCTGGTCGACGGTGAACACCACATCGGGCATTGCAACCTCCGGTTTCGGTGTGGGTGTCAGGGGCGCGGCAACCGCGCGTGCCGCGGATCGGTGCTGGTCGGAAAGGCCACGCGGCTACGACCTGGCACCGAGTTCACGACCGCCGGCGCGTCGCTGCTGCGGCCCGACGCATCGAGGGCCCGGCGGAGGGTCGGGTCGAGCTTTCGCAGGCCCGGCGAGCCGAACACACGGCGGCTGTCGCCTGCGCACGTCGGGCAGGGTGCCGGGTCGCCCGCCTCTGCCATCGGGCGGCTCAGGTCGTACTCGCCGCAGTCGGCGCAACGGAACGTGTAGGTCGGCAAGGCCACCTCCTCGTCTTGGATGTCGGATGAAACTGTGTCTGATGACGTGAAGGACCAGCTCGGCGCGGCAGTGACGCCCGTCGCGGGTCAGGCCCGGGGTGGGCGTCCGAGCGAGAGCGGTCGCGCCCCGAGCGCACCTGTCAACGCCGCGAAGAAGACGTAGAGCCCGGCCAGGGCAGCGAGCATGCAGCTGATGCCCGCCAGGACGCGCAGTGCACCGATGTCGCCGAACGTGCCCGTGACGAACGCGAGGAAGACGAAGACGAAGACCAGGTCGGAGAAGAGCAGCACGAGGAAGACCGCCATCGGCAGTCGAAGGCAGGCGAGCACGAGGACGGTCGTCACGACGATCCAGCAGAGGGCGAAGACGCTGAAGGTGTCGGTCAGCGCAGCCCCGGCGGTCGCGGAGTCCGTGCCGGGCGGGTTCGTGCCGTACCAGTTGTGCACGTAGCCGACGTAGACCAGGCAGAAGCTGAAGAAGAACCCGCCGAAGAGGCCGAAGATCGCGGCCACCGGTCCGGCGCCGCCTGCGATGGCCCAGCGAGCCGCGACGAACAGTCCGATCCCGAGGCCGATGAAGATCGGGACGACCGCGCCCGCGGAACCGGTCGGTGCGTACCCCAGAAGGAACAGTCCCAGGGCGAGGACGCCGAGGACGGCACACGGCACACCCAGCAGCACGGGGTTCGTCGTGTCGGGTGCAGCGGCAGCTTCGTCGGCGGCCGCGGCCTGAACGTCGCTGGTCATATGGTTCACCTGTTCTCGGGTGCTGGCCGACGCCGCCGCAGCGGGTCGGCGGGGGACGGGGGTCTCTCTGTCACCACGCAAAGCAACCTACGTGAATATCTTCGTGATGCAATACCTTCGTTGTGAACTAATGTGTCGACGACCGTCTCGTCACCGGGTCCCATCCGCGAGCTGGCGTTCGAGGTGGTCCACCGTGCTCACGGGTGGGTGGCAGACAGCGCCTCGGCACACGTACGCCGTCGCGCGGCCCGTGGGCGTGCCCTTGTCGGCGAGTAGCGGAACGCCGGATTCGTGCGGCCCACCGGCGACGACGACGCTGCCGGTGGGCGCGAGAGAACGTGCGCAGGCCAGCAGCTTGTCGCGCTGCGGATCGTCCTCGGATCCCACGACGGCGACCTGGACCGGTCCGGCGAGAAGGCGTTCGGCCGTGCCCAGCCAATGGCCGGCGAACCGCGGGTGCGCAGCGACGACCTCCCCGACGGCCTCGACCGCGGCCTCGGCGGCCGCTCGGTATCGCGCGGCACGGTCGACGCTGCTCAGTGCCGAGGCCGTCACCAGGGCTCCGGCGAGGGCGGAACTCCCGCTCGGTGTCGCGTTGTCGACGACGTCGCGGGGCCGGTGCAGCAGCGGCTCGCCGTCGTCGGGGGTGTCGAAATACACCCCGATTCGGCCGGGTGCCGTGAAATGTGTCAGTGCGAGGTCGAGCACGCGTGCCGCCGCGTCGAGACGAGCGGGGTCTCCGGTGACCTGGTGGAGGGTGAGCAGTGCCTCCGCGAGCCAGGCGTGGTCCTGCAGGACGGCCGCCGCGCGCCCGACACCTCCCGAACCGGACGAGCGTCGAAGCCGGCCCCGGACCACGTGCTCGTCGAGGAGCAGCGCGGTCGCCGCGGTCGCAGCGGCGATCCAGTCCGCCCTGCCCAGCCATGCGCCCGCCTCCGCGAGGGCCTGGGCGGTCATCCCGTTCCACGCGGTGACGACCGTGTCGTCGCGTGCTGGTTGTGGTCGGGTCCGGCGGACGTCGTGGAGCGTCGCCCTGACCCGTCGCCACCGGTCGGCGTCGTCGGGGTCGGCGGGCAGCTGCAGGGTGGAGCGGCCCCGCCCGACGGTTCCCGCGCTGGTGACCGAGAGCAGGTTCGCCGCCCAGACACCGTCGCGCAGGCCGAGTGCCGCCATCAGCTCGCCCGGTGACCAGACGTAGGTGAGGCCCTCGATGCCGTCGGCGTCCGCGTCCAGGGCGGCGGCGAATCCGCCGTTCGCCGTCCTCATCTCGCGCAGGAGGAACTCGCCGGTCTCCACGGTGACACGGGTCGCCAGGGGCGACCCGGTCACGCGGGCGAGGCGGGCGAAGACCCGCAGCAGTAGCGCGTTGTCGTAGAGCATCTTCTCGAAATGCGGGACGACCCATGCCCGATCGACGCTGTACCGGGCGAACCCACCGCCGAGCTGGTCGTACAACCCGCCGCGGGCCATCCTCTCGCACGTCGTCCCGACGATCTGCAACGAACGCGCGGAGCCGGTCCGTTCGTGGTGGTGGAGCAGGAACTCCAGGCAGAGCGCGGGCGGGAACTTGCGGGCGCCACCGAACCCGCCGTCCACGGTGTCGTGGTCGCGATAGAGGGTCTCCGCGGCGGCGTCGAGAACCGCGGGCCCGACGACGGTGTCGACCCGATCGGCGAGCGCGGCCTCCTCGAGTCGCGTCGCGATCTCACGGGCGGCCTCCCGCACGCGGTGAGGGTCCTGGACCCAGGACCGGGTGACGGCGTCCAGCACCTGGCGAAAGCCGGGGAGCCCCGGCCGGGCGGTGGGTGGATAGTAGGTGCCGCAGTGGAACGGTTCGCGCTCAGGGGTGAGGAAGCAGGTCATCGGCCAGCCCCCGCGCCCGGTCATCGACTGGGTGGCGGACATGTAGATCGCGTCGACGTCGGGCCGTTCCTCCCGATCCACCTTGACGGCGACGAACCGTTCGTTGATCTGGGCCGCTGTAGCCGGGTCGGAGAACGACTCGTGCGCCATGACGTGGCACCAGTGGCAGGCGCCGTAGCCGATCGAGAGGAGGACGGGGACGTCACGACGCCGGGCCTCCTCGAATGCTTCATCGCACCATTCCCACCAGTCCACCGGGTTGTCCGCGTGCTGGCGCAGGTACGGGCTGGTCGCTCCCGCGAGCCGGTTCATGTGCACCCCCGGAGCTCAGGTCGCGAATCGGACACCGCGGCGTGGCACCGGTTGCCGGGATCCACCGCCGGCCCGGCCGGACCGCTCCACCGACGCATGCGTCCGGGACTCGTCGTCCGGGGCCCCGCGCCCGGGGGCGCCGGCGGCTGCGGGAAGCCGATTCCGTGCAACACTGTCATCAGAAGATATTTATGTATGTAGAGTCACGTCAAGGGTCCCGGGCCCGAGACGCGAGGCTCTCGAACCGGGGCAATCCACTCGATCGGCGCAAGTTGGGTGTTGACGCATACAAGTAACTTGCATCAACGCGCTCGCAACAAAGGACGTAGAGACTCGTGACCCCCGAACGGGTGCGCCAGGAGTGGGCCGGAGGAGATCGGATGACCTCAGACGTCCTGGAGATCGCCTTCGTCGTACCCGAGAGTGGTCCGTCCGGCATCTACGGCCCCTCGTGCACCGCGAGCGGCCGGATGGCGGCGGCGGAGATCAATGCGGCCGGTGGAATCCTGGGCCGCGAGGTGCGACTGAGGACCGTCGACGGGGGACGGGCGCCGATCGTGGTCGCCGACGAGGTCACCTCGCTCGTGGAGGACGGTGCGGTCGACGCCGTCTGTGGTTGGCACACGTCGGCGGTGCGCTAGCAGTTGGCGCCGCGGTTGCAGGGCCGGGTCCCGTACGTCTACACCGCGGTCTACGAAGGTGGTGAGCAGACGCCGGGTGTCTTCCTGACCGGCGAGACGCCGACCGACCAGCTGCTACCGGCGGTCCGCTGGATGGCCGACGAGATGGGCATCAAGACCTGGGTGATCGTCGGCAACGACTACGTGTGGCCGCGGGCCTCCGCCCGGGCGGTCCGGACGTACGCGCGCGATCTCGGGATCGAGATACGCGGACAGGCCTTCGTCGCGCTCGGCACCCACGACTTCGGCGGAGTGCTGCGCCGTGTCGAACGCACGCGGGCACAGGGCGTGCTGATGTTCCTGCTGGGATCGGATGCGGTGCGGTTCAACCGGGCCTTCACCGAGATGCGGATGCACGACCACTGCGTTCGGTTCAGCCCGCTCATGGACGAGAACATGCTCATGGCGACGGGGGCGGCCAACACCCACGAGCTCTACTCCGCCGCAGGTTACTTCGAGACGCTCGCCACGGCGTACGGCCTCGACTTCGAGCGTCGTTACGTCGAGCGTTTCGGCCCCCAGGCGCCCGCGCTGACCTCTCCCGGAGAGTCCTGCTACGAGGGGCTCGCGCTGTTCGCGCAGCTCGCGGCGGTGGCCAGGACGACCGAAGTGCCGCGGATCAGCACGGTGGCCGACTCGGTGTCCTACGAGGGGCCGCGCGGCGCGGTCCGCGTCCGGAACCAGCATCTGGTCCAGCGGATATACATGGCCAGGGCCGACGGCCTCCAGTTCGACGTCCTTGCCGAGATCCATGCAGGCGCATAGCTCGTTCCCCGGGTACCGCCGACGCGGCCTCGGCGCTCAGGACTGCGGGGTGGTGACCGGTGCGTCGGCGCGGCCGAGCCGGGTGAGAATGTCGAGCAGCATCTCCTGGTCCCCGTCGTCGAGCGGGGTCATCGCCTCGGCTTCGGCGACCTCGACCTTGACGGCGAGGTCGGTGTGGACCCGCCCGCCCTTCTCCGAGAGGAACGCCAGCACCCGGCGACGATCCCGCTCGTCGACGATCCGGTAGACCAGCGCCATGTCGACCAGCTTGTCGACGATCTTGGTCAGGGTCGGTCCGGGCACCACGATCGTGGCCGCGAGCTCGGACTGGGCGTGTCCCTGGCCGTCCGCGAGAACGTCGAGCACGCGCCACTGGTCGACGGTGAGGCCGTGTCCGACCAGCGCCTTCTCGACCAGCTTGCCGACGTGCCGCTCGACCAGCCCGAGCAGGCGGGTGAGCGGGACGTGATTCGCTCGGTGCCGGCGCCGCCGCTCGATCGACCGAACGTCTGCCATCGTGATCCCCTCGACTTCCTCGCGCCGTCCGTACTGAGCTTCCACCCCGCCGGTGCGGCCGGTGCGACGATCGGCACGGCGAGCTCGTGGCCTTCCCGTCGCCTTCGTGAACACTGTCAGACTGAAGATACGGTCTTCAAGTGTCGCGCGCAGAGCCGTCGTGACGCACCGCTCGTCCTGTCAGCAGTGGCCGCCCGGGGCTCGGGCGCGCACATGAGCGGCCCGCGTACCTCCGGTCGACCAGGTCGCACGGTCGAAATCCTGTTCGGGCTCAGATAGTTTACAACGAAGGTATTGCCAACTGACAGTATTGACGTAGTTTGTCGTCAGCGGATCGCCTGGCCAGAAGGGAACGGTCGGATGCACAAGCAATCTCGGCATCGTCGTGACACGACCCTCGCCGCGATGGTGATCAACCAGGCGGTTCCGCGGGTCAGGAGTCGTCTCGATGCGCGAGTGGCGATCCTGCACACGGCAGAGTTCCTCCGGGAGGTCGGCGGCTCCTACGACGTCGACCTCGTGGTTCTCCCGGAGCACGGGATGCACGGCGCCCCTCGCCGTGCCGGTCGGCACGAGCCGTTCACCACGAGCGACGAGGTGCTCGATGCGCTCGGGCCCGTCTGTCGGGAGTCCGGCCTGTGGGTGGCGGTCCCTGTCAGCGCCGGCGGGACCCGTGACGATCCGGATCGGCAGATGGCGCTGATCGACGACAACGGCGAGGTGGTGGCCCGACACGGCGCGGATCCGTGCAGCCGGCGGCGCGCGGCGGGGACGCGCACCGTGGTCGGACCCGGTGGGCTGCGGACGGCGCTCGCCTACGGCGACAGAGTCCGCCCCTTCCTGTCGGATGACGAGCTCTGGGGTGCCGAGCTCGTCGTCCAGTACTGGGCGAGCCCCGCGATGTCGCCTCGACGGGTCGTGCAGGCGGCTCGTAGCCTCGCCTGGACCAACACGTGCTTCGTCGTCTCCGCGAACGCGGCCGGCACCGACGGCAGCCATCACTGGACGGGCCACTCGTCACTGGTGAGCTATGACGGCGCGGTACTCGGCCTGTGCGGTGATCTCGAGTACGAGCTCCAGTACGCCGAGCTTCCGATCGCGGCTCTGCGCGCCGAGCGTCTACGGCAGGCGTGCTCGTCCCGCTCGGCGGCGGACACGTTCGCGGCTCGGTCGCGACGATCACCGTCGCTCCACCCAGCACCCACCAAGAACGCGGATCGCGCACCGATCGCGTCCACCAGCTACGGGGCGAGGGTCTCGTGCGTCCGTCCTGAACGGATTCGCTGAGGCGCCCGACCCCTCGCCCCGTACCCGTAACCGATTCCGCCGAGTCCGACCTCCGTACGACGACTCGTCGACGACACCTGTATCGAGGACGTCACCGTGGCAGATGAATTCTCGTATCGCCGACCTCGGCGGCTGAGGGTGTGGGAACGTCAGGCCTTCTCCGAGATAGCGCGCGAGTTGGCCGAGTCGGACCCCTCCTTCCGGAGCCCGTCGCCGCTGGCGCCGGTGCATCGGGGCCGTCGCCCGGCCGGCGGCGCCCACGGGCCCGATGCCGGCCTCGCGTGGTCGTTGGCCCCCCTCGTCATCGGCCTGGTCGTGTTGGTCGTGGGGGCGTTCGCCACCTCCGTGTTCGTACTCATGGTCGGAGTGGCCGTGTGTCTCGCCGGGCTGGGCCTGGCGGTGGTGCGCGCACAGCCCGGCGACCGGAGCTGAGCCGAACTCGCGACGGCACCTACGACGATGCCCGGAGCCCTCCCCGTCGGCTGCGCCGCCCCGACGAACGGATCGAGGATGCCGATGAGCCGGACCGACCTCACCTGGAACCGACGATGAGTTCTCCTGCGAGCCACCACGACATCGATCGGCTGGCAGCCGCCGTGCGCGACCAGCGGACTCCGGCCGGTTTCGCAGCGCTCTGGCGGGCGATCTTCGCGCTCGAGAGCTGGTATCTGCTGCCGACGGGCACTCCCGACGATCCCCGGCCGATGCTGGGCCTGGTCGAGGAACGGTCCTATCTGCTCGTGTTCACGAGCGAACGCCACCTGAGGTCGTTCGCGAACGACCGGAGCGCGGTGCGCGCGAACGACGGCGTGGCGGCGATGACGATCTCGCCGGCGTCCTTGGCCGACCTGGTTCCGGGCCTCGTCGAGCAAGGCATCACAGGTGTCCTGTTCGACCAGGGCCACAACGATGTCGCCGCGCCGCTCGCCGCGCTCGGGATGCTGTACGACGTGACTCACCCGTGAAGCGCAGGGCCCTGAGAAGATCGCAGGGACTCGGACGGCCCGTCCCGCGACGGACCCGCTCGGCCGCCGTGACCGACGACATCCATCGGGCCGACGGGGGCAGGCTCGCCTGGCCTTGCTGGCGGGGGGTCGTCGGATCGAGTTCCCTGGTGGCGTGAGTGGATTCTCCGAAGCGGCCCGCAGGGAGGGCCACCCGGACGAGCCGCACGGCAGGGGCCTGGGCGGCACGCTGAACTGGCTGCGTGCGGGTGTGCTGGGCGCCAACGACGGCATCGTCTCGGTCGCGGGTCTCGTCGTCGGTGTCGCCGGTGCCACCACGGCCCGAGGCCCGCTGTTCACCGCCGGACTCGCAGGTCTCGTGGCAGGGGCGGTCTCGATGGCGCTCGGCGAGTACGTCTCGGTCAGCAGCCAGCGCGACACCGAGCTGGCACTGCTGTCGAAGGAGAAGAGGGAGCTCCGCGACGACCCGGGGGCGGAGCTGGCCGAGCTGGCCGCGCTCTACCGCGCGAAGGGCCTGACCGCCGGGACCGCCGAGACGGTCGCCCGCGAGCTGACCGCCCACGACGCGCTCGCCGCGCATGTGGAGGCCGAACTCCGGCTCGACCCGGACGAGCTCACCAGCCCCTGGCAGGCCGCCGGTGCGTCCGCGCTGTCCTTCGTCCTCGGCGCGTTGCTGCCGCTGCTGGCGATCCTGCTGCCCCCGCCGTCCTGGCGGGTCCCCGTGACCGTGGTGGTGGTGCTGGTCGCGCTCGCGCTCGCCGGGGCGGTCAGTGCTCGCATCGGTGGGGCGAACTCGCGCCGCGCCGTCCTGCGGGTCGTCCTCGGCGGCGCCGCGGGCCTGGCCGTGACCTACCTCGTCGGACGCCTCTTCGGCGCTGCAGTGGGCTGATGCGCGCGGCCTGCTCCGCTCGGTCGGCCCGAGTGTCGCCTCGCGAACGGCGAGCCCCGCCACCGGCACGACGGGCCGCTTCGTGCTCCCGTGCCGGCGCCGACGGCACGCACCGAGCCGGCCTCGTCACACCGTCGCGGTCCCTCGCTCCGTGAACAACCCGATCATCGTGCCGTCGGGGTCGGTGAACATCGCCATGCTGCCGATGTCGCCGACCGCCGACGGGGCCAGGACACGGTGGCCGCCGAGCTCCTCGGCGCGGTCGAGCGCCTCGTCGAGATCCTCCACGGCGACGTAGAAGGTCACGTACGGGCGCACCTGGCCAGGCACCTGAACGACCCCGCCGTTGATCCCGGCTGCGCCGGTGTCGACGACGCCGTACCCGTTCGGATCCGGGGTGATCTTCCAGCCGAACAGGTCGGCGTAGAAGCGCCGGGAGCGTTCGCCATCGGTGGCGCCGATCTCGAAGTGGATGACGGGTGCCCCCACGGGTTCCTCCTCGGTCGGTGGGATGCGGGTCTCCGGGAACTGTCGGGACCCGGTCCGCTCAGGCGTCCGTGCGCGCGGAAGCGGCGCCTTCGAGGTCGTCGGCGGCCGCGGCGAGCAGGTGATGAGCGAGGTCGTCGAGTGCGCGGGCGACGGCCAGCTCGTCGCCGATCTCCGGGACGTCGCGGTCGGCCGGGTTCAGGCGGGCCAGGCCCTCGCCCGTCAACGACCGTGCGTCCCGCGTGTGCAGGTGGGCCACCGCGCGGGTCCGGCCCTCGTGCTCGTCGATGTCGAGCGTCACGTTCCAGCGCTTCGCCTCGTGCATGATCGGCTCCCTCCGTTCGTGGGCCCACGATGGTCGCGCCGGGCGCGGCGCGACAGGGGTGTTCGGCCCTGGGCGGCCGGGCCCTTCGGCGAGACGTGACGACACGATCGGTACGGGAACAGCGGGTCCGTGCCGGTCTCCGGGCATCGGGAGCGCCACCTCGTCACGGTGTTGCGTCGCTCCTGCGGAGTGGCAAGGACGTTCGGCCCTGATCGGTCACCGCCGTCGTTCCATAACCTCGGCACAGCGACGCATGCTGCGGGCGGCCGCGGGCGGACCACGGGGGTCGGGGCCGGTCGCGCGGCCGGGCCGTACGCCGCGACGCGAGCGCACACCTTCGGCTGCCGGGGCACCGCGCGGGGCGAGATGTCCGGAGGTTCGGTGATGAAGACGACCGGTAGGCCACGATTGCACGAGATCGGCATGTCGCCGGGCACGCAGACGCGGCTGAAGCACGTCCTGCACGAGCACGGCCTGCGCAACGGAAACGCACTGTCCCTGCACCATGACCGAGGTTCGGAGCACGGACCGCGGGACTTCGCCGCCAACCCGGCTACCTCCGATCCGCCGTACGTCCTGCGCCTGGCGGTCGAGTGGGGTGTCACCGGGATCGTGATGCGGGTCGGTCTCGCGCAGAAGTCGGCGTGGGAGGACGCGGGGGCAGGACCGGTCCCTGCGATTCGTCGAGCGGCTCCGCGCGATCCTCGCCACGTACTCCGACGGCACGACCTGATGCGTCCGACGCCGAAGCCGGCCCGGCCCGGTTGTGGGGCGTCGCTCCCCACAGCGACATGACCAGGGCGCGACCCAGGCGTCGGTGGGGGCCGTGGCTCGCGTGGCCGTTGGTGGTGGCCGCGCTCGTGGCGCTCGAGTTCCTGCTGCTCGGCGACCGGATCACGGCGGACGTCGCGCTCGTGCTGGCCGCGCCCGGGGATCCGGCACGGGTGGAGGCTCCCGTCGCCGCGCCGCTGCCGAGCCTTCCCGAGGTGCCGGTGCCGGCCGTCGGCGGGCCGGTGCGCGCGGTCGATCTGCGCATTCTTCCGGGGTGCACGAGTGGTGGGCGGTGTCTGGTCCGGGTCCAGGTCCTCGTCGACGCCGGGAGCACGGGGACGGTGTCGTGGGTCGTGCAGGCGCACGATCTCTGCACCGGACAGGTGCAGACGGTCGGCACGGGCACCGCGGCTCTGCCCACGGGCGCGGACCGCATCGACGCCGTGATCGCGGTGTCGGTGCCCGCAGCCGCCGCGACGGCGTTGACGGCGTCGACGACAGCGCCCGCGCCGGCGGCGGGGCCCCCGCTGCGGGTGTCGGCCGCCGAGCGTTGTGGTTCCTGATCGAGCACTCGGGGGTGTGGCCGTGCAGGGGTTGCGGGGGAGCCGTACGCGGTCGTGGGGCAACCGGCGGCTGTCGGCGTGGGCGTCCGAGCGACGGCGGCGCCGGGTGCCGCGGTGGCGGCTGCCGGGGGAACCGACGTTCGACGTGCTGGCGATCCTCGCCGCCGGTGTGCTGGTCGCCATCGGCCTCGCGAACCTGGCGGCCGTCGGGGGCGTCGGGACCGCCGTGAGGCAGGGTGGCATCGCCGCGGCCGGGTTCGCGCTCCTGCTCGCGTCCCGCCGGGTGCGCGTCCGCGTGCTCGGGGTGCTCGCGGTGCTCAGCTACACCGTCGCCGTGGTGATGCTCGCCGCTGTCCCGCTGCTCGGGAACCGGACGAAGGGCGCGACCCGGTGGCTCGACGCGGGCGCGTTCACCTTCCAGCCGTCGGAGCTGGCGAAGCTGGGCCTGCTCCTGCTGGTCGCGGCCCTGCTGGCCTCCGCCCGGCCCGCCTGGCAACGGTTCGCCGGGTCTCTCGTCGTGGCGGCGGTCCCGATCGTGCTGACGGTCCTGCAGCCGGATCTGAGCACGACCGCACTGCTCGTGGTCGTCGTCGTCGCGCTCATGGTGATCGGGCGGGTGCCCGCCCGGTTCCTCCTGCCGGTCGCGGCCGCTGCCGCAGTGGCGGCCCCGCTCGCCGTCGGGCTGTTGCGGCCGTACCAGGTCCAGCGTCTCGGCAGCTTCCTGGCCGGCTCGTCCCAGGCGGCCGGGGGCGCCGGCTGGGCCGCGTCGCAGGCCCGCATCGCGGTGGCCTCCGGCGGGTGGTTCGGGCGTGCGGGTCATCCCCTCACCGATGTTCTCGAGCGCTACCTGCCCGAGCGTTCGTCGGACCTCGCGCCGGCGAGCCTGGTCGAGCAGTTCGGGTGGGTTGCGGGCCTGGCGGTCCTCGTCGCGGCGCTCGTCCTGGTCTGGCGGCTCGCGACGGCGGCGCGCGGAGCCCGCACGAGCCACGGTGCGCTCGTCGCGGGCGGGCTCGCGGTCCTGATCGGTGCCGAGGTCGTGGTGTCCGTCGGGGGCAACCTCGGCCTGCTGCCGCTCGCCGGTGTTCCGTTTCCCCTGGTCAGCAACGGCGGAACGGCGATGGTGGTGCATCTCGCCGCCATCGGCACCGTCCTGGGGGTGCGCCGGGACGGGGCGCGGCGCGCGTTGTGGGCCGCGCCCGGGCGGCTGCGCCCCCGACTCGTGCAGAGCTCCGCGATGGTGCTCACCGGGGTCCTCGTGACCTTCGCCGTCGCGGGTGGGCAGGTCCAGGCGCAGCAGCGGCCGTCACTGGTGGCCGCGGGCCAGGAGCAGATGGTGCGCTGCCTGCGGGTCGCCGCGCCCCGCGGCGAGATCACGGCTCGCGACGGCACGGTCCTGGCGCAGGATTCCGCGGCGACCGATACGGGCTCCGCAGCCGTCGGTGTTGTCCCCGCGCTCGTGACGCCCGCGGAGCTCGAACTGGTCGCCGACGTCACGGGCCGTCCGCTCGACCAGCTGCGCGCGGCGGTCGCCGCGGCACCGAGGACGACGCTCGACCTCGAGGTCGGCACGGCTCCCGCCGGTCGAGCAGGGGTGCTGCGCGGGTCGCCGGACGTGATCGTGACGGACGAGGCGCGCCGCAGCTACCCGACGGGAGAACTGCTCGCGCCGGTGCTCGGCTTCGTCGGCGTCGCCACGGCCGAGCAGACGGCCCGGGATCCGTCGCTGGCACCAGGGACGGTGGTGGGCCGTCTCGGTCTGGAGGCGACCTACGACGCCGTGCTGCGGGGTGTCGACGGCCGGCGTTGCTGGTACGTGACCCCGGCCGGCGTGCCGGTGGCCCCGGGCCCGCAACTGCCTGCGGTCCCCGGCGCCGACCTGCGAACCGCCCTGGATCTGCCGCTGCAGCGGCGGCTCACCGACTCGCTGCGGGTGTCGCTCGCGGGCCAGCCGGACCCCCGCGCCGTCGGGGCGGCCGTGGCGATGGATCCGCGGGACGGCCAGGTCCTCGCCATGGCGAGCCTCCCGTCGTACGACGACAACATCTACGGCCCGCCGGTGGACGCGTCCGCGCTCGCCGCCCTCGACGCACGCCCCGGCAGCCCCGGCCTGAACCACGTCACCCAGGTCGCCGTGCCACCGGGCTCCACGTTCAAGCTCGTGGTGGGCGCGGCCGACATGGTGACGGGCACCATCCCACCCATGCAGGTCGTCCCGACCGGGGCGAGCTTCACCCTGGGCGGCCACACCTTCGCCAACTGGCGTCCGATGGGCCCGATGAACCTCCCGCAGGCCATCGGCTGGTCGAACGACGTGTACTTCTACCAGCTGGCAGCCCGGATGGGTCCGGGTCCGATCATCCAGACCGCACGCGCCCTGGGCGTCGGCGAGCCGACCGGGATCGACCTCCCCGGCGAGGCGGCGGGCTACCTCGGCAGTCCGGACACCGGGGAGCCGTGGTACGGCGGTACCACCGTCATCCTCGGTATCGGCCAGGGCCCGTTGCAGGTCACGCCCCTGCAGAACGCCCGCTGGACGGCGGCGATCACCACCGGCCTGCTGGTCACGCCGCACCTGGGACTGGCCGTCGTCACCCCGGGCGGTGCGACGACGGCGGTGCCGGTGTCGCCGGCACGGCCGCTACCGTTCGCCGCCACGCTCGGGCCGGTGCGCGACGGCATGCGTGCCGCCGTGCGGTCCGGCACCGCCGGATGGCTCGCCCCGCTGCCGGTGGACTCGGGAGCCAAGACCGGCACGGCCCAGGACGGAAGCCTGCGGGCCGGCAGCTACGACAACTGGACGACCGTGGCCGCGCCGCTGGACGCCCCGACGGTGGTGGTGACGAGCCTGGTCCAGGGTCCGGGGCAGGGTGCCAACAGTGCGGGCCGGATCGTGGTGGACGGTCTGAGCGGGTACCTGGCGGCGCCGCCACCCTGACGCGAACCGCGTCGCCGGCAGCTGCCGGGCCTGCGGTGGCGGGCCAGATACAGCTGCGCGCGGCGCGGCCCGTCGGAGCGTCAGCGCGGGCCGAGCATCGCAAGTTCGAACAGGCGCTCGACGTCGTGTCCGGCATCGATGGCGCAGCCGAGCACGACGGCCGCGGCGACGGCCAGGAGGACCACCGCGGACCGGCGGAACCGGGGCGGGGGGTCGAGCAGCGCGGCCACGCGTGCACTGACGGCGGAGGTCCCGTAGCCGAGTGCGAGACCGCGGCTGAGCCCGATCTCGGTCGGTGACTGCCGGAGGACTGCGAGCCCCGCCTTCGCCAAGGCTCGCGCGGCGAGGCGGCGCTCGCCGACGACCTCGGCGGCGTGCTCGTCGGCGGCGCGTTCGAGGAGGTAGTCGACGGTCGCCGGGAGGCGTGACAACAGCGGGTTGACCGCCGCGGAGAACTGAGCGGTGAGCAGCCACCAGTGGTCGTGGCCGAGCAGGTGGGCGCGTTCGTGGGCGAACAGGGCGCGCCGCTCGTCGGGGTCCAAGGCCCTCAGCATGCCGCTGGTGACCACGACGTGGCCCGCACCGACGCTGCCGCCCCCGCGGGACCGCCGCTGGACGAGGCGCCGGCGTCCGGGGTCGGTGGTCCGTGGACCGGTGGGCCGTGGCCGACTCGACGACGTGAGCAGGCGTCGGAAGAAGACCGGGACGGTGAACGCCGGCAGTGCGAATGCCGGCAGTGCGAACCCCGGCAGTGCGAACGCCGGCAGTGCGAACGCCGGCAGTGCGAATGCCGGCAGTGCGAAGGCCTCGACGGCGTCGTCGGGCAGGACGATCAGGTCGCCGCGAGCGGCCGGAGCGAGACTCCGAGCGAGTGCGCAGCTGCGCAGCAACGCACGCGTGCGGCGCACCGTGGTGATCGCGACGAGTACGGTCAGTGACAGCAGGATTGCGATCGCGGCAAAGGCCACGGCCGGGTCGACGGGATCGACGCTGTGCAACACGCTGACCGACCACTCCCCGTAGCGGGCGACGGTCGGGATCTGCCCCAGGAGGGTCCAGCCCAGCAGGCCGAGGGCCCAGACCCAGCAGCTCGCGCTGACCAGTCCGGCGCAGACCAGCAGGCGCGCACCCGCGCGGGGCGTCCACAGCCGTGACAGCGGCCGGATCGCGACGCCGAACAGCAGCGCAGCGAGGACCGGCACGTACACGTCGAGTCGCATGAGGCGCTCCTGGATCAGGGCGAGGAGCTCCGGCGCCGCCGGGGGCGCGCGGTCTCAGGGGCCGGGTCGTGCGAGACCGATGAGGGCTGTGCCGAGCCGCCGGACTCACGCGGTGTCGACTCGGTCCGGCGCAGCAACTCCCCGAGTACGGCCTCGTCCTCGCCGCCGAGCTCGGCGACGAACCGACGCAGTACTGCGGTCCGGTCGCTTCCGCGGTCGAGCAGGCCTCGCATCTGTCGTGCGGTCAGACCGTTCTGGTCGAGCACCGGACGGTAGGCGTGCGCACGACCGGCACGCTCACGCTCGACGGCCCCCTTCGCATGCAGCCGGGTGAGGATCGTCTGCACGGTGTTGTAGGCGAGCCCCGGACCCAGTGCGTCCTGCACCTGGGCCGGCACCAGCGCGGTGTCGGCGGCCCAGAGCACCGCCAGCACCTCGTTCTCCAGCTCGCCGGCCGGCCGGCGCGGCCCCGCCACCCGAGCGGACCGGGCGCGCCCCTCGGTGTCGTCGTCGATGACGTCTCCGTCCGGTTCGCGTCGTCCCACAGAACTACAGTAGCGTAGGAGATGACTCCTACAGTCACGTAGGAGAAGCTGTGGGATTGGGGGGTCTCGGTGGTGCGGGAATGACGTGGACGGACGCACTGTCCGCCACCGAGGTGGGACAGGCCGCGGGGGCTGCCGTCGGGGCGGCAGTCGTTCCCCTCCCGGTGCCTCAGGTACCCGCCGGCGCGTTCGGGTTGCCGGGCTCGGTGAACATCGAGTGGTTCGAGGAGATCAACCGCTGGGCGGCACACACCGGATGGGCGGCGCCGGCGGTGTCCGGGGTCGCCTCCTACGGCGTCGCCGTGTTCGTCGCGTTGCTCCTGGCGAACCTGTGGCTGGCGAGGCGCACCGCCCGGATCGACGGACTGGTGGCGGCCCTCTGGGCTCCGCTCGGTGTGCTGCTGGCGGTCGGGGTCAACCAGTTGCTCGTCGCGGCCGCACACGAGCCGCGCCCGTACACCGTGCTGTCGCAGCTCACCGTGCTCACGGCACGCTCGACGGACTACTCCTTCCCGTCCGACCACGCGGTCATGGCCGGAGCCACCGCCACGGGCATCTGGCTGCGGGCGGACCGCACGGTCGGTGCGCGGTGGCTGCGCTGGGTGAGCGTCGTGGCGGCGTTGAGCATGGCGTTCGCGCGCGTGTTCGTCGGGGCGCACTGGCCCGGGGACGTCGCCGCAGGGCTGGTCGTCGGAGCCGCCGTCAGCGTGCTCGGCTACCTTTGCGTGCGCCGCCTGCTGTGCGCCATGGTGTCGCTGGCCGCCGGCACGCCCGCCCGGCGCCTGCTCGGGGTGGTCCCGCCGGTCTCGCACCCCTCGGCGGCAGGAGCCGGGCCCGCACCTGACGGCGCGCCCGGACCGGTGCCGGATCAGAACCGCAGCTCCGCCGAACCCGAGGCGCGGCGCGGGGATGTCGGGGGGTCGCCCTGGACTTCTCACCACGGCCCCGGCTCGTGACGGTCCGATCATGAGCGATCCGATGCTGCCCGGCGTGTTCGGCGATCTCGCCCCGTTCCTGGACTCCTACGGCTACCTCGCGGTGGCGGCGCTGCTGTTCGTGGAGGACTTCGGCGTCCCCGCCCCGGGCGAGACGATCCTGATCGCGGCGGCCGTGTACGCCGGTGCCGGCCGGCTCAACCTGGCCGCGGTCGTCGCGGTCGGCGTCGTCGCGGCAACGGCCGGCGACAACGTCGGCTTCGCGATCGGGCACTTCGGGGGCCGCGCCCTGGTGCTCAGGTTCGGACGCCACGTCGGCATCACCGATGCGCGCCTCGACCGCGCCGAGCGGTTCTTCAGCCGCCACGGCGGAAAGGTCGTCGTCGCGGCCCGCTTCGTGGAAGGGCTTCGCCAGATCAACGGCGTCGTCGCGGGCCTGGCCAACATGCCGTGGCGGCGGTTCCTGGTGTTCAACCTCCTCGGAGCCGCCCTCTGGGTGGGAACCTGGGCGAGCATCGGCTACCTCGCCGGCGACCATCTCGGCACCATCTACGCGCAGTTCCACCGCTACGAGCGCTACGTGCTCGCCGCACTCGCCCTGGTGGTCGCCGTGCTCGTGACCCGCCGCATCCGCGCCACGGCTCGGACGTCGGCGCGCCGCGCGATGGTGCTCACCGCGACGTTGCTGGCCGCGTTCTTCGCCGCCCTGGCCGTCGCGGTAGGGACGCACTGGGCGCCGCTGATCGCGATCGACACGTCGATGGTGACAGCCGGGCATGCTGCGCTGCTCGCTCATCCCGGCGTGGCCGCGGCGGCGCGTGTGGTGACCGACCTCGGCAGCCCCGTCGCGGTCGATGTCGTGACCGTTGTCGTCTGTGTGGTGCTCGCCGTCCGCGGCCGGTGGGTCCCCGTGGTGGCCCTCGCCGTTGCCAGGCTCGGTGAGCTGGGTTGCGAGACCCTCGTCAAGCACCTGCTGGCGCGTCCCCGGCCGAGCCTCGAGCCCGCCCTGACCACCGCGAGCGGGTTCAGCTTCCCGTCCGGCCACGCCGGCGGCACAGCAGCGGTCTACGGCGCGATCGCCCTCCTCGCCCTCGGTCGGCCGCACTCTCCCCCGAGGGGAGCCCGAGGACGCGGCTCGCCCGGGAAGCGGATCGGAACGTGGGCCGTGGTGATCGCGGTCGTCGCGACGACCGCGGTGGCGTCGTCACGAGTACTCCTGGGCGTGCACTACCCGAGCGACGTCGTCGCGGGCGTCATCCTCGGGCTCGCCTGGGCCCTCCTGGCCTGCGCGGTCGCAGCGCCACTGACCGCTGCGCTCACGGAAGGTGGCCGCAGGCTCCGCAGAGCTCGAGCCGGCACGAACGACAGCGGTCCCACACTCTCGCGGTCCTCGTTCGTGGTCGGGCCCTGGTGGGCCGATGAGACGGAACATCGGCAGCGGGTGCGCGGGGCGATCAGGTCGGACCAGCGTGCGGCGGCGCATCCGTGCCCCGCTGCGGTCGGGTGACGGGGATCGAACGCGATGTCGGTGGTGCGGTCGCAGGTCCCGTCCGGAGACGACGCGCGTCGTGGCGACGCCGGTCGTGAACGGGTGCTCGTCATCTCCGCGAGTGTGGGCGCCGGGCATGACGGCGCCGCGGCGGAGCTGACCGCTCGGCTGCAGCATGCCGGGGTGGGTGTCGACCGGCGCGACTTCCTCGACGCACTTCCCCGGTGGGTCGGGTTCGTGTTGCGGCAGGGCTACCCGATCAGCGTCGGTAGGGCGCCCGGGTTCTTCGAGTGGTTGTTCAGGCGGCTGGAGCGTCCCGGATGGGTACAGGCAGTGGCACTGGCCGTGTGCGGCTGGGCCGGGTTCCGGGTTCGGCGCTGGACGGCCCACGGCTACGGCGTCGTCGTCTCCACGTACCCGATGGCCAGCCAGACCGTGGGCCGGCTCAAGGCGGCCGGCCGACTCGACGCGGCTGTGGTCACCTTTCTGACCGACCCGGCGGTGCACCGACTGTGGGTGCATCCGGCGGTGGACCATCACCTCACGGTGACCGAGGCGACGGCGAACCTCGGCCTGCGGCTCTACGGCACCCCCATGCGCCACGTCGGCGCCCTGGTGGGACGGGCGTTCTCCGGCCCCTGTCCTTCGGTGCGCCGACGTCAGGTCCGAGCCGAGCTCGGGCTGTCCGCCGACGGGCCGGTCGCTCTGGTCTCGGCCGGATCACTGGGCATCGGTGACGTGCCGGAGATCGTCAGGGCACTGCGCAGCCCCGGCAGCGACATCGAGGTCGTCGTGTTGTGCGGACGGAACGCCCGCCTCCGCCGATCACTGCGCGGCCGGCCGGGCGTCGTGACGCTGGGCTGGCGGACGGACGTCGCCGAGATCATGGGCTCGGCCGACGTGCTGGTTCACAACGCCGGGGGCCTCGCGGTGACCGAGGCGCTCACGATGGGGTTGCCCACGGTGACGTTCCGCCCGATCCCCGGCCACGGCCGGGCCAACGCCGGGGTGCTCGAGGCCGCCGGTCTCGCGGCGTGGCCACGCGACGGCGCGAGCCTGCTCGCCGAGGTCCGGACCCGGATCGGCCGGTCCGGGGATCGACGCGCCGTCCACGCCGGCTTCGACGCCGCCGCCGTGATCATCGATCTGCTGGCACTACGTGTCCGGGCGGAAGTGCCGACCGAGTGTGCCGAGCCGGCAGCCCAGCGCCTCGACCTCGGATGCGATCAGGTCCAGGGCGCCGACCGTGCCGCGCCACGTCCCGCTCGCTTCGGCGGTGACGTCGGAGTCGTGAAGCAGGATCGTGCCGCCGGGTCGTAACTGGCGAGCGACCGTGTCGGCCACCCGCCGCGCACTGATGCCGCTCGTCCAGTCCCTACCCCACGCGGTCCAGAGCACCGGTGTCAGGCCGACGTCATGAGCGCCCGACAGCGAACTCGTCGTCAGCACGCCGTACGGGGGACGGAACCAGCGCGGCGGCTCGCCGCCCACCGCGCCGATGATCTCCACGGCCGAGCGGATGTCGCGCCGCACCGCGGCCGGCGAACGGAACAGGTGGTTGCGATGGAGGTCGCCGTGGACGGCGAGCTCATGACCCGCGTCGCGCACCGCCGCGGCGACCTCGGGAAAACGTCGTACCTGCGCCGACAGGAAGAAGAACGTCGCCGTCACATCGAGCCGCGCCAGAGCCTCCAACACCGCGGGGGTCCCCTTCGGATGCGGCCCGTCGTCGAAGGTCAACGCGACGTGCCCGCGGTCGCCGCGGCCCGCCAGTCGCGGGAAACCGACCGTGCGGAGCAGCCGTGACCTCGTCATCGCGGGCGACGCCCAGGCGGCGGTCGCGGCCAGCGGCGCCGCGGCCAGCCCGATGGCTGCGGTTCGATGTGACACACGGCAAGCCTGCCGCACCCGGCACGAGCTCATCCATGCGGAGGACCTGATGGTGGCGTCCGCGCTCATCGCGCTGCTCGCCGCCGCCGCTTTCGGCGTCGGAGCGGTACTGCAGCACCACGGCGCGAACCTCGTGGCGCGCCGGTTCCCGTTGCACCCTGCGCTGGTCCGGGACCTGCTCCGGCAGCCGTGGTGGCTGCTGGGCGCCGTCGTCGACCTGGTCGGCGTCGGCCTGCATCTGCTCGCCCTGTCGGTCGGTCCGCTCACGGTGGTCCAACCCGTGCTGGTCCTGAGCCTCGTCGTGGGCCTGCTGCTGCAGCCGCTGTTCGGTCGGCCCGTTCGTCGTGGTCAACTGGTGTCGGCCTCGGTCACCGTCGTCGGCCTGGCCGCGTTCCTCGTGACGTTGCCGCGCGATCCGACGTCACCGACGGGCACGCACTGGGCGTCCGGGGTGGTCGCAACGCTCGTGCTCGTCGCCCTCGCGTACGGCCTGACGCGGTGGCCACCGGCCCGCGCGGCGGGCCTCGGCACGATCGCGGGCGCGGTTCTCTCGCTGTCGGCCGCGCTGGCCAAGGCGTGGCTGCCCCTGCTCGCCGCGGGCGCTCTCGGGGTACTGGTGAGAACGTGGCAGCTGTGGGCGGGCTGCGCGCTGGGTCTGGCGGGTGTGTTGATCACCCAGGTCGCCTTCCAGGCCGGCGCGCTCGGGCCCTCCCTCGCCGCCTTGACCGTCTCCCAGCCCGCGGTCGGGGTCCTGCTCGGCGCTCTCGTCCTCGACGAGGCGGTGTTCTCCGGACCGACCGGGGTGGTCCAGGCGGTGGGCCTCGCCGGAGCCCTGACGGGGGTCGCCCTGCTCGTCATGCAGACGAGCAGCGAGGCAGGCCCGTCGGACGGCCCCGGACCGTGACCGACGCCAGGGGGTGATCGGCCGGGTCCGGCAGTGTCACCGGATCGACGACGCTGCGCTAGTGCTCGGCCGGGCCGTCCGGGGGAAGCCGCGGGTCGGGAGCGCGGGCCGCGCCGTCGATGCCCAGGCGGGCGAGGTTGTCGTGGGCGGGGTGCGCGAGGCCCGCGGGGCCGGCCGCGAACTGCTGCAGCAACCGAGTGCTGATCGCGGCGAGCACCTGCGCGACGCGGCCGCCCTCCCCACCGCCCTTGCAGTCGGGGTCCATCCCGCACACCCAGTCCTGCGTGCCGGTGGAGAACACGCCCGCGCCGCTCGCGGTGGTGTAGTACGTGGCGTCGGAGAACTCGCTGCGACGGGTGGTGCCGCACGTGACGGGGGAGTGGAACAGCACCTCCAACGGCCGCGGCGTGGGGACCGACAGGTTCACCCTGGCGTACTCGACACCGACGACGCCCGGCAGCCGTTCCCCGTCCCGGACGATGCCGTCGAGCAGCCAGTTCCCGGGCTCGGCCACGACCAGATCGGCCCGCCCCGGGAAGCAGCTGTAGTAGCCGCCCACGAGCACGCTCTCCGGGCGCGGGTCGGGAGGCTGGCGCCAGTCCTGGGTGGACTCGGCCGGATCCGTGTGGCTGACCGGGTCCTCACCGGCCGACTTGTAGTTGATCTCTAGCCTGTTGGCGCCCAGTGTCGTCGGCGCCAACCGGATGTGCCGATACACCTCGTTGCCGCCGAGGAAGGCCAGGTTCACCCCGCGGTCGCGGGCCTGCGTCGCAGCCGTCCGCATCGCCGTCGACCAGTACTCGTCGTGCCCCGGCGTCACCACTGCCCGGGCGCCGTCGAGCAGGTGCGGGTCGGCGTGCAGGTCGATGTCGGTGGCGTAGCCGAGCGGCGCGCCCGAACGTTCCGCGACCCGCACGAAGGCCAGTTCGAACTGCAGGAACTGCCCGGCGCCGGACATCCCGGACTCGTACGGGCGGTCGAACGTGACCGCCCGCGAGCGGCTCTCGCGCCGACCGTCGGGACCCTTGTAGAGGTTGTAGCCGCCCCACCGGTTGTAGGCCTGCCAGGTGGTCACGGCGTTGACCAGGACCACCCGCCCCTGGTTCGACGGGGTGCGCACG
Organism: Pseudonocardia benzenivorans CB1190; assembly: GCF_000196675.2. Lineage (GTDB taxonomy): Bacteria > Actinomycetota > Actinomycetes > Mycobacteriales > Pseudonocardiaceae > Pseudonocardia > Pseudonocardia benzenivorans. The sequence goes on along the minus strand of NC_015312.1, from coordinate 5,222,366 downwards.
GTGAGCGGGACGTACTGCTGGGCGCCGTTGTCCCCGTCGAGTCGCAGCAGGTAGTCGCCGGGCGGCCAGCCGTCGGTGCCCACCGTCAACGAGGGGTTCCATGGTGCGACGACGGTGTCGGTCGGCGGCTGCACCACCGCGGGCGCCTGCACACCGCCGGCCACGCGGGACGAGGTCCAGACCGCCAGCGCGTCGGAGGCCGCGTAGTCGCCGATCCGGAACGCCGTGACCTGGTAGCTCGACGCAGTGGTCGAGACGAACAGCCGCACCCGCTCGCCGGGCGTGACGCTCGTCCTGTCGGCGAAGCCCTCGATCGCGTGCTCCGGACCCGGGTGCGCCAGCTGCCAGCCGGGCGTGCCCGCGACCGGACCGACCGCCGGTGGCGCCGACGCGGGGCCGGGAACCGCGCGCGTGCCACCACCGCCTGCCGGCGAGCAACCGGCCACGACTGCCACCAGCCCCAGGACGACCGCGAGGCGAATCAGCCTGCGCAGCGGCGACGGACCGTACGCGACTGTCGCGTCAGCCGGCCACTCCCGCGGTCGACTCCCGTCAGCCACCGCCGGACCCTACCGCCGAGCAGCCGACCTCAGGGCACGCCATCACCTCAGCGACGGCCGAAGACGGACCGGACGTCGGGGAGCAGCAGCGACCGCGCAGCACCCTCGGCGATGCAGGTGACGGGATTCTCGGCCTGTTTGACCGGGAGGCCGAGACCGGACTCGAGCGCCGCCTTGAGCCCGCGGGCGGGTGACGCGCCGCCGACGAGCAGGACGCCGTCGGCGGCGATGTCGTCGACCGCCTGTGCAGGCAGGTCGTCCAGGCAGCCGGAGAGCACCCCCGCGATCGCCGCGACATGCGGCGCGATCAGGTCCTGGAGCTCGGCGGCCGCTATCTGCACCGACCGGGGGCGAGCGTGTTCGATGTCGCGTCCGGTGACGGCAAGCTGCGCGTCGGCCTGGGCGAGGCTCACGCGTCGGGTCAGCGCCTCGGCCATGGCGGGACTCGTCAGCAGCCGATGTTCGACCCGCAGATGGCGGCGGACGACGGCACTCAGCGCGTCACCCGCCTGGTGCGTGGATCGCACGGCGAGTACCTCTCCGCAGCACACGGCCATGATCTCCGCGGTGCCGGCACCCACGTCGGCCACGATGTGAGCCCGCCGGTCGAGCGGGTCCAGCCCGCAGCCGACGGCGGCCGCGACCGGCGCGGCGAGTGCCACCACCCGGGTGATTCCTGCTTCCTCGGCCGCTTCGACGAGAGCACGCCGTTCCAGGGCGCTCGCCGCACCGGGTACGACGACGGCGACCGAGAGGCGGGTGCGCTGCCAGGGGCGGGGAAGGACGCGGCGCACCACGGCGCGGATGTAGCGGCGTGCGGTGTCCAGATCGGTCACCACACCGGCGCGCACAGGTCGGACCGCGCCTGCCGCGGACGGCAGTCGCTCCATCAGGTCGGCCGCGTCGCGACCGATGCCGGTTCCCCCACCGTGGGGCATCTCGAGCATCACCGACGGCTCGTCGAGCAGGAGGCCGCTGCCCGTGTCACAGACGACGGTGCTGCCGCTGCCGACGTCGAGACCCCACTGTGCCGCACTCCATCCCACGTCCGCACCCCCGCATCCCCGGTCCGCGCCGGATCTCCGCGTCCTCTCCACGTTCAGAAGCGCGCCCGGGGCCGGGCCGGGACGGCGTTCCCCCTGAACGCCGTCCCGGCGGGGGCCACCCGTCCGCTCCCCAGGGCCGGGTGGTGGCCGGTGCAGCTCGTCATCGTTCTGCTCGATGGTGCGTCGTCCGCAGGCCTGGAGAGGAGGGTCTTACGGCCCGGGTCGTATGGACCGGTCGCCAGGAGTGCGGCTGCACCTGCGGGCTTCGCGTCCGAGAAATCCTCATGACGCCGCCTGCCCGATCTGCGCACCGATCGGATCGCGACAGAGGGCTTGCGGCGTAGGGCCTGCGGCCCGGGTCGCAGCCCCGCGGCGAGGGTGCTCCGCCATGGCCTCTCCTCCGGATCCCGGTGCCGATCCTGGCGGCGCGTCCGCGTCGCGAGCAGGGTCGGTGGACCTGTGGCCGGGTCCTCGGGACCCGGTCGGACCAGGCCGGACGCCCCTTCTCGGCCCGGGGGGTCGGCGGCTACACCGTGAGGTGACAGGAGGATGCGATGCGTCGGCAGGATCAGAAGTACGAGTCGGGGCTGGTCGAGCGGATGTGGCTGGGTGAGTGCACGCGGTGCGGAGCACGGGTCCATGTGCACCGTCGCGAGCAGGCGAAGGGGTGGGAGGTCACGCACGCCCAGTGCGGCTGCGGGCGCACGCTGGTGCCCGACGAGTCCGGCCGCGGTTGGCTGCCGAGCCACTGGTGACGGCGACGAGCCGACCCGCTCGCGCGAGGCTCCTCGTCGAGCTCGGGGCAGTCGGGCGGGACGGCCGGGTCGGACAGCCCCTGCCGGATCCCGGGCTTCGTGGAGCTCCCGGTGCGCGGGGATCACAGCTGCGTCGGTGAACCCCGACGCGGTCGAACGGACGCGAGCGGCGATGGGCGCCGCCGAACGCCGCCAGCTCTTCGAGCGGCACGCCGACCGACGTCCGCCCGGACCGGCTTCGCCCTGGGCGCACACCGGGCAGGTGGAGCGACGACCAACGGCCCGGGGGCAGTGACCTGCGATTCCGTCGCGCCGTCGCTCGCCCGCGGTGCAGGTGCGGGCGCTGTTGGTCCAGTGGCCGACGATGCCGGGCCCGGTGATCGCGCAGAAGATCGGCTGGCCCTACTCCGAAGGCCCGCTCAAGAAGCTGCTGGCCCGGATCCGCCCCGAGTACGTCGGGATCGACCCGTCGGACCGGACCGTCTACGAGCCCGGCGAGATCGCCCAATGCGACCTGTGGTTCCCCGAGACACCCATCCCGGTCGCCGCCCGGCAGGTGCGGATCCTCCCGGTGCTGGTGCTGACCTTGGCGTTCTCCCGGTTCCTGTCCGCGACGATGATCCCCTCGCGCCAAGGCGGGGACATCCTGTCCGGGATGTGGCTGCTGATCTCCCAGCTCGGCCGGGTGCCCAAGACGCTGGTCTGGGACCGGGAGTCCGCGATCGGCGGCACGGGGAAGGTGTCGGTCCCGGCCGCGGCGTTCGCCGGGACCCTGGCCACCAGGATCCGGCTGGCCCCGCCGAAAGACCCAGAGTTCAAGGGCATGGTCGAGCGCAACAACGGGTTCTTCGAGACCTCGTTCCTGCCCGGACGGGCGTTCGCATCCCCGGCAGACTTCAACTCCCAGTTCACCGACTGGCTGACCAGCCGCGCGAACACCCGCACCGTCCGGGCCATCCACGGGCGTCCGGTCGACCTGCTCGAGACCGACTACCAGGCCATGACAGTCCTACCTGCCGTCGCCCCGACAGTCGGGCTGACCCACCGGATCCGGCTCGCGCGCGACTACTACGTCCGCGTCGACACCTGCGACTACTCCGTGGACCCGCGGGTGATCGGCCGCTTCGTCGACATCGTCGCCTCGCCCACCACGGTCGAGGTGTTCTGCGACCGGCAGCTCGTCGCCCGCCACGACCGCAGCTGGGCCAAACACCTGGTGATCACCGACCCCGACCACGTCGCCACCGCACGCCAGATGCGCCAGGCCCTGGCCGAGCACCACCGAGCCCAGCAACAGGCCGGGCAGCGCGGGCAGCGCCGCCACAGCGACGGCCACCCGGTCGCGATCCGCGCCCTGCCCGACTACGACGCCCTGTTCGGCGTCGACTTCGACCCCACCAGCCCGACAGCCGCGGATGCGGCGGAAGCGAGCAACCCGTGACCACGACAACCACGTCGGCGAACGCACCGACGGCGCCGTCGAGAACCGCCCCGGCGGACGGCCTTCCATCCATGCTGGCCTACCTGGCCAGAGTGTTGAAGACCCCGACCATCGGGCGCTGCTGGGAGGAGCTGGCCGAGCAGGCCCGCGACGAGAACTGGTCGCACGAGGAGTATCTGGCCGCCGTGCTGCAGCGCCAGGTCGCCGAGCGCGAGTCCGCCGGAACCACGATGCGGATCCGGACCGCGCACTTCCCGGCGGTGAAGACGATCGAGGACTTCAACCTCGACCACCTGCCCTCGCTACGCCGGGACGTGTTGGCGCACCTGGCCACCGGCACGTTCGTCGCGAAGGCCGAGAACGTGATCCTGCTCGGCCCACCCGGGCTCGGGAAGACCCACCTCGCGATCGGGCTCGGGGTCAAAGCCGCCCACGCCGGCTACTCGGTGCTCTTCGACACCGCGAACAACTGGATCACCCGCCTCGCCGAGGCCCACCAAGCCGGACGGCTCGAGGCCGAGCTGAAGAAGGTCCGCCGCTACAAGCTGATCATCATCGACGAAGTCGGCTACATCCCCTTCGACCAGGACGCGGCGAACCTGTTCTTCCAGCTCATCGCGTCCCGCTACGAAGTCGGCTCAGTCATGGTCACCTCGAACCTGCCCTTCGGGAAAGCGCACATGTTCGACCGAACCTGTGTCAGGTCGCGCCGAAACATCACGGGTTCGGCAGCCGGCCGGCGTCGACGTGGTCGGCCAGATAGATCAGTGGGGACTGCGGGTCCATCCCGAACGCGGCCGCGACGAGCTTGGGGTCCATGACGTTGACCAGGTCGACCAGCCGGGTGCTGCGGATCATGCGGGGCGCGGCGCCGCAGGGGTCGAGGACGTGGCTGAGATAGGCCGTCGACGCCGCACGGCGCCCGGCTTTGGTGCCCTTGGTGACGATGACGTGCGGATTGTCGGTTCGCTGCTGCGCGCGGTGGGCAAGGCAGCGCTGCAGCACCGACCAGCTGGCCGGGTCGAGCGGGACCGGGTGCGGCCGCCGGCCCAGCCGCACTGCTCGGGCGTGTTCATCGACGTCATCGATCAGCATCAGGCGCATTTCCTGGCTGGACGCGCCATGCAACAGCGCGAGCATCCCGACCAGTGCCTCATGCGGATGCACCCCGTCGCCGGCGGCAGAATCCGCGCTGAGGTCGGTGGTCCACCGCCGAAACAGCGATCGTTGCTCGGCGAGGGTCAGGGTCGACCCGCGGAAAGCGCTGGGCTCGGAGGCCGACAGATCTCGGGCGGGATCGACGAGGATCAGCCGGCGCGCGCGGGCGAAGCGGAAGAACTGGCGCAGCACGACCAGCCGCCGCTTGCGCGAGGCCGGCATGCCGGCCAGGAACGCCTCGATGTCGCCGATGTCGACCAACTCCCACCCGTGCTTGCCACGCTGCTCGGTCAGGAACTGAGCGAGGTCGCCCACGATGGTCAGCGCCGTCTCGACGGTGTGGTCACTGCGCGCTCGGGTTCCGGCGCGACGCGCGCGTTCACGCGCATGCAGCATCTTCTCGCAGAACCCGGCCACCGCCGGCCGCAACGGTGCAGGGACCCGGTCGACACGGCGCCGCCGCCGCCCGGCGGCGAGCTGTTCGGGATGGTCGGTGGCCAGGGCGAGCTGGTGGTCGGTGAAGAAATCCTCGAGCACCCGCGCGAGCGGGCCCATGGAGCGTCCTGGGCGGCGGGCTCGGTCCAGCACCGCCGCCGGCAGATTGGAGTGCTCATCGGCCAGCAGTCGCCCCAGCTCGGTGATCAGCATGCAGGCCCGGCTGGGGCAGTAGCGCGAGGCAACGTGAGCGGTGAACGACTCGAGCCAGTCGGGCGGGCTCGCCAGCCGCTCGGCCAACGCCTCGGCGCGGATGAACGGCCGAGCGGGGTGTCGCTGCCAACACGCCGAGCACAGCCCGAGACCGGCATGGCGGCGCACCCGACCGCAGCCAGCGCAGGGGCGCGGCGGCTGGGGCCCTGGCTGCGGGCGTGAGCAGTGGCCACACCATCCCGTCGCCGCGCGCAAGTGGCCGAGCCTGGCGCAGCGCGGGCAGATCTGCATCGCGGCCGCCCGCTGATCGGTGCGCCGGCAGGTCTTGCACAACGTCTCGGTGGCCGAACGGCGCGGCCTGTCGCAGCGTCGGCAGCGGCGTGAGCACAACACGCACCGGCCAGTGTCTGCCTGCAGGACACGCTGGTTCCCGCAGGCCGGACAGGGCTCCTTAGCTGCATTCTCACGAACCCGCCGGGAACAACGACAGCATCGTGGCTGATCCAGCAGCCCGACGGGCGCGCCGCAGTCGGCGCAGTCACGCTGCTTCTTACCCACGACCTCGCCAACCTGGTCGATCGTGTCGGGCTCGCCGTCGTCCCCGCAGTCGTTCTCGTGGTCCGGTCACATCGGCGGCAGGGATCGACCACCGGTCCCGGATGCTCGAGGACCGTCGAGGGCTGTCGGACGAGTCGGCGCGACCGGTCGCTCGACCGGAGTGGTGTCGATCTCGAACAGGTCGTCGGGAGTGCACTGCAGAGCAGTGCACAGCGCGATCAGCGTCGAGAGCTTGATCTGGCTGGGTTCCTTGGTGAACAACGCCGACACCGACGCCGCGGACATCTCCACGCCAGCCCGCTCCCCGAGCAGCCGACGCAGTTGCGTCCCGGTCCAGACCTCGCGCTGCGCCGCGGCCATCCGCAGCCGCCACCGAATCCTCATCGCCGTTCATCCTCACCGGCGCGCTCGACAGGCTCGTCGGGCCCGCCGAGCTCGGACAGCGTGGTGGACACCGCGCGTCGATATGCATCCTCGATGAACGTCGCCGAGGGGCGGACATACCGCATCGTCGAGCTGACCGTCCAATGCCCGAGCAGCTGCTGAATCGCGACCAGGTCCACGCCGCGCTCATAGTTGTGGGTTGCGCACGCTCGCCGCAGCGCATGCGGGCTGAACCACTCCCCGGCCGCGCGGCCTTCCAGCTCCATCAACCGGCGCAGCCGGTTGCGGATCGTCCCCCGATGCAGGCTGCCGCCGGACTCGTCGGCGAACAGCACCGGTGAGTCGGGGAACTTGCCGCGCACGTCGTTGAGGAACCACCGCAGCACCAGGTCCAGGCCATCGAGCATCGGGACCCACCGCGGCCGCGGACCTGATGTCCTCGCTGCCTTGCCGAACCGGACATGCAGCTTCCCGAACGGCCCGCGGTTGAAGTGCACATCCGCCACATCGAGCAGCGAGGCCTCCTCCGAGCGCAAGCCAGCGTGATAGAGCGTCCGGAACAACGCGTAGTCCCGCGCGGCCGGCGCATACTTGCGGGCGGTCGCGATCCGGCCCTTCAGGAACTCGAAGAACTGCCCGACCCGTTCCGGGGTCGGCGGCGGCATCGAGTCCGGCGAGTCGTCCCCGACATGGCGGGATGCGTTGAACTCATCCACCGGGCAGACCAGCGAGACACCGAACCAGGCCTGGATCTCGGCGGCCTTGCGCACCTGCAGGAACCGGTGGAAGCCCTTGAAGATCTGCACATAGTCACGGCGGGTCGACGCCTTCCGACCCGCAATGGCCAGATCGCCCACGACCCGATCGACGTCCTCAGGCGTCACCTCCCACGCCGGGCGGCCCAACGCCGTCAGCGTCCGCTCCAGCAACCCGAAGTCGTTCTCGATCGTCACCGGGCTGAACCCACGCGCCCGCCACGACGCCACGAACGCCTCGACGCACTCGCCCTGGAACTCCCACGGATCCGTCGTCGCCGGCGCCGCTACCGACGCAGCACCCGCGATCACTGTCAGCCGCCGCGTCACCCGCACACCCTCTTCGCACCTGAATGATTAAGGCAGCGCCTAACATAGCGATCTCCCACCTGGAAGATCCACAGGGCCCATCCAGGGCGCATCGGTGCAGGCACGAGCACAGATCCGGCTAAACGAACAAGTGCCAGCCCCAGATCGCTGGGGCGAGACCTTCTCCGACGACGTCGTCGCCGCAGCCATGATCGACCGCCTCGTCCACCACGCCGAGGTCCTCACCCTCACCGGCGACTCCTACCGCACCCGCCAACGCCGCCAGCTCCTCGCCAAACAGAACCGCGCCGACCAAGACTGACAACCATCCGAGGGGTCAAGATTCAGAGTGGTGGTTTCTACGGAGCGTCGCAACACTCCCATGATCGTTTAGGGGTTGTGTTGTCTTCGACGCGTCGTGTCAAGAAGGGGCCCGGACGGCGGCCTCAGTCGGCCAAGCGCCAGCGCTTCATGGAGCTGCGCGCCCGCGGCTGGAGCATCCAGGCCGCGGCACGGGAGGTCGGCACGTCCCGCACGTCCGGGGCGAACTGGGCCCGCGGCTACAAGACCTACCGCGACGGGCGGGTGGTCGGGTTCGTGGCGCCACTGGATCGCCTCGCCGTGCGCGAGATCAGCTCGCGCTACTTATCCCAGGACGAGCGTTTCCAGATCGCCGACCTGCGCCGGATGGGCTGGAGCATCCGACGCATAGCCGCCCACCTCGGACGCTCACCCTCGACCATCTCCCGCGAGCTGCGCCGCAACGCACGCAACGACGGCGGCTACCGCCCGTTCGACGCCCACCGCCGGGCCGTGGCCCGCCGAGCCCGCCAGCACCGACGCCGTCTGGACACCAACCACGAGCTGCGAGCCCTCGTTGGAGAGCTACTCGCACAGCGGTGGAGCCCTCAGCAGATCTCCCGTCACCTGCGGGCCCGCTTCCCGGAACTCCCGGGCATGCGTCTGTGTCACGAAAGCATCTACCAGGCGATCTATGAGCCCGGGTCCTCTCTCGTCCGGCCCTCAAGGGTGCCGTCGGTGCATCGATCGCCGCTGCGGACCGGGCGCGATCATCGCCGAGCGCACCAGAAGGTCGAGCGGCGCAGGCCCCGCTTCGCGCAGCCGATGCTGACCATCCACCAGCGCCCGTTCCGACCCGAGGACCGGTCCGAGGCCGGGCACTGGGAGGGCGACCTGATCGTGGGCAAGGACCACGGTTCGGCGATCGGCACCCTGGTCGAGCGCACGACTCGCCTGGTCCGGCTGCTACACCTTCCTCAGCGTGACGCACACACGCTGCACCGCGTCCTCGCGATGAGGATGGGCGACCTGCCACCGTCGCTGCTGCGCTCGATCACCTGGGACCAGGGCACCGAGATGGCGAGACACACCGACATCACCGCCACCCTCGCGGTCCCCGTCTACTTCTGCGACGCCCACGCGCCCTGGCAGCGGGGATCGAACGAGAACACCAACGGGCTGCTGCGTCAGTACTTCCCTAAGCGGACCGACCTGAGCATCCACAGCCCGCGGCACCTCAAGGCCGTCGAGAACGAGCTCAACACCCGCCCTCGAATGGTTCTCGCCGACCGCGCTCCCGCCGAGCTGTTCGCTGCGTTGCTAGCCTCTTCGTCCGAGCCATCGTTGCGACGTTGACTGGAACCCGCCAGTCCCCAGAGAGGTCAATTTTCAAGATCCGTTGACACCGCTCGGCTGCCGCGTCGTGAGTCGGTGTCGGCGGGCGTCGTCACACACCCCCGTGCGGTACGTCCGATGCGCGGGACTGTCGTCGTCGGGGTCGACGGGAGGTTCAGCGAGCCGATCGCCGGCGGCGGGCGCGTCCGCCTCCGAACAGGATCGTCGGCAGCGGGATCACGCACGCACCGATGACGAAGCCGAGGTCGTAGAGGTGGCCCGAGTTGGGTACGGCGTACACGGCGACGTGGTCGTCGAAGAGCGAGACCAGGAAGGCGATCGGCAGGATCATCCCCTGCCAGACGCCGAGCCAGAAGCCGGGTGCGCCGGCGATCGCCGGGGCGGCCGTGTTCGTGGCCGCGCAACCGGCGAGAACCAGGGCCGCGGCGACGGTGACGGCGACGAGCGCGGCGGTCCGTCGCCACGAGCGTATTGCCGGTCGTCTCATCGCCCGGGCCCCGTCGGGGGCGCGGTCCCGGCCGGACGACGTCATCGTCGCCCGGCTCGATGGTCGCCGACGGACCCGGAACCGCCTGCCCACACTCGGCGTCCCGGCAAGCCGTGGCCGGCCTCTCGACCCGAGCGCGCGAGGTGTCCGAGCCTGTGCCCGAGTCGTTCCGGGAGCAGGTCGACGGCCCCGCGCGGGCGTGCGGCGTCGACGCGCACGACAACCGTGGTCCCGTCGAGGTCGACGACGATGCGGGCGACGACCGGTCGTTCGACGGCAGGGTCGTGGTGGCGCAGGACGCGCATCCTCGCCCGTGCCGTGGCCCGACCGCGCCGCACGAGCGGATCACGGAGCCCGTCGCGGGCGTAGTCGGCGAGATCGGGCGCGATGCCGCCGCCGAGTTGCACGATCGGTTCGTTGTCCGGTCGTGTGGTCCGTCGGTGCGCAGGGTGCGGGTCGGTCATGTCACCGAGAGTCGCCGCGGTGCGGAAGGCGGACCAGGGGCCTTGGGACCCGTCGGGGTCACCAGTGGTCCCGCGTGGCGGTGCGATCGTCGCTGTGCCGACGCGTCGACGTCGCGACACCGCGCGACCCGTCCGATGCCCGGATGCGAGACGGACCTCGTCCAGGGAGTTGCGGAGGGCGGCTCGCGGCTGCCGGACGTCGCAGCTACGTGAGCCGGATGGTCCGTCCGAGCACCTCGCGTGCGGTGTCACCGACGGCGGTACCCGTGGCCGTTGCATGTAGCCGGATCCGGGCGACCGCCTCGTCGTAGCTGATGTCCCGACGGAGTGCGAGGACCCGTGCGGCGAGGGAGACGACGGCGACGTCGGGGCCGATGGTGACGTCGCGGCCGTCGGGCCGGGGACCGAGGACTTGTCCGATCCTGTCGTAGTCGGCGGTGAGCGCGGTGAGCGCGAGCTCGGCGAGCACGGCAGCGTCGGCGTGCTCGCTCTGAGTGGGGCGCAGGTCCCCGGTGCGCCGGTAGAGGGTCAGCACTCCCAACGGTCGGCGGGCCAGCGCCAGCGGATAGGCCGCGACAGCGTCGAGGTGTGCGCTCGCTGCGACGTCGACGTAGTCGGGCCATCGGTGTTGCTCGTCGCCGAGCGGATCGACGACCACCGGCAGGCGGGTTCGCGCCGCCGTCAGCGACGGGCCGTCGTCGATGCTCCGTTCCAGGGCGTCGAGATCGGCGGCCCATTTGTCGGTGGCGGTGAGCAGATGGAGGCGGGAGTCGTCGCGGACCAGCGAGAGGGCCGCGGCATCGACGGTGTCGAGCACGTCGACCGCCGACCGGCATACCGCGCACGCCCAGCCGAGCCAGGGCGCATCGTCGATGTGCTCGACGACGGCTCGCCACAGTTGTGCCCGCCGGGTGAAACCGACATCGGTGTCGGTGGCGCCTCGAGCGGCGACGAGCGCGGTGAGCGCATCGCTGAGGCGGCGACCGCGCCGCTCCAGCGTGCCCGCGTCGCTCCACAACCGCTGTGCGCCGAGGGCGAGCTGACGCAGGTGACGTTCCGGAGGCTCGGTTGCGGATGTGTCCAGGTCCAGCCGGGCCACTGGAGCGCTGACGTCCTCGACGCGGTGCAGGATCGCTGCGACGGTGCCGCTCTCGTCGAGCAGCGGTGTGTTGACCGGTGCCCAGTACTTCCTGCGGAACGGTCCGGCCGATCGGCTGGGCCGTACGTCGTAGCGCTGGATCTGCATCGTGTGCGGGCGTCCACGGCGCAGCACACGGTGGAACGACGCGCTCAGGTTCGGGACACCATCCGCGTGGGGATCCTCCGGGTTGTCGGGGAAGGCCTCGAACATGGGCCGCCCGATGACGTCCTCGACGCTGCGCTCCGTGGCGGCGAGGTAGGCAGGGTTGCTCGCCCTGATCGTGAGGTCGCGGTCCAGCAGCAGGTACGGGGCTGCGGAATGGTGGAAGATCGCGCTGGCGGCGGCGGACTCCAGCACCACGTTCATCGCGAACCAGCTCTCCCCTCGCAGCTGCGCGGCCAGGTACTCGCACCGCTACGAGCGTCGATCACGTCGGACAGGTCCTCGTGTCGGTAGCGCTCGGCCACACGCTGCTCGTGGGCGGCGACCCTGCGCGACTGCGCCGCGTGCGCCAGCAGCTCGGCCGACCGGCCCGGGCAGGTCGATGCCCGGGCCTCGTACGTTGCCGCCACCTCTGCCTCGACCTGGGCGACCCACTCGGCGACGCTCGCGAGCCGGCCCCGCAGTCGACACAGGCGTGTTCTGGAATCGCGCACCGACTCGATCAGCTCCGTGAACGCCGGCTCGTCCATGGCGGGCCTCCTGCACACCGTCCGGGCACGGTGTCGGTAGCGCCGTCCGCGCAGGCGAACGAGTCTCCGGACTTCTGCACCCGGGACCGCGACGAACACCGCCGTCCGCACAGTGTGCCGACCGGCGGCAGCCCGCGTCGACCGCAGCGGGACCGAACGGCCGCGCGCGTCTGCGCGGTCCACCCACTCGATCCGCGTCCGAACGGCCCGGTCGGAAGCGCCGCAGGAGACCGCAGCCGCAGACCGGAGAAGCGACCCGCTGCAGGTCGCTTCGCTCCGCACAGTCGGAACCGGGTCGTACAGCGCCCCAACCTGTCAGTGGCCTTCGGTCGCTCGGATCGGCAACCGCGGCCTCGGGGAGCGCACACATGACAGGCCGGCCCGTCGTCGACGTCCGCCTCAGGACCGAGGCTGGTGATCACGCCGTCCCGCGCGCGTGGCGTCGTCGGTCTGGCGGGGTGTGTCCGACATCGGCTGTGCGAGGGCGAAGTACTCTTCCTCCTCCTGCGCGAAGTGCAGTCGGAGAAGTGCGTGCAGGCCGTACACCGTCGCCAGCAGGTCGTCGACCTGGCCGTGCTCCAGTTCGCCGGCGGCCGCCGCGAGGTCGAGGTGGGTGCTCAGGCGGCGGGCGAGGCGGTCGATCTCGACATGCGCTCTGGTCATCGGCGCGGTGGCGTCCGTGCCGCCCAGGGGAGCGGTCAGCGCGGGGTAGAGCTGGGCCTCCTCGGCGTGCTCGTGCGGGAGCAGCCGGCTGGTGAGCACCCGGTCCGCCTCGCGGAGGGCGTCGAGCGCGACGGGCGTGGCGCCCTGGTCGGCCAGCAGATCGGCGGCGTCGCGCAGCGCCGGCAACGCATCGGCCAGGTCGCGGTGCTCGGCCTCGAAACGGTGCACGAGCGCCTCCGCGTCGGCCGGCAGGGTGACCGTGTCGGGACGTCCCGGTCGTAGCGCACGCAGGGCGTTGAGGATGACGGCGACGTCGATCCCCTCCTGGAGCAGGGCACCGGCCGCCGGCGGCAGGAGGCCGACGGCCGCGACGGCCATCGCGAGCAGCGACAGCCCCATGCCGACGAGTGCGCTCTGGACGGCCAGCCGGCGAGAGCGGCGCGCGATACCCATCACGTCGGCGAGCCGGTCGAGGCGGTCCACGGTGAGCACGACGTCGGCCGCCTCGGACGCGGCCGTCGCCCCGCGAGAGCCCATCGCCACACCGACGGTCGCCGCAGCGAGGGCCGGGGCGTCGTTGACCCCGTCGCCGACCATGACGGTGACGGCCTCCTCGCGCTCCGCGCGAACCGCCGCCACCTTGTCGGCCGGTGACTGTTCGGCGCGGACGTCGTCGAGGCCCAGCATGGCGCCGACCTCGCGCGCCGGCGTCGCACGGTCGCCGGTGAGCAGCACCAGCCGCCGCAGCCCGGCCGTGCGCAACCGGCGCAGCGTCCGCGTCGCGTCGCGGCGCAACGGGTCCCGCAGCAGGATCGCGCCGACGACGTCGTCGCCCTCGTCGTCGGTGCTGTCCTGGTGACCACCGCGACCGACCCACACGACCGTCGCACCGTCGAGCAGGGCCCGTGCGGCCACGCTGCGCGTCCAGGACGCCGAGGGCGGCGCCGACCGCCTGCCGACCCGCACGAGGGAGCCCTCGACGACGGCGGAGACCCCGCGGCCGGGCTCCTCGACGACGGCGCTCGGCACGGAGAGCGTCATGCCGTTGGTACGCGCGTGCGCCACTATCGCGGCTGCCAGCACGTGCGGTGACACCTGGTCGGCCGACGCCGCGAGCCGGACCACCTCGCTCGGGGTCCATCCGGGCGCGGTGGCGACGTCGATCACCCGTGGCCGGCCCTGGGTGAGTGTGCCGGTCTTGTCCAGCACGAGCGTCCGTGCCCGGCCGAGGCTCTCCAGCGCCGCGCCGCTGCGGACGACCACCCCGCACTTCGTCGCGCGGGACAGACCGGACACGATCGCCACCGGGGCGGCCAGCAGCAGCGGGCACGGAGTGGCGACGACGAGCACCGCGACGGCGCGCACCGCGGACCCGCCGACGATCCAGGCCGCGGCGGCGACGGCCAGTGCGAGCGGGACGAACCACGCCGCGTAGCGGTCCGCGAGCCTGACGATCGGGGCGCTCTCCGCACCCGCCTCCTGCGCGAGGCGGACGAGCCCCGCGTACGTACTGTCGGCCGCGATGCGGTCGGCGTGGACCTCGAACGCGCCTCCCGCGTTGACGACACCGCTGCGAACCGACTCGCCCACTGCGCGGTCGACCAGAACCGACTCGCCCGTCACGACGGACTCGTCGAGCAGGGCCGCCGAAGTACGGATCCGTCCGTCGACCGGAACCACCTCACCGGGGCCGACGACGAGCAGGTCACCGACCTCGACGTCGTCCAGCGCCACCACGTCGGCGACGTCGCCGACGCGGCGCCGCGCGGTCCGCGGGACGTGCTCGGAGAGCGCGCGAAGATCGCGCGAGGCTCGCCGCTCCGCGGCGGACTCCAGCGCCCGTCCCGTGGCCACCATGACCGCGATGAGGGCGCCGGCGAGGTACTCGCCGACCAGGAGGGTGCCCACCAGCGACAGCACCGCGAGCAGGTCGACACCGACCCGCCCGCGGCGCAGCGCCGCCGCGACCCACACCAGCGACGGGACCAGCGCGGCGACCGTCCCGGCCGCCCAGGTCAGCTCCGCGGCCCGTCCGGCGCCGGCCCAGGTCGCCACCAGCCCGCCGAGCAGTGCCAGCACCGTCGCGGGCAGCAGCGACCAGGCGAGCCACGTCGTGGGCACCGCCGTGACCGTCCGTCGTCGCCCCTCTCCCGGCGCCACCGGGCTCATGACGTCTCCCGACGAACCGGGTTCCCGGTGCTCACGGGTACCTCGGTGGCTCGTCGTCGAGGGCGCCGCGACCAGGCCGGTCTCCCAACTCTGCGTGCACCGTTCCTCCCCGCCGCCTACCGGACGCCACAGGCTTTCGGGCCGGCCCGGCTGGGCGCGCGAGGCTTCCGGCTCCGTCGCCGAGGACCTCCGGCCCGATCGTGACGTGCCCCGCTCCGGTGGTGCCCGCTCGATCGGTGCCCGCTCGATCGCTGACGACCGTGCACTCCGGAACGAGCCATGGGTTCGACGGTGGCGACGCGACCGGGGACATCGACCGCGGCGAGCGAGCGCAACCACTCGCGCATCCCCGGACCGGAGGTCACCGCTGCGGCACCCATCTCCCGGGCCGCCCGGCGACTCCCGGGGCGGCTGAGGCCGAACGTGTGGGTGGGTGCCGCGACCACGAGCAGGTCGGCGCCCGCTGCGACGCCGGGTCCGGCCCGCGCCACGGCGACGATGTCGACGTCGGCATCGGGCACCGCCGACCGAAGTCCCTCGGCGACGGCCTGCGCGGCAAGACCCGTGTTGCCGAAGCAGGTCTCACAGGCAACGAGCACGCGCACGACCAGCACTTCCTCGGCGTCGTGGCGATGAGCGGGTCACGTCAGCCATTGCCGTGGACGACGTGTCCGATGCGGATTCCGGCGAAGTCGACGACGACGTCGGCGCGGTCCGGGTCGACCGAGCCGATGTGGACGCCGGCGAAGTCGCGCACCTCGCCGTCCTCACCGGCGGTGCCGAGCCGGACCCCGCTGTCGTCGACGACGAACGCGCCGGTCACGACGGCGGAAGCAGACGCGGGCATGGTGGCCCCTTTCGGTAGGGCCCGGTCGTCCGGGCGGTGCCGCACACGGTCCGCCGGGCGCCGACGCTGCGACCAGGGCCGGAGGGCCGCCGCGGACGGGACCTCGGTCTCCGTGTCGGCCGTGGAGACCGACCCTCGGCCTGCCGGACGAGGCCGATCGACCCTGCCCGGGCAGTCCTGCGGACGCCGAGGATCTCCCTGTCGACACGACGTTCGGCGCACCGCGACCCGAGGGGACCTCCATGGCGACGACGACCGAGCGACCCGCTCCGGACGACCCGGTCCGGCGCATCCTGCGAGCACCGGTGGCGTCGATCCCTGCGGAGCGGAGCGCCCGGGAGGTCGCCGAGGAGCTGGTCGCCGACGAGGTGGGGGCGGTGCTCGTCGACGGGTCCCACGGGCCGGTCGGCATCGTCTCCGAACGTGACGTCGTCACCGCCCTGGCGACCGGCAGCGACCTCGACCGGCTCCAGGCAGCCGATCTCATGAGCACCGAGCTGGTCTGGGCCGACCCCGACGACGGGATCGGCGACGTCGCACGACGGATGCGCGAGGCGAACGTGCGGCACATGCCCGTGCGCGGAACGTCGGGGGCTGTCGCCGGGATCGTGTCGGTGCGCGACGTCCTCGACGTGCTCGCCGCGCCTGCGGACTGAGCAGCGCCGGTGCAGGAGTGGGTGGTGGACCGGTCGGCCCGATGCGACGTCGTCGCTGGTCCGGACGGAAGTGCCCGACCCCGATCCGGGGCGCGGGAGAGGTGCGCGTCCGCGTCCTCGCCTGCGGGGTGTGCCGTACCGACCTGCATCTCGCGGAAGGCGACCTGGTCCCTCGTCGGCGCCGGACCGTCCCGGGGCCCCTGCACGGTTCGGGGCGCGCCCAATCGCCCGACGATGGCCGACCTGCAGCGGAGTCCGGCACCTGCTTCGTCGCGCCCCGGCCGCGGCCGGGTTCAGCGCGGGAGCCCATCGGTTGCGGCGTCCCAGGCCTCCCGTGCCATGTCCACGCACCGTGCCGCCGGCGCCGTCGTGTCCACCTCCAGCGCGTCGGGCCACGCGTCCACGGTTGCCGCCATCTGCGCCGCGACGGCCGGGGTCGCGTCGGACGCCGAGCCGTGCCGGGCCCGGATCCGTGCGGCGGCCACGTCGGACGGAGCCACGCAGCGGACCTGGACGAGCTCCGCTGCGCGGTCGTCGGCCACGGCCGCTGCCTCGGTGCGCCGGCGGGCGCACGTCCAGCTCGCGTCGAGCACGACCGACTCACCGAGGGACAGCAGCGCCGCCGCGCGGGTCAGGAGCTCCCGGTAGGTGGCGCCGGTGTGTTCAGGTGCGTACAGACCGCTGCCGAACGGAGCGGCTGCGGAGGTCGACGGGGCCATGCCGGCCAGCTCCTTGCGCACGCGGTCGCTGGAGACCAGGACGGCGCCGGTGCGGTCGGCCAGACCGGCGGCCAGCGTCGACTTGCCCGTCCCCGGCAGCCCGCCGACGAGCACGAGCCGCGGCGCTCCGGCGCGCAGGTGGGCCATGGTGAGCGTGAGGAGCCGGGCCGCGTCGGCGTCCGCGCCGACGTCGGGCTGTTGGAGGTGGCGTACGGCGGCGACGGTGGCCCGCACGCCCGCCCGATAGGCGACGTAGTGGTGCACGAGCGTGTCGGGAGCGGGATCGGCGGCGAACCCGGCGTACGCGTGAAGGAAGTACCGCGCCGCCGCGTCCGCGCCGAGCCGCTCGAGGTCCATGGCGAGGAACGCGGCGTCGTCGAGGCCGTCGACGTGGCGCAGGGAGTCGTCGAAGTCCAGGCAGTCGAGAGCCCGAGGGCCGTCGTCGAGGCAGAAGACGTCGTCGGCGAGCAGGTCGCCGTGGCCGTCCACCACACGGCCCTCGGCGGCGCGCCGGACGAACAGCGGGCGACGGCCGGCCAGGAAACGCGCAGCGAGCCGGCCCGCGCCGTCGAGCAGGCCCGGGTCGAGCGCGTTGCCGCGCAACGCTTCCATCCCCGCGAGGTTGGCCCGCCAACGCTCGAGCAGGGCATCGGCACTCGCATCGGCGGTGATCGACGCGGACCGCTCGGAGCGCGCGTGGAGCGCGGCGAGCATCCTGGCCAGCCGACGCAGGTGGTCGGTGACGTCGCAGCCGTCGGACACCAGACGGGAGAGCCGCCGGTCGTCGGGCATGCGCCGCATCACGAGCACCGGCTCGGCGCAGCCCGCGCCGTCGAGCCGCGCCGTTCCGAGGTACACGTCCGGGGCGAGGCGGCGGTTGAGCCGCAGCTCGCGCTCGATCGCAACCCGACGCAGCGCGGACGTCGAGAAGTCGCAGAACGAGGTGCGCACCGGCTTCTTGACCTTGTAGGCCCGGTCGCCGACGAGCAGCACGATCCCGACGTGCGTCTCGTGCACCTGCGCGCTCGCGGACCCGGCCCCGGCAGGCCTCATTCGTCGGGCAGCGTGCGTGCGACCAGCCCGAGCAGGTCCGCGACGCGCTCGGCGTAGCCCCACTCGTTGTCGTACCACCCGAAGACCTTCACCAGGCCCTCGACGACGCGGGTCAGACCGAGATCCATCAGGCAGGACGCGCGCTCGCCGACGACGTCGCGGGAGACGATCGGTTCCGTCGTGCACCGGAGCACCCCCTTGAGGGCGCCGTCGGCCGCCGTGACGAACGCGTGGTTCACCTGGGCCGCCGTGACCGGCGTCGAGAGCCGAACAGTGAGATCGACCAGCGAGACGTCCTCGACGGGCACTCGCAGGGACAGCCCGTCCAGACGGCCGGCCAGCCTGGGCAGGACCGCGCCGATGGCCCTGGCGGCTCCGGTCCCTGTCGGAATGATGTTGACCGCCGCGGATCGGGCCCGTCGGGGGTCGTGGTGCGGACCGTCGACGAGGTTCTGGTCGGCGGTGTAGCTGTGCACGGTGGTCAACAGCCCCTCCTCGATCCCGAACGCCTGGTCGAGGACGTATGCCATCGGCGCCGCGCAGTTCGTCGTGCAGGATGCCGCCGAGAGCACGTGGTCGCGCGTCGCTTCGTAGTCGCTGTCGTTGACGCCCATGACGATGGTGGCGTCCATCCCCGAGCCCGGCGCGGTCAGCACGACCTTGCGGACGCCGGAGCTCAGGTGCGCCGCGGCCGCGTCGCGGGTGCGGAACCGGCCGGTCGCGTCGACGACGATCTCCACGCCGTCCTCGGACCAGTCGACATCCGTCGGGTCCTGCCACTGCGTCACGCGCACGGCGCGATCGTCGACGGACAGGTAGCCGTGGGACAGCTCGATCCGCTTGTCCCATCGGCCGTACGTGGAGTCGCGCGTCAGGAGGCCCGCGACCTGCTCGGCGCCGGCCACGTCGTTGGCCGCGACGATCTCGAAGGAACAGCCGGCGCGGTCCTCCGCGATCCGGAACAGTGCCCGGCCGATCCGTCCCATCCCGTTGACCCCGACGCGTGTGCGCATCTCGCTCCTCCCGTCGTCCCGGAGCTCCACCGTCCGCTGCGCCTCCGGCGATCGGCAGGGCCCCGCGGACGGTGATCGGCGGGCCCAAGGTCCCTGAGCGCTCCTGCCGGCCCGCCGGTGGGTGATGCCACCGGCGATTGGGGCCGTCCGGCCCCTCCGCACGGGACGGATGGCGGCTCAGCGCCGTCACGATCGGTCGCCATGGTGATGGCAGGACGGATCAAGGAGGACCGATGGGTGCTGGACCGGGCCGTGCCGTCGTCGTCGGGGTCGACGGGTCGAGCGCGGCGCTGGACGCCGTGCGGTGGGCCGCTGCAGAGACAGCCGGTCGGGGGGCGGAGCTGCGCCTGGTCACCGCGGCCCAGTGGGCTGTCCCGTCGCCGATGGGAATGACCACGCTCGGCCAGGAACGGTTACGTCGGGTGCTCGTCGAGGCGGCCGAGGACGCCCTCGCCGAGGCCGCTGCCGAGGCCCGCCGGATCGCGCCGGAGGTCGAGGTGCGCACCGAGGTGGCGACCGGCACCCCGACGCCGACCCTGCTCGCGCGTTCGCGCGAGGCTGCGCTGCTGGTACTGGGCTGTCGGGGGTTGGGTGGGTTCGCCGGGCTGCTCGCCGGATCGGTCACGATCTCGGTCGCCGCGGCGGCGGGATGCCCGGTGGTGGTCGTGCGCGGGACCGTGGGTTCGACGGGGCACCTGCCCGTCGTCGTCGGCGTCGACGGCAGCCCGCACAGCGAGCCCGCGCTGGCGTTCGCGTTCGCGCAGGCCTCGGCACGTCGGGTTCCGCTGTTGGCCGTCCACGTCTGGAGCGACGCGATGATCGACCCGATCGCCGCGCCCGCGGTCGACTGGGCCGCTCTCGCGATCGGTGCCGAGGAGGTGCTCGCCGAACGCCTGGCCGGCTGGGGGGAGAAGTTCCCCGACGTCGAGGTGGGGCGGCGGGTCGTGCGTGACAACGCGGCGGCGACGCTGGTGGAGATGTCGGTCGGTGCCCAGCTCGTGGTCGTCGGCAGCCGCGGTCGCGGCGCGCTGCGCGGGGCGTTGCTCGGCTCGGTCGGCCAGGCGCTGCTGCGGCACGCGTCGTGCCCGGTCGCGGTCGTGCGTGAGGACGCGTCGTGAGCGCCCCGGTCCAGTGGCAACGACCCGTCGTCGCCGGGGTGGACGGCTCGTCCGCGGCGCTGGCCGCGGTGGAGCGGGCCGCGGAGGAAGCCGCGGTCCACGGTACGAGCCTGCGGCTGGTCGCCGCGGTCGAGTGGACGACCTACCGCGCGATCGGGTTGCCCGCGCTGGGGGAGGACCACCTGCGCGACGTCCTCGTCACCCAGGCGCGCGGGCACCTGGAAACGGCCGCCTCGCAGGTCGCGGCGCTGCGGCCGGAGCTGGAGCTGAGCACCGAGGTCGTCGGTGGCGCCGCGGCGGCGGCGCTCGAGCGGGAGTCGCAGGGTGCCTCGCTGGTCGTCGTGGGTGCCCGGGGTACCGGGGGGTTCGACGAGCTGCTGCTCGGTTCGGTCGCGCTGGCACTGGCCGGGCGCTCCCACTGCCCGGTCGCGGTCGTGCGGGATGCGGCCGCGGCGGGCGACGCACCGGTCGTGGTCGGTGTGGACGATTCCGCGGACCGCGACGACATCCTGCGACTCGCGTTCACCGATGCCGCCGCGCACGGCAGTGCGCTCGTGGTGGTGCATGCCTGGAACGCGACGAAGCTCGACCCGCTCGCGCTCCCGCTGCTGGACTGGTCGCTCGTCGAGTCGGCGTGCGACGAGCTGGTCGCAGGGTGGGTCGCGCCGTGGGAGAAGGAGTTTCCGGAGGTTCCCGTTCGCCGGGTGTTCGTCCGTGACGGTGCCGCCGGTGCCCTCACACGGCTCTCGGAGAACGCCCGGGAGGTCGTCGTCGGCAGCCGGGGTCGCGGTGCGATCCGCGGGTTCCTGCTCGGCTCGGTCAGCCGGGCGCTGGTGCACCACGCGCACTGCCCGGTCGTCGTCGTCCCCGCACCTGGCGCCGGAGCAGGAGGCCGGCCGTGATGGCGCACACCGCCCGGACGAGGCGGTCAGGCGAGCGTGTGCGCTCTCGTCCGTGACGTGATGTCCACCGTCGTCGTGTCCGTTCCGCCGGACTCGGGCGGACCGCTGCGGGTGCCGTCGTTCTGACCGGCTCCCGCTGGTACCGGCTGGTCCGCGTACCTCCGGCCTCCCCGGGACGAGCCGCCCGGCCCGCTCGACGGGCCACGCGGCTCTGCGCCCACGACCTGGCTGCTCGTGATGGAGGGCGCGCCGGGTGGTGCGTGGGGGTCCACCCTCATCGGAAGCCGAGCCCGCGGGTCGTTCGACCCTGCTGCACCGGGCCGTCGGGCCGGGGTCACCGTGACCCACAGCCGTGGCCGGGCCGCGACGGCAGACGGCATCTTCTGGGGACGTTCGGGAGGGGAGGAACCGTGGGCGATCAGGGGGCGCGCAGCGTCGTGGTCGGCGTCGACGGATCGGAGGCGGCGTCGGATGCCGTGCGGTGGGCCGCCGACGAGGCGGCTCGCTCACATCTGCCGCTGCGGCTCGTCGCGGCGGTCGAGTGGGTCACGCCGCACCGCATCGGTGCCACGGGGCTCGAGCCGCCGGACGTACGCGAGGCGGTCGTGACGACGGCGGAAGGATGGCTCGCCGACGCGCGCATCCTGGCCGAGGACGCCGCATCCCCGCCGGAGGTGCAGACGCAGGTGCGTGGCGGCACCCCGGCCGCGGTCCTGCACCAGGAGTCCGCCGACGCACAGCTGGTCGTCGTCGGTCATCGCGGCCGTGGTCGTGTGTCGGGTTTGTTGAGCGGATCGGTCGCGGTGGCCGTGGCGGCCTCGGCGCGATGCCCCGTTGTCGTCGTGCGGGGCACTGCGACGGCGAACGGTCCGGTGGTCGTGGGCGTCGACGGCTCGATGGTGAGCGAGGCCGCGCTGTCCTACGCCTTCGCCACCGCGTCCGCCCGTCGCGCCAGGCTGGTCGCCGTCCACGTATGGAACGACTCGACGGTCGACACGGCCGACTGGGCGCTCCGGGACCGGGACGCCATCGAGGCGACCGAACACGAGGTGCTCGCCGAGCGGCTGGCCGGCTGGTCGGAGAAGTATCCCGATGTCGCCATCGAACCGCTGATCGTGCGGGACGACCCGGCTTCGGTTCTGGTCGACCACGCGGCGACCGCACAGCTCGTCGTGGTCGGTAGTCGTGGCCGTGGATCGGTCCGCGGGACGCTGCTCGGGTCGGTCAGCCAGGCCCTGCTGCGTCGCGCGAACTGTCCCGTCGCGGTGGTCCGGCCGTGACCGCCGTGGCGCGGGGCGTGCTGCGGCGCACGCTGGTGCGTGAGGTGATGACGACCGATGTGGTGTCGGTGGCGCCGGACACCTCGTTCGACGAGGTGACCCGGGTACTGGTGGAGCGGGGGATCCGCGCGGTGCCGGTGCTCGAGGGCGGGGTGCTGGTCGGTGTGGTGACGGAGGCCGACCTGGTCCGCAGGGCCGAGCAGCGTGACCCGGACCGGCTGGGTGCGCCCGGCTGGTCGGTCCACGACGCCCGCACCGACCGGCCCACCACGGCGGCCGACGTGATGAGCACGCCGGCGATCTATGTCCTGCAGGATGCGTCGGTCGCGGAGGCGGCGCGGCGGATGCGGATCCGGAGTGTGGGTTGGCTGCCGGTGCTCGACGAGGTCGGGGGCCGTGTCGTGGGGGTGCTGGGACGCTCGGATGTCCTGGCGGTGTTCCTGCGTGACGACGCGGAGCTGCGCGCGGAGGTCGTGGACGAGGTGTTCGCGCACTTCCTGCATGTCGGGGCGGGGGAGGTCGAGGTCGGGGTCCGTGGCGGGGTGGTCACGCTTCGGGGTCGGCTCGCGACGAGGTCGGACGTGGAGCTGGCCGTCGCGCTGGTCGCCCGGCTCGAGGGTGTGGTCTCGGTGGTCGACGAGTTGACGTACGGGCCGCCGCCGGGTGGTTCCCCGGCCGGGGCGCCGGGCGGGGCGCCGGTCGGCGACGAGGCTGCTCGGGGTGGCACGGTCGTCGTGGCGGTCGATGTGAGTGCGTCGGCGCGGGCGGCGGTGTGGTGGGCGGGGGATGTCGCGGCGGCATGCGGGGCGCGGTTGCGGCTGGTGCACGCGGTCCGGCCCGAGGACGGCCGTGACAGCCCGGCCGCGGCGGTGCTGCGGGAGCTGTGTGCGGATGCCGAGCGGGCAGGGGTGTCCGACGTGGACAGCGTGATGGTGACGGGTACCCCGGCGGAGGTGCTTGCCGCACATGCGGTCGGCGCGCGGCTGCTGGTGCTCGGCAGCGCGGGTGCGCGGTCCGGTCCGGGGATGACGGGGCCGTTGGCGCGGTTGCTCGCCGAGGGTGTGGAGTGTCCGCTGGCGGTGGTGCGTGGCGCGGCGGTGGAGTTGCCGGCGCCTCGGCAGGGCCCGGTCGTGGTGGGGGTGGACGGGTCGGCGCCCGCTCGCGCGGCGGCCGACCTCGCTGCTGATCTGGCCGCCGGGTGGGGGGCGTCGGTGAGGCTGGTGCACTCGTGGACCGAGCTGAGGCGCGACCCGGACGGTCGTCTGCACCTCGACGGTGAGCACCGGGGTGAAGAGCAGGCCGCGGCGCGGCGGCTGCTGGACGCGGAGGCCGAGCGGGTGCGGCAGCGCGTGCAAGGGTTGTCGGTCGGCACCGAGCTCGGCGAGGAACCGGCGCTGTCGACGTTGCTGCACCAGGCGCGGGGGGCTCGGGCGGTGGTCGTGGGCCATCGTGAGCACGCGGCGACGGGCACGACGCAGGCCTCGGTGTTGCAGGGTCTGCTCGCCTTCGCGCCCTGCCCGGTGATCCGGGTGCGCTGACGGACGCGCGCATCGGCGCAGGCGCGCTGCCACCGGTTGCGTCGGGACCCTCGGCCGACAGGAGGGCCCTGGCCCCTGACGGCGGTTCCGCCGAGGATCACCGGGTACACACGTATGCCGCTCGACTTCGTGGTCGTCCGGGCGATCCAGGACGCGCTTGCCCACCCCGCCCACCGCTGTAACCGACGAGACCGAGAGAACGGGAGCCGTGTAGTGCCTTCGACCTCGTCCGACGACCTGACCGTGCTCGACGCCTGGTGGCGAGCGGCGAACTACCTGTCCGTGGGGCAGATCTACCTGCTCGACAACCCGTTGCTCCGCGAACCGCTGGCCGCCGAGCACGTCAAGCCGCGGTTGCTCGGCCACTGGGGAACGACGCCCGGGCTGAACCTGCTCTACGCGCACATGAACCGGGTGATCAAGGCTCGGGACCTGAACGCGCTCTACGTGACCGGGCCCGGGCACGGCGGGCCGGGCCTGGTGGCCAACGCCTACCTCGAAGGCACCTACAGCGAGGTCTACTCCGGCATCGGGGAGGACGCCGACGGGCTGCGTGCGCTGTTCCGGCAGTTCTCCTTCCCCGGTGGGGTGCCCAGTCATGTCGCCCCGGAGACGCCGGGGTCGATCCACGAGGGCGGCGAGCTCGGCTACGCGCTGGTGCACGCCTACGGCGCCGTGTTCGACAACCCGGACCTGCTGGCACTGTGCGTCGTGGGCGACGGCGAGGCCGAGACCGGTCCGCTGGCGGCGAGCTGGCACTCGAACAAGTTCCTCGACCCGCGCCGGGACGGCGTCGTGCTGCCGGTCCTGCACCTCAACGGCTACAAGATCGCGAACCCGACGGTGCTGGCCCGGATCCCCGAAGCGGAGCTCGCCGCGCTGATGCGGGGCTACGGATACGCGCCCCGGTTCGTCACCGCCGGCAGCGACACGGACCACTCGGCGGTGCACGAGGAGCTCGCCGCGAGGCTCGACGCCGCGCTCGACGAGATCGCGGCGATCAAGGCGGACCCGCCGGTCGGACGCCCGGCGTGGCCGATGATCGTGCTGCGCACGCCGAAGGGCTGGACCGGGCCACGGGAGGTCGACGGCAAGCCGGTCGAGGGCACCTTCCGCGCCCACCAGGTCCCCCTCGCCGGAACCCGGACCGACGAGCGACATCGCGCCCAGCTCGAGGAGTGGATGCGCAGCTACCGGCCCGAGGAGTTGTTCGACGAGCACGGGCGGCTCGTCGACGAGATCCGCGCCCTGGCGCCCCGCGGGGAGCGCCGGATGAGCGCGAACCCGCACACCAACGGCGGGGTGGTGCTGCGCGACCTCGCGATGCCGGACTTCCGCTCCTTCGCCGTGCCCGTGGACAAGCCCGCCGTCGAGATGAGCGAGGCCACGCGCGTGCTCGGTGAGTTTCTGCGGGAGGTGGTGCGCCGCAACCCCGACCGGTTCCGGCTCTTCGGGCCCGACGAGGTCGCGTCGAACCGGCTGCAGGCGGTCTTCGACGTGACCGACCGGGCCTGGAACGCGGCCGTGGAGCCGGGCGACGAGCACCTGGCCCCGGGCGGGCGGGTCATGGAGATCCTCTCCGAGCACCTCTGCCAGGGCTGGCTGGAGGGCTACCTGCTCACCGGTCGGCACGGGCTGTTCACCAGCTACGAGGCGTTCATCCACATCGTGGACTCCATGCTCAACCAGCACGCCAAGTGGCTCAAGACCACCCGCGCGATCCCGTGGCGGCCCCCGATCGCGTCGCTGAACTACCTCCTGTCCAGCCATGTCTGGCGTCAGGACCACAACGGTTTCTCCCACCAGGACCCGGGCTTCCTCGACCACGTGGTGAACAAGAAGGCGGAGATCACCCGCGTCTACCTGCCCCCGGACACCAACACCCTGCTCTCCGTCGCGGACCACTGCCTGCGCAGTCGCCACTACGTCAACGTGATCGTGGCCGGCAAGCAGCCGCAGCTGACGTACCTGTCGACGGACGAGGCCATCGCGCACTGCACCCGCGGGCTCGGCATCTGGGAATGGGCGTCCACACCGGTGGCGGACGGTGCCGACGACCCGGATGTCGTGCTGGCCTGCTGCGGCGACATCCCCACGCTGGAGACGCTCGCCGCGGCCGCGCTGCTGCGCGAGCATCTACCCGAGCTGAGGGTGCGGGTGATCAACATCGTGGACCTGATGCGGCTGCAGCCCGACCGCGAGCACCCGCACGGTCTGTCCGACCGGGAGTTCGACGCGCTGTTCACCGTGGACAAACCGGTGATCTTCGCCTTCCACGGCTACCCGTGGCTGATCCACCGCCTGACGTACTCCCGCAACGGCCACCACAACCTCCACGTGCGCGGCTACAAGGAGGAGGGCACCACCACGACGCCGTTCGACATGGTCATGCTCAACGACCTCGATCGCTTCCACCTGGTGATGGATGTGATCGACCGGGTGCCGACGCTCGGCAGCCGGGCCGCCACTCTTCGCCAGGACATGGCCGACCGTCGGCTCGCCGCCCGCGCGTACACCCGCGAGCACGGCGAGGACGACCCGGAGATCGCCGACTGGCGGTGGGAATGAACGACGGCGAGGGGACGACCGCGGCGGGAACGAGGGGCCGCTCATGAGGGTGCTCGTGGTCAACGCCGGGTCGTCGAGCGTCAAGCTGCGTCTTCTCGGGCCCGACGACGACGTCGAACAGAGCGCCGACACCGAACCCGGCGCCGAGCTGGAGGGCGTGCTGCGTGACTGGCCGGTGCCCGACGCCGTCGGCCACCGTGTGGTGCACGGCGGCACCCGGTTCACCGACCCTGTCGTGATCGACGCCGCGGTGCGCAAGGAGCTCGAGGACCTCACCGCGCTGGCTCCCCTGCACCAGCCGAAGTCCCTCGCCGGGCTCGACGCGGTCACCGCGCTGCTGCCCGACCTCCCCGCCGTGGCCTGCTTCGACACCGCCTTCCACACCTCGATCCCGGAGGCGGCCGCGACGTACGCGGTGCCGAAGCAGTGGCGCGAGCGTTACGCCATCCGCCGCTACGGCTTCCACGGCCTGTCCCACGCATGGTGCTCGGCGCGGGTCGCCGAGCTGACCGGAGCCCGGCGCATCGTGACCGCGCACCTGGGGGCGGGAGCGTCACTGGCCGCCGTGCTCGACGGACGCAGCGTCGACACCACCATGGGTTTCACTCCGCTCGAGGGCCTGGTCATGGCGACCCGCTCCGGCACCGTCGACCCCGGCCTGGTGCTGTGGCTGGAGGAGCACGAGCACCTCAGCCCGCACGAGATCGCCGAAACGCTGGAGAAGCGTTCGGGGCTGGCGGCCCTGGCCGGCACTCCCGACATGCGGGAGGTCCTGGCTGCGGCCGCCCGGGACGAGCCCGACGCGGTCCTGGCCCGCGACGCCTACGTCCACCGGCTCGCGGCCGGGATCGCCTCGATGGCGGCCGCGACCGGTGGGATAGGGGCCCTGGCCTTCACCGGCGGGGTCGGCGAGCACGCCGGCGAGATCCGGACCCGCACCGCGCAAAGGCTCGCGTTCCTCGGCGTGGCCGTCGACCCTGCGCTCGACGACACCGTCGACGGCGAGATCACGGCAGCCGGTGCTGCCGTACGCACCGTCGTCGTCCCTGCCCGCGAGGACCTCGAGATCGCCCGCGGCACCCGCGCCGCGTTGAGATGACCCGGGGAGCTCGCCGCTGACACCGGCCGACGCCCGCGTGGCCCTGGCAGACACCGAGAGGATGAGAACCGATGACCGAAGGCGAACGCGACCGACAGCTGCAGGTCCTGGACGTCGACGAGTGCTACCGCCTCCTGGCGACCGAGCAGATCGGACGGTTGGGCGTCAACGCCGAGCACTACCCGTTGATCTTCCCGGTGAACTTCGCACTCGACGGAACCACCATCGTCATCCGTACGGACACCGGCACCAAGCTCAGCGCGGCCGACCACGCCAACGTCACCTTCGAGGTCGACCAGATCGACAGGGGGACGCGAGCCGGCTGGAGCGTACTCGTGCGTGGTCTGGCCGAGGAGGTCACCGCGGAGCACCGGGCCGAGCTCGTCGAACGTACTCGGGCCAGTGGCGTCGAGCCGTGGGCGCCGGGGGAGCACGGGCACTGGATGCGTCTGATTCCCCAGCAGATCAGTGGCCGGCGCATCGTCCCGGGCCGGCTCCCCCCGGCATTCGAGCCGGCGGCGTACCCCTGAGCCCCGCGGCCCACCGCTCAACCGAGCGGCACCAGCATTTCGGGATGCGCCCGAGACGGACGGCGGGCAGGCCCCGACAGCGCTGTCGCCGGCACCCTCGGTCGGCCATCTGGTCGTCGTCCATGTTGGCGTCCCGGTTCGCACCGCATCGTCTGCGGGTCGCGGGTTCCTCCTCATGACCACGAGCCAGGACCGGCGCGACCGCGCGACGAGTCGCACGGCCGCGGCACCGGTGAGCGCGGCGACGGTGGCGGCCATGACCAACCCGCCGAAGACCCCGACCGCGACGGTGGGGGCGAAGGGCCGGCCGGGAGCCCACAGCGGAGTTGCGACGGCGATGAACGCGAGAACACCAGAATCCGGGCGCGGCAGGGGCGTCTCTGCGGCTCCTTACCGGTCGGCGACCCTCAATTAGCCCGCCGACAACCCGGCGCTGACTACGGTGCGGGCATGAACTCCCGCAGGCTGGCGATTTCGGCCTGCGCGGCCATCGCCGCCGCCACGTTCGCGTTCGTCGCGCTGCTGTCGCTGTCGCCGTCCTACATGGCGGACGCCGAGGTCATCCTCGTCCCCAACCCCGCGGCCGCGGCCCAGCAGACTTCGAGCGGGACCGTGCTCGACGCCTCGCAGGGCGTGACCGTCGCGGCTGCTGTCTACGGCGAGCCGCAGTGGCTGGCCCAAGCCGCGACGGCCGCGTCGATACCCGCGGGCGGGCTCACCGTCACTGCGACGGTCGTGCCGAAGACCCCGATGATCCAGCTATCCGCGGTCACCGGTGCCGGTCTCCGGGCCGCGGAGATCGCGCTCTCGGCGGTGGTCGCCGATGCGTCGCCGCTTGTCGAGAAGCTGAGTGGGCCGTACTCGGTGGTGGTCGTGGCGAAGCCGGACGGCACCGGGGCCGCGAAGGGGCTCGCGCCGTCGACGATCCGGGCGGTCGTGGCCGCGGCAGTGTTCGTCGTGGTGGCTGCCGGGACGTGGGTCGTCCTGGTACGCCGGGGCCGTCGTGGCCGAGGGGCGTGCGCGGGGGTCAGCTCCCCGACAGCTCCGCCGTCTCGATGAGACCGTGAGTATGTACCACCAGCAGGGCGACGACGGCCCAGGACAGCACGGTCGCGACGACGAGCAGGGCGTCGGATGCCGGGCGTCGCGGGGGACCATCGAGCAGGTCCCGGACGCGGGCGACGACGTCGCCCCGGCCGGCCGCGAGCGTCGTGCCACCGCGCCTGCTGGACCCGGCGACGGCGGCCACCCCGATCGCCTGTGCCACGACGGCGCGGTCGCCGACCGCGCGGACCGCGGCGTCGTCGGCCCAGCGCTCGACGGCATGGTCCACAGCGCGTTCCACCGGCCCGAGCAGCGGGTTGAGCATCGCCGCGAGGTAGCCCAGCCGCAGGTAACGGTGATGGTGATGGACGAGGTGGGCGCGCTCGTGGACGAGCAGCGCCCGCCGTTGCGGGCCCGAGAGCGCGCGCAGCATCCCGGCCGAGACCACGATCCGACCGCCCCGGGCGGGCACGGCGTAGGCCAGGATTCCCGGGTCCGGGAGTACGACGAGATCGCCCGCCGCCGCGAGCCCCGCGACGGTGGCGACGACCGCCCGGTCGCTGCGCAGCGTCCGTGCAAGACCGAGCAGCCCGCGCCCGGTCAGTGCGACCGCGAGCACGCCTGCGCCGGCGGCGACCGGAACCGGCAGAGCCGCGGCGATCTCCGACGCCGACCAGTCGGCTGGGTGCAGCGCGGGCAGCAGGTCGACTGTGCCGACGTACCCGACGAGGGCCAAGGCTGCGAGCGTCCCGACCGCGGCGCTGACGGCGAAGATCGTCAGCAGCACCGTCGCGACGGCGGGTGGCAGCGACCGGGCGCAGCGCGACGCGACGGCGCCGCCTGCTGCCGGCAGCCCCAGCAGCAGAAGCATCAGGACGGGGACGGTCATTGTCACGACGAGGTCCCGTCCTGCTCCGACCCGGCGGCGCGCCGGTCGAGCAGCTCGCGCAGGAGCCGCTCCGAATCCTCGTCGAGCCGACCCACGAACTGGGCCAGCACGCTCGCCCGGTCGACGCCGCCGTCGAGGAGCTTGCGCATCTCGCGCGCGGTGAGCCCGGCCTGCGCGGCGACGCCGTCGCCGACCAGGCGGTAGGCGTGGGCGCGGCCGTGCGGCTCCCTGGTCACGACCTGCTTGTCGTGCAGTCGGGCCAGGGTGGTGAGGACCGTCGTGTAGGCGAGGTCGCCGCCGAGCCCGGCCTGCACCTGCGCGGGCGTGAGCGGTCCATCCGCTGTGGCGAGGCAGGCGACGACCTCGGTCTCGAGCGCCCCGCGCGGTCGCGGGTTGCGCCGCCCCACCATCGGTCCTCCTTGGACTCGGTCCTCCTCGGACTGCGCGGCGACACCGGCCACGGCATGTGCGGCCCGATTCTGCCATCGCCGCAGGGCCCGGCGACCGGTCGCGCCGGCGGGCAGGAAGGCCTTGCATTTCGGCCGACGTTAGGTGAGGCTACCCGCAACTACTATCGCTCGATAGTAGATGTTGTGAAGGGGCTCGCCGGTGTTCGCCAACTACTTGATCGGCTTGCGGGAGGGTCTGGAGGCCGGGCTCGTCGTCAGCATCCTGGTCGCGTACCTGGTCAAGGTCGACCGGCGCGACCGCTTACCCGCAGTGGCGGGCGGGGTCGCGGTGGCGGTCGTCGTCAGCATCGGTTTCGGTGCGCTGCTGACCTACACGTCGACCTCGCTGCTGTCGGACTTCCACAGCCAAGAGATCTTCGGCGGCACGATGTCGCTGATCGCGGTCGGGTTCGTCACCTGGATGGTCTTCTGGATGCGACGAACCGCCCGCGGCATGCGCAGCGAGCTCGACGGCAAGCTCTCCTCGGCGCTCGCGGTGGGCGTGCTGGCCGTCTGGGTCACCGCCTTCCTCGCCGTCGCCCGGGAAGGCCTGGAGACCGCGCTGTTCTTCTGGTCGGCGGTGCACGCCGCCGGGAGCACGACCGATCCCGTGATCGGGTTCACCTTCGGGATCGCGACGGCGGTGCTGCTCGCCTGGTTGCTCTACCGCCGGTCGGTCTCACTGAACCTCGCCAGGTTCTTCACCTGGACCGGCGCCGGGCTGATCGTGGTCGCCGCGGGCGTGCTGTCATACGCGATCCGGGACCTGCAGGAGGGTGGCGCGCTCCCGGGTCTGAACAACCTCGCCTTCGACCTCGGCGACCGGCTGTCGTTGAGCTCCTGGTACGGGGCGCTGCTCAAGGGCGTCTTCAACGTGACCGCCCAGACGTCGTGGGCGCAGGCGATCGCCTGGACCGGCTACCTCGTCGTCGTCATGACGCTGTACTTCAGGCCGGCACGCCGCCGCAGCCAAGCCGCGGCGGCGAGCCCCGGCGGCTCGCGCGCCGACGCCCAGCCCTGACCGACGAACCATTCGTCACACCCCTGCGTCACCACCCATCAAGGAGAACCGTGAGATCGGCACATTTGCGTGCTGCGACCGTCCTGGGTCCGCTCGTCGTGACTGCGCTGCTCGCCGCCGGCTGCTCCTCGAGCGCCGCCACGGCGCCCGCGGGCGACGGCAGCATCGCCGTCGACGCGGGAGACAGCACATGCGGCGTAGCGCAGACGGTCATCGCGGCCGGCCGGCATACGTTCACGATCACGAACACCGCGTCGCAGGTGACGGAGGTCTACGTCTACGCCGCGGGCGATCGGGTCGTGGGCGAGGTCGAGAACGTCGGACCCTCCACGACGCGCACGCTGATCGTCGACCTGCCCGCGGGCGACTACCAGGTGGCCTGCAAGCCGGGCATGATCGGCAACGGTAACCGGACAGCCCTGACGGTGACCGGCACGCCCGCTCCGACCGGGACCGCCGACCAGAACCTGCAGGCCGCCGTCGACTCCTACCGCGCCTACGTCGAAACCGAGGCCCAGGCGCTGCTCCACACGACGACCACGCTGGCCACAACGATCACGAGCGGGGACCTCGCGGCGGCTCGGCAGGCCTACCCGACCGCCCGCCTGCACTACGAGCGGATCGAGCCGATCGCCGAGTCCTTCGGCGACCTCGACCCGTTGATCGACATGCGCATCGACGACGCGGGCCCGGGAACCCCCTTCGTCGGGTTTCACGCCGTCGAGCAGATCCTGTTCCAGAAGAACACCCTCGACGGCGCAGCACCCCTCGCCGACGCCCTTGTCGCGAACGTCGGGAAGCTTGACGCCCTGGTCAAGACGGTGCAGCTCACCCCGCTGGTGATGGGCAACGGCGCCAAGTCGCTGCTCGATGAGGTCGCCAAGTCCAAGGTCACCGGGGAGGAGGAGCGCTACTCCCGCATCGACCTCGTCGACTTCGCGGGGAACGTCGACGGCGCGAAGCACGTCTTCACCGCGCTGCGGCCCGCGCTGCAGGCGAACAACTCGCAGCTCCCCACCACCCTGGACCAGCGGTTTACCGCCCTGGTCGAGCTGCTTGGCACCCATCAAGCCAAGCCCGGCGCGCCCGGGTTCGTCCCGGGCAGCCCGTACGTCTCCTACGACGCACTCACGCCGGCCGACGTCAAGGCTCTCGCCGTCGAGGTCGATGCGCTCTCCGAACCGCTGGGGCAGATCAGCGGCGCGGTGACGGGCCGGTGACCGACACGTCGAGCACCGACCGAGCCCCGGTGGTGCCACCCACGTCGGAGCCGCCCCCCGCGCTGCCGGAGACGCCCCGGGCGACCCGCGTCAGCCGACGCCGGATGATCGGGCTCATCGGCGGGGCCGCCGCCGTCGGCGGCGCTGCGGGGGCGGGCATCACGTACGCGGCGACGCCCGGCGCGTCGGCAGGCGCGGCGTCGGCGGGCCAGGCCGTTGCATTCTTCGGCGACCACCAAGCAGGCATCGCCACACCTGCACAAGACCGGTTGCACTTCGCAGCGTTCGACATCGGCCCGGCGGCCACCCGCGCGGACCTCGTCGCCCTGCTCACGGCATGGACGAACGCCGCGGCGCGGATGACCGCGGGGCTCGACGTCGGGACGGGTGCGGTGGCCGGCAACCCGGCCGTTCCCCCCGACGACACCGGGGAGGCGTTCGGGCTCGCGCCGTCGCGGCTGACGCTCACCGTCGGCTTCGGCCCCGGCTTGTTCACCGACGCGAACGGCCGTGACCGCTTCGGGCTCGCCGCCGCCCGGCCGCCGCAGCTCGCCGAGCTGCCCGCCTTCCCCGGCGACGCCCTCGACCCGGCGCGCAGCGGCGGTGACCTCTGCATCCAGGCGTGCGCCGACGATCCGCAGGTCGCGGTGCACGCCATCCGGAACCTGGCCCGCCTCGCACGCGGCACCGCGTCGGTGCGCTACTCCCAGCTCGGTTTCGGCCGCACGAGCTCGACCTCCACCGAGCAGGCCACGCCCCGCAACCTGATGGGCTTCAAGGACGGCACGGCGAACCTCAAGGCCGAGGACACCGCGGCGCTCGACGCGCAGGTGTGGGTCGGCGCGGGCGACGGACCCGCCTGGATGAGCGGCGGCAGCTACCTCGTCACCCGCCGGATCCGGATGCTCATCGAGCCGTGGGACTCGACGTCGTTGACCGAGCAGGAGCGGGTGATCGGGCGGTCCAAGGGCAGCGGCGGGCCCCTCGGCGCATCGAACGAGTTCGACCCGCTCGACCTGCAGGCCCAGGACGCGACTGGTCGCCCGGTCATCGACGCGAAGGCGCATGTGCGGCTCGCGCACCCGAGCACCAACCGCGGCGCGACCCTGCTGCGGCGCGGCTACTCGTTCGTCGACGGCACCGACGAGCTCGGGCGGCTCGACGCCGGCCTGTTCTTCATGGCCTACCAGCGGGACCCGCGGGCCCAGTTCGTCACCATCCAGACCACGCTCGCGGGCAAGTTCAACGACGCCCTCAACGAGTACATCCAGCATGTCGGCAGCGGCGTGTTCGCCTGCCCGCCCGGGGTCGCGCCCGGCGGCCACTGGGGCCAGGCGCTGTTGGCATGAGTGTCGCCGGCGGAGACCGGCTTCTGCCGCAGGCAACGACTCGCGGCGAACACCACCACGCCAGTCCCCGTCACGCGACGGGCGACGAGTTGGTCACCGCGCCGCGGCTCCTGGTCCGGGCCCGAGCGGCGTCGGTCCAAGGCGGCCCCGGGTTCGACGCGCGGTCGGCCACCGTCGGGCTGCGGGCGTGCACGGGGGCGGTACCGACCGACGAGGGCCACCTCCGGGCTGTGCCGGCCGGGGACGTGCAACGCCGCTACGCGGCTGCTGGCGAGTCCGGCGCGGGCCGCGCACAGGCGGGCGGTGGGCAACGACGTCGAGCGGTTGATCCCCACGGCGAGCCGCGTCTGCCTCGGCTGAGCGCCCTCCTCGAGGTCCCGAAGACCCTCCCGCCGGCCCGGCCTGGGCCGGCGGCGTCGGCCAGCGCGCGGTTGGGTGCCGGCAACGGTGAGCGTGGCCGCGCAAATGGGGGCCAAGTCGGCCAACCAGGAGCAAGCGTTCGGTAAGCACGCCCGCCTTTGGGCGGATCGGTCCTCGTGCCCGTCCTAGAGTCGGTCTCGTGGCCCGGTTGCTGCTGGTTGAGGACGACGAGACGATTGGGGCCGCGCTCGCGCGCAGCCTGACGCTGCACGGGCACGAGGTTGTCTGGTCCCAGGACGGCGCGGCCGCGGTCCGTGAGGGGACGCGGGCGGCGTTCGATCTGGTCCTGCTCGATTTGGGGCTCCCGGATCTCGACGGCATCGTGGTCTGCCGCGACCTGCGGCCCGCCCTGCCCGACGCGGTGATCGTGATGCTGACCGCGCGCGACGAAGAGATGGACGTCGTGCTCGGGCTGGAGTCCGGCGCGGACGACTACCTGGTGAAACCCGTCCGGCTCGGTGAGCTGCACGCACGAGTGCGCGCTCACCTCCGCCGCGCCGAGGCGGGACGCCACGAGCCGCCGACCGAGCTCGGAGACCTCGTCCTTGACTTCGCGAGCCGACGAGTCACGGTCAACGGCGGCGAGCTTCGCCTGCGTCCGCGGGAGTACGACCTGCTCGCGCGCCTCGCGGCGAATCCTGGCGTCGCGGTCAGTCGCGATGTCCTGATCGCCGAGGTCTGGGACGAGAACTGGTTCGGCTCCACGAAGACCCTCGACGTGCACGTCGCCTCGATCCGCCGGCAGCTGGCCTCGGCCGGGTCGGTGCGCATGCCGACCATCGTGACCTTGCGCGGCCACGGGTACCGGCTCGATCCGCCCGCCTGATGCGCCGTCGTATCGCCGTCCTCACCCTGGGCGCAGCTGTTCTCGCCATCGCCTTGTTCGGGCTCCCACTGGCCGCGATCGCTGCCAAATACCTGGTCGATCGCGAACGCAGCGAGCTCGACCAGGTGGCGACCGTCTCGGCGTTGACCGTCGCAGTCGACATCGCGGGCACGCACCCACTGGAACTACCGACCGTCGCGGAGGAAGCCGACGTCGCGCTCTACGACACGAGTGGCACGCGCATCCTCGGAACCGGACCGGCCACAGCCGACCCGCCGGTGCGCGACGCACTCGCCAACCCCGGGCAGATCACCTCCGGCGACGGAGTCGTCGCCATCGCCGTGACCGGGGACGACCCGCGCGCGGGCGTCGTGCGGGTCGCCGCTTCCGGCGCGGAGGTCTACCTGCAGATCGGCCTGGTCTGGGCCGTGATGACGGCGTTCGCGCTCACGGCGCTCGCGGCGGTGTGGATCGTCGCTCGACGTCAGGCCGGACGGTTGGCCGGCCCGTTGGAACAGCTGTCCACGACTGCCCGCCTGCTCGGAGCGGGAGACTTCACCGCGCGGACCAGGCGGGTGGGGATTGCGGAGATCGACTCCGTCGGGGCCGATCTGGACACCACCGCTGACCGGCTCGGGGACCTCGTCGCGCGCGAGCGGGCGTTCACAGCGGACGCCTCGCACCAGCTGCGGACCCCGCTCGCCGGGCTCCGGCTGAGCCTGGAGACCGCGCTCGACGATCCCGAGGCCGACCTGCGCGCGGCGATCGACGATGCAGTGCATGCGGCCGACGGCCTGCAGCGCACGGTCGAGGACCTGCTCGCCCTCGCCCGCGACATCCGCACCGGACGCGGCACGGTTGACATGGTGTCTCTGGTCGCCGACGTCGTCGAGCCGTGGCGGCGGCTGTTGGTCGAGCGCGGCAGGACACTACTGGTCCGGGCGGAGGAGGGTCTTCTGCCTGCGAGCGCATCCGAAGCAGCGATCCGTCAGGTTCTCGCCGTGCTGCTGGAGAACGCGCTACAGCACGGCGGGGGAACGGTCACCGTTGACGTCCGGGACGCGGCGGGTGCGCTCGCGGTCGACGTCAGCGACGAAGGACCAGGAATCTTGATGCCGCCGACGACTTTGTTCGCGCGGCGCTCCGCGGGCATCGATGGGCCTCGCCCGACAGGTGGGCACGGCATCGGTCTCGCGCTGGCGCGGAGCCTGGCCGAGGCCGAGGGTGGGCGGCTCACCTTGAGCCGGGCACGCCCGGCCACCTTCACTCTGCTCGTCGCGACCGCGCCCGGTGCGGGCGGTGTCCTCCCGGCGATGCGGGCAGCCGAGTGATGAGGTCAAGGGCGAGGCTCGGCGGGGACCTCCCGTGGCCTGGAGATTCCTTACCCGGCGCTTGCATCGAGCTACCCGACTCCGAACAGACCCGGACCTACCGTCGGGAGGGATGGCGTCGGGACCACTGCGACGCGGTGGCGATGGATCGGGGGCCGGGTGATGACACGACTGCGGCGCTACGCATCTGCCTTTCTGCGCCTGTGCGTGCTCGTCGGCGCAGGTAGCTTCGTGGTCGGGGTCGGAATCGCCGCGCTGCTCACGGTGGTGCTGCTCCTGGTCGGCTGACAACCACGTGTCGGCCTGACCGAGACCGGGACCCCCTGGGGGCCGAACGCCTCGGCGGCTCGGGTGGGCGATTTCTCGACCGACAGGAGACGGTTGCCGTCGTCCGGAGGGCTCACCCGTGCCGGCGATCGGCAATCTTCCTTCGGAGACCGGAGACAACCCGGCCGACCAGCGCCTGGGTCGGTCGCGGGTCGTGACGGTCCAGAACTGCGTGCGTCGTGCCCCGGCGGGGCCTGAGCTCGGAGACAGCGGAGCCCACCCCACGGTCGCGCGCGCTGAGCACGGCGTATATGTCGTCCTCGGCGCGGAACGTGCGGCCGAGCTCGTAGTCGACGACGGCCGGGGTCCGGCCCAGCAGCAGGTCCACCCATATCGCCGGCAGGTTCGGCCCGGCGGCGATCGCGAGCGCGAGCGAGTGGTACACGCGCGGGTTGAGGTCGATGAGCAGCGGCCCGGACGCCGACTCGATCAGCTGGATGTTGAACAGACCGCTCCAGCGCAGGTTCGCCATCAACGCCCGGGCCGCCTCGTCGAGGGCCGGGTCGCGCGCGACGGTGGTGGCGAAGCAGACGACGCCGCAGTCGCGGGGCCAGGTCCGTTCGGCACGTTTGTGCACGGTCGTGACGACCCGTCCTTCCCAGGCCACGCCGTTCACGGTGCGGATCCGGCCGTGCAGATAGGGCTGCACGAGTCCGGCTTGACCCGGCAGGTCGCGCAACGCCGTGACCAACTCGTCTAGTCCCGCCACCCGGGCGACCTCGATGCGCTCGAGGCGACCGTCGCGGGTCATCTCCGACCGCAGTGGCTTCACGACAGCGGGGAAGCGGACCCCGCCGTCACCGTCGTCGAGGTCGGAGAGGGTGACGGCGGCGGTCGGCGGGACGAGGAACCCGGCGGAGCGGGCGTGTGAGTCGAGCAGGCTCTTGTCGCACGCGGCGGCGACGAGAGCCGTCTCGGGCGCGCCGACCGCGACACCAGCGGGAAAGAGGTTGCGACGGTCGGCGAGGGCGAGCAGACCAGCCTCGGTGCCGGGCAGGACGACGGTCGCGCCGATTCGGGTCGCCGCGGCCGCCAACCCGTGCGCGAAGCCGTCGGGATCGACGCGGGGGTCGAGGATCGGGATCACCCCCGCCGCGGCACGAGAGAGCGCCCCGTAGGAGTGCGGGTCCGTGGTGGCGACCCACGTGCGGTAGCCGGCCCGGTGCAGCCCGCGAAGTGCGGCCAGGCCGCCGGTGTACTCCGCGCCGGTGAGAAGGACACAGCCGCCCGCCTCCCCGCCGCCGCGCCTCGTCTGGGACTGCCTGCGGTGCAACGAGCTCGTCGTCGACATGACCGGAGTGTGCGAGCCCGCGGGCAAGCGTTCGGCAATCGCGGGGTGGCCGGAGTGCAAGGGTTCGACGGGGCGAGCAGTGTTTGCCTCCACCTTGCCGCGAGAGCCGTCGTTGCTCACCTGCGGGCGGGCGGCCGGTCCTCGTGCGCCGGGATCGAGCCGAGTGGAATGAGCGGGTCCGCGGCGGCCACCTCCCCCGGGGAAGGCTCGACGCGGAAGAGCGCGCCCACGCACACCGTCAGCCACGCACCGCCGAGCAGCCAGCCGTCGAGCACGTCGCTGGGCCAGTGCACCCCGAGATAGAGCCGACTGACGCCGATGGCCGCCACGGCCCCGGCCGCGAGGGCGACCGTGGTCCATCGGATGAGCGTGCGTGTCGTGCGTGTGACCACGACCGCTGCCACGATCCCGAGGACGACCGTAGAGCTCAGGGCGTGCCCCGAGGGCAGCGAGTAGCTGCTCTCCGCCGCGAGCTGCCAGGACTGCGGCGGCCGTGGCCGGGCAACGAGGTTCTTGACCACGACGACCAGTACCCCGGCACCGCCCAGGGCCACGACGACCACGGCCGCGGCACGGATGCGGCGCTGCCACAGCAGCACGGCGCAGGTGGCCACGGCGACCACGACCATCCCGAGCGTGCCGCCCGCCGCCGATACCACTGACATCGCCGTCGTCGCCGCGGCAGAGCGCTCCTGCATGATCCACGTCAGAACAACGGTGTCGGGCCCGAGCGGCCCCAGACCGTGCATCGCGACGATCGAGGACAAGACCGTGTGCGCGCCGAACAGCACTGTTGCGCTCACGGCGGGCACGAAAAGGGGATTGCGGGCGTACGCAAGCGCGATGAGGACGATCACGGCGGCGAGGACGAGGGCGTCCTGTGCCGCGAGCAGCGCGATCGTGCTCACCGCGCGGTCAGTGCGAAGAAGTCCCGCTGGTCGGCCTGCAGGTAGCGGTCGACCGGGCCCGGCATCGTCGGCAGCAGAGGGGTGCCGACGAGCTGGGCGGGCAGGTGAGCGGTGTGGTCGTAGGTGAACATGTCGACCATTTGGTTGTGGATGTCGAGCTCCATGCCGGTGACCGCGCCGGCCTGCGTGAGCGCAGCGGCAAGTGTTGCCAGCGTCAGGCCGGCGCCGCCGACGTAGACCAGGTCGTTGTGCGCCGTGACGCCGAGGCCGGACCGCCAGGTGTACTGCAGCTGGTTGCTCGCCGAACCCCACTGCCCGCCGCCGTTGATGTCGAGACCGGGCACGACCTGACCGTGGTCGATGATCAGATCGAGATTCTGGCGGACCGCGACGACGTCGGGGCCGGCGCCGACGTCGCGGCCCCACGCTCCGATGTGAACGACTCCGGAGGAGTCGATCACGGCCGACGCCGCGCCGTCGCGCAACGGAACCGGGGTGCGGCCATCGGCGGAGAACCCGCCGTTAGCGTCTTTCATCTTGAACCCGGAGTTGAACGTGGCCAGCAGGGTCGGGCGGGAGGCCGCCGGGACGCGCCCGGCCTCAGGCCAGCCCAGCCCGCTGGGCTCCCGGGTGCCCGGGATCAGTCGGGTGCTGACCGTGCGCTGGTCGAACCGCGCGATGCCCGCGACGACGCTGGCATGGGCGGGATCGGGGCGGATGAACGTCGTCAGCACCGACGCGGCGTGCCCCGGGATCGCCTGAGTCGGGGTCCAGACACCCTCGCCGGCGAGCGCGGGAGTGATCAGCGGTGCGACCGGCGCGACAGTGATCGGCCGCGAGGGGTCGGTGGTGACGACCGGAAGGGAACGGGAGTCCGGGGCCGTATCGGCGGGTGCGTGCAAGCGGTAGTAGACGTTCTCGGCGAGGTTCACCACGGGAGCGCCCCCGTGGTCACGCACCCACTCCACGGTCCGCACGAGAAACGACGCGTTCCCCGGATACGCCAGCGCTCGAACGTAGGAGACCGTCACGGGGATGAGCACAGCGATCATGGCCAGTCCGACCCATCGGCGCCGCCGGCGCCACCCGGTCCTGGCCGCGCGCCGGGAAGGCGTCCGGTTGCCCGTGGGTTGCGGGGCGGAGGGCTGTCCGGGGTCGTTCGCGGCGGTGGGGCGGGAGACCGTGACACCGTTCATGCCATAGACGCTATGGACGTGCTGGTACGGGCCTCACCAGCAGGAGGTTAGAGGTTGGGAACCATTCGAACGGCGAGCGTTTCACCCCGGTGGCACACCCCTCGGGCGGCAAGACAGCTGAGGCCTTGGCCTGTGGCGCATGCTCGCCCCGACAGCGTCTAACCCGGCGCGCTGGCGCCGACGGGAGGCAGGATGTCAGGTCGGCCAGCCCGTCGCGGAACGTGGCCGCATGACTCCATCTCGGTCCGCCCACCTCGTCGAGCACCAGTTCAACGGCCGGCTCGGGCACGCCGGCGTTCCCGGCGAAGCTCCACCGCCAGCGGAAGCAGCGACACGACAATGACCAGCGCGATGACCGGCAACAGGTAGGCGTCGACGCCGGGGACCGTCGCGCCGAGCGCGTATCCCGCGAGTACCAGACCGAGGGTCCACAGCAGACCGCCGACGACCTGCCACATGATGAACGTAGCCGCGGGGGTGCGCAGGGCGCCGGCGACCGGGTTGAGGACTGTCCGGACCACCGGGATGAACCGGGCCAGCACGATCGCCTTCGCCGGCCCGTAGCGGGCGAACATCTCCTCTGCCCGCCGCATCCCCGCGAGCAGTCGTGGATGGCTGGACCGAACCTCGAGGGCGCGCCCCGCCCGTTGCCCCAGCCAGAACCCGGTCTGGGCGCCCGCGAGGGCGCCGGCCGCTGCTGCCAGTAGCACCCACGGGAGGCTCAGGTGAAGTGCGCCGCTACCGGCTGCGCACAGCAGACCCGCGGTGAACAGCAGCGAGTCCCCGGGCAGGAAGAAGCCGATGAGGAGCCCCGTCTCGGCGAACAAGACGACGAGGATGCCGATCGTCCCGAACGACGACAGCAGGTCGTTCGCGCTGAGTGGGTTGAGCGCAAGGATCGTCGTCACATCTCTCCTCGGTGCACGTCACCTCGGCGGCGGTTCCCCGTCGCAACGACGTCGACGCTAGGCCCCTCAATGCGCGGGACCGGCCAATCGCGAGTAAGCATTTGGCAAGCATCAGCCGGCGCCGTTCGGGGGCGGTGAGCGGGCTCTTACCCATCTCCGACCCGCGGCACGGCTACCGTTCACCCTCCTGAGCGACGGTGTGGGCATGCACGGGTCCCGGGCAGATGATGTGGTCGTGCCCCAACGAGTGTTGGTCGTCGACGACGACCGGGCGATCCGCGACTCACTCGAACGCGCGCTCGGTCTGGAAGGCTATGAGATCGGCGTGGCGGTCGACGGGGTCGAGGCGCTCACCATGCTGCGGCGGGAATCCTTCGACGCGTTGGTCCTCGATGTGATGATGCCCGGCGTCGATGGCCTCGGTGTTTGTCGCGTGCTGCGCGCCGACGGCGACCGGACCCCGGTCCTGATGCTGACCGCGCGGGTGGAGACCTCCGACCGGGTCGCGGGGCTCGACGCCGGCGCCGACGACTACCTGCCCAAGCCCTTCGAGCTCGACGAGCTGTTGGCCCGGCTGCGCGCCTTGCTGCGACGCGCGGCACCGGTGATGGTCCAGGAGCAAATGGAGGCGTCGGCGTTGCAGGTCGCGGCCCTGCGCGTGGACGTCGCCGCGCGTCGCGCGTGGTGGGGTGAAGCCGAGCTGGCGTTGTCGAAAACGGAGTTCGACCTGTTGGAGCTGATGGCGCGCAACGAGGGCATCGTGCTGGACCACTCGACGGTCTACGAGCGAATCTGGGGCTACGACTTCGGGCCGGACTCGAAGAACCTCGCCGTGTACGTCGGGTACCTCCGGCGCAAGCTCGCCGCGGCCGGGGCCCCGTCGTTGATCTACACCGTGCGCGGCGTCGGCTACGCGCTGCGACGGCCGTGAACCTGCGGACGCGCTTCGCGCTGGCCTTCGCCGTCGTGGCCGCCGTGGTGGCGATCGCGGTCGGATGGCTCAGCTACGACGCGTCGGCCCAGCGGATCGGTCAGGAGATCGACACGACGCTGAGCTCGGCGACGGTCGCCCTGGCCGACGGCCGGAACGACGTCCTGACCGCCGTGCCGGTCACCGTGGGCCACGGGCACCACGGCGAGGCCCGTCCCCTGGTCGCGCAGACGGTGGCGCCCGACGGCACCACGGCGCACCTCGGCGGTGAGGCGGTCGACCTGCCGGTCGACACGACCGCACGGGCCATCGCCGACGGGACCGCGCCGCCGGGCACGGTGGACGTCACCGAGGCGGACGTGGGCCACGGCACGTACCGGATCATGACGACCGCGTTGAGCGGCGGACGAGGTGCGCTGCAGGTCGCGGCGGACGTCGAGCAGACTCATGACCTGTTGCACGACATGGCGATCGAGATCGCGTGGGTGAGCGCGATCGTCCTGGTCGTCGCCGCGCTCGCGGGCTGGCTCCTCGCCTGGCGCATCACGCGGCGGCTCATCCAGCTGGCCGGGATCGCCGAGGACGTCAGCCTCCACGGCGGGATCGACCGGCAGATTCCGGTCGAGGGCCGCGACGAGGTCGCACGGCTGTCAACGTCGTTCAACACGATGCTCGGGCGCCTCGCCGCCGCGCGCGACGCGCAGGAGCGGCTGATCCAGGACGCCGCGCACGAGCTGCGCACCCCGCTGACCAGCCTGCGGACCAACGCGAGCGTGTTGCGCCGCTTCGCCGACCTGAGCCCTGCGGCGCAGGACCGGCTGGTGAGCGACGTGCAGGGGGAGACGCGGGAGCTGAGCCACCTGGTCGACGAGCTTGTCGAGCTCGCGCTGGCCGGTGCGATGGACTCGCCGGAGGAACCGGTGGCCCTCGCCGACGTGCTGATCGCGGCTGCCGAGCGGGTGGGGCGCCGCACCGGGCGCGCGATCGTCGTCGACGCCGACCGCTCGGTGGTCCGGGGACGCCGGCAGGCCCTCGACCGGGCCGTCGGCAACCTGATGGAGAACGCCGTGAAGTTCGACGGCTCAGGTGTCGAGCCGATCCAGGCGACGGCGCACAAGGGCCGGATCTCGGTGTCAGACAACGGCCCCGGTATCGACCCCGAGGACGCGGGACGGATCTTCGACCGCTTCTACCGGGCCCGCAGCGCCCGCGGGCTGCCCGGATCCGGGCTCGGGCTCTCGATCGTGCACGACGTCGCGGCCTCGCACGGCGGCTCGGTCTTCGCCGACCGGCGTTCCGGCGGCGGGGCGACCGTCGGCTTCACCGTCGAC
The DNA here is from genome assembly GCF_000196675.2 of Pseudonocardia benzenivorans CB1190. Taxonomy (GTDB): domain Bacteria; phylum Actinomycetota; class Actinomycetes; order Mycobacteriales; family Pseudonocardiaceae; genus Pseudonocardia; species Pseudonocardia benzenivorans. Next base: position 5,178,716 of record NC_015312.1, on the reverse strand, counting down.
CCCGCGCGGCTCTTACCTGACTCCGAACCGGAGCACGACGGCAGTTCACCGCCGCCGACCAGCCTTGGGGGCACCTGACCGATCGTCCCCGGGAGCACGATGCCCAGCCAAACTCACCGTGGCGAGCCCACCAGCCGGCACCGCTCGATCACCCCTGCCACCCCAGTGCGGGCCTCGGACGCGGAACGCGCCGACGTCTTTGCGAACCTGCACGAGGCGCTCGCCGCCGGGCGGCTCGACCTCGCCGAGACCGACGAGCGCGTCGGCGACGCCTACGTCGCGCGGTACCGCCACGAGCTTGCGCTCCTCGTGTTCGACCTGCCCACCGCGGAGGCCGACCGGCGCCGACCCGGCGACGACCGGACCAGGTCTGCGCTGCGCGCGATAAGGGAGCGTGCGGCCCGGCGCCCGCTCGCGGCCGCTGGCGCACTGGTCATCGCCATCGGAGCCGCCGGGGGTGTCGTCGAGGCGTCGGTGACCGACGACGGGACCTCGGGGCCGCCCGGCGTCGCGCACTTGCACGACCATCCCGGCGCGCCGCTTCCCCGCTGACGTCCAGCCGTCTCCGATTCCCCGCCGTCCTCCGCACCGCTCCCCGCGTCCTCCTCCGATCGAGACCCGAGGTTCCTCCCCATGCCCGCACTCCTCGCCGACCGCCGTGCCCGCCCGCACGGCCGTCGCCGCGCCGCCCGCCCTGCCGCGATGCAGCTGGTCGCCCCGCCGGTCCCAGGCGCCGGCCGTGTCGTCATCCTGGGGGCGACCGTCGGCCAGGGCCACGAGGGCGCCGCCCGCGAACTGGGCCGCCGCCTCGCCGGCTCGGGTGTCGAGGTGACGATCCACGACTACATCGACGCGGTGCCCACTGCCGCAGGGTGGATCCTGAAGGACCTTTACGCGCCCACCGTCCAGCACGCGCCCCGCGTTTTCGACGGGATCTTCCGAGGGCTCGAGCGGCCCGGTGCCCTGCGCAGGGTGACCGAAGGCATCTGTGCCATCGCGGAGCCTGCGGTCGAGCGTTGGGTCGGTGACGCCGACGTCGTCGTGTCGACCTATCCGCTCGCCTCCCGCACGCTGGGCAGGCTGCGTCGGCGTGGGAGGCTCGCGGCCACGTCGATGACCTACCTGACCGATCCCGCCGCGCACAGCCTCTGGTGCGACCCGGACGTCGACCACCACCTCACGGTCACCCGCGCGACCGCCGCGGACGCCTCCCGCTACGGAGTCGAGGCCGTCGCGGCCGGTCCGCTCTGCAGCCCTGCCTTCAGCGCGGCGCCGAGTCCCATCGACCGGGCGTCCCTCGGGCTGCACGGGCCGGACCCGATCGTCCTGCTCAGCGCCGGCTCGCTCGGAATGGGCGACGTCCCCAGGACGGTCGAGGCGATCCTGCGGCACCCCCGTGCGCGCGCACTCGTCCTTTGCGGCCGCAACGACGCGCTGTGGCGGCGCTGGGACGAGCCGCGGATCGCCGCGCTCGGTTGGCGCGACGACGTCCCCGCCCTGATGGCGACCGCGGACGTGCTCGTCCACAATGCCGGCGGCCTGTCGTTCACCGAGGCCCTTGTGGCCGGCCTGCCGGCGCTGACGTACCTGCCGATCCCGGGACATGGTCGCGCCAACGCGGCGATCCTCGAGCAGTCCGGAATCGCCGCCTGGCCACGCACACCCGACGATCTCGTCGCGGCCATCGAGCAGCACCGTCGCGACCGCGCCCCGATCCTGCCGCAGTGGGCCGCCGGGGCCGACGCCGCGGCCATCGTGCGCGACGAGCTCACCGCCCGGTCCGCGGCGGGCCTGCGCGCCAGCGGCTTCTGATGTCAGTGATCGGGGCGGTCACCGTCGCCGCGGTGGCCGCGAGCCTGATCGGCACCGCCGGCGTCGCCCAGCGACGAGGCTCGATCAGCGTGCCGCCGTTCCCCGCTGGCGACCCACGCCTGATCGGCGCGCTGGCCCGCAGCCAGTGGTGGTGGATCGGCACCGGCGCCTCCCTCGCCGGCATCGCCCTCCAGATCCTGGCGCTGGCGCTCGGTCCGATCCTGCTGGTGCAGAGCGTGATGACGACCAGCATCGTCGGTGCGACGCTCGCCGAGCGATTCCTGCTCCATCGGCGGAGCTCCGGCGAGACATGCGCCGGAATCGTCCTGACGGTGGCCGGTCTCAGCGGACTGCTCCTGGCGCTCGATCCGCACGCTGGTGGCGCCCCGGGACCGTCGGCGCTCACCACGGTCGGCCTTGCCGCGGCCACCATCGCGGTCATGGTGACCATCGCCGGCTGGGCGCGCCGTCGCGCGCTCGGCCCACGTGCGCGGGCGCTCGGGCTCGCCCTCGGGACCGGGCTCGGGTACGGCCTCAGCGCGGTCCAGCTCAAGCAGGTCGGTGCCCAGGTCGCCAACGGCATCGCCACGCCGCTCGGCCACCCCGCGATCTACGCCGCCGTCGTACTGGGATCGCTGGCCATCCTGCTGAGCCAGCACGCTCTGCGTGAGGGTGTCGGGGTGGCCGCAGTCGTCTCGGTGATCCTGGTCGTCGACCCGGTCGTCGGGCTCGTCGCCGGCGGGCTCTGGTTCGGCGACGCCGTGACGACGTCACCGGTCGCGCTCGTCCTCGCGACGGTCTGTGCGACTGTGCTCCTCGTCGGCATGGTCGCCACCCAGTCCTCGTCGGACCAGTCCGCACCCGGCGCATGTCCGCACGGTGCGGACATCGACGGCGAACGCCCGGTCACGGCCCAGCCGGAACCGGGCGGCAGCCGCGACGTCACACCGGCACATGCCCGGGAACAGGTCGTGAGCGCGGCCGCACAGGGGCCGGGCACGACCCGCCTCAGCTGAGCCGCTGAGCGGGGGTGACCCTGGATGACGCGAAGCGCGGGCTCCTGCGGCCCGGCCCCACCGAGTCGGTGGTCTCGTCGCTGCGCCCCCGTCGCGCGCCACCGGGGGTCGGAACCGGCTCCCGTCCCACGCGAAGGACCCGCTGACCGTGTCAGCCGCGTCGGGCGAGGCGATTCTGCCGGGCGTGCACGGCGACGGCGGTCGCGATGGCGACCAGCAGGACAAGGCTGATCGCTCCGGTACCCAGGTCGAGGCCACCGCGCGCCGGTGGGACGGCGATCCAGTCCGCGAACGACGCCCCCAGCGGCCGGGTCAGCACGTAGGCGACCCAGAATGCGGGAACTGCGCCGAGGCCCCACCATCGGTGCGCGATGACCGGGACGGCGAAGACGACGGCGAACAGGATGCCCGAGGCGAGGTAACCCAGCCCGAAGCCGGTCGCCGTGAGGTCACCCGCGGCCGTGCCGAGCGCGAACGTCGCGCAGACGGTCGTCCAGTAGAAGCACTCACGTCGGACGGTGACGATGCTGTGGATGTCGAGGGTGCCCTCGACGCGGTGCCAGAGCAGGAGCACGGCGGCCACGGCGACCGCGAAACCGATCGTGGACGCGACGTAGGGGATGCCGATGACGACGTGCAGGACGTCGGCTGCCATCGTCCCGAACACGCTGACCATCGCGACGGTGGCCCAGTAGAGCCAGGGTCGGTACCGGGTGGCACGTAGCTGTGCCGCGAGCAGGCCGCTGAGCGCGAGCAGCGCCCCCAGGACCGCGATGACGGGGTCGATCGTGCGGGCGAGCCAGTCGGAGGCGGTCTCGCCCATTCCCGTCGTGAGGATCTTGATGATCCAGAAGACCAGGGTCAGCTCGGGAACCTTGATCCCGCGAGCCCGGTGTGGCGGTGCGAGATGGCGGGCGCTGTCGGTACCTGCGACGTCGTGCTGTCGTCCGAGTGGGGACGATGTCATTCGAGCGACTCCGGTTCGGGTGCGGGGAACGGGTGAACGGTTGGGGGTGCGAGGGGGTCCGGGCGGGCTCCGTCCGCGAGGAAAGCCGGTCATGGGCCGTCGTCGTGTCGCGGATCGGGAAGCCTTGCCGGCGTCGTGCCGCCCGGTAGCCGATGCGGGAACGAGCCGTGCGAGGGCGGCGCAGGTTGGTCGGCGCCACTACACGTCGCGACGCCTCAGCAGCACTGCGGCAACCACTGTCGCGATGACGGCATAGGCGGCGAAGACGGCCATCCCCGTCCAGGGCGCGAGGGCCGCGGGGTCGGGGATCACCGACAGGGCGGCCTGTCCGGCGTTGGCGGGCAGGTACGGGCCGATGGTGTCCTGCCACGAGCTCGGCAGCACACCGACGATCGCCGGGAGCACGAGCAGCACCCCGAACAGGGCCGCGATCCCGCCCGCGGTGTTGCGGACCAGCGCCCCGAACGCGATCCCGAGGACGCCCACGAGGGTCAGGTACACGCCCGTCGCGACCACGACACGCAGAACACCGGGGGCCGACAGGCTGGTGGAGTGCGTGCCGAGCAGGGCCTGCCCGCCGAGGAACGAGACGAACGACGTCGGCACCATCAGGACGGCCGTCAGGCAGGTGAAGACGATCAGCTTCGCCCACAGCACGGGCAGCCGTGCCGGGACCGCCGCCATCGTGGCCCGGATCATGCCGGTCGAGTACTCGCCCGTCACCAGCAGGACCCCCAGGGTGCCCACGGCCAGCTCGGCGACGGTATAGCCGTTGAGGCTGGTGACGACAGGGTCGAACCGGGCGAGCTCGCGAGGGCGCATGTGCGCCCAGTCGGCATTGGTGAAGAACGATCCCACCCAGCCGACGCCGATCATCCCGACGACCGAGATCGTCGCGACGAGCACGCTCGACCACAGTGTGCGGAACTTGATCCACTCCGAGGAGATCGTTCGTGGAAGCGTGACCGCTCCGCCGGCGGGGGCGGTGGGTGCCACAGGGATCGTGGTGCTCATCGCCGCCCTCCCGTGCTCGTCGACATCGCCGGCGGTGGCTCGGCGGTGCCGGGTGTGCCGAACTCGACCGCGTCGCGGGTGAGTTCCATGAACGCTTCTTCCAGAGAGCCGTGTATCGGGGTCAGCTCGAACAGGGCGATCCGGTGGTCGGCCGCGATCGTGCCGATCTCCTCGCTGCCCAAACCCGCCACCTCGAGTGTGTCGGCGCCGGTCGTGGTGACGGTGACGTCCGGGCCCGCCAGCAGCGCCGACAGAGTGGTGGCGTCCGGGGCGCGGACCTTGACGTGGGCGCCCGCCGCCCGGGCGACGACGTCGGCGACCGGGACGTCGGCGAGTAGCCGGCCTTTGCCGATGATGATGACCTGATCGGCCGTCAGCGCCATCTCGCTCATCAGGTGCGACGAGACGAACACGGTGCGGCCCTCGGCGGCCAGTGACCGCAACAGGTTCCTGATCCACAGAATGCCCTCGGGGTCGAGGCCGTTGACCGGCTCGTCGAGGATCAGCGTCTTCGGGTCGCCCAGCAGTGCGGACGCGATGCCGAGCCGCTGGCCCATGCCGAGGGAGAATCCGCGGACCCGCTTGTTCGCGACGTCGGAGAGGCCGACGAGGTCGATCAGCTCGTCGACTCGACTGCGGCCGATCCCCGTGGTGGCGGCCAGTGCGAGGAGGTGGTTGCGGGCCGTGCGACCGGTGTGGATCGCCCTCGCCTCGAGGAGCGCGCCCACCTCCCGGAGCGGGGCGGAGTGCTCGGCGTAGGGCTTGCCGTTAACCGTGACGCTGCCAGAGGTCGGGGCGTCCAGCCCGACGATCATGCGCATGGTCGTCGACTTGCCCGCTCCGTTTGGCCCGAGGAACCCGGTGACGATCCCGGGACGGACCGTGAAGGTGAGGTCGGAGACCGCAGCCTTCTGGCCGTACCTCTTCGTCACGTCGCGTGCTTCGATCAACGATCCACCACTCCTCGGATTGCGTGCAGCTGTCCGTACCACTTCTCACTGGCGACTCTGCCGAGCGCGCGGAACCTATCGCCCTGCAGGTAAGCAACTAGGAAAGCGCCTCAGTGGTTCCTCAGAAGTCCGAGAGCTGGCATTCCGCTCATGATTTCCGCACCTGATACGGATGAATTCTTTGGGTCTGGATGGGCGCCCCTTTCCACAGGCCGCGCGGCATGGAAAACGGCAACCGGAACCGCCCGACCGGTGGCACCATCGGCCTCATGGCAGCGGTTCGGTGGCTGGGCGCAGTGGCGTGGGCGGGCTCCTGGTACCTGATGTACCTGGAGATCACCCGCTGGCATCATGTCCGGCCGGACCTGACGTTCAACAAGGAGCTTCTGGCCCACGACGGCGTCGAGCCGCGCCCGGGGCTGCCACTCCTGCTGCTGTACGTCACTGCCGTCGTCGCACCTGTTGCGACCGTCGCGACCGCGGTCGCCGGCGACCGGCGTCGCCGATAGGGACGGGTGGTGTGCCCGGTGGCGCAGACCTGCCGGTCAGCGAAGGTGACCCCATGGCCTCGGCGGTATGACTGTCACTTTCCCCGCAGGCCAACGGTCCACGTCAGCGTCACGGGGTCTGCCGGCGACGGCTCGAATGCAGGCGTTGACGCTCAAGGCCGCACGGGCCGTGAGAAATGCTGGTGGTCGCCCCTTGGGCGGGGCCTGTCGGCCCTTGGCTTAGCACGGCCTCACTCGCCGTCAACGGTCGCTGCGCAGGCTCCGCGATCGCCTTTGGCGACGGCCTGCGGCCGCCATTGACTGCGAGCCTCGGAGGCCGTGCCGGCGCGCCTTACCGCGGCGGGGGACAGCACCCCGCCACCCCGAGGGGACGGGCCGACACACGCGGACCCCGCGAGAGCGGAAGGCCATCATGACCAGCAAGCAGCGCACCCGGAACACAACCACCGACAATACGACCACGACGACGCCCGAGCCGGCTGCGGCGAGCGGGATCGGTGAGCGCCCCGACGGTACCGGGCAGGTGATCGGGTTCTCGGTGCGGCCGGCCGGGCGAGTGCGGACCACTGACCGGGCGGACGAATCCCTAGGGGGACAACGTCAGCGTCAATCGATACTTGGATCAGACCCGGCCGGTGGCCAAGACCATCCTCGCTGTCGATACTTGAAGGTGCGGTCATCGCGTGGAACTTCTGAAGCACTGTGGAAGGTCTCGGCCGCCCCAGAGAGGTCAACTTTCAAGATCCGTTGACACGGGGCCTGAGCAGCCCTGCAGAGCCGGCGCCGTGGTGTCAGACACGGTGCGAAGCAGAGGCTGCCGACGCGTGTCAACGGCCAGCTTGAAATCCCCGCTGGCGGCCAGTAGTTCTCCCCACTGGTGGCCAGTTGGTTCTCCCCGACGGCGGCCAGATATCTCCCCGCCTCGGGGTGGTGCTCGGGGTCAGGTCAAGGGGCTCACTCCCTTGCCGGAGGTCGCCTGAGCGAGGCGGTAGCTGTCGCCCTGCGTGACGACGATGTGGGCGTGGTGGAGCAGCCGGTCGACCGTGGCGGTGGCGAGAGTCTTCGGCATGATCTCGTCGAATCCCGAGGGGTGCAGGTTGCTCGAGACGGCCAGCGAGCGGCGTTCGTAGGCGGCGTCGACGAGCCGATAGAAGCCCTCCGCGGCGTCCGGGCTGACGGGCAGTAGCCCGATGTCGTCGATGATGATCAGATCGGTGCGGATCAGCCGGGCCAGCGCGCGGGTGATCGAGTCGTCGGCTCGGTGGCGGCGGACGAACGCGCCGAGGTCCTCGATGGTGAACCAGGCGACGGTCATCCCGGCCTCGACCGCGGCCTGGCCGAGCGCCTCGCAGAAGTGGCTCTTCCCCGTCCCGGACGGGCCGCAGACGCAGAGGTTCTCCCGCCGCCCGACCCACTCCAGGCTGGTGAGCGCGTCCTGGGTCGGGCGCGGGATCGTCGAGGCCGAGGCGTCCCAGTCCTGCAGGGTCTTCCCGGCGGGGAACCCGGCGCGGGCGCGGCGGGTCCGCAGGTTCGTCGCGTCTCGGCCGGCGGCCTCCTCGGCGAGCAGCACCCGGACCAGCTCGGCGTGGTCCCAGCGCTGGGCCCGCGCGGTCGGGACAAGCTCGAGCAGGTGACGGCGGATGTGCGGGAGCTTGAGTCGGCGGGTGAGCTCGACCGCCTCGGCCAGCGGATCACCGACCGGGCCGGCAACACCCGCCGAGCCCGCCGAACTCGGTGTCGTGGTAGCGCTCATGCGGGCTCTTCAGTCGGTCGCGGCCCAGCGGACCCAGGGCCGGACTCAGTGCCGGACTCAGTGCCGGGGTCAGGATCTGGTTCGGGGCCCGGAGTCAGGCCGAAGCCGGACCAGGCGGCGGTGCCCGGCTGGAGGCTGTGGGTCTCACCGGCCTGCGTGGCGGGCTTGGCGACGGTCTCCCCGGCTTGGTGGGCGAGGATGCGCAACAGGTCGTTCTCCGCGAACCGTCCCGCGATCGCCGCGGTGCCCAGGGCCTGGTCGACCTGCCCGGGCGGGTGCAGCTTGGCCAGCGCGACGGCCTCGGTCATCTTCCGCCGGACCCCGCGGGCCCCGGCCGCGGCCGCCTCGACCAGCCAGGCCGCAGCGCCCGGCCCGAGCGCGAGGAACGCCGCCTCCGCCGCGCTGGTGGCCCGCGGCGTCCGCTCGCCGTGCGCGATCGCCGCGCCGCTGCGCGGCGGGTAGTGCGCGTCGTCGATGACCGGGCTGCCCGGACTCGACCGTCCGTGCCGGGCGACCTGGACCGGCCCGTCCTGCCCGACGGCGGTGACGATGAGGTCGTCGCCGTGGAAGCGGACCCAGACCCGGGTGTCGACCAGCTCGTGGGGCACCGAGTAGCGCACTCCCTCGACCGAGACGGTGGCGTCCCAGTTCACCCGCCGCGTGGTGCCGAACGCGACCGTGAACGGAGTGGAAGGCAGCGGGTGCAGCCGCAGGCGTTCCTCGGCGAGCATCTCCACCGGCGGCCGCCTCGTCTCGCGGTGCGGGCGGGTGTTGACCTTCTCGCACCAGTCCCGGCAGGCGGCTTCGAGCTGGCCGAACACCCGGTACTCCTCGGCGAGGTTGACCTCGGTCGGCACGAGGTCGGCCTTGGAGATCCGCACCGTCGCCTCCGAGCCGCCCTTGGTCTGCGGGTCCGCCGGCACGCAGGTGCGGATGGTCATCCCGTAGTGGCGGGCGACGTGCACGATCTCCGGGTTGCGCACCGGGACTCCGGCGACGTGGTCGACCGAGACGGTGCGCTCGTTGTCGGTCAGCGCGTAGGTCGGCACCCCACCCAGCCGGCGCAGGGTGGTGTCCAGGCAGGCCACGATCGTGGGCAGGGTGCGGTCCCAGACCGCGAGCACGACCCGGAACCGGGACCAGGCCAGCCACGCGCACCACAGGTTCGTCCGCCGCCCGCCGATCCGTGGGCCCTCCGCCCAGTCCCACTGCAACCACAGGCCCGGCTCGGGCACCCACGGCCGCAGCACCCGCCGCTGCCCGGCGCGCAGCCGCGCCTTCGTCTCGGCCACCGCGCGACGGGTGGTGCGCTCCCCGCCGGTGAAGCCCATCGCGACGATCCGCTCATGCACGATGTCGGCGCGCACCCGCCCGTTCGAGCGGGCCACCAGCTCCTCGATCTTGGCCAGGTAGGCGTCGATCGGGCGGGCCCGGTGCTCACGGGCCACCACCGGCTCCCCGGCCGCGCGCAGCGCCACGTATCGGGCCACGGTGTGGTGGTCACACCCGGCCAACTCGGCCGCCGCACGGTAACTACCCGTGAGGTCGTAGGCCTCGAGAATCTCCACGATCTCCTCGCTCCGCTTCACCGGCAGACCCTCGCCACCGGTCATTTGCTGTGGATCACCGGGGAGATATCTGGCCGCCAGCGGGGAGAACGCCGGCCATCACCGGGGTGGTAAATGGCCGCCTACGGGGAGTCTGGACTGGCCGCTGTCAGACGCGTCTCGTGAGGCTCCTGATGAGGTCGTAGCGAGCAGAGTTGCAGGTAGATGCAGGTGTCTAGCAGGTCGTGGCGCCTTACATGAGCGGTCGTTCACCGCGCCCCGGTTGGCCGCCCCACGAACGGTTCGTCGGCCTAGGTTGCGGCGGTCGTGACGGTACTGCGGCGGCCGCGACCGCCGAGTTCGGCAAAGCCTCGTTCAGCGAGCAGTGCCAACGCCCGGTGTGCGGTGGTGGGCGAGACTCCGTAGCGATCGGCGAGATCCTTGACTGTTGGCAGTGTGTCTCCGGGAACCAATAGCCCGGCGCGGATCGCTCCTTCAAGGTCGTTGCTGATCCGTTCGTACGGCCCAGCCGGCTCCGCCGGACTCGAATCGGGAGCGAAGGTAGTTACTTCGGGTGCCAAGCCGGTGGGTAGCTGGAGGCGCCCGTTCAAGGTCTTGGCAGCTCGTTGGTCAGCTTCTCCGACCCATGCGCTATAAACCCGCAAGGTTGTCGTGCCTCCGCCTCCGTGGCCGAGCCTACCTGCGACGGTCCGGACATCGACGCCAGCCGCAATGAGCTCTGTCGCCGAGAAGTGGCGCAGTTGGTGGATGTGCATGTGATAGCCGAGCCGCCGGCACATGCGTGTATATCGCTGAGTGACCGTGTCGGGGCGGAGCGGCTCACCGTGATCGGGCGCGGCCGAGAAGATGTAGTCGGTGTCGCGGACGACGGCATCCAATAGTCCGAGGCTTCGCTCGGCTTCTGCCCGATAGGCAGCGAGCAGAGCCAGCGTCTGGGCGTCGAGAACGATGCGGCGCCGCTGGTGGGTCTTGGTGTCCTTCTCCCAGACGCGCCGGTTGATCTGCGCAAGGCTCGTACGGATGTCGAGGACGCCGGCACCGAGGTCGAGTCGATCCCACCGGAGCGCGCACAGCTCGCCGCGGCGTGCACCCGTGGTCATGGCGAGCCAGACGAACATGCCCCAGTCAGGGTCCTTGAACGCCTCGTCGACGATGCGGGCAGCTTGCTCCGGCGTCGGCGGCTGCGGATCCGGCGGCGGCTGGGATGGGGCATCGGCCTGGTGCACAGGGTTGACGCCGACCCAACGCCACTTCACCGCGCGAGCGAAGGCTCCGTTCAGCAGTACGTGGCACTGGCGAAGGTAGGAGGCCCCGAGCGGTTTGCAGGAATGCGGTCCACAGCGTTTGTCGCAGTCATGCAGCCCGAGGACACGGTGATCGATCGACCGCCCGTCGCGAGAACAGCGAGCGCGGCAGCGTCGCAGCTGCGCGTAGAACGTGTCGAGCACCTCGCCGTCGATCCGACCGATCGGCAGGCTGCCCAGGACCGGACGGATGTAGAGGCGCGCGAGCCGCTCGTACCCGGCGCGCGTCGTGTCCGCGACCTCGAGCACGTCGAGGTAGCGGTCGAGCAACTCGTTGACGGTCGCGTTGGTCCGCGTCGAGCGACGCTCATCTACTTCGTTGAGGAGCCGCGCTCGGACCTTCTTCGCCTGCGCCGCGGCAGAGGGGCCGGCGGGCACCGTCTCGACGAGGTAGTGGCGCTTGCCGGAGAGCGGATCGATGCCCGCGTACACCCGCACGCGGAACGAGCCGCTGGGGAGTTGCTCGATCTCCCCACGAGCGCGACGAGGCTTCTTGGCTGCCGCCATGGAACCAGGCTACCTACACTGGCTCCACGCTTAGCTCCATGAAGTGCGGCCGAATCCGATGAGCGATCCACTGACCTGCGTGCCCCCGGCAGGATTCGAACCTGCGACCCAGAGATTAGAAGGCTCTTGCTCTGTCCAGCTGAGCTACGAGGGCGTGCGCCCCGGACCGCCGGGGCGCGGGGAAAGGGTAGCGGTCCCGTCGACGCCCGGCGCTCGGACCTGCGGGTCTCCGGGCGCCAGCCGACCCGCGAGCAGCCCCGCCGTCCCCTGCGCGGCGAGCACCTCCGCAGCTGCGGCGGCCTGCTGGAGCTGGAGGTGCAGATCGGCGAGCCGGCGCAGGGCCGCGGCGAGGGGGCGTTGCTCGTCGAGGGGGAGGTCGGGGACGCGGACGCGCCGTTGTTCGGCACGCGACGTGCCGGCGGTGCGCAGGACCCCGGCGAGCAGCTCGGGGTCGATCCGGTCGACGTCGGGCCGATAGGCGGTGAGCCCGGGCGCGAGAGCCGCCGGTGCGTCCAGCGTCCGGGCGCACGCAGCCCCGACGACGACGTCGCCCGCGACGGCGCGGACCACGGTCGACCCGGAGCCGGGACCGCTCGGCGCGCGGGCCAGCCGCAGGTCGTCGGCGGTGAGGGTGGCCGGTGCCGGGTCGGCCGTCGACACCCTGACGAGCCGGACGACGCCGGCGCGTTCGAGGGCGGCGAGGCTGGTGGTCGGCAGCTCCCTGGTCGTGGGCTGCAGGGCGGGTGGGCAGGGACGGACCTCGGCGAGCGCCTGCGCCTTCGCGGCGTACGCGGCCGGGTCGGGGCGCGGAGGCAGCCGGGGGCTGAGGTCGACGGTCTCGGCGTCCACCGCGGCGAGCGGGCGTTCGTCGGCGGGGCGGTGGGTATCGGGCGCGAGCAGGATCGTCGTCGGACGCCGGTCGCCGGCACGCGGGCGGCGCAGCACCCACAGGTCGGCGTCGTGACCGGCTCCCACGACGGCACGCAGGGCACCGTCGTGCAGCAGGGCGGCCCGCACGCGGCGGCCCCGGCGTCGTGACGCGGCGGCCGCCGGCATCCGCACGACGACGCGACCGCCAGGGCGCACCCGCTGCACGCACCGTTGCGCCCACGCGAGCTCGGGCTCGCTGCGCGGGGGGACGCCGTAGGGCCAGGGGCCGTCGAGGTCGCGACGGTCGCCGACGGGCGGGTCGCACACGACCACGTCGGCGAGGTCGGCAGGATCCGGCGGGAGCAGGGCGTCCGCACAGACCGACGCTGCTTCGCGACGGGCCAGCCGCAGCCGGGCGGCCGCGATGAGCGCGCGGTCGGGAGCGAGGTCGACGCCGCGGAGCCGGTCGGCGCGGGCCGCGACGAGCAGCCCACCGGTGCCGCAGGCCGGGTCGAGCAGCAGCTCGCCGGGCTCCGGCGCGGCGAGCTCGAGCATCGCGGCGACGACGTCGGGCGGTGTGGGGCGCAGCCGTCGGGAGTCGGTCTCGAGGTAGCGCGCGTGCAGGAGCTCGAAGGCGCCGGCGTGCCCGTGCTCGTCGGCGACTCGCTCGGCGAGCTCCACGAACGCCGCGTCGGTCCGCTCGGTGACGCCGGGCAGCAGGGGTTCGTCGTCCCCGTCGCGCAGCCACACGAGCAGTGCCCCCGCCCGGGCGACGACGTGCCCGAGCCCGATCTCGCCACCTTCGCCCCGCAGGTGCTGCCACATCCGCTCCAGCGGGGGCATCTCGGTGGCTTTCCCGTTGCGGCGCAACCACTCCTCGACGTGGCGCAGCTCGTACCGCGGGCTCGCGGGCGTGCCGTCGACGGGGCTGGGGAAGTCGGGATGACGACGTCGCCAGTTGGAGACGGCGGCCCTGCTCACCCCGCCCAGCCGCGCGATGTCGCCCGCGCTGACGGTGGCGACCTCGCTCACGTCGATCACCCTAATTCGCCGCGTCGTGAGTTGTGAAGCGGTTACACAGCCCCCATACTTCGCGCCATGCCTTCGGCACTGCGGTTCGCGATCGGGTCCGACGTCGGCCGCAGGAGGTCGGGCAACCAGGACTCCGGCCTCGCCGGCCGCAGGCTGCTCGTGGTCGCGGACGGGATGGGCGGGCACGCGCACGGGGAGCTCGCCAGCTCGCTGACGGTCGCCGCCTTCTCCGAGATGGACGAGCAGCTCGGTCCCGACCTCTCCGAGGTCGACCTGGCCGCCGCGCTGACCACGGGGGTCTCCGTCGCCGCGCGCCTGCTCGACGAGGGTGCCCGCCGCGACCCCGGCTCGCGCGGGATGGGGACGACCGTCGTGGCGCTGCTGTTCGACGACACCCGCCTCGGCATCCTGCACATCGGCGACTCGCGGGTGTACCGGCTGCGTGGCGACGAGTTCACCCGGGTGACGCACGACCACACCGTCGTACAGGCACTCGTCGACGAGGGCCGCATCACCCCCGAGGAGGCCGCGGTCCATCCGCGCCGCTCGGTGCTGCTGCGCGCGCTGCAGGCGGGCAACGACCCCGACCCCGAGGTGTGGGTCGACGACGTGGCACCCGGTGACCGCTACCTGCTCTGCTCCGACGGCGCCACCGCCGTCCTCGACGACGACACGCTGCGCGAGCTGGTCGCCCGTGACCGCGACCCCGACGCCGTCGTGTCGGCCGTGATCGAGCTCGCGAACGAGGGTGGCGGCCCGGACAACATCACGTGCATCGTCGCCGACGTCGTGGAGGTGCCCGACGCCGACGGGGGTGCCGGGTCGGACGGTTCGGTCGACAACGGTCACGTCCTGGTGGGGGCGGCCGCCGAGGCCGCCGAAGCCGTCTGACGAGCCCGTTCGGCCGGGGCTTAGCCTGGAGGTCATGGCGCAGACGACCGCCGGGCCGGAGACGCGGAAGGCCGGGACGTCCTCGTCCGGGGCCGCCGGTCTCATCGGGCTCGGGGCGGGCATCGCGATGCTCGTCGCCGGAGGACTGACAGTACTGACGGGTGCCCGTCCCGCGACCCTGCTCGGGTTGCCCGACCCCGGCGAGCTGACGACGGTCGCGCTCCCGGCCGTCCGCGCACTCTCCGAGGTCTCGATGGTGCTGACCATCGGGTTCCTGCTGCTCGCCGCGTTCTTCGTGCCCGCCCAGCCCGACGGCTACCTCGACGTCTCCGGCTACCGCGCGGTGCGTGCCGCGTCGTGGACGGCGTCGGCGTGGTTCGTCTGCGCGGTGTTGCTGGTGCCGCTCAACGTCGCCGACACGCTGGGACGTCCCGTCGGCCAGGTGCTCGACCCGGGCCTGCTGTTCGACCTGATCCCCAAGATCTCCGCCGCCGAGGCCTGGTCGCTCACGGCCGTGGCCGCGCTGCTGGTGCTGGTCGCGGCGCGACTGGTCCTGAGCTGGGGCTGGGCGGTCGTGGCCTTCGGACTGGCGCTGTTCGGCCCGCTCCCCGTCGCGCTGACCGGGCACTCCGCCGCCGGCGGCTCGCACGACATCGCCACCGACAGCCTGGTCCTGCACGTCCTCGGCGCGTCGCTGTGGGTGGGTGGCCTCGCGGCCGTCGTCGTGCTCGCGAGCAGCCGGAGCAACCGCGACCGTGCCGCCGCGCTCGCGACGGCGGTCCCGCGCTTCTCCACGCTGGCACTGGTGTGCTGGGCGCTGCTCGCGGTGACCGGCGTGGTCAACGCGCTCGTGCGGGTGCCGCTGTGGGCCGTCTTCACCACGGAGTACGGCGCCCTGGTCGTGGCCAAGACCCTCGCCCTCGTCACCCTCGGCGTGCTCGGGGCACTGCACCGCAGGCGGACCGTCGCCGCGGCCGCCGAGGGCCGTACCCGGTCGCTGATCGCGCTGGGTGGCGTCGAGATCCTGCTGATGCTGGCGACGATCGGCCTCGCGGTCGCGTTGGGGCGCAGCGCACCTCCCGACACCGGCGCCCCGCCGCCGTCGATTCTCGAGGCGGTGATCGGGTACGACCTCGACGGCCCGCCGACGTTGCTGCGCCTGCTGTTCGACTGGCGGTTCAGCCTGATCTACGGCTCGTTCGCGATCCTGCTGGCCGTCGGGTACCTGGCGGGCCTGCGCAGGCTGCGCCGCCGTGGCGACGCCTGGCCGGTGGGCCGCACGATCGCCTGGCTGTGCGGGTGCCTGGTCGTGCTGATGGCGACGAGCTCGGGGATCGGCCGGTACGCGCCCGCGATGTTCAGCGTGCACATGGCCCAGCACATGATGCTGTCGATGCTGGCGCCGATCCTGCTGGTGCTCGGCGCCCCGGTGACGCTGGCGCTGCGGGCGCTCCCCCCGAGCGGGAAGGGACGCCCCGACGGTCCGCGCGAGTGGATCCTCGCGGCCGTCCACTCCCCGGCGGCGCGCTGGCTGACGAACCCCCTGATCACGTTGCCGCTCTTCGTCGGCAGCTACTACGCGCTGTACTTCTCCAGCCTCTTCGAGACCTCGCTCAACGAGCACTGGGCGCACCTGGCGATGAACGCCCACTTCCTGCTGGTCGGCTGGCTGTTCTTCTGGCCGTTGATCGGGGTGGACCCGTCGCCGCGCCGGCTACCGGCGGTCGCCCGGCTCGGCGTCGTCTTCGCGTCGGTGCCGTTCCATGCGTTCTTCGGCGTCGCCCTGATGAGCCAGAACGAGATCATCGGGGGGTCGTTCTACCGCGGTCTGAGCCTGCCCTGGGTCCCCGACCTGATGCGCGACCAGCAGCTCGGCGGTGGTTTGACCTGGGCTTCCGGCGAGCTCCCGCTCCTGCTGGTCGTCATCGTCCTGCTCGTGCAATGGTCGCGCCACGACGAGCGGTCGGCGCGACGCGATGATCGTCGCGCCGAGGTCGACGGGGATGCCGACCTGAAGGCCTAC